>NZ_JAHVXI010000009.1:26970-68417 GCF_021032705.1 Psychroserpens luteolus | reverse complement strand
AACCAAGCAACAGCTAATGGTACAGATCCATTAGGAGGAGGTGTTACCGATGATAGTGATGATCCAACGGATCCAACGGATACGGATAACAATGGAGATGGCGAGCCAGATGATCCAACCGATACAGACCTTCCGCAGACAGCATCGTTAAATGTTGTTAAAGTTGCAGATATTCTGGATAATGGAGATGATGTTGTAGGTGTTGGAGACGTTATTACTTATACCATCACAGTGACTAACGATGGAAATGTGACATTAGATAATGTAGTAATTGTAGATACATTTACAGATGCTAACGGTATTGTCTTAACTCTCGATTCTGGACCAACGTTTGTAAGTGCAGATTTAGGAAGTGCAGAAGGTGATTTATTAGTTGGTGAAACGGCTACATATACTGCAACCTATACAATTACTCAAGATGACGTTGACGCTGGAGGTTTAGTTAATAGTGTTGTTGCAGATGGAACTGATCCAGATGGAACTACTACAACTGATACTAGTGATGATGGGGATGATACAGATGGAAATACAGAAGACGATCCAACAGAAACAATGACTGATTCAGATTTTGAATTGTCGGTTACTAAAGAACTTGATGTTTTAGAGCCTATCATTGGAGATGAAGTGACCTTTACAATTACAGTAGCTAATGAAGGATTTGTAACTGCAACAGGTGTTGTAGTTGAAGATATCTTACCAAGTGGATATACATTTGTTTCGGCTATAACAACAGCTGGTGCATATTCTGAGGTAGATGGTGAATGGACTGTAGGTCAATTAGATCCAGGTCAAGTTGAAGTGCTTCAAATAACGGTTGAAGTTTTAGGATTTGGTGACTACTTAAATACAGCTACCATTACTCAATTTACTGGTGGAGATGACCAAAATGAAAACAACAACAGTGATTCAGTAGGTGTAGAACCAATATGTTTAACAATCTATAATGAATTCTCACCAAATGGAGATGGCGTTAATGAATTCTTTGTCATCGACTGTATAGAAACATTCCCAAATAATACTTTGGAAATTTATAACAGATGGGGAAATATTGTTTATGAAACCAGAGGCTATAGAAATGATTGGAACGGAACTTCCAACGGAAGAGCTGTCTTAAGTCAAGGTGATCAGTTACCAGTTGGTACATATTACTATGTCATTGATTTAGGAAACGGTTCTGAACCTAGAGTAGGATGGTTATACATAAATAGATAATTAATAAAGGCAAGATTAAAAACGATATTAAAATGATACAAAAATCATCATTAGTAAAAGGATTAATACTGTTAGTGTTTTGTGCGCTAACTATTAATACTAGTTTTGCGCAGCAAGACCCGCAGTATACGCAATATATGTACAATACAATGAGTGTGAATCCTGCATATGCTGGACAGCGAGAAGTATTAAGTGTTACAGGTTTGCATCGAACACAATGGGTTGGCATAGATGGAGCGCCACAAACTCAAACTTTAGGTATCCATGCGCCACTTAGAAATGATAAGATTGGTTTAGGATTATCAATAGTTAATGATGCATTAGGTCCGGCAAATGAAACCTATATAGATGCAAATTTTTCATATACTATTCGACTAAATGAATCACTAACCAAATTATCATTTGGAGCAAAAGCAGGTGCACATCTATTAGATACTGATTGGAGTAGAGGTCAATTCCAAAACCCAGATGTTGTTTTTAATCAAAATATCAGTCGGTTTTCACCAACAATTGGAGCAGGTGTATATTTACATAATAGAAAATGGTATGTAGGTTTATCTGTTCCTAATTTCTTAACAACCGAGCATTATGATGATTTTCAAGAGTCGGTTGCTAAAGAACGAATGAACTACTACTTAATTGCTGGTTATGTGTTTGATCTTAGTGAAAATACTAAACTGAAACCTGCAGCACTTGTAAAAGCAGTTTCTGGAGCACCACTTATAGCAGATGTTTCAGCTAACTTCTTATTTAAAAATAAACTGACTTTAGGTTTAGCCTGGAGATGGGATGATTCGGTAAGTGGTTTAGCTGGTTTTCAGGTCACTGATGGGTTGTATATAGGTTATGCTTATGATGCAACGACCACTAACTTAAATAACTATAATAGCGGTTCACACGAGATCATGCTACGTTTTGAATTACAGAAAGTAGGTAGAATATTATCACCGAGATTCTTCTAAAAAATAATGATTATGAATTTTTTAAATCACGAACTCAAAACAGCCAATAAGATTGGCGTGAGTAAAACACATAAAATTATATGTATTCTGGCTTTTAGTTTAATTTTTTCGATGGGATACTCGCAAAGAGGGAAAATTAGACAAGCGTCTAAAGAATATGATAACTTGGCCTATTTAAAGACTAGTGAGATTCTTTTAGAAGTTGCTGAAAATGGCTTTACTTCTGTTGATTTATTGCAGAAATTAGCTAATTCTTTCTATTTCAACAATCAAATGAAAGACGCTGCTAAATGGTATGGCGAGCTTATGAAAATGGATGTTGATGGTATAGACCCTGAATACTATTTCAGATACGCACAATCATTAAAATCTATTGAAAATTATGACGAGTCTGATAAGTGGATGAAAAAGTTTGCAGCTGAAGATAGAAGCGATCTAAGAGGAAGGGCATTCTCTTCTACTGTTGATTATTTATCTATGATCGACGAAGCAAGTAGAGAATTTGAAGTTTATAATCTGGATATTAATTCTGAAGTTTCAGACTTTGGTTCTACACAATATAAAGATCAATTGATATTTGCATCGTCTCGTGGAGGTGGAAAAAAATACAAATGGAATGAGCAACCTTATCTTGACTTGTTTTCTGCAAACAAACAAGATGATGGCTCTTATGATAATGTAACAAAATTAGATAGTGATATTAATACAAAGTATCATGAATCTACTGTTGCTTTCACACCAGATGATCAAGTCATGTATTTTACACGTAATAATTATTACAATAAGAAATATAGAAACAGTGAAGATGGAACTAACAGATTGAAGCTTTTCAAAGCGACTTTAAATGATAACGGAAATTGGGACGATATTGAACCTGTACACTTTAATAGTGATGAGTACAGTGTAGCACATCCTACTGTTAATGTACAAGGAACAAAAATGTACTTTGCATCAGACATGAATGGAACGCTAGGTAAGTCTGATATTTTTGAAGTAGATATCAATGAAGACGGTTCTTTAGGAGATCCTGTTAACCTCGGAGCATCAGTAAATACTGAAGGTCATGAAACCTTTCCTTTTATAAACTCAGAAGGTGACTTATATTTATCGTCTAATGGGTTTAGCGGTTTAGGCGGATTGGATGTCTTTGTGATTAGAGATTTTGAAAACAAACGTGCTTTAAATCAGCCAATGTCTCTTGAGAATGTTGGTAGACCAATTAATAGTCCTATGGATGATTTTGGTTACTACGAAAACTTAGGGACTAAAGAAGGGTTCTTTACATCTAATAGAGATGGAGGTAAAGGAGATGATGATATTTATAGTTTTACTATTCCTGAATGTGAACAAGTACTTGAAGGTACTGTGAAGGATAAAGAGACCATGGAGTTACTCTCAGGAGCTGTTGTTACCTTGTTTGATGGCGAAGGAAATCAATTGCAACAAATGACAGTTGGAAGTGATGGTTCCTATAAATTTGAAGGATTGGCTTGTGAAATGGAGTTTTTAGTTAGAGGAGAAAAAGAGACCTACGCTTCAGACGAAAAACGTTTTACAACGCCTAAGAAAAAACAAAAATTAGAAATTGAATTATTACTCGAAAAAGATGTAGTTGCGCTAGAACCTTGTGCAGATTTAGCGAAGATTTTAGATATTCCTATTATTTACTTCGATTTTGATAAGTATGACATTAGATACGATGCAGAAGTAGAGCTGCAAAAAGTATTGGCTGTAATGAATAAATACCCAACCATAACAATTGATGTTAGAAGTCATACCGATTGTAGAGGTCCTGCATCTTACAATGAAAGATTATCTGATAATAGAGCACAATCTACACGTCAATACTTAATTGATAAAGGAGTGGCAGCAGAGCGTTTAACAGCTAAAGGTTATGGAGAATCACGATTAGTTAACGATTGTGGTTGTGAACCAACAAATGATTCATCATGTAGTGAAGCTGAACATCAGCTTAATAGAAGAAGTGAATTTATCGTCACTAGTATTAATGGTCAAAAGTGTCCAGAAAATTAATTTAGATATGACCTTATCTATTAAATAAAAGTTAAAAGCTGTCTTTTTTAAGGCAGCTTTTTTGTTTCTAGTATTTTTTTTAACATTTAGTTGTTATTTTTGTTCGCTATGGCAGAAGAACACGTAATTCTTGTAAACGAAAATGATGAGCAAATTGGTACAATGCCAAAGTTGGAAGCTCATGAAAAAGCAGTATTGCATCGTGCATTTTCAGTATTTATCTTTAATGATGATAATGAACTTATGTTACAGCAACGCGCAAAACATAAATACCATTCCCCTTTATTGTGGACTAATACCTGTTGTAGTCATCAGCGTGTAGGTGAAACTAATATTGAAGCGGGAAAGCGTCGTTTAATGGAAGAAATGGGATTTGTTGTAGATTTAAAAGAAACGATTTCATTTATATACAAAGCACCTTTTGATAATGGATTAACAGAACATGAACTCGATCATGTGATGATAGGTCATTATAATGATGAACCAATAATTAACAATGAAGAAGTTGAAGCTTGGAAGTGGATGCCTTTAGAAACCGTTAAAGTTGATATAGAACTCAATCCAGATCAATATACTGAGTGGTTTAAAATTATTTTTGATAAATTTTACGAACACATTAATATTTCAAAGTAATGCGAGTAACAGTAAGTAGAAAAGCACATTTTAATGCAGCTCATCGCTTGTATCGTAAGGATTGGAGTTTTGAGAAAAATGATGAGATCTTCGGAAAATGTAATAATCCAAATTTTCATGGTCACAACTATGAATTGATTGTTAGTGTTACAGGTGAAATAGATCCAGAAACAGGATATGTGATCGATATGAAAGTATTAAAAGATATCATTAAATCAGAAGTTGAAGATGCACTTGATCATAAAAACCTGAATGTAGAAGTTCCAGAATTCAAAGATTTAAATCCTACTGCCGAAAATATTGTCGTTGTCATTTATGATAAGATCAAACCCAAACTTAATACCGATTTTGATCTAGAAATTACACTATATGAAACACCGCGCAACTTTGTAACCTATTCAGGAGAATGAAAAAACCACTATATCCTATTAAGTTTCAACCCATTTTAAAAGATAAAATTTGGGGAGGACAAAAGTTAGCCGCGCTACTCAATAAAGCATCAAGTTTACCCAATGTAGGTGAAAGTTGGGAAATTAGTGATGTTGAAGGAGATACTTCAGTCGTTGTAAATGGCGATTTAAAAGGGCAGTCTTTAAAAGAACTTCTTGAAGATTATAAAGCAGATTTATTAGGAGAAAAGAATTATAAGATCTTCGGAAACAAATTTCCGTTATTAATTAAATTTATTGACGCAAAAGAAGATTTATCTATTCAATTGCATCCTAATGATGAACTTGCGGCAAAACGCCATAATTCATTTGGAAAAACCGAGATGTGGTATGTGATGCAAGCAGATGATGATGCTAATTTAATTGTTGGCTTTAATCAAGAAATGACGCCCGATAAATACCTGAAACATCTTGAGGATAAAACACTTACGCAAATTTTAAATTTCGATAAGGTAAAAGCCGGAGATACCTACTTCATCGAAGTTGGTCGTGTTCATGCCATTGGAGCGGGTGTGTTATTAGCCGAAATCCAACAAACAAGTGATATTACATACAGAGTTTACGATTGGGATCGGGTGGATGATCAAGGTAACGAAAGAGAACTGCATAACGATTTAGCGATTGATGCGTTTAATTTTGAAATGAAAGATGATTTTAGAGTAGATTATTCAAATGAAAAGAATATATCGAATGAAATGGTGAGTTGCGATTACTTTACAACAAGTATGCTTCATGTCACTGAGTCTATTTTGAAGTTAAACTCCAAAGATTCCTTCTTTATATACATGTGTGTTGAAGGTGAAGCAATCATAGAAACCGAACACGCTTCAGAATTTATAAAACAAGGGGAAACGATACTACTTCCCGCAGCAATAAAAACCTATAAAATAACATCTGCCAATGCGAAACTATTGGAAGTTTATGTTTAATTTTGTAGCAAACAAATTAAGTAATTATGGCAAATATTAGAGATCTTAAAAAAGACATTAACTTTGTTCTAGGAGACATTATAGAAGCAGTTTATGTTTGGGAATATAGCAACACAGATAAAGACACAAAGAAGAGTGAGGCGATTATTGATGAAGCAATCGAAACTTTTGACGTCTTAATCGCAAAAGTAAATGATAAAAGTGTTGAGAATAAAAAAGCGCACTTTAAAGCAATCAATAATGAGCTCGAAGAAAAAGGTAGAGCTTTGATTGATAAATTAAATAAATTAGGATAATTTTTTAAGAGTGTATTTGCAAATTTAGATATCAATACTATATTTGCACCTCTTAAAAGCCGATGTAGCTCAGCTGGCTAGAGCAGCTGATTTGTAATCAGCAGGTCGTGGGTTCGAGTCCCTCCATTGGCTCAAAAAAAATCCCAAACATTATGTTTGGGATTTTTTTATTCATATAAGATAAAAACTAGTCTTGGCTGCTCGTATCTTGCTTTTCTTTTTCTAGCTTTCGCTCTTTAATAAACGCGTCTAATTGTTTACCATATTTTGATGCCTTCACATTAGTCGTAAGCGTATCGTAAATTTGCTGTAAATAACTAATACTTGTATTTGGAACTTCACTTATAGCTAGATAAGGAGAAACTTCACTGTCTGGATGACTTACGGCGAAATTAATCGTATAGCGATACTTACTTTTTAAAAGGTTATCAAAGTCTGTTTTTAAAGATTCGACTTTGCTTGTGTCTTTTGCTTTTTGAGACTCAAGACTCTCCTTAATCAAATCTAAATTTTTGTCATTAAATTTAGACATCATATCTAGGTATTTATCTAAAATAGCTTGTTGTTTCGATCCTTTTACTGTAGCATCAATATTAAAGTTTTTAAGTGAAGAGTTAATTTCTGTAATTCCTTTGTCTGCAAAAAAAGCAATAGTACCTTCTTCGTTATCATTTTTATCTAGCTTTAAAAATAAAATCTCAGGTTCTTGTAGTTTTGAATGAAGTACAAAATGTGAATCACCATTAACAGCAACAGAATCTAAAGTCACCATAATAGTATCCTGTTGTTTCTGTAAATAAACAGTTCCTTTTTTTAGACCTTTAACATGACCATTAAGCGTGAAATCATGTTGCTCTTCCTTTCCACAGGAAACCAATAAAAGTGCGAGTAATACAACAATAAATTGCTTCATTTAATTTTGATTTTGAGTGCGCAAATATCTTATAAAAAATAATTAAAAACTAACTTACAGCAGCTAATTCCATTAAAATTGTACAACCAATAGCAGCTATAGTTCCAATGGCATAACCAAAGACAGCAAGAAGCACACCAACTGTAGCTAACGATGGGTGAAAAGCAGATGCAACAATAGGAGCAGAGGCAGCTCCACCGACATTTGCTTGGCTACCAACAGCTAAGAAGAAGTATGGTGCTTTGATAAGTTTTGCTATTCCAATAAGTAAAAGAGCATGTATGGTCATCCAAACAACACCAATGGCAATGAGCCCCATGTTATCAAATATGAGTGTCAAATCCATTTTCATTCCAATACTTGCAACAAGAATATAGATAAAAACACTACCAAATTTACTAGCACCTGCGCCTTCATAGTTTTTAGCTTTGGTAAAGGATAGTAGTATGGCGATAAGAGTTGCTATACTAATCATCCAAAAGAATTTTGATCCTAAGAACGTAAATATATTTCGAGTAGTTTGAGATTCTATACCAGCCACCAAGTTGTCAAAAAATGGTGCTAGAACGTTAGAGCATAAATGAGCAATACTTACCGTTCCAAATGCAATAGCACCTATAATCATTATGTCTGTTAGTGACGGATTACGTTTTACTTTTTCTGAGAATGTAGATACTTTTTCTTTAAGCTCTTCAATAGACGATGTATCAGCTTTTAACCATTTATTAATTCTGTTTCGTTTTCCAATACCAATCAATATGATAGCCATCCATATGTTGGCAACTACAATATCGACAAATACCATTCCACCATAAAGTTTTTGATTATAACCATAGATCTCTAGCATGGCAGTTTGATTTGCACCACCACCAATCCAGCTTCCAGCAAGTGTTGAAAGACCTCTCCAAACAGCATCTGGACCAACACCGCCAACAGTTTCTGGTGAGACAGCTGCAATTAAAAGAATAGCTATCGGTCCGCCAATTACGATTCCTAAAGTTCCAGTAAAAAACATCACCAAGGCTTTCCAACCTAGATTAAAAACGGCTTTTAAATCGATACTTAAGGTCATTAAAACTAATGCTGCTGGTAACAAATATCTACTGGATACATAATACAAATTTGAACTATGCTCTGTTACTTCTCCACTATCAGAGATCGTTGTCCATTCTGGAGATATAAGACCAGCTGTAGTTAATACTGCTGGAATCATATAAGCCATAAATAATCCAGGAACTATTTTATAAAACTTGGGCCAAAAGCCAGTCTTTATAGATTCTGTTAGGAATACAAACCCTAATGAGAGCATTAGAAGTCCAAAAACGATAGTATCATCAGTAAATAAAGGTGTATTGTCCATATTGTAGTTGTCTTTATAGTTCGCAAAATACCAAAATAAAAGCGCATAAAAAAAGCGACGTTTTTAAGTGTCGCTTTCATCGGTCTTTTTTGGCTTGGGTTGCCTGTTTTGTTCTTTAAGGTATTGCATAAGCATCCACTCGATCTGGCCATTAGTGCTTCTAAATTCATCAGAAGCCCATTTTTCGATCGCTTTGAGCATATCTTCGTTTATTCGCAATGCAAATGCTTTTTTCTTTGCCATTTTTATTGTGTTATGAATAGCGCTTTTATTAAACTTAATATAAGTATTAAAAGCAAAAATACTATTTTGATAATCATGACTTATTAATTTTTCGACTATAGGTTATAACCAAAATGGGCAAAATAATACTAACACCTATAATCGTTGGAACAAACCAAGAGCCAATATTAGTGGCATGCCCTTTAGCTGTTTGAATTGTGAAATAGGCTATACATGCAAAAATGAGAACAACAAACAAATTAGTAAATCGTAATATCCGAGTACTAAAGCGATAGTTCTTGAGGGCATTTTCTTCTGTGATATTCACCATGTAATTATGGATATGTGGAAACTTATTTAAATATGACAATCCTAAAAACATGATAAGACCCAATCCAGGTAAAAACCATAAAAAGTTTTTTTCGCTGTGACCATCTACTTCTCCTTGCGCATTAATATGTGAAGGGATAATGTCTGGTAATTCCGAATAGGACATAATGGTATATATAATCATCAATAGCAATAGGGTTACAGATGTCAAATCAACAACGATGTCTAACGGTTCATAGGGTACTTTTATTCTTGGTCTATTATTACTCATTTTATCTGTTTTTATCTCGCTCAAAAACTACGCTTGTCCAACCTTGAGTGATATGGTTAACCACCCAGCCCTCTCTTGAATATTGATTAAGCAAGTCTTCAAAATGTTTAGTTCTATTTCTAAATCCGAGTTTTGGTACAACAACTTTATATTCTTTCATCTGTTTTGTTTTACGAGTTTATAGTGGGTCATTATCTGATGGATCATTCTCACCTTTAAAAATCACAAGCGCCAGTATAACTCCAATAATAGTCCCTATTAGAGAGCCGTAAACAACTCCCATTGCTACATCACCAATAATGGCTCCTATTGTAGTTCCAATGCTGCTTCCTAATACGCTTCCAATAGCAATGCTATAAATTTGATTCTTGTTCATTTTAGTGGTTTAATGTTCCAGTATTTAAAACAGGTGAGGCATCTTTGTCGCCACAAAGGATGACCATTAAATTACTTACCATAGCAGCTTTGCGTTCTTCATCTAAATCGACAATTTGTTTTTTGCCAAGTTCTTCTAAAGCCATTTCTACCATGCTTACGGCACCTTCAACGATTTTATGTCTTGCAGCTACAATTGCTGTTGCTTGCTGACGTTTTAGCATAGCATTAGCAATCTCTTGCGCATAGGCTAAATAGCCAATACGTGCTTCTAAAACTTCAATTCCAGCAATAGCCAAGCGTTCTTCTATTTCTTTCTCTAAAGCGTTACTTACTTCATTAACACTAGAGCGTAAGGTAATATCTTCGGCGTGTCCTTCATCTGCGAAATTGTCATATGGATACATGCTTGCTAGCTTACGTACTGCGGCATCGGTTTGTACACGAACAAAGTTTTCGTAGATATCGACATCAAAAGCTGCTTTATAAGTATTTTGAACGCGCCATACTAAAATAGTACTTATCATTACAGGATTACCTAATTTATCATTTACTTTTAAACGCTCACTATCAAAATTTCGAGCTCTCAATGATATTTTCTTTTTAGTATAAAACGGATTCACCCAATAAAAGCCATTCTTTTTTACAGTGCCTATGTATTTTCCAAATAGTAATAAAACACGTGAACCATTAGGTTGTACCATAATAAATCCAGGAGCAATAATAATTGCTATAGGAAGCAATAGTAAAAACTCACCACTTTCAGTAATAATTGCTGAAGCTATTGGTCCAAAAAATAGTATAAGGAATATGAATAGCATAAGGTAGCCGTTTGCTGGGACTATTATTTTTTCTTCTTTCATTTGATCAGGTTTTAATTAAATAATTCAATATGATATTATTTTGATATCAAATTTACATCAAATATTTTTAACTTGCAAATTGAGTTTGGCACGCCATTTGCTTTATATAAAATGTAAATGCTTATGAAGATGTTAGACGAGGAGTGATTACCTCACATAACGGAGTAACATTTATCATTTGGTTGGTTAGTTAGTAAAAACGCATCTCGAACTTTGAGATGCGTTTTTAACTTTTAATAAGATGGTATTGTTTATTTTTTGATAATAAAGTCAGATACTTTGGTAATAAGGTCTTCAGAAATTTTTCTAAAGGATTCGTTATAAGATTTAGAGTTTTCCAATTTATCACCTGCAATAATAAATAAGACATGGTTCATATTATCAATGATTTCAATTTCTGCTTTATCAGAACCTTGCTTTAGAAGTTTTGCTTCATCTACAGATACCTGAAGATCTTTTGTCCCATTAATTATAAGTATAGGAATGTCTAAAGTTTTGATAATCTCTTGTGGTTTGTATTGCATCCAATTCATGATAAACGGTTGAACGTCTGCTCTAAAAATTGATCCTAATGCCTGAGGATATTCTGTAGTTAATTTTCCTTCCTTTAAACTGTCAAATGCTTTTTTAGTACCTTCAACTAACGATGGATCCATTGCTGCAATTTGTTCGGTAATAACATCGTCTATAGATTGTCCTGCGCCAGCTAATGAAATAAAACCATTAGCCTTTCCTTTTGCAGCCAACATACCAACAAGGCTTCCTTGGCTATGCCCAATAATATAAATGTTTGAATATTTTCCCTCTTTTTTGAAATAATCAATAACCGAAATAGCATCAGTTACAAAATCATCAAATGTTATGTTAGGATCTATTTTCTTTTTAAGAATTTGTTTAACAATACGTTTATCATATCTGTAGGTGGCAATACCTCTATTAGAAAGTGATTCTGCAAGTTTTTTTAATGAATTGTTATTTGAAAAATTTTGATTTCCATTTCTATCTGTTGGACCAGAACCAGCAATTATGATAGCAAGTTTAGGTTTGTCGTTGTCTTTTGGAACTAATAAAGTGCCATCTATTAATTCATTTACTGAAACCTCAAGTGATGAAAACTTGGGTTCTTGAGCATAGATTATTGCACATAAACAAAAGAACAGAATACTCATATAATATTTCATAGTCGTTTTTTTATAACACCTAATAATTGATGTACCAAAGTTAACTAAAAATTAGAACGAAAATTATGTGATTTTATGACTTCTAAATGTATTTTTTTTATTTGCCAACATTGCATTTCATCGATGAAATGCAATATTTCATCTTTAAATGTTAAAATTAAGTGTATTTCATCGATTAATTATGTATTTTAACTTGTATAATGAAATAGAGTTCTATATTTGAAGTGTACTAAAATTTAGTTTTTAGTTCAATGGATTAATTAATTAATATTTGCATATGTGATGGCTTAGTGACCCTAAATCTACCACATATTTAAAAAGCAAATTAGGAAAACCAAGGTTGAGGGACCTTGGTTTTTTCGTTTTATATAATTGAAGCTCATATAATACTTCTAAAGGTCAAGTTAATCCGTTCACCAATAGTCTTTTTGGTTTTGGCAATTTGATGTAACCAAAAATGTTGCATTTCACCTTTCATAACCAATAAACTTCCGTGATGTAGATTGAGTTTATGTCGTTCTTCTTTGATATATCGATGTTTAAAATGAAAGGGTCTCATTTCTCCAAAACTCACTGAAGCTATTATTGGGTTTTTACCAAGTTCTTTTTCATTATCGGCATGCCAACCATTACTATCATTACCATTGCGATATAAATTGAGAAGAACAGTTGTGAATTGATGTTTGATTTCTTGTTCTATATCTGCCTTTATTTCCAACAGTTTCGAAGAGAACTGATGAGGTTTCATGGTAATTCCAGAGTAGGAGTAGGTGCTATGGTTATTAGCATATAGAGCTGTTAATCTTGGCTGCTGATGGGTTTTTCCAAATAGTGTGATGCTGTCTTGCTGCCACTTAATTGTATCTTTTAAAACTTCAAAATAGTGATTAGCGATGTCCGAATTATAAAAATTCTCAATATAAATGAGTTCCGCATTTGGTCGTTTAATTATCGTTTTTTCTTCGGAAAATAAGTCCATCACTTAATTTTTATCTAAATTAGCTATATCATGAAGATTCACAAAATATTAATTCTTATTGCTGTAACTATTGTGTTTGGGTTTACAACACAAGAAAAAAAAGCTCTACCCGAAGGGTTTATACATGTTAAAGACATCATTCCAGATATTGATGTGGAGCTACGTTATTTTTCTAATAATAATTTTGTTGGAGATACTATTACAGGATACAAGGCCAATACTTTGATTTTAACAAAACAGTCTGCCGAAGCTCTAAAGAAAGTACAAGATGAATTACAAGAACAAAATTTATGTTTACGCGTCTATGATGGGTATCGTCCTCAGCGCGCAGTAAACCACTTTATGCGTTGGGCAAAAGATTTAAACGATACGATTAACAAACAACAGTTTTATCCAGATGTTGAAAAACGTCACTTGTTTAAAGAGGAGTATATAGCAACGCGCTCTGGTCATAGTCGAGGTAGCACAGTGGATTTAACGATTATCGATGGCAACACCAATGAGCCACTAGATATGGGAAGTCCGTATGATTTCTTCGGAAAAGAGTCTTGGGTTGAGCACCCAGATCTAACCAAAGAACAAAAGAATAACAGGCAGAAGTTACAACAGGTGATGTTAAAGCACAATTTTAGAAATTATCCCAAAGAGTGGTGGCATTTTACATTGCGTTGGGAACCGTTTCCTAAAACGTATTTTGATTTTGAAGTAGAATAAAACTTACTTTAGTCTTTTTTAATGAATGTACCATTCTTGAATATCCAGGTGATTTTTTGCTGCTCTCTTTTATAAAACCCCTGATCTGGATCAAATTCATAATAAAAATGAGAGAGTTCTTTAGATTTTGGATTGTATTTAAGATTGATTTTATCAACGCGATTGGCGTAGACGGGTAAATATTTTTGTCCGTCAAACATAGAATCGCATACTTCTATAGTATCGTCTTTAAATCTATAAACCCTAGCTAATGAATGATGTTGTCCTCCACCATAAGTTCCCCAACCTAGTAATAAATAAAACGATTCGTTTTCGGTTTTGATTTGATAGATGTCATAAATTATAACTGATGTTGGTTCACCAGTCATATATTCCTCGCCAGAATCTAATTTCATATATTTAATTTGTCCAGTGCTAGTTTTAAATTGGGCATATGAGGCCATATCATGCCAGCTTCCACCATTTATCCTATCCCAACAATAGGTTTTTACCAAACTATCTTCTGATGTTTTTATAGTCACGTATTTTGATAATTTTGTCAAAGGACTATAAAAGCTACTGGAATCTTTAAGATGAAATACTAAGCGTTTCTCAATAATTGGAGATATACTAACTGCTAATTCAGAATCAACCGAATTTAAAAGTTTAAAGTTTTCAGAGATAAAAGTGTCATCAAACTCATTATTTTGCGCATCTAATGTGTATGAAAAAACAAATAGTAATAGTATGGTTATTCTAATCATTAAACTTGCCTTTATAGTTAATAGCTTGCTTGACATGCGCTAAATGATGATTGCTATGCCATGCATATGTACCAATGGTTTCGTCTAATCTAAATCGTTTCCCGTGTTCTGGATGTATGAATTCTCTAGATAATTCTTCCTTAGAAATATTGCGAAGTAGTTTGCTTAATTTGGCGTGGAGTCCTTTGAGCAGGCTTAGTGTATCTTCTAAACTATCATCATTACCATCAATGAGATTTGCCCAGCGATCTTCAAAATATGGTCTAATGGTTGGTGAATCTTCAGTTAATGTAAGTTTAAACCTAATGATACTATTCATATGACTATCTGCACAATGATGTACCACTTGTTTGATATTCCATCCATCTGGTCTGTATTGCCATTTAAGTTCATTAACATTTAAATCTTTAGTGGCTTCTTCAATCGCTTTTGGAAATTGTTCGATGTCATTTATCCAATCCGATATCATTTCCGAAGAAATATTTTCAGGTGCCGTAAATTCACCAATTGGAAATCGTAATTTGTATAATTCTTCTGAAGTCATATCATTATTTTATTTTAAAACCGTACTCTAAAACTAATATTAGGCGTAATACCTAAAGATACATTTTCAATAGTTACAATATCACCATTTGTATGTTCTGAATAGTAGGTATTAATCACATTTTTCCTGTCTAATAGATTCCATATTGACGCTCCAATAGATGCATTCATTCTATTGGTAAGTCTTAACTGGTAGGTTGCAGAAAGATCTGTTCTAAAGTAATCACTAAGTCTACTACTATTAGGAGTTGTATATTCAATTTGCGTATTGGTATCATCTTGGATTGATAAAGGTAATGTTTGGGGTTTTCCAGAATGCCAATTCACTCCTAATGCTAATTTTAAATCATTAATAGTGTAAGTACCAGCAAAGGTTGCGGTATGTCTTACATCGATATTATTAGGAAATGGATTACCATCGTTTAAATCGTCAAATTCATAATCATTTTGGCTGTAAGAATAACTTAACCACGTACTAAATGAATCAAATTGTTTATTGATTAAAAAATCGATACCTCTTACTTGGTATTTCCCGATGGCATCTGTGAATTGAAACTGATTTTGAAACCCTTGACTTCTAGACGTAATACCGTCAATATCTTTAATAAAACCCTCGGCACTAATAAGTAGCTTGTTTTTATTATAATGAATTCCAACAGCGCCTTGAACACTTTTAATGATAGGAATATCGTCGTTATTAGATAAGATCCAACGTCGTTTTTCAATACCTAAGAAGTCATTTTGTAAATCGATGATTTGAGAGGTGGTCTGACTTTTTAATTCGGCTAAAAATTCTAATCTAAAATCATTACTTAGCTTGTGACTCAACGATAAACGCGGTTCTGTAAAAAATTCTGAGAATTTTTCAATGTAATTAGTTCTTAGTCCAATTCGTGCATACGTGCTTTTACTGGCTGAGGTAAATTCGGCTTCACCATAAATAGAATGTGTTCGCACAACTTCCTTGATAAAACTCTCTGAGTCTGGATTATTAGTGTCTTCCGCATTACTAATAATAACCTCACTAAATTGATAACCTCCATGTAATTTTAAATTATCATCTATATGATTTGTAGCATTAATCTTAACACCTAAATCGTTAACGCGATTGTCTTGATTGGTACGTTGACTACTTGCAATATCAAAGTTTGTGGCTCTTAAATCATAACCTGTATAGTAAAATTGTGCTGTAGTAGTAAGCTTGCTATTCCAGTATTTTAGGTATTGAAAACCAGTAGCAAAATTGTTTTGTATGAGTTCATTTTTTAAAGGAATGCCAGAATCATCATCAGACCTTTGGTCATAGGTAAGTTTATTATTTATGGTTAAAAAATTAAAACGAAATTGATCTTGATCTGTGATATCGTATAAAAATTTTGTCGCTATATCGTAAAAGTAAAAACGTTCATTATTAGAGATCACTTCAGAGCTGCCTTGTTGCGGATTTGAAAAGTCACTATCCTGAAAGACACGTTGTAGATATTGATCATAGGTTGGTGTGAAAATAAAATCGGTAACAGAGCGTCGTGCTGAGACTTGTATTTCGGTATAATCATTTAAAGGGACTTTAGCAAAGCCATCAGCATTGATAAGATTAAAGCCAGCTCCAGCTATAAAATCTTGATCCAAACTATTAGATTGTGTCATATCAATCACACTTGATACGCCATCACCAAATTTTACGCTTGTACCATTTTTTGAAATATTAACCTCTTTTGTGAGGTATGGATTAAAAGCCGATACCAAACCAAAAAAATGTCCAGATTGATACATTTTTATACCATCCCAAAGAATTAGGTTTTGATCGTGAGTGCCCCCTCTAACATTGATACTAGAAACACGTTCATCTACACTAAGAATTCCTGGTAAGGCTTGTATACTTTGTAAAACATCAGATTCAATTAATCCTGGTAGGATACCAAAGTCTTCAGTTTTGATATTGATTTTACCATCACTTTTTTTGGAAATACCTTTGGTTAAGAAATTAGTAATGACGACTTCTTCCAACTTTTGAGTAATAAAGCTACTAAATGGGTTTGAACGTTTAGAGATGACAATATTAGTGTCATTGATGCGTATGAAATCTAGATTTGTTTCAGATTTTAAAAACTTTAGAACATCTTCTAATGATAATTCATCGTCAGGTAGTACAGCAGTTTTGTTTTCAACAGTTTGATCTAAATAGCTAAAGTTAATATTGAATTTTTGCTCTAATTGTAAAATAATTTCGACAAGCGGAAGTTTCTTTTTTGAATTAGTTTGTGCATAAGTGCGACTAGCATTCAAAAAGAATAAGGTTATAAAAAGATAGAAAACACCTTTTTTACTCACGTTTTAGCCTAATGATATTATCCGTTTTACTATACTTCAATTGTAATGGTAAAGTAATGGATTTTAAGGCAATTTCTATATCATTATGCATAAAACTTCCAGTAAATTTTTGAGAATCGTCAATATTGTTAAATTCAACAGACACATTATATTGTCTTTCGAATTCGGCAATAACCTCTCTATATGGAATACTTTTAAAGGTACTCTTATGGTTTAACCACGATGGACTTGGTAATTCTTCTTTTTCAGTAGCAATATATTTCCCATCAATAATTAAAAAAGTATCTCCAGGAAGGAGTGTTGTTTGTTTTATAGCTGTATGAACACCAACTTTCCCTTCATAACAAGTCACTTCAAAATACTTGTCTCGCTGCTTCACATTAAATTGAGTACCAAGAACTGTTACTGTTCCTATTTCGGTTTTTACATCAAAACGTTGTCCTTTGGCAACATTAAAAAAAGCTTCTCCTTGAAGTGATAAATTACGATTATCGTCCCAGTTTGAGGCGTTAAACACAATACTAGATACGGCATTAAGTTCAACATGTGACGCATCAGGTAACACTAAAGATTTTTGTTCAGATACCAGAGTTTTTGTGGTCGTATCTAAACTATTGCTGTAAAAATAAATACCAAAGCAAATTACTAGCACAGCAGCAATTTTAGATAGGGTTGGTATGAGTTTATAGCGTTTTTTAGATTTTGATTTGACGGTATTCCATACAGTATCTAACTCATCTTCAGTATCTAAAGCTTTTGCTTTAAACCCTTTGAGTTGTAGGTTTAATTTGATGAGATCATTATAATCTTCAAGTTGCTTGAATGCTTCAAGCTCTTGAGGGTTAAGATCGTGATCTAACCATTTTTGTATGAGGCTTTCTCTGTTCATAATATAAATTCACTCATATAACAGTTCAAGAATAAAAATTCCTACCTTTTATAATTCATCAATATCTTGTCTTAATTTTTTTAATGCACCATAAATACGTTTTTCTACGGCTTTTGTCGAAATATCAAGTAATTGGGCAATTTCCTTGAAGCGTTTTCCTTCAACTCTATTCATTAAAAATGCGACACGTTGCGCTTCGGTTAGATTAGCAATGGCTTTTTCTAATTTTTCTTTGTATTGCTTTTCTTGTAACAGAAACTCGGGATTGATATTGGTGCTGTGTTTTGGTTTGATTTGTTGATGTCTTAATACTACTTTTCGATGGGCAAATTCGTTTAACATGAGATTATTCGCTGTCGTGAATAAAAAACTTTTTGCTTTGTCCTGTGGCACTTTAGCACAATTTTCCCACAATTTCACAAACGCTTCTTGCATTTTGTCCTGCGGATTGAGCTGGCTTCCAAACTTATAGTAGAGAAAGTCATATAAGTCTTTAGAATACTTTCTGAAGATAGAAGAAAACAATTGTTCTTCGCAAATATGTTCCTTAAGAGGTTTTGACATTTTTATTCTTGGTTGCGCTAAGTTATAAAAATTATTGTGGTAGGAATTTTTAAGATTTAAATGTTCTATTAAAAATATAAGTAATTGTTAAGTAAACTTAACCGTTAGTTTTAGTTTTTAGTTGGTTAAAAAGGATTGTTGGTCATAGCAATCCTTTTTTTATAGCTTAATTTCAAACTTCGCTTTATAAATACATCACAAATCGTTAAATTTGCATCTTTAAAATTCTATAAGAATATGTTTAATAATTTAAGTGAAAAGTTAGATAAAGCATTACACGTCTTAAAAGGGCATGGTAGTATTACCGAAGTCAATGTAGCAGAAACTTTAAAAGAAGTTCGTAGAGCCTTATTAGATGCCGATGTCAACTTTAAAATAGCTAAAGAATTTACCAATAGAGTCAAGGAAAAAGCTTTAGGCCAAAACGTATTAACGAGCTTACAACCAGGTCAATTAATGGTTAAGCTTGTTAAAGATGAATTGACTGAACTTATGGGTGGAGATGCCGAAGGTATTAACCTTTCTGGAAACCCAAGCGTGATTTTAATGTCTGGTTTACAAGGTTCTGGTAAAACGACGTTTTCAGGTAAATTGGCAAACTATCTCAAAAATAAAAAAACAAAACGACCTCTTTTAGTAGCCTGTGATGTCTACCGTCCTGCTGCGATTGATCAATTACATGTTGTAGGAGATCAAATTAATGTTGAGGTCTATAGTGATAAAGGTAATAGTGATCCAGTAGCTATTGCTCAAGCAGGTATAGCGCATGCAAAAGCTAATGGTTTTAATGTGGTTATTATAGATACTGCTGGACGTTTAGCAGTTGATCAAGCAATGATGGATGAAATTTCTAATATCCACAGTGCAATACAACCACAGGAAACTTTATTTGTAGTCGACTCTATGACAGGTCAAGATGCTGTGAATACAGCAAAAGCCTTCAATGATATCTTAAACTTTGATGGTGTTATCCTTACCAAATTAGATGGTGATACTCGAGGTGGTGCTGCCATTTCAATTAAGTCTGTGGTAAATAAGCCAATTAAGTTTATTGGTACAGGTGAAAAGATGGAAGCTATTGATGTCTTCTATCCATCACGTATGGCAGATCGTATTTTAGGAATGGGAGATGTGGTGTCTCTTGTAGAAAGAGCACAAGAACAATATGATGAGGAGGAAGCTCGTAAAATCCAAAAGAAAATTGCCAAAAATCAGTTCGGATTTGATGATTTCTTGAAGCAGATACAGCAAATCAAGAAAATGGGTAACATGAAAGACTTGATTGGAATGATTCCTGGAGCAGGGAAAATGATGAAGAATATTGATATTGATGATGATGCTTTTAAAGGTATTGAAGCTATTATTCATTCTATGACACCAGGAGAACGATCTAATCCTTCTATTATAAATGCAAGTAGAAAGAAACGTATTGGAAAAGGTTCTGGAACTTCGGTACAAGAAGTCAATCAGCTTTTAAAGCAATTCAATCAGATGAGTAAGATGATGAAGATGATGCAAGGTGGAAAAGGGAAAGCAATGATGCAAGCTATGAAAGGCATGAGATAAAAACTCATGCTTTTTTTATATAATAAAAACACACAACAATCAACACATGGTAATTCTAGACGGAAAAAAGGTAAGTAACGACATTAAAGACGAAATCAAACAACAAGTTGACAAGATGAAGGCTAAAGGAGAGAAAGTTCCTCATTTAGCAGCTGTTATTGTTGGAAATGATGGCGCAAGTTTAACCTATGTAGGGAGTAAAGTACGTGCTTGCGAGCGAGTAGGTTTTGAGTCTACAATGGTACGCATGTCAAACACGACCAGTGAAATAGAATTATTAGATAAGATTGAAGAATTAAATCAAAATGATGATATCGACGGATTTATCATTCAGTTGCCATTGCCTCCTCAAATTAATACTCAAAAAGTACTGATGGCTGTAGATCCAAGTAAAGATGTAGATGGATTTCACCCTGAAAACTTTGGAAAAATGGCACTTGATATGAGTACCTTTATTCCGGCGACACCTTTTGGAATTTTAGAATTATTAGATCGTTACGGAGTAGAAACCAAAGGAAAGCATACAGTTGTTATTGGAAGAAGTCATATTGTTGGTCGTCCAATGAGTATCTTAATGGGGCGTAAAGGGTTTCCTGGAAACTCAACAGTAACATTAACTCATAGTCACACAAAAAACATCACTCAAATCACATCACAAGCCGATATTATTATATCTGCATTAGGCGTTCCAAACTTTTTAAAAGCAGAAATGGTAAAAGATGATGTTGTTATTATCGATGTTGGAATTACTAGAGTACCAGATGATAATTCTCCTAAAGGATATATCATTACAGGAGATGTTGATTTTCAAAATGTAAGCAAAAAAGCAAGTTATATTACACCTGTTCCAGGAGGTGTCGGTCCAATGACTATCGCCATGCTACTTAAAAACACATTGCTTGCTAGAGAGCAGCGTATGTAGTCTCCTTATTTACTTATATTGCAGTATGATTAATCTTAGTGCTGCTTTGGACCGTGTGCTTATTTTAAGTTGGGAACATGTATTGCCAATTGTTATGGCTGTAGTTTTTACAATTACCTTAATACGGTATGCAAGGACTATTTCTACTGAAAAACAACAGCATTTCATTCATCTCATTGCTGTTTTTATATCAATTACAGTTGTAGCATTTCATATCTATCACATGATATTAGGCGACTACGATTTTAAAAATGATCTCCCTTTGTATTTGTGTAGTTTATTGGGTGTGATTATTCCTGTATATACATATTATAAACGCTATTGGATGTTTGAAATTTTAGTGTTTTGGATTATCGCAGGAACGCTACAAGCTGTAATTACACCAGATATTTCTGAGGGTTTTCCAAGTTTAGATTATTTTAGATATTGGATAGTTCATTTAGGATTACTAATCGTTATCTTCTATAGTATTTTTGTTTTTAGACTCAAACCAAAACTCAAAAGTGTTTTTAAGTCTTTTTTTGCCTTGCAGGTTTATGTGATACTCATGATCTCGGCAAATTTTCTTTTAGATTCTAATTATTTTTACCTTAATAGCAAGCCAGAGTCAGCTTCTGTACTAGATTATTTTGGAGAGTGGCCTTATTACATAATTATTTGTCAGCTCATAATCATTCCTTTATTTCTTATTATTTATTTACCATTTTATTTCCGAAGAAATCATTTAGCAAACAATTGATTGATGTCTTTAAACGCTTTAAATTCTAGAGCATTTCCAGATGGATCTAAAAAAAACATGGTCGCCTGTTCTCCTGCTAGACCTTCAAACCGTATGTAAGGATCAATAACAAATTTTACACCTTTTTTTGTAAGTGTATATGCAAAATTGTGAAAGGTATCCCATGGAAGTACCACACCAAAATGCGGGACAGGAACTGCTTTTCCGTCTACAGCATTTGTATGAATATCATTTTCAGATTTTGGTTTATAGTGAATAACAAGTTGATGACCAAAGAGGTTAAAATCTACCCAGTGTTCACTACTTCGTCCTTCGTCGCAATTGAGAATGTCTCTATAAAATGTACGACATTCATTAAGGTTATGAACGGGAATTGCGATGTGAAATGGTGCTATGTTATTCATGATCAAAATGTTTATAGGTAAAAATAACATTTAATCACTACAATATAAAGGCAAAAGACTTGCTAAAAACAGATTGTTTTAGCAAGTCTTTTTAATTTGCAAGTTATCAATTAGTTATTCTGATTTTCGTTTATATAAACCGTCAAAGGCTTTCGTCCATGTTTGCCCTTGATCTGAGCTTGACTCTTGGACTTGTCTTACCGTATCGTCCTCTTTATTATAATACCAAATCATTCGAAACCAAGCATTTGGTCCTTTGGCAATCATTAGCATATCTCCATCAGTTTCTGTCTTGGGTTGTTCATAATGGCTTACGCTTCCACCAGCTACCCAGTTTTGTTTCCATATACCATCATTACTATCATAATAGCTTATTGAGCTTCCGCCATTACTGCCAATAGGTCTCCAGTTTTCAAGAATTCCGCAGTCACCATTGGTATTAGTGATGCTGCTTTCGGCAATTTTTTGATGTTGAGCATAAACATCCCATTCGCCTACCCAAAAGTCGAATTGCCTATAATTAGTATTAAACTTGCATGGATTAGCTCGTTTATACATGCTTTCTCTTACTTTAATAAAACGTTTGTTATCTCTTAAAACATCAAATTCGGGTTTGTCTAAGCGCTTGTAAAAAGCAAATTGCAAGCTATCTAACGCCTCTAATTGTACAAGGGCATTATCAGGTTGATTTTCTGCGGTATAACTTATTGCGAGTCTTAAGAGGATGGCTGGTCCTTTAAGCCCACTTTTCTTTACAGCCTCTAAGTTTTTTATTGCTTTTTTATGCTGTTTTAGATTTGAGTAGCTAAAGCCCATAAAATAATTGGCCATAGAATCTTTAGGGTTTATCTTAAGTTGCTTTTTAGCAGTTATTATCACTTTCTCATAATCTTTATTGTTGAAGTCTGGTTGGTAAGGCGAACCATTTTGAGATGTACTATACTGAGACATAAAAATAGTGAGACAGACAGTTATAAGTGTTTTTTTCATGATGCTTTAGTTTTTGATGACTATTTTTTGAACTTCTTTTTTGTTGTTTGAAGTCATATGGACAAAATATACACCGCTGCTATACGTGCTTGGTGTCCATTCCAAATTATTGTCTAATGTTATGGTTTCTATAAGCTTTCCAATGGTATTGTAGATATATATCTTGTCTGAAGGCTTAGTAATTTCTGGATTAAATTTAAATTGGTGACCTACAGTTGGAGTTATGAACGTTTCCTCTCTTAAATTAACTTCTGAAATTGATAATGTCGATGGCATAATATAAAAGGCATTAGGATTTATAAGATTAGCTTGAGAAGATGCAGTTGAATCGATAAAGTTTTCAATAAAATTTCCGTCGTTGTCATACATTTTAATTAGCCCTGTAAGACCATTTCCTACGAGGAAATATCCGTTACTTAAAAAGGCCACGCCTTCAGGAGTACTTAAACCACTAACTATTGTACTTATTAAAACACCGTTACTATTAAATCGTTTAATAGAGTTGTCATTATAGTCTATAACTAATAAATCGCCATTTCCAGATGTATCGAACCAAATATTTGTAGGGCCAGAAAGTGAAAGCTCGCTAATAAAAACACCTTCATATAGTCCCATGCTGTTGTATTTATACACTTGAGCTGGAATAGCTGGATTGCCATTAAAAGGAGGTTGACCATAGGAGCTTACATAAAAATTATCACTAGCATCCCAATCCATACCAATACTAAGTCTTATTCCAGTATTTGTAAAATTGGATAAAGGTGTTCCGTCTAAGGCAAAACGCAATACATATTCTGGCACTGATTGATTAAACCATTGAAGTACATATAGTATATTGTTTTTGATGCGCATTCGAGTTGGTCCACCAATTCCTGTAGCAAAATTCCCAACATAGTTGCCGTCTAAGTCATATTTGGTTATCCTTCCACTGCTAAGATTAGATACCAATACTCTAAAACCTTCATTGGGTATTTGAGCAATAACGATATCTTGAGGCCAAGCAAGTTGTTGATCGGTAAAGATTTCACCATTTTCACCATTGTGATCAAATTTTAAAATTTTATATGCAGAGGTTGAGCTAATCTGAGCCGTTATATCACTTACTAGTAAATGAGAGCCTTCAGGCAGTTGTGCGAATAATGTATGTACAGAAAAAATGCATAAGATGATGCATGTACTTATATTAAAAGTAATTTTTTTCATAATGGTAGTTTTTTGATTTTACTCAAAAAAAGATGAAAAAAAATTAGATGTCGTATGTAATTATAATTGTTTACTTTTTTTACTGCATATGAATCTTTTTGTATTCTGTTGGTGTGCAGTTATGTTTTTCTTTAAATGTCTTATAGAAAGTAACTTTGTTGTTAAAGCCAACATCAAAATAAATGGTCTTTACGCTATAGTTGTCTGAGGAGGTTAATAGTTTTTCAGCTTCTACTAAACGATAACCATTTATAAAGTGATTGAAATTTTTACCAGATTTTCTGTTAATTACTTTTGAGAGAAGATGTGTAGAATAGCCTACTTGATCTGCTAAATTTGCTAGCCTTAGATCGTTATCAATAAACGGTTTTTCAGTTTCAATGTATTGCACTAAATTATTATAAAGTTCATTAATAAGATGATCTTCTAAACTGTCTTTTTTGTTTTCTATGGGTAAAAATAATTCCGAAATAAATTCACCATCAAAAATTTGTGGTTCCTTATATACAAAATAACCAATAGTATAAATAGCTAAAGACATGCTTACCGAAATCATGTAATCCCATTGGTTGTTAAAAAAAGAAAAGTTTATCAGTATGTAATACGAGATATATGACAGCACGAATAGGGCATAAAGAACAATTAAAACCCTTATCCATTTATGTCTTATTTTTTGAACTTCAGTGTGTGTGGTATTATTCTTTTTAATAAGCCACATAATAGCAAAGAGATAACCAATTAAATGCATAATTATTAGCACATAATTAGAAAAGAACTTTACTAGCGCTCTTAAATCTAAACGGTATTTAAAAAGATACTGAGACCAAAATATTAAGGTCAAACCAATCCATAAAAAACTAAAACCAAAATGGAAAAAAGAACGTTTAAGTTTTATATTATAAATGTTTGAAACATAAATGTAAATTAATGGACCTGCAGAGTAAAGTCCTATATACTGGAATGAATTAAAATAAGGGATTTGGCGTGCATATTTAGTCCAGTAGAGTACATAAGCAAATAATATTCCCGAAAAGGCTAATACTAAAAAAGCAATTGGGTAATTTTTTTTATTTCTTTTAGCTATAAGAATTAAAAATAAAAAGATTCCCATTGCCACTGCAAATAGGAATCCAGATGTCCAGGTATCAAAAGAAGGTGTTTGTTGCATCTTAAAGGCTAAGGTAAATATTTTGTTGCGCTTTAAGTTTAATATTATAAATATTTACTTATCCAAATTACTTATGATCAATGATTGTTAATCCAATTGATCACGTATGGAAATACGAGTTCATGTGTCACATTTGGCACAGGCTTTTCCCAGCTACCTCCTGTTTTACATTTCTTTAAGGAATGGTTTGCATTTTCGAATAACTTCCATTCAAAATCTCTATTCCATCGTTTTTTAATAGCTTTTAAATCAATTACGGATTGATAAACAGGAATGTTTTTATCAAGAGTTCCAAAAACCCAAAGAGAGGGAATGGTCATTTCTTCAATAAATGGATAAGGATCATAGCCAGCTGAATTTAGTTTACTCATTTCAGCTTCTATAAATTCTGTACCGTTTTTTGTAGGTATGCCGTTAGCATCACCTGTGAGATTACTGTAAACATTCTCTTCATAAATACTCACAGTTGGGCCAGAATAGATAATACTGAAAGCGAGCTCTTTTTTTAAAATTGAAACCACTATTGGGATGATAAAACCTGCCTGACTAATTCCGGACACACCAATTTTCTTAGAATCGAATCTATCATCACGTTTTATTTTGTCAAATGCCGCAATAACATCAATCGCATAAGTTATCATGGCACTACTGTAACTTCCAATATAGATGCCATCAGATTTTCCAACACCTCTTTTATCATAAGTTAAAACAGCAATACCATTAGCTGTATAATGTTTTACCATTTCAAGTATAAAACTATCATTTCTATCAGTTTTCCCGCTTCCATGAACTGCAATAATCAAAGGTATTTTTTTGCTAGTATTGTTAGGTATCCAAAGATCACCACGAAGTGTTACTTCTCTGGTCGATTGAAACTCTATCGATTCCTTTTGAACATTAGAGGTTTGACCAAAAGTGTTGAAAACAACTAAAATTAACAGGGTAAAACCTACTGTTTTAAAGGTGCTAGTCATGGTTTGATAAGTATTTAAAAATGAAAGCAAGTTCTTGGGCTTCTGTAAAATTTCTTTCTTCAATTGTGTTACCCTTACCATGACCAGATTGTCTAGAAACTTTGAGAAGTATAGGATTGTTGCAATTCTGGTTTTGTTGTGCAGCAGCTACAAATTTATAGCCATGACTAGGAACTGCCGTTTGATCATTTTCACCAACCTGAACTATAGTAGGCGGTAAGCATTCAATAGAGTTAAGGTTGTGATATGGTGAATATTTTAAAATGTTAACTAAGTCTTCTTCAACATTAGGGTTCCCAAATTCGTTCATTTTTGTTTTTCCACCAGTAAATAGATGAAATCTCGTAAGGTCTAGGGTTGGTACACTTATAAGTGCTGCACCATATAAATCTGGACGTTGCATAACACTTGTTATTGCTGTACTGCCACTTGCACTAATTCCGTTAGCAGCTATCATTTTACGTGATGTATAGTTGTTGTCTATGAGCCATTCTGCTGCTGAATTAAAATCGTCAAAAGCATTTTGTTTATGTTGTTTTATACCTCCTTGATGCCATGACTCACCATATTCGCCACCTCCTCTAATATTAGCATAGGCATAAATTCCTCCCATATCCAACCATTGTAGAATTTGAGGCGAGTATCCAGGAAAGCCAATAGAACCGTAGGCACCATAGCCAAATAATAGAACTTTGTTTTTAGAGTTTAATTTTATCCCTTTTTTATGAGTGAGATACATAGGAACTGTGGTGCCATCTTTACTTTTGTAAAACACTTGCTTTAGTTGATAGGTCTCATTCAAATTCTCTTTAAATCCTTGGTATATTAATTCGCTAGTATAGGTTTCGCTGTTTATTTTATAGATTTCAGCAGGAAAGAATGGTCCAAAAATCCCTATGAAGGTTTCTGGAGATTCGGTATGATCAGGGTAAAAAACAATGTATCCAAGTTTTGGTAGATTAATCTGATTCTTAAAGTTGCCGTCAAAATCAAATACATGCAGTTCCTGATGTGCATCAATGATATATTTAATCACAAAACGGCTACCAACTCTATTTACAGTATTCATTGGATGAATGCCCTCATTTACAACAGTTTTCCATTGCTTTGGCGAAGGATTTTCAATATTAATCTTGATTATTTTTTTGTTTGGCGCATGTAAGTTTGTACTGAAATACCAATTTACCCCTTCTGAGGCTTCAAATGTAAATCGAGCTTTTAAATCACCAAGAAGCTTTATTGAAGAGCTTTTTAACTTAGAGACTTCTTTATAGTATATATCATTTCCTGGTGAATCAGAATTTACAACTTTAATTATAATATACTTTTTGTTATTACTTAAGTAAGGAATAAAATAATTATCTGGTTTTTCAGGTTGGTTAAACACCAAGATGTCTTCTTGAGATGAGGTATGTAATTTATGAAACATAATTCTGGCATTTGACAGCGTAGACGATAGTTCGTTTTCTACGTCTGGTGCATCAAACCTTAAATAGAAAAAGCCACTACTATCAGCATTCCAAAGCACATTTCCCGAAGGTCCTATAGTTTGTATTCCGTTTATTTCTTCTGTTAAATACGTATTTGTTTCGATATTTTTAATTCTTATGGTATGCCAAGAAGAACTTCCGTTATTAGGTAATATTGCTAAATATTTACCATTGTTACTTACGTCATGAAATCCTAAAAAAGACTCGTTATCTTTGAGTTCTTGCTCTGGATCAAATATGATATCTCCTTCATCATTTAAATCTTTTTTCCTAATAATGATTTCTGATTTTCGATGAGGATCTTTTCTCCTATAAAAAAAATAACCTGCTTTTTGAAAAACTGGCTCATGCCAAGTGAAGTTTTGATAGGCGTTCATACTTTTAAAAATGGTATCAACGTGCTCTTTGTGTTTTAAAAACTGCTTATTGTAATAGGCTTCTTGTTCGTCAATCCATGTTTTTGTGTCTTGTGCGTTTAAGTGTTCTAACCATCTATAATTATCTGTTATTACTTGGTCAAAAAGTGTATCGGTAATTGGTGTTTTGTTACTCTCTGGATATTGAGGGTTGGGAAGTTTTTTTTGGCAAGATGCCAGAATCATTAGACTAGAAACAAAGATTGAGAATTTTAATTTATGTACTAGCATAGCTTGAGTTATTTGATTGACTCAACATTCCATATAGTGGTTTGACCATTATCTTGTTCGAACATCACTTTTACAATATAAGGTTTTGACGAAGAAAGCCAATAAGTGGTTTGAGTATTTCCATTATTAAGGACTTCAATCTTTTTTGTATTTACTTTTCCAATTTTCTTTATGTCTAGCACTTCTGTATCAATGATTTTGAAGGATTTTACACCAAGTTTAGGGTTTTTAGGAAGCCCTTGAATGACTTGCATTGAAAATGTACCTTCAATATTGCGGTTAAGGATGCTTGTTAATGCAAAGCCATCAGAAGACCATGTAAAACCACTATCATTTAGTGTGTTTATAGATAGTTTCGAGTTGCTGATACTATTAGTTAATGATGTGGTGATGTATGTGTTATTAATTATATCGGTGTGTTGAACATATTCTGGATTCCACCTAATATCAATTGATAAGGGTTTAAGAGTAGACTGTTTTAGTACATCTGTTTTGGTATATGTATTATTTGATGTATCTACCCAATACATAGATCTAGTGATACTGTCATTACTAACAATGACTTTGTCTGTCATTGTATTAATGCCTTTTCTTTTAGTGCCATTAGGTTCAATAACAGTTTGCGACCAAACTAGTGTATAGGATTCAATTTCAACATTGGTTTGTGATGGTTTTATAATGCTATCGGTTTGGGCTTGACCAATAAAATTTATTGATAAGTAACTAATAGATATAATACATATTCTAAAATAGTTCATGATTGCCTAGTCTTCACTTCTCGTGCATTCAATTTTCCATGTTGGATAAACAATTTTTTCAGTCGTATCTACCCATTCTCCTGCCCATTTATAACCAGTTTTACTCATGTCATAGAAAGTAAGTCTATAAAATCCATCCATGCCGTTAGGAGCTTTTGATTCGCGATACAAGATGATTTTGTTGTCTTGAGTTTTATTGCCTTCCCAAGTTGGTAACGATGCTGTAGGAAACTTGGTTGAGAAAAAATGTACATACCATCTACTACTATCTTTAACAAATTGTCTAATACTACCTGTATGGGCACCATCAGCTTTTAAGGTTTCATCTTGTACAGCTGTGCCGTTCATAATATATTTCCATCGCCAAATCATATCTTCTGTATCGTTCCAAGTACCATCTTGCTTTCTAGTAGTTGATTTGCAATTGCAAGAGCCAATCATAGCTTCAAAATCTTTGATCTGTTCTGGAGCTTCGGGGTTTGGTTGTCCGTAAGGATGTTTTTCCGACGCGTCATATTCATATTGCGCATGAACTGTTATTGTAAATACGAAAATTAAACTGTAAACTAGATATTTCATAGTATATGGTGTTAGTTGTTAATGTCTATCTGAGCCTTCTCACTATCCTTTGTCTTAAAAAGTTAGTTAGTCATGTGATATAGACCCAGAGAGACTAATTCAAAAAATCAATTGAACTCAATATCTAATATTGAAAATCAACCTATCTCAAAGCAATGAAAAAAGATAGTGGGTTGTTAAGTAATTGCAGAGAGCTGTATCTAATTTGCAGTAAAGAGAGTTAACAAAATGCTAATTAAGAAAATCTTTTACGGTTTTTAGGTTGCTCTTAGATACGGGAATTTGCATATCGTTTTCGAGGACAAGATTTGGTGATCCTGAAATGTGTAATTCTTTGGCGAACGACATATTAACGATAGCTTTTCTATGTACTCGTAAGAAGTTAGTACTTAGTTTTTCTTCTAAGGCTTTTAATGAACTACGCATGGTATAAGACCCATTAGTTGTTGTGTGTACTTTTACACAGTAATCATCGGCTTCAATCCAACTAATGTCTTCTACAGGAATAATTTTACGTTTATTTCCTATTTTGATATTGAGCACTTTCGCCTTTTCATCAATTGTAGAGTTTAATTTTTTAAAAAGTCGCGCGTTGGTTAATTTGAGTTCTGAAAGCTCCTGAACCTCTATTTGTAGTTTTTCATTTTCAAAATATAAGTGCAAAATCATGGCTATAGCTATATAACCTAGTGTGTAAAGCGTTGCTTTTTGAAACATAAAGAACGTAAAGTATTCTTTTATTAATAATGTAAAACTGAAATCGTCATTTGAGTAGAGTAGTCGGCTAAGTGAAATAATAAAAATACATAGAACGACTAGTGTGAAAATAACTAAAGCATATTTAAAAATCTTGATATTATCAAGCTTCTTTGTAGATTGAGATTTGGTGTAGAAAAATAAAAGACTAGACATCATACTCCAGATAACCCAACTGTTTAACTGACTTTTCAAAACATCTAAAAAGGAAACGTTTTCGACGATGTTGTATCGAGTCACAAAATAGATTTGCTGAAAGGTTTCAAAAATCACGGCAAAAACGAGAACCAAAGCAATAATAAGGATGCTTAGTTTGAAATTTGATGTTTTGCTCATGAAATTTTTCAAGATGCTAAGATTTAGATTTTACCGACTTAAATGTTTTATGTGAATCTTCTAAAAGTGTACTTAATTCTTTAAACTCCTCTGAAGTCAATTCGCGATATTTACCAACAGGCATGTCTAATTCAATGTTCATGATACGAACACGCTTTAATGTTTGTACATCATAAGTTAAATAATCACACATACGACGAATTTGCCTATTCAAACCTTGAGTTAATATAATGCTAAAGGTATGTGAATTGATTTTTTTTACGACACATTTTTTGGTTGTCTGCCCCAATTCTTCTAGATAAATCCCCCCAGACATTCTATTGATAAAGGTTTGGGAAATTGGTTTATCTACAGTAACGAAGTATTCTTTTTCGTGATTATTACTCGCCCTTAAAATTTTATTGACAATATCACCATCATCCGTTAACAGAATTAAACCTTCACTAGGTTTATCTAATCGACCAATTGGAAAAATACGTTTGGGATAATTGATAAAGTCAATTATATTATCTTTTTCAACACGAGTATCAGTAGTACATACAATACCAACGGGTTTATTAAAAGCCAGATATACAAATGCCTCTTTGGTGTTTTTTATCAATTCACCATCTACACGCACCTCGTCATTAGGTGCAATTTTAGTTCCCATTTCTGGTACAGTACCATTTATCGTAACACGACCAGCTTCAATGAGTCTGTCGGCCTCACGACGTGAACAGTAACCTACTTCGCTTAAATATTTGTTGATTCGTTTTAGATGTTCAGACATGAAGCAAAAGTACAATAAAGATTACTGACAATGAAAACGAAGATTAATTAACAGAAATCAAATAGTTTACAAATCTTATGACTTCGGAAATAGAATACGCTACTAAAATCGTAAGTATTGAAATTTGATTTTTATAACCCTTAAGGTTATTTAAAGCTATGACATAAGCAATAATCGGAACTACCATTAGTGCTTGAATTTCTGACGCATAGGGCCAAAATTGAGATTTAAAAATGAACGATAGTAATGGAAACACGACTATAATTGAGGGCAGCCATTGTTTATTGTAAACAACATAGATTAAAAAACTAAGAGTCAGAAAACCAAAAGTTAAAAATGAGACGTCTATAATAAAATCTTTATTAAAAACAGACGAGATAAAACTTAGAACAAAGCCTAATAGAATAACTTTTAAAACCTTTGGATTTGTTTTATTAAATAATAGAATGCCTATAAAGACAGCGATTGAAATAATAGGCTTTCCTAAAGTCATGTATTAGTATTAATAAAATCAAGAATATAATTGTTTACTTCTTCTGCACGTAAACTATGACCATAACCTTTTGTGGCTATAAGTCTAGATTTTTTGTAGAAATTTTTAAAGTCTTCTGCATCGTTATAAGGTATGATCTTATCAAGCTCGTCATGAATGATGAGTCCGTCGGCAGTTATGTTTTCAGATAGACGAGCAGCATTAAAATACTCTGGTTTTTCATTAAAACGTTCAAGTATAATATCATTCATACTTTTAGAGACACGATTGTTATAATTCATCATGTTTACATATCTACTAAAAACACCAACAAAATTAGAAGGCGCTCCAAGTAATACCAACTTTTCAACAGAGTCTAATTGATATTTCTGCTGAAAAAAAGCAGTAGCCATTCCACCAACAGAATGTCCAATAATTATATTGGCATTAAATTTTTTTGCAACAATATTAATGCATTCAGAATATAAAATAGCATTAAATAATTTACCAGTAGAATAGCCATGAGCAGGTGCATCTAAAGCGACAATATTATAATCTAAACCCTTTAGTTTCTCAATTAGAGCTTTCCATCTAAATGAATTACTTTCCCAACCATGAGCCAGTAATATAGTTTCTTTATTACCAAGCCAGCGGTAGGTTCTAATACTTAAGTCTTCATAATCGATATCCTCGGTATAAGCAGTCTGTAAGAAATCAACTTCTATTTCTTTAAGTTTTACTTTACGTGGAGAAGAGAATAGCCTTATAGCAAGTTTTCCAGCCGTTTTGGTTGAGAATACACTAATAATGTTGATAGACATTCCAATAACTTTGAAAAGCACCTGTTTCATTAATCTTCTCTATTAACTAAATCCATCGAAAATGCAGGCACACAAATGGCTATATACTCACAAGCATCTGTAAATGGATTAGAGTATTGGACTCTTACATTTTTATTAATCTTAATGGATTGACCTGCTTCAAGAATCAAAATTTCATCATTAATGATAAATTGTTTTTTCCCTTTAATGATATAGGTGTATTCATCAAATTTTGGAGTTTGAAAAGGCTCACTCCAACCAGGAGGAGCAACCATATGGGCAATACTTAATTGAGTGTTTCCATCAGTAGCATTTCCAAAGTGTTCTTCAATTAGTTTCCCATCTGTCGTTGGTACAACAAATGGTGAGTTTTGAATGATATACGGTTTTTTACTCAACATAAAGATCATTTAATTACCAATGCACTATAAAATATTTAATTTTTGCATTATCTGGAATTTGAACAGCTTCAATATTCAACGTCATATCAAATCTTAGATTTGCTGGTAACTCTTTTTTATCAATGGTAAATGAGGCATTGATTTCATTTACGGTGACAACCACTGTAGAAATCAAATTATTGATACTAGAGATTTTATAATTGTCATTAATGTCTTTAAACGTACTTAGTGTAGAAATATTTTTATCGGTCTTGTACTTTTCATTTAAGATAAGAACACTCTCAATCACAGCCGTTGAATCTAATGCCTGACTTGGTGTTAAGATAAGCGACTTTTTCCCTTCTTTGTAAATTTCTATGTCATTATTGTCTCCTGTAAATTCATCTCCTTTTATAGAGGTTACAATAGAGTCGTTAGGAAATGCAATATCTAAATCCTTCACCATTGTTGAGTCTGTTAGTAAACCAATATGTTGCTTGCTAATTTGAAAAGGGTCTTGTTTTTTTTCTTTGGCACAACTAGCTATAACTATTAAAGCTATGGTTAAGATCGAAATGTATTTTAATTGTGTTTTCACTAAATTTAGTATTAAATGATAGTTATTAATTTGAGGTGTTTTTATTTAAGCATCTTTGTTAAGATACCAAGAACGCTTCTTATTACAGTCGGACTTGTCAAAACTTTAACAATAGGATTTTGCCTTGTACTTCTGCTTCTGGAGCGAGATGTTTTACGTTTGCTTTCTGCTTTTTCTAGAGCTTCTTTTTCCTTGCGCGCTTTTTCTTTAGCTTCTTCGGCTTCAGCGACTTCAATTTTTTTATTGAGTATTTCATAGGCACTCTCTCGGTCAATTTCCTCGTTGTATTTTTTTGCGAGTTTTGATTTTCCGAGTAAGCTTCCTAATTCTGTTTCAGTTAATACATCCATTCTGCTCATTGGTGCACGCATCATCGTAGCAGCAAGCGGCGTAGGCTTTCCTTTTTCATTTAATGCCGAAACTAAAGCTTCTCCAATTCCGAGCGATGTAAGTACATCTGCAGTGTCATAATATGCCGTGTCAGGATAATTTTGTGCAGTTAGCTTGATCGCTTTCCTATCTTTTGCAGTAAAGGCTCTCAACGCATGCTGAACTTTTAAACCTAACTGACCTAAAACAGCTTCAGGGACATCTGTTGGATTTTGAGTGACAAAATATAAACCGACACCTTTACTTCTAATTAATTTGACAATACTTTCAATTTGGTTTAGTAATGCTTTTGAAGCTTCATTGAAGATCAAGTGCGCTTCATCAATAAACATAATCAATTCTGGTCGGCCACTATCACCTTGCTCAGGGAATGTTGAGTATATTTCGGCCAGTAAGCTTAGCATGAACGTTGAAAACAACTTGGGTTTGTCTTGAATGTCAGTTAAACGAATAATATTTATGTATCCTCTTCCGTCATTATCAACACGTAGTAAATCGTCAACTTCAAATGATGTTTCACCAAAAAAGAGCTCGCCACCTTGTTGCTCTATTTCAACAACTTTTCTTAGAATTGCCCCTGTAGAAGCCGTAGAAATTCTTCCATAAGCTTCGGTAAATTCTTTTTTACCTTCTTGAGTTGCGTATTGAAGTATCTTTTTAAAATCTTTTAAATCTAATAATGGTAATTTATTATCGTCACAATATTTAAAAATAACTGCAACTACACCAGATTGTGTTTCAGATAGATCTAGAATTCGAGAGAGTAGTACAGGTCCAAATTCACTAACTGTAGCACGCAAACGTACACCATCTTGTTCTGATAATGTTAAAATTTCTACTGGAAATGACTTAGGATCAAATTGTAAACCAATTTTTTCGTGACGCTCATCAATTTTTGGATGCCCAGGACTGGGTTGTGCTAAACCACTTAAGTCTCCTTTAATATCCATTAAAAGCACAGGAACACCCTTTTCACTCAAATTTTCAGCTAGAACCTGTAGTGTTTTTGTTTTTCCAGTTCCAGTAGCACCAGCAATTAAACCATGTCTATTCATAGTTTTTAATGGTACATTGACATAAGCATTGGTTAATGTTTCGCCATCTAACATAGCAGAACCTAGCGTAATGTAGTCGCCTTTGTTAGTATTTCCGTCTGTGATTTCTTTTAAAAAATCGTCCGTTCTACTCATAATTCAAAATTTGCATAAAAATAGTGTAATTTTAGTCAAGTTTAAAATGAACTAAAATGAAAAATGCATCTCCTTTTTTAATTTTATTATTTCTCTTCGGAATGATGTCTTGCCAACAAAATAATCAAGATATTATATTTCATAAATCACATGAACCTAAAAAAGCTCAAGCACCATTTAGTGATGTGGTTGAAGCTAATGGTTTTTTGTTCTTGGCTGGTCAAGTAGGAATGAATCATTCTACACGTACATTAGTAGAAGGTGGAATAGAAGCCGAAACGAAACAATGTATTGAAAATATAAAAGCCGTTTTGAGTGAGCATGGATCTTCCTTAGATCGTGTTGTGAAATGTACTGTGATACTAAAAGATATTAATGATTTTGCTGCTTTCAACAAGGTATATAAAACTTATTTTCCCAATAAACCAGCAAGAACAACATTTGCTGCTTCTGGATTAGCAGTTAATGCTAATATCGAAATAGACGTTATTGCGGTGAAATAAATAAAATAACTTCTAACTTTTAAAGTATATTTGCAGGCTATGACGAGAAGAGAACGACAAGAACTGATAGACAAAGGTTTGTTACTTCCTTTAATGGAGGAATTTTATACGATTCAAGGTGAAGGCTATCATAAAGGAACGGCTGCGTATTTTGTGAGAATTGGTGGCTGTGATGTAGGTTGCCATTGGTGTGATGTTAAAGAAAGCTGGTTGGCTGAATTGCATCCTCCAACAGAAACTGAAAAAATAGTCGAAAATGCAGCCAAATACAGTAAAACTATTGTAGTTACTGGAGGTGAACCACTAACTTGGGATATGGGACCTTTGACACAACAGCTTAAAGCCAAAGGGTTGCAAACACATATTGAAACCTCTGGAGCCTATAAACTATCTGGAATTTGGGATTGGATTTGCCTTTCACCAAAAAAAATGAAACTACCTACAGAAGAAGTTTATGCAAAAGCAGATGAGTTAAAGTGTATCATTTATAATAAAGATGATTTTCGCTTTGCCGAAGAACAAGCTGCAAGAGTTAGTAAGGATTGTATTTTATACCTGCAACCAGAATGGAGCAAGCGCGATAAAGTAGTGCCTCAAATTGTTGACTATGTGATGGATAATCCTAAATGGAAAGTCTCTTTGCAAACACACAAGTATTTAAATATACCATAGAATAATATATAATCAAATTTAATATGCCAAAGAGGAAGAACCCTGTAGTATTAAGTTCTCTGGAATTGGAAAAGAAAGATACAAGAGAGTTACTTGGATATCTTAAGCGTTTGCATCAATGCGAAGAATCATTTGAAACTTCTGATTTAACAGAAAATATTGATCTAACAAATGACAATATCATTTACTTCAAGAAAACCGAAAAATGGAATATTGCTTACAGTAAGGTAAAATCCATATTAAGTACTAGAGAACATTTGAACAAAAAAACATAAAAAAAGCTCTGAATTTTCAGAGCTTTTTTGTTTGAATAGAGTAGTTATTTGGTAAACGGAACAGCTATCCTAACAGTTCCCCAACCTAAATGCATATGAGCGCCATCTTTAGAATCTTCAAATACGATAGCGAAAGATTCTAGAGATTCCTTAGCAGTAGTCACAGGTACGTTGAGTCGCGCCACATCATTTTCTTTTTTATAGAAATAACTTCCCCAAACGTTAAGGTCTTTACTTATTATAGCTGTCCATTCTGTCTCACCAGGAATAACATAAAATGTGTAAGTGCCAGCAGGAATTTTTGTAGAACCTAACTTCATGTCTTTGTATAGTGTTAGTTCTGCAGCTTCATTAGCTCCTGTTCTCCAAACTTCTCCCTTTGGAGCCAATTTGTCAAGACTACGTCCTTTAAGCTGTGGTCTGCTATATGATATTTTAATGAGCTTGTCTGCATTTCTCCAGTTGGTAGGAAAGGAAGCGACATCCATCGGACTCTTATCCATTTTCGGAAAGTCTTGAGCGTTCATGTTTACTGATATGAGCATTAAGAATGCCATGGTAATTGCAGAAATAATTGATTTTGTTTTCATGATGTGTTTTTTAGTTAATTTGAATTGTATAAAGTTAAACCGGATAGGTCTTAATATTATATTAAATGTCGAGCCTTGATGTTAAAGTTTACAATTTCCCCTAAAAAAAGATGAAATCATACTGATGTAATTACAATAACGTATTAAATTAATAAATAAAGTTTTAAATTATAAGTATTTTATTGTTTTATGTTTATTAATTATAATCTTAGCATCATATTTGCTTTATCAAATTAAATAAATACTAAGAAAAAATATAAAGATTAAAGTTATGTGTGGAATTGTATGTGCGTTTGATTTAAAACAGAAATCAGAAGACTTAAGACCTCAAATATTAGAAATGGCGAAAAGCATTCGTCACAGAGGTCCGGACTGGAGTGGAATTTATAGTGACGAGAAAGCCATCTTGGCTCATGAGCGTTTAGCTATTGTTGATCCAGCTTCGGGTAAACAACCTTTATTTAGTGAAGATAAAAAACTCATTTTGGCTGCCAATGGAGAAATTTATAACCATAGAACATTACGTGCACAATTTGAAGGTAAATATCAGTTCCAAACTGAAAGCGACTGTGAAGTGATTTTAGCCTTATATAAAGAAAAAGGTGTTGATTTTGTGGATGAGATGAATGGCATTTTCGGATTTGCAATTTATGATGCTGAAAAGGATGAGTATTTTATAGCTCGAGATCATATGGGAATTATTCCTCTTTATATAGGTTGGGATCAAAACGGAACATTTTATGTCGCTTCAGAATTGAAAGCATTAGAAGGCGTATGTACCAAAATTGAATTGTTCCCTCCTGGACATTATATGTCTAGTAAAGATGGAAAATTTGTACAGTGGTATAAACGTGATTGGGCCGAGTATGAAGCTGTAAAGGATAATGACACAAGTATTGAAGAAGTAAAACAAGCTTTAGAAGATGCTGTGCATAGACAACTTATGAGTGACGTGCCTTACGGAGTGCTATTGTCTGGTGGGTTGGACTCTTCGGTAACATCAGCCATAGCTAAAAAATACTCTGAAAGACGTATAGAAGCTAATGATAAAGAAAAAGCTTGGTGGCCACAGTTGCACTCATTTTCTGTTGGTTTAGAGGGGTCTCCTGATTTGGCTGCTGCTAAAAAAGTAGCTGATCATATTGGTACAGTGCATCATGAAATAAAATTTACAATTCAAGAAGGCTTAGATGCTATAAGAGATGTGATATATAATATAGAAACTTATGATATTACCACAATCCGTTCGTCAACTCCAATGTACTTAATGGCAAGAGTTATTAAATCAATGGGTATTAAAATGGTGTTGTCTGGTGAAGGCGCAGATGAAATTTTTGGAGGCTATTTATATTTTCATAAGGCACCAAATGCAAGAGAGTTTCATGAAGAAACAGTTCGTAAACTAGATAAATTGCATATGTATGATTGTTTAAGAGCAAATAAAAGTTTAGCAGCTTGGGGAATTGAAGGGCGAGTACCATTTTTAGATAAAGAATTTATGGACGTTGCCATGCGCATCAATCCTAAAGATAAAATGATTAATGGCGAACGTATGGAGAAATGGGTCATTCGTAAAGCATTTGAAGATATGATACCAGAAAGTGTGGCTTGGAGGCAAAAGGAACAGTTTAGTGATGGAGTAGGCTATAGTTGGATTGATACGCTAAAAGAACTAGTTGAGAAAGAAGTTACTGATGAGCAAATGACCAATGCTAAATTTCGTTATCCAATCCAAACTCCAATAAATAAAGAGGAATACTATTACAGAAGTATTTTTGAAAGTCATTTTCCAAGCGATGCTGCAGCCTTAAGTGTTCCGCAAGAGCCTAGTGTTGCATGTAGCACAAAAATTGCTTTAGAGTGGGATGAAACATTTAAAAACATGAATGATCCTTCTGGTAGAGCTGTAGCAAAAGTTCATGCTGATGCTTATGAATAAAAAGAAAAAGGAGGCTAATAGCTCTCCTTTTTTTTTCGATTAATAATTGTATCCCTAAAAAATTATTAATCTCTCCATCCCAAATTTATAAACCAGTGTATAACTTATTTTATTATGAGTTTATATATTTCTATAAGGCTTAAAATTGCAATAAAGCTAGAGATAGAAAATAGTATAATCCATATTAAATTATAAAGACTAAATTGTTTTTTATTAGTTGTTATCATAATCATTTTTTTAAGGGAAGGCCATGTTAGTACAATCACCTTCCCAAGTTTAACAGCTTAATTATCTTTTTATTATTCTCTTAGTTACAATGGCTTTGCTATTTGTATCAGTAATGTTTATGAGATACATACCACTTTCAAAATTTGAAATATTAATTTGTAAGGCATTGTTTAAATCAGAAGTATTTTGATATACTTTTCTCCCTCTTAAGTCATACATTTCTACAGATGCATTAATACTCTCATTTGAATTGTTACTAATATTAATTACATCTATAGCTGGATTAGGAAATACATTTAGTGTATTAGAAAGACTAAAATCATCTACACTTAATGATTCGCAGTCAGTCCCAGTTAAGCGAGTAACGATAATTGCATTATCAGAAATATCAGAACAATCTAAGTTATCAAGAGATGATAAAGGTTGGCCAATTTGATCAAGTCCGTTATTAGGAACACCTCTATAAGACCATCCCCAAATTTCGCATACACCAGCTCCAGCGCCATCTAAATCAATAACGTTAGTATTAACAACATTTAAAATTAATCCAGTATTTGCGTCTGTAATAACATATCTATAGGATAGATTTTCAGCCCCTGGGTTTTCATGTATAACGTCTAACGGGTTTGGAAGAGCATCTCCTGCGCAAATTGAAATCTCTGTATCTCCATTTGAAAGACTTACTGTACCACCATCGGCAGCTTCACGGATGACATTTACAGCATTATCTGAGATATCTGAACATTCAGCAGCATCAAGATCGGCTAAAGGTCCACCAATAAACGACGCACCATTATCGGCCATTCCTCTGTATGACCAACCCCAAATTTGACACCTTCCAACACCAGCACCATTAAGATCTATGGTTGCCGAAGGCGATATGGCTAAGATTACCGAAGCATCTTCGTTGGTAATCACATATCGATACGATAGGTTTTCAGCACCGGGATTCTCATGAGTGATCACTAAAGGATCTGCTTGAGAATCGACACAGATTACTGCTTCAGTATCTCCATTGAAAGATGTTGTATTATTAGGATTTCCGGTAGCAGCAAGATCGATAGCAACAGTCCCACCATCAGCAGCTTCACGGATGACATTTACAGCATTATCAGAGATATCTGAACATTCAGCAGCATCAAGATCGGCTAAAGGTCCACCAATAAACGACGCACCATTATCAGCCATTCCTCTGTATGACCAACCCCAAATTTGACACGTTCCAACACCAGCACCATTAAGATCTATGGTTGCCGAAGGCGATATGGCTAAGATTACCGAAGCATCTTCGTTGG
>NZ_JAHVXI010000009.1:0-26870 GCF_021032705.1 Psychroserpens luteolus | reverse complement strand
TCGGCCATTCCTCTGTATGACCAACCCCAAATTTGACACGTTCCAACACCAGCACCATTAAGATCTATGGTTGCCGAAGGCGATATGGCTAAGATTACCGAAGCATCTTCGTTGGTAATCACATATCTGTAAGATAAATTCTCAGCACCAGGATTCTCATGAGTGATCACTAAAGGATCTGCTTGAGAATCGACACAGATTACCGCTTCAGTATCTCCATTGAAAGATGTTGTATTATTAGGATTTCCGGTAGCAGCAAGATCGATAGCAACAGTCCCACCATCGGCAGCTTCGCGGATAACATTTACAGCATTATCAGAGATATCTGAACATTCAGCAGCATCAAGATCGGCTAAAGGTCCACCAATAAATGACGCACCATTATCAGCCATTCCTCTGTATGACCAACCCCAAATTTGACACGTTCCAACACCAGCACCATTAAGATCTATGGTTGCCGAAGGCGATATGGCTAAGATTACCGAAGCATCTTCGTTGGTAATCACATATCTGTAAGATAAATTCTCAGCACCAGGATTCTCATGAGTGATCACTAAAGGATCTGCTTGAGAATCGACACAGATTACCGCTTCAGTATCTCCATTGAAAGATGTTGTATTATTAGGATTTCCGGTAGCAGCAAGATCGATAGCAACAGTCCCACCATCGGCAGCTTCGCGGATGACTTGTACTGGATTTGATAAATCAAAGCACCCAGTTAAATCTGATAAGCTATTACCAACTATATTTCCAGAAAAATTATTTTCATAACGTACATACCAGATTTCACATATACCGATTCCTGCGCCATTTAAATTAAAAGGACCATTATTTGGAAGTCCTAAAATTTCATTCGTAGCGGCATCTGTAATAATAAATCCTGAATTAGTACCTACACTACCAGAACCTATATTTACATTAATAAAGTCATCTTGATTATCAACACAAATAACTGCACTTAAACCGTCTGGAGCAACTGTAGTGGTATTGTTTAGATTAGTATTGTCAATTGTAATATCTGCAGCATTTGCATTACATATAACAATATTGTTATCGCTGCCTAGAGTGTCAGTATCTTCAAAATAGTCAGAAGGGCTATCACCTGTGCCGTCATATTGTAGAGATAGAGATTCTCCAAAGGCAGGAATAAAATCTGTTGCACTACTCCAAACTCCTGCAGCTACTGCCACGTTTGCGCGACCGTGATTTCCAGATCCCCATTGAATATAATCTACAATAGCAGAACTACTCCCAAAAGAGTTAGTCGAGTATAAACCTAATTCACCATCTGCACTATCGATAAAGTTGAATCCGCTTATTTCTAAGATTGCATCTGGAGCTATATTTAGACTTCCTGTCTCTACAGTAATAGAACTACTATTCAATTGCCTATAGCTAGGGACGTCACACAACCAATAAGTTGAGACATCTATTGTTGTAGCACCTAAATTTTTAAGTTCTACACTTCCGTTTTCTTTAACTTCATTTATAACAATTTGAGCTTGTAAAAAGCTAACTGAGAATAAAAAGAAAAAAAGAAACACTACTTTGTTTAAATGTGTGGCAGAAATTGTGGGCCACTTTTTGAGTACTTTTTTCATCATTCAATTTTTTTTTGTGATTAAAATGTTTTACTAATTTGATGATGCAAATAAAATGTGGAAAGTGACCTTAATACAATTAAATTATAGCGAAGCGGAAAAAGGGGCTTTAAAACGGAATTGTTGAAAGTATTGTAAACAGTAGTGTTGTCATCTTTTTGTTTAGAAAGTCTACGACTTAGAAGCTATTGGCGTTCATTTGAAGAATTTAAACGATTTAAGGTTTAAGTGAATTGTGTTAATGTACGATTGTGAGATTTCTTTGTATTGAATCTAAATGAGTATTATTTTATTCTAAAATACACAAGGAACTATAATACAGAAAAAAGGCATCAATAGTATTGATGCCTTTCAGGTTGGTTATTAAATATAAGTAGGTAACGTTAATCGGGCTTAATTCCAAAATGTAGAGCCAAAATCATTAGCTTCACCAGTAAAGTTATAAGGAGACCCTGCTTGTAAGAAGTTATCGGCATCATCCCAGCGTCCAGCAGTTACCGCTTGGTTAACTCGAGCTTGATTGGCAGCACCCCATTGTACATAATCTACTAGTACGTCTGGATCTGTAGATCCAAATGAATTTGTAGAAAAAATGCTTAGTCCATCTGCTGTGGGATTCACATCATAAGATAATGTAATACTAGTATTAGGTGCTAAGTTTGTTGAACCTGAAGCCGCATTAGAGACTTGAACGTAGGTTCCAGGTCCAAGGCATAACCAGTAATCTCCAATATCTACTGCTGTACCTCCTAGGTTAGTTAACGTAATTTGGTCTGTTGTGGTATTGACTTCCAATATCTTTACAACACTTGGAGTTGGTGGAACGACTATAGTTGTTCCTTCCCAGAATGTAGATCCAAATTGATTGGCCTGTCCATTAAAAATATAAGGCGACCCTTCTTGTACGAAATTGTTAGCATTATCCCAACGACCAGCTGTTATGGCTTGGTTAACTCGAGCTTGATTGGCAGCTCCCCATTGTATATAATCTAAAAGTACGTTTGGGTCTGAAGATCCAAATGTGTTTGTCGTAAAAATACTAAGTCCGTCTGCCGTAGGGTTAACATCATATGATAATGTGATGTTTTGATTTGGATTTAAGTTTGTTGAACCGTTCGTAGCATCGGAAATTTGAACATAAGTTCCAGGGCCTAAGCATAGCCAGTAAGTACCAATATCTACTGAAGCATCACCAAAATTTGAAATGATAATTTCGTCTGTGTCGGCATTTACCTGTGTAATGCGAATAATACTCTCACCAATATCAATTGGATTAATAGTGTCGTCATCTGAACTACAGCTTGCTAATAAAGCTGTTAGTATCATGAATAAAAAGATTTTTTTCATTTTCATTGCGTTTAATTTTGTTTAAATTATTTGATACCGTAAATGACGTCTGTTTTTATGCATCCTGACAACAAAAAAGTGCGAAACGGAAAATTGCCAGTTAAAACGGAAAATTTGTAGACTTATTTATTTCAAAAGAATTGTTATAATTGAATATGATAGGTCGCATGGAAACCAAAGTAGAAATTTCCATCTCTAAAATTAAAGTTTTGTGCGGTTTGAGTGATGAAAGCATCTTCAGTGAAAATTTGATTATTGGTCATTTTAAACTGTAATAATAAATCACTTACTTCCCAATTAGCTCCAAGTGAAAAAGCACCAAAAGTTTCGATAGATTTTAGAGGGTTTGCTACGTAATAATATTCTGAAACGATAGAAACGTGATTACTTACTTTATAACGTCCACCAAAACCTACAGCGAAATGATTATGGTCGTCGACACTAAAATTAGAAGATGTTCTATGAACGAATGTAGGTGAGATTTGAAGTGAAAAATCTCTCGTTATCTTTCTTGCAATTAATAGTTGAGTTGTAAAAGCCAATTTTTCACCAAAAGTATTTCTGCGTTCAATTCCTTTTATGGATCGCGTTCTGTAAGTGCTTGTTTGCAATAAGGTTATACCTACAGGACTTCCTTTTTTTGTTGTACTTTGTTGAAATAGTCTATACTTTAAGTAAGAATCGATTATGCCATTTGGATTTCCAGAGCCTATTCCAAAGGTTAAACGATCGGAAATCCCATAATCCAAACCTACTCTTGTACACATTCTATCAGCTATAAAAGAATTACTTGTCTCTTGTGGAACATTCCAATAACGACTCATAAAGGAAATTTCTAATGTATTCTTTTTACGAGTTTCAATAGAATGGCCAATTGAAAGTCGAGTACCTTTAAATGTAGACATTACATAATTTGTTGTTTCTAAATCTTCATTGGCCAATTTGTCTAGCAAATTTTGAGATGATAAACATGATGGTATACTTAAGAAAAGTACAAACTGTAGTATTTTACTTTTCATGCTGAGAATATTTAAAATTAAAAGTAACTTCTATTTTTTTTGAAATATTGGGTGACAATAAAGCGGGTACTTTGATATTATAATCGTCTATTAAAATGTCTAAACCTCCTTTGATAATGTAATTCCCGTCAACTTTAGATATGGTAGCTTTAATGTCGACTGATTTGGTAACATCTTTCAACGTAAAATCACCTTTTATTATGCGAGTTTGCATGGTTTCAATACTTGGGTCAAAATCTATGATTTTTCCACTAAATGTTGCTTCAGGATATAGGTCGGATTCTATATAACTTTCGTTGAAATGTTCGTGCATTAATGACTTCTTAAAAACGAAGGCCCTCATCAAAATTCTTACCGCAACTTCATTGGTCTTGATGTCAAAGATGCTTAAGGCTTGATTGTTAGTAGCTTGAATGTTTTCTACTGGTGTATAAGAGAAAAAAGAGACTTCGCCTTGTCTTTCAATGTACTCTTCTTTATAGTCTTTTTTGCTTGTAAAATGAGAGGAGTAATTAATAAAAGCGATAAGAATTAATAGTAAAGTTTTATTCATGAATACTCTTTTTATATAATAACACAATTCAATAATATAACATCCATTAAATGACCTTTTAATATGCCTTTAATTTTAACTTTTTCTCCTATGTTAAGTTGTGGTATCTTTTCAATTTGATCACTTTGTAATTCGCATAAAATATATGTTTTATGATTGCCATCAGTTAAATACAGCGTATAGATATCATTTTTATATTTTATCTCTTTTAAAATACCATCGACTTCAATAGCTTTTTCTATAAATTGTCCAAGCGATTGATTTTTGTATTCAAAAATCAATTCATTTGTTGTCAGTTGTTTAATAGTTCGTTTCTCATTCGTATTCCTATCAGATCTGGTTATTAAATCTATCGTTATAATTGTAATCGAAATGAGTAAAAACGCGGCTACAAAAATTTTATCCAAATGTCGCTTTATCATAATTCTAATTAATTATTTAACCTATTATGTACTACCTTAAATTGGTTACTATTTCTAATAATTAATGTAAAAGTATGTAATTAAACTTCCAAAAAAACGTCTATAGTAGCACAAAATAATTGAAACGGAAAAATGAATCTTAAAGTGGAATTTTGAGCCTTGAATTTTCTATGTTTTGATTACCTAACGTTTAAATTAGTGGTATAAATTAGATAACCTTACAAACCAACAATGAAAAATTATAGAATTTATATTCTGATATCAATTATTTTTAGTGTTTTATACTTGATAATATCTTATCTAGCGATAAACTTTATTTCTGAGAGTAGTTCAATTTTGCTCATTGAAAATGAAATTAATTCAGCAAAAAGAAGAGCTAAAGAGATTTCTTTGATAAGCTCAAAAGCTCTTGAAAATAAGTTAGAAAAGAATAATGTTGTAGACGCAATTCAAAAAAGCATCGAAGATGTTAATGAAGAAAATATTTTTTTATCAGTAATCGATTGGTCTGGTAAGGTTGTTTGTTTTCCAGATATTACAAAAGTTGGAACCGTTGATGCTAGGGAGAATCCTTTGGTCTCTAGTGTGAAAAATGAAGTTTCAATTGAAGATCTCTATGCTTTTATAAGCGATTATAATTTAGAAGGTAAAGAGCAAAACACTTCTGAGATTATTCGCCTTGATCCCATACCAAATTCTGATATGATTGTTGCTACTCATATCAATTTAAAAAACATTATTAGCAAACTAGATAATTTTAAAAGTGGTTTTTTGTTTGTGTTTCTCATTCTCGGACTCATAATTTTAATTTTTCTATTAGGAATTACACGTTATATAGGTAGTTATTATTATGAAGCTTTAGAACAACGTTCTTCTCGTTTAGAAGACGGAATGCTTAATTTATCAAAGCTCAATATCTCATTAGAGAACTATCAAAAAAATATTGCAATTTTAAAGGAGCAGCAGGCTAAGGCCGAAATTGAAGCATTTGAAAAAGAAGATGAAGACCAAGTAAAAGAATTGCCTAAAAAAAGGCTCCTTACCTATATTAGGAATGAATTAATGCCTGTTTCAATAGAGGATATTTCTTACATCTATGTTGAAAACACCATTACGTATATTGTTAGAAAGGATGGGAAACGCTATACAGCTAATGATAGTTTAGATCAAATTTATTCGTCTTTGGATCAAAAATTATTTTTTAGGGCTAATAGGCAAATAATTGTGTCGATCTACGCTATAGATAAGATCATTAAATTTGGGAATAGTTCTCTTAAAATAGAAACTAAACCTGCTTCGGAAATTGATATTGTTATTGGAAAAAATAAAGCATCTTCTTTTAAACAATGGTTGGATTTATAGTTGATTCAACCTTTTAGTTTTACGCTTTATCATATTTTTGCTGGTTTAAAAATCAAAGCTATATATTTGTTGAAACCCTTATGTATACTGTATATGACATATAGGTGACATTTAAATGTCGTGTAAAAGACCAAGAATACCCTATAGATTTGTGTCAATAAAAATGACCAAAATGAAACAACGTACACTTAAAGAAAATTTAGTATATCAACGAAAGTTGAAAGGGTATACACAAGAAGAACTTTCTCATCAAACTGGCGTTACCGTTCGCACCATTCAGCGTATCGAAAAAGGAGAGGTACAACCGCATTTGCAAACTGTAAAATTACTAGCTGATGGCCTAGAAATAGATGTCGACGACTTACTCGTTTTAGATAATCCAAACGAAGAAACTCTTAAAAGAAAATGGATGATGTTAATTCATGGTTCTCCATTTTTTGGATTGCTCATACCATTTGCAAACGTCTTGATCCCTATATTCATATGGGTTAGCAAAAGCGAAGACAATAAAGTTTATGATGAGCATGGGAGAGCAGTCATTAACTTTCACTGTACCTTAAATCTCATGTTAATTGTATCACTATTACTGTTTTTTCCATTACCTGGATATAATTTTTTTGGAACAGGAGCTGTATTTCTTTTTGGTATTGTATTTAGCATTAAGAATTTAATGTCTGCCTTAAGCAAAGGGACATACTACTATCCTCTTTCTATTCCATTTTTAAAACCAAAAAGCAAGGTTTAATCTTTTTAAAATTTCATTTCAAATGTTAGGATTATTAGTCATAATAGTAATCTCATGGGTGCTGTTGCATTTCATTGAGAAAAAGAACTTAAATGTTCTAGGAATCATTCCGAATAAAAATCGAACAATCCAGTTTACAATTGGCTTAGTAATGATAAGTTTAATATGTCTTTTAATGATCTATATTGAAACGCAGATAAAGTCGATTACATGGAAACAACAAGTGGTTAATTATAAATCAATGGGTAATGCGTTTATCTATCATCTTAGATCTGCTTTAACAGAAGATTTGGTGTTTAGAGGTGCCCTTTTGTATATCCTCATAAGTAGAATAGGAAGTAAATGGGCAATTTTGATATCTGCATTTGTCTTTGGGGTTTATCACGTTTTTTCTTATGGAATGACGAATGATAGAATCGTTCCTATCATATATGTTGTTCTGGTTACAGGGTTTACGGGATATGTTTGGGCTTATGGATTTCATAAAACTAAATCAATCATGCTGGGTTTGGGGCTTCATATAGGCTATAATTTTATAATGACCTGCTTTTATCCAAGTCAGCCTTTTGGAGAGTTGCTATTTACCGAACTTTCAAAAATCGACTTGTCCGAATGGAATCAATTCTATTATTCACTATTTAGAGGGTTCTTTCCTTCCATAATGACACTAATAGGTTTTAAGCTCTTATTTAAATCAAATCTCTTTATTAATCACATTAAGGAGGAAAATGCCAAATAATATGAAACACTTGCTATCTAGATACCCCACAGCAACACGTTTAATATTGGCTCTATTGTTCTTTGCTTTAGCACTTGTGCTAAGTGTCGTGATTGATTCGCCATTCCTGAAAAAGTTTTTCCCATATACGTCGGCTATTTTGTTAGGTGTTGCGACCTGGTTGCTTTATAAAATCGATAATAAATCATTACAGGCAATTGGGTTAAATTGCAAGGCACGAAATCTGTTTTTTTTACCGTTGGGATTAATTATTGGAGCTTTGGCTTTATTGATTGCAAAATATATTAGAACACTATTTACGGGCGAATCAATAGTGCTAAGCACTTCTGTAGATTATACAACTGTTATATATGCACTATATACTATTTTACCCACAGTAGCGGTTGAAGAGTTTTTGTTTAGAGGTTATGCCTTCAAAAAAACTATTGATGGTTCTAACGTTATTGTAGCAAACATTATTTTTTCACTACTTTTTATGCTCATCCATGTTATAGATGAAAATGTGCTACAAAATAAGGGAATGATGGTTTTCTTAATTATTAGTATTCCAGTTGGGCATTTACTATTCGCAACAGCTTTATTAAAATCAAAAACAATTTTCTTTCCTATAGGAATTCATTTAGGGAATAATTGGGCAACGAGGCATCTAATCACTTCAGGCAATGATGGTAATAGCTTTTTGCATACAATCAATAACGTGTCTTTTGAAACATGGCCGCCATTTATTGTAACCATTTTACTCTTTAATGCTGTCTTTTTATTGGTGACTTATTTAATTTGGAAATGGAATAATTTTCCATGGCTTAAAAAGAAAAAAAATAAGTCTAGAATTTAGTCATTATTGACATATTTTAAATCTGAAATATGACCTCTAAAGCATTTTGTGCTTTTCTTGTTTTTTCAAAGATGTTAAAAAACAAGAAAATCAATTTTAAGCTGCTTTTTAATCGATTTAAGACACTTTTAAGTAATTAACAAATGTTGATAATTATTGTTTTCAATCGATAAAAAGCTTTTAAAAAGCATCATTATTTCGTATCTTTGTTTGTGGCAAAAGCCCCGATAATAACGGGGTTTTTTTATTTCAGTAAGAATTAAAAAATTGAATGAATTTTAAGTATTTAATATTTCAAATAAATCACAATTTATGAGCGATAAAAAAGAAGAATTTAACAAGCACAATTATTCGGCAGATAGTATTCAGGCATTAGAAGGAATGGAGCATGTACGTATGCGTCCTTCCATGTATATTGGAGATGTTGGTACTCGTGGTTTGCACCATTTGGTATATGAAGTAGTAGACAACTCTATTGATGAAGCATTAGCAGGTCATTGTGATAATATTACAGTAACCATAAACGAAGATAATTCTATAACTACTGAGGATGATGGTCGTGGTATTCCTGTAGATCTCCATAAGAAGGAAGGTGTGTCTGCACTTGAGGTTGTGATGACTAAAATTGGAGCAGGTGGAAAGTTCGATAAGGACTCTTATAAGGTTTCTGGTGGATTGCATGGTGTTGGTGTAAGTTGTGTAAATGCCTTATCTGAGCATTTGAAGGCTACAGTTTACAGAGGTGGTAAAATTTATGAACAAGAATACGAACGTGGTAAAGCAATGTACCCTGTGAAGGCAGTGGGCGATACAGATAAAAGAGGAACAACCGTTACTTTTAAGCCTGACGCTACTATTTTTACACAAACTTTAGAGTACAGCTATGATACTTTGGCTAGTAGACTTAGAGAATTAGCTTACTTAAATAAAGGAATTACTGTACATCTAATTGATAAAAGACATAAAAAGGACGATGGTGAGTTTGAAGGTGAAACCTTTTATTCTGAAGAAGGTCTTAAAGAATTTATCAAATTCTTAGATGGAAACCGTGAGCCTTTAATGCGCGAAGTAATTTCTTTTGAAGGTGAGAAAAATGGCGTGCCTGTTGAAGTAGCTATGATCTATAATACTTCATATGCTGAAAATTTACATTCGTATGTTAATAATATTAACACGCATGAAGGTGGAACACACTTATCAGGTTTTAGAAGAGGTCTAACACATACCTTAAAGAAATATGCTGATGCTTCGGGAATGTTAGATAAACTGAAATTTGATATTGCAGGTGATGATTTCCGCGAAGGATTAACTGCGATTATTTCTGTAAAAGTTCAAGAGCCTCAATTTGAAGGACAAACCAAAACTAAATTAGGAAACAGGGAAGTATCTGCATCTGTAAGTCAGGCAGTATCCGAAATGTTAACCGATTATCTTGAAGAGCATCCAGATGATGCCAAAACCATTGTTCAAAAAGTAATTCTTGCTGCTCAAGCACGTCATGCTGCACAAAAAGCGCGTGATATGGTGCAGCGTAAAACAGTTATGAGTATTGGCGGATTACCTGGGAAATTGAGTGATTGCTCAGAGCAAGATCCTGCAAAATGTGAAGTATTTCTTGTCGAGGGAGATTCGGCAGGTGGAACAGCCAAACAAGGTCGTGATAGAGCATTTCAAGCGATTCTTCCACTACGTGGAAAAATCTTAAATGTTGAAAAAGCTATGACACACAAGGTATTTGAAAATGAAGAAATTAAAAATATCTTTACAGCGCTTGGTGTAACTATTGGTACTGAAGAAGATAGTAAAGCACTCAACTTATCTAAATTAAGATATCATAAAGTAGTTATAATGTGTGATGCCGATATTGATGGTAGCCATATTTCTACTTTAATTTTAACCTTCTTCTTTAGATATATGAAAGAGTTAATTGAAAATGGTCATATCTATATTGCTACTCCACCTTTGTATTTAGTGAAAAAGGGAGCAAAAAAACAATATGCTTGGAGTGATAAAGAGCGTGATGAAATTGTTGAAGGCTTTGGTGACGGATCAAAAATACAACGTTATAAAGGTCTTGGTGAGATGAATGCCGAGCAGCTTTGGGACACAACTATGAATCCTGAGTTTAGAACTATGCGTTTAGTTCAAATTGATAATGGAGGAGAAGCCGATCGTATTTTCTCAATGCTAATGGGAGATGAGGTACCACCTCGTAGAGAATTTATTGAGAAAAATGCTATCTATGCTAATATTGATGCATAATTAAATAAGCACACTTACTTAAACTTAAGTATAAGAATATAAGCAACTACATACATATCTGTAGTTGCTTTTTTTATACAATATCTTTATTTTCATATCGACAAAAGGTAATTTTTAACGATAAAAAGCAAATAGTCTTGTTTTTTTATTACATTTATAATAACCTATAAATCAAATGCTATGAAAAATCTATTGATTGTATTCATACTCCTCTTCTCGATACAACAGTCTAAATCACAAGAACTCGAAACAATTTTATTGGCTGCAGATGATGCTAGTTTGCTTACTCAGAACTATCTAAATCCAGCTATGGAAGGTTTAATGTATAGTATGAATGGAGGTTGGTACTCGACAGCTAAAACTCATAAAAAGTTTGGTTTTGATATCATGATTAATGCTAATGCCTCTTTTGTTCCTAACCAAGACCAACTATTTGCATTTGTGCCAGGAGACTATACATTTCTATCATTACCTAATGGTGAAACATCATTAAATACAGTTATGAGTGAAAATGATACCGAGACTCAAATTGATATTAGTATTCCAACTGGAGACGGTACTTTTAAAGTGGCTAGTTTTGATATGCCTGGAGGCATCACAGATGATTTGCCAATTAATGCAGTTCCAACACCAATGGTGCAATTAGGATTTGGACTGCCTTTCAATACAGATATAAAACTTAGACTATTCCCAGAATTAAATTTTGATGATAGTGTTAATGCCAATCTCATTGGGTTTGGTTTGCAACATGATCTTATGCAGTATTTGGGACCGTTAGATAAATTGCCTTTGAGTTTATCTATATTAGGCGCATTTACTAATATGAAAGTGACCTATGATATTGATGATGAAAATACCGAAGATGAGGTTGCAGTAAGTAACGGAGAAGCAGAATTTAAAATGAATACTTGGACAATCCAGGCCATTGCTTCGTTAGATTTTAAAATTATTACACTATATGGAAGTGTAGGTTATAATCAAGGTAAGACGACCGCTAAAATGAAAGGCGATTATATATTGACCTATGATGTTGTAGATAGCAACGGTAATGTCATCGGAACCATTGACGAATCAATTAGTAATCCGATAAATTTAGATTTTGAAGCAAACGGGATGCGAGCAACTTTAGGAACTCGATTAAATATTGGGTTTTTTAAGATTTTTGCAGATTATACCTTTCAAGATTATAATACAGCAACAGCAGGAATTGCCTTTAGTTTCAGATAACATTTTGTAAATTGAAAAAGTAATGAATAGGTGTAGGATTTTATCTTACACTTTTTTCATTAAAAGCCTAAAAATTTGTAATTTTGCACTCTCAAATAACAACACAATTTAAAACATAAAATTATATGAAGGTTACAGTAGTTGGAGCAGGAGCAGTAGGTGCAAGTTGCGCAGAATATATTGCAATTAAAGATTTTGCTAGCGAAGTTGTATTATTAGATATTAAAGAAGGTTTTGCTGAAGGTAAAGCAATGGATTTAATGCAAACCGCTTCTTTAAATGGTTTTGATACTAAAATTACAGGTGTTACTAACGATTATACAAAAACAGCTAATAGCGATATTTGTGTGATTACTTCTGGAATTCCGCGTAAACCAGGTATGACTCGTGAAGAGTTAATTGGCATTAATGCAGGAATCGTTAAATCTGTATCCTCTAGTTTAATCGAACACTCTCCAAATACAATTATCATTGTAGTGAGTAACCCAATGGATACCATGACTTACTTAGTTCATAAAACTACAGATCTACCTAAAAACCGAATTATTGGTATGGGAGGCGCGCTAGATTCTGCACGTTTTAAATACAGATTAGCAGAAGCTTTAGGAGCTCCTATTAGTGATGTTGACGGAATGGTAATTGGAGGTCACAGCGATAAAGGGATGGTGCCTCTAACCGCTCATGCAACTAGAAATAGTGTTAAAGTTTCAGAGTTTTTATCAAACGAACGTTTAAATCAGGTGAAAGAAGATACTAAAGTTGGTGGAGCAACACTAACCAAATTATTAGGAACTTCTGCTTGGTATGCACCAGGAGCTGCTGTAAGTGGTTTAGTTCAAGCTATAGCTTGCGATCAAAAGAAAATGTTCCCTTGCTCTACATTATTAGAAGGAGAATATGGCTTGAATGATCTATGCATTGGTGTTCCTGTTATTTTAGGACGCAATGGTATTGAAGAGATTGTAAAAATCAATTTGAGTGATGCCGAAGAAGCTCATTTAAATGAAAGTGCAGAAGGTGTTAAGAAAACTAACGGTTTGTTAGAATTATAATACCAATACATGTTTAAATATATTTAAGGCTGTTATTAGATATGACAGCCTTTATTATTTCTATAACCTATGAAGTATCTCTATAGTATTAGTATTGTAATAGTGTTTCTTTCCTGCAGAAATGTAAAACCTAAACATCACTATCGTATCATTTACGAATTCGAAAATTCAGAGATGGTTTCTGCTAATGATAAACAGGGAACCATCGCTACATTAATTACTCGATTAAAACCTCTTGCTTCAGATATCGAGGTGACATTGAATAATAAACAACAAATTGAAATTAATATTAATTCCAATACTGAGTTAGATAGATTGCAGCTTATCCTGGAAAATCGTGGACAACTCGATTTTTGGGAATGTTTGCAACACAAAGACTTGAATGCTTTTGTAATTGAAGCTATCGGAACTTTTGCAAGTGAAGTTGATGATTCAGGATCTGCGGTAGATATAATCAAAGCGCCAATTGATCCGTTTGGAGCTCTCTTTTCAGTAGCAACAAAGGATACAGTAACCATTAGTAATTTTTTAAATAGGAAAGACATAAGGGCATTGCTACCTGCTGAATTGAAAAAGACAAAATTCTTATTCGGATTACCAAATGATATAGGTGAACGCGATGTTTATGGGATTAGATCGACTTCCAGTGGTAGAGCTTTTGTAAATGAAACCCATATTGTTAGTGCAGAACAAACCTATGCATTCAACAATCGTCCATCCATAAGTATGGAAATGAACGCAAAAGGAGCGCAACGTTGGGAAAGGATGACAGAGATAGCATATCAAAAAGGTTCTCGAATAGCAATTACAGTAAATAATATTGTATACTCGGCTCCAACAGTGTCAAATGGACCAATTAGTGCTGGAAAAACCGAAATCACAGGAGGGTTTACCTTAGATAAAGCACAAATATTAGCACTAGTTTTAAATTCACATAGACGTATTCCTAAGCTAAAGTTCGTTAACTCTTCTGCTATAAACGATTAAGTGTAACAATAGATTCTTTATTTTTTATATATTTGGCGCATGAACTCGAGATGGTACATTAGTATTCTCATAATAACGTTAACTTTACTAGGTAGTATAGCTAGTAATGATCAAACGTCTGTACCTAATCAAGAGATTGTTCTACAGTTTACATCTAGCTCTATTACATCTCAGGATACGCAGCAAGCAATTACCCTTGTTAAGCAGAAACTCCAAACTGCTGATGTTAAAGATATCCAGGTACAAGAGCAGCTAAATGGGCAATTAAAGATTTCTTACTACAGTAGTTCGGATGTATCCATTATAAAAGCATTACTTTCTGAAGATGACAACCTTTCGATAGATTATGTTTCTAAAGAGGATAATCAAAACAAAGTGCCTTCCGAAGATAAAACGATCACTTATAATGTTGATGTTTATGAAATTCTACAAGGTGATGATGCTTCAAGTATAGATGGAAAACTGGCTTTAGAGACTAAAGCTGAGAATGATAGATTCTCAAATCCTAATAGTTTTCTATCTACAAAGAATATAGACGATAGAGCACTTAGCAGAATTGTTAAAGTCGCTTATAGATTCAATAAAAATATTGCAATTGCAATAGATAATAGGTCACGTAAAATCCCAGAGGTTAGGGCAGGACCTATAACAAATGTGAGAGACCTATTAAGCTAATTTGCTTAAGATTTCCACAATACCTTCCGTATATAATTGAGATGTATCTCAATCAATTAAAAGGCGATCAACTAAGTTGAAAAGCCTTACAACAATTTCATATAATTATAAAAACAATTGTCAAATTCGGTGTAAATTCTATATTTGCGCGATTATAAATTTGACCTAAAAAAAGTACAATGCAAAACAAAGGACTAGTTAAGCTTTTTGCAGTGTTATTTGGATTGGTAAGTATCTACCAATTATCATTTACATTCAAAAACAACCAAATCGATGAAGCTGCAAAGACATTTGCAGAGAGTAAACATGACAACCCAGACGATATCAATGCAGAGGAAGTACGCTATATAGACTCGCTGTCTAATATAGAAGCTTACAATATGGGTATTGCAAGTTTTACAGGTAAAGAAGTTAAGGAGAAAGCCATGAATCTTGGTCTTGACCTTAAAGGTGGATTAAATGTTATTCTTCAAATTTCTGTTAAAGATATCCTTTTCGGTTTATCAAATAACAGTAAAGATCCAGCATTTAATAAAGCACTAAGCGATGCTCAAGAAATTCAGAAAAATGCTCAAGAATCGTATTTAGAGTCTTTCTTTACGGCTTGGGAGGTAGTAAAAGGTGATCAAAAATTAGCATCACCAGATATTTTTGCCAATAGAGATCTAGATGATGTTATTGATATTTCGATGACAGATGCTGATGTAAAAAATAAATTGCAAGAAAAAGTAGATGAATCTATTGTGTCTGCTTTTGAAGTATTACGTAAACGTATAGATCAATTTGGTGTGACATCACCAAATATCCAACGTTTAGGAAATTCTGGTCGTGTATTAGTTGAATTGCCAGGAGTTAAAGATGTACAACGTGCTACCGAATTAATTACAACTACAGCACAATTACAGTTCTGGGATGTGGCTAAGCCAGGAGAGTTAGGAACCTTTTTAAATCAAGCTAACGAAATACTTAAAGCAAAATTAGATGTTGATGAGAAAGAAGAAGCGGTTGAAGTTCAAGATACAGTAGCTACTGATAGTACTGATACTAAAGATAGCACAATTGATGATTTATTAGGAGAAACCTCTACAGACTCTACAGCTGTAAAAACGGTTGTTAACCCGATAGGTGATATGATTGTTGCTGTATATCCAAATACTCAGGGAGGTTTATTCGCTATCGAATCGAGTAATAAAGAATTGCTTGCGTCTTACCTTGAAATGTCTGAAGTTAGAGCTGCTTTACCGGCAAATGCTCGTTATACTAAGTTTGTATTTGGGTTACCGTATATAGCAAATGCCGAAACTGGTATTGAGTATATCGATTTATATGCACTCAAAGGAAATAGAGATAATGAACCAGAATTAAGTGGAGGTGTGGTAACAGATGCACGTCAATCATTTAGCCAGAGTAACCAGCCATCAGTATCTATGCAAATGAATGCAAAAGGTTCTAAGGTTTGGGAAGAGATGACTGGTAGAGCCAATCAAAACCAAAGTCAGATTGCGATTGTATTAGATGATATCGTATACTCTGCACCTACAGCATCAAATGGAGCAATTTCTGGTGGTAACACTGAAATTTCTGGAAACTTTACAGTTAAAGAAGCTGAAGATTTAGCTAATGTTCTAAGAGCTGGTAAGTTACCTGCAAAAGCTGAGATTGTTCAAGCTGATCAAGTAGGTCCTTCTTTAGGAAAAGAAGCTATAGAGAGTGGTACGAAATCATTCTTAATTGCTTTATCATTAGTGTTAATCTGGATGATTCTTTACTATGGAAAGGCAGGTATCTTCGCCGATATCGCTTTATTATTAAACATCTTATTGATCTTTGGTGTGTTATCAGGATTAGGAGCTGTATTAACACTTCCTGGTTTAGCAGGTATCGTATTAACCATTGGTATGTCGGTAGATGCTAACGTACTTATTTTTGAACGTATACGTGAAGAACTTGGTAAAGGTAAGTCTCAAAAAGAAGCGGTTAAAGACGGTTTCGCTAATGCATTATCTTCAATTTTAGATGCCAACATTACAACAGGTTTAACAGCATTAATCCTATTTGTATTTGGTACAGGACCAATCAAAGGTTTCGCAACAACATTATTAATAGGTATTTTAACATCATTATTTACAGCAATCTTTATTACTCGTTTGTTAGTAGATTGGTATGTAAATAGTGGTAAGAAGTTGGACTTCTCTACATCGATTACTAAAAACTTATTTAAGAATAATAAGATCAACTTTATTGGTAAACGTAAAGTTGCTTATGTGGTTTCAGGAATTTTAATTGCAGTATGTTTAGGATCGTTATTTACTAATAAACTAGATCAAGGTATTGATTTTGTTGGAGGTAGAACATATCAAGTTCGTTTTGATGATGCAGTAAGTTCAGAGGCAGTTGCTAAAGATTTAACTGCAGTATTCCAAAGTGTTGAAGTAAAAACAATTGGTAGTGCAAATCAATTAAAGATTTCTACGAAATATAAAGTCGACGAAAACTCTGTTGAGGTTGATGAAGAAGTACAAACAATGCTTTTTAATGGATTAAAATCATACTTACCAGAAGGACTGTCATATGCAGACTTCTCAGAAGGTAAAAATAATATTGGTAAAGTGCTTTCTAGTAAAGTGAGTCCAACCATTGCCGATGATATTAAGAGAGAATCATTACTAGCCGTTTTAGGATCGTTAGTGGTTGTATTTTTATATATCTTATTCCGTTTTAAAAGATGGCAATTCTCATTAGGAGCTGTAGCAGCAGTTTTCCATGATGTAATAATTGTATTAGGTATCTTCTCATTATTATACAAGTTTATGCCATTTAGTATGGAGATTGACCAAGCATTTATTGCGGCAATTTTGACCGTTATTGGTTACTCGTTAAATGATACGGTTGTTGTATTTGATAGAATTAGAGAAGTGCTTGCAGAACGTGCAGGATTTAAAGGAGGTGTAAATATCAACTCGGCAATCAATAGTACATTAAGTAGAACATTAAATACGTCGTTAACGACCTTAGTGGTATTATTGGCAATGTTTATCTTTGGTGCTGAATCGCTTAGAGGTTTATTATTTGCCTTGATCGTAGGTGTTGTTGTTGGTACATACTCTTCGGTATTTATCGCAACACCATTAATGTATGATACATTGAAAAATAAAGGAATTGCACCTCCAAAAGAGGAAGACAGTAAAAAGTAATTGCTTTTATGTTATATTAAAAAACCACTTCATTTGAAGTGGTTTTTTGTTTATATTTAATTATGAATAAGATACTTTTTATTTCCGTATTACTTTTTACTTCCTTGTTTTCGTATGCTCAAAGCGGAGAACCAGATAAATATAAGAAAACCTATAATGACATCATTTTTTCTCCTGGACTTATTGTTCAGCATGAAACGTTTTTAGAGTTTAATATGTTGATTGGCGATGTTACTGTAGTAACTAATGGGAAAATTCCTATTGTTGGTGTAGACGGATTTAGAATTGGTGTTGAGACTAATCTCCGTGATGGTCGCAATCATACTATTGCTCCCAAAATTGGATACGAATTATCAGCAACGGTTTTTGCAATTCGCTTATCAGCAGTTAATTATTTCCAAAACGGGAACTCAGAGTTCAGAGTGCTTCCGGAAGTGGGAATAAGTATGGGAGGTTGGGCTAATCTAACGTATGGGTATGGTATTCCATTTAATAATGGAAATTTAAATAATGTTAGTAATCATAGGGTTGGGTTGAGTTTTAACCTTGATAGGAGGCTAAGTGATGAGGTTGGTCTGTAGGCTATTGTTTTGAAAACTCAACAAGATCCCCTTTTTCCAGAGTCCATAGATCACTTAATCCTGCATTGACCTCAAGTACATATTTTGCGGGACCTTCAGATGGTAAAGAGGTTTCGTCAAAAGGTTTGGCATTTTTTTGAATACTCACCACAGTTTTGTCTTCAGCGATATAAATAATATCTAATGGGATTTCGGTGTTTTTCATATAAAACGAACGAAAGTCTATATTTGGAAAAATAAAAAGCATACCATGCGTGTCTTTCATGCTATCGCGATACATTAAACCAGTTTGAGTAGAGTACTCATCATCGGCTATTTCAATATCAATTGTTACTAAAAGTGAATCTGAAACAGCTTTTTTTAACTGTAATTCTCCTTCTTTTTTGAAATTGATCTTTGCTATAGTAACTTCGGAAGATTTTTTATCTTCTTTACAAGATGACACTTGAAGCACAACTATTCCGAAGAACAAAATAACAGTCAACCTTATATAGAGACGATTCATTTTAGCTTAATTTAGATTTAGGCTTATAAATAAACATAAAGTAAAGCCCGATAAGTATAAAAGGAATACTCAATAATTGCCCAGTATTCATAAATGATACGTAGTCTTCTCGACCTTCTACTTGCGCTTCTTTTACAAACTCTACAAAGAATCTAACAGTCCATAATAACACCAAGAATAAACCAAACAAGAAACCTTGTTGTTCGCTCTTTTTAGTTTTCCAATAGACAAATAATAAGATGAGAAACACAAAAATATAACTCCCAGCTTCGTACAATTGAGCTGGGTGTCTATAAGGCACATTTTCTAGATATTCAGCATACTTAGGATCGCTGCCTAATTTGCTATATGCATCTTTTATATTTTTAAGTCCAGTAATCTTTTCAACATCATATTTATTGTATTGATCCTGAACAAAGCGTACACCTAAAGATGACTCTGTTACTTTACCAATAATTTCAGAATTAATAAAGTTGCCCAATCTCACAAAAACAGCACCTAAAGCTACAGGTACAACAACACGATCTAAAATCCAAAGCACCGTTTTTTTCAATACTTTTTTATTGTAGAGATACATCGATATGATCATTCCAATAGCTGCTCCATGACTGGCAAGACCTTGAAACCCTGTAAACTCAAAACCGCCTTTAAATTTAAAAGGAAGAAAAATGCTAAAAAAGTCTTGGGAAATCAATTCAGATTGGTAAAAAATAACATGTCCCAAACGTGCGCCTAGCATGATACCAACAACCGAATAAATGAACAATGAGTCTAAAGATTCATTGGTTTGGTTTTCATTCTTATACATACGTTTCATAATGGTGAAACCTAACAAGAATGCAACAATCCACATAATACTATAATAGTGTAGTGTAAAGAAGCCTAGATCTATTCCTTTAGAAGGATTCCATGTCATTTGAAGAGCAAGCATACATTTAATTTTTGTTGGGATAAAGATAGTATTTATGTCTAAACTACCAGTATTGTTAAGATAGTTTTAATCTTCTTTCTCCGGAACTGGATCATAACCAGATTTTCCCCAAGGCGACAGAACGAAGAAAGAAATGTACGGTGTACATTTTTAGTGAAAGTGCGAGCTGGCGTTTTGGCAAATTTTTAGTTGTCATCCTTCTCCGGAACTGGATCATAACCAGATTTTCCCCAAGGATGACAACTAAAAATACGTTTAAGTGCTAATCTTCCACCTTTCCAAAGACCATGCTTTTCTAATGCTTCTTTGGAGTAGTGCGAGCAAGTTGGCTGAAATCTACAAGTTGCAGGTGTTAGAGGAGAAATTAAAGTTTGATACACTTTAATTAAAAACAGAAAAGGTGCAACTAGGATACGTTTCATGATCAATTGGTCGTAAAAGTCGTTCCGTCCTTGCCGTCATTTAACTGAATACCTTTAGCTGCTAAATCATCACGAATTTTATCAGATAAAGCAAAGTCTTTATTGGCTCTTGCTTGCTGACGTAACTCAATGAGTAATTCTACTGCTCCAGCTAATTTATCTGTTCCAGTATCTGCTTTAGATACATTTACCAATCCTAATACGTCAAAGGTAAAATCATTCATTGTTTTTTTCAGTAGATCTAGATCTTTCGACACCAATGATGCATTGCCATCTTTTATTTGATTGATCTGTTTTGCAGCTTCAAAAAGATAAGCAATTAAAATAGGCGAGTTGAAATCGTCATTCATGGCATCATAACATTTTTGTCGCCATTCTGAAACATTAAATGTAGAAGAGTCTCCAGCTTTGAGTTCATCTAATACATTAATGGCATCCATTAATCGGAAAAATCCTTTTTCACTAGCCAGTAATCCATCATCAGTTAAATCTAATACACTTCTGTAAGACGATTGTGCATTAAAAAAACGGATAACACTAGGTGCAAAAGCTTTACTGAAAAATGTATTCTCACCTGAAAGTAATTCATTTGGATTGACGACATTTCCAGTCGATTTTGACATGCGTTGCCCATTTAAATGTAACATGTTTGCATGCATCCAATAGTTTACTGGTGCTTGTTTTTTTGCTGCTTCGCTTTGTGCTATTTCACATTCGTGATGTGGGAATTTTAAATCCATTCCACCACCATGGATGTCAAAATTGTCACCAAGATATTTAGTGCTCATTGCTGTACATTCTAAATGCCATCCAGGAAAACCATCACTCCAAGGTGAAGGCCATCGCATAATATGTTGAGGTTCGGCACGTTTCCAAAGTGCAAAATCTTGTGGGTTTTTCTTATCACTTTGCCCATCTAAAGCTCGTGTATTATGGATAAGGTCTTCTAAATTACGCTTGCTTAAAATACCGTAGTCGTGATTTTCATTGAATTTATGAACATCAAAATAAACAGAGCCATTGACTTCATAGGCAAATCCATTATCAATAATCATTTTGATAAGTTCTATTTGTTCAATAATATGACCTGTCGCTGTTGGTTCAATGCTAGGAGGTAGAAAGTTAAGTGTCTTTAAAATATTATGAAAATCTACAGTATAACGCTGTACGACTTCCATGGGTTCGATTTGTTCTAATCGTGCTTTTTTAGTAATCTTATCTTCACCAACATCGGCATCATTTTCTAAATGTCCAGCATCAGTGATATTTCTTACATAGCGAACTTTGTAACCCAAATGTTTAAGATAGCGAAACACCATATCGAAAGACATGAATGTTCTCACATTTCCTAAGTGTACATTACTATATACTGTTGGTCCACAAACATACATTCCCACATATCCATCTTGAATAGGTTTGAAAACTTCTTTTTTTCCACTAAGCGTATTGTAAATTTGAATCTTTTGCTCTTCGTACAAATGCATGCTGTAAGGTATTTAAAATGTATTGATAGGTTTGATATTAATTTCAATACCCAAATCTAATATTTTATTTTTTCTTCGGAAGGCTGTATACTTAAAAAGTAGTATCTAATTTAATGTAGTCCAAAAATTCTCGTTTCGTTTCTTTTTCTTTGAATTTTCCACCAAACTCTGAAGTCACAGTACTGCTATCTACATCTCTGATACCTCTTGAATTAACACACAAATGTTTTGCATCAATAACACATGCGACATCTTCTGTGTTTAAAACGTTTTGAAGTTCTTTCACTATTTGTATCGTAAGGCGTTCTTGTACTTGAGGGCGTTTCGCAAAATAATCAACAATTCGATTCATTTTAGAAAGGCCTACCACTGTGCCATTAGAGATATAGGCTACATGGGCTTTTCCAACAATGGGCAATAGATGGTGTTCGCAAGTTGAATATACAGTAATGTTTTTTTCAACTAGCATTTCTCCGTATTTATATTTATTGTCAAACGTAGAAGCACTAGGTTTTTTATCTGGATTGAGGCCTCCAAAGATTTCATTCACAAACATTTTCGCAACACGTTTTGGAGTTCCTTTTAAACTATCGTCCTCTAAGTCTAGACCAAGTGTTTCCATGATGTGTCTTACATCATCTTTGATGATATCAATTTTTTCAGAAGACGTTAATTCAAATGCATCGTTACGCATAGGAGTTTCAGAGGATGTTCCTACATGATTGTCTCCTAAAGCATCTATATCTTGTGTGTCTTTATCTATTTTCATTTTTTGTATTCCGTAGTAACGGAAATTCATTTAAATTAAAAAATATAATATCTCTATTTTAAAAGAGAATGCAAAGATACGTAATAAAAAAAAACGAGACTAGGGTAGGGATTTATTAATTTAAGATGTTATATGCCTATAATCGGAATGTATGTACATGATATCCGATTTAACAGTTTGTTTATTAAAATTTTCTTAAATTTCAAGTCTTTAAATACCTAAATAATCATGAACTCAAAATTACTGTTCCCTCTCATGTTGTTATGTGCTTTACTAACAACTCCTACCATGTTTTCTCAATCTGCTAATACATCAAGAAAACAAAAAACAGTTAACTACAATCCCAACGTAAACAGTCCATTGACCAACAGTGAGTTAGCTTTAATAAATGAGGTTTATGGAAACAAGGCAAACGCTAATGTTCTAAGTAAGCCGCAACGATTAAAAGACATTAAAAATATTCTACGTAATAGAGTAGAAATTAAAAATATACCTAATCAAAGTGACCAAAAGCCATGTACGTTATTATCGGAAGTACCATTGATGGATTACTATGTTGATAATTTGCAACGTGACACTAATTTTAATCCGCAAAATTTCAATCCGTTGAAATACTTATTCAATTTTAATTCTTACGGGTCACATATGTATAGAGTTGATAATACGAATTACTTCATTATTATCAAATCTCAGCATAAATAAAATAATTAATTAGCCATTTATAATCTTTAGCTATGAAAAAAGCATTACTCATAATTTTCGCATTATTTTCATTACATACCTACGCACAAGATGTTCTTATGCAAGATGGTACTGTTACAACTTGTTCTGGAACTTTTCTTGATACAGGTGGAGCAGGTGGAGCCTATTCAAGTGATGAGAATTTAGTAATAACCATTTGTCCTGACAGTCCAGGTCAGTTGGTGCAATTAACGTTCACAGATTTCAACACACAACTTGGTGCAGATATCATGACCATATACAACGGCGATAGTGTAGCAAGTCCGCCATTTGGAACTTTTGATGGAGCAAATAATCCAGGTTTTGTTACTGCTACTGATGATAATGGTTCTGGATGTTTAACCATTCAGTTTGTTTCGGATGGTGCAGGTACAACAACAGGTTGGTCTGCAGATATTTCATGTTTTACACCATGTCAAACAATTGTCTCCCAATTAGATTCTTCTACGCCAGCGCCAAATGCCGATGGTTATATAAGAGTTTGTCCAAATGAAGAGATTACCTTAACAGGTAGTGGTGTTTTTGAGTTTGATGGTACAGGAGCAACATATCAATGGGATTTAGACAACGGTAATTTTGTAGATGGTCAAACAGCTACATTTTCATATGATACACCTGGCGTTTATATTGTAAATTTAAATGTTAGAGATACCAATACAGATTCTGACCCCTTGGGCTGTGCTAATACAAATTTGATTAATCAGGTCATACAGGTTGCAACAGAACCTGATTTTACAGGAACACAAGCAGCAGATGATACTTTGTGTTTTGGAGAAACAACAACTATTGATGGTGTCGTTAATGCTGTTCCTTTTGTTAATGATTGTACACCACCAGTTAGTGGTACCACATTCTTACCTGATGGTTCTGGTGCGGTTTATACAACATGTATCACTGTAGATTGCTTTGAGTCTGATCAATTATTGACCGATCCAAACCAACTCATAGAGATTTGTGTAAATATGGAGCACTCTTACTCTGGAGATTTAGACATAAAGATAATTTCTCCTAATGGACAAGAAGCCGACTTATTTACTCAAGCTGGTGGAGGAACATACTTTGGAGGAGCTAATGATGATAATTCTAACACACCAGGTGTTGGAGCTGATTATTGTTTTTCAATGTCGGCAACAACATTACTTTCAAATGCTAATACGATTACTGCAGGTACAAACCCTCCAAACAACTCATGGGAGCCAGGTACGTATTTACCTGTAGAATCTTTTAACGACCTAGTGGGAAGTCCACTTAATGGTGATTGGTGTATCGAAATAGTTGATAATCTATCTATAGATAATGGATATATATTTTCTTGGGGATTGAACTTTGATCCTAATATTCAGCCTCCAGAATTATCTTTTACTCCAGTTATTACTTCTGAAACATGGGACGCTGATCCTTCAATTACAAATGTTACTGGAAGTACAATTACAGTAGCCCCAGCTACTGCAGGAGTGCATTGCTATACGTTTAGAGTAGTTGATGATTTTGGCTGTGAATATACTGAAGAGGTTTGCATCACAATGGAAGAAGAGCTTTTAGCAGATGTTACAGCTGTAACAAATCCAATATGTGATGGTGAAGATGCTGAATTTTTAATAACAGGTTCGCCAAATGGATCAGTAAATTATACAATCAATGCTGGTGCGACACAAACAGTCGTCTTAGATGCTGCAGGAACAGCTACGGTGACTATCACGGGACCAGCCGTTGATCAAGTCTTTAATCTTGTGGATATTACAGTTGGTGCATGTACCCTAACAGTTAATGATACAGAAACCATTCTAGTAGGTCAAGTATTTGATACATCATTTACAATGACACCTACATGTGATGGAGGTACCGCCACTATAACAGGAGATGCTGGAGGCGTGTTTTCATTTGAAGACCCTCAGCCTACAGATGGCGCTGTAATTGATCCTGTAACAGGAACAATAACTAATGGTGTTTCAAGTACAACTTATACTGTCGTATATGAATTTGCTAGTTCTTGTAGTCCAGGTACGACACAAACAGTAACAGTGTTACCTGCTCAAGATGCGAGTTTTACATTAACGCCAACATGTGATGGTGCAACGGCAACCATAACAGGTGATACAGGCGGTACATTTACTTTTAACCCAATTCCAACTGATGGAGCAATTTTAGATTTATTAACAGGAACTATTACTAATGGAACACAAGGTGCCACTTATACTGTAGAATATGCTGTTGCTGGTGCATGTCCTGTATCATCTACTGAAACAGTTACTGTATTACCTTTTGAAGATGCGACGTTTACATTAACTTCAACTTGTGAGGGAGCTACAGCAGTCATTACTGGAGATACAGGCGGTACTTTTGCTTTTAATCCAGTACCTGCTGATGGAGCAGTGATAGATACTAACACAGGATTAGTTACTGGAGTTTCGGGTACAACCTATACTGTAGAATATACAACTTCAGGACCTTGTCCTGAAACAACAAGTGAAAGCGTGACGGTTTTTCCTGCGGAAGATTCATCATTTACATATATGGCAAGTTGTACAGGAGCAACGGCTACCATAGTGGGAGATGCTGGTGGTGTTTTTGCGTTCAACCCAGAACCAGGAGATGGAGCTACATTGGATCCTGTTACAGGTGAAATTACTAATGGATTACCTGGAGTATCGTACTCAGTTGATTACATAACTTCTGGAAACTGTCCATCAACAACTACGGTAACAGTTACTGTTTTCCCTGAAGATGATTCGAGTTTTACAATGTCTCCAACTTGTGACGGAGGAACGGCAACCATTACTGGGTTACCTGGAGGAACATTTGCATTCAACCCTAATCCGGGAGATGGAGCAGTTATAGACCCTACAACAGGTACAATAACTGGTGGATTATTTGATGCAACCTATACTGTTGATTATACTTCTAACGGTGCATGTCCTACAACAAGTACTCAAACGTTTACTGTTTTTTCTCAACCAATTGTGGTTGCACCAACAACTTTAGAGGTTTGTGACGATGGCACACCAGACGGTTTAACAAGTATAGATTTAACAGTAAAGAATACTGAGATTACAGATAATAACGCGAACTATTCGGTGAGTTATCATTTAACTCAGGCAGATGCAGATGCGAATGTAAATCCGTTACCAATACCTTATACCAATGTTACTAATTGTCAAATCGTGTTTGCACGAGTTCAAGACATTAATACAGGTTGTTATAACACAACAACTTTGGAGTTATGTGTCGAGCAGGCACCAATAGCCAATACACCGACGCCATTAGCGTATTGTGATCCAGACAGTGATGGGTTTGGGGTATTTGATTTAACGAGTAAGGACATAGAGATTACAGGCGGTGATCCTAACCTATCGGTGAGCTACCATGAGACAATGGCTGATGCTGATAATAATGTGAATGCTTTAGATAGTCCTTATA
>NZ_JAHVXI010000008.1 GCF_021032705.1 Psychroserpens luteolus | reverse complement strand
TGGCAGAGTTTGATGAAGTGGAAGACATGGAGATTTCATGTGAAGAAGCAAATTCATTCGAGCCAGGTTTATTAGGATACACTAATGGCGGAACTGGAGCATGTGAGATATCAGGAGAAGTTCAAGGCGAATTAAGTGGATCTTACACAGAATGTGGAGGAGCACTTTATGTTGACTGGACATACACTGATGATTGTGATAGAACAATTACAGCTAAGAAAGAGATTATTGTTTTACCAGCACCAGCTGCAGAGTTTGATGAAGTAGAAGACATGGAAGTTTCATGTGAAGAAGCAGCATCAGTAGTAGCCGGAACATTAGGATACACTAATGGTGGAACTGGAGCATGTGAGATATCAGGAGAAGTTCAAGGCGAATTAAGTGGATCATACGATGAGTGTGGTGGAACACTTTATGTTGACTGGACATACACTGATGCATGTAACAGAACAATCGATGCTAGAAAGACGATCACAGTATTACCAGCACCAGCTGCAGAGTTTGATGAAGTAGAAGACATGGAAGTTTCATGTGAAGAAGCAGCATCAGTAGTAGCCGGAGCATTAGGATACACTAATGGAGGAACTGGATTATGTAATATTTCAGGAGAAGTTCAAGGCGAATTAAGTGGATCATACGATGAGTGTGGTGGAACACTTTATATCGACTGGACATACACTGATAACTGTCAGAGAACAATCGATGCTAGAAAGACTATTACAGTGTTGCCAGCACCAATGGCAGAGTTTGATGAAGTGGAAGACATGGAGATTTCATGTGAGGAAGCAAATTCATTCGAGCCAGGTTTATTAGGATACACTAATGGCGGAACTGGAGCATGTGAGATATCAGGAGAAGTTCAAGGTGAGTTAAGTGGATCTTACACAGAATGTGGAGGAGCACTTTATGTTGACTGGACATACACTGATGATTGTGATAGAACAATTACAGCTAAGAAAGAGATTATTGTTTTACCAGCACCAATGGCTGAGTTTGATGAAGTAGAAGACATGGAAGTTTCATGTGGAGAAGCAGCATCAATAGTAGCCGGAGCATTAGGATACACTAATGGTGGAACTGGAGCATGTGAGATATCAGGAGAAGTTCAAGGTGAATTAAGTGGATCATACGATGAGTGTGGTGGAACACTTTATATCGACTGGACATATACTGATGCATGTAACAGAACAATCGAAGCTAGAAAGACTATTACAGTATTACAGGCACCTGTAGCTGAATTTGATGAGCCAGGTGAAATGGAAATTTCATGTACTGATGCATTATTAAATTTCGAAGCAACTCCATTAGGATACTCTAACGGAGCGACAGGAGCATGTGAGATTTCAGGAGAAGTAGATGGAACAGTAATTGGAGATTACACAACTTGTGGAGGCTTCATATATGTGGATTATACATTTACTGATGATTGTGGTAGAAAAATCACAGCTAAGAAGGTTGTTACTGTTCTTCCTGCAGAAGAAGCAGAGTTTGATGAAGTGGAAGACATGGAAATTTCATGTGAAGAAGCACAAACGTTCCAAGCAGGATCATTAGGATTCTCTAACGGAGGTAGCAGTACTTGTAGAATTGAAGGATCAGTAGAAGGTGAAGTAAGTGGATCATACGATGAGTGTGGTGGAACACTTACAGTAGACTGGACGTACACTGATGTATGTGATAGAACAATCACAGCTAGCAAGACTGTTACAGTATTGCCAGCACCAGCTGCAGAGTTTGATGAAGTGGAAGACATGGAGATTTCATGTGAAGACGTAGCTTCATTCGAAGGTGGATCATTATCTTATAATAATGGTGCAACTGGAGCTTGTGAGATTTCTGGATCTGTACAAGGAGTACCGCAACCTTTCGAAGGTAGCTGTGGATCTTTTGATGTAGATTATACATTTACTGATGACTGTGGACGCACAATTACAGCTAAGAAAACTGTAACTGTAATTGACAATGTTGCACCAATGCCAACAGGAGTTTGTGATAATGAAACCGTAACAATTGAAGGTTGTCCTGCAACTGCTGAAATTTCTCTACAAATTGGAGATGAAATTAGCATTGAAGACAGAGACTGGACTATTGATGGTACTTCAATTGAAGAACTTAATGGTACGTTAGCACCATGTTTCACAGATAACTGTGCAGATGTAAGTGATTTAATTTTCAGAGTCATCGGAAAAGATGCTGAAAGAAAAGATTGCGAAGCAATACTTACTGTTACTTTCGAAGTAGAAGATACTTGTGAGAATATATCTGATCCATTTACTTGTACATTTATTGTAGAGGATACAACTGGACCTTCATTTAATGAAGAATTACCACAAGATATCGCTATCGAATGCGGTGAGGAAATCCCAGCAGCACCAGTATTAACTGCTAGTGATGATTGTTCAGATGCAACTGTAGACTATGATCCAGGTTTATTTAGAAGAGAGTGTAAAGCTGATGATGCTAGTAACCATACATTATGGATTGCTAACAATGGAGGCTTAGATGCTACTAATAGAAACTGGACGTCAACTAGTACGTCAACATTCGAGCAATTCTCGAATGGTACTGCTAAATTGACTGGAACAGTTGCTAATGTTAACAATGCGAATCAAATATTCGAATTTGTTGCATGGTTTAAAGATGCTAGTACATATGAAGAGTGGACATCTATTCCTAATGCTGCGTCTCCAACAGGTTTCCGTCAAGCTAAGCTAGACGCTGGAACTTCTAATGGAGCGACATTAGCAGATGCACAAACTTGGACATATTACCTCATGGATGAATCTAAAGACAACAAATTAGTTGGACAAGGTGATTATGCAGGAGTAGAGTTAGATCTATCTCATAATCCTTCTAACTTAAGATATGGATTACAATATGGTAACAAAGCTAGTTTACAAAGTAATGGTTTAGGAGTATCTACTTGGATTAAAATCGAAGGAGATTATAATGGAGGACACTTCAGTAGTAATGGAGACTTTAATGTTGCATTATCTGATTGTGTTGAAGATCCTAACTTTGACCTTGGAGGACAATGTGAAGCAACTATAGTTCGTACTTGGACTGCAACTGATGCTTGTGGAAATGAAACTGTTCATACACAAACAATTACAATCAGCGATAATACGGCTCCTGTAGTTGATTGTCCTGAAGATGTAGACTTTGGAATAGTTCATGAAACACCAACTCAGTTCGCTGATAAAGCACCTTACGAAGATAACTGTAGTGCTGATGGTCAAACTCAAGTATTTACTGATAGTGATATCGTTTCTGAATGTGCAAGTGTTCAGGCTAGTACTGAATATAGATTCATCTTTGAAGCTGGATATATTCTTGACTTAGGAGATGGACCTGCAGGAGAAATTAATGACCAACCATATTATAATGGTGTTGTTACAGATTACAACGGAAACCTATTACCAAGTTATGGTACGTTCCAAGTTGTATTCAATCCTGAGGCTAATCAGTTCGATGTATTGCAAGACTTTGGTAATGGAGACGGACAATTTGTTGCAGGTAATGCAACTGCAGATGCCTTCAATAACTGTAATGCAGATGATTGGTACTTTGAGTCTACAAACGGACACAATAAAGCGTTCACTATCGAATGTGGTGATTACGTGACTGTATATACATATTCATTTACTCGTACGTTCTATGCAACTGACGATTGTGGAAATGTTGGAGAATGTGAAGTTGACTATAGCTGGTCAATCGAGCAGGAAACTGCACCATGTGAAACAGCATTTGCTAAGGATCCAAGTGATGATATCAGTGAATGTTTCATCCCTACATTTAACAGATGGGGTTGGTCTAATGAGTATGAAGGAGAAGGAGTATACACTCTAGATCTTTATGCAGGAGCTGCACACTGTAATTATCAAAACTTAACACCAGTAGGTGAGGTAGTTGTAGATTATACAGATGGATTTGTAACTGTAACTTATGAGATATTTGACGGCTTCGAAATGAGTGAAGCGCAAGTATACATTGGTTGTAATACATATCCTACTAATGGTGGTCAACCAACGGTTGCTCCAGGACAGTATAATTTCTTACCAAACTTTAGTGGAGGTGTTAGAAATTACACAGTTGGTCCTATCGCAGCAGAAGGTTCTATCACAGTAATTGCTCACGCAACAGTATGTGGTACAACTTGTGACTCTGTTGTTTCTGATGATGAAAATGGTATATTCACACCATCTTCAGATATTACTGTAGGATGTGGAGAAGATTCTAATGTTGCTAGAGAAGCAGCAATAGATATTGACTTCAAAGCATATCCAGTACCATTTGATAAAGAAGTTAATATCGCATACTCATTCGAGTTTGATACAAACGTAACTATAGAGTTGTTTGATACTAAAGGTCTATTGATCTTAAGTGAAACTAACGATAGATATGTTACAGGTTCTGAAGACAAGACTACTTTTGACTTGTCAAGAATCTCAAACCAAATGTTCTATGTGAAGTTAACTACGAGTCAAGGTTCGGTTACTAAGAAGATTGTATCTTCTGGTAAGAAGTAAATTGATAAATAATTAGGGAAATTCCCTAAGGGTAAATATGAAAGGCAGCTATAAAATAGCTGCCTTTTTTTATTGAATTATTTTTATGATTAGAATTTTAGGATGTCTAGCCTATAATGAAAATGACTTTAATCTTTAATTGAAGTATAATAATAAAGGTTGTAGTAATGTAAATAATGGCTAAACCTATAAATACTATACAGTTAATGTTTGAGCCCAATTAAAAGCTTCGGGTAACGTGTCAAATATTTCAAAAGGCTTATTTAAAAACAATTTTTCTATCTGAGCTGTACTCTTAGCCATGAAATTTTTTGAGACAACACAAAAACCAACAAGGTTGGTGATTTTTGAAGTTTCCTTATAAACAGAAGGGTCAACAGAGTATGAATTTATTCTGTGTGTGATGTAGACAAAAGGTTTGTTTTTGAAATGACTATCTGCAATATCTCTTAGTATAACATTGTGTTTAACAGTGATATTAACGCCTGTGTTTACAGTTACAACCATATAGTTTTCGTAAAGATAAACATCGCAAAAATCAAGTTTTATTTGATCTGTCATATCTTAAAGTTAGTCATTCTAAAAATTTGAAACAAAAAAAAGCCTCTTTATTTAAAGAGGCTTTTTGTATAAAGTGATTAAAATTTAAGATTCTGTTTGCTTTTCAGATTTCTCAATTTTAATAGTCAACTCATCAGATTTAGTGTCTAAATCCATCGTTATAGTATCACCTTCAAGTAATTGAGAATTAATAATCTCTTCGGCTAGAGCGTCCTCAATATATTTTTGAATAGCTCTCTTTAAAGGTCTTGCACCATAATCTTTATCAAATCCTTTTTCAGCAATATAGTCCTTAGCTTTTTTGCTTAACTTTAATTTATAACCTAAATCTTTTATTCGCTTGATAAGATGAGCTAATTCAATATCAATAATTTTATTAATGTCTTCTCTTTCAAGAGCATTAAAAACCATGACGTCATCAATTCTATTTAAAAATTCAGGAGCAAATGCTTTTTTAAGTGCATTTTCAATAATACTTCTTGAATTATCATTTGCCTGCGCTGCTTTAGCAGAAGTTCCAAAACCTACGCCTTGACCAAAATCTTTTAATTTTCTTGCTCCAATGTTGGAGGTCATGATTATTATTGTATTTCTAAAATCGATTTTTCGTCCTAGACTGTCTGTTAAGTAACCATCATCTAAAACTTGTAAAAGCATATTAAAAACATCAGGATGTGCTTTTTCAATTTCATCTAATAGAATCACAGCATAGGGTTTTCTGCGAACTTTCTCAGTTAATTGTCCACCTTCTTCATAGCCTACATAGCCGGGAGGTGCACCAATCAATCTTGAAATTGCGAATTTTTCCATGTATTCGCTCATATCAATTCTAACAAGCGCTTCTTCACTATCAAAAAGCTCACGAGCCAATACTTTGGCTAACTGCGTTTTACCTACTCCTGTTTGTCCTAAAAAGATAAACGAACCAATTGGCTTATTTGGGTCTTTAAGGCCAGCACGATTACGCTGAATGGCTTTTACAACTTTGGCAACTGCCTCATCTTGCCCAATTACTTTCCCTTTTATGAGTTCAGGTAATTGCGCTAGCTTGTTACTTTCTGTTTGAGCAATTCTATTTACAGGGATTCCTGTCATCATAGACACTACATCAGCTACATTATCTTCGGTAACAACTTCTCTATGTTGCTTAGTTTCTTCTTCCCATTTTTCTTGAGCAATCGCCAATTCTTTTTCTAGACGTTTTTCATCATCTCTTAGTTTAGCAGCTTCCTCATATTTTTGTTTTTTAACAACCTTATTTTTAGTTTCCTTAACTTCTTCTAGTTTCTTTTCTAATTCTAGAATTTGTTTTGGAACATCAATATTAGTAATATGTACACGAGATCCAGCTTCGTCAAGAGCATCAATTGCCTTGTCTGGTAGAAATCGTTCGGTCATATATCTATTGGTTAACTTAACACAAGCTTCAACTGCTTCTTGAGTGTAATCTACATTGTGATGTTCTTCGTACTTGCCTTTTATATTATTAAGAATTTCTATGGTCTCTTCAACAGTTGTAGGTTCTACTATAACTTTTTGAAAACGACGTTCTAACGCACCATCTTTTTCTATGTATTGTCTGTACTCGTCAAGTGTAGTCGCTCCAATGCATTGGATTTCTCCTCTTGCTAAAGCAGGTTTGAACATATTAGAGGCATCTAAACTTCCAGTAGCACCACCAGCTCCAACAATAGTATGAATTTCATCAATGAATAAGATGATATCATCATTCTTCTCAAGCTCGTTCATCACGGCTTTCATGCGTTCTTCAAATTGCCCACGATATTTGGTTCCAGCAACTAAACTCGCTAGATCTAAAGTCACAACACGTTTATTAAACAGGATTCTTGATACTTTTCGTTTCACAATTCTAAGCGCTAGTCCTTCGGCAATTGCCGATTTACCAACACCAGGTTCACCTATTAATAAAGGGTTGTTCTTTTTACGTCTACTCAAAATTTGAGAGACACGTTGAATTTCTTTTTCTCGTCCAACTACAGGGTCAAGTTTTCCTTCTTCGGCAAGAACAGTAAGATCTCTTCCGAAGTTATCTAACACTGGAGTTTTTGATTTTTTAGTTGATTTGGCTGAAGACTGTCCAAAAGGATTCTCTTTAGCAGCCTCTTCTTCATTAGGCTCGTCATCAGAGAATGACTCAGATTTTGGAAGGTCTATATAATCGTCATCATTTGTTATCATAAATTTGAATTGTTCTTTTACATTATCATAATCTACCTTTAACTTATTTAAAAGTTTTGTGGTAGGATCGTTTTCGTTTCTTAAAATACACAATAATAAATGTGCAGTATTTATTGAGGTGCTTTGAAATAACTTTGCTTCTAAAAAGGTGGTTTTTAGTGCACGCTCTGCTTGTCTAGTTAAGTGTAAATTTTTCTTTTCATTTGAAGCTACAGTTATATTTGGATTTGCAGGACTTAAAATCTCAACCTTTCTTCTTAAATGATTAAGGTCAATATCAAGCGCATTTAATATATCTATAGCTTTGCCATTGCCATCACGAAGTAGTCCCAACATTAAATGTTCGGTGCCTATAAAATCGTGACCTAATCGCAACGCTTCTTCTTTACTGTATGCAATTACATCTTTAACTCTTGGGGAAAAATTATCATCCATAGTAAACTCTTTCTGCATTAAAAATAATAAAATCTACCTATTATAGGGCAAAAACTATACCTTAAATATAGACTTACTACTAATAGAGTGAAAAAACTTTACAAATTCAAAGTATTTAACAAGATACTTATTAAAAATCAGACTAAAATTTGTTAATAAATTGTTTTATTTTTTGGATGATAAGACGCTTAAACACTATGAAAATCGTTATCTTAGCACGATTTGAAAACCTACAAAAATCTAATTTATATAATATATGGAAGAAGGAGAGAAATTGATCCCTATAAACATTGAGGATGAAATGAAATCTGCCTACATTGATTATTCAATGTCGGTCATTGTGTCACGTGCATTACCAGATGTCAGAGATGGTTTAAAACCTGTACACAGACGTGTACTTTACGGCATGCATGAACTTGGTGTTAGATCAAATACTGCTCATAAGAAATCGGCAAGAATCGTAGGAGAGGTACTAGGTAAGTATCATCCACATGGTGATACGTCGGTTTATGATGCTATGGTACGTATGGCTCAAGATTGGAGTTTGCGTTATATGTTAGTTGATGGTCAAGGTAACTTTGGTTCTATCGATGGCGATAGTCCGGCAGCAATGCGTTATACCGAGGCCAGAATGAAGAAAATATCTGAAGAAATGCTTGCAGATATTGATAAAGAAACTGTAGATCACAAATTAAATTTTGATGATACACTTCAAGAACCAACAGTACTTCCTACAAGAATCCCAGGCCTTCTTGTAAATGGGGCCTCAGGTATTGCTGTAGGTATGGCTACCAATATGCCACCTCACAATTTATCAGAAGTAATAGATGGGACTGTGGCTTATATCGATAATAATGATATCGAAATTGATGAACTTATTCAGCATGTGAAAGCTCCAGATTTTCCTACTGGTGGAACTATCTATGGCTATGATGGTGTACGTGAAGCTTTTAAAACAGGGCGTGGACGTATCGTTATTCGTGGTAAAGCTAGGATAGAAGAAGTACAAGGTAGAGAATGTATTATAGTTACTGAAATACCTTACCAAGTCAATAAGGCAGATATGATTAAAAAGACTGCTGATTTGGTAAATGATAAGAAAATTGACGGAATCTCTCTTATTAGAGATGAATCTGATAGAAATGGTATGCGTATCGTTTACGTATTAAAGCGAGATGCCATCCCAAATATTGTCTTAAACATGTTGTATAAGTATACAGCATTACAGTCCTCTTTCAGTGTAAATAATATTGCATTGGTCAATGGTCGTCCACAACTATTGAATCTTAAAGAAATGATTCATCATTTTGTTGAGCATAGACATGAAGTTGTTGTAAGGCGTACAAAATATGAATTACGTAAAGCTGAGGAACGTGCACATATATTAGAAGGTCTAATTATAGCTTCAGATAATATTGACGAAGTTATAGCACTCATTCGTGCCTCATCTAATGCCGATGAAGCGCGTTCAAAATTAATTGAAAGATTTAAGCTTTCCGAAATACAAGCTAAGGCAATTGTTGAGATGCGATTACGTCAGCTTACAGGATTAGAGCAAGACAAATTGCGTACTGAGTATGACGAATTGATGAAAACAATTGAAGACCTTAAAGATATTCTTGATAAGAAAGAGCGTCGTTATGGGATCATTAAAGATGAACTTCTAGTTATCAAAGATAAGTATGGTGATGAGCGTCGTTCTCAAATTGAATATGCCGGAGGTGATTTAAGTATTGAGGACATGATTCCTGATGAGCAGGTAGTAATTACGATTTCTCATGCTGGATATATCAAACGAACATCACTTACCGAATACAAAACTCAAAATAGAGGTGGTGTTGGCCAAAAGGCTTCAACTACACGTAATGAAGATTTCTTAGAGCATTTATTTGTTGGTACTAACCACCAATATATGTTGTTCTTCACTCAAAAAGGAAAATGTTTCTGGATGCGTGTTTATGAAATCCCAGAAGGTAGTAAAACATCAAAAGGTCGCGCCATTCAAAATCTTATAAATATTGAGCAAGATGATAAAGTTATGGCTTTCATTTGTACTCAAGATTTAAAAGATGAAGATTACATCAATAGTCATTATGTGATCATGGCCACTAAGAAAGGTCAAGTCAAGAAAACATCTCTAGAACAGTATTCAAGACCTAGAACAAATGGTATTAATGCTATTACAATTAAGGAAGATGATGAGTTACTAGAAGCAAAACTTACTACAGGTAATAGTCAAGTAATGCTTGCTTTGAAATCAGGTAAAGCTATTCGATTTGAAGAAGAAAAGACTAGACCGATGGGTAGAAATGCTTCTGGTGTAAGAGGAATTCGATTGGCAAATGATAAGGATGAAGTGATTGGTATGATTGCTATTGAGAATCCGCAAGAGGAATCTGTTCTTGTAGTTTCTGAAAAGGGCTATGGAAAGCGAAGTTATATTGATGATCCAGAAGATGGAGAAGCAATTTATAGAATTACCAATCGTGGAGGAAAGGGTGTGAAAACGATCTCTGTTACTGAAAAAACAGGTCATTTGGTTGCTATCAAGTCTGTTACAGATGAAGATGATTTAATGATTATCAATAGATCTGGTATTGCTATTAGGATGGAAGTTAAAGATCTAAGAGTTATGGGAAGAGCAACTCAAGGTGTAAAACTTATCAATTTAAAGGGAAGTGATTCTATTGCAGCAGTAGCAAAAGTAATGAAAGAAGATGATGAAGAGAGTGATATTGAAAATTCTGATATTCAGGATGTTAACGATAATGGCACAACTCTTGATTCAAACGAAGAAGAATAAATTACATTAACACTTAAAATAACTTAATAATGAAAAAACAAATTGTAGTTGCTTTAGCACTTTTAGTAAGCACAATTTCTTTTGCTCAAAAGAGTGAACTTAAAGCTGCAGAAAAAGCAATTAAATCTGGTAATTATGCCGATGCTAAATCGGCTATACAATCTGCCGAATCTTTAATAGGAAGTGCAGATGCAAAAATGAAAGCTAAATTTTATTTTTTGAAAGGAAAAGCTTTTTATGCAACAGGAACAGTTTCTAATGAAGATATCGAAACAGCAATCCAAAGTTTTGATAAGGCTAGAGAAATAGAAGCTCAAGCAGGCAAGCTAAAATACACCCAAGATATCAATACCATTAAAGGAGAGATGTTAAATAGTGTATTAACAACGGCTCAAACCGATCTTCAAAATAAGGAGTATATGAAATCTTCTGCCAATTTTGAAAAAGCTTATAAGATGTCACCTAGCGATACCTTATACTTATACTACGCTGCATCTACTGCTGTGACGGCTCAAGATTATGTAACATCTTTAAAGTACTATGAAGAATTGAGAGACCTAGGTTATGAAGGTAGAGGATTTCAATATTATGCTTTAAATAAAGAAACGGGTGAAGAAGAATTATTTGATAATAAAGTATTGAGAGATGCTTCTTTAAAAGCAGGGACTCATATTGCACCTAAGGATAAGCCAACACCTTCTAAATCTGCTGAAATTGTAAAAAATATTGCACTTATTCATATTACAAATGGTGACAATGAAAAAGCGTTAGCGGCTATGAAAGAAGCTAGAGATCAAAACCCAGATGATTTAGGACTTTTAATTTCTGAAGCAAATGTTCAGTTAAAAATGGGGAATAGAGATCGTTTTAAAGAATTGATGCAAGAAGCGACGCAAAAAGATCCTAACAATGCAGAATTGCAGTATAACTTAGGAGTTATTGCTGCCGAAGCAGGAGAAAATGATTCGGCTAGGAAGTATTATGAAAAAGCAATTGCTTTAGATCCTTCTTATACTGATGCTTACAACAATATGGCCGTTTTAATTTTAAGTGGTGAAAAATCTATTGTTGAAGAGATGAATTCTCTAGGAACGTCGAGTGCAGATAACAAGCGTTATGACGAATTAAGAGCTGAACGTCAAAAATTATACGAGTCGGCGATTCCGTTCTTGGAAACAACTTTAAAATTAAAGCCTAAGAATATTCAAGCAGCTCAAACACTGATGAATATTTACAGTGCTACAGCTCAAACAGACAAGTTTAAAGCAATGAAGGCAAGAGTTGAAGAATTAGAAGCGGGAAACTAATTCATTCAAAATACATTAAAAAAAGCGATTAGTCATACTAATCGCTTTTTTTATATAATTTTTTTAATGACCCTCAATTTATGGGTATGAATTCGCTTGTCTACATTATAAATTCCCGAGTGATCCAAGCGGTCTATTCTTACCTTTCCATGAGCGTGTATAATGTAATTATCTTCCATTATAATTCCCACATGCGTAATTGAACCTTCGGCATTATCAAAAAATGCTAAATCCCCAGGCTCACTTTCTTCAATAAAGCTTAAAGCTTGGCCTTGAGTAGCTTGTTGGGAAGCGTCTCTAAGTAGTTGATAGCCGTTAATCTTATAAACCATTTGTGTAAATCCTGAACAATCGATTCCAAAGGGTGTTTTTCCTCCCCAAAGATAAGGAGCATTAAGGTAGGTGAATGCGGTTTTTAATAGCTCAGGTTTTTCCTGTTTAGAAGATACAGAGTTTCCATCAAATTTATGTTTTAATATGTCTAAACCATTTAATGAAGACCCTAAAGGGATAGTATATAATTGCTGATTCTTGTCTTGTATAAACTCAATTAAATCCGTCGATAGTATATGATCTTGTTGTTTGATAGACTTATAAGTATCTTCATCAATCTCAAGATATTGCTTATTATCTATCCAACCTTCATATTTGTCATATGCAAGTCGAATTCTGCTCCAAGATTTTCGTTGCTCTAGTACTTTAAAAATTTCACCATAGAGTACCTGAGATACTAACTCACTTGGGTCACTTGGTTCAATTCTAAGAGGAACAATGCTCAGATTACAAATTCCGTATTGCATTAAACTATATTAATTACGTTCAATTACTATTGCCGAAGCGCCACCACCACCATTGCAAATTGCAGCAGCTCCAATTTTAGCATCGTTTTGTTGCAGGACACTCAATAATGTAATAATAATTCTAACACCTGAACATCCTAATGGATGACCTAATGAAACTGCACCACCATTTACATTAACGTTGCTATCATTTAAGCCAAGTATCTTCATATTAGCTAGTCCAACAACTGAAAAGGCTTCATTGAATTCGAAATAATCCACATCATTTAGAGAAATACCAGCTTTATCTAAGGCTTTTGGCAATGCCTTTGCAGGAGCAGTTGTAAACCATTTAGGTTCTTGAGCAGCATCGGCATAACTTTTAATGGTTGCTAAAGGCTGTAATCCTAATTCTTTGGCTTTTTCACTACTCATTAGTACCATAGCACCTGCACCATCATTAATAGTTGAAGCATTAGCCGCAGTAACGGTTCCATCTTTAGTAAAGGCAGGTCTTAATGCAGGAATTTTTTCCATTTTCACATTAGTATACTCTTCGTCCTTATTTACGACTATAGGTTCGCCACGACGTTGAGGAACTTCAACAGGTACAACTTCATTGTCAAATTTGCCAGCATCCCAAGCAGCAGCAGATCTATTATAAGATTGTATAGCATACGCATCTTGATCTTCTCTAGAAAACTCATACTCAGCAGCGCAAGCATCTGCACAAACACCCATAGCATTTTGGTCGTAGACATCTACCAAACCATCTTTTTGCATACCGTCTTCCATTTTGGCAGGACCAAATTTTGTTGCAGTACGTGCATGGTAATAATGTGGAATCAAACTCATGTTTTCCATACCACCGGCAACAACTATATCTGTGTCACCAAGTGCAATAGATTGTGCAGCTTGCATAACGGTCTTCATACCAGAAGCACAAACCTTATTTATTGTAGTACATGGCACTGTATCGGGAATACCAGCATAAATAGCTGCTTGCCTTGCTGGCGCTTGACCAGTTCCAGCTTGTACAACATTTCCCATTAAAACTTCTTCTACCATTTCAGGCTTTAAATTAATTTTATTTAAAGCACCTTTGATAGCTATTGCACCTAATCTTGGTGCTGGAATTGTTGATAAAGCTCCTAAAAAACTTCCTATAGGAGTTCTTGCGGTTGATACAATTACGACGTCTCTACTCATTTTAAATCTATTTTGTTTTCTAGCTGCAAAATTAATCATTTTTTAATAAAAAGACAGCTTCAGAGCGATAACATGAGTTCTATTATATTTTCTTACTTTTGAAAGTATAAGCACTAATTAAATGTGGTAACTAAATAGTGCTTTAATCGTTGTAATCATGAATGACTTAATTAATAAATGGTATAAAAATCATGCGCTTTTATATAAAGTGCTTTTGTTTTTAAGTACCACATTTTTAATTGTTTATTTGTTTCCAAAGAGCGGGAAATTTAAATATGATTTTGATAAAGGTAAACCATGGCAATCTGAAAGCCTTTTGGCGCCTTTTGACTTTGCGATTAAGAAATCTTCAGATGAGATTCAGCAAGAACGCATTGAAGCATCAGAAAATAGCCCTATTTATTTTGATATCAATACATCAGTTAAAGCTGCTGTACTTAGAGATTATTCTGAAAAATTTAAAACCTCATTTGCAGATAGCATCATTAGAAAGCATAGAAACTTATTTAGAGTAGGTGAGTCTGCAATAAAAGATATTTATAAGGTTGGAGTATTGGATGAAGCTTATGATTACTCAGGAGCAAAAAATGTAATTTTATTAGATCAACAAACACAGTATAATGTTACTCAATTTTCTAACCTTACCAAATTTGATGGATTTAGAAGTGTTATCGAGAAGAAGTTAGAAGCCAATGATTTGTCAAAGTTTGATGCGACTTTTGTCTCGCTCTTTTTTAACATTATTAAGCCTAATTTGAGCTTAAATACCTCATTTACTCAAAATGCACTTGATGAGAAGATAGAGGAGATTTCGACAGTAAGAGGTAGTATTGAAAAAGGAACTTTAATCATATCTAAAGGTGAATTAGTTGAAGGTAATAAGTATGACGTATTAAAGTCTTTGGAAACCGAATACGAGTCTCAAGTATGGAATGAATCTAACTATAATTTGATTGTTTTTGCATATGCACTCTTGGTTGCTCTTGCACTGTTAATGCTTTTATTATTTCTTCGGAAATATAGAATAGATGTCTTTTTAGATAATACTAAAGTGACTTTTATTTTCTTTAATATTCTATTAATGATTTTATTGACCACTTTGGTGATTAACTATAATTCTCAATATGTTTATGTGGTGCCTCTTTGTATCCTGCCGTTAGTATTAAAAGCTTTTTTTGATGCTCGACTAGGTCTATTTGCACATGTGTTAACTGTATTACTTCTAGGTTTTATAGTACCAAATAGTTATGAGTATATGTTTTTGCAAATCATAGCTGGTATTGTTACCATTTTAACGGTTTCAGAATTATATAAACGTGCAAATTTATTTATTTCTGTTGGACAGATTACACTTATATACATTATTGCGTATTTTGCCTTTTTCGTGATTCATGAAGGTGATATTACTAATTTAGATCCTTCTACTTTTGGTCTCTTCGTTCTTGGTGGATTAGCCACTTTGTTTGTACAGCCATTAATATATATCTATGAAAAATTATTTGGATTAGTCTCAGATGTGTCTTTATTAGAACTTTCAGATACAAATACGAAACTCTTAAAAGAATTAGCGAATAAGGCACCTGGTACATTTCATCATTCACTAAATGTTGCGAATTTGGCTGAAGCTTCCGCTAATGAAATAGGAGCTAATGCGATGCTTATTAGAGTAGGAGCATTGTATCACGATATTGGTAAAATGAAAAACCCTACTTATTTCACAGAGAATCAGGCAACAGGAATTAATCCTCATGATGAATTGTCATCACGTGAAAGCACTCATATCATTATAGATCATGTACTTGATGGTATTGAGATTGCTAAAAAAAATAATTTACCAGATAGAGTTATCGATTTTATAAGAACACACCATGGGACGAGTATGGTGTATTATTTTTATCGAAAGGAAAAAGAGCTTAATGAAGATACTAAGGAAATTGATTTTAGGTATCTAGGTCCACAACCATTCAGTAAAGAAACTGCAATATTAATGATGTGTGATAGTGTTGAAGCAGCTTCTAAGAGTTTAAAAGAACCTACAACAACTAAAATTGATAAGTTTGTTGAAAGTATTATAAGTAAACAAATGGAAGATGGACAGTTTTTAAATGCTAATATTACCTTTAAGGAGATTCAATCTATAAAGAAAGTCCTTAAAACGAAGTTAGCTAACATATTCCATCTCAGAATTGAATACCCTGAATAAATTTTACAGAAAAAAATCTAAAAAATAGTTGCGTTCTTTGTAATGATAAGTTACCTTTGCATCCGCAATTTATTGCAAAGTTCATATACAATTGGAGAGGTGCCTGAGTGGCCGAAAGGAGCGGTTTGCTAAATCGTCGTACCTAGAAATAGGTACCCAGGGTTCGAATCCCTGTCTCTCCGCTAATTTTCCTAGTTATTTAATAGTAAAGATAACCATTTCGGGGTGTAGCGTAGCCCGGTTATCGCGCCGCGTTTGGGACGCGGAGGTCGCAGGTTCGAATCCTGCCACCCCGACAAGTTAAAGCAGAGAGGCTCTCGTAGAAAATTTATTTTCTTAAGAGAGCCTTTTTGTTTTAAATAAAATTAAATCATCGATTTAATTTGCAACAATTTTTTCAGGATGAACGTAGTTAATCCTGCCACCCCGACTTTTTATAAAATCAATTAGTAGGAAAAACTTGGTAATCGTATAATTATCAAGTCTTTGTCATTTTAGGGTAATCATTTAGTTTGATTTGATTTAAAAATAATAAGTTACCTCTGCAGTTACCTTGTTTTAAAATGCCTTAAAAAGCTAGCCAAGATCATCTGATTTGACTTTTGTTTTTCAATATATAGTTCTTAAAGCAAAAGTGTATGAAAACTTCAAATTTATTTAGCATTCTTTTTGGTTAAAACTTATACTTTACAGCTCTTCGCTCTATGAGCACTCTTTTTAAATGAGCTTTAATAAGTGCTAACAATAATCTTTTTATTTATAACGAAATTTCCTGTCTTAAGTCTTAGAAAGTAAATCCCTGAAGATAGGTATCCAATTTTAACGTTATTAGTATTTTTAATATTAACTACCTTTTTACCTAAGCTATTATACATTTCAATTGAATCAATTAAAAAAAATGTTTTAATATTTATTTCTGATGTAGTAGGATTTGGAAAAATTAAAATACCATTTTCTTCAATATCATCTATTCCTAATGTAGTACTAAAACCGTCAGAATTTATAAAACCTTCAGATATATGTACATTACCTGCACTTAATTCTTGTACATTAACCTCGCCAATGGTGTATATAACTTGAATATTTCCAGAAATTATAGATGCACCACCGCTATCTAAACTAAACTTTTCTATGATTTGCGCTTGAGAAAAAACAGAAAAGCATATCACTATAATAAATGCAAACGTTCTCATAATACTATTTTCTTTTAAAAATTTATCTCTTCTTTTAATCATGTACTATTCGGTTGTAAGTAGTTGATAAACAATTGAAACCTGATCTGTTCGCATCACAGTTCCCCAGTCATTATCTATTTTAAAGCCAATTATTTTATCATTATTATCTAACTCATAATCGTAAAATGATGAATTTTGAAAACCTCCATCATAGGTTACAGATGCTTCGCTAATTTGTTTTGACGATAAATAATATAGTGTTTCAAACTCTATTGATGATAAAATAAAAATAAGATGTAAAGGTACATGACTAGTACTAAAAATACCTTCTGAAGCATTTGGATTAGTAAAACTTAACGAACGTTCAATATCACCGCTCACAATTCTAGTTAGGTTATCTGAGCTATCAAAATAAAATACTGAAGAGGATCCCAATGTATAAATGTTATTGTCTGAATCGTAGGTTATGTCAAAACTATTGGAATTACTAGAGTTTACTAATTGTATACTGCTTAAGATATTATTTGTATAGAGGAACGTATATTGCAAAGACTCTCCTTTTGTTACTTGATTTATTTTGCCATTGCTGTATGTAATGTTATAACTTCCATCATCTATATTGTTGTATTGAAAATTTAAGTTACTAATTTGGTTTGCATCGTTATATTCAATTAAACATGTTCTTTGGTTATTATTGCCGTAAATCACATCTATTTGTTTAGGTACATAAAGTTCTGTTGGTGGAGAGGCAGAATTGGTATAATCATCATCACTGCTACAGCTAAATAATAAAAGGATAATACTCAAACTTATTTTTGCTATTGTTGTTTTCATAGTTTAAAATGGTTTATTGGCATTTAATTAATAGTTCTTAATTCATAACCTATAACAATATCTTCTATAACACCACTTTCAAGGTTTACTTTATAAGAAGAAATATTTCCATTTTCATCTAGCTGGTAATCTGAATAATTTTCTATTGTTCCTGCTCCGCTAAAATTAAATTGAACATTATTTATACGCTGATTAGCCAAATAATAAAACAGTTTTAATTCATTAGCACTAGCCAAAAAATGCATTGGTAAGGGCAAGGATGCATCTGGACTATACATGCCTTTATGATCTGAATTATTACTATAACTAATTTGTGTTAAAAAGAGACCATTATTTGCTGTGATTAGGTTATGAGATGTATTAAAATAATACTCAGCTACACCATCTATCGTATATTTATTATTCATGGGCTCGTAGGCTACACTAAGAGTACCACCACCAACCTCATCTACGATACTACTTAATATACCACTGGTATAGTGAAAAGTAATAATAGGCATTGTATTATTCAAGACTTGATATAGCCTGCCATCAGAATAAATTAATCCTATACTGAATGAGCTTCCGTTATAGTCTAATTGCAAACTGTTTATTTGGTTATCATCATTATAAGATACCTCCATCCCTCCCAGATTTCCATCACTATCTGTAACGGTAACATTAGTTGGTAGATATATTTCTACTGGTTGTACTGGAGCCGTATTTCCGTCATCATCGCTACTACAGTTAACGGATGTAATTATTACACCACATAAAATTATTAGTCTTAGAGTTTTCATAGTTTTCATTTTTTATTACCAATTCTACTTTAGCGTTTTATCTACTCAAAAGCAAAAGTTCCATAAACCTCTACGTCATAATCTACTACACTATCATAGAAAGTAGCTTCAGTATTTAACATCAATTGGGTATCTGTTACACTAACTGTGTCAAAGTTTATTACATCTCCACTTGTTTGTGTTAGAATCAAACTATCATCAGTATTTATTAACCAGGTAAATGGTGATTGTGCTTGAGGGTTGGTAAGTGTCCCCGTAAAATCTGAATTAAATACTATGGTAGTGCCTGACAAATCATCCATTATTCCGTCTTCTATTTCTTGAGAAGTTGCAGTGGAAGGCCCGGCATCTCTTATTTCTAGTACAGTAAAACTTTCTAAAGACCATGAGCCATGGCTCACAAGAAGTTGAGCCGCTGTTGGTGGATTTTGGTTATTAGCATCATCATCACTGGAGCATGACCACACCAATGTGATACATAAAAATAAAATTACATACTTAGTCGATTTCATATTAACATGTTTTAAGTTTTGATTTATTTTCAGAAGTCTAATTGTTTGTAGCTAGAGCTTCAAGGGCTAAAAGACGATTGTTTAAGTTATCTATTGTTCCTTGCTGTTCTTTGATAGCATTAATAAGAACAGGAATAAGTTCTATATAGTTTACACTTAGCATTTTTTGCTCATCGTTTCCTTCAACGACTATTTCTGAAATAATGGTTTGAATGTCTTGAGCAATAAGACCTAAGGATTTCCTTTTATGATCCTTACCCTTCCAAAAATACTGCTTAGGGTTTAGTTGTAGTACTTCATTTAACCCATATACAAGTTCCTCTATATCTTCTTTTAGGCGTTTATCTGATGAATGAACCACACTATTATTAATTTGTACTTCTCCACTAGTATGAACAGAAAAAATAGAAAAATCAGGATTAAAGGGACTATTTATTCTAAAATAATTGAACCCTGGACCAGCAGCGTCGTCATCTAAGTCAAAAATTATATCACTATTTGATTTTATTCTAATGCCAGAATCATTATCTCCAGGGTCCGAATAAATTCTCCCAAATTTTCCACCAAGTATAATGTCTGGGTTTATATCAATACCCTCACTATTTGTTGCTATTGCACTTGCTGTAATCCCAGCTTGATTGCCTTCAACAACAAGACCTGTATCGGAAGCTTCAATAACAGCTCCATCGCCAAAAGAGATTATTTTTAGACCATATTCTATATTGCTTGAATAAGTTTGTATTAAATGTTGTCCGTTTTTAAAAACGGTTAAGGCATTTGATCTTCCTAAAATACCAGTTGCATGATTGCCAATTTCAAATAAAGGATCTGTAGGCACCCAATTATTTGGGTTTCCTCCGCCAATATTATAGCTACCAATTGCGGTTGAATTAAAAGATTCTGCTTGAGTTCCTCGACCCATAGCTGTAGTGCTACCACCATTAGCGGTTGTAAAGCGACCAGATGTAAAAGCATCTTGACCCACAGCGCCATTATTATTATTGAACGTATTATTGATGCTTAAGTCTATAGAATTTTGCCCTATATTGCCATAATTATCAGGATTAATGCCCAATAATCGCCAACCTATACCATTACCTTCGTCTAGTGCCCCTAAACCATTAACATTAAATGCGTGGTGTGCATAAGGAACAGCTTTAAATGCTGTAGTTCCCATATCTATCAAACCAGAACCTGTATCAATTTGTACATTCAAAAAGTGTTCGTCTTTTTTCCAATCAACATCTTCTAAATTATTATTAGAATTACCTTCTCCTATATTTAAAATTATAAGTCCGTTTGCGTTAGTTGCGACTGATGTATGATCTTCTTGATAAACATTATTAGTTAATGCAGCTCCTTCATAAATAGTGAATTGTATACTTATGTTTTGATTGGCCAATACATCTCCATTACTATCTTTAACAACCGCTTTGTAGTTAATACCATTTTGGCCTACGATTGTTAATACAGTACAAAACATTAATAAAAAAGTTAATAGTTTTTTCATGATACATACTTATGTTTTAAATGTTACTTGTTTTACTACTTTGTTTTTGTAAACGATGTGCAAGTCATAAACCCCTTTTTTAAGGTAGTTTACATTGATATAAATCTTATTGTCGGTAAACCGTTTAAGATCTCCTTTATATACTTTATTATACTTTGCCATGTATTCACTATTCAAATGTAAAGACTTGTATAACAAGCGTTTGTGAGATATGTAACATTAGTTGGTAAATATGTAACAACATACTTACTCAGCAGAAAAAAGAGGTTATTGGGATTATTTAGAGTTAGAAAATTCGGTGGGAGTACATCCAAATTGTTTTTTAAAACACTTAGTGAAGTATGAATGATCGTTAAAACCAACAGCGTAACCAACTTGTGAAACTATTGTACCAGAATTTTTAAGCATATCTGCAGCTAATTTTAAGCGTTGAGTTCTTATAAACTCTGAAGTAGATTGTCCAGTTAGTGCTTTTAATTTTCTGTGTAACTGCATACGACTCATGCCTAATGATTGGCTAAAGACTTCAGTAGTAAAAGTAGAATCTATCAGTTCGTTATCTATAACAGATTGTAATTTTTCTAAAAATTGTTCTTCGGTAGAGGTCACAGCAATATCTGACGGACGCAAAATAATCTCTTGGCTAAATCTTAATTGCAGTTGTTTGCGTAAAGCTATAAGTTTATCAACCTTGGCAGTTAAGAGTTCATTTTTAAAAGGTTTAGTAATGTAATCATCTGCACCTACATTAATACCTTGTAGCTTATTGGAATCACTAACCTTGGCCGTAAGTAGTATTATTGGTATATGACTAGTACGTTCATCTGCCTTTAAAGATTTGGTTAGTGCTATGCCATCTGTTTCTGGCATCATAATATCACTTATAATTAGATCTGGTATTAATTCTAAAGCTTTACTAATTCCTTCTGTACCGTTTACTGCTTCAATAACCTGATAATTAACCTTAAAAATAGAGGCTATGAATGTTCTAACATCTGGATCGTCTTCAACTATTAATAAAACAGAAGCATCTTCCTTGATGGTGTCTTCTGAATTTGATGATAAACTTTCAAGTGCCTTGGGTGATAGCATTTCAACTATTTCATCTTGGTTATACGCATCCTTAGAAATAGGCAATCGTACTTTAAATACAATAGTTGACACATTAGCTTTTTCTATACTAATTTGTCCTTTGTGTAAGTTCACTAATTCTCTTACCAAAGCTAGTCCTATACCCATACCTTTAGAACTATTATTTACTTGGTAAAAACGTTCAAACAATTTATTTAGATTAATCTCATTAAGATTATCTACCTTATTACCAATTGAGAATTCAAGCATGTTAGTATTAACATAAGATTTAATAGATATGATTGAGTCTTTTGCTGCATGTTTTATACTATTGGTCAATAAGTTTGCTGTTATTTTTTGAAGCATATCCGAATCAAACCAGGCTTCTTTTGGGACATCTAAATTATGATTTAATATGATTTGTTTTTGCTCAGCTTGAAATTGAAATACAGCTAGTTGTTGTTGTAATATAGTTCTTAAATGTCCGTATGAAACCTTTAGTTGAGATTGCCCTGAATCAATCTTAGCCAATTCAGTCATTTGATCAACCAGATTTACAAGCCTATCCGAATTGTGTTGAACCAAAGATAAATTCTCTTTAATATTACTTGGTGTTTCGGGGTTTTGTAGTTGTTTTTCAATAGGTCCAGAAATTAAGGTTAAAGGTGTTCGCAATTCATGTGAAATGTTTGTAAATAAATTTGTTTTGAATATATCAAGCTCTTTTAATTTATTATTTGTTTGTTGTCGATTCCTATAGAGAAAAAATAAAAAACCAGCAACTAGAAGAGATATACAAAGTGCAGCCATTAGAAGGTTGCGCTGATTTTGTTTTTGCTCCTCAACGAGTTTGTTTTGAGCTTTTAAAAGTTTAATTTCATTACGTTTATTAGCATTATCGTATTTAGCTTCTAACTCGGTTATATTTTCTTCATTCTTAACCTTTGTCATTTCTACGAATAACCTGTTGGCTTCTTTAGACTTAGAAAAGGCACTATCAAGTTTACCTAATGAAAAGTAGATGTTAGTGGCTACGTCATTAAGCTTAAAAAGATTTTCTCTACGTATATCAGTTCTTTTTTTATATAAGTTTTCGGCTATACTTAGACGAATTAACCCTTTTTCGGGCCTTGATATCATATTATAAAAATTTGCTATTTGAAGATTCATGAGAGCAAGGTTCAAGGTATCTGTATGCATTTTATTTACTTCAATAGCCCTTAAATAGTTAGTTTCTGCAGAGTCTATTTGTTTCATAATGTGATAGAGACTTCCGATATCGTTATAAATAACCGCTAGAGTTACATAATCTTGATTTTTTTTAGAGAGTTCTAATGCCTTGTTATAATAAGTAATGGCATCAGAATAGTTTTTTCTAAATTTATTCAACACACCTTTTTGTAAATTTAATTTGGCCGCAGGGATCTTTAGATTAAATGAATCACATATTTTTAAACCTTGATTTATATGCATTTCTATTTGAGGAAATTGGCCAGCATCGGTCCAATTACTGGCTCTAAATAATAAGCCAGCTAGTCTGGTTTTGGACATAGCTAAAAGAAAAGGGTTAACATGATGCTTATTGGATAGTGAGTCTAGCTTAATATAATTGTTAAAGGCTAATTTATTTGTATCATTTTTATAATGGAATTCGCCTATTCTAAAATAGGTTTTTGCAAGAAGGTTGAAATATTTATTTTTTCTAGCTATTTGCTTTGCATTGATAAGATGGCTTAATGCATTTTGTTTGTTACTTTCAATATTGCTTAAGGAGAGAAGTGCATTTATTTGTAAACTGTCTACATCAAATTTTTTAGCTAATATTAAAGCTTGATTTATATAATATAATGCACTATCTTTTTGTTTTGATTCATAAAATTGATCGGCCTTATTTATATTTGATTGTATAGTGGTAATTGCAATTTCTTCAGTTTGAGAAAAGCCAAAATTTATGCATAATACATATGTGATTACTAATATAGCTCTCATTACAAATAAGTTAGTAGAACTAAATATACTAAATATATAAGAGATTTTGAATTTAGTAAGTGTAATCTATGTACGGTATTAATTTCTTTTTTTAATTTTAAAGTTATAGTATCAAAACATAACCTTTACTGTTTTTATGAAGCGTACAATTGTAATATTTGGAACCATTAGTATAGTCATTATACTTCTTTTTCAGGTAAGCAAGTTTTCATTAATGAATACTCAAGGTTTTAGCGATGTATTTCTTATTATATCTGGTATATTGTTCATTGCTTTGGGATATTTTATCACAAAACTTTTTTACGCCCGAAAGCATACCAATTCTATACAAGAAATTGATATAAAACGCATAAAAGAACTAAACATAAGCAAGCAAGAACTCAAGGTTTTAGGATTAATGTCTGACGGACTTTCCAATAATGAAATTGCAGAAACCCTGTTTATAACTGAAAATACAGTAAAATCTCATGTTTCAAAAATCTTATCTAAGCTTAATGCCAAGCGCAGAACTGAAGCCGTAAAAATTGGTCGTGATTTAAATATTATTTAAATCTACTAATGATTTAATCAATCATACTTTCGAGTGAATTTCTTAAAATCACTCAAAATCATACTTTCGAGTGAGTTTGGATTTGCCCTAAATCTCTAATTTTAGCTTGAATTAATAAATTTATATTATGAGAAAATTTGTAATACACTATGGTATTATTGGAGCGAGCATTTCAATAGTATTTGGTTTATTGAATTGGTTTTTTATTGCTCCAAGATATGGTCCTAATATTTCTGAAACAATTGGTTACCTATCTATTATTGCTTCTTTACTTACTATTCCTCTAGGAATAAAGTATTTTAGAGATAAATTAAACAACGGGTTTGTTTCGTTTAGTGAAGGATTTAAAATTGGTATAGGTATTACGTTTATAGCTTCTATAATTATGGGAATATATGGAATGTTGTTCTTTGCTATAGAAGGTGACCATTTTAAACAATGGCAGCAGCAATGGTTTACCGAAGCAGAACTTGAAAAAGCTCAAATGCATATGGCTACAATACCAGAGTATATGCAGTCACCAATTTTTCAAGGCCTGATTATGTTTATTATGGTCTTCTTAATAGGAACTGCTATTAATTTAACAAGTGTTTTGGTTTTAAAAAGTAACACTAAACAAGTACGTAATTAATAATACCTTGGTCATGGCTAAAAAGAAATCTTGGAGAGAAAAGGTTAATGATGTAGAAGAAAAAATACATACGATTACACCAGAATGGGAAGAAAGGTTAGGTAAAGGAAAAATACTTATACCAAATGCCCTAGATATTGAAAGAATAATTAATAGGACTAAAAAAGGAGAACTTCTTACTAACAATACTATTAGAGAGACTCTAGCTAAAGAAAAGGGAGTACAGGTAACAGCAGCTATTCCTACAGGTGTGTATTTAAAATATGTTGCTCTTGCCGCTGAAGAAGAAAGAGAAACAAAAAAAGTGATAGTACCATACTGGCGCGTTCTTAAACCTGATGGATCAATAAATATTAAGTTTCCTGGTGGAGCAGAGTTTCAGTCAAAGTTATTAGAAATAGAAGGGCATCGCATAGAACAAGGAATTGGAAAGAAGCCTCCGAAAGTTATGAATTATCAATTTCAATTAAAAAGAGATATAGATAAATGAAAACAATTCACCCTATTGTAAAAAAATGGTTTGATTGCTGGAACAATGGAGTTATTGAGGATTTGCCAATTGCAGACGACTTTAGTCATACAAGTCCATTTGGTACAATTACTCCAAAGTCTGAATATATGGATATCGTTTTAAAGAACAAAAATGACTTTCTTGGTAATACACTTACAATAATCAAACAAATTCAGGAAGATGAAAATGTCTGTGTTCAATTTGAGCAAAAGAATAAAAATACAGGCTTAGAAATGACAGTATGCGAATGGTATAACATTAAAGATGGTTTAATTAAGAGTATTCGTTCCTTTTATAACATAGGTAATGCTGAAATTAAAGGTTAATTAATTAGCTAATATATGTTTTTGAAATAGGAGCCTTATGACACCTATTCTATTCGCTTATAATTTTCAGCATAAATCCTATTACCATCTTCATCGATTTCTATCTGACTAAATGAATCACCATTAATAATCAATTCATGTTTAAATTCTTTCTTTTCCTGAATAATTTTACTCATCATTTCTGAGCCATATTCTAAAATTTCTACAAGCTCACTGCCATTAACCGTATAGCTACCGTATCCAAACCATTCTGAAGAGTCTGTTGGGATATATTTACTCCACATGACTTTAGAATCTGTGTACATTTTTACTTGCCTGTAACCTTCACTGGTACGAAAGGAATCTATCACTTCATTATCTACATAATTATAATAACCAACAAGTTCCCAAGCACCTTCAAGCGGATTGGGATTTGTATTGATTTGTGAAATATCTATCGTTGTGTCTTCAGTATCATTAGCAGGTTTATCCTTGCAAGAAAAAATCAACAGTACAATTAGGAGTGATGAAATAGTAGCTTTCATAATATGATGATTTTAAGATGTGATTACTTTAAATTTACAAAAAAACTTACACTATATCTAAAATTAAAGACTCATAATCAAAATAATAAACAATCACATTTGTAATTAAAGACATTGAAAAATCAAATAATACTATAATAACTGTTAATAACTTTGATGTAAGTTTTTAATCAAAAAACCTACTTTTGCTTATAATAAATTGAAACAAAAATATGTCTGATACAATAGAAAAAGTAAAATGCCTAATTATAGGTTCAGGACCTGCGGGATATACTGCAGCAATATATGCGTCTAGAGCAAATATGGCGCCAGTACTTTACCAAGGAACACAACCAGGAGGTCAATTAACAACGACAAATGATGTAGAAAACTTCCCAGGATATCCTGAAGGAATTACCGGTCCGGAAATGATGATAGAATTACAAAACCAAGCAACTCGTTTTGGAACAGATGTTCGTGATGGATGGATTACAAAGGTTGATTTTTCTGGAGATGTTCACAAAGTATGGGTAAATGATACTAAGGAGATTCATTGTCAAACCGTTATTATTTCGACAGGAGCTTCGGCTAAATACTTAGGCTTAGAATCTGAACAGAAATATTTAAAACTTGGAGGTGGTGTTTCTGCATGTGCTGTATGTGACGGATTTTTCTACAGAAATCAAGAAGTTGTGATTGTAGGCGCTGGTGATAGTGCAGCAGAAGAAGCACATTACCTATCTAAACTTTGTACTAAAGTAACGATGCTTGTGCGTAGAGATGAATTTAGAGCCTCTAAGATTATGGCTAATCGAGTGATCAATACATCTAACATCGAAATTCTTTACAATACTGAAACCGAAGAAGTTTTAGGTGATGGTCAAGTTGTGACTGGTGTTAGAGCTTTTAATAATAAAACAGGAGAGAAGTTTGATATTCCTGCTACTGGATTTTTTGTAGCTATTGGACACAAACCAAATACTGATATTTTTAAAGATTATCTAGAATTAGATGAAACAGGATACATTATTAATGTACCTGGAACTGCCAAAACTAATGTTGAAGGTGTCTTTGTTTCTGGAGATGCTGCAGATCATGTATATCGTCAGGCTGTAACGGCTGCTGGTACTGGTTGTATGGCTGCATTAGATGCAGAACGCTATTTAGCGGCAAAAGAGTCTGATTTTGAAGTATCTACTCCTGTATACTAGGTGTTAATTTCTAAGTAAAAAAATCCGAAGTTTAATATACCAAGCTTCGGATTTATTGTTTATATGAAACATAAAACCATTATTATATTAGGAAGTTCGCGCCCTTTTGGACATACCAGAACAATTGTTGATTATCTTATTTCTCATGGAAATGAGATCGACTTAGTCGTATTGTCCGATTACAATATTGGTTATTTTGATTATGAATTAAAGAATGAAGACGACGATTTTCACCCTTTACTAACGTCGATACTTGGTTATGATACGATTTTGTTTGCAACGCCTGTGTATTGGTATGCCATGAGTGCTCAAATGAAAACTTTTTTTGATAGGATTTCGGATGTCTTGATTGGCGAAAAGAAAGCTATAGGTAGACAGTTGAGAGGCAAAGTCATGGGTTCATTAAGTTGTGGGTCTGATCAAGAAATTTTTGAAGGCTTTGAAATGCCCTTTACTCAAAGTGCAAATTATTTAGGTATGACTTACATTGGACATACACATACTTGGCTTAGTAATGCCGAGACTATTCCTAAAGAGGTATTGCCACGTCTAGAATCTTTAATAAAGAAACTATAAGAAAAAACCCGAAGTTTTAATGCTTCGGGCTTTTATATATCTGTTAAGGCTTATTAAACCGTTATTTTACTTTCTTTTGAAGTTTTACAGTATCAGTAAATTTATTGATTGTTATTTTAGGATTTCCGTAGAGATAAACTTCACTAGAACCTGTAGCTTCAATAACAATATCTTCAATCACTTCTAAATAGACATCACTAGCTATTTCAGCAATAACACTACATGTTTTAGTGGTAAAGTTTTTACCATTAAATTGAGAATTGTTATCTGCTCTAAGTGTTAAGTTTTCTATATTTCCTTCAACGTCAGAATTAGCACGTTGATATAAGTCGATTTTTACATCTGTAGCATTTATCAATGCATCCATTTTAGTATTATCGCTTATTTCAGCAGTGACATTTGTAGCAGTAATGTTTAATTTGACTTTAGTCTTATCGGTACTAACAAAATTAAAATCATTTGCTTTAATATTGAGATATGCTCTAGACGAACCACTGGTCTTTAATGTCGCATTATTTAGCTCTAAAGACGTTAGTGATCTTACTTCTCCATCGTCTTTAACTTCAATATCAGAGAAAGCATCTCCATAATTTACTTTTACATTGAGCTTTTTAGCTCTAATATCTCGTGTAGTAGTAAGTGTGAGAACACTATCAATTACTTCTATACTAATATACTCATGAAGGTTGTCGTCGGTTTCAATTTCTACCGATGGTTTTTTATTATAAAATAACTCTACTTTAAAATCTTCACCAACTACAATTTTCTTGAAACCATCAATGTAGGTTTGTTTAATGGTTAAATTTCTATCACCTTTTACCTTTTCGGTATCTTGAGCAAAACTTGTTACAGTACAACTCAAAACGAGTAATAGAAATAAGGTAACATTTTTCATTGTTATAAATTAAGTGTTATAACAAATATAAACAAAAACCATCCCAAACTTAAAATTAAGCTTGAAATGGTTTCAAAGTGGTTGATTAGTTGGTTGTTAAACGTTTACTTTATGGCTGTTTTTAAGGTGTTCTCGATTCTTGGTGCATGACTTGAACCCATAGTGACAAATACAGTATTACCTTGGTCTATTTGCTCCAAAATAATATGGATCATATGTTCATCTCTTGAGAGGTTAGAACTATTCCAAATGTCTTGAAAATAGCCAGGCCACCCATAAGCTGAACTATGATCTCGCCAATCGTCACCAGGAAAATCTTGTTTCCAAATGCTATCTACATCTTTCCAAGACGTAATTGAATGTCTCAAATGCTCATAGTCTGTCCGCTCCTCAATTAATTGTTGTAGTACTTCTTCTGGATTGTTAAGGCGTTCCTCTTTTGGCGTGCCATAAAATGGACGAAGTGCATAAAACATTGCTAGTTGTTCAGCTGGATACTTTTTTATCATGAGTTCTATTTCATCTGCTCTAGCTGGTTCCCATGTATATAAGTTGACATTATCTCTTTTAGCCAAATCAGATGTTAAACCACTTTCACCATAGTGTTTTATTGGATCTTGTAACCATTTAAATAAAAACCCCATTCTACCTTCTACAAGAGCAATATCAGGTTTATACATATCCCAGTAATGTCTTATGGAATCAAATTGAGCATTTGATGGGTCGTTGATATGTTCTACACCAACGACAATGACCTTACCTTTGTTTTTAGAAGCTACTTCATAAATATATGGTCTGCGGTGCTCATTGATAATGCTTTTGTACTCTACCATGTCCATTACAGGAGTTTCCAAGGTGTGTTGCTTAGTTGTCTTGTAAAATGATGGCGATTTCCATAAAACATCAGTAAGGAACAAGAGTAAAATTAGCGCGAAAAAAACAAGTATGATTTTTATAACTTTTTTCATCTCAAATTACTTTGAACTGAAGTTATTCTATTGTTTTCTAATACTTCCAGAGACGCCATCATTGGTATCTACATTTGTTGGATTTCCATAGTACTTGATATCGCCACCACTGCTTGCATTAGCTTTAAGTTTTTGCTCAGCATTTACTATAATGTCTGCACCACTTGTTACAGAGGCAGTACAGTTTTGAGCTTTTAATTCTCTAGCTTTTATGTCACTTCCACTAGTCGCTTCAGCATTTAAATCGTTTGTAGTCCCAGACACTTTTAGGTCACTTCCACTTGTAGCTCTTAAGGTTGTTGATTCGGCATCGATATCAATTTCTAAATCGGCTCCACTAGTCGTTACTAGTTTCAAGTTGTCTGCAATGATCGTATTTGTAGAATATACATCGCTACCACTAGTTGACGTAATAAGATTAATGTCTTTTACATTTACCATTACTTTTTTAGCTTCGGAACGGCTAATATTTTCATCTGCATAAATTTTTAAAACACCTTCTTCTATTTCTGTAATTATAATGTCATGAAGGTTTTCATCGGCTTGTACTTTTAACATTGGCGTGTCACTTTGAGTTAAATAAACATCTAAACCTCTACTTACAGCAATTTGGTCGAAATCTCCATCAAGTGTACGCTCTACTGTTGATACGTTTCCATTTCCTCTAACTCCAGTATCAAAATTGATATCGAAGTTGCATGATGTTAGCAGTAAGCTAAATATTACTGCAATTGTAAATTTTGTTAATGTTGTCATGATTTTTGTTTTTTGATGATTTATTGTTTTATAGCTTCTTCAACTATATTGTCGTTTTCTCTTACGATGAATTTGGTAATCTTTCCCTGAGAGTCAGATACAAATTCAAAGGTTAAAGGTGCTTGCTTATGAGCAAAAAGTGTTGGAGACTTTGCATAAATATCTGCACTCATTTGTCCAGCGTTTATATGCAATCCTTTTTCTGTTCTAGATATCACAACCAAACCAGTTTCTTTAGCTTGATATTGACCTATGTAAGTGTCTAATAATTCATTTGAAATCTCCACACCATCTACAATAGGTTGTTCTTGCATTTTATGGTCATAACTTATCACACGTTTTAAAACCCATTTTTCGTTTTTTAAAACCCATAAATGTGAAAATTTAGCAATACTACCAGCAACTTCTTTTCCGTTGGTAGTTTCGAAGAATTTATGAACTCCTTTCTGTAAAGCACCATAAACATTGCCTTTATCTTTTAGTAAAAATACTTCAAGGCTGCCTTCCACTAATTCTCGTCTAGATCTGGTTTCGTTATTAGGATTGCAAATACCATTTTTCATGCTTTCAATAAAGGCTTCTTTTGATGTTTCAAGTCCACCAATATCATGGTAGAATTCAAAATCTTCAGCAATTAATTGCTCTAAATAGTGTGTTTCACATTTATTAAAAGAGCGCTCAAAGATTAAACTGTCATTAGCTTTTAACGTATTGAAAATCTCTTTGTGTTCATCTACTTGAGTCTTAAGTGACATATTCATTCCGTAAAAAGCTACGGTGAACATTATGAGTTTATATAGTAACTGTATCATTTTTTGATTGATTAAGGTTCAAATATTTAAAAAATGGTTGGTTAGTTAAATTTTAAATATCTGAACCGTTGATTGATTAGGATGAATTGTTAATTCTCGTTATTGTCGGTTGTTATTTTTACACCGTCTTCGTCGTTAATATTGACATTGACATCGTTTATTTTTGCTTTAACTCCGTCATCATCAATTTCTAGGCTGCTGTTATCAGATTTTGCTTTTAGTCCATCTTCGTTAATTTCGAGTCCGTTCTCGTCATCATCTATATCAACTTCGGTTCTAAACTCATCATCTTCCGGACAATCCAAACACTTCACACCATTGGTAATGATTTTAAGATGACGCTCTTCCATGTTATGATCAAGAATGTCGTTATAATAGTAATCATTACTATGATAGTTGTATGTGTTTTTATCTGCATAAAGTACAGCGCCTTCAGGTAAATAAACGGTTACAGTAACCGACTGACCTTTGCGTGCCTCATCTAAAGGAATGGTTAAGTAGCTATCTAATGATAATTCGTTATTCTGTAAGTCATATTTATAGCTGATACGTTCTGCTCTATTTTTAGCATTGTTGTAATCTGATCCTCTTGCACTGCGTTCTACTCTAATTTTACCAATACTATCTTTAGTTGATCTTACAATAAGTCTCACACCTCTAGAGTATAATACTTTATTGTCGTTATCATCATAAGCTGTGTCAAAGCCATAGCTTCTATAGTATCTATTTCTTGAGAACAAATCATTGTCATCCATTCGTAAACTAATCGTGTCGTTAGCTGTAATTGATGCTAATTTTTCAGTCTTAATTGTAGAACCTTCTTCTTTAAAACTAAGTCCGAATTTTGCAGACAATATGATTAATGAGATAAATGAAATTAACCATAAGCCCAATAAGGTATATTTCGCAGGATTACCAATAGATTTCAGGTTGGTAATTAATATTTTCAATCCAAGGTAGAATATAAAAAATGCTATAATACCAACAAAGAAAAATACAAGTAGCGACATGACCCAAACAGGTACATTAGTAGCATCTGCAATATGGAAGAAATTAGTTCCAGGAATGTTTACGTTATCAAGTATACTAAGACTAAATAGACTAATTACTAATGAAATGATAGTGACAGCACCAACAATCATTAAAATAATACCAAAGAATTTAGCAAAAAGCTTTAAAAAGAACATAATGATATCTCCTATAGTCTCGAAAAACGTACTAGATGTTGATTTTATACGTTCACCTTGACGAGGTAAATCGGCTTTTTTTACACCTTCGGAAATAGAATCTGAAACGTGCTCGAAACCTTCTTTTATTTTATCGCCTTGCTTTTTTAAATCTACATTTTGAACAGCATTGGACACACTGTCGAAACCGTCTCTAATTTTTTTTTCGATGTTACTAATATTGACTTGTTCGCCCTTCATCATTAATTTTTCTGAAGTCGTCGTAGCCTCAGGAACAAAGATCCAAAGTAGGATGTATAATAAAACTCCTGTACCAGCTCCAAAAATTAATAAGAACCAGATTAAACGAATCCATAACGGATCGATACCAAAATAGTGCCCTAATCCTGATGAAACACCTCCAACATAAGAGTTGTCTGTATCTCTATATAATTTTTTAGATGTAGACGTACTACGTTTTGAGTATGAACGTTTAGGCTCATCTTCAAAGATTTCATCATCAACTAGATAATCTTCTGGTTGTCCCATGATAGTGATGACTTCATCGACTTCTTTATGTCCTATAACTTGTCTTTCGTTTTGTACACGCTCACTAAATAGTTCGGCTATACGAGCTTCAATATCTGATATGATTTCTGATCGACCTTGAGAGTCTGTAAATGAACGTTTTATAGCCTCAAGATAGCGCTGTAATTTTAAGTATGCATCTTCATCTATGTGGAAGAATATACCTGCTAAATTTATGTTGACTGTTTTATTCATTATTTTTTAGTTTTTTCTCTTGTTACTATATTAACTGCATTTTGTAATTCGTTCCAGGTAATAGTTAATTCTTTTAGAAATAACTGACCTGTTTCTGTAAGACCATAATATTTTCTTGGTGGTCCAGATGTGGATTCTTCCCAACGATAATTGAGTAGTCCAGCATTTTTAAGCCTTGTGAGAAGTGGATAAATTGTCCCTTCTACCACAAGTAATTTTGCGTCTTTAAGCGTGCCTAAGATTTCTGCCACGTAAGCATCGTCATCTTTTAATACCGACAAAATGCAGTATTCTAATACGCCTTTTCGCATTTGTGCTTTTGTGTTTTCTATCTTCATAAATGAGATTTTAAAGTGAAACTGTTCATTTTTTGATTGATTGATGGTTAATTGATGAAATTTTATTTTAAAAAGTTGATGGTTAATGGATAATGATATAATTCGCCATCTCTAGCCTTTAAGCTCGCAATAACTATAAATACCATTTCTAGAATAAACCCAATAATTGCTAAAAAAGCTAAACCTCCAGTTATATATAATAGAGGAGAGGGTTGTCCAATATTGATATGAAAATCATGAAACCCATTAAAATCGACAAAGTCCATACCGTTGAAAACTTTAAAAATGAAAAATGGAATTGATATTGTACCAAGAATTAATGTATAAAGTAAAATACTTATTTGAAAATTAATGGCTTGCTTTCCATGATTATCTATAAACTCTGATTTGTCTTTGTTCACCATCCATAATACAATTGGCCCAATGTAATTTCCTAAAGGAATTATAAACCTGCTAAAGGTTGATAAATGGATGAATGTAGCGATGTTTTTTTGATGATTGTCTAGCATGATTTTAAAACATATAGTAATTTCTTATACAAATATATGTCTAAAAACAGGTATTATGTTACGCATAGTACTTAAATTTAACATAATATTAACAAATGGTAGTGTCAAATATTTTCAATAAATTAGCTGAAACTTCCAGTAAACATGATAGTTTCACCAAGAAAACTCAATACTTTTTTATTATTCAAATTACCATCTGCATATTTTTGTGGTGTACGTACTACAGCTTTAAGTGATACCACTTGTGTGGTTTCGGTCAAGCATAGATGGTTTAATCAGAACCCATTTAAGTCTATGTTTTGGGCGGTACAAGGTATGGCAGCAGAGTTAACTACAGGTGCTTTGGTCATGTCTAAGATCAAGTCAAGCGGAAAGAACATATCTATGCTAGTCGCCAGTAATAATGGATCGTTTACTAAAAAGGCTACGGGAAGAATTACATTCACCTGTAATCAAGGAGAAGACATTGATGATGCCATTAAGAAAGCCATAGAAACAGGAGAAGGGCAGACCGTTTGGTTAAATTCGAAGGGAATAAATAAAGATGGCGTGCAAGTATCAGATTTTAACTTTGAATGGACGCTAAAGGTTAAAAGTTAATGATGAGTTGTAACAAATGCAAGCGTCTTAAAACATATAGGTAATCAATTAAAAAACACAAAACCATGACATCACACGAAATCGATTACAGAATTTACGGAGAAGAAATGCAATATGTTGAGATAGAACTCGACCCTCAAGAAGGTGTTATTGCAGAATCTGGAAGCTTTATGATGATGGACGACGGTATCAAAATGGAAACTATTTTTGGTGACGGTTCACAAAAGGATACAGGATTCTTCGGAAAAATATTAGGTGCAGGAAAACGTATTCTAACAGGCGAAAGTTTATTTATGACAGCCTTTTATAATGACCTTTCAGGAAAGCGCAATGTATCATTTGCTTCACCTTATCCTGGAAAAATTGTTCCTATAGACCTTACAGAATATAATGGCAAATTTGTTTGTCAGAAAGATGCATTTCTATGTGCAGCTAAAGGAGTAAGTGTAGGTATAGAGTTTTCTAAAAAGCTTGGTCGCGGACTCTTTGGTGGCGAAGGGTTTATTATGCAAAAGTTAGAAGGTGATGGAATGGCCTTTGTACATGCAGGTGGAACCATGGCAAGAAAAGAATTACAAGCTGGTGAAACATTACGAGTAGATACAGGTTGTATTGTTGGCTTTACTCAAGACATCGATTATGATATTGAATTTGTTGGAGGTATTAAGAATACCGTTTTTGGAGGTGAAGGCTTATTTTTTGCTAAACTTCGAGGACCTGGAGTAGTCTATGTACAATCCCTACCATTTAGCAGACTTGCAGGTCGTATTGTGTCTTCTATACCGAGAGGTGGTAATAGTAAAGGAGAGGGCAGTATACTTGGTGGTTTAGGCGATTTATTGGATGGTGATAATAGGTTTTAACATATAATTGGCTGTTAAATTTTTTGGCTGTTCGTCAAGGGAATCATTTTTTTTACTACATTTAGAATGTAATAATTAAAATAAAAGCATATAAAGCAAATCTACTTTTTTTAAACCCTAAACCCAATTAAAGAATGGCAAGAGCAATGTTTGAGTACACAAAAACTGTACTTAATAAAGTGAGTTTCGACGCTACATTGTTCTGTAAAGAATTACAAAAAGCACTTCAAAGATTATTACCTTACGAAATTGAAGAGCTTAAGATTTATATTAAATCTTTAATCTTACAGAACCCAGAATTAGATCAATGTTTAATCTTATTAAATGAATAAAAAAAAGCGACTTACGAGTCGCTTTTTTTATACACTTTTTCTAGAATGAATAACTAGAGTCTATTTAGCTCTTGGACTAATAATCTCAACATTTTGAAATGCTATAGCACCTCTTATAATACCGGAGATCACATTGTGTAATGCATCAATGATTTGCATTTTTAGTTCACTTTTGTGATAAATAATACTTACTTCTCTAGCTGGTGAAGGATCATTAAAGTGATGTAATTTAGTTGACATCTTTTCGTTAAGATCTAGTGTATTTAGATAGGGAAGAAGTGTCATTCCTAAACCTTCATTAGATAGTTTGACTAAGGTTTCTATACTACCACTTTCTAATTGAAATTGATCATCTTCATGGGTTTTAAATGCCTTACAAAGATTGATTACACCATCCCTAAAGCAATGACCATCTTCTAAAAGTAACATATCGTTAATGTCTAAATCAGATACCTCAATTCTTTTCTTATCTTTTAACCTGTGATCATCTGGAACATAACCTACAAAAGGTTCGTAATACAACACACGTTCTTTTATTACCTCATGCTCTAAGGGCGTTGCAGCAATCGCGGCATCCAAATGTCCGTCTACAATTCTAGTGATGATTTCTTCAGTGGTTAACTCTTCAATTTTGAGTTTAACCTTTGGGTATTTCTTAATAAAAGTTTTGAGAAACATAGGCAATAGCGTTGGCATTATGGTTGGAATAATCCCAATCTTAAATTCACCACCAATAAATCCTTTTTGTTGATCTACAATATCCTGTATACGATCAGATTCATCAACTATGTTTTTGGCTTGCTGCACAATTTTTCTACCAACATCAGTAAGTTCTATAGGCTTTTTACTTCTATCGAAAATGAGTATATCGAGCTCTTCTTCTAATTTTTGTATTTGAGTACTTAGAGTTGGTTGCGTTACAAAACACTTTTCGGCAGCTTTTGTGAAATTCTTATGTTCTGCTATCGCTAATACGTAATGTAGTTGTGTAATTGTCATTGTTATTCATTTAGACTATAAAAATATAAAAACTATTTATAAAAACTATAATAAATTGAATTAATTATAAAATAAATTTGCATTAATAAAAACAATAGAGATTATGACACTAAATAGTATAGGGCTTGACACCCACAAAACACAAATAATTGCAGAAGATTTAAATCATCTTTTAGCAAATTTTCAGATTTATTATCAGAATTTAAGAGGCATTCACTGGAATATTAGAGGAAAACGTTTTTTTGACTTACATGTAAAGTTTGAAGAATTATATACTGATGCCAATATAAAAGTCGATCAAATAGCAGAACGTATTTTAACTTTAGGTGTAACTCCTTTACATACTTTTGAAGACTATACAAAAGCGGCAAAAGTCCCTGTTGGTAAAGATATTTCCGAAGATGAAAAGGCCGTAAAACTCATAGTTGCCTCTTTAACCGAATTATTAAACATTGAGCGCCAAATTTTAGAACAATCTGGAAATGCTAATGATGAAGGTACTAATTCTATGATGAGTGATTTTATTACAGAGCAAGAAAAAACGGTATGGATGATGAAAGCCTGGTTAGGTGAAAGTATTTAAGTCTAAGAAATATTATATCTAAAAGAAAACCCTTTAGAACCAATAGGATTCCAAAGGGTTTTTTATCAAGCTTAAAACCAATCAATTTTATTCACATCCAGAAGATATATCTAGTATCCAAGATGCCGTACTTACTACTTCTGGTCCTTCTGGATTATCACAGTCAAAGAATAACCAAACACTTGAAAAGTTACCTGAATCTGTATTTACACTAACACCAACCTCGCCAACTGGACTCGCTGATACTTCCCAAGTACCCGAAGCTATTGGGTCATTAGCCAGACTTACAGTAACTGTACCATCACTACCAAACACATAAGTGTATTCTTGATCTCCAATAGTTACGGTCCAAAATTGACATTCAACTAATTGACCTTCGACATCTTCTTCAGAGCAGTTCGATGGGTTATTTACGTCACATTCGATAAAGTCCTCTGCACTAAACCCTTCACATTCCGCATAACATGCATTAGGGAAAGTCGTAACAAATACCTGTCCGTTTTCTTCATATTCTACACAAACTGGATTGATTTCTTCTTCAAGACATTCTAGACATTCAGAACCTGTATCTCCACAGTCAACAAAATCTTCTTGTGTAAACCCTTCACATTCAGCATAACACGCATTAGGGAATGGAATGATTATCACCTGACCGTTTTCTTCATACTCAACGCATACAACTGGACCAGCCGTATTTGCACATTCTTCACAGTCATCATCATATTCATCGAAACAATCTTCTAAGATGTCTTCAAATTCTTCTTCGTTGTTTATCGTTACAACATCGCCATTATCAAGAGTGACGGTAATTGGATATACAAAATCAAAATAGTATGAATTGTATAAGGCATTATCTAATTCTTCTTGTGAGTTTACTTCTAAAGTTGTGCCATCATCTGTAATAATAGATAGTGGGAAATTAAAAGTAAAGCACTCAATCCCTCCAGGGCAATTGTAATCTTCTTCACAGTTTTCAGAAAAATCATCTTCTGTAAATCCGTCACATTCAGCATAACATTCATTAGGGTAAGTCATTAAGAATACTTCTCCGTTTGGAGCTTCGATTTCAACACAAACTGGGTCGTACTCGTCATCACATTCACAATCAAATTCATCAAAATCACAGTCTTCTAAAAGATCTTCAAATTCTTCTTCATTGTTAATAGTAACTACTTCTATAGCATCAGAATCATCGTTATACGTTTCGACATCAAAAGGAAAAGCAATCCCATTGATGTATAAATCATCTGTAGAATTAATTAAAACTTGTACTAAATCTTCAAGACTTTCAACAGCAACTGTAGTCCCGTTATTATAAGATAGGTTAATTGGGTATACGAAATCAAAACAGAAATCAAACACGATATTTCCTGTTGGATTCTCTGTAGGAATCATGTTTCCTTGATTGTTAAATTGTAATCTAAGTTCTGATAGAGATGTAGTGATAGACGCACTTTCGTCTATATTTTGATCTTCTATTACAGGTTCGTCATTTGTACATGACGTAAAAACGCTTGCAATAAGGGCGAAGCTTAAAAGAAATAATTTGAAATTTTTCATCATAGCAATTTTTAAGATTAAAATATGGTTTTATCGATTAATCACAACTAAGACAACTGTCAAAAAAAAAACCCTACTTTTTACTCTAATTTTTTTTTATTTAGTTTTGACACATTCACTTTCAAAGCAAATAATGGCTAAAAACCCACATAAAATATGTCAGTCTGAAACTTTTGAGAGCATCTATCGTGAGTATGCCAAAGATTTGAGACGTTTTATTTTTTTTAAAACTCAGGACATCGATAAGGCGGAAGACATTTTGCAGGAAACTTTTATAAAACTTTGGGACAATTGTAGTAAAGTTGACTATGACAAAGTAAAAAGTTACCTCTATACAGTAGCCTCAAATACGTTCTTAAATTCTGTAAAACATGACAATGTGGTAAGGAAGCATCAACAAAGCTTAGTGAAAGAAACTACTAATGAGTCTCCAGAGTTTATAATGCTAGAGAAGGAGTTTATGGATAAGTTAGAACGTACAATAAATGGATTACCCGAAAAACAGAAGGAAGTGTTTTTATTAAATAGAATAGAAAAGAAGAAATACAAAGATATTGCTCTAGAACTAGACATTTCGATAAAAGCTGTTGAAAAACGGATGCATGCTGCATTAGTTGTCATGAGGTCGGAAATTGGAAATATTTAAAAAATATGATGTTTAAGGTAGGGTTTTATTAATTGTAATTGTCTTTATTATAGTATTCAAATGAAAGAGCAAGATTTACATAACGAAAAAGATACGTTTTTAGCCAAATGGTTAGAAGGCAAAATCACTGATGAAGATTTAAAAGCCTTAGTGACTGAAGCTGAGTATAATTCTTATATGAAAATCAAAAGAGGAATTGAAACCTACGAAGCTTTAGAAGCCTCAACAGAAGCCTCTTTTGAAAAGATTACTAATCATATTTCTAAAAAGAAAGCTAATGTTCGTAAGCTCCATACAAATAGCTGGTTTATTGGTATTGCTGCATCTATAGTCTTATTTTTTGGACTATTCTCGCTCTTAACTGATGATATTGTAACCATTAAAACCAATTATGGAGAATATAAAACAGTAACGTTATTAGATGGGTCTGAGGTGATTTTAAATTCTAAATCTACCTTGACATATAATGAAGACGAATGGACATCTGATAGGTCTTTACATTTGGTTGGTGAAGCCTATTTCAAAGTAGAAAAAGGAAATACGTTTACTGTGCATACTGAAAATGGAGAGGTTAAAGTTTTAGGAACGCAATTCAATGTTAATTCTATAAGCGATCTATTTGAAGTGGTTTGTTTTGAAGGCAAAGTGAGCGTGAAATCTAAAGATGAAAACTATATTTTATTGCCAACACATTCTGTAAGACGCATAAATGGTCATTCTATTGAAAAATGGGAAACGTTTGAGACTGATCCTACTTGGATTCATGGTGAAAGCACGTTTAAAAGTGTACCTTTAAAATATGTGATTTCTGCATTAGAATCACAATACGATATTAATATTGAAGCAAAAGATATTGATCAAACAGTTGTGTATACAGGTAGTTTTACCCACAACGATTTAGATACTGCATTAAAAACGGTATTTAAATCTCTACAAATACGATACGTTGAAAAAGACAATCAGAACATCTATTTGAGTATAAAGTGAAAAAAATTATTAACAGCATTTTACTAATTTTGCCTGTTTTAGCCTTTTCGCAAGAAGAGGCTAATAAATTTTATATCAATTTTGAGTCTGAAAAAATAGAAAATGCTTTTGATCTTATTGAGGACGTTTATGATGTGCGTTTTTCATATAAAGACGACATTCTAAAAGGAAAAACGGTTAGTCTTAAAAAGGAAAAACGTAGTTTATCTCAAGTGCTTAAAGCTATAGAAACACAAACCGGTTTGAGTTTTGAAATTGTTGCAAGTAGGTATATCATCGTCAATAAATCTGAGCCCGAAGTCAATGTTGAAGAACTAGATAAAATAATTATTAATAGCTATCTCACTAAAGGCATATCCAAGCGGAAAGATGGGTCGTATCAAATTAGTCCGAAAGATCTGGGCATATTGCCTGGCCTCACCGAGCCAGATGTCTTAGAGAGTATTCAATTATTACCAGGAGTTGTAAGTCCAAACGAAACAGCTTCTGGTTTTTTAGTTAGAGGCGGAAAGATGGATCAAAATCGGTTAATTTGGGATGGGATTAATATGTATCATAAAGGACATCTCTTCGGAATGATCTCACCATTTAATCCCAATGCAACTAAAAATGTTACTTTTATAAACAAAGGTTCTCATCCTAGATATGGTGAACGCGCTTCTAGTGTCATATCTATGCAGACGAATTCAGAAATTGAAGATGAATTAAAAGCACAAATAGGGTTTAACGGTATTAGTGCAGATGCTTTTATTGAAGCACCAATTATTAAAGATAAATTGGGTGTTCAAGCTTCAATTAGATCAAGTTATACCAACCTCTACCAATCCTATACATTCGATAGGTTAGCCGATAAAGTTTTTGAAAGCACAAAAATTGCAAATGGTGATAATCCCAATAACGATTTCAGTTTTTTAGATTTTAACGTGAAATTAAACTACCAACCTAATGTTAACAATAGTTTGTATGCAAGCCTGATTTCTATAGATAATCAATTAAATTATACAGTGTTTGATACTGATAACGACCAAAGTTTTAATGATCTTATGTTGATTAAAAACACAGGTTATGGTTTGGGTTGGAAAACCCAATGGAATTCTAAATTGAATCAACATACATCAGCGTTTTTTTCAGAATATAAACTCAATTATAATTTTATTACTTCGGAAGGAGAGACACAAGCGTCTAATTTTGAAAAGCGAAATGTGATTTTTGATTCTGGAATTTCAACAGAGTTTGTGCAGCATATAAATACTAATAATTCTGCCACGTTAGGTTATCAATTCGTATTAAAGGATGTGGCATATGCGTTTTTAAATACGACGAATTTACAATTTGTTTTAGATGAAGATAAAACTGTAATAAAAACGCATAGTGTATATGGAAACTATGAGTATAGAAATCCGAAATTATTTGAATTGTCTTTAGGATTAAGAGTTAATTACTTTGATGAATTGGACACCTTTAGATTTGAGCCAAGATTGTTGTTTTATAAGCAGTTACTCAGAAACCTAAAACTTCAAATTTCGGGAGAAATTAAAAATCAAATTATTAGTGAGATCGATGAAACCATACTAAGTGATTTGTCTTTAGAAAATAGAGTTTGGCGATTAGCTAACGGAAATGAATTTCCAATTATTAATAGCAAACAAGTATCTGCTGGATTTATCTTTACTAATAATGGATGGACTATAGATATCGACAATTACTACAAAACTTTAAATGATATCACAGCGTTGTCTTTTGGATTTCTGAATCCAAATAATAGCACATTTAATATTGGAGAGCAGCGAATTTACGGTGTTGATGTTTATGTAAGGAAACGATTTAATAGGTTCAATTCTTGGCTGAGTTATGCATTCAATAATTCGGAGAGTAAGTATCAAAATTTAAATAATACTGAATTTTTCGATTCCAGATCTAATGTAAGACATGCTTTTACTGCTTCATTAAGTTATAAATTATCAAATTTTCAAGTGGCATTAGGATGGCGATGGCAAACAGGTAAGCCTTATACTGCATCTACCAATGGAATTAATGGTTTAGAGTTTAATGATGGAATAAATACCAATAGATTACCAGACTATCACCGACTTGACCTATCGTCTACCTATAAGTTCAAATTTTCCGAAGATAGTAAGTTAAGAGCAAAAGTTGGATTTTCAATACGAAACGTCTACGATAATAAAAACCTTATCAGTAGAGAATATAGAGGTAATAATGACTTAAATAGTGATATAGAACTTATAGATAGATTCTCTATAGGTTTTGCGCCTAATATCCTTTTCAGATTATATTGGTAAACTATTGTAAATGAAAAAGAACCTTCATATTGAAGGTTCTTTTTTTTGATTGACTAACTTTTTGATTGATTGATTGATTGATTGATGAGTTTGTGTTATAATCTAATAGATAATTTCATGTCTTCTTTTGTAAGTGTGAATTTAGCGTCTTCATATATTGGAGGTCCGTAACTTCTAGGGTTATTAGACATTCCGTAAGATTCTTTTGGCATTCCATTGTCTTCAAAATCCATTCTCTCGTTTTCATTTTCATCATGTAAGACCATTATAGCATAATCTCCAGGCGTTACATTTTCAAAAGTTATGGTCGCTTTTCCGTCTTTAATCTTAGATTCGGCATTTTGAACTCCTGCACCTTTCATAAAGGTATCTTTTGTGTTTAGAGACACTAATAGTTTGCCATTATCGTTTTTAGCATTTTCTATAGTTACTGTAATGGTTTGTCCTTTGCTATCTTGAGCAAATCCTAAAGTTGATACTACTATTAAGGCGATTGATAAAAATAAAGTTTTCATGATATGATGTTTTAAATGGTTTATTTGTTATTGATGAGTCAAATATCCAACCAAAAGAAAACTTTGCCTAAAGAGACTGACCGAACCGTCAATTTTTATGACTGAATTGTAAAAAAAAACACATCATTGTTTAATGACATGCTTTTTTGATTGTAAATGGGTTTGTTTAATTACGTCCAGCGATTACACCTCCATCTGTATCCCAAATAGCTCCAGTGACCCAAGACGCTTTATCAGATAATAAGAAGGTGATGCTATTGGCAACATCTTTAGGTGTACCATTTCTTCCAATGGGATGAAAAGCATTAAACCCTTCCAAAGCTTTATCTGCTTCTTCTTTTCCTCCAAATACACTATGATATACTGGTGTTTGAACTACAGCAGGAGATACAGCATTAACTCTAATATTATAATCGGCTAATTCCATGGCTAAGTGTTGTGTTAACGAATGCAAACCAGCTTTTTGCATTGAGTAAGCAGAAGATGGGGTAGCTTTAACTGCCTGTTTTGCCCACATCGAACCTACATTTACAATAGATCCGCCAGATGTATCCTTCATTTTTTTTGCAGCAGATTGTGTAATAAAGAAAAAGCCTCTATTGAGGTCTAAATATGAATCATAATCACTCTTAGTATGATCTAAAAAGGACTTTGGTCCAAAAATACCTGAAGCATTTACCAGATAATCTAGATTATCTAAGCTATTAATTTTTGAAATGAGTTCATCTACTTCGGATGCATCGGTTATGTCTACCGTATGCTTTATTAAATGATCTTGATCTGCAACTTTTCCTGTCGATCTACCAACAATATGTACAGTTGCGCCTTCACTTAACAAGTGTTGAGCAGTTTCATAACCAATACCGCTAGTGCCTCCAATGATGAGGGCTGTTTTGTTTTCGAATGTTTTCATAATATATATTTGTGTTTAATTATAGACAGAAAAGTCTGTCTGTTTTTGTATAAATTTTTTTGATATTATAATAGTTGTTTGCAAATAGTTTTCGCCGAATGAATAGGCCAGATATCGTTTTGTAAATAGCTTTCTGAGACAGCGCTTTCATAGAGTAAGTACACTTGCTTTGCAATAGACTTACTGTTGTCTTTTGATAGGCCTTCTAAGTTATTTTTGATTAATTCAGTGATGTATACGATTAAATTTTGTTTTTGATTTAAAATCTCTTCTCGTATTTTGGTATTGTCCTTTGGGATTTCAGAAATTGTATTTATACACCAACAACCATTAAATTCTTTGGAATTAAAAAATTGGTCCAGATAATCAAATAATGCTAAAATGCGATTTTCGCCATGTTTACGTTCTTCAACAAAAGCTTTAATTTCTGAAATAAACATGCTGTTTTTATGCTGTAAATAAGCAATGCAGATGTCTTCTTTAGATTTAAAATGATTATAGAGTGTCGCTTTGGCTATGCCTGCTTCTTTTATAATTTCGTTGATACCAGTGAGGTTATACCCATTTTGATAGAACAAATGTGAAGCTGTTTGAATAATGTGATCTTTAACTAAAGCGTGTTTCATATTGCAAATATATAAAAAATTATCAAAAATAGACAAGTCTGTCTATTTTATAAAAAATTTAGTCATTTTAGATCCATTCCGTTTCAATTTCACGATGGATAGGTTGATAATTAATGTATTGAACAACACGTGGTTTCATTCCTGTATTTGGCGAACTTCCATGCGGAAGCATTTGATTCCAAATAATAAAATCTCCAGCCTTTGCCGCAATTGGTTTAGTTCCTAATAGTTGAAAGTCATAGGTTCTAGGGTTTACTGTATGTGGTAAATTCTCTAGCCATGAATCAATTTTTCTGTGAAATCCTGGCACTAAGGTAAATGCACCTTGGTTTTCAGGTGTGTCTGTTAAATATAGTAAGCCCTGAAGACCAAAAGGAATGGGGCGCTTGAGACTAACATCCCAATGTAGATTTGGCCCAGGAAATTTGTAATTATCAGTTTCAGGAGGATTAAAACTAACTCTGTCATTGCTTACAATTAAATCAGTTCTTTGCCAAAGTTGTTGGTAGGCTTGTTGGATCTTTTTTGAAAACCTGTTCTTGTCTAATTGTGGATGACGAAACAGTTGCACCATGATCCCTTGTTTTAATGGGTGGTCTTCATACCAAGTGGATGTATCGTTTGGATCTATTTGTAAATGCGTATAGATAACATCTAAACTAGCTTCAATATCGTCTTCAGTAATGGCATTAGGTATAATTATATAGCCTTCTTTATCCCAATGATCTAAAGCCTTTTTATCTAACACATTGTTTTCAGTAGTTAGATCTTGTGATTTTTGATTTGAAGACGATATGGCTAGATTGAACAGATTAATCATTTCTTGAGACACTATCCCATTACGTATCACCCAATCTTCAAATTGTTCAAAAGAAGGAGAGGATTCAAAGACATATTTATAGGTTGGTTCTAGTCCTATGCCTAAAGCATCAAATACTGCAGTTACATAATTATGCTTAAGTTGTATGCTTTCATTTACTACCCCTTCTTTTTGAAGCATAATAGATGTCCATATTGTTTTTAGATAAGCTATACCAAGTTTTCCTTGTTCTTGTTCTTTGGCCATAGAGATATGCTTCTTTATCATAGATTTGATATAAAATTATGAGTTATAATGTTTAGTAATATATTTTTGAAACACATCTAGCATTTCAGGCATATTGGCTCGTCCAAAACCAACCCTTGCATGTGATGTGCCATACTCAAATGTTTCACTTGGTAGAAGCATAATTCCCGTTTCTTTTACCAATTTTTCAGCAAACTGAAAGGAGGTTTCATTACTCTTGAATTTAATAAATGCTGTTGATCCAGATTTTGGCTTGTGAAAATCAAATAGATGGTTATTCCTTTTATGGAACTCTGAAAACAATACGATATTGGATTGGATCTTTTGTAAGTTGGGTTGTACAAACTTATCCATATTGTTTAAAGCTATGGTTGCTAGTATTTCACTAGTTGCACTATTACAGATTGATAAATAGTCTTTAAAGCTTTCTACTTTTTTTAGAAATTCTTTATTTTTTGAAGTGAGCCAACCAAGTCGTAATCCTGCTAATCCAAAGGTTTTTGCGGTTCCCCAAAGACTAATGCCATTTTCATATAGATCGCACATTGGTGGTAAACCACTATGTTCATTATGCGTTAAAAATCGATACATTTCATCTGAAAAAATTGGTATACCATAGTGGCGAGCGATGTCTATGATTTCTAAATAATCATTCATTTCTGGGCTAAATCCAGTAGGATTATGAGGAAAGTTAATAATGATAAGCTTTGTATTTGCTTGTATCAATTTTTTTAAATCGGCAGGATTATAATGCCATTTATTTTGTTCTTCGGTAGGCTTCCAAAATGATACTGAACATTCTAACTCTTTTGCAATTTGATATAGCGATTGATACATAGGAGACATACAGATGGCGTGATCTCCTTTATTGAGTAGAATGTTCATTAAAATGAAATTAGCCTCTCCAGGAGAAGACACCACAATATCATCTAAGTCAATGGTTTTATAATGTTGCTTAATGGCTTTTCTAAGTGTTGGGCTGCCTAAAGTTTCAGTATATCCAAGCTTTAGAGTATCCCAAGATGTCTTTTCACTATCTGACGCTAAATCTAAAACATAGTTCATGGGATAACCATCACAATCGGAACTGGATAACATATATTGTGCAGTAAATTCGTATCTAGCAAAATAACGTTCTACGGCAAAGTCTTTAATATTCATAAACTAGTTAGTTTTAATGAATTGTCTCATTAGAAATGATTATTAGCACTAATTTAGTAAAAGAAAATATGTGATTGATTAAATCGAGCAAATTAAAGCAATCCTCTTGCCTTAATCTCTAGATATTTATTGATGGTATCGATCGTCAAATCTTGAGGAGAGGTCAAAATAGATTGAATCCCATATTTTTGAAGTTCATTAACGATGAGTCGTTTTTCAAATGCAAACTTTTCTGCAATTACCTTATCGTATGCTTGTTGAACGGTTTCTGCCTTTTCTGTGATTAATTGATTGAGCTCTGTATTTTTAAAGAAGATCACAACCAGTAAGTGATTTTTAGCGATGCCTTTTAAGTATGGTAATTGCCTATGTAAACCATCTAAAGTTTCAAAATTAGTATATAACAACATCAGACTTCGATGTGTTATGTGTCGTTTTACATCGGCATAAAGTCGGCTATAATCACTTTCAAAGAAATCGGTGTTGACATTATAGAGCGTTTCTAAAATAAGATTCATTTGAGATGTTCGCTTTTCGGCAACGACAATGTTTTCTACTTTTTTTGAAAAGGCTAAAATTCCTGCTTTATCTTGTTTCTTAAGTGCAACATTAGAAATTACAAGGGCAGCATTTATAGCATAATCTAAAAGTGTAAGTCCGTCAAAAGGCATTTTCATGACACGGCCTTTATCTATGATGGAATAAACAGGCTGTGACTTTTCATCTTGAAATTGATTTACCATCAATTGATTTCGCTTAGCTGTGGCCTTCCAATTTATGGTACGGAGATCATCACCTAAAACATAATCTTTAATTTGTTCAAACTCCATGGTATGACCAATCTTTCTTATTTTTTTAATACCGTATTGGTGTAAATTATTACTTATGGCCAGTAGGTCATACTTTCTCAATTGGATAAAACTAGGATATGTTGGAACCATTGCTTCGTCGTCATAAGTGAAACGACGTGCAATTAAACCAAAGACTGAAGTAACATAGACGTTTAATTTTCCGAAGTGATATTCACCACGTTCTACAGGCCGGAGCCTATATTCTATTTGTGATGTACTTGAGGCGTCTAATTTTCGTTTGATATTAAAATCACGTACTTGAAATTGCTCAGGAATTTCATCAATAATAGTTACATTAACATTGAATGTATAATAATTATTAAGAATAAGATTAACCGGATTTTCATCACCATTAGAAAATTTTTCTGGCAAAATTCGCCTACCAACAACACCATTTTTAGCAGTAAACAATATGATGGTATCTAATACGGTCAAGGTCGCTAACAACAACAGTATTAGTTTAACAATAGCAAAACCTCTAGGAAATAAAAAACTCAATACAAACAGCACCATAATGGCAATGCATACATAGAAAAATCTGTTTTGTAGATAAAAAGGTTTAATGCGTTTCAAAGAGTGTTATATTTTATTTAATGTGTGTTACTAGTTTTTCTAATTTTTAAATCGGTATCGTACGATTTGTTTCCTAAACTGTCTTTGTGATGAACGATATTTATATCGTAATGATAGCCATACATTTTAGACAATACATCTAGATCTTGTTTCTTTTTTTTAGCAAGCTTTAAATTGGTCATATATTTATTTAAAGGACCAAATGCAATACCTAATGGGCCAAGTCCTAATCCCATTACAATTAATGGAACCGTTGAGATGACACCTTTATCGAAAATAAATTTTCCTAAAAGAAAACCTGCAATAAATAATGCGACAGCAATGACAGAATACATAGTGATATGTCCAATAGTATCTGTTTTGGTCTTTAATACAGCTTCGTATTCGATGTTGATTTTTTTTATATGTTCTTCAAACTCTGATTCTAATTTTATGACACCACATTTATTTTGGAAATCAGGCTTTTTATTGGTTAAACCACATAGAGTACCTGTCATATAATCAATGACTTTATGATCACAAAGTTTACAATGTTGTGTTAATTCCATACGAATTATCTTGGTATTTCTACAGCTTCTATAATTTGTTTTATAATCTGTTTGGTGGTCACACCTTCCATCTCACGTTCTGGAGTAACAATTACACGATGTTGTAAAACAGGGATAGCAGCACGTTTAATATCTTCTGGTGTTACAAAATCTCTTCCATCCATGGCAGCAAATGCTTTACTTGCTTTTAATATAGCAATTGAGGCTCTAGGAGAAGCACCTAGGTATAAGAATGGATTACTACGTGTATTTACGATGATATCGGCAATATATTTGATCAAATGTGATTCAATAATGATTTGGTCTACTAACGCTTGGAATTTATTAATTTGAGCTTTACTTAAATGTGCTTTTACTTGATCTGTTTTAAGAGCTCCTTGTAAATTTTGCTCTCTATTTAAGATTTCTACTTCTTCATCAATATTAGGATAATCAATATCTATTTTGAATAGGAAGCGGTCTAATTGTGCTTCGGGCAAGCGGTAAGTACCTTCTTGTTCTACGGGATTTTGTGTTGCCAAAACAATAAAAGGCAATTCCATTTTAAATTTGTTTCCATCTATGGTGATCTGACGTTCTTCCATTACTTCAAATAGTGCAGCTTGGGTTTTGGCTGGAGCTCTGTTGATTTCATCAATAAGAATCATATTTGAGAAAATAGGACCTTGTTTAAATTCAAATTCTGAATTTTTCATGTTAAATACAGAGGTACCCAAAATATCACTTGGCATTAAATCTGGTGTAAATTGGATTCGACTAAAACCAATGTCTAGAGATTTAGCTAAAAGTTTTGCAGAGATCGTTTTTGCAACACCAGGAACACCTTCTATAAGCGAGTGTCCATTGGCTAAAATAGAAGCGATAAGCATATCTATCATTCCTTTTTGCCCTACAATGACTTTGCCAATTTCATTTTTAATCAGTGCTATACCATCTTGAAGTTCGCTTAAATCAATACGGTTTTTAAAACTAATATCACTCTCTGAAGTTTCCATAGCTTGATTAGTTTCGGGTGGTACTGCTGCATTTGCGTTTTCTGATGGTGATACATCTGAATGCTCATTTTTAGGCGTTAAATCTTCGTTTTGCTTGTCATCTAAATGTTCCATAGTTATCTCGTGTAAAAATCTTCAATAGCTTTATTTAATCGCAATAAATCACCTTCATTACAGGTTGTTTTAGCTTTTAAATGTACAATTTGGTTAATTAATTTTTTAACATCACTTTCATCTTTACCAGACTTTAAAGATAAGTTCTTTACAAACTTATCATCTAAAATTTGAGTGTCTAAATAGTATACCCGACGTATATATTCTAAGAAGTATGTGATTTTTTTCTCTATTAAGTTGTCATGGTCTTTGGTTTCGTAATACAAATTACCAATCGTTTTTGTAAATTCTATTGTGGTATTTTTTAGTGGTGTTTTCACATTTACAATACGTTGTTTTCGTTTTGCATTAAATATCATAAATAATACCGTTGTTAATAGCATTAATCTCCAAGCCCATTTTAAAGGTGGTTGGCTATGAATAAAGCGTAGAGATGAATTACTCATTGTTTTTCTCGATTTATTTCTCGAATCAAAATAGATCGTATCATCTTTTAAATAGGACACTGCACTTGATGCATATTTATCATTAGACTTTTTAAGTAAGTTATAATTTGTAAATGCGACAGGCTGCAGGTGAATGTAAAAATAACCATCTCCCCAAGATGTCTTTATATAGTTGGCATATTTTGCATCTCCAAATTTTTGATAGCCTAGAACGGTAGTGTAGAGCGTATCTATTTCAGAAAAATAGATATTACTTAGTCCTTTTTCGATAGTAATAGAATCATTCTTAAAAATTGGGTTTGTGAATGAAAACTCTGCCTTGCCTTCAAAATTAAAATCGTTTTGAGTTTTAAAACCTAATGAATCTAAAAGTCTGGTTGGAAAATAATTACTAGACATGAATATATCATTGCCATAAGACGCAAAATCTAACAATTCTTGAGCTGAGGTGTTATCAATATTTGGATATTCATCAATAATCATATAGGTCCCAGAAGTGAGATAGGTACTATCTTCCCAGCTGTAATAGTCATCAAAATACTCATAAGGTGTTACTTTAATGTCTTGCACTTTACTGTCTGGAAATAGGTTATTCAATTCTTCGTAAAACACAAAGGTTCCATAAGGTATTTTATGGGTCTCGTTATAGGTTTTTTTCCAGTTAACAGGTATAGGTCTAGAAAACTCTATAGCGGCTATACCTATAAATAGTAATAGCAAGATACCGAGATATATTTTTAGTGTCTTACTCATGTTTTAATTGAATTTAAAAATTGAGTAAATGCAGTCTTGGCTTTCTCGAATTGCGAATTGTCTATATCAAATTCTCCATACCAGATATAATTATAGAGATATGACGTATATGAAAACTCTTTTCTGGTGTTTTCGTTTTTAATTTCAGTATAATAATCACTATTTGTTTTCTCTACATCATAATCTATGAGTTCGGCTTCGGAGAGTGTTTTAAGCAGCCATAAGTAATAATATCTAATGGCCAACCTATAGTTGCCATTGTTTTCAGCGTTTTTAATAAGTGTAATAAAGTTAGTTTCAAAAATATTGTTTTCTATATCTGTGACAGGAATGATACTTTTATCTGAAGACTTACCAAATACCCAATAACCTTCTCTGTTAATAATGGCCTTAACAATAAAGAACACAACAAGAAGAAAGATAACAACATAAAAAATCTTTAGTGCAATATCTGTAATATCGGCAGCTTTAGCATCAGAATTAATATTAAAGAGATCTTTAAATAAGTCGGAAAGCCATTGTTTGAAACGCGTCCACCATCCAGAGTTTTCTAGTGTACGTTCATAAATGAACTCGCTGCCATCATATTTTTCTCTAAGGTCGTTGTATTCTCGTTTGTTTATAGGCTCTACATCAATATATACCGAATCTTGCATGCTTTGAGCATAATATGATTCATCGAAACTGGTTGCATTGGAGTTTAGAGATATTCCGAAGAATAAGAGGATTATATGTAAGCACAAATATCTACTCACCAGATCCAATTAAATCAATATCACTTTTAGCACCAATATTTTCGTTGTCTTCTTTTAGACTATAAAAAATGATGCCTTGATTAAGCTGTACAATAATATTAAGTAAACTACTCACAAAAAATGTAATCAAGAAAACCATAATCATTAAAAATGTCACTGTTTTACCTACTTCCTCTGGATCAGGATTGACACCAGGTTGAAAATCTGTGTACATATTTATCATTCCAAAAATATAGGGTACTAACGATACTACGTTTTGTATAATATAGCTCATGAGATAGAAAAGTCCAGCGCAGCCTATAGCTGCCCAAAATTTAGAACTCATTAATTTCCATGAATACCCAAAACTTTCCCAAATTCCTTTTTTATTTTCAAAGTATTCCATTAGCGCACCTTGATAATATAAACTTACACCACCAATAACTAAGGGTAAAGCTAACAAACCAACAAAAGTAATGGCTAAAACAAATGAGAGCAAACCTATAAATATAGCTAGCGGAATGGCAATAAGTACCGCGCAAAGCAAAAAGATGAAAATTTTACCAATATTAGCTTTGTACACGTTTAAAATGTCGGTAGCGTTAAAATGCTTTCCGTTGGCTTTGACAAAAAGTTTTAAATATATAGGTAGAAATGAATAGGATATCATTGCTGCGACCAATGCAACGACAATAAACACAAATGCGAATAAAAAGAAAAGTCCAGCATTATCATTCAAGTAGTTATCTATGGGATTAGTTGTTCCATTTATACCACTAAAGAGCATATCTGTATAGAATTCACCAAAGAAATAAGTCATTACCATCAGAATCAACAAGAAAATTCCATTGATAATAAAAAAGTTTTTAAATAGATGGCCTCCGTTTTGTTTTAAAAACGCAAAGGTATCTTGAAAGTATTCTCCGAAACCTCTAGATTTATAGAGTTGCATAGGCTTTTTTTATTTTTCTGTTGACTATAAACGGGTAAACCAAATAGTAAAAGGTGATGAGACTTAGTGTAAATAGTATAATACCAACAGATAGCCAATTAGGCATTGTGTTAGAGTATCTTGTGACATATCCTTCTAAAAAGCCAGCAGCTATTGTAAACGGAAAGGTGCTTATTAAGATTTTGAGACCATTTTTAACGCCTATTTTTAAGGAGATCATTCGAGAATAAGTTTTAGGGAACAAAATGCTAGCTCCAAGCATTAAACCTGCAGCACCTTCAATGACTATGGCAAATATTTCCATAGATCCATGAATCCAAATCCCTCTCACACTTTCCCAAAGCACATCTTCTTGGTAAAAGAAATATTGAAAAGCGCCAACCATTATACCATTTTCAAGCATAATATAGGCTGTACCTATTCCACCAAAAATTCCCAAAACGAAGGATGTAATACCTACACGAAGGTTATTGAAGGTGATACCAATAGAACTTCCCCAATCACTACCGCTTTTATAGACAGCAACAGGATCTCCAGCTTCAATGTTTTCTAAGGTATCATTAACATAACCATCTCCTAAAATTAACCGCACGAACGAATCATCATATACTGCAGACAGGACACCAATAGCAACAAAGGTTAAAAAGAGTATAAAAGCATAGAGGACATAACGTCTGTGTTCATAAACAATAAGTGGGACTTCTACTTTCCAAAAATGCACAAAACGATTAGTGTCTTCTCGTTTGGTTTTATAAATTTTTTGAAAAGCTTTGGCCGCTAAGTTGTTTAAATAAAGAATTGTTTTACTTTTGGGATAGTAAGTTTGTGCATACGACAGATCATTTACTAACTGAATATAAAGTGATGCTAATTCATCAGGATTTTTGAGTTTTTTTCCAAAAATGGCCTTTTCAAAATTAAGCCACTTTTCTTTATTTTGTTTGATAAATGCAACTTCTCTCATACGCATTCAAATTAAAGCAATTAATGGTAGAGTTACAAATAAATACGACACAAAACGTTAATATAACTTTCATCGCAGCAAGTGTTGGTGAGCGCATATTAGCTTACGTTATAGATTTGATTATAAAAGTTGCTTATATCGTTGTTGCTTTTCAAATTGTATTTAATGTAATGGAATGGGATCAAGCTATCGATAAGATGGATGGATGGTCACAAACAGCTATTTATATCCTTTTGTTATTGCCTGTAATATTGTATTCTTTAGTGTTTGAATCCTTACTTGATGGTCAAACTATTGGGAAGCGTATCATGAAAATAAAAGTAGTTAAGATTGATGGCTATCAAGCTGGAATAGGAGATCATGTAGTGCGTTGGTTTTTTAGAATTGTAGATTTAAATTTATTAGGACCACTTTTTGGACCAGTCGTTGCTTTAATTGCAATAGTTTCAAGTAAAATGAGTCAGCGATTAGGTGATATGACCGCTGGAACTTCTGTAATTACATTAAAGAATAAGGTTAATATAAGCCATACGATATTGGAAGAGTTAGATGATACCTATAAACCCACATATCCAAATGTTATTAAGCTTTCTGATAATGATGCTCGTATTATTAAAGAAACTTATGTAAAGGCAAAAGCCTCTAGAGATTATGAAACGCTTATTAAGTTAAGAAAAAAAATTGTGGAAGTTGTTGAAATAAAAGACTTCAATAGTAGTGATATCGAATTTATCGATACTATACTAAAAGATTATAATTACTATACCCAAGGAATGTAATGTTTTTTCAAGTTATCGATATCTTAGGAACTATTGCCTTTGCTATTTCTGGAGTTTTGGTAGCTCTCGATAAACGCATGGATGCTTTTGGTGTTCTTATTATTGCTTTTGTAACTTCGGTTGGAGGTGGTACATTAAGAGATGTCATGATTGGAGTACAACCAGTGTCATGGATGACCAATATGACGTATGTATATGTTATTGTTGCCTCAGCAATATTTGCTGTTGTACTTCGGAAGCAAATAGGATATCTAAGGCGTTCTCTATTTTTATTTGATACTATAGGCATTGGTTTATATACTGTGGTTGGAATAGAAGCCGGACTTGTAGCAGGTTTACATCCAATTATTTGCATAGCTTTAGGAACTGTAACAGCCTGTTTTGGAGGTGTGTTAAGAGATATTTTATGTAATGAGATTCCAGTAATTTTTAGAAAGGAAATTTACGCAACACCTTGTATTTTAGGTGGACTCACTTATTTCTTACTGCGTAATTTTGTTGCAGATACCAACTTTATATTTGTTATTGCAGGACTTATTGTTATTGTTATAAGGTTACTTGCAGTAAGGCTTAAAATTAGTTTACCAAGTTTGTATAAAAAAGAAGAATTATAAAGACAATTATTTATAGCTCTCTTCAATTTGTGTCCAAGTATCCCATATGCCTTTCAAGTGTAATTTAAATTCTGTCGAGTCTTTGCTTTGTTCTATCTGATCAAAAATAGCATGTAGCTCGCCTCTAAGTGACGGATATTTATTGGTAATGTCTTTCATTTTAATCCAAGCATCTATATGTTCATGAAAAGCTAGTTTAAAAGCATCTGGACAATTACTGAAATCTAATTTTTTTAGATCATTAGAGTAGTTCGTTATTGTTTCGCTTAGCGATATTTTTTCTGACGAGTGATTTCTAATGCTACCTAAAATACTATCCTTTTCGAAAACAGCCTTGACACAATCGTCTTTCGAAACAATTGTGTTAGCCTTTTCTTCTGGGTTTTTACATCCTAAAAGAAACAATACAGCTATGAATATTTGTATTGATTTCATTATAAATACAGGTAAAGAGTTGTCTTTTTAAAGATAAGAAAAATTCCTATTATCTCACCCATAGGAAAGATAATAGGAATACAAAAACAATTTTAATTTTCTAATTTATTCAGTAGTTACTGGAAATCCGCGATCTCGCATCAAGGCTTCTATCTTAGCGTCACGTCCTCTAAATAGGCGATAAGCCTCAGCTGGATCTATGGAGTTTCTAGGTGCAAATAAATACTTTACCAATTTAGCAGAAACTTCTTCGTCATAGAAACCTCCTGGAGCATCTCTAAATGCTTCAGAAGCATCACTTGTTAATACATCTGCCCACATATATCCATAGTACGCAGTGGCATAACCTTCACCAGAAAATACATGTCCAAAATGAGGTGTACGATGACGCATAGGGAGCTCTTCAGGCATGTTTAGTTCTTTTAAAGTCTCACGCTCAAAGGCATCAATATCAATATTTGTAGGATCGGCTAAGTGTAATTTCATATCCATAAGTGCAGAAGCCAGATATTCGGTTGTTCCAAATCCTTGATTAAACGTGGATGCTTTTTTAATTTTTTCTACCAGAGTTGCAGGAATGGGTTCGCCAGTTTTGTGATGTACTAAAAACTGATTAATGACTTCATCTGTAGACAACCAACGTTCTAATAGCTGTGACTGAAATTCGGTATAGTCTCTAACTCCTCCATTAAGTGTAGGATATCTCACATTACTTGAAAAGAAGTGTAATGCATGCCCAAATTCATGGAAAAAAGTTTCGGCATCATCCCAAGATACTAATACAGCTTCACCTGGAGCAGCTTTCACAAAGTTAGAATTGTTAGACGCTAATACATTTGTTTCGCCTTGGTATGATGTATAGCTTCTATAGGTTGTTGCCCAAGCACCAGAACGCTTCCCTTGTCTAGCAAAAGGATCTAAATACCATAGCCCTATGTGCTTTCCAGAATCTTTATCGGTCACTTCCCATACGTTTACATCTTCATGAAACACAGGGACCTTACCTTCTTCAACAGGAGTGAACTTATAGTTAAACAAACGTCCAGCAGTATAAAATAAAGCATCAGTCAATTTATCTAATTGAAGATATTGTTTCACTTCATCACTATCTAAATCATACTTTTTCTGACGTACTTTTTCAGCATAATAGCGGTAATCCCATGGCTCAATTTTAATGTTATCGCCATTAGCATCAGCTACAGCTTGCATGTCGGCAACTTCTTCACCAACACGAGCAATTGCTGCAGGCCAAACGGCTTCCATAAGATTCATGGCATTTTGCGGGTTTTTTGCCATTCGATCTTGTAAGCGCCATTCGGCATAGTTATCATAACCTAATAATCCAACACGTTCTTTACGCAGTTTTAGAATTTCTGCAATAATCTGGTTATTATCATAATCATCACCATTGTCACCACGTGCATAATAATTGGTCCATACAATTTTTCGTAAATCACGTTCGGTAGAATAGGTGAGGAAGGGATCCATAGATGATCGCGTATTGGTAATGGCATATTTACCGTCTTGACCTTTATCTGTTGCTATTTTTGCTGCAGAATTAATAAAGAACTCGGAGAGTCCTCCCAGCTGATTTTTGTTTAGATAGGTCACATAGTTTTCTTCATCATGCAGAACATTATTCGAAAACTTAGTGTATAACGACGAGAGTTCTTTGTTGATCTCGGCATAACGTTTTTTCTTTTCAGCATCGAGATTAGCACCATTCATTTCAAAACCTTTATAGATTAAATCAACCACACGTTGTTGATCTGCAGCTAATGGCGTATTTTGTGAAGCATCATAAACCGCCTTTATACGCTGAAATAGTTTTTCGTTTTGCGAGATCTTAGAACTATATTCGGAAAGCTGAGGCGCTAATTCGGTCTGTATATCTCTAAACTCTGGTGATGACATATTACTGCTTAAAATACCATAATAGGTAAATACATGATTAAGCTCGTCTGCCGATGCTTCAAGCGCTACAATTGTATTCTCAAAGGTTGGGTCTTCTGTGTTATTTGCAATAGCTTCTATGTCTTCCAGACCAAGTTCCATACCTTTTAGTACAGCTTCTTTGATATCATCGACATTCATTTTGTCAAAAGCAGGAACGCCTTGATAGGCACCAGTCCATTCTTGTAGTAATACATTATCACTCATAGCTATTTTGTCTTCTGTTTTGGTGTCATCTTTACAGCTCGCAAAGAGAATAACACTGCATAGAACTGCAGCTTTTAGGGATTTATAAATCATTTAGAAATTAATATTGGTTTTTATGCCCTTGAAGGTACTTAAAATTAAGCAACTAGATTGTTGTGAATTTGTTAAAAGTGAAGATTAACACGAATACTAATTTAATAATTCTACTCTTTTGATATATACGTTTTTGAGAGGCCAATCGGCATCGTCGGTATCAACATTAGCAATTTTGTCTGCGACATCTAGTCCAGCTATTACTCTTCCAAAGATTGTATAATCACCATCTAATTGATACACATCTCTCAGCGTGATAAAGAACTCATATGGTGAGGCCAATTTATATGGATTGTCAATATCACTGCTTGGCATAGAGATGACACCTCTGTCATGGCGAAACCCTCTTTTGGTATCTGTTGGTAATAAGTACTTACCAATAAAACGTCTTTTACGCATCACATCCTTTTCATCTGTACTTCCACCTTGAATGATATAATTTTCGATTACACGATAGAACTGTGTATTATCAAAATATCCCTTTTTGGTAAGATAGATAAAGTTAGCGCGATGGAATTTGGTTTCATTAAACAGCAAGATATCTATGTTTCCAAAGTCGGTAACAATACGTACTCTATTTTCTTTATTTTCCTTTTCATATTGAAGAAAAAACTCCATGGCATTATCTTTGGTCAATAGGAAGTCTTCTTTTTTTTCTTCGGAAATGGTATCGATTTTTTCTATATCAGTTTCTTTTTTAACTTGAGTAGAATCTATAATTTGTGTAGGAGATTTCTTTTCAGATTGTTTATCTTCACAATTGAAAATTAGTAAGCAACATACGATTATTAGAAAAAACCTCATAAGGGAATGAATTTTGAAACGTTTATAAAATCGGTATCAAAAATAAAAAATCTAAATCTTCCGGGAGAAACCTCACAGTTTAAAATGTCACCACCATTTCGTGAACATCTAGTTGAGGAAAACAGGGAGAAAATGAAATATGCCAAAAAAGCAGGTGTTATGGCTCTGTTTTATCCTAGACGTGAAGCGACATATTTAATACTCATTTTAAGAAAAACCTATAGAGGTGTGCATTCTGCTCAAGTTGGCTTTCCAGGAGGTAAATATGAAGATGATGATCCTAACTTAGAATTTACAGCGCTTAGAGAAACTCAAGAAGAAGTTGGTGTAGATATAAATACTGTAGATGTTTTAAAAGCGATGACCCCTTTATATATTCCGCCAAGTAATTTTACAGTAGCTCCTTTTTTTGGAGTAACAAGTGTAACACCAAATTTTGTGAAGCAAGATGAAGAGGTTGAGGATCTTATAGAAGTGAAACTTACCGATTTTTTAAATGATAATCATACAAAAGATGTTAGTGTCATGACTTCATATGAACGTGAGTTAGAAGTTCCTGCTTTTATATTAAACGGACATGTGGTTTGGGGAGCTACAGCCATGATGTTAAGTGAATTAAAAGACTTGTTAAAAATGGTGTTGTAAGTATTAGATTTTTGTAAGTTTGTCTTTCCGCTTAATAACTAACAATTAATGGGATTATTTAAAAGAAACCCCTTTGGGCATATACTTTTTATAAAAAAGTGGCTGATAAGAATCTTAGGTCTTCTCACACATCGACGATTTAGAGGTTTTAACGAACTGCAAATAGAAGGTTCTGATATTATAAAAAGTCTGCCAGACACAAACGTACTGTTTATCTCTAATCATCAAACTTATTTTGCAGATGTTATTGCTATGTTTCATGTGTTTAATGCTAGTCTAAGTGGTCGATTAGATAACATAAAAAATGTAGGTTATCTCTGGAACCCTAAATTAAACATGTATTACGTAGCCGCAAAGGAAACGATGAAGTCTGGTTTAATTCCGAAAATATTCGCTTATACAGGTTCTATAAGTATAGAGCGTACATGGCGCTCTAAAGGTCAAAATGTCAATCGTCAAGTAAAAATGAGTGATATCACGAGTATCAAAAAAGCACTAGATGATGGTTGGGTTGTTACATTTCCGCAAGGAACAACGACACCTTTTAAACCTATTAGAAAAGGAACTGCACATATTATTAAACAGTATAAGCCTGTAGTTGTGCCAATTGTAATAGATGGTTTTAGACGCTCATTTGATAAAAAAGGATTGCGTGTTAAAAAGAAGAACGTCTATCAATCTTTTGAAGTTAAAGAGCCTTTGCAAATCGATTACGAGAATGAGTCTATAGCAGAGATTGTTGAAAAAATTGAGTATGCTATTGAACAGCATCCTTCATTTTTAAAGGTTATTCCACAAGAAGAGTTGGAAGAGCAAGAGCGTTTAAATAAACTTAGAGACTGGTAATTAGTCTTTTATTTCGAAATCCTTTTCTTGATTACAAGTGTCGATTATTGCTTGTCTTTTACTTACAGCATTAAACAGAAAAATCAGTCCCATAAACAAGAAAAATTTAGACCAGCCAAAGCAGAGTGAAAAGACTATGAACATGATGCCCATAACAAACATCGAATTAGAATCATCAGTTTTTGAATCTTTAAGCTTCTTATCTTTCATAAATTAGACCTCTAGTTTTTTGAGTTCCCTATAATTTCTATTGAGACTGCGCAGTAGAAGCCCATAAATAAGCCAATAGAATAATAGTAGTATTCCAATCGCAATAACTAATGCTATTAGTGTTACAAGAGCCACACCAAGGTAATATTTAAAAATATCACCATTAGCTTGGGCAGTTTCAATAAGTGCACGTGTAGATTCATCATGATTTAATGCATAGGGCATCATATACGCTACACCTATAACCAATACAGCTAAATTAAAACCAACATATTGTTTTACAGTGCGTCTGGTCTTTAAAATATTTTCCATGAGTGTTTTGGCATTATCAGTAGTATTTATCGTTTTGTAGTTCATGTAAAAACGATAGAAGAAATAGGCCAGAATGGCGTAAGAAATAATGCTAAGAATAATAAAGCCAGTATCAGATTGCAGACCTTCGTAATCTTTATTAATACCAGAAGCTTTTAATCCAATAGCCATAAATAGCCAAAATACAAACTCTAGTATGCTTATAATGAAAATCCATTTTACAATGGAAGATGACTTTTTAAGGATCATCTTATAGAGTTCATTATAGGTTAACTTTGGGTAAGCAGACTCTTGTTTCTGCCAATCCTTTTTTAATAGATCTAATTCATCCATAATGTTACGGATTTAATATTGTTTTTAATTTTTTCTTCACCCTATTCATTTTCACACGTGCATTAACTTCAGTTATACCTAGGGTTTCACTTATCTCACTATAATTTTTGTCTTCTAAATATAAAAAGACCAATGCTTTTTCAATATCATTTAATTGGTGTACTGCTTTGTACAATAATTTGAGTTGTTGTTCTTCGGTGTCATCATAATCTTCCGATTTTATTTTAAAAGAAACCGACTCAAATCCTTGAGTAGCTATACTGCGTTTTGATTTTCTATATAAAGTAATTGCTGTATTTAATCCCACGCGATACATCCACGTACTGAACTTAGCATCACCTCGAAATTTTGGATATGCTTTCCATAACTGTATGGTAATCTCTTGAAACAAATCATTGTGAGCGTCTTGATTATTTGTATATAATCGACATACTTTATGCACAATGTTTTGATGCTTCTCAAGTAATTCAACAAAACTATGTTCGAGTTCTTTATTCAAATTATTAATTAGTTAGTTAACTATATGTAGTCATAAAATTTAAATTGTTACAACTGTGTTAAACATTAATTCAAAAATAAGTTTTTAACACCGTTATATCGTACCTTTGTAACTATTATTTTAAGAGCCATTTCTTATGAATATTCCCAATTCAAAACTACCACGAGTGGTTATTATTGGAGGCGGTTTTGCTGGCGTTAATTTAGCTAAAACCTTGGCCAATAAAGATGTTCAGGTTGTATTACTGGACAAACACAATTATCACACATTTCAACCTCTGTTATACCAGGTTTCTAGTTCTGGTTTAGAACCAGACTCTATAGCTTACCCATTAAGAAAAATAATAAAAAAACATAAAAATTCTTTTTTTAGACTTGCAGAGGTAAAGCATATTTATGCCGAAAAAAATGAGATAGAAACAAGTATTGGTATGCTTGGTTATGATTATCTTGTTATTGCTACTGGAACTAAAACTAATTATTTTGGAAATACATCTATTGAAACCAATAGTATGCCAATGAAAAGTGTACCTCAAGCACTAAATATTAGAAGTTTGATCTTGCAAAATTTAGAGAAAGCTGCTATTGCTAATACTAAAGAAGAGCGCAATGCATTCTTAAACTTTGTAATTGTAGGTGGAGGCCCAACTGGAGTAGAATTGGCAGGTGCTATTGCCGAATTAAAAAATCATATTCTTCCTAGAGATTATCGCGATTTGAATAGTAATGATATGCAAATTCATCTATTGGAAGGCGCTAATAGGGTTTTACCGCCAATGAGCGAGCATGCTTCGAAAAAATCAGAAACGTTTCTTAAGAGTTTAGGGGTTGATGTACACACCAATACATTCGTTAAAGATTACGATGGGAAAACAGTAACCACCAACTCTGATTTGGTTTTACATACCGAAACCTTAATTTGGGCGGCAGGTGTTACTGGAGCCCCAGTATTTGGACTCAACGCGTCATCAGTATTAGAACGAGCGAACAGATATAAAGTGAATCGTTTTAATCAAATAGAAGGCTATCAAAATGTTTTTGCATTAGGAGATATTGCATTTATGACCACCGAAAACTACCCAAGCGGTCATCCGCAAGTTGCACAACCAGCCATACAACAAGGAAAACTATTGGGTAAAAACCTTCTCAAATTAATACATAATAAAGAGCTAAAACCGTTTACATACAATGATAAAGGTTCTATGGCTACCATAGGGAGAAATAAAGCAGTTGTTGATCTCAAGCATTTTAAGTTTGGCGGCTTTTTTGCTTGGTTTATTTGGATGTTCATTCACCTGATGTCCTTAGTAGGTTTTAGAAACCGCGTGATTGTATTTTTTAATTGGACATACAACTACATTAATTTTGATAAGGCAGCAAGGCTTATCATACGACCATTTAAAAAGTAATAGTTAGGGCGTTACCAACTTTCGCTTAGGCTACAGTCGGTCAGGCTGTACACTATATCTTTTGTAAACAAAAGGATGCCGTTTCCATCCTTAACGCGAAGTTTGTGATAATTTCAATAGCCCAAAAACTATACAATATTGTGCCAAGGCATAGGTAAGTATGATACTTATATTCGAATATGCTAGAGGTGTATAAAACTTGTTTAATGCTAAAAGACTATCAGAGATCATAAATAGTAGCGCTCCTATAAGTACAAATATAAAACTAATGCGTGGTGCCTTTTTTTGGCGCAAAAAAGCAGCAGTAGACATACTTAAAATTATCAACATGTAAACAACTACAGGGATTAACATGTCATTCAAACCGTCTTTCAATACATAGAATAAACCAATGGCATATAGCAACAATACAGAGACAAATCCTAAAGGTTTCAATGTTTCATTCCTGTGATGCAAAAAAACGATGACATACATAATATGAGCTATTAAGAACGATACTAATCCAAATAAAAAATAGTTGGGAGATTGCTCAACAAACATGAGTAGTACATCACCAATAAGCGAACAGACTAATGCTAATGCTACAAAATACCTAAGCTTAGTTTGAAGACCTTTGCTCTCTTTCCAAAAGAAAACCAATAGTGATATAACAATTGCAGGTTTGAAGAAGTAATGCCATTTTATATAGGCTTCAGAATTGCCTGTAATTAATTCGGCAATAACAATAAGGGCAAAAATGACACTAAAAATTTTCTCAGACTTTGAAAGTGCAAACATGTGTGTTGAATTGATCAGATTTCAAAAATATGCAATTCAGTAATGATTTTTAACAATTCGGTCAAATAGAATTTTTGCTGAAGGTCTTCTTTTACATCTTTGACCTATCAATCAAAAACAAACAGTTAAAATCATCAACCAATGAAGAATTTAGTAACACTTTTAACCATCCTATTCTCATCAGTCCTATGTGCACAAACAACAATCAGTGGAAAAGTAACCGACTCTAAAAGTCAACCCATTACAGGAGCTAATGTCTATCTTGACGGCACCTACGATGGAGACACCACCGACGATAAAGGTAATTTTAGTTTTACTTCAGATGAGACAGGTTCACAAACCTTAATCATTTCTTTTTTATCCTACGAAACTAAAACAATAATTGGTGATGTGTCAACACTTAAGAACCTGCAAATTAAACTTAAAGAAGATATGGAAGCCTTGGATGCTGTGGTAATTTCAGCAGGAACATTTGAAGCTAGTGATAATAGTAAGGTATCTGTACTTAATTCATTAGATGTTGTAACCACAGCAAGTGCTCTAGGTGATTTTGTTGGTGCATTACAAACGCTTCCAGGTACATCAACAGTTGCCGAAGATGGACGTTTGTTTGTAAGAGGAGGTGATGCTAACGAAACACAAATTTTCATAGATGGTATTCGTGTGTTTACACCTTATACGCCAACAGCAAATAATACACCAACTCGTGGTCGTTACTCTCCATTTTTATTTGATGGTATTACTTTTTCAACAGGTGGTTATTCTGCCGAATATGGAAATGCACTATCAAGTGTACTCTTATTAAATACAATTGACGAACCCGATCAACAGAAAACAGATATTGGTATCATGAGTGTTGGAGGAAGCCTTGGTCATACCAAAAAATGGGATAAAACTTCATTGAGTGTTAATGTATCGTACATTAATTTGGCACCTTATATAGCCTTGTTTGATGATCGTAACGATTGGGAGAAACCATATGAAGGAGCTCAAGGGGAAGCCGTATTTCGCCAAAAGTTCAACAGTGGTATGTTAAAATTTTATGCAGCTTTTGATACCTCAAATTTCGACTTGACTCAGGAAGATATAAATTTAAGTGAAGGTTTGCGTTTTAAACTAAACAATAGAAATTTCTATGCCAATACATCGTATCAAGGTGTATTAGGTAATGGTTGGTCATTACTTTCTGGCTTAAGTTATACCATCGCTAAAACAGATATTACGGTTATGGATAGCGATATTGAAGATGATGAAAACTCAGCACACTTTAAGTTAAAACTCAAAAAGCGCTTTAATAGTAGATTTAAATTAAACTTTGGAGTAGAGCATTTTACTACAGATTTTGATGAAACCTTTAATGACGAAACTTTTAATGGATCTTACGGATTCAACAATAATAACACAGCTGCTTTTACAGAATCGGATATCATCTTTAGTAAGAATTTCGCAATGAAAATTGGTGTGCGAGCAGATCGTTATGCACTGTCTGATGAATTCAAAATAGCACCTAGAGCTTCAATTGCTTATAAGACATCAGAAAACGGGCAGCTATCTGTGGCCTATGGAAGTTTCTATCAAAATGCTAATAATGAAATTTTGAAGTTCAATTCAGAAGTGGAGACACAGAACACCAAACATTATATTATGAATTATCAGTTTGTCAATGATGGACGAATATTTAGAGCAGAAGCCTATAGAAAGGAATATGACAATCTTGTAAAATTTGATACCGAATTTGAAGGTTTCGATTCTAACTTTAATAATTCTGGCTCAGGTTTTGCGCAAGGCTTAGATATTTTTTGGAGAGATAATAAAAGCATCAAGAACACCGATTATTGGTTAAGCTATTCTTACTTGGATACAGAACGTAATTATCGCAATTATCCAACTAAAGCGCAACCAAATTTTGCAAACACACACAATTTTTCGGCCGTAGCAAAATACTGGATCGAGGATTGGAAAAGTCAGGTAGGCTTTAGCTATACTTTTGGTTCTGGTAGACCTTATACTAATCCAAATACTAATGAGTTTTTAGGTGAAAAAACTAAAAGTTTTAATAGTGTAAGCTTGAACTGGGCTTATCTTTTGAGTCAACAGAAAATTCTATACTTTTCTATAAATAATGTTTTCGGATTTAAAAATATTAATGGTTATCAATATGCGAATACACCAAATATGAATGGTGTTTTTAATAGACGCGCCTTACGTCCTGCGCAAGATCAATTCTTTTTTGTAGGCTTCTTTTGGACTATTAGTGAAGATGGAAGTGATAACCAATTGGACAATTTATAAAATGATATAGGGCTTTTCAAACATGACATTTGTCATTCTTTTTGTGCAAGTATTGATGTAATTTACTTAGGTAAAACACTAGTATCATGAAAGCCAAGAAAAATCCAAAAGTTGATATCGGTAGAAATAGCAGTCTCTATTTCGCCATAGGCTTAAATTTAATGCTGTTATCAACGTATCTTTTATTTGAACATAAATCTTATAAGAGAGATGTACAATTAAAAGATATTGTTCAAGTAGACAATTTTATTGATGAAGATATTTCAATAGTCAACCTCAATGTGCCTCCACCGCCACCACCGCCACCACCAGCAATGGTTCCTCAAGAAATTAAAATCGTTGAGGACGTTGTTGAAATTGAAGAAACAATTATTGAAAGTAGTGAAGTGAGTCAAACAGACATCGTAGAGTATATAGCATCAGAAGACGAAGTTGAGGTAGAAGAAGTAGAAGAAGATATAGAAGTTCCTTTTGCTGTTATTGAAGACATTCCTGTTTATCCTGGTTGTGAAAATGGAACCAAAGCAGAAAAAAAGGCATGCTTCCAAAGATCTATTCAAGAACATATCAAAAAGCACTTTAACTACCCTCAAACTGCTGTGGATTTAGGAATGCACGGTAGAGTACATGTGCTTTTTATGATTGATAAAACAGGAAAGGTGACTGGAATCAAATCTAGAGGTCCAGATAAAATATTAGAAACTGAAGCAGAGCGTATTATTAGTCTTCTGCCAAAAATGACACCAGGTAAGCAACGAGGTATGGCAGTAAAGGTTCCTTATAGTATTCCGATTAGCTTTGTGTTGGAAGAATAAAAATTAAAGTATAAAAAGTACAGATATGTCATATCTGTGCTTTTTATCACAACCCTCCTTTATACCCACTTAATTCTAAGAGTTTTTCACTATTGTTAATGTCTAGCATAAATTCTATAGCTTTTTCTTTGTTTTCGGACTTATTATAATAAGTTTCACAAATTTTAAACCCCATAAAATATCCTAGATCTGGTGGAATGTCATCTCTGTCATAATTGTAAAACCAATTGGTTTTTATATGCTTAAAATTACGATCGAGATCTGTTTGGAATTTTATCCATAATTCAGCTTCATTTGATTCACCATAGCTATAAGTTTCTTGTAAGGTAAGCGGGAATTTCCCTGTTTGCAAGTACATTAAAAAATCTGCTGAGCCCTCACAGATAGACTTAGATAATAAATTTTTAGTATTTATATTTTTTTGATTTACATGCACTTGTTCATGAACAATAAGAGGAACAAGAGATGCATAATCATTAAGACTTTTTAATTGATCTTTGTTGAATAGAAATTCAGAATTAGTCATAGAACTAACTGCATTTTTCTCAATTTCTATAATCATCGTATTTTCTATAACAGTTCCAGCACGCTTAAATTGACCAACTACAAAGTAAATGTCATTAAATTGAGCTTTAGGGTAGGTGCGTTCAAAAGATTTTAAATGTTTTCTGATTTTTTCGCTGTCATTTTTTGCATTTAGTGTCACAGATCTAATAGAATTGTAAAAGATAGTGTCCTTGATGAATGTTGCAAAATCTCCAGCAGTAAGTTGATCTTTTTTAATCAACAATTGTAATCCTTTACTTCCTTTGTCTATGTATTCTTCCTGTAATACTTCGGCACGATCAGCATGACTTTTAAAGCACTTTGCTTTGTCATAGGCCTTCCAAAAGTTATCAATATCTTCAAAATGCAATGTTAAAGTCGCACTGTTTTTTACAGCAGAGTTGCTGCAATTGATAAAACATAACATCATAAAAAGATAAAATACAGCTTTAGTAACTCTGGTCATAGTTAGTTTGGGAAGGTTTCTAGTTGAAGCTTTTAATTGAGATAAATATTTGTGATGAGTTGTGATACAGTTGGATGATCATTTCCTCCTGCAGGTTCTATGGTAATATTCAAAGATTCAGCATTATCAATGTAATTCATAGCAAGCATGTCCTTGTTTTTATCAATGACACCCATATTTATCATTTCGCCTTCAACATCGGCCCACATTTGATAATCATGTTCATCATCAAGCTTAGGCAAATATTTTGTGTTTATGACAACCGATTTTTTTTCATTGTTAACATAACTTATTACTGTAGCTTCTGGCATTAATGCATTTCCAGTTAAGACATACTTTTGAACATCGGGATCATTAATTGCAACATACCATTTGTTAGTTTCCATGAGGTAGTTATTAAGATTCTCAATGTTACTGTTAAGTTTTTTGTTTTCTTGTTCTACAAGCTGCAACTGTTTTTTTGTGTTATTTAATTGACTAAACATATAAATAGAACCAATAAAAAGCAAAGCAGCTACACTGGCGGCAATATTTAAATAAGGTCTTAGTGACTTTTGTGGTGCTATAGAAACAGTTTTAGTTGACGATTTAGAAATAGTATTCAATATATTAGATTTAACCTCCTTTGGCGCATCTATAGCATTTTCTATAGCCATTTTTTCAAAATTGGCTTCAATAGTATCTAATTGTAATTTTAGCTCAGGGTATTGAATTATTGCAGATTCTAACTGAGCTTTTTCATTAGCATTCAGTTCTCCTAACACATAGAGTTCTAATAATCCGTTATCTAATATGTAAGTCTTTTCCATCATCTCATTACTTCAATTAAGATCATCAAAAACGTTACCATTTTTAAGTACGATTGCTGCAATTGTTTTATTGCTTGTTTTATGTAAGATTTAAACGTTCCTAACGGAACATCCATCACCTCATGTGCTTCTCGATGTGTAAGCCCATTAAAATACACCAACTCTATAGCTTTCTGGTGGTGAGGTTCTAAGCGTTTTATCGTACCATTTAGTTTTAAATAATCTAGTTTGTCAGTTTCTTCTTCTGTTCTATCTTTATATACACTTAAATCTTCTACTTGGATGAGTTGATCTGATTTTCTTAGAAAATTTAACGTTTTGTTTTTGGCAATTCTGTAGGCCCAAGTATAAAACCGTCCTTTGTTCACATCATAGCTTTCAGATTTTTCCCAAATGGTCATAAATGTATCTTGTAATAGGTTTTTTGCGACATCTTCATCTTTACATATTCTTATAATAACGCCATACAGAGCACTTGAATATTTGTCATAAATGAGACCTAGCGCTGTTTCATCCTTTTGCTGAAGTTTAAAAATAAGATTTTTTTCGTCGCTCATTAATGTTAAAGATTTCACAAAATAAATCTGTTGCTCATCCACCGAGAACATTGCTGTGTAAATATAAATGAAAGTACTTCAAAACGAAAACAAAGTACACTAAATAGTTTAACCAATAAATTTAAAAATTATGAAAAAGTTAGTATTAATTTTAACTACAGTAGCAGCATTAGTGTTAAGTCAAAACGTAAAAGCACAGGGCACTATTGTAGATGTTGCTGTCGGGAATGATAATTTTTCAACATTAGTAACAGCATTAAAAGCAGGAGATTTAGTCACAGCACTTCAAGGTGATGGGCCATTTACTGTATTTGCCCCAACCAATGACGCTTTTGCTAAGATTGATTCAAAAACATTAGGGTCTTTATTAGAAAAGGAAAACCAGAAAACATTAGCTAACATTTTAACGTATCATGTTGTATCTGGAAAGTTAACAGCTAAAGATGTTGTATCGGCTTTAAAAAAGGGCAAAGGAAAAGTCGAATTAAAAGCGCTTAATGGTCAAACCTTGACTGTGATGCAAAAAGATGGGAAAATATGGTTGAAAGATCAAAAAGGAAATTACAGTGAGATTACTGCGACGGATGTCATGGGAAGTAATGGTGTAATCCATGTAATTAACACAGTAGTAATGCCAAAATAAGTTTGGAATAATTGCTATGAAAAGAAAAAGCATTCACAATTGTGAATGCTTTTTTATGTTAGGACTAAAAAATGAAGCCGTTTAAACTTTTTTAGCTTTGACTACAATCTTTAATTCCATATCGTCATTAATAAATTTGTCACCTAAATTATCAAATATAGACTTTGAGCCATAATTAACACCCCAAGTTGTTCTGTCTATAGTAAATGCATCGCTTTCTATGGTCATCATGTCATCAGTATTGGTAATTGTGACAGGAAATGCAATATTATGTTTCTGACCTTTGATAGTTAAATTGCCAGATAATCTTGTTTTATTTCCTTCTAAGGCTTTGGTGCCAGTAATTTCAAAAGCAGCAGTAGGAAATTTAGTAACATTGAAAAAATCACCTTCCTTTCCTTCAACGGTTCCCATTAAATGCGCTTCTAAATTTTCTTTACCATCTCCAGATTCTAAATCTGTAACATTGATAGATTTCATGTCAATTGAAAACGTCCCACTTTGTAACTGTCCGTCATTCGTATTAAACGTTCCATTGTCTATGTTGATGGTTCCAGTATGCGTCCCTGTTGGCTTAAAACCTTTCCAATGAATCGTTGATTCGGCTACATTTACCGTATATTTTTTCGAAGTACTTTCACTAACAGCAGCGGCTTCAGCATCACTCGTATTGGCTTCATCGGCTTTATCTTTACAGTCTACAAATGCAATGGCAATGGCAAGAATCATTGAAAATTTTAAAAATTTAGCTTTCATATTATATTTTTTAGTGTTTGTGTTCTACAAAAATACAGATTGCTATGAGCTTCTCCAATTCCGAAGAAAATATTTTGGTGACATTTTGACATTTTAATAATAATGGCAGTACTTTTGCCATCTTTAAATCGAAGATTTATAAAATAATCCAGAATATGAGTAAGAAAGATAAAAACCAGACTATAGAAGAACCGCAAATGCAAGAAGAAATAGTAGATAACAACGAAGAAACACAAACAGAAGAGTTAACGTTGGAAGAACAATTGCAAGATGATTTAGCTAAAGAGAAAGACAAATTTATGCGCTTGTTTGCAGAGTTTGAAAACTATAAGAAGCGTACAACAAAAGAGCGTATCGATTTATTTAAAACAGCAAGCGAAGATGTTATGGTATCAATGTTGCCAGTGCTTGACGACTTTGAACGTGCATTATTGCATATCGAAGATGATAAGGAAGCTGAAGAATTACGCAAGGGCGTATTGCTAATCTATAATAAACTGTTATCGACATTAGAGAAAAAAGGACTATCAAAAATAGAAGTAGCTCAAGGTGATGCATTTAATGCAGATGATCATGAGGCAATAACTCAAATTCCTGCTCCAAGCGACGACTTGAAAGGGAAAATTATTGATGTTATTGAAAAAGGATATAAATTAGGAGATAAGGTAATACGTTTTCCTAAAGTTGTAATTGGACAATAAAAGACATGGCAAAGAGAGATTATTACGAAATATTAGGAATCAATAAAAGTGCATCTGCTGCTGAAATAAAAAAGGCATATCGTAAGATGGCTATAAAATATCATCCAGATAAAAATCCAGATGATAAAGAAGCAGAGGCAAAATTCAAAGAAGCAGCTGAAGCCTATGAGGTATTAAGCGATGACAATAAAAAATCACGTTATGATCAATTTGGACATCAAGCTTTTGAAGGCGCTGGTGGTTTTGGTGGTGGTGGCATGAATATGGATGACATATTCAGTCAGTTTGGTGATATCTTTGGCGGAGCTTTTGGAGGCGGAGGAGGTTTCTCTGGTTTTGGAGGCGGCTTTGGAGGTGGACAACGACGTGTTAAGGGAAGTAACTTAAGAATTAGAGTCGCGTTAACACTCGAAGAAATCGCTAAAGGTGTTGAGAAAAAAATTAAAGTAAAACGTAAAGTTCAAGCGCCTGGTACAACCTATAAAACTTGTAGTACTTGTAATGGAGCTGGTCAAGTGACTCGAGTTACAAATACTATTTTGGGTCGTATGCAAACCGCTTCGGCTTGTCCTACTTGTGGCGGAGCTGGACAGAGTATAGATAAGAAACCTAATGATGCTGACGCGCAAGGACTAAAAGTACAAGAGGAAACGGTATCTGTTAAAATTCCAGCTGGTGTTGTAGATTCTATGCAACTCAAAGTAACAGGAAAAGGAAATGAAGCTCCTGGAAATGGAATTTCAGGAGATTTACTTGTTGTTATCGAAGAACAAGAACATGACACTTTAAAACGAGAAGGTGATAATTTACATTATGATATGTATGTGAGTTTACCCGATGCCGTTTTAGGAACTTCAAAAGAAATTGATACTGTTACTGGCAAAGTAAGAATCAAAGTAGAGGCTGGTGTACAATCGGGTAAAATTTTGCGTTTACGTGGAAAAGGAATTCCTAGTATTAATGGTTATGGAAGTGGTGATTTATTGGTTCATGTTAACGTTTGGACACCTAAAACATTAAATAAACAACAGAAAGAATTCTTTGAAAATATGAGAAATGATGAGCACTTCGAGCCAAAGCCAGAAAGTGGCGATAAATCGTTTTTTGAAAAAGTTAAAGATATGTTTTCATAACAATCCCCTTTTTTAATAAAAAACACTATATTTGAATTATCACTAATATCTATTAGTGGTAATTTTTCTTTTTCATAGCAATTTTTTCCCATCCTTAATTTGTTTTAAGGGTGGGTTTTGTTTTTTATATATTTCATTGAAACCGCTGTAAACATTAAAAAAAGAAGCCGATTAGCTTCATTACATCATTAACATTTTTATCTTTACCATTATTAAATTCAACCAATCTAAACCTTGTTTATGAATAACCTCTTAGTCGCTGATTCCGTATCTAAAAATTTCGGAGAATTTAGAGCACTTAATGACGTTTCTATTGCTGTTCCAAAGGGAAGTATTTTTGGTCTATTAGGCCCTAATGGCGCTGGAAAAACGACGCTTATTAGGATTATCAATCAAATCACTATGCCAGATACTGGTGAGGTGTTTTTAGATGGAGAGCCATTACGACCAGAGCATATTCAAAATATAGGTTATTTACCTGAAGAACGCGGTTTATATAAATCAATGAAAGTTGGAGAACAGGCTCTGTATCTTGCGCAACTCAAAGGCTTAACAAAGCAGGAGGCTAAAAAGCGATTGAAATACTGGTTTGAGAAACTGGAAATTGGTGATTGGTGGAACAAAAAAATTCAGGAACTTAGTAAAGGTCAAGCACAAAAAATTCAGTTTATAGTTACGGTTTTGCATCAACCTAAACTCCTTATTTTTGATGAGCCTTTTTCAGGTTTTGATCCCATAAATGCTAATTTAATTAAAGACGAAATCCTTCAACTTAGAGATGAGGGAGCTACTGTGATTTTTTCAACACATCGTATGGAATCTGTCGAAGAACTCTGCGACCACATTGCTTTAATTCATAAGTCTAATAAGGTTTTAGATGGAAAATTAACAGATATTAAACGTCAATTTAAGACCAACACATTTGAAGTTGGATTACAAACTAGTGCCATAGAAAGTGTAACCAATGCGATAAAAGAGAAATTTGAAGTATTGCCGGCGACATTTAGAAATCTTAATGATGATGTAAAACTTAATGTTAAATTAAATGCACAAGATAACTCTAATGATCTGTTGTCTTTTTTAACGTCTAAGGCTGAAGTGCATCATTTTGTTGAGGTGATACCTAGTGCCAACGATATCTTTATTCAAACTGTAAAAAATAACTAGAATGAACCATTTACCATTGATAATAAAGCGAGAGTATCTCACTAAGGTTAAAAACAGATCGTTTATTATTATGACATTTGTGAGTCCGTTGATTATGGTTGCTCTTATAGCGGTAGTTGCCTACCTATCGCAATTAAATAATGATAAGGATAGAACTATTTCGGTTTTAGATGAAACAGGAGTTTTAAGTGATGTATTTGAAAATACTGATCATACCAAATATATAATGCTTACTGCAGATACTAATCTTGAAACTGCGAAAGAGCTGGTAAAGTCAAAAGAAGATTTTGGTTTATTGTACATAGAAAAAAGTAGTGATACCTCAAGCATTTACTCAAGTGTTAAGTTTTTTTCAGATGAATCTCCTTCATTATCTATCATGTCTAGTTTGGAAGATAAAATAGAAAAGAAACTTGGAGATGAAAAGCTTAGAAGAGGAGGGGTAGATGTTAAAAAAATTGAAGCTTCTGAAACGAATATTACTATTGCTCAAGAAACATTTACAGGAGAGAAAACTTCAAAAATTGATAGTTATTTAAAATTGGCCTTTGGTGGCGCAGCAGGTTATTTATTGTTTATGTTCATAATTATCTATGGGAATATGATTATGCGTAGTGTAATAGAAGAGAAAACCAGTAGAATTATTGAAGTTATTATATCGTCTGTTAAGCCAATTCAATTAATGATGGGTAAGATCATTGGAACGTCTTTGGCTGGAATCACTCAGTTTGCTATATGGACAATTTTAGGTAGTATTTTAGTATTTGCACTTACAGCGATATTTGGACTTAGTATGGCCGAATTGCAAACACCTCAACAGGAAATCATGAATCAAGCCTTGCAAAACCCAGACATGGCAAATGAAATGCAATTGGCAATGCAATCTTTTTTTAATTTACCATTAGCTAATTTGGTTATTGCCTTTATGTTTTTCTTTATTGGAGGCTATTTATTATATAGTTCATTGTATGCTGCTGTTGGCGCAGCAGTAGATAACGAAACAGATACACAACAGTTTATGATGCCTATCATCATGCCATTGATCTTAGCTGTTTATGTTGGTATTTTTACTGTAATAGAAGATCCGCATGGAACTGTATCTACGGTATTTTCATTTATACCTTTTACATCACCAGTAGTGATGCTTATGAGAATACCATTTGGAGTGCCGATATGGCAACAAGTACTGTCTTTTGGTATCTTAGCAGGAACATTTGTGTTTACAGTGTGGTTTGCCGCGAAAATTTATAGAGTTGGTATCTTGATGTACGGTAAAAAACCAAGCTATAAAGAATTGTATAAATGGATTAAATATTAATGATGTTTCAGGACCTATCTAAAATAGAAGATACCATAACCGAAAGTTCTGCTTGGGAAAAGACTAAGGAATTTCTGGGACAGCATATTGATTTCGGTAAGGATATTAGTATTTCAATTTTAGATGTTCTAGTTGTAATTACAGTTATCTTTATTACAACCTTGGTTCTTAGACTGGTTCTAAAGATTATTACTAGAAACTTACCTAAAGAGGATAAAGGAAAGTTTAATGTCATATATGGCTATTTTAGATGGTTGATCTATATAATCATCTTATTGATAACCTTACATTCTGTTGGTGTAAATGTGACAGCGGTTTTTGCAGCTTCAGCAGCACTTTTAATAGGTATTGGACTTGCGCTTCAAACTTTCTTTCAAGATATTATTTCTGGAGTGTTTATCTTAATTGATCAATCGGTTCATGTGGGTGATATTATTGAAATAGAAGGAAAAGTTGGCCGTGTTGAAGAAATTAAATTAAGAACAACTCGTGCAGTCACTATCGACAATAAAGTATTAGTAATTCCTAATCACTTATATTTAACGAACAGTTTATACAATTGGACGCAAAATGGTACATTAACTAGAGAAAGTGTTTCGGTTGGAGTCGCTTACGGAAGTGATGTGCAACTCGTGAAAAAGCTATTATTACAAGCTGCTAGTACGCATCCAGATGTGATTAGTAGCCCAGAACCAACAGTAATATTTACTAATTTTGGAGATAGTTCATTAGATTTTAAATTGGTATTTACACTAGCAGATAGCTTTAAAGCACAATTTCCGAAGAGTGATATACGTTTTGAAATCGATAAACTGTTTAGAGCGCATAATATTTCTATTCCGTTCCCTCAAAGAGACATTCATATTATTCAAAAACCTGAATAGTTCTTTTGTTTTAAAATTTAAGAACCTTAAAAATCATTTATGAACATAAAATCGTGTAAATTTCTTTCTGTATTATTTTTTTGTTGCTTCACACAATCTGTGCTAGCACAACTTACAGATATTGCACGATTAGAATATTCATTTATACCAAAAAGTAAATCCGAAGATCAATATACCAGAGTTCGAGCTTTAGTAAATTATCCTATAAAAACAAGCGAAGATTGTTATCTGGTAGTTGGTGCAGAATATAATCGAATCATACTTAATTTAGAAGATACTTATCCTTTTGATAGGTCACTGATAGAAACTATAAATGTTATCGATTTAAATATAGGCTATACATTTAAGACAAGTGAAAATTGGAGACTTGCATTTAAGGCTAATCCAAGAGTTGCATCAACATTAATAGATAAGATGACATTTGAAGATGTCTTTTTTAATGGAGGCGTTTTTGCGATAAATGATAGGCGAGAAGATGAGAGTGTTAAACGTCCTTTTCGTTTAATTTTTGGATTAACGTATAATGCCACAACTGGTGTGCCATTTCCGCTACCTTTTGTAAGTTACTACAGAAGAATTAATTACCATTGGTCGTTTTCTGCAGGAGTTCCAAAATCAAATGTTAAGTATTATTTTACAGATAGTAATATACTTCAAGCTTTTGTGAGTTTAGATGGTTATTTCGCGCACTTGCAAAGACCACTTACTATAAATGATAGACAAGTTGATAATATTTCATTATCTGTAGCAGTTGGTGGACTTGGGTATGAATATTGCTTTACTAAAAATTTAGTAGCTTATGGCTATGCAGGATATACATTTAGATTAAATAATGTATTACGTGATAATAATAGAAATGAAGTTTTTAAATTAGATGATGTAAATGCATTTTATTTAAGAACTGGAATAAAATTTAAAATATAAAAATGGCAAAGATTTTAGTAATAGAAGATGAAGCAGCAATTAGAAGAGTATTGGTCAAAATACTCTCTGAAGAAAGCGATACTTATGAGGTGGATGAAGCCGAAGATGGACTAGTTGGTATCGAAAAAATAAAAAAAGAGGATTATGATCTGGTACTCTGTGATATAAAAATGCCTAAAATGGATGGTGTTGAAGTATTAGAGGCAGTTAAAAAGATAAAACCAGAAACACCTATGGTTATGATCTCTGGACATGGTGACTTAGATACAGCTGTAAATACGATGCGTTTGGGAGCTTTTGATTACATTTCTAAACCGCCTGATTTAAATCGATTGCTCAATACAGTGCGTATCGCTTTAGACAGAAAAGAACTTGTTGTTGAAAATAAAATGCTCAAAAAGAAGGTGAGCAAGAAGTATGAAATGATAGGTGAGAGTGAGGCTATTTCTCATATTAAAGAAATGATAGAGAAGGTGTCTGCAACAGATGCTAGAGTGTTAATTACTGGTCCGAATGGAACTGGTAAAGAACTTGTAGCACACTGGTTGCACCAAAAGAGTGACCGTTCTAAAGGACCATTAATTGAGGTGAATTGTGCTGCAATTCCTTCAGAATTGATAGAGAGTGAGCTGTTTGGACATGTTAAAGGTGCTTTTACAAGTGCTGTAAAGGATAGAGCAGGAAAGTTTGAAGCTGCAAATGGTGGCACCATCTTCTTAGATGAAATTGGAGACATGAGTCTTTCTGCACAAGCAAAAGTATTACGTGCTTTGCAAGAAAACAAGATTCAACGTGTAGGTAATGATAAAGATATTAAGGTTGATGTACGTGTTGTAGCTGCCACAAATAAAAATTTAAAAACTGAAATTTCCGAAGGTAGATTTCGAGAAGATTTATACCATAGGTTAGCTGTGATTTTAATCAAAGTACCAGCACTCAATGATAGACGAGAGGATATTCCATTACTTGTAAACCATTTTTCATCAAAGATTGCCGAGGAACAAGGAACTGCAAAAAAAGAATTTTCAGATAAAGCAATTAAACGTCTTCAAGAGTATGATTGGACTGGTAACATTCGTGAATTGCGCAATGTTGTAGAACGTTTGATTATTCTTGGAGAAAAGGAAGTAAGTGAGAACGATGTAAAATTATTTGCATCTAAATAGTATTACAATGAAAAAGATTGACATAAATCAATTTAAAGTTACCGAAAAAATTCAATTAAAAGATACCTCCACTCAGTTTGATCTTAAGGCAGATAAGAAGACAATTGAAAGCGAATTAGAAGAGGTTAGAGAAAAACTTGGCGATTTTCAAAACACCATTTATGCACATGGTAAATATGCTGTTTTGATTTGTATTCAAGGTATGGACACCGCTGGTAAAGATAGTATGATTAGAGAGGTGTTTAAAGATTTTAATACAAGAGGAATTGTGGTCCATAGTTTTAAGGTTCCTACCGAATTAGAATTAAATCATGACTATTTATGGCGACATTATATCGCACTTCCAGCTCGTGGAAAGTTTGGCATCTTTAATAGAACACATTATGAAAATGTGTTGGTAACTAGAGTTCATCCGGGATATATTTTAGGAGAGAACTTACCTGATGTGCATTCTATTGATGATGTTAATGATGCCTTTTGGGATAAGCGATTTGATCAAATTAATGATTTTGAAAAACACATTGCAGACAACGGTACTATAATTTTTAAATTCTTCCTACATCTTTCTAAAGATGAACAAAAAAACAGACTATTACGTCGTTTACGTAAAGCGGATAAACATTGGAAGTTTTCACCAGGTGATCTTAGAGAACGCAAGCTCTGGGATGATTATCAGAGATGTTATGAGGATGCTTTAAATAGAACATCTAATGATCATGCACCTTGGTATACCATTCCAGCCGATGATAAGCCAATAGCGCGCTATATTGTTGCAAGAATTCTATATGACACTCTAATTCAGTATAAGGATATAATTGAACCTGAGCTAGATGCCAAAATAAAAGCAAATCTAGACACCTATATCGATGAGTTGAAAAATGAGTAGTTTTTTATGATTTCTTTTTTAATGGTCATTATTTAAAATAGTATATTTAAGCTTCAATGTAAAACACCATCACATGAAGCGATTTATTACTATTCTCTTACTTTTTGTTGCTTTTCAAATTTCAGCGCAAACTGATGCTGAAAACTTAAAAAAAATCTATTCTAATTCTTTAACTAACGGAATGAGTTACCAGTGGTTAGACCATTTATCTAATCAAATAGGAGGCCGTCTTTCGGGGTCATTAAATGCCGAAAAAGCGGTTCAGTATACAAAGGAAGAATTTGAAAAATTAGGCTTAGATAAAGTTTGGTTACAACCTGTTATGGTACCACGCTGGGTGAGAGGAGCTCCAGAATTCGCTTATATTGAAACTTCACCTGGAGTAACTACAAATGTCAATATTTGTGCGCTTGGAGGATCTGTTGCAACGCCAAATGGAGGTGTGAAGGCTAAAATAATTGAAGTCAAAACTTATAAAGACCTAGAGGCTCTAGGCGTGGAAAAGATAAGAGGTAAGATTGTTTTCATCAACAGACCAATGCAGGCCGATTTAATTAATACATTCGAAGCTTATGGTGGTTGCTCTGTAGAACGTTACGCTGGAGCTGCTGAAGCGGCCAAATATGGAGCGGTTGGAACTATTGTTCGCTCACTGAATCTAAGATTGGATGATTATCCACATACTGGAAGCATGGGCTATGGTGATCTTCCTTTAAGTCAACGAATTCCATCTGCAGCTATTAGTACAAACGATGCCGAGTTACTAAGTGGAATGTTGGCACTTAATAAAAATCTTAATTTCTTTTTTAGTCAAAACTGTAAGCAATTACCTGATGTACAATCGTATAACGTTATCGGTGAAATTACAGGTAGTGAGTTCCCAAATGAAATCATCGTTGTTGGTGGTCATCTAGATTCTTGGGATTTAGGAGATGGTTCTCATGATGATGGTGCTGGTGTAGTTCAATCTATGGATGTTTTACGCTTATTAAAAGAAAGTGGTATTCGCCCAAAACGTACAATTCGAGCTGTATTGTTTATGAATGAAGAAAATGGATTACGCGGAGGAAGAAAATATGCTGAGGTTGCAAAACAAAAAAATGAAAATCATGTATTTGCTTTAGAAAGTGATTCTGGAGGATTTACACCAAGAGGTTTTAGCTTTCAATGTAATGAAGCGATGTTAGCCAAAATACAGGGATGGCGATCGCTTTTTAAGCCCTATTTAATTCATTACTTCGAAGAGGGTTACAGTGGCGCAGATATTAGCCCTCTAAAAGATGACACCATAGTTTTAGCTGGATTACGACCAGATTCTCAACGCTATTTTGACCATCATCATGCTAGTAATGATACCTTTGAGCATGTGAACAAAAGAGAGTTAGAGTTAGGCGCAGCGTCTATGACCGCGTTGATTTATCTCATTGATAAATATGGCACTCAAACTATTTCTAATACAGAAGAGTTAAGAGATTAAGCTTTTCTATCTAAATAGATTATCTTAATTTTAATAACAGATCTTATTATTCAACCAAATATATGTATACATGAAAAACACGATACTTTTTATCGCATTAATTTTGAGTTCTATCAGTTATGCTCAAGATACTTCAGAAGAAAAATTACCATACTATGAAGTTCCGGAATATTCTAAAGAATTTACGGCAGGAACTATGGCCGCAAGAATGATTGACGGACTTGGATTTAGGTTTTATTGGTCTAGTGAAGGTCTTACAGAAAAAGATTTAACTTACCGACCAAGTGAAGAGGTGCGTTCTTCTGAAGAAACTATAGATCATATTTTAGACCTATCGTATATCGTAGTTAACTCTACATTAAAAAAACCAAATAGTAGAGTCGATAAATCGGCAATGAGTTATGAAGATAAACGCAAACAAACCCTAATCAATTTAAAAACAGCTGCCGATATCCTTAGAGATAGTGATGATATTTCTCAGTATAAGATCATATTTGGAGAAAATGAAATTCCGTTTTGGAATCAAGTTAATGGTCCGATAGCTGATGCCATATGGCATTGTGGACAATTAGCTTCGTTTAGAAGAGTCACAGGAAATCCAATAAACCCAAAAATAAATCATTTTACAGGTAAAGTAAAAAAGACTGATGAGTAAGGCCTTTTTAAAACAAATTCATCCTGTACTTCCGGTGCGACATGTTATGGACGCCGTAAATTATTATGTAAATAAACTCGGATTTAAACTGGCTTTTAAAGATGTTGGAGACCATCCTGGTTATGCAGGTGTTATAAGAGATGGCATCGAAATACATTTACAATGGCATGATGAAAATGATTGGACAGAAGGAATGGATAGTGTATTATTGAGAATTTATGTTGATGAGGTTGATGCTTTATTTGAAGAATACAAAACTACAGCCGTTTTCCATCAAAATACGAACTTGAGCGATACAACTTGGGGAACTCGTGAATTTGGTATTTATGACGAAAACAAAAATGGTTTGGTTTTTTATAGAGATTTATAAGCCTATGAATTTGATAAGAAAGTTCACGATATTAAGCATTCTTCTATTTGCTTCTTCGCTTTGTTTTTCACAAGGTGTTGAAGAAATTTTCTGCAAACTTGTTGAAACAAAAACCAATTATACTGTACCATATGCTACCATCCAGTTTAAAAGTAGTGGTAAAGGTATTGTGGCAAATGTCGATGGTGATTTTAGAATTCCTTATCGATACAAAGCAATTAAAGACACTTTAATTATTTCTTGTTTAGGGTATGAAACTAAAATTATAGAGGCAACTTTGTTAAAAGATAAAAGTATTAATACTATATATCTTAATCCGAAAATTGAAGCCCTAGGTCAAGTCGTCATACAAGGAAAGAAAACGTCAAGCAGTGATTTAGATGCCTACACCTTAGTAAAGAAAGCTATAGCTAGTATAACACTTAACTATCCAACTAAGCCATATTCTTCCGTAGGTTATTACAGAGATTACCAGATTGTTCGTGGTGATTATTATAATTTAAATGAAGCTATTATAGAATCATACGACGCCGGTTTTCAAACAGATATAATGATGAATGCGTACAATGAGAGTGCTATATTAAGTTACAAAGAAAATAAAGAGTTCTCTAGAGATTCTTCTTTATTAATTGCCTATGATGGTGATTCAAAATATATCAAAAATACAACCTTGTCTGGTCAAGGAGGTAACGAATTGGGGATATTAAATGTTCATAATCCAATACGAAATTTTGAACACCTTAGTTTTTCTTTTGTTTATGTTTTTAAGCGTAAATTTTTAGAGAATCACGAATTTGAAACTTTGCATAAAGTTTATCTTAATGATGATATTATTTATGAAATTTCTTTTAAGGCTAAAAGTGGTTTGGTAGGTAGCGGTCATAGAGCAAGCGGGAAGATTTTTATTGCAAAAGATAATTTTGCAATTCATAAATTAGAGTATAGGGTTCTTGAAACTAATAATGTAAATCCTCTTTTTGAAGTGGTTATTGAGTACAAACCCAAAGGTGATTTTATGTATTTAAATTATATCACTTTCAATAACCGATTCATTGTAAGTAATAAGTTTGTATTTGATGTGCAAAGTATAGATTTTAATGTATATGAACAGGCTTTCTATATGAAGTTTAATAATAAGTTAGATACGACTACAGTAGATAGGAAAGATTTTAGATTCAAATACCAGAAGCGAAAATTACTGGTAAAGAAAGCCGAAATTGTCGATCAGCAAACTGTCAAGATTACAATAGCCGATTGGAGCCTGCCTGAGACAATTGATGAAAATACCAATATGAGTGAATTTGATTATCGTGTTAAAAATATTTACGATGTCGCTAATAGAAGAATACTGAGATCACCAAAAATTGAAGCGTATCAATTTAGAGAGTTTTTTGCTCAGGATGTCTTTGAAAATAAGATCAAGCCTAAAAATTTGAAGTTTATTATGAAATATAAACCCTTATCTGAAGCAGAAGTAAATTCGTTAGAATCTAATGATGACTATTGGATGAATACACCTCTAAAAAACACCAATAATTGATAAGATGAAGACTAATATCCACCTATTATTATTTCTATTTCTGTCTTGTAACATTGGCTTTTCTCAAGATACCAGTGAGATTATAGATGCCTATGAAGATTTTGCCGATCTTTCAAGGGAGCAGATCTATGTGCATTTTAATAAGACGATCTACATCACAGGAGAGATGTTGGGCTTTAATGCTTATGTATTTCTCAAGGATATCAAGCAACCTTCAACAAATACAGCAAATTTATATTGCCAAATTTTAGATAAAAACGATAAGGTACTTCGTGAGAAACTTGTTATGATGAATCAAGGTGTGTCTAGAGGTGATTTTATGATAGATAGTACATTTGCTAGTGGAGAATATCAATTTAAAGCGTATACCAATTGGTCAAGAAACTTTAACAATGAGCATACGTATTTCTTAGAAAAATTTAACGTGATAAACCCAGAAGATAAAGTTAATGACAAACCAATAGATGTAGATAAGACCATTGATATACAAGTGCTTCCTGAAAGTGGTCATTTATTATCTGAGACTTTGAATGTTGTGGGTGTAATCGCCAAAGATAAATTAGGTTTAGGAGTGCCTAATTTAAAAATTGATATTCTTAATAAGAATGGCGATGTGTTAACGTCTACAACATTGAATAAATTTGGGATAGGTCAGTTTTTATTATTTCCTACTGAAGGTGAGGATTATAGTTTGGAATATTTTTATAATGATAGTAAAGTAGTTTCTAAATTAGAACAACCTGAAAGAACAGGAATCTTGCTTTCTATTAAAGATATTACAACGCCTAACAGTATAGGTGTGGCCCTTAAAACAAATGATATCGGATTAGAAAACTTTGGAAATAAAAACTTTAAACTTGTTATCCACAATGGTGCAAATGCTACTGAAGCGATATTAAGTCTCAACGGAGCCAAAGAGTCCATAACTGCTGTAGACTTAAATTACCTGTATAAAGGTGTGAATATATTCACACTTTTTGATGAAGACGATAGGCCTATAGCAGAACGCTTGTATTTTAATTTTGAAGGATTACCTTTAAATGCAGTTACAAAAGCATCGGTAAATCAGATACAAAATGATAGCTTAGAAATTACACTTAAGCTACCAACTATAGATACGCAGTTATTTCAAAATTTGAGCATTTCAGTATTACCTTCAGAAACTAGAAGCTATGCACATCATCAAAATATCATATCAGCTACCTATCTTCAGCCATATTTAAAAAGTGCGGTAGAACAAGCGTCCTACTATTTTACAGATATTACGGAGAAGAAGAAATACGAATTAGATAACCTACTACTTACTCAAGGATGGAGTAGTTATGATTGGACGACCATTTTCAATGCACCTCCAGAGCCCGTTTATGATTTTGAAGTTGGTATCAGCTATACAATTAATGCTAATACGAGCAGTGGTAAGAGTTTATTAATTTACCCTAATATTAATACTGGTTCGGAGATATTGTCCTTATCAGAAGGTCAAAAATCATTTGAAAAGCGAGGCTTTTTTCCGTTAGATGATGAAACTATTAGAATAGGCGAAACGAAACGTAATGGAAATGTTGGTCGGTCAAATGTAGTCTTACAATTTTCACCGTCTAAGATTATTGATTTCCAAACGGCATATCAACCAAAAACTACACTTAGAGCTAATCAATATGCAACTTCAGGTACCAGTGACTTCAAGTTTGACGATATAGAAGCCTTAGATGAGGTAAAACTCTATGCAAAAAAGAAATACACAAGGATTGAAAAATTGCAAAATCAAACCTTGGGAAAAGTGATAGATTTTGGAGAACATGAAAGACAGTTTTATAAAACTTTTGCTCAGTTTATTAGTGAACGTGGTTTTCTGGTAGATGAAACTATGTTTGTAAATGAAAGTACTCAAGAGTCTTCTAGATTCAGAATTACGGCCTTAAATAGACCTTCAATAAATGCAACAGATGTTCCATTAATATACTTAGACGATGTTATTTTAGTAGATTTAGATGTTCTATATAAGTTTAGTATGGAAGTTGTTGATTATGTAGAAGTCAATAAAGGAGGCATCGGTGGAGGTATTAGAGGTGCTGCAGGTATTATAAAAATATATACAGATCCGTTTAAGAAATTTAAAGTAAAGACTAAGGTGTCTTTTACGCAATACAATATTCCGTTAACCTATACTACACCTAAACGTTTCTATGTGCCAAAGTATAGCTTGTTTGATTCTAAATTTTTTAAAGAATATGGCGTGATCGATTGGATTCCTAATGCTAGATTTGATGCTAATGGAGAGCTGTCTTTTAAAGTTCTAAATACTAAAACCCCTATGACATTATATATTGAGGGAATTGTAAATAGTCAAGATCTAATATCGCAACAAATAGAAGTTACTAATTAAACTATAAAAGCGCAAGACAAATCCCCTGCGCTAAGTATTATAAGTCTATGGCGACTTGATTTTGTAAAATATCATCAAAGGTTTCCCGCTTTCTAATTAAATGTGCTTTTTTGTTATACCATAAAACTTCAGCCGGACGATATCTAGAGTTGTAATTTGATGCCATAGAATAGCAATACGCTCCAGCATTTTTAAAGGCTAGGATATCATCTTCAGTAATTTCATTTATACGTCTGTTATTGGCAAAAGTATCTGTTTCACAAATATAACCTACAACCGAATAAAAGCGTTCCCGACCATTTGGATTAGAAATATTAATAATCTCATGCTGAGACCCATAAAGCATAGGTCGTATTAAATGGTTAAAACCAGAGTCGACTTGGGCAAAAACAGTTGATGTAGTTTGCTTAACTACATTTACTCGTGTTAAAAAATAACCAGCTTCACTCACTAAGAATTTGCCAGGTTCAAAAGCCAAAGTAAGCTGCTTACCATAGTTTTTACAAAATTGATTAAAACGCTTAGATAACTTTTCTCCGAGCTCTTCTACATTAGTCTCTATATCACCTGTTTTATATGGGACTTTAAATCCAGATCCAAAATCGATAAAGTCAAGATTTTTAAAGTTTTTTGCAGTATCAAATAAAATTTCACTGGCATACAAAAAGACATCAATATCTAGAATGTCACTTCCAGTGTGCATATGAATGCCATTAATGGTCATTTGAGTATTTTCAACAATTCTTAGTAAATGAGGAATTTGATGAATAGAAATGCCAAACTTACTATCAATATGTCCTACGGAAATGTTCGTGTTTCCACCTGCCATCACATGCGGATTGATACGAATGCAAACAGGTATTTTGGGATGCTTAGTTCCAAATTGTTCCAATACCGAAAGGTTATCAATATTAATTTGTACACCAAGACTTGCCGCTTTTTCTATTTCAGCAAGTGATACACCATTAGGAGTGAAAATAATCTGCTCTGGTTGAAACCCAGCTTTAAGTCCTAACTGTACTTCTTGGATAGAAACAGTATCCAATCCTGAGCCTAATTGATTAAATAATTTTAAAACCGAGACATTAGATAGCGCTTTAACCGCATAGTTTAACTTTAACTGTTTGACTTTACCAAAAGCTGATGTTAATCGTTTATACTGAGACTTTATTTTCTCGGCATCATATACGTAAACCGGACTTCCAAAGTCCTTTGCAATCAGTAATAAAGTGTTGTGTTTCATTCGTTTTAAATCTTATAATCAATGTGCTTGAAGGATCAAAAATAGATGTAATCCTTAGTTAAAACATATAAATAAAAAAATATTGCTAATTTTACACAAAATGTTAAATAGTTAACAAATTGAAAACTATAGCTTCTTGTGTACAAGATATCATTGTATCGAGCCCTTTTTTAGAAGAAGGCTTATCACGACAAATCATTAATTTTTCAGCTTTAGCTAAAGAGCTAAATAAACCTATTTCTGAGATGTTGCGTAAACCGGTAAAAGATGGTGCGATAATGATGGCATTGCGACGTTACCAACAACCTTTTAATCTAGAAAACTCTATTCGTTTAAAGAAGATTTTTAAAAACTTAGGAGATATCACAGTGCGCTCAAATTTGAGTGATTTTACATTCCAAAATTCAAAAACTTTAATTCATAGTCATTCGCAAATTTTAGAAAAAATTAGTGTAAATCATCATATTTTCTATGCGTTTACGCGTGGTGTTTTAGAAAGTAATATCATCATATCAACTTCCGAAAAGGAAAGTATTTTAAAAACCTTTAAAAATGAAGTGCAAATTGGGTTGCAAGATAAATTATCAGCAATTAGTATTTATTTACCAAAAGGTAATTCGAAAATTGCAGGATTGTATTATCAAATCTTTAAGCATTTAGCGTGGGAGAATATTACTTTATATGAGGTCGTTTCTACAACTAATGAGTTTACCATTGTAGTTGAAGATCATTTGGTTGATAAAGCATTTTCTGTAATTAAGCGTTTAAAAGATTAAAATAATTAAATAAAATAAAATTGATAATGAAGACGTGCTATTTATTGAATTAGTAAGCTCATAAATCAATATTAAAAACTATTGGTAAAAACTTTTAGTATGTTTACTTTTGTGGTCGTAAAAAATGACTTCGAAAATGAAACGAAGACAAACCATAAATTTCTAAACCAAATGAATTTACACGAATATCAAGGAAAAGAATTATTAAGCAGTTTTGGCGTACGTATTCAACGTGGTATTGTAGCACAAAATGCTGATGAAGCAGTTGAAGCAGCTAAGAAATTAACTGAAGAAACTGGTACAGGTTGGCACGTAATTAAAGCACAAGTTCACGCAGGTGGTCGTGGAAAAGGTGGAGGCGTTAAATTGGCTAAAAGCTTAGATGATGTTAAAACTATAGCTGGTCAAATTATTGGAATGGATTTGGTGACACCTCAAACATCTGCTGAAGGAAAACATGTACATCAAGTATTAGTTGCTGAAGACGTATACTATCCTGGAGATTCAGAACCTGAAGAGTATTACATGTCTGTGTTATTAAATCGTAGTAACGGACGTAACATGATTATGTATTCTACAGAAGGTGGAATGGATATTGAAACTGTTGCAGAAGAAACACCACACTTGATATTTACAGAAGAGATTGACCCAGCAACTGGAATTTTACCATTTCAGGCACGTAAAGTGGCATTTAACTTAGGATTATCTGGTGCAGCTTTCAAGGATATGACAAAATTCGTTACAGCCTTATATACGGCTTATGTGAAATCTGATTCTTCTTTATTCGAAATCAACCCAGTTTTAAAAACTAGTGATGATAAAATTATGGCGGTAGATGCTAAAGTGTCTTTAGATGATAATGCTTTATTTAGACATAAAGATTTAGCTGCACTACGTGATTTACGTGAAGAGAATCCAATAGAGGTTGAAGCGGGAGAGAAAGGTCTAAACTATGTTGATCTTGACGGAAATGTAGGTTGTATGGTAAATGGAGCAGGATTGGCAATGGCCACTATGGATTTAATTAAACAAGCAGGAGGAGAGCCAGCAAACTTCTTAGATGTTGGTGGTACAGCAGATGCTGCTCGTGTTGAAGCTGCGTTCCAAATTATTTTGAAAGACCCAGCAGTAAAAGCGATCTTAATTAACATCTTTGGAGGTATCGTTCGTTGTGATCGTGTTGCTCAAGGTGTTATTGATGCTTATAAAAATATGGGAACAATCAATGTACCAATCATTGTGCGTTTGCAAGGAACTAATGCAGACATCGCGAAAGAATTAATTGATAATTCTGGTCTAGATGTGATGAGTGCTACAGAATTTCAAGAAGCAGCAGATAAAGTTCAGACTGTTCTAGCTTAAAACAATTTATAAATACCATATAAAACTCCTATGTGATAATCACATAGGAGTTTTTTTATGCTATCATTTGAATTAAATGTAGTTGATTTTTAGGTTGTAATGTTTTCAATTTTCTAAAATAGTTAAGTGTTAAATATTTAATTTTCAGAGAGTAAGACTTTTCGTTTTAACAAAATTTTAATAACTTGATGAGGTTATTAATCTAAAAATCAACTATTATGAAAAATCTTTTTCTTCTTATCATTTGTGTGTTCACTGTAAATCTAAGTACTGGACAAGCAGCAGAAGGTGTCGAATGTATACGTGGCGGTATTAATACTCGAGATATTACCAGTGCTAATCCTACCGATGTCAAATTGGAAATCCAAAACATTAGAGGGTACTTGCCAAATCAAAGCTTTGAAAATTTAAGCCATATTCCTCAAGCATCATTTCAAAATGCTAGAATTTCAATCAATGCCGCACCAACTATTGTTTTAGCTCGTTACAACCCAATGACTAATGCATTACAAATAAAGAATGGTGAAAAGATTTATAATATCGTGAAAACAGATAATTTAAAGTTGACTTTTATAGCAACTAACCAAACCTATCGAGCAATTTCACATATTGATACTAATGGTGACACTGTTATTGATTATTTCGTTTTTAACGGGAACTCTAATGATAGTAAATTACTTAAAAAAGTAGACTATAAGTATACGAAAGCTAAAGTAGCTTCAAGTGCATACGGTGCAGATAAACCTGCTAAATTAAAAAAGGTTGAAAACTACTATATCCTAAATAATTATAGAAGTCTAGTCAGCTTGTCTACCAAGAAAAAAGATATTAAGAAAGATTTTCCTAGGCAATCAGAACTGATTTTAGCTTTTATAAAAGACAATAAAATTAAAGGTAATAAGGAAACTAACTTAAAGGTGTTGGCTAATTATGTTGCTAGCATTCAGGACAATACGAGTGACGGCACGTTAGTCGCTTCAAAATAAATAAAACAGAATCGATTGCTATAAAAAGCTCTCAAATTTGAGAGCTTTTTTTGTATCTTTAGTAAGAGAATTCTGGCATAAAATTTGATTGTTAATTTCTTATTAACATTAAAATATAAGGGTATGAAAAAAATTACAATTTTAGCACTTTGTATGTTTACAGTAAACATTAGTGTAGCACAGTTAGATGGAGGTGGTTCGACAGTTTTTAGAGTTAATAATGATAACCCTAATGCTGGTCCTATAGCAAGAATTACTGGAATTGGGTTATCACCAAGTTATCAGTCATTAGGAGATCTGTTTGGTCTCAATACAATATATAATGGCTATGGTAGGAACTTCAGAGCAATAGATCATCGTAATTTTAGTTTAGACCGTTCTTTAGATGCCAGATGGCGAAGAGCTAGAATATTTATAAATGGATTACCAAATATCTTCTCGGCGCGATACAATCCAATTTTTGATAAGGTAGAAATAAAAGACCAAGACAACATCTATAACTTGATTAAAACTGAGAATGTAGAAATCACTTTTTTAGATACAAACCAAACCTATATTGTTAAATCTTATACAGATGATAAAGGCTATGAAGCACTAAATTATTTTTTACTAGATACAGATGTTAATGGTTATGAACTATTGAAGCGAGATGTGTATACACATATCATTAATAAGCGCTCTAAAAATAAAATAAAGCTTAAGAAGTCAGAGCAATTTTATATTATGCATGATGATAAACTAGTAGCTTTGAGTACAAAAAAGAAAACGATTAAAAAAGATTTTCCTGAGAATGCCAAACTGATACTAGCATTTATTAAGAAGAATAAACTTAAAAAAGATAAGAAAGATCATTTAAAACTATTAGCTAATTATATTACTAGCTTAAATCTTAACTCTATAGATAAAACGATGTTAGCATCTAACTAAACAGTTCTAGATGTTAGAATAAAGGGCTCTCAAGTTTGAGGGCCTTTTTTATGAATTAATGTTAATAAACTGCCAATCAACGTTAAACACTGTTAATTCTTACTGCTTTCTTGTAACATCTTATCATTTCATCAGTCTTTTAAGTATCAATCTAAAAAACAATTAATCATGAAAACATTAAAAATGTTAGTACTAGTCGTAGCAATTACGTTTAGTAGTGCGCTTTCTGCAAGCACAGATCCTATCAAGACTGTCGAACCAAATCCAGTTGAAGAAACAATCAGTAAATTATTGAAAAATCCATCGTTTGAATTTCCTGAAGGCTTAACTGCCGATGTAGAAATCACGATTAACGAGAACAACGAAATGGTTGTCTTATCTGTAGACACAAAAAATAAAGCTTTTGATAGTTTTATTAAAAACCGTTTGAATTACAAAAAATTATCTAAGGAAGTTATTAGTTATCAACGAAGGTTTAAATTTCCTGTAACACTTACAAAGAAAAGATAACTAGAGATTTTAGTTTATGTAAAAGCGTTCAAGATTTGGACGCTTTTTTTTAATGCCTTTTTTCTTTTATTAAGCGCTCAAGTGTTGACTTCATGAGCAGAGCGAGTTTTTTATTTTCTTTATAAATCAGTGGATATATCTTGTCATAAAGTTCCTGATTAAACTCATTTTCAGGATGTGAGCTATCAAATATAAACCAAAAAACACTTTTTATCTCACTATCATTTCTTTTTGCTAAGGCTTTGCAAAAGGCTTCTGTATCCGTTTCAAAGCGTTTGTAGATCACAAACCCGTTTCTAATATCATCGGCGCCATAAAAGCCATCAATACACATATCGATGTATTTGTTGTAGTATTGGTTAGATTCAATACAATTAATCTCACTCAAAAAACTCACCCAAGGATGATCTAAATGAAACTTTGGAGGAGGACCGCCACTTTCTTTAACTTTGTTATGAATTATTGTTGAGTCTAGAAATAATAAATCTAACATCTTATCAAAAGAGTTAGGCATTACACAAAAGAACTGTTGTTCCAAGGTTATCTTAACACCACCTTTAGATATTTTAGCACTATCCATCAAGGTATGTAGTAATTTAACATGTGCTTTATCATACGTTAGCTTAGAATTGTCACAATCTATAACTGTAATTTGTGCACTAGTTATAAAAGAAACGAGTAGAGCGAGTATAATATAGACGTGTTTGGAATTCATTATTAATTATAAATGCAATCCGCATTCCGTTTTTGGATTATTGTTCCAACGACCATTACGATCTTCGCCAGGAACCGTACAATGTTTACATCCAATGGAGTGATACCCTTTGGCTACCAATGGATGAAATGGTAAATCATGTTCCTTAATGTAAGCATCACGCTTGTCTTTAGAGATATCAAGTAACGGATAAAACTTTAGAATCTCACCACGTAGCTCAAAAATATCTAAACTCGCTCGATGATCACTTTGCCATTCCATTAAACCAGATACCCAAACCTTATATTTATTCTTGATAACATCTAAAGGCTTAACTTTATTTATTGAACAACAAAAATCTGGATTCTTGGTCCAGGTTTTGTCTTTAGAAGTGAATTCATGTTCTTCTTTTAAAGCACTTATAGATGAGACATTCAACCCATAACGCTTGGTTAGTTCTTCTTTGTACCTTAAGGTATCTTCAAAGTGATAACCAGTATCTATAAAGAAAACCTCTTGTTTCTTATTAACTTCTGAAAACAACTTAAGTAGAAATGCTGATGTTGCTGCAAATGAACTTGTTAGCATCACTTCCGAAATATCAAAATCTTTGTATAATTGCTGAATGCGCTCTGTGGCAGAAAGCGGTTTATACTTTGTATTGAGGGCTTTAATTTCTGCTTCTGAAATATTCGGAAGCACTTTTTTTACTGAAGAAATTTCAAACATAATAGGACATTAGAGATAGGCAAGTTAGTATACAATTCTGAAGAATTAACTGACTTTAATCATTTTTACGATAATGATAATTTAAGGCTTCTTTTTTTGCGGTTTTGGCATTGGACCACGCAAATGAATAATTAATCCATTGAGGAAGTTTCTTAGAATTTGGTCACCACATTCCATATAGTTTGGATGATCTTCTCGTCTAAAAAGAGCATTAAGTTCACTTTTTGAAACTCTAAAATCTACCAGCTCTAAAATTTTAATAATGTCATCATCACGTAACTTATGAGCGACTCTTAGTTTTTTAAATATATCGTTATTAGTCATAGTAATAGCTATTAATCATTAGTTAACCATTGAAATGCCTCAGGGAAATTAGAACTCCATAGCGCTTCATTATGCTCACCTCCTTCAATTATTTTATTCTGAATTTGTTCTGTTTTTACACCTTTATTTAAAAGGAGTGCCACCATTTTTTCTTGGTCTGGTACCATAGAGTCTCCTTCTTTGTCTCCTACCAAAAAGAAAAATTTAGAGTTACTAGAAATTTCTGTTGTGTTAGCTAATTCGTAGATCTTGTCACTCACCCAAAACGACGGTGAGAACACACCAGCCATACTAAATGTTTCAGGATATTTTATAGTAGCATAAAATGCCATTAATCCTCCTAGAGACGCACCAAAAATTCCTGTGTTCTTGACATCTGGTTTTGTTCTATAGGTGACATCTATATGTGGTTTTACCGTATTGATGATAAACTGTATAAAAGTGTCTCCTTTTCCACCACCATAGTCTTCATGAGGATACGGTGTTAATTCTTCTAAACGTTTTTCGTTACCATGTTCGATACCCACTATAATAACCTCTTTATCATTTAAAGTGTCTAAGTACTCATCAATTTTCCATTCGCCAACATAAGAAGTCTCAGCATCAAATAAATTCTGAGCATCAAACATATATAGTACTGGATATTTTTTTTCAGAATCCGAATATGATTTTGGTGTATAGACCCAAATGGTTTTATGTGTTTTTAATTGAGGCGCTTCAATACTAAATGTAGAGACTTGTTTTGAAGCCGTACTTTGAGCACTACAAATCAGACTAATATGTAGCAGAAAAAATAAAATTAAGGCGGTCTTTTTCATGTCTTGATTGAATAAAACGAATGTACACAAAATTTGAGAAATAGCGACCATACCGTTCATCGATAATATGTTTTGAAAGTGAAAAAATCGATGAACTGCACGTTGTTTTTAACTTTCTGACAATCAATTATTTACATTCTTTTTGCGTATGAAAGTAGGAAAAGAACGACGAATTACACTTTATTTTTCGATGACTTACAAAATATGCAGGATTATAACCTAAACAAACCTTTTAAATTTATAAAAGTAAAAATCATGAATCCCTCTGCTATGATAAATCGTGTTGAGAAATTAAGTTTGCTATCGGAGATGATAGCCTTTGCACAGACAGACGAAAATATAAAAGCAATCGAATATAAATTTCTTGCAAGCATTGCTAAACAATTGGAAATCTCTAAAGAAGACTTCGATTACCTTTTTGATCATCCTGTAACCTATGTACATCTAAAATCGCATAGCGAACGCATTGTTCAATTCCATAGATTGGTCTTATTAATGAACCTAGACAGTCAAATTTCTAATAAAGAATTAGTGAAACTTCATAATTTCGGATTGCGAATGGGATTAAGTCATGAGTCGATTAATCGTGTTTTAGATCTTATGGACAGTTTTCCAAATAAAATTGTACCACCAGACTTTTTAATTGATATCTTTAAAGTTCAGTATAATTAAGAGACTTTAAGCTTTTCTAATTTTTCTTGATACCCTTTAATATCATCCCGTAACTGTGCAGCAATAATAAAGTCGAGGGCTTTTGCAGCTTGTTCCATTAATTTACGCTTTTCACGTATTTTCTTTTCTAACTGACTTTTAGTTAAATATTCGCTTTCAGGCTCTGCAGCTCTAGCTGCTTCTAATTCATAGCTATAGGTACTTACAGAATTTTTAGATAAGGCATTATCTAAACTCTTATTTAAGGCTTTAGGTGTGATCTTGTGTTTAGTATTATACGCAATTTGCTTTTCACGCCTGTATTCGGTCTCATCTATGGTCTTTTGCATACTTCTAGTAATCTTGTCAGCATACATGATTGCTTTACCATTTAAGTTTCTCGCAGCTCTACCTACAGTTTGTGTCAATGAACGTGTCGAACGTAAAAAACCTTCTTTATCGGCATCTAAAATAGCGACCAATGATACTTCAGGTAGATCTAAACCTTCACGAAGTAAATTCACACCAACTAAGACATCAAACAATCCTTTTCTAAGGTCTTGCATAATCTCTACACGTTCTAAAGTATCAACATCACTATGAATATAGCGACATCTAATCTGAATACGATCTAGATATTTAGTAAGTTCCTCAGCCATACGTTTGGTCAATGTGGTTACCAAAGTACGTTCATCCTTTTCAACACGCTGTTGTATTTCCTCTATAAGGTCATCGATCTGATTTAAGCTTGGGCGCACTTCGATTACCGGATCTAATAATCCTGTTGGTCTAATGACCTGCTCCACATAAACGCCATCTGTTTTCTGAAGCTCATAATCTGCAGGTGTTGCACTCACATAAATGACTTGATTTTGCAAAGCCTCGAACTCTTCAAATTTTAAAGGTCGATTATCCATAGCTGCAGGTAATCTAAATCCGTATTCCACCAAATTCTCTTTCCGGCTTCGGTCACCACCATACATAGCATGTACTTGAGAAATGGTCACGTGACTTTCATCTACAACCATCAAATAATCGTCTGGAAAATAATCTAATAAGCAGAATGGTCTTGTGCCAGGCTCACGACCATCTAAGTATCTTGAATAGTTTTCAATCCCAGAGCAATAGCCTAACTCGCGAATCATTTCCAAATCAAATTCGGTACGCTCTTTTAAACGTTTTGCCTCTAAATGTTTTCCTATCTCCTTGAAATAATCGTGCTGTTTGACCAAATCATCCTGAATATCTTTAATAGCATTTTGTAAAATATCAGGAGAGGTCACAAACATATTGGCAGGATAAATATTCAATCGGTCATAATGTTCAATCACCTCATTAGTTTGAATATTAAACTGCTCAATATCTTCAATCTCATCACCAAAGAAATGGATTCGAAAGGCATCATCTGCATAACTTGGAAATACATCAACGGTATCACCTTTTATTCTAAAATTTCCATGATTAAAATCTGCTTCTGTTCTTGAGTACAGACTTTGCACCAATTTATGTAAGAGTTCGGTTCTAGAAATTTCCTGATCGACTTCTAGTGAGATAACGTTTTTCTGAAATTCAACCGGATTTCCAATACCATACAAACAGGATACCGATGCTACGACGATCACATCACGCCGACCAGACAATAGGGAAGACGTTGTACTTAAACGCATCTTCTCAATTTCCTCATTAATCGATAAATCTTTTTCGATATATACACCAGACACTGGAATATAGGCCTCAGGTTGATAGTAATCATAATAGGAGACAAAGTACTCAACAGCATTGTCTGGAAAAAACTGTTTAAACTCTGAATACAATTGTGCAGCCAGAGTTTTATTGTGGGCTAATACTAAGGTTGGTCGCTGTACTTCTTGAATCACATTAGCCACTGTAAAGGTTTTACCAGATCCTGTGACACCTAACAAGGTTTGATAGGTTTCGTTAGATTCGATACCGTTAACCAATTGTTTTATTGCCTCAGGTTGATCTCCTGTGGGTTTGAATTCGGATTGTACTTTGAAACGCATCTAACAAAGTTACAATAATGCGTTCATATTTTAAACCTAAGTGTGTTCAATTCTAGTGACTAATTTTCTGCTCTAGACTTGAGATTCTATCTTCTAAGGATTTTTGTGTTTTAAGTGCCTTTTTTAGGGCTTCAATTTCTTTATTTTGTTCTTTTATGGCATTGATAAGTACAGGAATTAAATCAGAATAATACACACCAAGTCTGTCGAGTTTTACTTTTTGTAACGTGTCGTTCTCTTCTGAAATAGGTTCCCAGGTATGGGTTTTGACCACTTCAGGAATAAGTTCTAATACATCCTGAGCAATTAATCCAAGTTTGGTGTCTTGATCTATTCTATCCTTCCATTTGAAACTTACGGGATTCATTTGTAATACTTCATTCAAGCCATAGTTTAATGTTTTAATATCTTTCTTTTCACGTCTATCAGACGTATTAATGGTGCCGTCAGTAGCCCAAAGGCCAGTCCAACGCAAGGATGAATTCCCCAGACTCATAACGTTATTTTGATCAGGAATTAAACTGGCATTAAACCGCAAAATATTACTGCCTCCATCTTCAATGGTTTCTGTTCCTATACGTAATCTGCCATCTGTTATATGAAGTCGTTCTTGAGGAGTATCTGTTCCTATTCCTGTGTTGCCGTTTCTTAATACCGTTAAGGCATTTCGTCTGTTCAATGTTATATTAGTTCCATTAAAGGTAAATGAGCCGTTAGCAACAGTAAACACCCTATTACTTGAAGGGCTATCAGGATTGTAAAGTGTATTACCAAATCCTACAACGACCTCATTTGCAGCACGAGACTCTAGCAATTCTCCTATGGCTATAGAGTTAATACCACTTGCCACTGAATCCTCTCCTATAACTACTGAATTTGCACCTGACGAAATTGAATTTCTTCCAATGGCAACAGATCTGCTTCCAGTTGATTCATTAAAATATCCTAAAGCTATTGAGTTATCACCACTCGCCTCACTATTGTTTCCTGCAGCAAATGATGATATACCGGAAGCGATTGTACTAATCCCTAATGCCGTAGCATAATTCGCTGAGGCAATAGTTGATGTTCCTGTAGCAAGCGCCGCAAAGCCAGAAACAAGGTTGTTGAATCCTAGAGTTGTAGAATAGCTAGCTTGTGATTCATTTCCACTCCCTAGTGCTATTGCAGCATAACCTTCGACCGTATTATCATCTCCCATTGCAATACCGTAGGTAGAAGATACCAGATTAGAACGACCGTGTGCAAAAGCATATTCTGCTGATATTTGGTTGCTTTGTCCAGATCCAAATGAATGATCACCAAATACTAAATTACTACGTCCAAAAGCATTGGAATAGTCTCCAGAAGAGAGGTTGTTAAAGCCCATAGCTGTGGAAAAATCACCTGGAGAAGAGCTCTGTTCACCAAAAGCAAATGATTGCTCGCCACCAGCTGTAGCAATATCTCCCATAGCAAAAGACGAATAACCTATAGAACTAGAATTGCGCCCAAATGCCACTGAAAGTTCTCCTATAGCTCCCAGTGATTCTGAAGGAAATTGCGATTCTGAAAAGTCAAGTGCTTTTTCCCCAATATTACCATGGTTATCTGGATTAGACCCTATCAATCTCCAGCCTATACCATTACTTTCATTAATAGCTTCTAGTCCAGTGACATTTTTTGCTTCGGCTGCTATTTCAGCAGCATAGGCAAATGGTACATATTGAAATTCTGTTGTACCAAAATCTATTAGACCACTGCCTGTGTCAATTTGTACATTTATCAATACCTCACCAAGGATCCACTCTACATCTCTAATATCTCCTGTCGATGTACCTTGCCCAATAGTTAAAATCACTATACCATTATCATTTGTCGTTGGCATATGTGTTTCTGTGTAGACAGTATTCATTGAGAAACCTTGTAGTAATGTAAATTGTACCTCAATAATAGAATTGCTAACTACATTTCCATTAGCATCTTTAATTAATGCTTTATAGTTGATACCTGTTTGAGCAATAGATACTAGCGCCATCAAACATGCCATAATTGTGAGTTTTGTTTTACTCACGACAGTTCTATTGTTTTTTTTGAGTGAGTGAATTTTCTTCGAAGAGTTCATAATATTAGGGTTTTATCCTTCTGTTTTATCAAAAATTATTGTTTCTTCATCTGTAGTAATAGTGAGTGAATTTTCGGTAATTGTAACAATTACTGCTGTAATGGTTTCACCCTCAAACAATACGCTAATGTTGATATCATTAGAAAGTGTGAATGTTCCTGTTTCGATGCCAAATGATTCGCAATTACCAGCATTTAGGTCAAAAGATTCTATCGTAAAAGTGCCATTATCAGAAAATTGGATATAACCTGTTTTTTCGCAATCATTGTAACTACCAGGAGTTACAGATTCATTATACCATTTTCCAGAGGTTAATAATTCACGATTTGTTGGTTGATTACCATTCCCATTGTTGTCATCATCATTACTACATCCAAAGAACGATAGTATGACTAATAGAATGCTGAGTTGTTTGTAAGTTTTCATATATTTTATTTTTTAATAATTTTTTTGGTGATGGTAGTTGTTTCAGTTTCAATTTTCAAGAAATAGGCACCAGAGCGTAAGTGTTCAACTATCATGGATTTAGAGTCTTTTAGTGACATGATTTGTTTTCCTAAGATGTCATAAAGTATGAGTTTCTGAACTTCGAGAGGCGTTGATACATGAAGCATATCTAGAGCTGGATTTGGATATACAGCAATGCTATAATTTTCAAGTTCAATGTCATCAATGTCTAAAGTTTCAAACATAAAACTTCCTTGACCTGAAGCTATTCCAGAAAAATAATCTTGTGTATTTGTATTATCAATATTTGAATTAAAAAAACTATCTAGAGCTCCACCAAGACCCATTGCAATAGGATCTGAGTTTGGCAATAACTCTATAAAACCTTGAGTTGGAGAATTGCTAATATCGAATGTAAAAATTACAAATGGTGTACCTGTTGTATGAGATACAATGCTCTGCCCTGGAGGCAAATTAATAACAAAAGCATCACGCGTACCATCACCAAATCCTGCTCCAGATAATTGTGCAGCAGTAAATTGATTGGCCGCCCATGGACGACCATTAAATTGTGAAATATTTATAATATCGGTATCGCCTGCTGGTAGCATAAGTGTAAATCCGATATCGGAAACATCGGTATCTGTTGCGTCAAAATCTGGTATCGCAACAATAGAAAAATTGTAGCCAGAATTATGTTGAATTCCAAATTGATACCCTTGTGATAGTCCAGAGAATGTAAAAGCGATAGTAAATACTATTGTGTAAAAGTTTTTCATGGTTTCTAATTTTTTGGCGGAACGGTTGTACTTATTGTAAATGTTGGTAGGCTTAAGAAATTTGCTGGATGATTAAGAATATTATCTTTGATAATATTACTATCATTTGGAGATCCAGAAAAGCGCGCAACGCTATTTAAATCAATATCCTGAAGGAGATATCCAGAAGACGCATATGTGATAAAATTTAGAATATTACTTGGGTCTGCTAGGATATAATCTTTAATGGCATTAACATCATTATTACTTCCAGAAAATATGATACTATCATCAGTATTAGTATCTCCAGCCCAAAGTGCTGTATCACCCGAATTTAAAATAGTCTGAGCGTTATTTCCAAAAGTTAAAAAACTACTGGTTGTAAAATCTATAATGGTTGTAGTGCTTTCTGATAAATTGATTGTAGCAGAACTCATGGCACCTAGATGGTTTCTGTGTTTTATAACAACATAGTAATTTGTTGGAGCCGCTTGCATAATTACAGATGATGTACCGTCAAAATCAACAACATCACCATCGCGTTGTACTAAAGCAGAGCGCGCATTAATAAGACGTTGATTGTCATTAGCGGCTCTTAATTCTAGCCATATCCAATCTACTATAGCATTGGTACCTGTAGTATTAAATACAGCGGCATTGCAAGTGGCATTATCTTCATACGGACTTGTTGTTGGTAATAAGTCATTTTCCCTGAGCGTATCATTCATTAATCCATTAGTTATTGGATTTAATGAAGGCCCTTGTAATAATACAATTGGGTCTATGAGAATTCTGAAATCTGCATTGATAAAGCCTTCGGAAATACTAACACCTGAAGCACTTAACTCTTGTATGCTAGTTTCACCAATAGTATATAGTATTTGTATGTCTCCAGAACTTACTGAAGCACCTCCATTATCAATACTGAATTTTTCAATAGTTTGCGCATTTATGTAGATACTGCTTAATACAAGTAACATACAGTTGTAAAATATTCTATTTTTCATTTGTTTGTACGTTTAGATAATTGAAATTCGATCTAGCAAATCGTCACAAAAATGACAATGAAATCACCACCAGCAATGCCATCATCATCGCCATCAATGGTAAGATTATTAGCATCAAGAAGTTGATTGATACCATTCCCTTTTAGAATTACAGGTACACCACTAAAGCAATTTTCAGAAAGGTCAAAATAACTTTGATCAGTTGTAATGGTCAATCGAGTATCACCATTAGACCAATTCATAGTTCCAGTGCCAGTACCATCATCTCCAATAAGTATTGAACTGCCAATCACTGCAGAAGATATATTCATAGGAGCACTAAAGTCAATAGAAAATGAGATGCGACTACCAGAGATAAATATGAAATCAGTATAGTTTGGAGTATCATTATCTGGTGCAGTAATTGTGGTTACATTAAATGAGGGGTTATTATTAAGAATGACCCATTTAGTACCATCATAACCCTCAAAATTTTTAGTTACACTATTGTAGCGCATGGTGCCTTCTGTTGGAGCTGTGTTGTCATCGGCAATTTTAATTTTACCATTAACATCTAGTTTTTGTTCAGCACTAGAGCTTCCTACAGCTATATTTCCTGAATCTCGATAAATATCATTTCCAGATTTTTCCCAGGAAGAATCAGCAGAACTAAGCGCATAAGGCACTGTTTTGAATTGTGACGACCCCATGTCTACTAATCCGTTTCCAGTATCAATTTCTACTTTCAAAAAATGCGGATTGCTACTCCAGTCTATATTAGAGAAGTTTCCCAATGATGAGGTGCCTTCTCCAATATTTAAGACTATAAATCCGTTGTTGCTTGTTGTTTCAACATGAGTTTCTTGATAAATCGTATCTGAATTTTCTTGAATAGATAGCTGAATGCTTACAGATTGATTAACTATAGCATTTCCGTTATCATCTTTGATAAGAGCTTTGTAATTGATTCCATTTTGAGCATAACTTAAATAGGTTAAGCATAAAATAAGTAGTGTTAATTTTACTTTCATGATTTGAATTTTAAATAAAAAAGGGAATAACGTTTACGCTACGTTTTTTTGTTACTCCCTTTTCTCAATTGATTAATAGCGTCTTTAATATTGTTTATAAAATTTTATTGTTTTGATAATCTCATTTTTCAAAAGGATATTGAGTTTATAAGTCCCTTTTTTTAGATGATCGATACTTAGGTATATCTTTTCATCTTCTTTTTCTTTTGGATTGTTATCCATCTTAAACTTTAGCTATTGAATTCTTTATTGATGTAAAATTATAATGAAGACACAGGAGGGAGTGGAAGATATGTTTCAAAGTATGAAACATATGTAACATGTATTTAAATTGTGTTTTAAACTATTGAAAATCAATAATTTAAAACACATTTCATTTTTTAGATAAATACGCGTTGGGTGTGCAGTTATAAGTGTCTTTAAAGCACTTAATAAAGTATGAAGGTGTATTAAAACCTATTTGGTAGGCTATTTCGGAAACGGTAGCATCTGACTTTTTAAGTAGATCTATAGACAGTTTTAAACGCTGTGCTCTAATAAATTCTGATGTACTCATATTAACAATAGCCTTTAGTTTTCTATGTAGTTGTGTCCTACTCATATGCATGGCTTCTGAAAATGCTTCACTAGTAAAATCTGTATTAGTTATTTTTTCATCTAATACTAATTTTAATCGTTTTAGAAACTCAGCTTCAGTAGAGGTAATAGATATCTCAGGATTTATAGTGAAATCTTTACTAAAATGCTTTTGAAGTTGTTGTCTGTTTTCTATAAGTTTTTTTACTCTAAGCTGAAGTTTTTCGCTATTAAATGGTTTGGTAATATAGGCATCAGCTCCAGTTTTTAGGCCTTCAATCTCATTCTCTTCACCAACCTTGGCTGTTAGTAAAATAATTGGTACATGACTTGTGAGTTCATTGTATTTTAGAGTGTTACATAACGCAATACCATCTTGAATTGGCATCATAATATCACTAATGATGATATCTGGAATATGTTGTAACGCCATCTCTATTCCAGTTTTTCCGTTTTCTGCTTCAATAACTTGATAACTATTCTTAAAAATTGAAGATACAAATGCTCTTATGTCTTTATCATCTTCAACAATTAATAAAAGTGGATCATCATGGTTTTTATTTATGTTGTTATCTAATACATCTAAAGCTATTTGATTTCTAGTTTCAGTTTTAATTTCTGAAGATGTAAAGGCATCTTTAGAAATAGGAAGTGTAACTGTAAATTGCACTTTATTTTGATCTACTGTATTGGCTGTAATATTTCCTTTTGATAAATTAACTAATTCTTTAACGAGTGCTAAACCGACTCCAACACCATCAGAAGCCTCATTATCTTGATAGAATCGTTGAAATAATTTTTCAAAGTCTTTTTTAGAAATACTAGTGTTAACGTTGATTATTGATAAGACTAACGAAGTGTCTAAGGCATTAGCATCTATTATTATTTCTGTATGCTCTGGTGCATATTTAATGGCATTTGATAATAAGTTGGATGCTATTTTTTCGATTAAATCAACATCGTACCATGCTGTAGTAAGGTTTTCGATACGACTATTAATATGAATATGTTTGTTGTTTGCCTTGTATTGAAAAGCAGCAATAATCTGTTTTAAAAGGACATTTAGATTTCCTTTCTCAACCTGTAATCGTAATTGACCTGAATCTATAAGTGAAAGATCTAACATTTGATTAACCAGATTAAGTAATCTGTTTGCATTTTGCTTAACCAAGTTAAGTTCTTTACGATCTTTTGGGTCTAAAGCTTTTCTAGATAGTTGTTGGTCAATCGGACCCGAAATAAGTGTTAAAGGCGTTCTAAACTCATGAGAAATATTGGTGTATAATTTGGTTTTAAATTCATCTAATTGTTTGAGACGTTCAGTTTCTGCATGTTCTAAGCGTACTTGAGTTTCTAATTTCCACTTAAATTTAAAATAACTAAAAATGGCAAAAACCCCTAAACCAATTAGCAGCACATACATACTATAAGCTAAGTTTGTTTTATACCAAGGTTTTAATATCTCAAATGAATAGGTTTTAGGCGTTTTGTTCCAAACACCTTCATAATTACTTGATGTGACTAGAAACGTATATGTATTGGGAGGCAAATTTGTATAATGCGCAACATTGTTGTAATTAGGTATAGACCAGTCTTCATCATGATTAATAAGTTTGTAGCGATAGAGATTTTTTGATGGCTCAGAAAAGTGTAAACTAGCAAAGGTAAAGGTTAAGGTATTTTGATCATGACGAAATGTTTCAGATGATGCCATTTCTTGTTTCTTATTAAATATTTCAAATTTTGAAATAACAGTTTTAGGCTTCACTTGATTAGTAGTTAAATCACTTGGAGAGAACCAATTAACGCCTTCTAGTCCGCCAAAGAACAGTGTACCATCATTAGCTTTAAAATACGCTCCAGTGTTAAATTCAAAAGATTGTAGTCCACTGTTTTCTGAATAATTTTCAGCACGTCGCTTTTGCTCGTCTTGTGGGTTAAATCGGGTGATTCCTTTGTTAGAACTCAACCATAAATTTCCGTTTTCATCTGGTAAGATTGCATAAATAACATTATTAGATAAACCATATTCAAGAGCATAAGTTTTAATGTCCTTACGTATAGTGTTGTATTCTTTTATACCATTTCCATTTGTACCAATCCATAGAATAGAGTCTCTAAAATATAACGACTTAATTTTATCTGTAATGTTTTGGATTGGTTCAATTATTTTAGTTTGAGCATGTAATAAAAAGAGTCCATTGTTCTCGGTTCCAATCCAAATATCGTTTGCTTTCCCTTTTTCGATGGTTCTAATGTTATTTGAAGTTAAACCTGAATTATCAGTAGAAAATTTATGAATAATACCTTTGCCTTTTTCATATAAAATAATACCACTATCTCTTGTACATAGCCAAAATTGATTCTTACTGTGTTTATAAATTTTCCAGATAGTTTCATTCTTCAATGGTTCAATAGTTTTAAACGTACCAGAGTTGTCTAATATTTGTAACCCTTTTCCTTGATGACCAATCCATAACGCACCACCATCAAACAACAAGCTCATGATTCGATTGCTATTAATTGCTGAGTTTTGCGTGGTGTAACTTTTGTAGTTGTTTTCATCTAAATTGATAGACGTTAAACCTTTTCCTGATGTTCCCAACCACATCGTTTTATTAGTATCGTAGACTATAGCTCTAGTGACATCTACAGGTATGTTTTTAGGTGTTTGTTTATTAGTAATGACATTGAATTTTGTTAGGTGTTCGTCATAATAACTCAAGCCAGCACCATCTGTTCCTAGCCACACTGTACCAGTGTAATCTTGATATAAGCATAGTACATCATTATATTGCAATGCGTATGGATTGTTCTTATTTTCGGTAAAATGAGCTACGTTATTTTTTTTATACTCAAGAATGTATAAACCATCTCCATAAGTTGCTATCCATACATTATTATTGTTGTCAATAAGTAAATCTTGAATATTTAATTTTGAAGGCAGATCAGGATGCTTAAACTTTTCAAATCTATTTGATTTTAGAGATTTATAATACAATCCATTCTCAAAACTGCCTAACCATATTGTTTTCTCTTCTGAAACTGTAATTGAACTAAAGTTTGTTTCATTGTTTTCAACCTCTACTGCCTTTATATACTTATCACTTAATTGAAATATGTGTTTGGATGTAGCGACATAACTATCGCCATCTAATTCAATAATATCATATGTATTGAGACCTTTTAATTGAGGTTTAAAAACATTTAGTGTGTCGTTTGTTTCAGAATCAATTTTAAAAAGCCCATTTCCGTAGGAACCGATATAATATTCTTTTTTTGTGTTCTGAAAAATGACACTTACATTTTTTATGGATTGTATGGGATTGAAACGTTGAGTGTTCTTGTCAAATTTTTCAAGAATCCCTGAGTTGCTAATAATCCAGAGATCATCACGTCTATCAATATATAATTTACCTAGCTTGCTATAAGTTGGTCTGGTGACATCTTCAAAGTGTTTGTTGAAAAAGGTAAAAGATCTTCCATCGTATTTGTTGAGGCCGTCTTGTGTAGCAAACCACATATAACCTGTAGAATCTTGAGCGATACTAACAACGCTATTTTGTGATAAACCTTGGGCTACAGTTAATTCACGAAACGATATTTGCTTTGAGCTTTGAGCAAAGCAATTACAACTTACTAAAAGAAGAATGACAGCAATACTACGAATCATCAATAGCTAATATTTAAACTTAAAGTTAAGTAATAATAGTGAATTGATATTCTAAAATGGAGATAACTATTTGATTGTTTATCTTTTAACCGATATTTTTGGCTATACTATGTGTTAACGCTTCAAGGCAAAGTGACCCGTAAATGTTCTTCCGTCAATTAACGTCACTGTAAACCAGTAATCGTCACTTGGTAGTGCTTGTCCATTAAGCGTGCCATCCCAACCAGCACTTTCATTGTCAAACTGCGTCAATAGTTTACCATAGCGATTAAAAATCTTGATATCAGTACCTTGATTAAATTGTGAATTGACACCATATACTTGCCAACGTTCATTATAAGGATCACCATTTGGTGTAAAGAATTTTGGAAAGCCTAGTACAGAAATCGTTTCTTCGGTAATGCCACAACCATTCATATCGCGAACAAATACGGTATGAAATCCAGGAGTCACATTGGTAAATGTATTATCAGCTTGATAATTACCATCGGGATCATCCAATGCAAATTCGTAATCACCTTCGCCTGACACTTCTATTGTAACGGTATTATTACTTGATCCTTCGGTAACAATAACATTATCTATGGTGGCGACATTAGAGGCCAACACTGTAATGGTTCTACTAGACGAGCAACCGTTAGGATCTGTAACAATGACTGTGTAATTTCCAGGCTCGTTAATATCATTAAAGGTTGTGTTGACAGCTGTTGTACTACCATTAAACAGCCATTCGTAGTAATAATTGTTAGGTTCATCATTTAAGACACCTCCAACCAAAGTAATAGTTTCAGGAAAGCTATTTAGGCAATAAATGAAAGTTTCATTATCTAATAAAACAGGTGTGTATAACACAACCAGCTCTGCGGTCGATATCGAATAGCACTGGTTATTGCTTTCAACTTTTACAAAAATAGTCTGTGTATTTGCTGATGTGTTTTGATACGTATTTGGTAGTGCATTGGTGTCTAAAAATGCATCAATTTCAGTTTCATAAAAATTTACTGAAGCGTCCATCGGAATTTGAGGTTCGATAGACGTTCTAATATCATTTAGATTGAAATTCGTAAATCCATCGACAGGATCATTGTCACAAGCTTCAAGTGGAGGAATAACAACGATATTATTTGAAATTTGCAACTCTACTTCGGCAATACTATAACAATTGGCTTGATTGACCACTCTAGCATATACGGTTTGAAAAGGAGTGGTGTTTTCAAAATTATTAGCACCTACAATGGCATTCATATTTTGTTCGGCATCATTTTCAGTAAGAAAAAAATCGCTGATAAAAATTGAAGAATCACTGTTCGTAACTAAAGTTTCTACATCAAACAAATTATAAAAGGTCAGTCCATCTTGATTCTGGTCACATTCAATCAACACCGAATCAAAGACTACAGGGTTTTCTGCATATTCTATATTAATCTCGCCAAATAGGAGGCAGGTACCTTTCGTAATTTCAACGTTATATAAACCAACGTCGTCAACCTCTAAAGATGCATTAGTTTCACCCAATAATTCTACGTCATCTTTAAACCATTTATAGGTATTTGTCGTTCCAGGTTCATTGGTTTGGATGGTAAATGTATCGTCACCACAAATGGCATTTCCATTAGCAATTAAACGGTCTGGACCTAAATCTGTGGACAATCTAAAGCTTCCAGCTTCAAGAAAAACAGCGGAGTCAAATCTAAAGTTTTGTTCATCTGCAATTACTAATTTAACATGATAAGTTTGATTAGGAATAACATTGGCCGTCGCTGTTAATATGCTGGTTTGTCCATTAAAGTTTGTAGGAGATACAGCGCCATTAAAGCCTGCAAAGTAGGCTTCGTTTTCCGCATCACATCCGGGAAGATCTGGATGAACTGTGGTCACTTTTACTGGAGTTTGTGTTCCTGGTACTAAGGCTATGTTGGTGTATTGTTGCTCTCCTATTGGGCGAATTAAAAAACCAAATAAATCAGAGAACTGACATGTATTTGGATTCCCTTCTTGATATTCTTCAGAAGCAAAAATATATCTAAAGCTAATTTGAGTAGCAATAGAGGTAAAATCAAATTCTAGAATGGTCGCATTAGTCGTATTGGTTTCATTAAGAATAGTTTCAAGATCATTATCTCCAGACCAATTTGAAGCCGTATCATCACTAAGCGTTGTATTTGGACCAGGAACATTAGATAAGCGTCCAGTGCTCATAACAAGTCCTGTTTCGAAAGGAAATGTGGTTCCAGTTGCATCAAAAAATCCGTAGCTTTCGTCTGAGTCATTAAAATTTCCGCCAACCACATTTGTAACGACAACATTATCAATACACTCACTATCAATAAGAATGTCTTCAATGAGTTGTTGTGGCGTAAACGTTTGTGAGTCTACAGTAATGTTTTGCCCAAAAACACCGAGCGAAAATAAACAACATAGAATTTTTATAGCGAATTTCATTTGCAATTTTTCCGATTGCAAAGATACACATTGAATAGCTTGTTAAGCCTTAAAAAATGTTAAGATTAGTCTATTACAAACGCAATGAAAAATGTCCTTTGACCTGAAAGGAAATATTATCTTTTTTAACATTGGCAACAAACCAATAATCATTTGCAGGCATAAGATTACCATTGTACAAACCATCCCATCCTCTAGAGTTAGAATCTAGGGTGGTTAGCATTTTTCCATAACGATCATAGATGTATACAACTGTACCAGTTAAGGTTTCTACACCAGTAATATGCCAGGTATCAAAATAACCATCATTATTAGGTGTAAAGAATTTCGGAGCATCGATGACAACGATCTCTTTTGTTGTTTCTGAACATCCGTTTAAATCAATAATAGTTATGGTATGATATCCAAGACTTACATTTTGGAAAAAGCCTGTATCTTGTGGTGGATTGTCATCTAATTGATACAAATAATTTCCAATACCACTAATGGTTACTGTAATATTGTTTGGATCGGAGAAATCTACAGTTTCAGTGATTTCGATGGTCGCGGCTTCAGACTCAGATACAGAGAATACTCGTGTTGTTTCACAACCGTTTGGTGTAGTTACTGTCACGGAATAAGTTCCAATATCTGTAATTTCAATTTCAGGCGTTGTTTCGTTAGTTGACCATACATATGTATCACCAACATTGTTTGTGTTTGCACTAACAATAAGTGGTAAGTTGTCTAAACAGATGACTTGATCATCTAAATCAATGACTGGTTTTTCAAAAACAATAGTCATAAATTGAGTTGTGCTATAACAGCCAGTTGCGTTATTCTCGACACGAACATAAATAGTTTCATTTGTTATCGCATCATAACTATCTCCTAAGTCATTTGTACCTTGATTAGCTAATAGTATATCATTATAGTAGGTAACTGTGAATGCGTTAGGATTTTGACCGCCCAGAATTTGAGCATTCTGTTGTGTTAAGTCAACTACTAAAAACCCATCAAAATTATCATCACAAGCTTCTAAATCATTGGGCTGATTAGCTATAGGTAACGAATTTACCTGTAGGTTGAACTCATAGATTGTAAAACAATGCGTTGTAGAAAATTCTACACGAGCAAATAGTGTATCATTATTGGTTTGATAGTTATAGTCGTTAGCTAAAGGATTTTCTTGGTTACGTGCATCTGGTTCAGAAGCATAATAACTCACTAGGACGTTTGCCGTCTGATCTAGTAATGTTGCATCAATTTCAGATAAATCGAATAGGTCATTTTCATTATCACAAATTTGATAAGCTCCAAAATCATTAATCGCAGGAGGAAGGTTAACGTCTAACTCTAAAGGAATAGATACGAAGCAATTTGAAATGGTATTCGTCACTCGAATGAAAACAGTTTGCGGATTCGTGAGGTTGGTATAATTGCTCGGATTCTGAATAGCATTTGTATTCGCTTCCAGATCTTCCATAGTTTCGAAATAGGTCACCGTAATGTCATCTTGCCTTACATCGAGAATATCAAATTCCGCTTGAGTAAGATCAAAGGTTACAATGCCATCGTAATCTTCATCACACATCGATATAGGCAATGCTGGATTAGCTTCGGGTGATTGAATGATATTTAATTCAAAACTTGTAATCGAATTACAAATAGTTCCATTATCGATAACCACAAAAATTTGTTGTGGATTTAGAGTGTTTGTATAGTTTAGAGGTAGTGCATCGATGTCGTTTTCAGCATTAGACAATGAGGTATAGAATGTAATATCTAAGGTGTCATTAATACCTTGTGAAATTTCTTGGACTTTAGTGTTTAAGTCAAAAGTTTCACTTCCATCATTTGAGATGTCATCACAAACAAACCAATCTGTTGGAGTATTAAATACAGGATTTGTACCTACTTCAATAATAAAAGAAGCTGTTCCGTAGCAATCGGTATCTGTAATATTTTGAACTCTCACAAAGATGGTTTGAGGGTTTGATGTATTTTGATATGCTATAGCTTTATCAATTGGATTCGTGTTATTATCTGCATCGGATTGATTTAAAAAGTATAGCGTTTCTTTTCCTGTTTGGCCGTTTAATATTTCAGCATCTTTAGTAGAAAAGATAAAATCACCTACATTATCACTTTGGTCTTCGCAAATCTTATAGTTTGAAATTGCGGTAAAATTAGGAAGTGTGTTAACGATGATTTCTATGCTTTCGGTAGAATGACATCCAGTAATCGTGTTTTCTATTCTAGCAAAAACAGTCTCTGTGCTAGCAGCATATGATGTTGCTGTCGCAATTACATTAGTTGCCGAATCTGCATCACTTTGAGTATTGTAAAATGTGATACTTCTATCAGTAGTGTCGCTCACCAACTCTGAAATTTTACTATTCAAATCAATAATAGATACACCGTCCTGATCGTCATCACAAATAATAATATCTGTAGGCTGGATTGATAAAGGAGCAGGTAAAACTTCGATCACTAGTGGGTTAATATCTGCACAAAATGTAGCGTCAGACCTAATTCTAACGAATAATGTCTGAGGGTTAGACGTATTCGTATATTGTGTTGATAGCGCATTTATGCCTGCATTAGCATCAGCTTCTGAAGCGTAATAAAAAACAGTAAAATCTGGTAGACCGTTTGTAATTAAATTATCATATTGACTCAAATCTATAGTTGTAAATCCATCTTGGTCTGTATCACAAACCAATTGATTGTCTACAGGATCAAATTCAATAATTGGGTAAATTATTAATTCAATTTCGGCAAATTCTTGACATTCAGGACTTGTAATTGTTATGTAAAGTGTTTGAGGATTTGAAGTTGGAATAAAAGGAGTGTTTGTATCCATAGGATTTGCCTCATTGATTCTATCTTCTTCGGTCAAATAAAAAGCTACTGAAACATCATATTCCATTACTTCCTCAACGTCATTAATTATAGTTTCGCTAATACTTATTAAATCAAACTCTTCAATACCATCATTATTTACATCACATAGAACAAAATTTCTAATATCTGTTGCAGTTAGTAATAGATTTGTATGAATTTCAATAGGTGTAGTAGTTGCACAACCTGTATTAGCATCTTCTACTCGAACAAAAATGATTTGTTCATCAGTATTTATATTTGTGTAATTGGTCTCATTTGCAATAGCATTTACACCTAGATCAGCATCTTCTTGAGTTTCATGAAAGGTGACATTAACACCAGTTAATCCTTCTAAAATATCATCAATTGCAGCGGTGAGATCAAAGTTGGCAAAACCATCATGATCGGAGTCACAGGCTTCGATATAATAATCATCTGTATTAATAACAGGATTATTCAAAACCTCAATATCTAAGGTTGTTGTTGTAGAACATCCCGTGTTTATATTTGTGACATTAACAAAAAGTGTTTCATTTGCATTCGTATTCACATAAGGCAACGGAATGGCATTTATACCATTATCAGCATCATTTTGTGTGAAATGATAGGTGACACTTAAATCGAAATTCCCATTTGTAATCTCATCATCTTTTTGAGATAAATCTATGGTTGTAAAACCATCAGCTGTAGCATCATCACAAACCATTAAAGTTGTTGGTTGTGTAATAATAGGTAAGGGGTTAACGACTAGATTAAAACTTTGAAATGCCAAACATCCAGTAGTTGTATCTTCTATTCTTACAAATATCGTTTGTGGGTTTGAGGAGTTTTGAAAAGACCCTGATACTGCATTTGCAGCATTTTGAGCATCATTGGCTGTAAGATGATAGCTTACTGTATAATTTGAAGCAGGAACAGCTGCTATAGCTTCAGCGTCTTTTGTAGATAAATCAAAAGTTTCTGTTTGGTCAGCACCAGCATCATCACATAATTCATAATCTGAAATTGGTCCAGCTGATTGTGTTGAACTTAAAATTACAGATACGCTATCTTCTATCAGACAAGTAGAACCAGCTAAAGGAATTTCAATTTCCACTCGGTAATCTCCAGATTGAGTCACATCTAAAGTTGATTGTGTTTCGCCAGGAATGCTGTTGTTATTTAAAAACCAAGAGTATGTAGCTAACGGATTTTCAATATCTCCATCTAAAGTTACTAGGTCTGCACAGGTTTGAATATTTGGACCTAAATTTACTGTAGAATTAAAACTATTTCCTTCAATGAATACAGCTGAATCATAATTTTTATCGGTTTGATCGGCTATTATTAATTTGATATGATACTGAACGTTAGGCTGTATACTTGCTGTTGCTGTCATTACAGTTGTACGACCATTATAATTAGTGTCGCTTAGATTGTAACCTTCAAAGAATTGGTCGTTTGAGGCACTACAAAAGCCAACAATTTCATCATGAATGGTGTTTGTATTTACGGGAGTGGTTGTTCCAGGAATTACTGCAATATTAACATATGGGTCATTGGTACCTGCTTCTTTAATAAGAAAAGCAAAACCATCAGAGTATTCACAAGGGAAGTTTCCAAAATATTCTTCAGATGCTAGGATATAATTAAACTGGATTTGGTTTGCAACCGATACAAAGTCGAACTCTATCGACGTAGCATTTAGTGTTCCAGTGATTCCAAGAGCGGTTTCTAAATCTGAATCAGTTGTCCAATTGGACTCTCCTTCATTTAAAACAGCTGTATTTACTGTATTTCCTCCAGATGCAGCATTACCTGTAGATAACATGATTCCGTTTTCAAAGGGAAAATTAGAACCAGCTCGCTCGAAATAGGCAAAACTATTAAATCCGTTAATTTGACCATTAACTTGGGATTGAATATTAGACGTTTCAACACAACCTTGAATAAGATTGTTTTCTATAAGTTCTTGTTCTGTAAATGAGTTATTGATACTAATTTGCTGGGCACCAATTGTGCAGCACATAAGACATGCAATAATGAAGAGGGATTGTTTCAAAAATGTCATTTGTAAGCGGTTAAGTTATAATATCACAACCTAGTTAGTTTGGGACTTGTTTGATTATAGATATTCTGTTGGATGGAAAAGTAGATGTAATTTAGATGAAATACAAAAAAAGACGACGAATAACATGAAATTTTAACACTTATGATCTCTTAAATGTCCATTAAGGTCCAAATTGTTAAATTATTGCAGTTTTCGATAACGAAATCATCATTGAAGTCTTTCTCTTTTATTCATTGATTTGAATGATGTTTAATCTCGAATTTTCATTTAATAAGTCCATATTGAAACAAATTCTCTCGCCAAAATATTTAATATATAAAGCGACGAAACACATTTAATTGTGCTTCGTCGTTATAATTATTAGTGATGTGTTTACTAACACAGGAAATTGGACTACAACGGTATGATTTTCCCGATTGACTAACGTTAAGATTTGGAGCTGTTTCTCCTGGGAAGAATACGTCGTTGTAGTACCAAGGTAGGTTCCTGCTTAAAATTTGTAAGTAGGTAATTGTGTGATTTTAAAGTATTGTAATCATCTTGACGAAAATTGTTTCATGATTGTTGGTTGGTTGATAGTCACAATTCGGAAAAATAGGAGGGAGCGATTGTGAACATCAGATTGATTTCAATAGAAAACTAGGATTAAATAAGTTAAAGCACAAAAAAATAAGATGAATTACATCAAATTTTAACATTTCTAGTAATTTACGTACACCCAGCCTACCAGTGGTCGATAGTTTACATCATTAAGATCAAGAACATAGAAGTACGTACCAACTGGTACACGTTTACCATGATTATTTAAACCTCTGTTAATCAAGCCATACCATTTTTTGTTATTATCGCCCTCAAAAATTAATGTGCCATAACGGTTAAAGATTTTAAGTTTATGATCTTCAAAAATATCGTAGAGCCCTTGAATATTAAACCAATCATTTGTGCCATCGTCATTTGGTGAAAACCCTTCAGGTACATAAGGTGGACAATTTTCTACTGAAAGGTCAAACTGGTACAAATCATAGCAAGGTGGATTGTATACTTTGATATATATAGTTTTTGGGTTACTTGTATTCGAATAGGCTTCAGGGCTTGAAATAGCATTTATATTAGATTCTAAATCGTCTATGGTTTCGTAGAATTCAACTTCTAATTCAGTCGTTATGGCGTTTTCAAAAAGTTCTACTAAATTAAAAACTGCACTATTAAAGCCTTCATTACACGCTATTTCATCAGGTAGTATTTGAATAGGAGGAATAACTAAAAGCTCAATAAGTTCATCATCAATATTGTTATTTTCATTGATTTCAGTAACAATTCCATTTCCAGTGCCATCATCATCAATAATTAAGGTCAACAAGAATATATCGTCTATAGTATCTGGTAATGTTATTGTAATCGTACCACTTTCTGAAGCATCTATTAAGATGTCGCTTTGTGTTTGTGTTTGTCCCACAAGAATACCATCAGCATACAATGCTAAAGGTGTGTTTGCAGGCAAAGGATCTGTACTATTGGTATTAAAAACAGTGTAATCAACAGTAAGACTGCGATCACCACAATTGATAATATAATCATCAAGTACGATTGTTGCATCTGGTAATTGACTATTTAAAACAGTAACTATATTATTTATAATTATGAGGTCTGCTCTAAAAACACCAAACTCATCAAAATCACCAGTAGTCATTTTTATGATAGCGCTTGTATCACCAATGTTGATGTTATCTTGAATATCATAAACGTCTAAGTCTGCATTATAAAATGTACTCGAATTTGTAAAACTATTAGTACCATTAAACGCATTGTCACTTAAATTTAGTGGTGGGTTTGATAAGATATTATCGTTAATAGATAAGCTTTCACCGAAGTTTAGGTTGTTATCGCCTTCCCAAGCTAAAAATCCAATTTTTGCACCTTCATTATCAATCACATTAAGGTTATCTATTGTAATGGTTTTTTCTTGATTATTTCTATTAATAATCTCTAAGCCTTGATATAGATTTAATTGATTTAATGGGAGTGTACTATCTTCAAAAATGATATAGATACTCCAGCCAGCAAAGTTGGTTCGATTGTTACAGAATCCAGGTGTATTGGTTAATGTATCCGTTAAATCTAGATCAGATAGTTCATAGAGCGTGTTTCCCTCGGAAATTATAAAATCGGTAATATCTGCATAGCATGAAAAATAAGTAAGCGTATCCGCTAAAGGCTCTGAATAATCCACTGTATACGTGTCTGCAGCGTCTATTGAAAGTCCGTTAAGTGTGACATTTGTGTCTCCAGTACCAGAACCTGCCCAATATAAATAAGCGGCGACTACAGTAGCAGATGACGACAAGTTAAGTGTCGCGCTAGAAGACTCTAAAGGAAAACAAAAACTATCATCTAAATTATTCTCAAACGGATTGAGTGTATTGCCAATAGCTGTGTAGTCATACCTACCGTTGAATTGCTGGAAAAGTTCAATGTCTTGCGCAAATGAGGGAATTGTAAAAACAAAGGCTACAATAACTATTATGTGTTTTAAGAACCTCATTTAACGATTTTTAGATATTCAATTTACACAAATTTTAGTTAGCGCTTTAATGCAAAATGTCCTTTAAGTGTGCGACCATCTTCTAAAGTCACTACAAACCAATAATCACTTGCAGGCATATTAAAGCCATCAAAGGTGCCATCCCAACCAACGTCAAGCGGATCGAGTTCTTTAAGTAGCTTTCCAAAGCGATCAAAGATCAATATTTGTGAGTTAGGTTGAAAATCTGCTGAAATTCCCTTGACCTGCCAATGTTGATTATACGTATCTCCATTAGGCGTGAAAAATTTCGGGAATCCAATCACAGAGACCAACTCTTCAACAATACCACAATCATTTTCAATATCACGAACATACACGGTATGAAATCCAAAGCTTACATTTTCAAAGACGTTGCTCTCTTGGTATGGTCCACTAGGATCGTCTAGCGCATATTCATAGATGCCGTCACCAGACACAAAAACAGAAATGGAATTATTAGTTGTGGCATCGGTCACTTCAATACTGGTAAATGTAGCAATATCAGAAGGCGATACTGTAATGGCTCTATCTTTAAAGCAACCATCTGTAGAGGTTACTCTAACCGTATAGATGCCAGGTTCATTGACCTGAATTTCAAATTCATCTTCACCAGTAGACCAGTCGTAATAATAATTATTAGGAATATCATCAATAAGGCCACCAGTTAAGGTAATCGTTTCAGGGAAATTATTAAGACAGTAAAAGACTTCTTCTTGAATGACAATATTTGGGAGTTCAAATACGGTAAGCTGAATGTCACTAATTCCAAAGCAAGCGTTCATGTTCTCAACACGTGCATAAATGGTTTGAGAATAAGGAGTTGTGTTGGTAAAGTTATTATTTAAAGGGTTGTCTTCGATTAGTGCCTCTTCATAGGTTTCATAGAAAGTAACATCTAAATCGGCAGGTAATCCAAAGAGAATATCATCAAGCGCATTAGAGAGGTTGAAATTATAAAATCCATCTTCGGTACCATCATCATCACAGACTTCCAAAACAGCATTATTAGAAGCTGTAGAGCTGGTTTCTAAGGTTAGTTGAGCAATATTAGTGCAACCTACAGTAGTGTTGGTTACCAACGCATAGATAGTTTGCGGATTGAAATAATTTTCAAAGGCATCAGCATTGAGTTCATCTTCATCATTTTCCAAATCTGAAAGCGATACATAGAAGTTAATCGTTCTATCGGGAACACCGCCAGTAATATCATCAAAAGCTTGATTAAGGTCAAAAATGGTAAAGCCTTCAGGAATCCCATCTTCATCACATTGAATAAGTGTAGTGTCATTGGCCTCAGGAATTGGATTAACAGTTAAGTTTAAAGGAAAAACACCAATACAATCATTTGCAATTTCTTCAATACGAATAAATACTTGCTGAGTATCAGGCATAGTATTTTCAAACATGGTTGCTATTGGATTAGTATCATTTTCTGCATCATTCTCTGTAGTATGAAATGTGACTGTAAAATTATCAGGATCTTGTCCACTTAAAACTTCAGATATAGTCTCTTCTAAATCAAACTCAGCTATTCCGTTGGTAATATCGCCATCATTATCATTATCACAAATAATCAAATCACTGGGCGCATTCGCATTGATGCTCCTTACATTCAGATTAAATTGAGTGGTGACAAAACAACCCGATACGGTGTTTTCTATTCTTGAATAAATAATTTCGTTGCTGTTTGTATTCATGTAAGGGCTAGCAATAGGATTATTACCAAGTATAGCATCTTCTTCAGTTGTATGATAAGTCACAACAGTATTGGTTTGTCCACCTAATATAATAGGTGTGTTTTCTTCTAAATTAAAAGAGGCAACTCCATCATCAAAAGGCGCCAGATTATCACATCTGTCAAAAGAAAGTGCAGCATCGTCATTTGGCACTTGTGGTTCTGGAGACTCGGGGAATTGAGCTGTTCCAGTCCATTCTAAACTAAATGGACTATTACCAATAGGTCTATCAATTAAGAGGTAGTATGTTTCTCCTGCTTGAACCGTAATCCAACTAACAAAACTATTTCCATCTGCTCCCGGACCTTCAGAAACATCAGTTTCAGGGTCACTCATTCCAGTTAAATTATTACCTTGATTTGCAGCGGCTGGGTTTGTTGTAGAACATCTAATGGCTTGACCTAAGTTAGCACAAGAATTTGTTGGGCCAAATACTGAAAAATCGTAATCTTCTGTAATCGCACTACTATTTGGTGTGAGTACAAAGCCTAAAGTTCCTCCTTGCTCAAAAGTGAGTCTAAACCAGATGGTATTATTTTCAACCATACCGCAAGCATTAGAAAACGTATCAATGTTTCCTGTGCCACTTACATCTAGATCTACACTAGAATTACCGCAGATTTGAATCGCATCCGAGCAGTCATTAGGCGTTTGCGCTTGAATAAGGTTAATGTATAATAAAAGAGTAATTAATACTGATAATTTTGGGGTTCTATTCATGTAAAATTTAACGTTTTAAAGTAAAATGTCCTTTTAATATTCGTCCGTCTTCTAGCGTAATAACATACCAATAATCATTAGTTGGCATATCAAAACCATTAAAAGTACCGTCCCAACCAGAACCAAGCGGATCAACCTCTATCAGTAATTTACCATAGCGATCAAAAATCAAAACTTGAGTATTGGGTTGAAAATCTGCTGAAATACCTTTGACATTCCAAAATACATTATGTGTATCTCCGTTTGGCGTAAAGAATTTTGGAACTCCAATCACTGAAACCAATTGTTCAACTATTCCACAGTCGTTTTTAATATCTCTAACATACACAGTATGGAAACCAAAACTTACATTTTCAAATAAAGGGCTTTCTTGATAGGGACCAATAGGATTATCCAATGCAAATTCATAAATGCCTTCACCAGTTACAAATACAGATATAGAGTTGTTGAATGTAGCATCTGTCACTTGTATGTTAGTAATGGTAGCAATATTAGAAGCGATTACAGTTATGGTTCTGTCAACAAAACAGCCGTTAGTATTACTTACCCTTACCGTATAAATTCCTGGTTCGTTAACATCAATTTCTGTAGTTGTAGCACCAGTAGACCATTCGTAAGAGTAGTTGTTAGGCAAATCACCAATAACGCCTCCAGTTAGTGTAATTGTATCTGGAGCAGTATTTAGACAATAATATAGTGTTTCTTCTGGTTCAACATCTGGGAGTTCATAAACACTCAATTGAATCTCACTAATACCATAACACGCATTATCATTTTCTACTCTTGCATATACGGTTTGCGCATAAGGGATTGTATTAGAAAAATTTGTAGCTAGAGGGAAACTCTCCAATAAAGCATCTTCATAGGTTGGATAATAAGAAATGGTTAATCCATCGGGTAAACCAGCTGTTATGGCATCATTAGCATCAGAAAGATTAAATGTTGTTAACCCGTCGTTTTCTCCCATATCACAGTCTTCTAAGATTGCATTATTTGCAGTTGTACTACTTACTTCTAAGGTCACTTCGGAAATATTTATACAACCATTATCAGTGTTTTTTACTACTGCATAAATAATTTGCGGATTAGACGTGTTTGTATAATTAACAGATATTGGAGCAATCTCATTTTGCGCATTACTGAAGGTTTCATAAAATTTAACCTGAACGCCATCTGCTGCATTGGAAACAACCTCAGTGACTTCACTCAAGTTAAAAACGGTAACATTGTCGGTATCGTCATCACATTGAAGTATTGAGGCATCATTAGCCACTGGAATATCCTCTGTAGAAATTAAAACAGTAGCGTTGCCTTCAATAGGGCAGCGACCATCGTTGGGCTCGATGAATACTTCATAGAAACCTGGCGTAGTCACCTCTAAAATAAATCCTGTTTCACCATTGAGAACTTGACCATCTTGAAACCATGTATATGTCGCGCCTTCAATATTCATGGCAACTAAATTTTTGCTTTGCCCGCCACATAAAAACAGTTCGCATCGACTTAGGCCGTTATTTACAATATCAATTCGTCGATTAAACCATTGTCTGTTAATTTGTGGTAAAGTCATTCTCACCGTATTTTGAAAGTCATCGTTGATATCGACCAAAAAACTAAATTCAATATAATTGATGTCGTCTAAGTTATTGACATCAGGGTTTGTAATGACGCTCATATAACGCAGATAGTCATTGTTATTATTGTCAAAAATAATATTAGTTCTATAAATTTTATTGTCATTGCCAAGCTGTAGTGCATCACTTGTGGCAAAACCTTGCTCTTCTATAATTTCTATCGAGTTTTGAATACTGTCTGCATTTAAATCCCATCGTAAGAACCGTTTCGGTACATCTAGATCTATCAATCCACCTTCAGCCGTTATTCCATAGAGCCAATTTCCTTGAGAAGAAAACTCAATTGCTCTTGGGTAGTCATTATCATTTTGACCTATAAAAATGTTTTTTCTGTTATCTATAACTCCTGAAGTATTATCAAAGTCATATAAATGAATACTGCCTGGAGTTGAGTATTCTCCTTCAATTTCTGTTGGAAAAGCACTATGCGCAATTGCTAATTTTGTACCATCAGGAGAAGATTTTAATTGTCCAGATCCATAATAAAAAGGATTACCTGTACTGGCAAGAATTCCAATTTCTTGTAAAGGCGCTACTGTAGAAATCACTGGGTTTGGATTTACACCGTTTTCGTCCATTTTAAAGGCATAAAAATTGGATTGAAAATGAGTGATTATCCAATAGGAATTACAGTCTGAACCTCTAACAGCAGTTAGCATCCAACTTGTTTTTATAATGGTTTCGTTAGTTGATTGTGGGTTATAGGTAATAAGCTCAATATCTTTTTGACTTGGTATGACATCGCCTAATCCATTGTCCAACGACATGTCAATTTCAGAATAATTCAAACCGCTATTAATCCCATCATCAAAGAGATTGTTTGCGCCTTTGAAATCTATGGTAAAAATATAGTAGTGTCCAGGATTATTAGGTTTTGGAAGAATAATTGAGTTTTTAAACCCTTTTAAGTCAGTACCATTAAGCAAACTAGCGTTTGGGAATTGCTGATGATTTCTGTTCCAGATGGTTCTACTATCTGAGTAGAACAACAGATTTCCATATTTATCAGAAATCACTGAAGGATAGCGTTCAAATCCAACTTCATCACCTTGAACCATTCCATTGGTATCTGTAACCACATTGTCGTCACAAAAATTAAAATTGACACCAGCATTTTCATTAAAAAACCAATACGAACCTTCGCTCTGACCATAACTGATAAAGCCGATGAGAAGGATTAAATATTGGAGTTTAAATTTCATATTTATGTTAACGTTTCAATGCAAAATGACTTTTAAATACGCGACCATCTTCTAAGGTCACTACAAACCAATAGTCGCTAGATGGCATATTAAAGCCATTAAAAGTGCCATCCCAACCAGGACCTAGCGGATCGAGTTCTTTGAGTAGTTTACCAAAACGATCAAAGATTAATATTTGTGAGTTGGGTTGAAAATCTGCTGAAATTCCCTTGACCTGCCAAAATTGATTATAGGTATCTCCATTAGGCGTGAAAAATTTCGGGAATCCAATTACGGAAACTATCTCATCAACAATGCCACAATCATTTTCAATATCACGAACATACACTGTGTGAAATCCAAAGCTTACATTTTCAAAGACGTTGCTCTCTTGGTATGGTCCACTAGGATCGTCTAGCGCATATTCATAAATGCCGTCACCAGACACAAAAACAGAAATGGAATTATTGGATGTGGCATCGGTCACTTCAATACTGGTAAATGTAGCAATATCAGAAGGCGATACTGTAATGGTTCTATCTTTAAAGCAACCATCTGTAGAGGTTACTCTAACCGTATAGATGCCAGGTTCATTGACCTGAATTTCAAATTCATCTTCACCAGTAGACCAGTCGTAATAATAATTATTAGGTGTGTCATCAATAAGACCACCAGTTAAGGTAATGGTTTCAGGGAAATTATTAAGACAGTAAAAGACTTCTTCTTGAATGACAATATTAGGGAGTTCAAATACGGTAAGTTGAATGTCACTAATTCCAAAGCAAGCATTCATATTCTCAACACGTGCATAAATGGTTTGAGCATAAGGAGTTGTGTTGGTAAAGTTATTACCTAAAGGATTGTCTTCGATTAGTGCCTCTTCATAGGTTTCATAGAAGGTCACCTCTAGATCGGCAGGTAATCCAAAGAGAATATCATCAAGCGCATTAGAGAGGTTGAAATTATAAAATCCATCTTCGGTACCATCATCATCACAGACTTCCAAAACAGCATTATTAGAGGCTGTAGAACTGGTCTCCAAAGTGAGTTCGGCAATATTAATACAGCCAGTCGATGTATCGGTTACTAACGCATAGATAGTTTGCGGATTGAAATAATTTTCAAAGGCATCAGCATTGAGTTCATCTTCATCATTTTCCAAATCTGAAAGCGATACATAGAAGTTAATCGTTCTATCGGGAACACCGCCAGTAATATCATCAAAAGCTTGATTAAGGTCAAAAATGGTAAAGCCTTCAGGAATCCCATCTTCATCACATTGGATGAGCGTAGCGTCAATGGCATCAGGAGAGTTGTTCACTGTAAGAATAAACGAATCTGTACTGTAACAATCGGTATTGGCATTGTTTTCAATACGTACGAAAATCTCTTCTACATTAGGTGTTGTATTGGTATATATACTTGAGTGAGCATTGGTGTTATCATCGGCATCTTGCTGTGAAGGATAGTATGAAATAGTATAGAGTGTCTCATCTTGCGGACCCAAAATACCTACATTTAAATCTTGAAGATTAGTGTTGGTAAATCCATCCATATTATTACCATTAAAATCGGTGTCACAAACCATAATATCATCTAATGTGAGGATAGATGGTGTTATAAAAACACTTAGGGTAAAAGAGGTGGTTGCAAAACAGTTTTGGTTATCATTGTTGTCGACGCGAGCATAAATGATTTGAGGTGTTTCGGTATTTTCAAACAAACCTGTAATTTCGTTTTCATTGGCATCTGCATCATCCTGTGAGGTATAATAATGCACAGTATATTGATTAGGATCTTGCATACCTAAAATATCAGCATCTTGAACCGAGAGATCAAACTGAGATGTTTCGCTGCTATCACAAACAACAATATCTTGCGGTTGATTGCTAACAACTGGAATTTCGAAAAAGCCAATATTGGCTTCCCCAAATATTTCTCTATTGCAGTCATTAGGAATATTATCAATACGTACAGTATAAAACCCAGGTGTAGAGATTTCTAGGTCAAAATCAGTCTCTGATAGTGGATTGCCATCTAATGTCCAAGTATAGGTGGCTCCTGAGATGTCATCGGCTATTAGGGTATAAGTCTGGTCATTACAAAGAGATAATTCGGTTAAAATCACATCAGGATTATTATCTATAATGTTGATTCTTTCCGTAAAGAAAGAAGTGATAAAAGGAGGTAAACCTAGAGTAACACTAGTACCTAAGGCAAGAGGTTGTGCAAAACTATTGTAATTACAAAGAGTACCTGGCTCTTCAGGGTTTTCAATAACATCTAGAGTTCCAGTGTTTTCCGAATTGCTTACATATATTTTATTATTTGGTCCTAATTGCATAGACGAGATAAACTGCGTCCCTTGATGGACTATGGTCTCTGCATTATTATTATCAAGATCAAATTGTCTTACGATAGTGCCAGTAGTTACATAAAGTTTTTTAGAATCGGAAGAAAATTCTGTTCCATAAGTTTGGACATTGGATATTAGATTTACAGGATTACTAACAAGACCTGTGGCATTATCAAAATCGTATAACCAAAAACTCCCTGTTTGTGGTTGACTATTATCATCACTCGGGAGCTGTGAGTCTTGAGCATGGCAAACAGCAATTTTAGTACCATCTGGAGATGATTTAATATAACCTATGCCATTACGTCGATAACCTTGTGTTGTAATATTAGGAGCTAATTGAGAGGTCATAGGTGTTGTGTTCGTAAAACCAAAACTATCTATTTTAAAAACATAGAATGTATCTACAAAATGGGTTATGACCCAAACTGATTGACAATCTGAACCTTGTACTGCTGTTATTTTTTCAGCACATTTATAGAGTTCTTGATCTGGTTGAGTGATATCATAAGTAACTAGATGCACATTTTTTTCGGTATCCACAACATCACCTAATCCACCATTAAGAGTCATATCTACTAATGAATAATTGAATCCATTATTAAATCCGTCATCATCATTAGGAATTGTTTGAAAATCACCGTAGGTCTCATGATATACATCTAATGGGTTTCCATTTTGATCTGCTGGTCCTTGATTTGGAAAAGCCCAAGCATTATTATGGTGAGGTTCATCAACCGTAAAAATATAATATAGATTGTTGTTAGTTGGATGAGGAACAATAACTCCCGAAGAAGTACTAGATGGATCTCCTAATAAACCAGTACCACCAAAATAGTCAGCATTAGGCATAATTTGATTGTTGCTATTCCAAACGGTGCGGCCGTCAGTATAAAATAACAAATTTCCATTTTCATCAGAGATACTAGAACACCCTTCATTTGTATTTATATCAGTTACTGTAGGTGTTACAGTTCCATTACCAAGATCGAAAGCTAATCCAGCATTATTGCCAAAAGCCCAGTTAGTGGCTTCCTGCTGAGCAAATGTGAGGGTAGCAAAAAGTAGCGTTATAAGGATTAAAACGGATTTCTTTTTCATGTAATATTTGCAATTAGCCTAGAAGTGTCAGTTATTAAACAGTTTCAAGCTTGGAATTCCTACTTTTTCTTCGGAAAACTTATCAAACCAAAACCTATAAAATAATAGACACCTAAGCCAATAAAGATATTACAAATCTCGCTTTTTTAATAATCTATACGATAAAAAGATAAATAAGGCTGTCCAAGCTAATACAATTGCGATCTCATGCCAATGCACGGCGAAGTCGTATAAAAACTCTTGACCATTAGGCGCTTTAGAAATTGCGATTCTTTGGAACGGCTGATCAATTAGCTTATACATTGATTTTAATGGGAAGAAATTTTGAATTTTCTCCGCAATATCAACATTAGCTTTCCATGTTATTAGTCCAAAAATAATCCATTCAAGAATATAGAGTACAAATAAGAATGCTAAGGCAAACGCCGAACGTTTTACGAGCATTCCTAAGAATAAACACAAGCTGAAGAAACCAACTAATTTTAAGAAGTAAGCAAATAAGAATTCGGTTTCTCTAAAAATTAAATGCGCTTCATTGATACTAGAGTAGTATAACCCGATGAATAAGCAAATGAGGAATATTAAAATGGTAGCAACCGCAGAGAAAAATATAATGGTATAGAATTTTGACAGAATAAATTCCTTTTTACTCAACCCGTCGATGAGGTTTTGTTTGAGTGTTTTATTGCTATATTCGTTACCGATCATACTGACGACGACAATAGCAAAAAAGAATTTGAATTGCGAAGCAAAAAATGTGGTAATGTGCCATACGATTGGGAAATTGAACAATCCGTAGTCACCTAATTCTAGTACGAAAAAGCCAAAAAAGTTAATTCGTAGTGATGATAGGATAATGACAAAAAATGGTAAAATAAATGATATAAAAATAAGAACCTTACTCGCTCTATTGAGCAGTAATTTTTGAAGTTCTAGTTGTAATAATCTTAACATGGTGGTTGGTTTTTATAGTTTCTGAAGCGACTTCAGAACTGCTTTTGATTGATGATTAGTTATTGTCTGTTAATTGTAAGAACTGCTCTTCTAGGCTTTCTTTACGTTTAACAAGATGAGATAAAATGATGCCTTTATCAAACATCAGCTTATTGAAGGTTTCTGCATCCATCGGATCATTTAAAAACGCTGTGATTAAAGTGTCTTCAACTTTTATATTTCCGAAGGATTTATGATTTTCCAAAAGGTGGATTAATTCATCCTGCTTTTCAGTTTTGAGTTCAAAAAAGCCATGACTAGAAATCATTTCATCAACGCGTCCAGAGTATAGTTTTTCTCCTTTTCTCAAGACCACAACATGAGAACATACTTTTTCAACTTCATCGAGAAGGTGAGATGCTAAAAGTATGGTTGTACCGTTGTTGGCAATATCTTTTATGATTTGTCGTATTTGATGAATTCCTTGAGGGTCGAGACCATTTGTTGGTTCGTCTAAGATTAAAATTTCTGGGTCGTTTAGTAAAGCAGAAGCGATGGCTAAACGTTGTTTCATACCTAAAGAATAGGTTTTGAACTTATGGTCTTTTCTATCTAAAAGTCCAACAACTTCAAGTTTTTCTTGAATTTTACTGTAGTCTACGCCTTTGATCTTACAAACTAGCTTTAAGTTTTGGTGCGCAGTCATGTACGGATAGAAATTTGGTCGCTCAATAATAGCGCCTACTTTTTTTAGAGCATCATGAGTCGAGACATTGCCATCAAACCAGTGAAAGTCACCAGCAGTTTCATTGACAACATTTAAAACGATTCCAAGTGTGGTTGATTTACCACTTCCGTTAGGTCCTAAGATGCCATAGACATTACCTTTGTTTATGGTAAATGATAAATCTTTAACAGCAGTTAAGTACCCAAATTTCTTGGTGAGATTGTTAATGGTTAAAATTGATTCCAAAATTTGATTGATTTTTTTGCAGCACAAAGATCTGCAATGGTTGATTATTTAAATATGACGACTATAAATTAGATTTGTTACAAAAATGATTTGCAGCATCTAAATCTATGCTTCTTAATCTAAAAATAACATTTTTAAAACCAATAGGGTAATAATTAAATTTACACTTAGTTTTATCCACTTCGTATGCTTTTTAGCAATAAGAGCAATGATAGATATAACTGATAGAAAGCCAGCAACAATGAGTAGCTGCGCCAATTCGATACCAACATTAAAGCCAAGTAGCGGCAAAACGATAGATTCGTCTTCAAAAATAAATCGCCTGATGTAATTTGAGAATCCTAGTCCGTGAATGAGTCCGAATACCAATAAGATAAGGTACGTTATAGACAGTTGAGGTTTGTATGATTTATCTTTTAGAAGTATCCAAAAATTATTGAGGCAACTCAATAAAATGGTAATAGGAATTAGAAATTCTATGACATCTGTATTAATGGTTACAATATTAAGACCTGATAAAAAAAGTGTAATGCAATGACCTACAGTAAATGCTGTTACAAGTCCCAGAATTTTTTTCCAGTCTTTAAACGTATAAAGGATACAAAATGAGAGAATAAAGTAGAAATGATCCAGACCTTCAGGATCAAGAATATGATTAACACCTTCGACTAAAAAATCCCAAAATTCATTCATTTTCTAAATGTATTAATTCCAGTTTTCGTCAAAATCTAAATTATCATAATCGCCTACATCAATATCATCATCTAATTCATTGAAATCATCATCAAGATCCTCAGCTTCAAACGCTTTTTCAGGAGCGGTATCAGGAATTTGACCATGAACATACATGAGGTTTGGGTAGTCGGCACCTTCAGCTTCATCTACAATTTCAGCAAGTTCTACAAAGAAGGTCCACATGTTTAAAAAGTCATACACATAAATCAATTTTGTTTGGGCTTCGTGTACAATATCATTAAGAATGGTTTCACTCATGGTTCTCACGGCATTTGCTCCTTCACTCACGTCAAACATCGAAATTTCCTCGCCTTGTTCCCAAACATCGTTGCTCACATAAAATGAGGCCATTTCTAATCCGTCAAAACCAAAAGACTGTGTGATAGTGTTATGTAAATCTTCAAGTGAATCCGTTTCTCGGATTTCAATATCTCTAAAAATATCGTCTTCAGTATCGTTATCAAGTATGACTCTAAATCTGTAAATCATGGTAATTAATTATAGCGCAAAGGTATGCTTTTTTTAAATTATTTACTGAAACGATGTAATGTAAATACCATAGCTGAAAGAAGCAAGAATGCTCCAGCTTGATGCGACACCCCTAACCAAACAGGAACAGTATATATTATAGTAAGAACACCTAGAATAAATTGAATAGCTAAGGTGGCTAATAGCAGTTTAACACCGATTGCTTGATATTTTGATAGGTCTAGCTTTTTAGTTTTTATCCAAATACCAACAATAAAAATCACAACAATATATGCTAAAGTTCTATGAGCAAACTGTACACCACTTCTACCTTCAATAAAGTTTTTATACAATGGTTGGTGTTCGGTATATACAGTTTCATGAATAAACTTACCTTCACTCATCATTGGCCAATGGTTATGCATAAAACCTGCATCTAAACCAGCTACAAATGCCCCATAGATAATTTGTAATATTAAAACGACTAAAGCGATTCTTATGAAGTTTCTTAGTTTTTTTTCAACCTCTTTTTTCTGTGGAAAGATTAAATCTAAGGCGACCCAAAATGTAAAAGCAAATGTTAGAAACGCCGTTGTTAAATGAGCGGCAAGACGATAATGGCTTACATCGGGATTATCGACCAAGCCACTTTTAACCATATACCAACCTAGAAAGCCTTGAAAAGCACCAAGAGCTAATAAAACGATACTTTTTTTGATAGTTGGCTTGGTTAATTGCTTTCGTATTAAAAAATATAAGAAAGGGATAATAAATACGAGTCCTATAAATCTGCCAATGACGCGATGCAACCATTCCCAGAAATAAATATCCTTAAAATCTTGTAGGTCAAAATGCGTATTTAATTTTTGATATTCAGGGTATTGTTTATAAAGATCAAAGGCTTCTTGCCATTCAACGTCATTCATAGGAGGAATAGTGCCAGAGATGAGCTTGTAATTTGATATAGATAATCCAGAATGTGTTAATCTGGTAATACCTCCAACAATAACCATTATAAAGATTAGAACGCAGCCAATAAGTAACCAATAGATGACTTTTTTATTATCCTTTTTCATTTAGACTAGTTTTTTTTCAAAGCACAAGCTATTGGTCATATTTATGTATTGACCATAGTTTGGAATATTAGTGTAATTGTTTTTTTTGTAGAATTGAACAGCTTCTTTTTGACGTATTCCTGTTTCAAGGACACAAGCTGTATAGCCTAGTTCATGAGCCCAAGTTTCTAAAGCGCTTAACACTTGCGAGGCTAAACCTTTACCTCTCGTTTGTGGTTTAGTATACATGCGTTTAATCTCAACACTAGAGGTGTTAAATTCTTTGAAGGCGCCACAAGCAACAGCTTCATTTTGGTCATAAACAAGAATCACGTGATTCAAGACATCAATACCATTAAATTGATTGTAAAATTCATGTTCATTCCCATCAGTCACCTTTAGATAGGCATCCAACTCTTTTATCAGGTTGCTAAAATCTTCATTTTTTGAATCTGTTCTTATGATTTTAATCATAATTGAGAATTTACTTTGAGTCCTAATCGTTCACCTTCTTTGAGCATAAGTTGATATGCGGCCTCATATTCATTAGGAATATCGCCTTCTAAAATGGCTTCTTTGATTACTTCTTTAATTTGACCAATTTCTCTTGATGGTTTTAAATTAAAGGTTTTCATAATTTCTTCTCCTGAAATTGGAGGTTGAAAATTACGTACATGATCACGAGCTTCTACTTCTTCAATTTTCTGACGAACAATTTTAAAATTGTTATGATACTTATTGAATTTTTTTGGATTCTTAGTTGTAATATCTGCTTCACACAAGGTCATTAGGTCTTCGACATAATCTCCAGCATCAAAAACCAAGCGTCTCACAGCAGAATCTGTGACGATGTCTTGAGCAAGAACAATAGGGCGAGAACTCATATATACCATTTTTTGAACAAACTTCATTTTGTCATTCAAAGGCATTTTTAGACGTTTGAATAAATGGTATACCATTTTGGCCCCTTCAAATTCATGCGCATGAAACGTCCAGCCTACTTTTTTGCTAAACTTCTTAGTTGGAGCTTTGCCAATATCATGGAGTAGTGCAGCCCAACGCAACCATAAGTTCTTAGTTGTTTTGGCAATATTATCAACAACCTCTAAGGTGTGATAAAAATTGTCCTTATGTGTTTGACCTTCAACTTCATCAATACCTTTAAGCGCTGTAAGCTCAGGCATGATGTGATCTAATAGCCCTGTTTTTTCTAAATGCAAAAATCCTATTGAGGGCTTATCACTTTCAAGAATTTTATGAAGCTCAACTACGATTCGTTCTTTAGTAATAATGGTAATACGGTCGTTGTTTTTTGATATGGCTTGAAGCGATTTAGATTCAATAGTGAAATTGAGTTGGGTAGCAAACCTAATTGCACGCATCATTCTCAGAGGGTCGTCACTATAAGTAATGTCAGGATCTAAAGGTGTACGTATGATTTTATCTTTTAAGTCTTGAATGCCATTAAAAGGATCTAGCAAATTTCCGAAGTGCTGTTCAGATAAATTTAAGGCCATGGCATTTATTGTAAAATCACGCCTATTTTGGTCATCTTGTAGTGTGCCGTTTTCAACAACTGGATTTCTACTGTTTTTAGAATATGATTCTTTTCGTGCTCCAACAAATTCAATATCCATTCCGTCATGCACTAACATAGCAGTTCCGTAGGTTTTAAACACCTGAACTTTTGGTTGAGAAGGCAAGTTTTTAGCCACTAGTTTAGCGAGAGCGATACCGCTTCCTATGGCAACAATATCAATATCTTTGTGTTCACCACGATTTAAAATGAAATCACGAACAAAACCACCAATAACATAACTATCGATTCCTAATTCTTGAGCAGACTTGCTAATAACCGCAAAAATGGGATGTTTTAGTGCTTGTTTATAATTCATTATTAAAATTGCTCGACGCAAGTTTTATTCTCGTATGATTTTTATAGAACCATCATTTCCTAGTTTGATAATTGACGATGGTTTTATATCACTTTTTTCGCTTTGCAAATTTACGACATAGTCCACACCTTTTAAAATCTCTTCACTTATTTCTTTGAATGATTTTGGAGTAGGCTGACCGCTAATATTTGCCGAAGTTGAGACCAGAGGTTTTTTTAATTGTTTAATGAGTTGTTCGCAAAATTTATCTTTGACAACTCTAATAGCCAAAGTATTGTCATTAGCGATTAGATTTTCTGCAACACCAGCCGGATTATCATAAATAATTGTGGTTGGCTTTACGGCGATATCTAAAATGTTATATGCCATTTGAGGTACATTATCAACATGTTTCTCTAACATAGAATAGTTATTGACCAGACATATGAGTGCTTTAGAATCTGCTCTTTGTTTGAGCTTGTAGACTTTCTTTACAGCTTCATAATTTGATGCATCACAACCAATTCCCCAAACAGTATCTGTAGGATAGAGAATCAATTTCCCTTGTTTAAGAATTGATAAGGCGTTTTCTATTTCGGTATCAAATATGCTCACTATGATTTAAATTTACAAGATGCAAATTTCGAGATTTTTTTTGATTTACTTGTTTTGTCTAGACCAACCCGTTCTCGTTTCGATAGAATTGATATAGAACAGTTCTTCTTCATCAAGATTCTCGTTGTCAATGTACCAAGGTAAGTGTCTTGCTTGATGCGGAATTCCAGTTCTCAATGTCAACGTTCTATTATCGCGTTGTCCAAGCTTAGAAAAAGGACGATAAAGGGCAAAAGTGGTATCTATTGCTGCTATAAATACATTGTCCTCTATGGTGTCTTTATGGTATCTACTTTCCCATTCAATAACTTTTTCTTTGTTGATATACGTATCAGGGAGATCGTCTATTTTGAGTGAAAAACCTACCTTGTGAGCTTTAGGGTATTTCTTTAACAACGAATAGAAGTATTCTAAAAAGTCATCTGGACAGTCTTCTATTGGAACAACATCAGGATCTGTATAGACATAATATGATGTTACGAATTTTAGCCATAATCCACTTTTCCAAAACGCTTTAGAGCCAAAGTTTTTTTCAAGGAAATGTACTTTATAAGGCGTGTTCTTGTAATATTCAAGAAGTGGCGGATAGGTAGATTGATTATCTAAAATATGAATGTTAGTATAGCCTCTTTTTTCTAAAGCTTCAATAAGTTTTAGAATTGTAGGTAATCGATTATAGTTATTTATGAAAATAGGAATGTTCTTGAAATCACTTGGCGTTTTACCAAATAATGCCCTAAATAATTTTGCAAAAATATTTTTGAACTTTCTCATGACACATAAAATTATGCTTTTTTTGCTACAGTTGCATACTGTACATAAAACATATCTGTAGCTGTAAACAATAATGGAATATTATATAAGTAAGGTTTTATTGACCCAGTTTTGTTTATACCTTTATGAGTGACTACTTCATAACCCAAACGCTCATACATGTTTCTGATACTTTTTTTAGTAAAAAAACGTAAATGTGTTTTGTCCATGACACCACTGCGTTCATATTCCCAACTCTTGTTGACAACAAGCTTTTTTAATGCACTGTGATATCTCATATTAGGTATTGAACTAATAATGATGCCTTTGTCTGTCAATTTAGATTGTATTTTTTCTAGAACCCAGTATGGATCCACTAGATGTTCAAGAACATCATTACAATAAATAACATCAAAATAGTCTTCTGGAAGGTCTTCAATAAAGTCTTCACAGGGACCGATAAAAACTTTGTCTAGAGTTTTTTTTGCCTCTTTGCCATGAGCTTTCATGTATTCAATTCCCCAAGTTTCAATTTGATACTTCTCCTTGATAACTGAGGCAAAAGCACCTTCACCACAACCAATATCTAAAACCGTCTTGGCATCGGTAGGGAAAAACTCAAGCATTTCCTCTCTTTCATTTTTATAGTAAGTGTTCGATTTATTGTTATAATCCATTTAATGTTTTATTGATGGTTAGTTAGTTAGTTAGTTAGTTAGTTAGTTAGTTAGTTAGTTAGTGCTGATTAATTTTTTGTCGCTGTTTTAGTGATTTTGATAATGGAGCGCCAATTAAAAAAATATAAAATAATTTCCAATAGCTAGGTTTTATAATCGATGTGAAAAAATAGCGAATAGAATAGTAAACAATTAGAATTTTGTGATGTAGCCATCCAAAGTGCTTTTTTATGTAATACAACAATGCGATTTTTTGCTCTATTTTTATATGTATGTTCTTTTTTATACTAGCACTTTTGTAGTGAATGTATTCTAGATCAGGTATTAAGTAGGTAAACTTATTCTTTTGTTTTAAAAGTCGTCTGCTTACATCAGATTCTTCGTAATACAGAAATAAATTAGTGTCAAAACCACCAATATCATCAAAGTCTTTTGCATCTATAAACATAAAAGACCCCTGAACATAATGCACTTTTGTAGGCTTATCGTACGTTTTTTTGCGATTGAGATAGGTAGATGGAAATAATGTTTCTAGTAAGGGTCTTCTTAAAATTTCACGCTGAATAGATGAAAAATGATCTATAGTTACTCTAAACTTTTTGTGTTCGTCCAACATTTGAGGAGAACATACGCCAGCATCAGTTGTTTGATCCATAAACGCTTTTAAATGGTATAAACAGTTTTCACTTACTTGTAGCGTGTCATTGTTTATGAATGCATAATATTTACAAGGTTCGGCATACTGAACACCCAACATGTTACCTGCGCCAAAACCAACATTGAGCTTACTTCTAATAAGCTTTACTTGCTTGGCATTTAATTCATCCACTTGTGTTTTTAATATGCTATAATCTTCAAAACGAGAGGCATTATCAATGACCACAATTTCATAACTAATCGAGTTTTGAGTATTGTCAATTATCGACTTGATACAGTCTATAGTATATTGAGACGTATTATAGTTTATTAAAATACAACTTACATCAATCATATTATTCTAATATAGCTTGCCAATGCTTAGCAATGTTTTCTGGTAGATAAAATACAGATTTTTTCTTAGCTGCTTCAGACATAGTCGTATCAAATACATTTAAACTTGTGACATAGTCTAAAGTGTCCTTTAAATGACCTTCATTAAAGATATAACCTATATCTTCTGAAATGATCTCTTTAGGACCAGAATGATCTGGTGCAATAGAAATTAAACCTTGAGCCATACTCTCAATGATGATTAGTCCAAATAGTTCTTCCCATTTTTTATTTCTTTTAGAATTAAGAAGCACATATTCATGAGTGCTTAGTAATTCGGCTAGCATCGTTTTATTTGACGTATGTTTTAAATACGTTATGTTTTTATAAGAACTAGCGTGGTCTTCAACTAAGTTTTGTTGAGGGCCTTTACCAATGACAGTTAGGGAGCATTTCTCATTTTTGGCAAAAAAATCAAGAATTTCTTCAATTCCTTTTTGCGGTACAAGTCTACCTAAATACACAAAACTTTGTCGCTTTCTTTTGGGTGTTATCTTAGTTGTGAATGCTTTATCTATCGCATGATAAACCACACTAATTTTTCTATCTTCAAGTGTATAATTTTCAAGTAGCTGTAATTTGCTTTGATGCGTTACAGCAAAAATATGTGAGACTTTTTCTTCAAGAAACTGTTTCCACGTATTAAAAACCTTTGGAGAATTTTTCTTTGTTTTTGGATGAAAGGATTTATCCCAAAATGTCCATGAGGTATGATAATATACTTGGTGTTTCTTCAAGTAATTCAATAATCCACCTAATTTAGAGTCAAAAGGCGCGATACCTAAAACAACTTTCTTGTCTTTCGAAAAAAGAAGACCTATCATGAACGCTGCATTCACCAATTGTTTTCTAAATAATTTGAAATCAAATTTAGTAAGCGACTTAAACAACTTACTCAATACTGAAAACTCTCTGTATTCAAGATTTATACCTTCTTTTTGAAGTAAAAACTGTAATCCTGTATAGTGACTATCTGCACCATTTTTATGTAAGATATAAACCGTTTGTTGTGGCATTATAATTTATGATAAGCTAATTGCAAATGTAGTGGATAATTTTATAATTTTACCCGATGAATAAATATGAGGTTGAAGTTGAATAAATATCAAGATGAAATAGCTAAAATCATAGCCAATCAGGCTAGTGAAAATTCAGCGAAGACCTTACAGTCTGACAGAAACCTGGTCACTAAACACACGCTTCAAGACGGTACCGAAATTGTCATTAAAGCATTCAAAATTCCGAATTTAATTAATAAGATCGCGTATCGTTACTTTAGGAAAAGTAAGGCCAAACGCTCTTTTGAATATGCTTCAAAACTAAGTGAGTTAGGTATTGGAACTCCAAAACCTATTCAATACATCGAAAATTTTAATTGGCTCGGACTCAGAACAAGTTATTATATTAGTTCTTTTGTGTCGTATGAACTGACCTATCGTGAATTGACGACTGATTTTGATATTGCTGACCACGATGCTATTTTGAGAGCTTTCACAAGGTTTACATATAGCTTGCACCAGAAGCAAATTAACTTTTTAGATCACTCACCAGGAAATACACTTATCAATAGGAGCGCCGAGGGTTATGATTTTTATTTGGTGGATTTAAACCGAATGGAATTTGAACCCATGGATTTTGAAACTCGCATCAAGAATTTTGCAAAGCTTACTATTCACAGGTCCATGATAGAAACGATGAGTGATGAATATGCAAAATGTACTGGAGAATCTTATGACACTATTTTTAATATGATGTGGAATTTCACTCAAGAATTTCAAAATAGATACCATCGTAAACGAAGAATTAAGAATAAAATTCTATTCTGGCGTAAAAAAAAGGCCTAAACTTTCCCTTTGTAAAGTTCTCTTAATTTAGAATACTTTAAAAATGTGATGTTAGCTGTTTGCTTGCATATTACATAACCATTAAACCCATCTAAAAAACCTAATCTTAAAAAATAGGACTTGAAAAAAGCCCAAAATGGATTAAACATAATTTTCCAAACAGGTGCTTTCTTTCCTAAATCGTAATAAGATTTAGCTGCAATTGTTGAAAAATGCTCGGTCTTTTGGTTAAACTCTGAATAACTCTGATAGGTAAGGTGTAGGATGTCACCTTTTAAATGCCCTGTCTTAGATGCCTCATGCAGTTGAACTTCGTCGTGAGGATTAATACCTTTCCATGCTGCTTTTCTGCGATCAAATACACGTAATTTTTTATTAGGATACCAATCGGAATGTTTGATCCATTGGCCACAAAAATTATTAAAACGATTACAATAGTAACCATCAAATGTCCAATTGGTCTTTAAATTGATTATTGATTTTTGAAGTTGTTCTGATAAAGATTCATCACCATCCAAAGACACAACATAGTCAAAAGCTGCTTGACCCAAAGCAAAGTTTTTTTGCTCGATATAACCTAAAAACTCCTGTTCTATAAATCTCACATTATGGTGCTCACAAATCGCTTTAGTACGATCTGTAGAATAAGAATCTACTACTAAAATTTCATCAACAACATCAATTAGAGACGTTATACAGTTTTCTATATTCCGTTCTTCGTTGTAAGTTATTATAACACCAGAAATCTTAATCATAAGTACTTAAAGTATTTGGTAAAAATAACTATTTTTGGAACAATGAAAACCATTGATGTTTCTGTAATTATAAGTACTTACAATACGCCAGAAAGTTTGCAAAAAGTGCTTTGGAGCTTTAATCAACAAACGATTAACAGCTTTGAGGTTGTTATAGCCGATGATGGTTCAACAGATGAAACAAAAGCTTTAATTGATGGAATGAGGCAGGAATTGAGTTATCCGATTCAACATATTTGGCAGGAGGACAACGGATTTCAGAAAACTAAGATATTGAATAAAGCAACAGTAGCTAGTCTTGGTGATTATTTAATTTATACAGATGGTGATTGTATTGCTCGTAAAGATTTTATTGAAACGCATTTAAAATTTCGCGCTAAAGGTTATGCCTTGTCTTCTGGATATTTTAAGTTAACAGAAGAAGTGTCAAGGATTGTTGGTCAGTCGGAAATAAAATCACAACTATGTTTTGATTCCGAATGGTTATTAAAAAATGGGCAACCAAAATCCTTTAAGATGAATAAACTCACAACATCAAAATTAAAGGCGGCCTTTTTGAATTTTATAACACCAACCAAAGCCACTTTTGATGGTATGAATGCATCAGCATGGAAAGCCGATATATTAGCTGTAAATGGCTTTGATGAGCGTATGCAATATGGAGGAGAAGATCGTGAACTTGGTGAACGCCTTATGAATTACGGTATCAGGTTTAAGCAAATACGTTATAGTGCTATCTGTTTGCACTTATTTCATGAAAGAAGTTATGTGACTCCAGATATGATCGAGAAAAATAATCAAATACGTGCAATAACTAAGCGAGACAAAATAATTAAAACGGACTTTGGAATTGATACAATTTAAAATTGCTTAAGGTAGCTTTTTAACTTCGGAATGATGAGTTCTGGTGGGAAGCTTTTGTACAGGGAAAATACATTGTTTTTTGCTTCTTTCAGTGTTTTACCTTCATACAGCTCTGGCTTAAAATCTTTTAAGTGAACCGATACATTTGAGGAATCATTTTCAAACATATTCCAAGAGTCTTTAGATATCCATGGAGAAAATACTGTAAACGTAGGAATATTCAAAGCTTTAGCCATATTTACAGCGCCACCTTCGTTACCAATTAGAGCAGTGCAATGATGAGTAATGGCAAGAAATTCGCGTAAACTCTTTCCAAAGACTTCAAAAAAGATGTGCTTTTTAGTGTCGGTTTTACAAAAGTTGTAGATTGTTTTTGCCTCATCTATTTGCTTTGGAATATAATTGAATAAAATTTGTCCGCCAGTGTCCTCAACAATCGTATCAATCAAATCTGCCATGTGTGGAAGGGGATAGGTCTTATTCTCACCACTTCCCAAGACACTTATCATAAATATTGGTTTTGATAAATCGATATTCGAATCTAACAAAAATTGTTTTGATCGTTCAGCTTCTTCAGGTGTGAGATACACTTTTGGTTTAATACATTCAGGAATCGAATTGCAAAGTGGTTTTAGTAATTGCAATCGGTGTTCAATAGCAATACTAGCTTTTGTTTTTGGTGTTTTGGGCTCTTTAAATGTATGTGTGTAGAAATGTGAAGTGTACCATTTTTGTTTTGAAATCTTAATTTTTGCTCCCGAAAATTTTGTCATTAAATTACTAGATAGCTTAGAGTAGACATCTATAACGGCATCATACTTTTCTTTTTTTAACGATTTTAAAAACGAAAGAAATGTTGATTTGCTTTCTTCCATTTCAGGAGTATAGAACAAAAATTTATCAATAAATGGATTGTTCTCAACCACAGGAAATGTATGCGAATTGATCACATAATGCAATTCTGCATTTGGATGCTCATTTTTAAGCGCTTCAAACAAAATGCTAGTAGTGAGTACATCACCAATCATTTTTTGTTGTATGATTAAGATTTTCAAATCCAGTTAGTTATTTGTCTTCTTTATAATTATCAAAGTTAATGTTGTTAGTCTTAAAAAAAGGATTTTTAAATTTAGATTTGTTTTTGACCACTAAGGCAGCATCAATTTCAATAAAATCTCCATGAGTTGCTGTTGTCATATCATACGATTTTCCTTCTATGATTAGACTCATATTAATAGCACCAACCTTTGCTGTGATATTTGGTTCGTAAGTCATAGAAGAAACCTCTTTTTTGAATCGAATAAGTTGTTCCTCTGTTAAACTGAAAGTACCCGAATTATTAATCATTTGGACGCTTTCTATTTTATCTACAGCGACAAAGTCACGAAACGTTAATACCCTATTTTTTTGACAAGATAGGACTGCAATTAATAAAAAGGAAACGGTGATTCTCTTTAACATATAGTTCGAGTTAATTACACAGCAACATCGTATTCACGTAATGCATCATTAAGCGATGTTTTTTTGTTGGTGCTTTCTTTACGTTTTCCAATAATTAATGCACATGGTACATTGTAATTTCCTGCCGAAAACGTTTTTGTATAACTGCCAGGTATAACCACAGAGCGTTCTGGAACAACACCTTTCATTTCTACTGGTGTATCTCCAGTAACATCAATAATTTTAGTGCTCATGGTTAGCACAACATTAGCACCTAAAACAGCTTCTTTCTCAACACGAACGCCTTCAACCACAATACAACGCGAGCCAATAAAGGCACCATCTTCTATAATTACAGGTGCTGCTTGCAATGGTTCTAATACACCACCAATACCAACGCCACCAGATAAGTGTACATTTTTTCCTATTTGAGCACAACTACCAACTGTTGCCCAAGTATCTACCATAGTGCCTTCATCAACATAAGCACCAATATTTACATAACTAGGCATTAAAATAGTTCCTGGGGAAATATAAGCACCATGACGTGCCACTGCATTGGGGACAACACGAATACCTTTCTTTTCATAATCACGTTTTAAAGGGATTTTATCATGGTATTCAAAAATTCCAGCTTCAAGTGTTTCCATTTTCTGAATTGGAAAATAAAGCACAACTGCTTTTTTTACCCATTCATTTACTTGCCATCCATTTGGAGTGGGCTCGGCAACTCTAAGCGTTCCTTCATCTAATAAGTTAATGACCTGTCGTATACTTTTAATCGTATCATCACTAGTCAATAATGAACGATCATCCCAAGCTTTTTCTATAGTATCCTGTAGTTGTTTCATATTGAAATTTATCTGCTATTTGCACAAAGATAATGGTATAATTGATTAGAATAAATTCTGAATTAATAAAAAAATAAAATATATGTGACCTTTTAAAAAGTGTTGTGTCTTAATTAATGTGAATTATTATTAGTCGGGCATTTTCCCTAAAACTAATGCCTAGACATTTTAATAATTAATAGCTAATTTTTGTGAAAACTCTCCTTCTCCCTTAGGAGAGTTTTCTATTTTTTTTGAAATCATGTGACCTATTAAAAAATGATGTGTCTAAATAATTGGTTTTGAGTTAATAATAGCAATAGCCCTATATACCCTTTTAATATAATAGCAAGACTAAAAACCTTTCTTCGCCCCAAGAAAGGTTTTTTATGCGAAACGTTAGAGTTGTGATTTGATGAAGTGGAATTTTATGAAAAAACTATAGATAATCCCTAATCTATACCCTATCTAACTAATAGCTACTAAAAACCTTTCTTAAACATAAGAAAGGTTTTTTTATAGAGGTGTGTGACTTTTTTTAAATAGGTGTGTCTTAATTATATAAACATGAACTGTTTAAGGTAGAGGGTGAATAGTTTCATGGATTTATTAATAGTTGATTATTTTAAAACTCTTCTTTGATTTATAAAGAAGAGTTTTTTTATGGCATTAAGATTGATAAACAAGATTATAAGATTAACTTTGCAAAATGGCGAGAATTTTAGCTTTAGATTACGGAACAAAACGAACAGGAATAGCAGTTACAGATGAGTTGCAAATTATAGCTTCTGGTCTTACAACTGTAGAGACTAAAGCATTAATTCCATTTTTAAAGACTTATATATCTAAAGAGAATGTTGAGTTGATAATTGTAGGAGAACCTAAGCAAATGAATTTTGAAGCTTCGGAAAGTGAGGTTTTTATAGCAAAATTTTTAGAGACACTTACAAAAGAAATACCTCATTTACCAGTTAAGCGTGTAGATGAGCGATTTACCTCTAAGATGGCATTTCAAACAATGATTGATAGTGGACTCAAAAAAAAGCAACGTCAAGATAAGGCCTTGGTTGATGAAATTAGCGCGACGATTATTCTTCAAAGTTATTTGTATAACCAGTCTTAAAACCGTCTTAAAAGTTCTCAAATAATAATAAGAATCGTATTTTTGCATCCGAAAATTACAATATAATGATATTACCAGTTGTTGCTTATGGCGACCCAGTCTTAAGAAAAAAAGCGAAGACTATTACTAAAGATTATCCTAATCTTGATGCACTAATCGAGAATATGAAAGATACTATGTATGGTGCTTATGGTGTTGGATTAGCTGCGCCTCAAATTGGTTTACCCATCCGTTTGTTTTTAGTAGATACTGAGCCTTTTGCTGAAGATGAGACCTATACAGAAGAGGAACAAGAACAGCTTAAAAACTTTCAACGTACATTTATTAATGCCGAAATTTTAGAAGAAGAAGGTGATGAGTGGGCATTTAATGAAGGATGTTTAAGTATTCCTGATGTTAGAGAAGATGTATTTAGAAAGCCTAAAGTTACCATAAAGTATCAGGATGAAAATTTTAAGGAGCACACCGAAGTATTTGATGGGTTAATCGCTAGAGTAGTGCAACATGAGTATGATCATATAGAGGGTATTTTATTTACTGATAAACTATCATCACTAAAAAAACGTTTGATTAAAGGGAAATTAACTAATATTTCCAAAGGAAAAATAAAAGTAGATTACAGAATGCGCTTCCCATTAATGAAAAAGAAGCGTTAATACTGAAACATAATACCATGAGTTTAGACAAAATACTTTCCATTTCAGGAAAACCAGGATTATATAAAATAGTAGCACAAACACGTAGTGGCTTTGTTGCAGAATCTTTAATTGATAAGAAGAAAATGGCAGTTAACATTCACAATAACATTAGTGTGCTAAGTGAGATTGCTGTTTATACCTTAACAGAAGAATTACCTTTAAGAGAGGTTTTTAAAAAAATTAGAGATAAAGAAAATGCACAGACGACATCTATTAGTCATAAAGATTCTAAAGACACTTTAGAAGAATATTTCTTTGGTGTATTACCAGATTATGATGAAGACCGTGTTTATGCTAGCGATATCAAAAAAATTGTACAATGGTATAATTTACTTCAAAAACATGATATGCTGGATGCCTTAGAAGAGGACGAAGAAGTTACAGCAGACGAAGAAGAATAGGCGTCGTTGATAGATTGTTCATATTAAACTATACTTAGAATTTCTATCTGAGGGAAAGCGTCGTATTTTTGAAATCTAATGTCAAAAAAATGTCCAAAAAAACCCAACAGTTAAAAGCTTTTGAACGCTTACTCATCATTATGGATGAGTTGCGTGAGCAATGTCCATGGGACAAAAAGCAAACCCTACAAACACTTCGTCATTTAACGATTGAAGAAGTTTATGAACTTGGTGATGCCATTCTAGATAATGATCTTGATGAGGTCAAGAAAGAATTAGGAGACGTGTTGCTTCATATCGTGTTTTATTCAAAAATTGGTAGTGAAACCAATGCTTTTGATATTGCAGATGTGTGTCATAGCATTTGTGATAAATTGGTTGAGCGTCATCCTCATATCTACGGAGATGTAACGGTTAATGATGAAGAGGACGTCAAACGAAATTGGGAACAATTAAAGCTCAAAGAAGGAAAAAAAAGTGTTTTAGAAGGTGTGCCAAAAAGTTTGCCTGCTATGGTAAAGGCCAACCGCATTCAGGATAAAGTCGCTGGAGTTGGCTTTGATTGGGAAGAGCCGCATCAAGTTTTTGAAAAGGTAAAAGAGGAGTTGGGTGAACTTCAGGACGAGGTAAACAAAGGTGACCAAGATAACATTGAAAGCGAATTTGGAGATGTGTTGTTTTCTATGATTAATTATGCACGGTTTTTAAAAATAGATCCTGAAAGTGCTCTGGAGCGTACTAATAAAAAATTCATGAAACGTTTCCAATATTTGGAACAAAAATCTAAAGATTTAGAGCAGCCATTATCTGAGATGACCCTTGCTCAAATGGACGTTTTTTGGGAAGAAGCAAAAAAAATATAATTTTTTTTAATTTTCGTAATCCAAAACAATCAAACCACTCGTATATAAATCAGATAGGAACTTATAAAAGTTTCTTAATCATAAGTAGGTAATCTTAATGTAGTAGTTAAGCGGACACATTAAGATTTAAAATTTAGTTTAGTTAGGGGTAAAATCCTGTCTGTTTTCTCAGACAGGATTTTATTATTTATACACTCTCCATAATTTTTTCGTAAGCAAGTTTCACTAAAAGTCAAATTTTAGAAAATAGTTGTGTATTTCAAAAATGTAAAGTATATTTGTCATATAGTAAAAATATTTTTACTTAATATAAAATATATTTGTCAATTATGAATAAAGAGAAAATGATGGATTGCGAACGTAATCGATTTCAAAAGTTTATTAATTTTAGATTATCACATCGATTTATGCCTATTGGAATTGCCGTAGTGCTTCTGTCGATAACTGCAATGTTTGTACGTGCTTTTGCTTTAGATGGTGATACGCTATGGCTAAAACACATCTTGCAAAAAACTATGCTCGTTGGTTTATTAATTATGTCGTTGTCCAAAGATAAAGAGGAAGATGAAATGACCATAAGCTTAAGAGCTCAATCCTATGCGATTGCTTTTGTGATTGGAGTTATTTATGCATTGGTGATGCCTTATGTTGAATTTGGAGTGTCTAATGTTGTGAACTCTGAAGGGCAAGCCTTTAAAGACTTAGGAGACTTTCAGGTTTTATTGTTCATGCTTATGATACAATTATTGTTTTATCATAACTTAAAGCGTTATAGATAATGGAAAACACAATTAAAGTAGAACGCGCAATTTTGAGTTTAACTCAAGATGATTTAGCTAAAAAAATTGGTGTGTCTAGACAGACAATAAATTCGATAGAAGCCAATAGATATGTACCTTCAACTGTTTTAGCACTAAAACTATCTGAAGTGTTTAGTAAACCTGTTAATGATTTTTTTAAACTATCCCAAGATGATTAGAATAAGCTTGTTTTTAGTATCTATGATTATATACCTTGTCTTAATATTGATGTAAGCTTTTTCATTCCTTTAGTAGCAGTATCTGCAATAACTGTAAGATTGGTTTGACTATTAATAGCTGGTTTTGGGTCTATAAAAAATTTTGGTGTAGATGGTTTTACATAATTCATTAATCCCGCAGCAGGATAAACTTGCATAGAGGTGCCTATGATTAATAAAACATCTGCTGTTTCACAAAGAGTAATAGCTTTATCTATCATTGGTACGTCCTCACCAAACCAAACAATATGAGGCCGTAATTGATGTCCTTGAGCACAAAGATCACCAAGCTTTAAATCAGTTGTCCAAGATTGTATGTCGTTATAATTTTTTGTGCTTCTCACTTTAAGAAGTTCACCATGTAGATGAACTACATTACTGCTTCCAGCACGTTCATGCAAGTCATCTACGTTTTGTGTAATTACAGTGGTTTTGTAATCTTCCTCTAGAGCTGCTAGATCTCTATGAGCGCTATTCGGTTGTACTTCAAATAGTTGTTTACGACGTTGATTATAAAACTCTAGAACGAGTTCTGGGTTTTTAGCAAAACCTTGTGGTGTAGCGACGTCCATAACATCATGGCCTTCCCATAGGCCATCTGCATCTCTAAAGGTCTTTATGCCACTTTCTGCACTTATTCCAGCACCTGTTAAAACGACAAGATGTTTCATAGCGTACTAGTTTTTTTCTTTTTTCTTTTTCCAATCTTTAAAATCTTTAGATTTTGAAAACGTTTCAAGAATGTTTTCTCCATACTCGTCATCCTCTTCTATATATTCTATAATTGCAGGTTTATCATAGCCATCTGCAATTAACTCATCAAGATAATTTACAGCTTTTGGGTAATCATCCATCATAATTAATGTATTGAGGTAACCGGCTTGACCTTCAAAAAAATCAGGATAGTTTTCAGCAGTATACTTAAAATAATTCAACGCGAGATCATAGTTTTGATCTTCAAAAGCCACAGAGGCTTTTATATAGTTTAAAAAATCATCTTCTGTGGCGTTTTGTAATTGATTAATAACTTGAATTGCTTCAAAGTACTCACTTTTATAAATATGATAATCGATTTTATTTAGTAGTATTGTTGGATCATCTGGAAATGTGTTAATCAAATCTTCTAAAGATTTTAAATACTTCTCGTCATCAATCTGGCTAGCAATTAGACTTTTAAAAATGAGTAAGAACTTCTCTTTTGCCAATTCAGACTTTAGGCCATCCATAATCTCATAGGCTTTTATAAAGTTTCCATTTTTATTATGCATAATGGCTTTAAAAAGGTCTTTAGATTCTTCGTTTGGCGATGATTCTAAGAGTCCGAATAATTTTTTTTCTGGAAGCGTATAGGTCATTAGTCTACCCAAGGTTTCGGTGAAATGCTCGCCAGATAAATACACATACATATCAGAAAATTGAATCTCGTCATTCTCTTTATGGATTCTGAAATCATGATAATTCATTCCAGACTCAGAAGAATACATTCTAAATAATGCGTAATAAGTTTGAGCTTCTTGATCATAACGATAACTTATAAAGTCGTAATATGCGCCATTTTCGACTTCCATGATGATTTCATTTGGAAATGAGTTCAAGGCGCGCTTCATACCAATTAAAAACCCTTTAATGTAGCTGTCTTCTGTATCTATTGATGGGTTTACACTTAAAATGCGTTCAAAAAAGACTTTATCATTAAGTTTAGAGATGAAGGCTTCAGAATCATTGTTGTGTACAGTGGCGGCAATGAATTCTCCAAATTCTAATATTTTTTGTGTATTTTTTTCACTGTATGAAACGGTATCTTTACGTATGTCATTAGTTAGCTCTTGCGCACTAACAATAGAACAACTAAAGATTGCAATTGAAAAAAAGTACAATTGTTTTTTATATCCCATTGAGTTTTATATTTTCATAAATATAAATCATTTTTCATGATAGACGTCAAACTTTTACAACATCTTGAAAGTTATTTAACAGACCAACGTAAAGAAAAATTTACGAACATATTAGCGCAGCGTACCAAACATTTTACAGTTGCCACAGAGGATGTTTATCAGTTACATAATACCAGTGCTGTGATACGTAGTTGTGATGTTTTTGGGATTCAAGAAGTAAATATCATTGAAGAACGAAATACAAAACGCATTGATAGGGAAATAGCCATGGGAGCGCAAAAGTGGGTAGATTTAAACCGCTACCATTCCGTGAAAGAGGCGATTAATGACCTCAAGGGAAAAGGGTACCAAATTGTAGCAACGACACCACATGAGGATGATAGCTTACTTGAAGATTTTGATGTTACAAAACCGTCTTGTTTTTTCTTCGGAAGGGAAATGAGCGGACTCTCAGCTGAAGTGATTGAAGCTGCCGATTGTTTTTTGAAAATACCTATGGTAGGTTTTACTGAAAGTTTAAATATATCAGTATCTGCTGCTATAATTCTTCAACATGTTACTACAAAACTTAAACAAACTAATGTGAATTGGAAATTAACTGAAGATGAACAGTTAGAAAAACGACTAGATTGGTGTAAAAAAACGATAAAAAGTCATAAAGAAATTATAGAGCGTTTTTATCAAACCTGATAATTTCGTAATTTTAAAACAACAACCAAAACTCTATAATTATGATAGTTCTTTACATTTTAGGAGGAATAGTAGCGCTTATTATTCTTCTCGCTTTAATAGCACCTAAACATTACAAAGTTGATAGAAGTATAATAATTGATAAACCACTTCCCGAGGTATTCAATTATTTGAAACACATAAAAAATCAAGATCATTGGTCACCTTGGAAAAAGAAAGATCCCGATATGACTCAAGAATTTATTGGAACCGATGGACAAGTTGGCTTTACGGTCAAATGGGACGGAAATAAAGAAGTTGGAACAGGTGAGCAGGAAATCATGAATATTGTTGAAAATGATAGAGTAGAAGCGAGGTTACGTTTTTTTAAACCATGGAAATCTGAATCTGATGCTGTGACTAGAGTTGATGATGCTGGTGATGGAAAAACAAAAGTGACATGGGGATTTTCAGGAATTAATAAAGTGCCTGCTAACATTTTTATGATGCTATACAATGTTGATAAGCATGTAGGTAAAGATTTTGAAGAGGGCTTAGCAAGTTTAAAAGAGATATTAGAAACATAATAGTTATGGAACACAATATGGTAGGATGGTTCGAAATTCCAGTACATGATATGGATAGAGCCAAAGCATTTTATGAGGCCGTTTTTGAAGTAGATATTGCTATTCATGATTTTGGAGGCATACTTATGGGATGGTTTCCTTTTGATGAAAAAAAGCCGGGAGCCACAGGTACTTTAATTAAGCAAGAGAGTTATATTCCTAGTCAGGAAGGGACTTTAGTCTATTTTGTAAGTAGTAATGTGCAAAATGAATTAGACCGAATTGAAACTGCAGGCGGACAAATATATCAGCCTAAAACACAAATTTCTCCAGAACATGGTTTTATGGCAGTTTTTATTGATACTGAAGGTAATAGGGTTGCATTGCATTCTAATAAATAGTATTGTAAACTGCTGATAATCTGATATTTCTGTAGTTTGCGTGATTTAATTTGCTTGTTTGTGCTATAGCTTTAGATTAGTCCTAATAATTAGCTATTATTAAAGTGACTATTTTAACCAATCAATTAAAATCATTACTGCCCTCATTTATTTCTGTTTTTGTCTTTTCACTTAGTGTTATAGGCATCGTTTTATATGTTCATTATTCTAAAAATATTGCACTAGAGACTCTTACAGGTGATCCGGCTGTAATTGCACAACTTCCTGCATATATTGGTGTGTTATCTCAGTTTGGCATTTTTTTATGGGCTGCTACTGCAGCTATATGTTTATTTTGCAGTCAACTCGTAAAAAATAAACGTCTCAAAGCATTTGTGGTTTCTTCAGCTTTGATTTCTATGTTGCTAGGATTTGATGATGTCTTTATGTTGCACGAATCTGTTTTACCATCGCTAGGCATTTCACAAAAAATAGTTTACTTAAGCTATTTTGTCATTATATCAGCGTACGCTTTGACTTTTTTTAAAGTGCTTTTGCTCACAGATTATTTATTGCTATTGTGTGCGCTTTTTTGGTTTGGTACCTCTTTGTTCGTAGACAATTTCTTTTACGAATCTTCGCCTTACATTACAAAATTGCTTGAAGATGGCGCTAAATTTATAGGTATTGTAAGTTGGTTATTTTATTTTACGAGAACTTGTAGACAAATATTTCAGAATCAGACCTTAAAATCTTCCAGATTTATTTCTGTTTAAGATTTTATATTCTTCATAGCATTCACTTATGGCGTCTAGGATTTGAAGATCATTAGCAGATTGAATAAAGTCTTTAGAGTAGTTACATTGGTTAACAATTTCGTCGAGATCAAAACGATCGACTTCTAATAATACCATTAGCATTTCACGATCAAAACGAGAAGCTAAAAGATTTCTAATCTCATCGTCCTTCTTCATTTTCTTTAGTTTTCTTAGTTCTCGAGGCTTTTTACCAAACATATTATGCAAGAAATCGGCCGGATTAAAAATAGCACCAAGAACTTTGCTAACCGCATTAGGCCTTTTGTTTCCGGCTTCATAACCTTTGTTTGATAACCCAGAAATACTATACCTATAATTAGATTTAATAGGGACTTGCTTAACATCTATTTCTAGATAGCCTGTTAGCTTTAATTGATTAACAACTACTTCTTCTAAAGCCAGCGCTAATTCTGTCATACCTATTTTGGTCTCACCAAACTTTAACCAGTCGTTTGTAACTCTTACTTTAATGGATTTATATCCTAAATACGATAAGTGAAGTGTATCATTTACTTGAGCCTTAATTTCGAAATTACCATCGTCATCAGTTGAAGTTCCTATTACCTGATTAAGGTTTACAATATTTACACGATCTATAGGTTTATCTGTACTTAAATCAATGATAGTACCTCTCACACTAGTCGCTACTTTCACACTAGTTGAGTCTTGACTTGTTGAGTCTTTGACTTTAGTGTTTTGATTTTTAGCGTCTTGTGAAAATCCTGTAGTTAGGGCAAAAGCAAATAAAAATACTGTAAATAAATATTTCATACACTTATAATATGTGTTAAAAGTACTAAACAAATTGCATACCACTAAGTAAGTAGACGTAAATTTGACTTAATATTAACAACATAGTTTAAAAAAACCTCATGAAGTTGTCATGAGGTTTATGTATTAAAATTTAATCTCTGCGTCGAGATCGTCTTGGTCTATCAGAAACCGGTTTACGATCAGAACGTCTAGATTCACCAGATTCTCTTTCAGAACGTCGTCTATCTTTTCTGTTTCCAGAGTTTTCACTAGAGCGCCTGTCGCTTCGTCTTCCTGAGTTTTCTGATGAACGTCTATCGCTTCGGTTACCAGAACCAGAATCACTGCGTCTAGAACGTCTTTCACCTCTAGGTTTGTCATCACGTCTGCGTCGTCCACCTCCATCACGTCGTCTTCCGCCTCGGTTTCGTCCACCTCCTCTGTCTTCGCTAACTTCAACATTTACAAAACGTCCGTTGTGCTTAAAATCGGTAAAAAAGGCTAATACTTTCTCTTGAATCGTTTTTTCCGTATTAAAGAAAGAGAAACTATCCTTAACATCTACCTTGAATACATCATCACGACCTAGCTCTAAGACTTCTTTTAAGAAATCTTTCAACTTCATCCAATCGTAACCATCTTTTCGACCTACATTAATAAAGTAACGTGTTTCGTTACCACTTCCTCCATATCCACGTCCTTCACCTTCAGAATCTCTGGAAGAACTTGCTACATTTAGATCTTTTGATTTTTGGTAATAGTTAAAGAATCGAGAGAATTCTACAGAGAAGAATTTTTTAATCAATTCATCCTTATCAGTATCTTCAAATAATTCGTTTATCGCCGAAAGATACTTGTCAATTTCATGATTGACTTCTGTATTATGAACTTTATTAGCAAGAGACATTAACTGAACTTGGCAGATTTCCATACCATCAGGAATTTCCTTTTTCTCAAATTCCTTTTTGATGATACGCTCGATACTTTTAATCTTACGTACCTCACTTTTCGAAACAATAACCATAGAAACACCAGTTTTTCCGGCACGACCTGTACGTCCAGAGCGGTGTGTGTAGGTTTCTATTTCATCTGGTAATTGGTAATTGATCACATGGGTAATATCGTCTACATCAATTCCACGAGCAGCAACATCTGTAGCAACAAGCATTTGTATTTGCTTGTTTCTAAATGATTTCATTACAAGGTCTCGTTGGTTTTGACTTAAATCACCATGCAATGCGCCAGCACTATAACCATCTTCAATTAAGTTTTCAGCTACTTTTTGAGTATCGCGTTTTGTGCGACAGAAAATCACCGAAAAGATATCAGGGTTGGCATCTGCTAAACGCTTTAAAGCTTGGTAACGATCTCTGGCATTTACTAAGTAAAATTCGTGAGATACTTGGCTTGTGCTTTCATTTCTGTTTCCAACAGTGATCTCAATTGGATCGTGCATAAAATCTCTAGCGATTCGTGCCACCTCTTTTGGCATTGTCGCAGAGAATAACCATGTGTTTTTATCTTCAGGAGTATGTGATAAGATATCAGTAATATCTTCATAGAATCCCATGTTTAGCATTTCATCAGCTTCATCTAAAACCGAATATTCAATTTTAGAAATATCTACCATATTTCGGCTAATCATATCTTTCATTCGACCAGGAGTAGCAACAATAATTTGTGCACCACGCTTTACTTGTCGTGCTTGATCTGTAATGCTGGCTCCACCATAAATTGCAACTACATTCAAGCCTTTACAGTGCTTTCCGTAGAGCTTTAATTCGTTTGTGATTTGTAAACACAATTCACGTGTTGGTGATAAGATCAATCCTTGAGTCGTACGACTATCAATATCGATCTTTTGTAGCATTGGAAAACCAAATGCAGCTGTTTTACCAGTACCTGTTTGCGCTAAAGCAACGAGATCTGATTCTTCTTCTAATAAAATTGGGATGGCTTTTGCTTGTACATCACTAGGTGTTTCAAATCCTAGATCATTAATAGCAGCAAGCAGGTCTTCGTTAAGACCGAGTTCTTGGAATGTGCTCATTCTTTTGTTTGTATTCGATTATGTTCTTTGGTGTTACAAAAGAAGCGAATCGACATACTAAACACTTAAACTTCTAGGTAACACATCCTCACTCTGAGGAATTTAGCGTCCCGATCCTTCGGGAATTTCAAGGTGCAAAGATAGACTATTATTTGGATAATCAATATTTTGGCGTTTTAACACGCTCTCACAAGTCGCTTTTTTCCAAAAGAGCTCCAACAATTGCTCCATCGTTAACGCGAGATTTGATCGTTTGTCTTTATTTGATACTAAATTTTAAATAGAGATTAAATACTTACCTATAGCCTATTTCTTGGTTTTAAATAGGAGTTCAAAGGCATCATAAACTGCTAGATGCAAAGTATCACCATGATCTAAATCTTCAAAAAAACCAAAATAGACCTGTGTGTTTTCCTTTTTGTTTGATTTTAATGTTTTGAATAAGTCTGTAGCAGCTTTCTCCATAATAGGACCTTCTTTTCCTACACCTACATAAATGCTTTTTTTCGTCGTATAGGCTTTTGGTTTTGACTTTAATAATGAATTATCGTCCCACCACAGACTCGGACTCACAATGATATAATTATCAAAGAGGTCAGGTTTCTTAAACAAGATTTCTGTAGCTAATAAACCGCCTAATGACTGACCTATAATTGTCTTGGTTGTATTAGTTCTGTAATTTTGATCGATATAGGGCTGTAATTCGGTGCCTAAGAAGTTTATAAATGCTTCAGACTTACCTGTCGTAGGGAAATCTGCTTTATCCTTTTTATTAGAAGTTGGATAAGTGAAATCTCGTTTTCTATCCACATTAGAAATACCAACAACAATAGATTCAGGAAGCATTTTAATCCAAGAAAATGATCCAAACTGTACAAGTCCAGAAATATGCAAAAAGTCTTCATCGATTGAACCATCTAATAAATAAATTACAGGATAGGTTTTTAACGAGTCTTGAACATAACTATGAGGTAGATAGATGTTTAATGTTCTATTTTCATTCAGAATTTTAGAATCCAAGATCACTTTTTCACCAATTGATAATACGGCCTTAGATGTTTCGCTAATTGGAGTTTGCGCATGTATTTGGCAAGCGATTGTTGATATAATAAGGGCTATTAATGTTTTGAGTGTCATATAAGCTAGAGTTGATTTAAAAAATTAACAAGTAATCTTACTGCTTTTCCACGATGTCCAATCTTATTTTTTTCTTCCAAAGAGATTTCGGCAAAGGTTTTATCATAACCTTCTGCTTTAAAAATTGGATCATAGCCAAACCCTTTGTTCCCTTGTTTGGTTGTGGTAATCGCGCCTTTACAGATTCCTGTAAACGTTTCTAATTTGCCATTAAGATCTAGAGCAATAACCGTTTTAAATTGTGCAGTTCTATCAGGCTTTTCTTTAAGGTTGTTAAGCAAAAGATCCATATTGTTATTGGCATCACGTGATTCACCAGCATAGCGTGCGCTAAAAACACCAGGTTCGCCATTAAGCGCTTCAACCTCTAAACCAGTGTCATCTGCAAAACAGTCATAACCATAATGATCTTTGATATATACAGCTTTTTGAATCGCATTACCTTCAATAGTCATTTGCGTTTCAGGTACATCTTCAAAACAACCAATATCTTTTAAACTAAGCAGTTGTATATGATCAGGAATGAGTGCTTGTACTTCTTTAAGCTTATTTAAATTGTTGGTAGCGAAAACGAGTTGCATATGGATAAGAGTTTAAATCAAAAGTATATATTTTTACTTAAATTGTGACTTAAATTTTAACTTGATCAACCATGCTTACCAAACTCGGCGAAAAATTCACAGATATCTTTCAAAAGTATATGCCAAGTGCCTTTGTATTTGCTATCCTGTTAACTTTAGTTGCAGCTTTGGGAGCCTATTTTTGGGCTGATGCCTCACCAGTAAAGATTATTAAATCATGGTATAATGGTTTTTTCGAGTTGCTAAAATTTGGGATGCAGATCGTGTTGATTATTATTACTGGTTTTAGTATCGCATTATCTCCAAAAATAAAACGAGGTATTGAAAAATTGACAGTATATATCAAAACACCAAAACAGGTATATATGTTTGTTTTAGTGGTTGGAACTTTATTGTCATTTGTGAGTTTTGGATGGATTGTTATTACTTGTTTATTAGCAAGAGAATTAGCTTTACGCGTCAAAGGTGTTAATTACCCGTTTTTAATTGCGTGTACCTATTTTACATTTGGTGGATGGGTGAGCGGTTTGTCAAGTTCTATTCCATTATTACTAAATACCAATGATAATTTTTTGATTGAGAAAAATGTACTGTCTAATGTAATTTCTACAAGTTTTACGTTGGGCTCTACATTAAACTTGTTAATGATCGCAGTATTTGTTCTTGTGCCACCTGTATTGTTTTTGTTTTTAATTCCGAAAAACACAAAAGGCAAAGAGCTAAAAGACTTATTAAAGCCAGGCTACGAATCTCAAGAGGAATCTATTGAAGAAGAAGCTGAAAGTTTCAAACTTCCTATAAAGGCTATTTCAGATACTTTAAATAATTCATTTTTATTATCAATTCTCATTTTTGCTATGGGCTTGGCTTATATCGTTGTCCATTTTGTTGAAAACGGATTTGATGTGAATCTAAATATCATGATATTCATTTTTTTAATGTTAGGACTATTAATGCACAAAACACCTATGCGCTATAGTATTGCGATGAAACGTGCGAGTAATAATATTTCTGGAGTGTTATTTCAATATCCGTTTTATGCTGGTATTATGGGAATTATGATGTATACAGGAGTTGGTGAGCAACTCACAGATGCATTGTTATCTGTTATGACTATAGATACCTATCCGTTTTATGCCTATCTCACAGGAGGCGTTGTTAACTTTGCGATTCCGTCAGCAGGAGGTGAATTTGCTGTTGTTGGTCCTAGTATGATTGAGGCGGTTAAAGATATTGGAACAGGATTACCACCTGATCAAGTAACAGCTATGGTGTCTCGTGCATCATTATCTGTCGCTTATGGAGAAAGTTTGAGTAATATGTTACAGCCATTCTTTATATTATTGGTGTTGCCAGTAATGGGAGCAGGAGTAAAGTTACAGGCTAGAGATATTATGGGTTATTTGGTAGTGCCTTTTATTATATTTTTTATTATTCAAGCGTTGATGGTTCTTTATGTACCGTTATAGACTTTGTAGCTATTGTCTTTTTTTTTTTTTTTTTATCTAAAATCAATAGTGCAGCTACTGGATTGTCCAAACCATTTTACTCTATTTTTCGAGGCAGTTTTATAAATAAAATCACGTATCATTCTTGGAATAAAAGCTAATAAAGCAGCAACACGTTTCCATTTAGGAATTTTAGAAATAATTTTTAAAAAGCCATCAGAATGTGTTTTTACGCCATGATCATCGATCAAAATAACAGTGTCTAACCGTTCAGTAGGGAAACCATGTTCAACTAGTAATTGTTGTCCATATTGTGATTGAAAAGCTACAAATTGGAATAAGTCTTTAGGTGCAAACTTTAAAAGCCAACCTACAACGCCATTACACAAATTACATTCACCATCAAAAATGATAATATCTTTAGTAAACTCTCTTTTCATAATATGTTGATATTTAATTAGGTAGACGAGTAATTTTTGAGGTGCTTACAATAGCATTCGATTTTTTTTAGTATTCAAATTTTGATATTGCTTTATTTACCTTTATCATTACTAATGAACCTAAACTATAAACTATGAGAAAATTATTGATGTTGTTAGCTATTATATTACTAGTGTCTTGTAATGATGCTAAATATGCCGAAGCTATTGTTGGTGAATGGGAATGCGCTAGTTGGATTGATACAGCTACAGCGAAAGACAAATGTAATAGTAATGCGTATTTCAGTTTTAAAGAAGACAAGACCTACACATCTAAAGTAGGTGCTCAAGAAACCAGTGGAACCTACAAGATAGCTGATGGTATTTTGTACTCTACACCAAAGGATAAATTAGAAATAGCAGTAGAAATTAATACACTCAATGCTGATACATTGTCTTTTACAATGAGTCGCTCAGGTAATGAAGAGATTTTAACTTTGATTAAAAAATAACTATAATTTCTATAAGAAAATATTATCAATTCTTTATGAGATTTATCATCATTAATCGTTCAAATTTTCGTAAATTAGAGTAACGAAATTAACCTAAAAACAAGGAACGATTATGAATGTTATGATTAGATATGTAGGTGTCGATAGAAGTGAGACCCTTAATGAGTTTACCGAAGAAAAATTAAACAAATTATCAGACAGATATGAGTTTATAGTAGGTGCAACTGTACGCTTCAAACAAGATGACAATGACCACACTAAAGGTAAGATTTGTGATATTGAATTAAGTTTGCCTGGACCACGTATTTTTGCGACTTCTAATGAAGCGCAATATGAAGTTGCTGTGAGAGAAACCATTAGTGATTTAGTGCGACAGCTAAAAAAACGCAAAGAAGTTTATAAGACGTATTAATACGTTTAAATTTTAAAATGATAATGCTTGAACGCACACATAAAGCGAATAGAATCTCAACGGTTTTTTTGCTACTGGTTTGTGTTCAAGCATTACATTCTATAGAAGAATATATTGGCAAGCTCTGGGAAAACTTTCCTCCAGCAACTTGGCTAACTGGTTTGGTCTCTGAAGATCGTCATTTGGGTTTTCTAATTATTAATGTCGGACTCTTTATTTTTGGAATAACAGCTTGGTATTATTTGGTGAGACCAGATCGTATGCTTGCCAAGATTGTTATTGGATTTTGGTTGTTTATTGAATTAGTGAATGGTGTTGGCCATCCCATATGGACGATTATGCAAAAGCGTTATACGCCAGGCGTTATTACAGCGCCTTTATTGCTTATTACAGCAATTTATTTGATAACGCTTATCTATGGTGGTAAGGCTCATTCTTCAAGATCGTAAATCCCCTGTACAACTGCTCAATAACAAATAATCGAATCATTTGATGGGAAAAAGTCATTTTTGATAAAGATAGCTTTCCTTGTGCTTTTTGATAAACTTCAGGAGAAAATCCATAAGGACCACCAATTACAAATACCAATTGTTTAATACCAGAGTTCATATGCTTTTGTAAATACTGAGAAAATGCTACTGAGTCCAAGTGCTTTCCGTTTTCATCTAACAAAATTAAAACGTCGGTTGCGTTAAGTTTGTTTAAAATAAGGTCACCTTCCTTTTGCTTCTGCTGGGCTTCACTTAAGTGTTTTGCTTTTTTGAGATCTGGTATGATTTCAAATTCAAATTTGATATAAAACCCTAATCGTTTTTGATAATCATCAATTAACGATTGCAAATCTCTATTGTCTGTTTTGCCAATGGCAAGAAGTTTAATTGTCATATTTCAAAGTTATGCTTTTTTGAATTTTTTTAAGTTGCAATTGCTATTTTTACGGTAAATATCCAAAACATGATTTCAAAAGAACAATTTGATAAGGAAATAGAAGGCATTATTATTAATGCTATTAGAGAAGATGTAGGTGATGGTGATCATAGCTCATTAGCTTGTATTCCTGCTTCAGCTCAAGGAAAAGCTAAACTTTTAGTAAAAGATGAAGGCGTTATTGCTGGTGTTGAGTTTGCTAAGCAGGTTTTTGCTTATGTTGATGCAAATATGAAAGTCGAAACACTAATCGAAGATGGAAGTCATGTCAAGTATGGCGATATTGTGTTTTACGTAGAGGGCGCTTCACAATCTATTTTAAAAGCCGAACGCTTAGTACTTAATGCAATGCAACGTATGAGTGCTATTGCAACAAAGACAAAGCAGTTTGTAGATTTATTAGAAGGCACAGGAACTAAAATTTTGGATACGAGAAAAACAACACCAGGAATTAGAGCTTTAGAAAAATGGGCTGTAAAAATTGGAGGAGGTGAAAACCATCGATTTGCATTGTATGATATGATCATGCTGAAAGATAACCACATTGATTTTTCGGGAGGAATTACCAAAGCCATTAATAAAACAAAACAGTATTTAAAAGATTCTAAACGTGATTTGAAGATTATAGTAGAAGCTAGAAACCTTGAAGAGATTAAAGAAATTTTAGAGACTGAAGGCGTATATCGCATTCTTATCGACAATTTTAATTATGAAGATACACGAACAGCAGTGCGGTTAATTGGTAACCAATGCCTAACAGAATCTTCTGGAGGAATCAATGAAAAAACCGTACGAAAGTATGCCGAGTGTGGTGTAGATTATATTTCTTCTGGAGCTTTGACACACTCTGTGTATAATATGGATTTAAGTCTGAAAGCAGTTTAATGTCTAAATCATTAAAAGAGATATTGAGTAAAATTCCTATTGTAAATCGAATTGTAGATTTACTTAGGAAGATAAAACTACCTGCTCTTGAAGGTTTGACACTATACGATTTACTGGTGCTTTACGCTATAGGCATTTTTAAAGGAGCACTTACTGCCAGAGCTAGTGCCATAGCTTTTAGTTTTTTTACAGCCATATTTCCGTTTTTATTGTTTGTGCTTATTTTGATGCCTTATATACCCATTGAAGGGTTTCAAACTGATTTTCAACAATTTTTGACATCATTTTTACCGCCTCAAACTTCAGATTTTTTCTTTTCCAATATTTTTGAAAATATTGAGAATACCGAACGTGGCGGATTACTATCTTCTGTGTTTATTGTATCCATTTTATTAATGGCTAATGGCGTAAATGCAGTGTTTTCTGGATTTGAAAACTCATACCATCAGGAGCTCACAAGAAATATATTTAAACAGTATTTATATGCTTTAGGAGTCGCTTTGATTTTAGCTTTGCTAGTCGTTTTAACAGTGGCTTTCTTCGGATATTTTCAAATTTATGTGATCCAGCCTTTATATGAACAATTTGATAGTATCGATTTTAAGACCAATCAATCTAATGTGTTTTGGGTTGTTTTTGCTAAGTATTTATTCTTCGTATTTATGGTATACATCGCCACAGCTACCCTATATTATTTTGGTACAAAGGAAGGACGTACGTCAAGATTTTTCTCCATTGGCGCTTTGTTCACGACTTTGTTGATCATATTAACATCATATTTATTTGGTATTTATATCGAAAACTTTTCACAGTATAATAAGCTTTATGGTTCTATTGGAGCTCTATTGATTTTATTGTTGTATTTATGGTTAAATGCTAATATATTGTTGCTAGGTTATGAACTAAATGCAACAATTAGACGTTTAAAAAAGAAAAAGAATGGAGAAGATGAATAAAATTGGCCTTGTTATAGTTATACTTTTAATGACCATAAGCGTCTCTGGACAAAGCATTCTTGGGAAATGGAAAACAATTGATGACAAAACAGGAGAGGAGAAGTCTATTGTTGAGATCTACAAAGAAAATGGGAAGGTGTTTGGAAAAATCATTGAAATCTTTGACCCTAAAAAACGAGATTTGCCCTGTAAATTCTGTGAAGGTGATGATTATAATAAACCTGTGCTAGGATTGAAAATCATCAAGAATATGGAAAAAGCTGGTGATGTTTATAAAAAAGGAACCATCACAAACCCAGAAGATGGAAAACAGTATGATTGCCGATTACAACTAGACGAAGACAATGCCAATAAACTTCAAGTGCGTGGTTATGTAGCTTTCTTTTATCGTACACAGTATTGGGTAAGAGCTGAAGATTAGTTTTATGTTTTTAGAAATTCTATTTGGTGTTTTAGTCACAATTGGAGTAGGATGGATATTTTACCTTTTCTTTAGTTGGGAAACTAAATCAGAAAAGGAACAGCATGAACGAATGAAAAGGAGTTTAGAAGACGCATATATTATTGATCCGGAAACAGGAGCTAAGTTAACTTTGGAGCAGGCAGAATCTGGACATTGGGAAGGCTCTGCTGATGAATTTAGAGCAATGCCAGAAGCCGAGATTAAAAACCTAGTATACAAAGATCAACAAACTGCTCAAAGAGGCCTAAATCATTTAATTGGAAGTAAACGTTTTTTGCGTCAAGACATGTTTTCTGATGAGCAATTTGATGTGGTAGAGCGTACAATTACACTCTCTCACTACGATGATTGGTCTTATTCTAATGTGTTCCAATTTGAAGAGGGACTTATATTCTTACCTGCACCAGAAACTAATTCTGTAGGCATGGTTACAGAATCTCAATTAATGATGTGGCTCAAAATTGACTCTATTAATGGGCATTACTATTTCAGAGAAAAAACAAAAACAGAAACTTTTTTTGATAAAGTTAGAAATGATGATGAATTAAAGTATGCTACTTATGAGTGTTTTACTTTTAAGACGTCAAGACAGATGCTTCAAATAAAACAGATAATAGATAAACTTGTTACTTTTAATGGGTTAGAAATAGAAATTCATAACGATAATCTATTTATTAAAACACTTAGGTTGATAAACAAAGAAGATGTCCTTACCTTTGAAAAGATATTATCAATCTTATATCGAGACATCAAACCATTCCATTAAGCTGAACTATTTCATTAACGTCATATTACCAATTCCTCTAGAAAAGAGCTTCACCTATGCAATTACCAAAGCAGAAGCTAACTTTCTAAAGCCAGGTATACGTGTTTCTGTTCCATTTGGGAAAACTAAAATCTACACAGCTTTAGTTATTGATATTCATAACAATGCGCCTTTAACCTATGAGGCTAAAGACATTCATCAAATACTAGATGAGGTTCCTATTGTGACACAAAAGCAGTTAGAGCACTGGAAATGGATAGCAAGCTATTACATGTGTACATTAGGAGATGTAATGCGTGCGGCTTTACCAAGTGCTTTTATTTTGGAGAGTGAAACTATTATTTCTAAAAATGATGCGACTATAATTAGCGATGCAGATCTTAGAGATGATGAATTTGTGATCTATGAAGCTTTGCATCATCAGTCGTCATTGAAGGTTCAGGATTTAATGTCTATTCTCGACAAAAAAAATGTTTTGCCAGTTATCAAGCGATTACTTGATAAAAATGCTATTTCGGTTCAAGAGGAAATCTATGAAAAGTATAAGCCCAAATTAGTGCGTTATGTGAAATTAGGTACCTCTTATACTTCAGAAGACGCCTTACAAGTTTTACTGTCAGATCTCAGTCGAGCACCAAAGCAAAGAGATGTAGTGATGACTTTGTTTTCAATTTCTGCGCAAACCAAAAAACCAGTAAAGGTATCTGATCTTACTTCGGAAAGTGGAACGTCTAGTGCCATTGTAAAAGCATTGATCAATAAAGGAATTCTCGAAGAATACCATATACAAACCGATCGAGTGACTTATGAAGGAGATGATAATGAAGACTCAAAGCGATTAAATGAGTATCAAGAAAAAGCTTTAAATAAAATCAATGAATCATTTGATAATCAAAATATTACATTGCTACATGGTGTGACGTCTTCTGGAAAAACGGAAATCTATGTTAAGCTTATTGAAGACCAGCTTAAAGTTAAAAAGCAGGTCTTGTATTTGTTGCCAGAAATTGCGTTAACTACTCAGTTGGTAGAACGTCTTCAAAATTATTTTGGCGAAAAGGTTGCTGTATTTCATAGTAAGTATTCTTCACATGAGCGCGTTGAGGTTTGGAACAATGTGCTCTCCAATTCGTCAACAGCTCAGGTGGTGTTAGGAGCCCGTTCTTCGGTGTTATTACCATTTCAGAACTTAGGGTTAATCATTGTAGATGAAGAACACGAATCGTCGTATAAACAGTTTGATCCAGCACCACGATACCATGCACGTGATACTGCTATTGTATTGGCAAGTATTTTTCAATGTAAAACAGTATTAGGCTCTGCTACACCAAGCCTCGAGAGTTATTATAATGCAAAGCAATCAAAATACGGATTGGTAGAATTAAATCATCGCTATAACAATGTGTTGATGCCAGATATAGAATTGGTAGATATTAAGGATAAACACAAACGAAAGCGTATGCGAGGTCATTTTAGTGACCGATTAATTGAAGAAATGACCGAAACCTTGAAGAATGGTCATCAAATTATTTTGTTTCAGAACAGACGTGGTTTTTCGCCAATTGTAGAATGTCATACTTGTGGTCATTCGCCTCAATGCCCAAACTGTGATGTGAGTTTAACTTTTCATCAATATAAAAATCAGCTGCGTTGCCACTATTGTGGCTATAATACTGTGATGCCAAAAACCTGTGATGCTTGCGGAAGTGTAGAATTAGACAGTAAAGGTTTTGGTACAGAACAGGTAGAGCAGGAGGCAAAATTATTGTTTCCAGAGCATAATGTAGCGCGTATGGACTTGGATACAACGCGAGGTAAATATGGTTATGAGAAAATTATAACAGCGCTAGAGCAAGGTGAAATAGACATCTTGGTTGGAACCCAAATGCTAACTAAAGGATTGGATTTTAGAAATGTGAAACTTGTAGGCATTATGAATGCTGATAATATGCTTAATTTTCCAGATTTTAGAGCTCACGAAAGAAGTTATCAATTAATGGCTCAAGTATCTGGTAGAGCAGGGCGTACAGAAGAACGCGGAAAAGTGTTAATTCAAACGTATAATCCGTATCATAAGATATTACAGCAAGTGTCTACGAATAATTATGTTCAGATGTTTGAAGAACAATTAGATGAGCGTCACATTTATAAATATCCTCCAATATATAGGATGATTAAAATCACATTAAAACATAAAGATTATAATCGTGTCAATATTGGTGCCGATTGGTATTCTAAATCGCTTCGAACCGTTTTTAGTCAGTATGTGCTAGGTCCAGAGTTTCCACCTGTGGCAAGGATTAGAAACCAATATTTAAAACATATTTTAGTAAAAATTCCTCAGAAACAATCGTTAGCAAAAACAAAAGAAGCTATCATTAAAATTAATAACAGCTTCTTAAGCGTGAAAGATTTTAGGGCAATAAGAGTAATCTTAAATGTCGATAATTATTAAAGCTAATTAGTTAGGTTAGTTAGTTATAAGTTATATCTTCAAACTATTATTAGTCTTAAGGCCTTTAGATATTGTTTAAGGCATCAACAAGTTGGGTTTTCTTGTTTCTACTTAATGGAATCTCATAAGCACCAACTTCAACATTTTTACTGTTAAATCTATCGACCTTATCAAGGTTTACGATATATGATTTATGGATTCTTAAAAATTTACCTTCTGGTAATTCATGTTCAAAAGCTTTCATAGTAGATAAAACGACTAAGCTGTTTTCTTCGGTAACTAGTTTTACATAATCACCAAGAGCTTCAATCCATTTGATATCTTTAATGTAAACTTTTCGTTTTTTTAGATTACTTTTGACAAAGATGTGTTCGCCATCAGTTTCATTGAAATCTAGCTTTAATTTATGTTGCTCTAATGCTTTTTCAACAGATTGATTAAATCGTTCCCTAGTTATAGGTTTTTGAAGATAATCGGTTGCATCATAATTAAAAGCTTTAAATGCGTATTCAGTTTTACCTGTAACGAAAATAATTTGGGGTTTGTTGTTGAGTACATCAAGTAGCTCGAAACCGTTCAATACAGGCATCTCAATATCTAAGAAGATTAAATCTACTTTATGAGTGTTAAGTCCGTTCTTGGTCTCTAATGCGCTACTATATTCTGCAATAAGGTTAAGAGAGGAATGATTCTCTATTAACTTTACAATCGATAAACGTTGAATCGCAGAATCATCAACTACTACACAGTTTAAAGTCATAACATTATTTATATTTTAGGTTAAGATATCGACAATAGTACGAAAAATTCGGATAAAAACCAAAAAACATCGGTAAAGTGTGGTTTTTAACAAAATATTAACATTATTTTGATGTCTAAAATTTTATATACAAAAACGTTGCCAGAAACATAAATTATAGTTATTTTTGCACTCATTTTTAACACAATAAAAAAGATTTTTATGAATCATTATGAAACTGTTTTCATCTTAAATCCCGTTTTATCTGATGACCAGATAAAGGAAACAGTAAAGAAATATGAAGATTTTCTTGTTTCTAGAGGAGCGAAGATGGTAGCCAAAGAAGATTGGGGCTTAAAAAAATTAGCATATCCAATCCAAAACAAAAAGAGTGGTTTTTATCACTTATTTGAGTACACTGTTGATGGAGAAGTTATTAATCCATTAGAAGTAGAGTTTAGACGTGATGAGCGTTTTATGCGTTACTTAACAGTAAAATTAGACAAGCATGCGATTGCTTGGGCAGAAAAGAGAAGAAACAGAGATAAACAAAAAGCGTAATTATGTCTTCAATTGAACAACAAGCAAAAGGAAAGAAAGATGGAGAGATCAGATATCTTACTCCATTAAACATCGACACAAGCAAAACGAAGAAATATTGTCGTTTTAAGAAATCTGGTATCAAGTATGTAGATTACAAAGATGCAGATTGGTTGTTAGGTTTTGTTAACGAGCAAGGTAAAATCTTACCAAGACGTTTAACAGGAACATCTTTAAAATACCAAAGAAAAGTATCTGTTGCAGTAAAACGAGCGCGTCACTTAGCGTTAATGCCTTACGTAGCAGATTTATTAAAATAAAATACCAATAACTATGGAACTTATATTAAAACAAGACGTTGAAAATTTAGGATTTAAAGACGATATTGTAACAGTTAAGAACGGTTATGGTAGAAACTTTTTAATTCCTCAAGGACAAGCAGTAATGGCAACATCATCTGCTAAGAAAGTCCTAGAAGAAACTTTAAAGCAAAGAGCTTATAAAGAAAAATCAATTATTGAAGCAGCTCAGAAAACTGCAGACGCTATTAAAGATTTAGAAATCAAGATTTCATCTAAAGTAGGTACTGGAGACAAATTATTTGGATCTGTAAATAATATTGATTTAGCTAATGAATTACAAAAAGCTGGTCATGAGATTGACAAAAAATTCATCTCTGTTGCTGGTGGAACCGTAAAGCGTTTAGGAAAATACGATGCTGTAGTAAGATTACACAGAGAAGTATCAGTAGATTTACCATTTGAAGTAGTTGCTGAGGCTTAGTAGTTTACAACAAAGGTTAATAAATATAATAAGGCTGTTCATTTGAACAGCCTTTTTTTATTAACTTTAGGCTAATCTATAACAACCAAAAACTAAATACAAATGAAGAAAAACCTTTTTACAGCTTTTATGCTACTATTTGTTACTATGACTTTTGCTCAGGTAACAACCTCTAGTTTAAAAGGTGTTATTTTAGACGAAAGCTCTCAACCCTTACCTGGAGCTAACGTAGTTGCAGTACATACACCAACTGGTACAAAGTATGGAGCCGCTACAAATTTTGACGGACGTTACAATATCATTAATATGAGAGTTGGTGGTCCTTATACAATTACCATATCTTACGTAGGCTATAAAGAACAAGTCTTTAATGATGTATTCTTAACTTTAGGTAAAACTGAGAATATTGATTTACAAATGACACCTGATAGTGAACAACTTGATGCTGTGATTATTACAGGATCAACCACAGGAACATTTAGTACAGATAGAACAGGTGCCGAGACATCAGTTGGTAGACGTGAATTAACAAGATTGCCAACAATTACAAGATCGACTAACGATTTTACAAGATTAGAACCAACTGCTAGTGCTGGATCGTTTGGCGGACGTAATGATCAATTTAATAACTTCTCTCTAGATGGTGCTATCTTCAATAATCCTTTTGGTTTGGATGCAGCTCAGCCTGGTGGGCAAACAGAATCAACACCAATATCAATTGATGCGATAGATCAAATTACTGTAAGTACTGCTCCTTACGACGTGACTCAAGCCGGATTTACTGGTGCTGCTGTTAACGCCGTAACAAAGAGTGGTACTAATGAATTTCATGGTACTGTATATGGGTTTTTTAGAAATGAAGACCTTACTGGTGGAACGGTTAGAGGCGAAGATGTTGTAAAACCGAAATTAGAACAAAATCAGTATGGATTTAGTATTGGCGGACCAATCATAAAAAACAAACTATTTTTCTTCGCTAATTTCGAAAAGGATGAGCGAACAGATCTAGGAAGTAATGGTTGGGTTCCAAATACTGGAAGTGGTGCTATTAACGAATCTAGAGTACTGGAGTCTGATTTAATTGCAGTTCAAAATGCACTATTAGATTTAGGTTATAATCCTGGTGCTTACCAAGGATTTACTTATGCAGCTGAGTCTAATAAAGGTATTGTAAAATTAGATTGGAATATCAATGATAATAACCGATTAGCAATAATTTATAACTTTTTAAACGCTTCTAAAGAAAAGCCAGCACATCCTACTGCTTTAGGGTTTAGAGGGCCAAATGCTAATACACTACAGTTTGAAAATGCAGGTTATGAGATCAATAATAATATCAGATCTGTTCAGTTAGAATTGAATTCAACATTCTCTGATCAAGTATCTAATAAATTTCAATTTGGATTTACTCATTTTGATGATTTTAGAGATCCATTGTCTACGCCAGCACCAACCATCACTATAACCCAAGATGGTTCTAACTATATTATCGCTGGACACGAGCCGTTCTCAATAAATAATAGATTAGACCAAAAAGTACTTCAGTTTTCAAATAACATGAATTACTTTGATGGAGATCACACATATACAATTGGTTTTGCTTTTGAGAAGTTTCAGTTTGATAACTCATTTAACTTAGGTGTCTATGGAGCACAAGGCGTATTCTTTCCAACCACGACTATGGACGGTTTCCAAGATCTAGTTGATTCTGGACAGTTACAAGATTTATACAATCAAGCACTTGCAGCACACGCATCATTGTCAGCTAATCCAGTTGGAGAAGCAGGAGGTTTTGCTTTAGCTGAAACTAATGTTGGTCAGATGTCATTTTATCTTCAAGATGAATGGAATGTTTCCGAGAAGTTTAAACTAACTTATGGTGTACGTTTCGATAAGCCACTGTTTTTTGATAGTGCAGAAAAAGCACAGGATGTGATTGATGTTGCTTGCTGCTATGCACCAGATATTCCATATGTAAATCCAAATACTGGAGAAACTGTTTTCCTAGATAATACACAAATGCCAAATAATGATTGGTTAATCTCACCAAGAGTAGGATTTAACTATGATGTAAAAGGAGATAGAAGCTTGCAGTTGAGAGGTGGTTCAGGATTGTTTACTGGCCGTTTCCCATTTGTATGGTTAGGAAACCAAATAGGTAATCCTAATGTATTCTTTTACCAAGCTGTTGATCCAGATTATAAATTTCCGCAGGTATGGCGTACTAATTTAGGAACAGATTATAGGTTTGAAAATGGTTTGATATTAACTGGAGATGTGTCTTATACAAAAGATATTAATGGTGCTCATGTACAAAACTGGGGACTATTACCTCCTTCAGGAACTTTGGCTGGAGTTGATAATAGAGCAATTTATACGTCTAACGATATTATTAATAACGCATACGTATTTACAAACTCAGATAAAGGTAGAATTTGGAATGCTTCATTTAAAGCGCAAAAATCATTTGATAATGGATTATACACCATGTTAGGTTATAGCTATTTAAATGCTAAAGATGTGAATTCTATTGAAGCTGAAATTACTGGAGATGCCTTTGCTTTCAATCCTGCCTTAGGAAATGTTAATGACGATGTATTAAGTTATTCTAGATATGGAGATACACACCGAATTATTGGTGTTGCTAGTAAGAAATGGACCTATGGTAGTGATAAATGGGCAACGACTATTTCAACGTTTTTCGAATATGCTCGTGGTGGTCGTTTCAACTATACGTATGGAGGAGATCTTAATGGTGACGGGTCAAATTTAAATGACTTACTATACATTCCTACTGCGAGTGAAATATCACAAATGCAGTTCTCTGGAGCTGGACAAGCAGAAGCTTTCGAGTCTTATATACAACAAGATGATTACTTAAATGATAGAAGAGGTCAATATGCCGAGCGTTATGGTGCATTAGCACCATGGAGAGGTCGCTGGGATCTTAAGTTGCTTCAAGACTTTAACTTTAAAGTTTCAGGTGATAAGGTGAACACGATTCAATTAAGTGTAGATGTATTAAATGTCGGAAACTTAATTAATAGTGATTGGGGTGTTATTCAACAGCCAATTAGTGTGCAACCTTTAGGTGTTGTTGTAGATCCTGGTACTAATGTACCAACCTATACATTCAATGCAGACTTACAAGAAACGTTTAGTTATGATACAAGTTTAGCTTCAAGATGGCAAGCGCAATTTGGAGTACGATATATCTTCTAAATACTAGATAAATTCATTAAATTTGCGCTCTTAATTTTAAGAGCGCATTTTTTTTACCATTGTATATGAAATATTCTAGACTCACAAAGGAACAATTTGAAGAATTACACCAAGAATTCATCAACTTTTTAGCGACACAATCTATTACTGCCGAAGAGTGGACAGCTATTAAAACGAATAGACCTGAAGTAGCCGAACAAGAACTAGACGTCTTTAGTGATCTTATATGGGAAGGTGTGCTTTCTAAAGTGAAGTATCTAGAGCATATGTCTCCGCAGCAGATGCATTTGTTTCATTGTGCAGACAAGCACATGCGGCTTATTGCATTAAAAGTTAAGAAAGACGCTGTTGATATCACCACAAAAGAAGGTTATGCTTGGTTTAGAGATAATTTGATGTCTGATGATATCGAATTCTTCACAGCAAAAAAGGATTATTCTGATGATAAAGGTCAGGATAAGTTCAAATTAATACAAGAAGGAGCCAACATTACCAAAGGAGCCTTATATCAATATTTTGAAAATTTAGTAAGTAAATAAATTTAGTCAACGGGAATGTAGAGATCTACAATGCACTTCTTTTCAGGATGCTTATTAAAATCATTATGATAAATCTCAAAAGGTGGTTCCGAACGCTTTTTATAACCATTATCATTCATCCATTTAAATAAATTCATCCAAGTTGTAGGAAATTCGGCAATACCAATTTCATAATGAGCTGTGATGTGTAGTCCACCATTAATTGTAGTTGAAATTACTTCACCATCAGTTTTTATAGGTGCATCAACAACTAAGCAAGCAGTCATTCGTACCTTATCTGGTGCAGTGATTTTAAAGCTATCGTAATACAGTGTTCCCATTTTAAAATCAGGATGACGTAACAAGCCTTGTTGACCAGCCCAATCTAATAATCGGTTAAAAGTTAGTGTTAACTGATGCTTTCCAATACATGTAATACCTAGCGTGTGAATGTTGTCAATTGTTTCTACCTTAATGTTTGTTGTCATAACTGTGTCGTTGTTTTGATTTGTATGACAAACATAGTTTTCAAATGTAGTAATGGGTTGCCCATTCTTGCTTTTCATTTGACTAATCTTGCTATATTTTCCTTTACTATGTCTTCGGAAATTGGACGGACTCACACCATAGAACTTTTTAAAAGCTCTGGTAAAAGATGAGTTGCTTGTAAATCCGTACTGCGTCGATAATTCTGAAATGGTGATATGTTCACGATGCAGTAAATCTGCCGAAGCTTTCTCAACACGTTTTCTCGCTATATAATTGTTAAGTGTTTCTTTTGTGAATGTTTTAAATATGCGATGAAAGTGATAAGGTGAGTAATGTGCAACTCTTGAAATTTGCTCTAAGGATAAATCACTTTCGAGATGCTGTTCAATATAATTGAACGCTTTGTTAATGCTTTTGATGTGATCTTTGGAAAGTGTCATTGAATTCACAAAAATAAACTAAAACAATTTACGTAAAAGCTTTGTGAAAAAATTTGCCCTTTATGATAGATTTAAACCTCTGTCTTGTCTAGGTTATTCTTCATTTAGCAATTTTCCATTTTTATCAAACAATGTTGAATACTCATCAAAAAATAATTTATCTCCATAATCCATAGTGTGATAGATTAATACATCATTTTCTAATCTTATATAAATTTCGTCATCATCGTCTATTAGTATATCAATTATTGCAATGTTTCTATACTTGATATTTCTTGGTATCCTCCAGTTTTCATGTGTCACTTCATAAAGATGTTCATTAGCATCCCATTTGGTAATCCAATCGTTACCAAAACAATACTTTTTTTTGTCTTCAGTTTCTAAAATAGTAGAAAAATAGTAAGCACTTCCTAATCCTTCAAGATGTACAGTACCTTCACCTTGGTGAGTGAAAAATACGTTTTTTAGCTTTTTGCCAACTAATAAAGATTTGTAAGGTTCAATTTCAGAAAGTAATTGAGCTCTAGAATTATTCATAACGCAACGACTCCACAGGGTCAAGTTTAGCTGCTTTATTTGCAGGATATGAGCCAGAAATTACAGCAACTATAAACGTGATGACACTTGCCCATATCATCGCTCCCCAAGGAATAACAAAGTTAAAATCGACTGCGGCTGCAAAAATGTAACCAATCAGGATACCTAATAAAATACCTAACAATCCGCCTAATTGCCCAATAATAATCGTTTCAATAAAAAACTGAAAGGCAATAGTGCGACGTTTGGCACCTAAAGATTTACGCACACCAATTTCACGAGTACGTTCGGTTACAGACACCAACATCATGTTTAACAATGCAATGGTAGATCCAAAGATGGTAATGATACTAATAATCCACGCAGCAGTAGACAGTACACCTGTAATAGAACCAATACGATTAATAAGGTCATCACTTTTTTCGATGCCAAAATTGTTTTCTTCAACAGGGTTCAACCCTCTAATATTTCGGAATAATAAAATAGCCTCATCCTGAGCACCTTCAAGCATGTCTTTTTTATCGGCTTTGATGCTCAAATTATAGTTGATATTTGCATTAGTGAAAATAGTACGTGCTTTTTGCAGTGGCATAAGCACACGTAGATCTTGATTATTACCAAAGGTTGCGCCCTTTTCTTTTAGTACGCCAACAACTTTAAATTTAGCACCTCTAATACTAATGGTTTTACCTAAAGGATTAACATCATCCAATAGTGCTTTTTTGAGATCACTACCAATAACACAAACGGTATTACTGTTTTCAACATCAAAATAATTTAAAGCACGTCCAGTTTCAACTTCTAGTCCTGTATTTTGAATGAAATGTTCATTAACACCATATACCTGTACTTCGGGATCAGTTTTTTCATTTTCATACTTGACTTCAGCAGTTCGTGTACCTAAAAAGGCTATAGACGTTTTTGTATAGGGATAGTTGTATTCCTCTTCAAACGCTTTTACTTGTCGGTAATTAATAACCGGATTTATCTTTTGAGCTTCATCGCCACGTCGTTGCGTGTTGAACTCATAACGTTGGATGTTAAACGTGTTGGCTCCCATTGATGAAAAATCACTAGAGATCGTGTTTTCTAATGCAGAAACAGCGCTTAAAATCCCTACAAGAGCAGTGATACCTATGGCTATGATTAAAACGGTAAGAATAGTTCGCAGCAATTGACTTCTAATAGAATCAAATGCAATTCGGATATTTTCTCTAACTAATGAAAACATAGTATACGTTAAAAGTTGGTTGTATTTTATAGTAAGACTACTAAACACCCATAAAGTTACTATAAAATTGAAATAACTTTCGAATGCATCTGAAATTTATAATTTTTTTGTGAAAGATTTAAGTGTACTAAAACGATTTTCGATTCTTCAGAAAATGAATATGCCATAAAAACCTGGCATTCCAAAAGGTACATGAGACTCTAAAAAATGAGATCTAGTAATTCAGTAAAACTCTCACTATAGCTTTGCTGTTAAACCTGCTATGAGAGTTGATAGATTAAAAAAGCCTCAATCCAGTAGGAGAGAGGCCATTTATAAGTTAAGATCACGGTAGATTTGGGTCTATTTTATTTCACCAAAACTTTCTTAGATAACAAACCGCTTAAAGTATCTATCTTAATGATGTAAGTTCCAGTGCTTAGGCTCTTAACTTTGTATTCAGAATAGTCCAGTTCTGAAATATTTTCAATGGTTGTAATATTTTGTCCTATGATGTTGTATAATTCTATAGACTTCACATCAATAGCGTTTGGATTCAATAATACAATGCTTTCTGTTTCATTGTTATAGAAAACATCTACTGTTTTCAATTCATTGTCGTCAACGCTTAATGAATCTCCTTCACTAAATGTTAATTCAAATCTGTTTAAATATTCACCTGCAGGAAGGAAAAATTGGAAATCCCCTTCTCTAAGATTATGATACGTATCATTTTCTATATCGTGGATAAATATATCAATCGTACTAGGTACATTTTCTAGATTATCAATAGTAATGGTATTTAATCCATCATCATTTGTTTTGATACCTAATGGATATACCGTATCAGATTCAGCTAAATTACTTCCTTGTATCGTATACTTTTCATCAGCTATCATCCAGAATAGATCATCCATTTGATTGTCATAAGTCTTGGCGTCATATCCCCAATCATATCCAGTTGTAGTCGACTCATCAATAGTTAACAATAACTGTCTGTGAATCGTATTTATAGAATTGAAACCAATTCTAAATTTCATACGATTATCTGCCGCTTCGGTTTGAGTATCAGCACCAGCAATGGTGTTCGGATTAGCATTTCTAACAAATACTGATGTTCCAGTACCTTCTTTTTGGTAAATACGTTGACCATTATTGAAATTGATTGTACCAGTGCTTTCACCAACAACAAAGAATCCTTGACTTACTGGGATGTAACGTGCTGGAAGTTTTGTTGGAGTTCCGCCTGTTCCAACATCTGGATCATTAGTTCCTAACGAAGGTGCTCCCGTACCACCAGAGAAGTTATACGTTGCATAACCACCTTGGTAATCTAATAGGTTGTGAGTGCCACCTCCCCAATGTTCCCAGAAGTAAAGCGTACCACTAATTAATGGGTCGGCACCAGCACCAGTAATATTTGGTCCGTTATCTGTAATAAATTGATTGGCATCAATTGCAGAAGGGTATGGGTTACCTACTAAGTAATCGTTTCCAGCGTTAAGTGTTAAGTTAACATCACCATTATTTGGTTTTCCAAGGAACACATAGTTTTGTTGATCTACTATTGTTCCAGATCCAGGACCTTTCATCGTGAATCCTTCACCAGTTAATAATGTACCATTACGTCTCACATGTTGCCATGCAGAATAGTCATCGTCTAATTGGTTGGCAAATTTCCATATCCAGTAATCGGCAATGCTAATTGTAGCACCATCTGACCCGTCATATCCTGTATTAATAAAGTTAATTGGGTTAACACCGTCATACATAACATCGGTTACGGTATATGAGTTGTTATTTGTTGTTGAATTAATTTCACCAACAGGAGACGACCAATAGTTATACGTATGTACATCGGCAGTACCTTGTTGATCTTTTTCCAGAGAACCTGACGACGTAGGGTCAAGATCACTATCTTCAGTTTGTACTAATTGCGACTGACCTTCTAGATCGATTTTTCCATCAATTTTTAAATAATGTGATACAGTTAAACCGTTTCCAGCAGCAGCATCTGCATTGTTACCATCAACAGTTAATTCTCCAGCGTCTACATATAATCCTAATACTTGACGATCTCTTCCTAAGACAACTTCAGTATCAATAGTTACATTGTGACCAATTCTAACAATATTCCAATCGATAGGTGTCGTTCCATCAACTACAGATAGTTCATTTGGTAATGGTTGTTCTGCATTATTTAACCATGTTGCTTCGGTTGTCCAGTCACCATTTCCTTGAGATTCAAAAGGTAAAGGTGCGGTTTGTCTATCTACAGTATCCAAGTTTCTTAAAGCACCTTGATTACTGTTACCTGAAGCATCTTCAGTATTTGTATAGGTATATACAGACATAGGATAATATCCTGCCAGATCAGACCATGGAATCGTAGCTACATCATTTTTAGTAATAGTTGTTGGTAATACTTTACCACCTACAAATGTTGCATTCTCTTCTATTTCCTGATTCATTATAAATCGTAATTCATCTACACTCAATTCAACATCCCAGACGCGTACTTCATCAATATTACCTCTAAAGTGTTGTGTTGGTGTATTCTTACCAGCAGCAGCAATATAGAAGGATTCATTGGTGTCAATAGGAGCCGTTCTATTGGCTTGATTGGCTACAACACCATCAATGTATATATAGAGTCTTGTACCATTATAAATAACAGCAACATGGTGCCATTCGTCATCAGGTATGCTTGCTGAAGTTGTCAGCATTTGATTGGTTCCATTTTTTATCCACATTTGAATTCTGTTATCATTAAGAATTCTTAAATCATATCCTGTAGTAAACGGATTGTCTCTTTTAGATACAATTGACTTCGTTCCTGTATCGGCAGCATCTCTTTTTATCCATGCCGAAATAGTATATTCAGATGAGTTTAGATCTAAAGCATCTTCCATATCAACATAATCAACCGAACCATCAAAATATACAGAACGTTCTACAATAACCATTGGTGCATAACCAAAGGTGATATATTTCGTACCATCAAAATCATAATTAGTTTCAAGATTACCACTACCATCTGGTGTCATTACTCTATAATCTGCAGTAGGGTCAAAAACTCCAGTACTAGAGATAAACATATAGTAACTACCAGGAGGTGTAATATTTCTGATGGCAGCTTGAGGTATTCTAACTTTTACTGAAGGAATATCACCACCAGTTTCTTCTACACGCCAAACACGTTGCATCGCAGTAAAAGATACATTAGTCGTAAGCGCAGGCGAAATACCAGCACTCATATTAACAGAAATTGTAGATGCTGCTAAATTTAAGTCGGCACCATTATTTCCCCATACTAAATACTCTTTATCTCCAAAAGTAGTAGCATTAGAAGTAATATTATCACTGTTGGTATCGTAAATTTCAGTCAATCCCATCGTAAGGATACCTTCAATTCTTCCAGTTCCGTCTACTGCGTCATTAACACTTCTAGATTGTTTTTGATTTAATTCGGAAACATCATCTCTTCCTATTCCTGCAATATCATAATTATAGGCACCAGCATCTTTAGATTGATCCCAAATAACAGTACCATCACTATTTACATAATCCTGAGATGTTCCATTAACACCTAATGTGATTCCGTATTTAACAGCGAGATATGATTGAATTCTATTTCGTTCTTGTGTGAGATCGGTATCTGTTTTTCTAGAATCGTAAGTAATGACTTCGGCGATACGACCATCATAACTTCCAGACCAATATTGACTACGACCAATCCAGTATCTCGTATTGTTTACTTGAGCATAAGCAGCTATATCATTAGTAAGCGTACCTACTTGATTGGCATTAAAGTATAATTCCATATCAGTATCCGCTGCGTTTTGTCTAATATTGACAATATGTATTTGATTATAATCGGTTCCTGTACCTAGATCACCACGTCCATAACCATCATCATAACTTGGTGCAGGGTTAGAAGCAGAGCTTTCATTGGTAACTCCAATACAGTAAGTGAGTCGTTCGTTATCAAATCTAGCCGAATAAGCTCCATATCCAAAGCCTGTAACATCTTCATCATAGGTTTGACCTGTAGGGTCAGTACTCGTAAATGTATCCAAAGGAATCATAGATGTTGTAATAGTAGGATCTGGCATTAATACAATGAACATATCATTAGTATTAAAGCCACCTGTACCTTTTAATACATCTCTACTACCATCACTAATGATATATGACATATCTCGATTAGCAGTGTTATTATCATTTTCAAACTCTATAACAGGGTTGAAATTAAAATTATTTGTAAGGTTATTTCTATATACGGGTTCTTGACCAGTAACTACGGTTTCCGCGTGATTTCCTTTTCCATTATCTATCCATTGCGATACTAATGATCCATCTGAACCTACAGCAGATCCATCTAACTGATCGGCCTTTAACCAGAGGTCAAGGTCAGACGTAATACCACCAGGCGCATTTGTTGGTGTTTGAAATGTTGTTCCTGTTACCGTTATGGCATCAATCATGACATAATCTCCATTATTGTTTGCTCTTACAACAACCCTAAATTGGGCTGTTGATCCCGCAGGAAAAGTATAATTTGTTGAAAATATAGTCGCCGTTTTACTGTAAAAATATATAGCAGTAGAACTCTCAAAGTCAGCATTTTTACTGGCTACACTACCTGAAACATAAGTTGCTATGGTTTGCCAAGTAGATCCATCATAATATTCAATAATAAAATCTTCGCCCCATTCCATACTATAAGAAGAGAAAAAGAATTTTACATCAACCTTGTTATAGGCAGAAAGACTAAACGTAGGAGAGGTCATTGTAGAGTTTGCAGGTGTTGAACCATTACGGAGCCAGAATGAATGTGTTCCATCATAGGCAAAAGGAGCACTATTATTTCTATAGGCTAGAGAACCTCCTGTCCATCCTTGAGTTCCTGATTCAAAATCATAAAAACCTAGAGTCGTAGTCGTTTGAGCGTTACATATGCTCATGGTTATTATTGTAAAAACCATTAGAGCATACTTTTTCTGAAAAAAAGTAGAAATTTTCATAAGCGGTTAAATTTTAGTTTGGGACTAATAAATTTATAATACAAATGTATGTGTATACTCTGTGAAATGCAAATTTAATCGACGAAATGCATATATAATTTTTTAATACCTGATTATCAGTTACTTATAAATTTAATATTTTTTGGGTTTTGGTTTAATTAGGTCTTAAGTGTTATTGTCTGTGCTTTAGTGTGTTACAAAAAAAAGCTGAATTATTACAATTCAGCTTTTTTGTTTAATTGATTTATCACTAATATTTAATTAGTTTCTTGGTGACAATTATACCATTATCTCTATTAGATATCTTGATGAAGTATGGAGCTTGCTCCAACCTGTCAAGTTCATCGATAATTATAGATCCGTCTATACTAGATTTTCTCTTTTTATAAACAACTCTACCGTTTAGGTCATAGATGTTTATTTCAAATTCACTTCCATTTAAACTCAATGGCAAACTAATAGTTATGGTTGTCGTGAATGGGTTTGGTCTAATCGAAATATCTCTACTGTTAAACTCTTCAGTATCTAGAGTATTATCATCCATACCATCACAATCTTCATCAATTCCATTATCTGGTATTTCGGTTGCTCCCGGATAAATCTGATCATTGGTGTCATCACAATCTGTATTGTCAGTTACATATCCAGCTGGTTGCGAGCATGTAAGGATTGAATTGTCTGGATCTCCAAAACCGTCACCATCAGTATCCGCGTAGAATACGTCCGTTGCTGGAGTCACAGTTAAGTTTAATATTTGATCGGCAGCACAGTTCACACCTTCAATAGTTACAGAGGTCGAACCACCAGAACCATCATAAGTGATACCATTCTCAGTCCAAGTATACGACTCATCAGAGCAAATCGTTACATCAGTCACTACAGGAGCAGGCTCCGGCGTTACTGTTAAGTTAAGTGTTTGATCAGCTGCACAGTTTACACCTTCAATAGTTACCGAAGTAGATCCTCCAGAACCATCATAAGTGATACCATTCTCAGCCCACGTATACGACTCATCAGAACAAATCGTCACATCAGTCACCACAGGAGCAG
>NZ_JAHVXI010000007.1:2140-199523 GCF_021032705.1 Psychroserpens luteolus | reverse complement strand
ATAGTTTTACTTTTACAGCCAATACAACAGGATCACATCGATTACTATTACGAGGATGGATATCGACTTATCCAAATAATACAGAATATTTACAGGCCAATACGTTTTATATCGACAATGTATTGATAAAGGATACCTCAGTGGAGACATTGGCTTTTAGTGATTATTATCCATTTGGTATGCCAATGCCCAACAGGGTGAGTGGTGCAAATGGGTATCGTTATGCATTCCAAGGCCAGGAGAAGGATCCAGAGACGGGAAAAGAAGCGTTTAAGTTAAGATTATGGGATGGACGTATTGGACGTTGGTTAACGACAGATCCAAAAAAGCAATACGCTTCTCCATATCTAGCGATGGGGAATAATCCAATATCTAGAGTTGATCCTGATGGAGGTGAAGATAATCCAATTTATGGTTCAGATGGATCATTTAGAGGTGTTGATGAATTTGGTTTAGACGGTGAAGCTATAGTTTATGATGGTGAATTTACCAATGGAATGTCTCAATCAGAAATATTAGATAACGGAGGGTTCTTTATAGGTGATAATTTTGATTTCTTAAATACATATGCTGGAAATAAGATAATGAATCACTATATGGATATTCCAAATAGACCAGATTTTGATGGTGTAGTTACATTTTGGGAAGCGAGAAAATATAGTAAAAATGGTGGTGGGGATTTGTATATTGATGTTAGTAAAATGGATTTTGAGAGTGTTAATGAATTTGGTGTTTGGGATTTTAAAAATAATAAAGTTCGAGTAGTTAACTTTTTTAATTTGTATAATAATTATCCAAATAGTAAAAACATTTTATATCGACCTGCAACAGAAAATGGAACTCTTTCATTTGTATATGGACGATTGAAAATTGAATTGATAGATGTTCATACTGGAGCTATTAAGCTACAAACTGGGCATTTGGCAGAAGCTCCTAATGCATTTGATAGATTTGATTTTAGAAATGGCTTTTTTCACTGGCTTGCAGGTAGTGGAGAAGCTATTAATTTCTATGGATATGGTACAGGTAAAATTAATTTAACTTTAAATATGGGACCATTATGGGATCACCCTATAAATAGTAAACGTAGACATTAGTGTATGAGATATTACTTTAGAAAACATATAGTTTTTTTTAGCATGCTTATTGTTTTTTCATGTTCAACTAAAATTGAAACATGTATTTTACCTGATAATTATATAAAAACAGTTGTAGCTCAGAATGAATCAATATATCCATACTTTTTTGAGGTGTATTCTCTGGAAACAGAGAAGATTAATGAAGTTCAATTGAGAGAGTATCCCAAATGTGATTTTAATGAAATAAAATATAGAAACTATGATGTCGTCAAATGGACATCTTTTAATGAAATTGATGAAGAGTCTACATATTTAATAGATCATTTAAATACATATAATAGTGAAACGTATAAAAACGTTATTATTTCAGAATTGAATATGCAGATCTCAAGAGATAAGTCAGGGTTTTATTTTTCAGGATTTTATACTAAAATAGATAATTCGAAGTTAACTACGAGATCCTATGATTATTTCTTTATTCTTGATAAAAAAGAAAAAAAAATATATGAATTTATTGTTGATGAGTAACTTACTATAAATCATATATGCCACTAAATCGAATGCTTATATTATATAATGACAAAGACTGTTTGTTTTGCAATATTAACTTTTTTTACTTTTTCTTTGTTTGCCCAAAACGAAGCAAACAATTGGTATTTTGGAATTCAAGCGGGTATAACTTTTAATACAGGCTCACCAACGGCATTAACCGATGGCGCATTAATTACTACAGAAGGCTGTTCTGCAATATCTGATAGTTCAGGTAACTTACTATTTTACTCTAATGGAATTGATGTTTGGGATAGAACACATAATATAATGCCTAATGGCTCTGGACTTTTAGGGAATTTCTCTAGCACGCAATCCGGTATTATTGTACCGCATCCAGGAAATAACAATTTGTTTTACGTGTTTTCTCTAGCAGCAATAGCCGAACCTGATGGTTTAAGATATAGCGTTGTAGATATGACTCTAAATGGTGGGTTAGGAGATGTCACTTCCGAAAAAAACATATTATTACAAGCACCTTCTACAGAAAAAATCACAGCAGTTACTCATGCTAACGGCAATGATATTTGGGTAATAACTCACGAATTTAATAGTAATAACTTTAGTAGCTTTCTTATAGATAATACAGGGCTAAATATATCGCCATTAACCTCTTCAGTTGGTTATACGCCTACCAGTATTTTTGATTCGATAGGTTACCTTAAATTATCTCCAGATGGATCTAAATTAGCTGTCGTTTATAGCAACTCTGAAGTTTTAGAAATACTAGAATTTGATGATGCTACAGGCTTGGTTTCTAACCCTATTCAAATAACAGATTTTGATACTGGAAATACTAGTGCATCTAGAATATATGGTCTTGAATTTTCACCAAGTAATCAGTTTTTATACATTAGCGAAACTATAGATGGCGTTTATCAATATGATTTAAGTAGTTTTAATCAATTAGATATAGAAGCATCTAAAACCTTAATCATTCCCGATTTTTTACCAGTTATAGATGAACCACATCAAGCACTTCAACTTGGTCCTGATGGTAAGATTTATGTTGCACATTTGGACTATGATTATTTGGGAGTAATTAACAACCCAGATATTCAAGGTAATGCTTGTGATTATGTGTTTGATGGTGTTTTTTTAGGTACAGGAACATCGCAAATAGGTTTGCCACCTTTTATTCAGTCTTATTTTTCAGCATATATAGTGACCGAAAATAACTGTTTAGGTGACGCTACATCATTTCAAATTAATTCTAATCAACCAATAGATTCTATCCTGTGGGATTTTGGAGATACAACTAGTTCAAACTTAGAAAATCCAACACATACATATTTAAGTGCTGGCACCTATTTAGTTAGCGTAACTGTAACATCAGGAACAGAAACATCAACAAATTCTAAACAAGTTGTTATTTCTGAAAAACCTACGGTAGCTTCACCTGTGAGCTTAACTCAGTGTGATGAAGATCTTGATGGTTTTACCGTATTTGATCTAAATGATCTTATTGAGCAAATTACAATAAACAGTTCAAATGAAACCATAACATTTTATAACACACAGTTAGATGCAGAAACAAACGAAAATGTTATAACTAATAATTCTGCATACAACAATCAAGTAGCAAATTCAGAAACCTTATGGGCTAGGGTAGAGAATACATTTGGATGTTTTGAGATTTCTGAAGTCAACTTAAATGTATCCATGTCGCAAATTCCAAATAATTTTAATAGAGATTATTATCAGTGTGATGATGGGATTAATTCCTCTGATGGCATTGCAACTTTTGATTTTAGCGCTGTAACTTCTGAAATAGAATCACTTTTCCCTGTAGGTCAACAATTGGTTATTAGTTATTATATTAATCAACTTGATGCGCTAACAGAAATGAATCCTATTGCTGATATTTCTAATCATCAAAATATAGGATCCCCAAACACTCAAGATATTTATATTAGAGTTGAGAATGCATTAAACAGTGATTGTTTAGCTTTAGGAAACTACATTACATTGCATGTAGATCCAAATCCTTTAATCACAGGACCTGTAATAATAGAACAATGCGATGAAAATAATGATGGTACAGAGTTTTTTGATACTAGCGGAATTGAATCAGAACTCTTACAAGGACAAACAGAAACCATAACATTTAGTTACATAGATGAACTAGGTAATACCTATTCTAGCCCATTACCCAACCCAATGGCAGTCAATCAACCTGTGTTAAATATATTTGCGACTATGACTGCTACAAACCCTAATAACCCTAACGGAGGTTGTAGTGTTGAAACCACAATATCATTAGTAATAAATAATGGAGCTATTGCTCATCCTATTGATGATTTTATTGCTTGTGATGATAATAATGATGGTGAATTTGCATTTGATATATCTAATGTTGAGGATACTATTCTTAACGGTCAAACAAACATGTCTGTTACCTATTTTGATGAAAATGGAACTGTTTTGCCAAGTCCTTTACCTAACCCTTTTATTACCAATTCTCAAAGTATAACAGTTCAAGTTCAAAGTGAGTTAAGCACGTTTTGTTATGATGAGACTACCATTAATTTTGTAGTAAGCGAGCAACCTGAGGCCTATAGTATAACTAATGATTTTATTTGTGATGATTTTGATAATGATGGAATGTATGAATTTGTACTCTCAAATTATGATTCACAGATATTAAACACACAACTCCCTTCAATTTTTGAAGTACAATACTTTGATAGTAATAGTAATGCAGAAAATAACATAAATCCACTACCTAATAATTATACTGTTAATAGCCAATCTCAACTTATATACGCTAGAATTCAAAATAGTAATAACCCTAATTGTTTTGATATAACGTCTTTTGAATTAGGTGTGTTTACAACACCAATAGCGCATCAACCAGAAGATATTCTTGTTTGTGATGATCAAACTAATGATGGTGTTGAAAATTTTGATTTGAGTATTCAGGAATCAAGCATTTTAAATGGACAATCGGCAACCGATAATTTAATCACTTATCACTTATCATTGAATGATGCAGAAATGAATTCAAACCCTATAGGAACAAATTTCTCAAATACAGAAAACCCTCAAGTTATTTACGCAAGACTTCAAAATTCTAATTTATCACATTGTTTTTCAACAACATCTTTTCAAATTAGTGTTAATGAAAAACCTGTTTTATTTATGGATGATCTTTGGGCTATATGTGAAGATAGTACTGTAGAAATAATCGCAGACTCAGGTTTTGATGAATATTTGTGGTCTACAGGAGAAACAAGTGAGTCTATAGTAGTTGATACACCAGGAACTTATGAGATAATAGCAACAAATATATATGGAGAACTGCGTTGCGAAACATTAAAAACTATATCTGTTGTTGAATCTAATACAGCTACCATTACATCTATTGAAACTGTAGATTGGACTCAAAATGACAATACAATTATTGTTTATGTCGATGGAAATGGAGATTATGAATATTCTTTGGATGGAATTAACTACCAAGACAGTAATCAATTTACAAATTTGAGCATAAACGAATATACAATTTATGTAAAAGATAAAAATGGCTGTGGAGTAGTTACCGATAGTATATATTTATTATATTACCCTAAGTTTTTCACACCTAATAATGATAGCTATAATGACAATTGGCAACTCATAAATTCTAATAGAGAACCCAATAATAAAATTTATATTTTCGATAGATATGGAAAGCTTTTAATAGAATTAAGCCCTATTAATGTTGGCTGGAATGGAACTTTTAATGGCAGTGATATGCCTGCAAGCGATTACTGGTTTGTTTTAGAACGCCAAAATGGTAAAACATACCGAGGCCACTTTACTTTGAAACGTTAATTAAATAACTAAAGATTAACCATTACTAAATGTATTTAAAATAAGATTTAATGAATAAACATATATATATCCTTCTAATTATTTGTTGCCTATTAAGCTGCACATCTGTTAAAGTGCTTAATGAAAGTCAAAATACTACAATACAAAATGTGTCTTTAGGAACTATAGGTCTTGATAAAGATTTTGTAATTGAAAAGGACTATAATAATATTGCTATTCCTAAATATGAAAAGCCTATCAAAATTTATGCTAGTTTAATTGATTTTAATAAAGCATCTTTTAAGGCTTTTGAAAATGCTTTAAAGGTTCAATCTAGTAAGATTAATTTAACTTACAATGATACATTAGATGCTAAACCAAAATACTTGAAATTAGAAGTATCCGACCGTTTAGAAGTTATAAATAGCTTACAAAGCACTGCAAATAAAAGCTTATTTGAATTATTAAAGAATAACAATGAAGCCCACTTAGTAACAAGTATAGCCATAGCGATAGACCAATCTCAATTACACCTATTAGCAAACGCAGAAGAGATATTTTTAGAAGGCTCTGGTATTAAGAGTTATAGTATCAATAGTTATAGTGATGGTAAACTTCAACATAAACTAAAGTTTAACACAGGCGTCGTATTTGCATACCAAACCTCAAGTTGTTGCTGGAAACAAAATGACAAGTATCAATTGGAAATAGTAGATTTGGTAGAAAATAATGACAAATGCCCAAATAACACCTATAGGTCGTCTAAACGAGCTGAAAAGAAGATTAATTATTATAAGTTTTAAGATGAAAAGAGTATTGTTTTTTCTAGTATTAATCTGCACATTTAGTGCATGCGATGATATCATTGAAGTTGAAGACATATCGCAAGATACTATTACCGTTCTTGCACCTACAAGTAACTCTACATTAGCTGTAGGTAATGTTATATTTTCATGGAATGATGTTCAATATGCCGAGTCATACAGACTTCAATTGGCAACACCTAATTTTGAAAATGCTTCACAAATTCTTTTAGATTCAACAGTTACATCAACTAATTTTTCAAAACTATTAGAATTAGGAAATTACGAATGGAGAGTAAGAGCAGAAAATTCAGGATTTCAAACAGCATACTCAACTCAAAATTTTACGGTTGAAGAATAAAACAAAAACATATCTGTTATTGGCTGCTGTACTCGGTATATGGGGAACCATTGGGTACAAAATAATTAATGGCATGAGTCCAGATGATACCATCATTCAAGAAAATGATTTTGACCTATCGTTTAACCCTAAAATTAATGATGAAACCAAAACATTTTCAATTGAAACTTTAGATCGAGACCCATTTTTAGGAACATTATCAAATAATCAAAAAGAAAGAACTACTACCACTGTACTTAAATCTACACCAGAATCAATAGATAACTCACCTTTGATAATCTATAACGGATTAGTAAAAAAACTGAATTCGATTGACCAGGTATTTATTGTAAGTATAAATGGTAATCAATACCTTCTTAAAAAGGGACAAACAGCCGATAGTATTAAATTAATTAGAGGTAGTGAAAAAGAAATTACTATTGGATATCGTAACAAAAGTCAAACTATAAAACGACAATAATGCTGTGGTTCAAACTAAAAGCTGGAGCATTACAATTGACTCTTTTTATTGCTGTCGTTATAGCGCTATTACTTACTGCATTTATTTTATTGGTACACACCCATAAGCGATTTAATATTCAAACAAATTTAATTATTGAAACCACACGAAATGCAGATAAAGGAATACATTATGTACTTACTAACGATATACAAATAAATGATTCAACCACAATAGATCTTCAAGGTGAAGTCTATGAAAGTTTAAGGTTAAATCATCAATTTTGGGGCGTCTATGGAAGATTAACTTCCGTTTCTAAAATCAAAAACAACCAAATAGTAAAATCGGCTTTAATTGGAGAACTAACTCCAGATAAGGATAGGATTGCGTTATATCTTCAGGATAATAAAAGGCCCTTGGTTGTGGTTGGAAATACTAGAATTGAAGGTGTAAGTTATTTACCCAAACAAGGTGTTAAATCAGGAAATATCTCTGGACAGTCTTACTATGGATCACAGTTCATTTATGGAAATATCAGAACAGCTAATAAGCAACCAAATATTTTTACAGATATAATTAAAAAAATAAATTCAACTAAGGAGAATATTTTAGCATTTAGTGAAAATCAGTTTCTAAATATCAAAAGTGGTAAAGACTATAAGAATTCCTTTTTTAAACCTAGTCAAATTGTATTTTCAAATGCTCAAATTGATTTGTTTAATGTTACAATGATTGGAAACATTATTATTCAATCAAAAACTAAAATTAGTGTAGATGCTTCAACCGTTTTAAAAGATGTTATTCTTATCGCTCCTGAAATCGAAATTCGAAATAACTTTAAAGGCAATTTACAAGCTTTTGCTTCTGATAGATTAGTTGTTGGAGAACGTGTTCAATTAAATTACCCTTCGGCTTTAATTTTAACTGAAAAAGTCACTTCGCAAAGAACAGTTAATTCACAAATTAGTGATGTTAAACAAATGACCATAGGCTCCAGTTCTGAAATAAAAGGGTCGCTACTTTATTATGGACGACCAAAACTTAATAATAATGATGTTCAATTAGAACTAAAAGAAAACTCCGTTATTACAGGAGAAGTATTTTGTAATCAAAATCTAGAACTAAAAGGCACTGTTTTTGGAAGTGTTTACACCAATAATTTTATTGCAAAACAATTTGGTTCTATTTATCAAAATCATATTTATAATGGTAAAATTATAATAAACGATTTACCTAAAGAATATCTTGGGCTATCACTTAATAATTCAAAAAAAGGAGTCATTAAATGGTTGTATTAAAAAAAATAAAATCATCTACGCTTATGGAAACCTTGGTAGCCACAGTACTTATTGTGATTATATTCATGATGTCTAGTATGATTTTAAATACAATTTTTTCTAATACGATTAAAAATAATACGAGAGCCATAGATAGCCATTTGAATGAACTTCAGTATTTACAAAATAATGATAAGTTAGAATTACCTTATCAGGAAGTTTTTGGAAAATGGCAAATAATGGTTACAGAGTTTGCACAAAATAATTCGACTAGAGTTGAGTTTGAGGCCATTAATTCTGATACTAATAAAACAATTACCATTGAGCAAATTAACATTGAATAAAAAAGTAAAAGCATTTACGTTAAGTGAGATGATAGTGGTATTAATTATTACCAGTATTGTTGTTGGCTTAGCATTTTCTGTACTAAGCTTAGTACAAAAACAAATGTTAGCTATTCAAAAAAATTATAGTAACAGTTTAGAAATTAATAAACTAGAAACATCACTCTGGTTGGATTTCAATCGTTATTCAAAGATTACATATGATTCTGTTGAGAGTGAATTAAAGTTTTCATCAGAATTGGATTCAGTTGTATATCAATTTAGAGAAGATAATATTATAACAGAAAAAGATACATTTCTAATTCAAGTACAAAATAGATATATGTATTTTGATGGAGAATTATCAAATGGTCAAATAGATGCCATTAAATTAGAAACAACAAAAGAATTTCTAAATCAGAAATTATTTGTGTATAAGTCCAATGATGCTACATTTTATATGAATTAATAATGGGATTTCAGTTAGAGAACATATCAAAGAATAAAACAGTAACCAAAGAGAAGTCCTTTGATACGTCATTTTTACAAAAAGAGATTACGCTTTTTGGGAGCTCATTTTCAAATAAAATAAAGGAAGACTTTTATACAGAATTGAGCGTACTTTTAAAAGCAGGAGTTACACTTAAAGACGGTTTAGAACTCATTCAAAATGCAATTAAGAAGAAATTGCATAAAGAGAAAATAGCAAATATTTCAAAAGATATTGTTTCTGGTTCAACATTATCAGACGCACTTAAAAAACAAAAAGAATTTACAAATTACGAATACTATTCAATTAAAATAGGAGAAGAAACAGGAAGCTTAACACAAGTATGTGAGCAATTAGGTGCTTTTTTTGGAAGAAAGAACCAACAACGTAGAAACCTTATTAGTGCACTTACTTACCCTATAATTATTTTAAGTACTGCTGTGCTGGTAGTTGTATTTATGTTACAATATGTTGTTCCTATGTTTCAGGATATTTTTGAGCAACAAAAAGTAGAGTTACCCGCAATTACTAAGTTTATAATTTATGTTTCCGAATTTATGAAAAGCTACGGATGGATCTTACTTATTATTTTGGTGTGTCTTATATTTTCTAGAGCGTTTTTAAATAAAAAGCAATGGTTCAAAAAGGCTAAAGATAATCTCGTCTTAAGATTACCATTTATTGGTGATTTTGTTAAAACAGTATATCTATCTCAGTTTACACAAGCAGTTACATTGCTTACAGCATCAAAAGTACCGCTAGTTAATAGTATTCAATTGGTAAAGCAGATGATTAATTTTTATCCGTTGCAAAGTGCACTAGAAAATGTAGAACAGCAGATTTTAAAGGGTAAATCTTTAAGTGAAAGCTTAAAACCTCACAAACTTTTTGACGATAAAATGCTTGCTCTTGTTAAAGTTGCTGAAGAAACTAACCAAAACGAATTCATTTTTGAACGCTTAAATACGCAATACAATACACAAGTAGAGCAACGATCTAAATTATTATCGACTGTTATGGAGCCTTTTATTATACTTATTGTAGGGGTTTTAGTAGGCGTTATTTTAATAGCAATGTATTTACCTATGTTTAAATTAAGTAGTGTATTAGGTTGATGTTATTTTAAATTTTAAAATTTTCCATAAATAAAGCCTGATTTTCATCAGGCTTTATTTATGGAAAAAGAACTAGTGTTTAGTTGTCTGTTTTCAATTTGTCAGCAGCTTTGTCTAAAGCTTTAGAACCTTCTTCTTTAGCTTTGTCTACTGCATCATTTGCAGCATCTTTAGCTCCGTCAACAGCATCTTTAGCTCCTTCTTTTACAGCATCAGCGCCTTCTTTTATCGCATCTCCTGCAGCATCAACAGCGTCTTCAGCACCTTCTTTTACTGCTTCAGCACCTTCTTTTACCGCGTCTCCTGCTTTATCAGCAGCATCTTCCATTGCGTCTCCAGCTTTTTCAGCTGCGTTTTCTACTTTATCAGCAGCATCCTCAGCACCTTCTTTAGTTTCTCTACATGATGTTACAGACACAACAAGTGCCAATACCAATGCGATGTTTAAAATCAATTTTTTCATTGTAATCGTTTTAGTGTTAATTGTTAATACACGAAATTAGTAACTTAAATTGAATTTTCTGATAAAAATTTAACATTTATTAAGATTTTATACTATTCAATCAATGCACTATATACGAATATAGTTCGCGATTTGGACTACCGCACCCTTATTTTTATTGATGAACTCTGAGTTTTTAAGACCTTCAGACATGCAGTATTCTTTAGAAGAAATCAATAGATCAAACACCGTTTTTAAGTCTTTCTCACTTTTTACTGAAGTTACTCCAGCGTGTTCAATCATCGAAAATGCCTCAGGGAATTTTTGATAATTTTTACCAATAATAATTGGTATTCCAAAAACCGCAGGCTCTAAAATATTATGTAGACCTGTTTGACCCATGGCTCCACCTACGTATGCAATATCTGCATAACTATAAACTTTAGAGAGTAAACCAATAGTGTCAATAATTAATACCGAAGCATCACTAAGATCTTTACCTTGCTTTTTAGAAAACAAAACTGTAGTTACTTTAAGTTTTGAAAGAATAGCTTTTACATGACTACTTTTAATTTCATGTGGAGCAATGATAAATTTCAAATCTTTTGAAGCATTACTATTTATATAAGGAATAAGTATGTCTTCATCTTCAGGCCATGAACTCCCAATAACAACACAAGTAGCATTACTTTTAAATTCTGTAACAAAGTCAAGTGTATTTATTTGTGATAATTGATTATTAACACGGTCAAACCGTGTGTCTCCTGATATAGTAACCGAATTATAATTAATTGAGTTTAGTAATGATTTAGAATTTTCATCTTGAACAAAAATATGTTCAAATGCAAATAGTGCAGATTGGCGTTTTCCGCCGTAAGATTTAAAATAGGATTGGTTTTTTCTAAATAAAGCTGAAATTAAAATAGCGCGTCTATCCTGTCGTTTTAATTCATGTAATAGATTAGGCCAGATGTCATATTTTACAAATACAGTAAACTCTGGATGAACCAACTTTAAAAAACGTTTGGCATTAACTTTTGTGTCTAAAGGAAGGTAGACAACCACATCTGCTAGTGTTGTGTTTTTTCTAATTTCATATCCTGAAGGCGAAAAGAAAGTAAGCACTATTTTATGATAAGGATAATCTTTTCGCAATACTTCAAAAACAGGTAAGCCTTGCTCATACTCACCTAAGGATGCACAATGAAACCAAATAGTTTTGTCATGGATGTCTATTTTTTCCTCAAGAATATTAAATGTTTGTTTACGACCATTTACACCAAGTTTTATCTTAGTGTTAAATAATGCCAGAACCTTTAAAAAGAAGCTAACGACGTATATTCCTGTAGTATACAATATTTAAACAATTAGTTACTGCTAAAATACTGTTCTTTAAAATAAATTCATTGCTTAATGCTAATGAATTTTGTAAATTCGTCAGGTATGAAAAAAATTCAAATGGTTGACCTTAAAGGTCAATATAGCAAAATAAAAGAAGCAGTAGATAGCTCTGTTTTGGAGGTTTTAGATTCAACAGCGTATATCAATGGACCTAAGGTTCACGAGTTTCAGAAAAATTTAGAGAATTATTTAGGAGTTAAACATGTTATCCCTTGTGCAAATGGTACAGATGCCTTGCAAATAGCAATGATGGGATTAGGTTTGAAACCTGGTGATGAAGTGATTACAGCCGATTTTACATTTGCGGCAACCGTAGAGGTGATTGCATTATTGCAATTAACACCTGTTTTGGTCGATGTAGATCCTGTAACTTTCAATATAGATATTGATGCTATTAAAAAAGCAATTACACCAAAAACGAAAGCTATTGTTCCAGTGCATCTGTTTGGAATGTGTGCCAATATGGAAGCGATCATGGACATAGCTAAAGCAAATGACTTATTTGTTATTGAAGACAATGCACAAGCTATTGGTTCGACATATACTTATAGTGATGGCACAAAAGCTAAAGCTGGAACGATAGGCCATGTGTCCTCAACTTCTTTTTTTCCATCTAAAAACTTAGGATGTTATGGAGATGGTGGTGCAATTTTTACTAACGATGACGATCTTGCTCATACCATAAGAGGTATTGTTAATCATGGAATGTATGTGCGTTATCATCATGATGTGGTAGGTGTTAATTCTCGACTAGATTCTATTCAAGCGGCTATATTGGATATCAAACTAAAACGTTTAGATGATTATAATAAAGCTAGACAAAGTGCAGCACGAGCTTACAGTAAAGCATTTGAAGGTCAGGAAAATATTGTTGTTCCGTCTGGCAAAACAAGTTGCTCTGGTATTTGTGATTCATGCGATTGTCATGTGTTTCATCAATATACATTACGCATTTTAAATAGTGATCGTGATGCTTTAGTAAAACACTTAAATGATAAGGGTATTCCTTGTGGAGTGTATTACCCAATTCCGTTACATCGCCAAAAGGCATATCAAGACTCAAGATATAATGAAGCAGATTTTTCAGTAACCAATCAACTGGTAAAAGAAGTTATTTCTTTACCAATGCATACTGAATTAGACAGCGAACAAATTGAATTCATTACATCTACGGTTATAAATTTCGTTAACGCGTAGCATGAAAAAAGTTCTAGTTACTGGTGGACTCGGTTTTATAGGTTCACACACTGTTGTAGAATTACAAAACAAAGGTTTTGAAGTTGTTATTGTTGATGATTTGTCAAACTCATCTATAGAAGTCATAGAAGGTATTACAGCGATAACCAATCAAAAACCAATCTTTGAAAAACTAGATCTAAAGAACAAATCTGCCGTAGCACAATTTTTTAGAGCGCATAAAGATATAAGTGGAGTTATTCATTTTGCTGCGAGTAAAGCTGTTGGAGAAAGTGTGAATAATCCATTATTATATTATGAGAATAACCTCAATACGCTCATCTACATGATGAAAGAGGTATTGAATTTAAATACTCAAAATTTTATATTTAGTTCATCATGTACCGTTTATGGTCAAGCCGATGAAATGCCAATTACTGAAAACGCTCCAGTAAAACCTGCAGAATCTCCATATGGAAACACCAAACAGATTGGCGAAGAAATTATTAGAGATGTCTGTAACGTTGAACCTCATTTAAAAGTAATCGCTTTACGTTATTTTAATCCAATTGGCGCACATTCTACTGCTAAGATTGGAGAGTTGCCTATTGGAATACCGCAAAATTTAGTGCCATTCATTACACAAACAGCTGCTGGATTAAGAGATTGTCTCTCTGTTTTTGGAGATGACTACCCAACTCCAGATGGTACATGTTTAAGAGACTATATCCATGTTGTAGATTTAGCAAAAGCTCATGTTGTGGCATTACAACGCTTATTGGATAATAAACAAGAATCAAATTTTGAAACCTTTAATATAGGAACAGGTGTAGGAAGTTCTGTTTTTGATGTGATTAAGTCTTTTGAAAGAGTCTCCGGAAAATCACTAAACTATAAAATAGCACCAAGGCGAAAAGGAGATGTCATAAGTGCTTATGCTGATACAAAAAAAGCAAACTCAGTATTGGGTTGGAAAGCAAAATCTACACTTGATGACGCTATGAGTTCGGCATGGAATTGGGAAAAAACCATTAGAAATTTATAAACCGTTTACAATGAAAAAAATACTACAACTAGCGATCCTTTTATTGACTATTTCAGTAACAGGACAAAATACATATCTGCATTGCGGAAAATTAATTGACACTAAAAATGGAACGGTTTTAACTGAAAGAACAGTTGTTGTTTCTGGGCATAAAATTATTGCTGTAGAAAATGGATATGTTGCTGCAGAGTCTTCTAATGATGTAGTTATCGATTTGAAGAGTAAAACAGTAATGCCAGGATTGATAGATATGCATGTGCATATAGAACAGGAATTTGGCCCAAAAACTAGGCTAGAGCGCTATGTTTTAAATGAATCTGATATTGCTTTTAATTCGGTTGCGTACTCTAGAGAAACGTTATTATCTGGGTTTACAACAGTGAGAGATTTAGGAGGTACAGGCGTTAATATTTCAGTAAGAAACGCCATTATTAGTGGAAAAATTGAAGGTCCTAGAATTTTCACGGCGGGAAAAATAATAAGTTCTACAGGTGGTCATGGCGATTTTACTAATGGGGCAAAAAAAGGACTTCTCAAAGATCCAGGACCGGAAGATGGTGTTGTTAATAGTGTTGATGATGCAAAAAAAGCAGTGAGACAACGTTATAAAAATGGTGCGGACTTAATAAAAATTACAGCTACAGGAGGTGTTTTGAGTGTTGCGAAAAGTGGAGATAACCCTCAATTTACCATTGAAGAAGTAAAAGCCATTTGTGATGCAGCCAAAGATTATGGAATGCATGTTGCGGCTCATGCTCATGGTGACGAAGGTATGCAGCGTGCAATAATTGGAGGTGTTAAAACTATTGAACATGGAACCTATATGAGCGATGAAACGATGGAATTAATGAAAAAATATGATGCTTATTTAGTTCCTACTATAACGGCTGGAAAAGAGGTTGAAGAAAAAGCAAAAATCAAAGGCTTTTATCCAGATATCGTGGTGCCTAAAGCTTTGGCAGTTGGACCACAAATTCAAGGAACTTTTGGGAGAGCATATAAAAAAGGTGTTAATATTGCTTTTGGAACAGATGCAGGTGTTTTTAGGCATGGTGATAGTGGGAAAGAGTTTGGTTATATGGTAGAAGCAGGGATGCCTGAAATGGAAGCTATCCAAAGTGCTACAGTGACTAATGCAATGTTATTGAATATGAAAAACGAAATTGGTCAAATAAAAGAAGGTTTCGTTGCAGATATCATAGCAGTAAATGATGATCCTACCAAAAATATTTCCACAATGGAAAATGTAATTTTTGTAATGAAGGACGGAAAAGTTTACAAGAACTAAGATTAAAAAATAAATAAAAAAGCCTCATTTTAAATGAGGCTTTTTTATTTAAGCTGTTTGTGGTTTCTTTTTTTTAGAAAAAAGCGTTACATAGGCTAGTATAATCATTCCAAACGTAACAGACATATCGGCTACATTAAAAATTCCTGTTCTAAAGACACCTCCAAAATCTAAATGAAAAAAGTCGGTAACCTTACCAAAAGCAACACGATCAAATACATTCGCTATTCCTCCTCCAGCAATACAACATAAGGCAATCAAACTGAGTTTGTCCAAAGCTGTTGTCTTAATGATATAGTATACTAAATACACAAGTACTGCAATAGGAAGAATCTTTAATAATAATAGTTTAAGCGTATCGTTCATGTCACTTCCCATTCCTAAAAAGGCACCTTCGTTTTCTACATTCATCATTAAAAATGTATCGCCAATAACATTGATTCTTTCTCCAGGATCTGTTTCAGTCCTTAGTCTAATATTAGATCTAACTATCACCTTTGAAATTTGGTCAATAGCAATATTAAAAGCTATAAGCAGTACTATTCCTGCTGTTCTTGATAATTTCATAAAAATTAGGCGTTAGATTCTAAAGTAGCCGAAGCTGTTTCAGTGTCTCGATTAATCTTTTTTACAAGCCCCTGTAGTACTTTTCCAGGACCAACTTCAGTGAAATGAGATGCACCATCGGTGATCATTTGCTGTACAGATTGAGTCCATCGCACAGGCGCTGTTAATTGAGAAATTAAGTTAGCTTTTATTTCGTTTTCATCTGTTACTGCAGAAGCTGTTACGTTTTGATAAATTGGACAGTTTGGCGCATTGAATTGAGTGTTTTCAATTGCAGCAGCCAACTCTTCACGAGCTGGTTCCATTAAAGGTGAATGAAAGGCACCACCAACAGGAAGTACTAATGCTCGGCGTGCACCTTCTTCTTTTAAAGTTTCACAAGCTCTATTAATGGCATCGATTTCTCCTGAAATAACTAATTGACCAGGGCAATTGTAATTAGCGGCAACAACAATACCATCAGTCGTCGCACAAACTTTTTCCACAATATCGTCATCTAATCCTAAAACGGCAGCCATAGTACTTGGTTGTAACTCACAAGCTTTTTGCATCGCTTGAGCACGTTGAGAAACTAACTTTAATCCGTCTTCAAAGTTTAGAGTTCCATTAGCAACTAAGGCAGAAAATTCACCAAGTGAATGACCAGCAACCATGTCTGGTTTAAATTGATCACCTAAGGTTTTAGCTAATATCACTGAATGTAAAAAGATAGCTGGTTGTGTTACTTTCGTTTCTTTTAAGTCTTCGGCAGAACCTTCGAACATGATATCTGTAATAGAAAAACCTAGAATATCATTAGCTTTTTCAAATAGCTCTTGAGCTAATGGTGAGTTTTCATATAAATCAAGTCCCATTCCAGTAAATTGAGCACCTTGACCAGGAAAAACGTATGCTTTCATTGTTATCAAATTTTATCCGACAAAAATAGGAATAATATCTTTAAACTTTACCTATTGAAACGAAGACAAATTAAATTTATAATTGACCTGTGGCAGCCTCGGCACATCGTTCTCCATCCATGGCTGCAGAAATAATTCCTCCAGCATATCCACCACCTTCGCCACAAGGGAAAAGATTTGATAGTTCTGGATGTGCTAAATTCTCATTTCTTGGTATATTGACTGGAGAAGATGTTCTCGATTCGACACCTATTATATTCGCTTCGGAAGTATAAAAACCTTTCATTTTTTCTCCAAAGGCTTTAAACCCTTTCCGAAGAGAACTTCCTATAAGTTTTGGAAAAAGTGAATGTAAGGGCGCAGATTTCAAGCCTGGTTGATAGGAGGTAGGATTCAAACTTGCTGAGAGATTACCTTCAACAAAATCTGTTAAACGTTGAGCAGGAGCCGTTTGGCTTCGTCCACCTGCTGTAAAAGCCAATCGTTCTAGGTCTTTTTGATATTCTAAACCTTTGAGCGCACCATGATGTTCATATTTATAAAGGTCTTTGTCTACATTGATTTCAACAACAATTCCAGAATTGGCATAGTCGTTATTTCGTTTTGAAGGAGACATACCATTCACCACAACTTCTCCATTTGCTGTAGCAGCAGGAACTATAAATCCACCAGGACACATACAAAAAGAATATACACCTCTGTTGCTAACCTGCTGAACCAAACTATAGGCTGCTGCTGGTAATAATTCATCTCTTTTTTCGCCACGACAATGGTATTGAATACCATCAATAATATCTTGAGGATGCTCTACACGAACACCCATGGCAAATGATTTTGCTTTAAGTTGAACATGTTTATTGTGTAATAAATAGTAGATGTCCCTTGCAGAATGTCCAGTAGCTAAAATGACTTTATCAACGTTTATTTCATTGTCATTTTGGAGTGTGATTGATTGTATCGTTTGATCTACAATAGTAAAATCTGTAACACGACTTTCAAAATGTACTTCTCCACCATATTTTAAAATAGTCTCACGAATATTCTTCACCACTTTAGGAAGTTTATTGGTTCCTATATGTGGATGTGCATCTATCAAAATTTGATCTGTGGCACCATGATAAACCAAATTTTCGAATATTTTTCTAACATCACCTCGTTTTAAACTCCTTGTATATAGCTTTCCGTCGCTATAAGTCCCAGCCCCACCTTCACCAAAGCAATAATTAGAATCCTCATTGACGATATGATCTTGATTAATAGCTTTTAAATCACGTCGTCTATCTTGAACATTTTTTCCACGCTCAAAAACAATAGGTTTATACCCTAATTCAATACAGCGTAAAGCGGCATACATTCCAGCGGGACCAAATCCAATAATATGTATGGATTTTGCCGCAGACACATCTTTATAATCAAAAGTATAGGTCGTATCTTTTGTTGGTTGTTCGTTAATGTAAACCTCTACTTTGTAATTTAAAATGATAAGTTTTTTTCGGGCATCTATCGATTTCCGAAGTATTTTTACTGCCGAAATATCGTCCGGATTTACATCTAGAACTTGAGAAGCTTTCTCGATCAAAATACCCGTTTGTCGTTCTTCTTGAAGTGTAATTCGAAGTTGTAGTGATTTGATCATAATGCGAAAATAAGAAATAGAATTTTAAGCACGTGTAGTATTTATAGGGGTTTTGAAACTAAAGTCTAATTCATTAATATTAACAAAATTTTAAGAATGAAATATTGTCTTTGAGATCAAATCTTATGATTAATTTATGTTAAAGTGTGTTAAAGAGGTAAGTTTACATCGGATTTAACTTCTTTTTTCCGAATAATTAACTGTTTTAATCATTTGTTTGTTAATTTTATTTAAAAAGGGGTCTATGAAATTCATAAATGTTTTGCTAGTTTATGTATTCTTATTTTGTGTTAATTTAAATGCACAGAGTGAAGACATATTATTAGTACTCAAAAACAATTACGAAAATGGAACTTCTGAAAATATACTTCCTTTATCAGAAGACGTTATTGCACTAAATGTAAACTCAGCAGAATTTTGGTTTTTGAAAGCCTTATGTGAAGATCAAGTTGGCGATTTTGCAGCTTCAAAAAATAGTTTGATTAAATCTGAGGTTAATGGTTATTATAAACAGTCTAGATTATACTATTATTTGGCTAAGGCTGAATTAAATTTAGATAATAAAGAAGCATCTTTAGCTTATGTTGAAAAGGCATTAGGCAGGAGAGCAAAACCAGAACTATTTGAAAATGACGAAGCCTTCAGTGGTTTGAGTGATAGCGTTGCCTTTATTAAATTGTTAGAATCTTATAAGCCTGCTTTAAATAAATGGACAGGCACTTTTCTATTTATTGCAGTACAAGGAATTATTCTCTTTTTTGTATTGTTTTTTAGAAAGAAAGGAAATACAAAAGCTAATAGAAATTTAGGACTTTTTGTATTATCTTTTTCTATAATATTACTTTCTTATGTAGGTTTCAAAAGTCTTTATCTATATGAGTATCCACTTATCTATTTCAGAAAGCTTTGGATTCCAATAATGTTTGCTCTCGGGCCACTCCTGCTGTTTTATGTGAAAGATTTATTTAAGATTAAATATTCCTCAAGATTTAAGCTTGGACATTTTAGTCTTTTTTTAATTGCCTTTGCATTTTACGCATCGTTTCATTTACTTGATCCAAAGAATAGAATTTATAATGTAGCCATGGATATTGTATGGTATGAATGGGTGAAGAATGTGCAAATGCTTATTTATTTTGTTCTAATATATAAATTGGTTAAGAAGGCAAAAGATAATGTAGGTCCAAATGTTGTCAAGTGGTTACATTATATGATGTATGCATATGCTGGATTTGTATTGTCATTTGTATTGTATTCTACACTTAATAATTTTGAATTTTTCTATCGTGACGGTTGGGATTATGTGATTTGTCTTTTCATTTCTGCTTCGATACTATTAATAGGTTTATTTGGTTTAGTGCAACCTCAGATTTTTTGGGGATTTAGCATTGTTGGAGCACTAAATGTTATTAAGTATGAAAAATCGGGATTGATTCCTAGCTTAGCAGCCGAACTTAAACAAAAGTTAATCGAGCTCATGGTTGATGAGAAGGTTTACAAGCAAAATAATTTGAATTTAGAAGAATTATCATCACTTCTAGGCACTACAAAACACAATACGTCTCAAATAATTAATGAGCATTTTAACGAGAACTTTTTCGACTTCCTTAATGATTTCAGAATAGATGAGGCCAAAGAATTATTATTGGATATTGATTGTAAAATGACCATTTCAGAAATTTTATATGAAGTTGGTTTTAACAATAAAGTAACTTTCAATAGTGCCTTTAAGAAAAGAACAGGCGTAACTCCTACGCAGTATAGAATACAAATGTCACAGCGATCACGAGCTATCTGATTACTTTTCCTTTCCTTTTATATACACTCTTATTGTAAATTATTGTTTCTATAGTATTTTACCACCACCATGTTTTTTATATTCTGAAATTTTCTTAACGTAATTATTACAATGCAACTCGGTTAAGCAAAACATTTTAGTTATCTATGGTATTTTGTTTGTTTGATACAGATTTTTGATTCATTTTTTTGATACCTAATTCTAATATTAGGAGATTATAATGGATAGTTAGATCGTATTACTTATATAAGACTATTTCTGAATAAACATCTCAAGTTTATTAGAATTTATTGAAGGATTCATTATTATTTTTCAGAATTCACTTACAGAAGGTTAAAGATCTTATTTCTGTAAAAAGCTGATAATCAAATGCTTTTAAATTGTAAACTGACACAATCTTCGCTCGATTAAAATATATGGTAAAACTGGCTCGGGAAGAGGTAAACTATTATCGGAATTACCACAGTTAGTGTAATTCTTCTCTTTTTTTACGGTAGCAATTGCAAGGCTAGGCAGTCGTTGCCTTACTATATTTATGAAATATCCATGTTAACTTTAATTTCATACTGAGTAATTATTTTGAATTAGTCTTTAAAAATACAACGCTGCCTGCCTTTCTCAATTGCACTACAACTAACATCGTAATAATTAAAAATTTAAGCTTATGAAAGTAAAAAATTATGGTTTAGTGTTAGTGCTCTTGTTTTTAAGTGTTACTTCAAGTTTTGCACAAGAGAGGACTATCACAGGAAAAATTACATCTTCGGAAGATGGCTTGCCATTACCCGGAGCTACGGTAATTGTAAAAGGAACTACTAGGGGCCAACAAACAGATTTTGATGGTCAGTTTTCTATTAGAGCGAGTACTGGCGAAACGTTAGTATTCTCTTATGTCGGGTACCAAACAATTGAAAAATTAATTGGTGAATCTAGTACTATCGATGTCATTATGACTGCAGATAATACACTAGATGAAGTGGTGGTTGTTGCCTATGGTAATGTATCGTCACTTAAAAGGAGTACTGCTGCTGTTGGTACAGTAAAAGCAGAAATCCTAGAAGATAGGGCAAATGCCTCTGCACTGCAAAACCTGCAAGGACAGGTCGCTGGTTTAAATATTGCAACAGGTTCTGGACAACCTGGTAATGACAGTACGATCATACTTAGGGGAGCAGGATCAATAAATGGAAACATCGAACCATTATTTATAGTCGATGGAATTCCAGTAGATGAAGACAATTTCAGAAGTATAAATCCAAATGACATTGAAACGTTTTCTGTTTTAAAAGATGCTGGTGCTGCTAATATCTACGGAAATAGAGCTGCAAATGGTGCCATTGTAATTACTACTAAAAAGGGACGATATAACGAGAGTTTAAAGTTTAGGTACACAACAGCATATGGTAATTCAGAATTACAAGATCAACCGTTTGAGTTAACAAACTCTACTCAAATTTTACAATTTCAACGTGCCAATGGTGCTGGAATTGGGGTTGGTTTATCAGATGCTGAAATTGCTGCTATATCAAGTCAAGCAAATACAAGTTGGACCGACGTTTTCTTTAGAACAGGTAGAACACAATCACATGATTTAACGATTACTTCGGGTGGTGAGAATTCAAATAACTTTACATCATTACAGTACTTTAATCAAGATGGTATTTTTATTGGTTCAGACTTTCAACGTTTTTCTTTAAGAAACAACTTTAATGGAAAAACTGATGATGACAAGTTTAATTATGGATTTAATTTGTCACTCGGATTTTCTGAGACGAATGAATTAGATAATGCAGGTAGTGGAGCGACATTCTTCAATCCATTTAGTGCAGCTTTACAAGGGCTTCCATATTTAAGTGTTTTTGAAGCTGATGGTTCTCAAACAATAGATGGAGGTATTACTCCAGGAGATGCTGGTGCCATTCTTTCAAATGGAGCAACTAATTTCCCTTATGTTCTACTTAATAGTATTGCATTAAATACTGATAGAGAAGAAGAAATCAAAATTTTAGCATCTTTAAACGCAAGTTGGAATTTCGCTGAGAATTTGTATGCACGAGTTCAATTAGGAGCTGATTTAAGCACTGAAAAACGTTTAGAGATTTTACATCCTAACAGTATTTTAGGACCGTTTCAAGCTAATGTGATCGGAAATCAAGCTCAGTTTGGTGGGATCCAAGAGGAAACATATACTAGAGATTTTAGACTTAATGTAGTACCTTCTATTAGCTATTCTAATGTATTTGACGACAAGCATGATGTGACTGCAACAGCTTATTTTGAGTACAATAGAGGATTTTTAGATGGTCTTGATTTTGACCAAACTGGTTTAGATCCTAGACTTCTTGGTAGTGGTGCAGCATTTATACCTGGTACTACAACCGAGCCAAATCCGGCAAACGGCGTTTTAGTAAATCCATATATTCCAGTGGTAAATTCATTTACAAGTGAAGTAGGTAACTTATCAATATTTGGAACATTAGATTATGTATATGATGGTAAGTATGGAATATCTGCTGGTATAAGACGAGATAATTCATTTAGATTTATCGAAGATAATGCTTGGGGTACGTTCTGGTCTGTTGCTGGACGTTGGAATATTAGTGATGAAACCTTTATGGATGGATCTGGATTTGATCTATTAAAACTGAGAGCGTCTTATGGTATATCAGGAAATGATAGAATTACTGGTGGTTACTATGGTGGTTTAAACCTTACAAGAAGTTTGTATACTGCAGGAACTGGATATAATGGTTCTGTGTCTACAGTAGTAACTCAATTAGAGAATAGGACTTTAAAATGGGAGGAAACTACACAAACCAATATAGGTGTTGATTTTGCAGTATTAGATAATAAATTAAGTGGTAGTCTTGATGTATACAACAAAACTACTGATGACTTATTTCAAAATAATCAAATATCATTAATCAACGCTACACCTAGTATTAACTCAAATATTGGATCATTAGTTAATGAAGGTATAGAATTGTCATTAAACTATAGAGTGTTATCTAATGATAACTGGAAAATTAGTGTAAATGCAAATGGTTCGTATAACGAAAATACCATTGAGCAATTACCACCTTCTACAAATGGATTGGTAAACACTGGTGGTTCTACAGCTCTAGGAGAAGGACAAGCTTTAGGGTCTTACTTCCTAGTAAGATATGCAGGAGTTAATCCATCTAATGGTAATCCTTTATTCTTAAAAGCAGATGGTGTTACACTTACAGAAACTCTAGATGCAGCTAATGATAGAGTATTTATTGACAAATCTTTCTATCCAACATGGCAAGGAGGTTTTGGAACAAATGTAGAGCACAAAGGATTCGAGTTAACTACACAATGGTCATTTGTGGCAGATGTATGGTTAAACAACTTAGATTATGCCGATTTACAAGAAGTATCTGTAGGATCTGTTAACAATGGTAGAAATAGATCGGTTACTGTATTCAATGCATGGCAACAGCCAGGTGATATTACAGACGTACCGAGAGTTGGATCTGCATTGTCAAGTGTAAATTATATCAATTCAACAGATAGATATTTAGAAGATGCGTCTTACTTAAGATTAAGAAACATAACGTTTGCTTACAACTTACCAAGTAAGATTCTTGAAAATACGCCAATTTCTTCTTTGAGACTTTATCTACAGGGAGAAAACCTATTGACATTTACAAAGTTTAGAGGTTGGGATCCGGAGTCTAATTTTAGACCTACCAATAGAGGACAATTCCCAACACCTAAGATTTACACTTTTGGTGCAACAATAAATTTTTAAAAAGATGAACATGAAAAAATATATATTAAAAACACTAGGTATTGCAGCTATATTTATGATTGCTGTAGCCTGTGAAGATGCAACCGATGTGGTACAGGAGGGAGAGCTTAATGAACAAGCTGCCTTTCAGTCAGTTGCTGACTTGCAAACAGGGTTAAATGGTGCTTATGCAGCCTATGGACCTGACTTTGGAGGAAATGGAACCGGAGATGGAATATACGCCAATGCAATTTTGTCTGATAATTTAAAAGCAGGTCAAGCGAGTAACGGACAAGGAGCGCAAGCTTATTCTTATATAGTTAATTTTGCTGGAGGTACACCTTCTAACTCTATATGGTCAAATCGTTATGCTACGATTAACCGTGTTAATCGTGTATTAAGAGCAATGGGTAATTTGACCTTTACAACTCAAAGTGATATTAACGAATCAAATCATATCAAAGGTCAGTTACTAGGGTTACGTGCCTTAGCTCACTTTGATTTATTTGAATACTTTACTGTAGATTACCAAGATCCAAATTCATTAGCAATAATAAATGTTGATTTTGTGCCATTAACTTCAGATACTTTTGAAAGAAACACTGTGGCAGAAACAATTGCATTTATTAAAGCGGATCTAGAAGAAGCAAATACTTTGTTAGACCCTAGTAATGCTACTGCTAATACACCAATTTTTATTAGCAGAGATTTTATCAAGGCGATGCAAGTCAAACTTGCAGTTGATGAAGGAAGCTTTGATGCTCAAACGATGACTATGGCTAATCAATTATTGAACGATTATCCATTGGCTAATCAGGTTCAATATGCGACGATGTATTTAGATGCAGATAATACCGAAGTCATTTTCAAACTCGCAAGAGTTAATGGAGATAATGGTGTTGGAGGCTTATTCTATTTTAATCAAGTAATGCCTGCAGATGGCTTTTTAGAAATATCTAATCAGTTATTGAATGAATTATCTGAACTTCCAAATGATATAAGACGTAGCGTTAATTTGGCACCTGCTAGTACTATAGTTGGACTAAATGACCCTACAAATGAGTTGTTAATCAACAAGTATCCAGGAGGAGCTGGTGGTTTACAAGTTAATGATATCAAGCTTATTAGAGCTTCAGAAATACAATTACTTAAAGCAGAAATGCAAGCGAGAAATGGAATGCTTCCACAGGCAGCTCAAACGGTTCAAGACTTAAGAGATGCTAGAACTGGTTCAGCATCACCAGCGCCTAATTATGGCTCATTAAATGTGGCTTTAACAGACATATTAAAAGAGAGACGTAAAGAATTTTGCTTTGAAGGAAAACGTTTCTTAGATATTAAGCGTATTGGTTCTGATATAGGGTTAGGAGTAAGCAGATTACCTGCTGATTGCGGTACGTTTGATGCGCCTTGTGATTTAGCTGTGAATGATTTTAGATTCACTCTAGCTATTCCTCAAGCCGAACTCGATGGTAATAATGCAATTACACAAAATCCAGGATACTAACTTAATCAATAAATAAATATGAAACATATATATAAAATAACGTTCGTACTTGGTTTCTTGCTCTGTATGACGTCTTGTGATGAAAATATTGATCCTATCCTTTCTAATGGTGTAGAATCAGAGAATAGAACATTTTTGTCTTTCGCTAATACTACGGTTAGCTTGCCTATTACTATAGATGATACAGGTAGTGTTGATCTTACTCTAAACTCTAGTACTGTATCAACTACAGATAGAACGTTTAATATTAATTTAGAAATGGAAAGTAACGCAGACCCTGCAACATACACCTTGCCAGGTTCTGTTACAATTCCTGCTAATTCTTATCAAGGCGTTTTAACTATTAACGGAGAAGACAATGGCTTGGTAGATGCTACGGTAAAGCAAATCGTTTTTTCTTTAACAGGTTTGCCTGATAATGTAGATATGGACCTTAATAGAATTGTAGTTAATGTATTTGAAGTATGTCCTGTACCAGATACTTATCTGGTAGGTGATTATGCATTGGCAGATGATGGTAGTGGTAATTTCTTAAGTGGTAATGTTACTGTTAGCGTTGGAGCTACACCAACAGAGCGTGTATTTTCAACTACATTTTTACCTGGAACAGGAGTAGATACAGTGCTTAATGTCACTGTTAACTTAGCTTGTAATCTTTTTAATTTAAGTCAGGATGTCGATATCTCAGTGTCATGTACAGCTGGAAATCCACCATTCTATATTCTTACAAGTGCAGGTAATGCCAATAACGGTACTTATTCGTTAACGAGTGATGTTACACACACTATAAATTATTTACAAGATCCATTTGAATCATGTGGACCTATGTCAGTACAAAGTTTCACATTAACAAAACTATAAAACAAGCACTATGAAAAATCTTTTTAAAATAACATTTTTCTCACTTACGTTGTTATTGACTGTTTATAGTTGTGATGATAGTGAAGGAGAAAATGAAGGAAAATTTAATGATGATCCAACAACAGGTTGGGTGCAATTTGTAACTGATGGCTTTTCACGAAATATTGCTATAGATTCTTACAATACTGATAACTTATTTGAAGTTCCTGTATTTGTTAATGTACCTGTTTCAACTGATGAGTTGAGAATAAATTATGATTTAGTGTCAGTAACAGGACCAGATCCAAATACCGTGTTTTCAAATAATGGTGTTTTAGTTAATCCTGCTGGAAGTTCAACTCATTTTTTCTTTGCAGATCTAGAATCAGGAAATTTAGATGTGGCTAATGGAGGAGCTAAAGACCCTTTGACAATAGAAGCGTTTCCTAAGATTCAATTTGATATAGCTCAAGCTGTTAATATTACTGAAGCCATGATTTTTGATGTTGTATTGACATCAACTAGCAATGGGAAAGTTGCAGCTGGTGTAGATGGATCTAGCAGACCGATAGCTTATAGAATTCAAATATGTCCCTCTCTGAATGCATCATCAGGTAACTTTGTTGGTGATTATAATTTAACTGTAACATCTGGCGATAGTCTTTTTGGTGGTCCTGTTTTTGCAGATCAAACGGTAACTATTAGCGAAGGAGCTAATGGTGCATTGAGCAGACAATTTCAGGTGGCTTACTTGCCTGGAGGTCCAACAAATTTAATGACGGTTACTTTTTCTTTTACCAATGGTCAAGTTATAATTGACGATGGTTTATCAACCAATATTGGTTGTGCATCGCTTTTATTGCTTGGTGGTGATTCGAGTAATATTATAGCACAACCCTGTGATGATTCTGAAGCCTTAACACTTAATATGCTTGATTTTCAAGGAGGATCAGGAGGCTGTGGAGTAGGTGATATACCCTTAGTAGTAGTCCTGACTAAAGTTTAATAGATTTTAGTTAAGACATAAGGTGCGAGATGTTCTTTGGAGCATCTCGCTTTTTTGGGATTTGGTCATTTTAAATGACATTCTCATTTAGCATATGAATCAATAACAGTTTCTTTAAGATATAAAACCTTGAAGCGAAATATTCAGCTTGAGCCCTGCTTCTGTTAGTAGGGAACAGATCAAGTTCTTCACTGGTGTAAAGGTCTAACACTAGAGGAGTTTTCATAATTAAAATTTCAGATTAGAATTGTTGACTTTAAGGTTTTTTATGTTTTATGACCTAATCTACTTTAAAGATACTATGCGTATTTATCAGTTACTAATTTGAAGTACGTACAAATCTTGCTCCATAGGCATTAGTTCTGTTGCCACCAGACCATCCACCATAAGGTCTGTAAGATATAGGACTGTAAGGGTTGAAGTCGTGATAATCTCTTCCGTAGCCATAAAAGCCACCACCTCTAAAACCATAACCTCCAGTTTCTTCTATGCCCTTTGGCCAATCTTCATTGGTTGCAAACCCATAATTGGAAAGGTTCCCATCTCCATGAGTGCCTATAAATGACCTTCCTTTGTCATCACCAATTGTTACCACACGTTCCCATAGACTACCAGATAAATCCATTACCCAATAGTATGAAGCACCGAATAATGCTTTGTTTTTAGTTGTTAGTTCGGCTTCGCTCATGCCGTTAAGCATTTCTAGGTTACCACTATCGGCTACCATTCTTTGTAACTGATCTTTTGAATTTGAGCCCCAAGGAAAATCTATACCTAAAGGGTTTTGAACTGGGCCTCTTGAAGCCTTAGTAAATTCTAACTCGGTCATAGGCCTCAAGCAGGACCAATCTGCAAATGCCATGGCGTCATCCCAACTCATGTGATTACAGGGTTTGTAGTTGTTATCGGTCATATACTTTCCATTTTTAATGGTTATTGAACCCCTTTCACTATAATAGCTTTTTCCTCCAAAATTAGCTCTATTCTGACTTTGGTACTCGTTAAGGGAGTTTAGAAAATCCACATATTGACCCTCCGTGGGTTCGTACTTCATAATATAGAATCCTTGAACACCTTTAGGGAAAGCAGGTGGAATTACTCCATTTTGATCACCTTCATATCCTTCAGGTGCTTGATAATAGAGATTGCCTTTGGTTGGAGCTATAGTAATAGATTGCTTTTCATCTGTAACTTTAAATAGACCATCATAATTACCATTGGAATCCGACTTATATACTGATCCAAATTTGAGTGCAGACGGATCACTATCTCCAAGTACAAAAGCACCATTCGGTATTTTTACCATTTCAATGGCATATGCAGTAAAATTTGATGTTCTTGTATTAATATCCTTAAGGCTTTCTGTATCTAGAAAAATTTTGAGGGTTACATTTACATGTCCTCTAAAATTTTCTTTAGGGAATATATATAAGCCTAAACGATCATTAGGTACCTCAATACCGAGTTCTAATTTAGTATCTGTATGATTAGAAACAACCAAATGATTATTGGTGTTCACTTTTACATGATTATAACCTCTAGTTCCTTTTAAAAATTTAAAAAATATCCAAACCGCATCATTGTTAATTTGGTTATGCCATGCATTATCCCAACTTAGGTTGAGAACAGCATATGATTGCCCATCATCGGTATAAAGTATCGGTTTGGAAATCTTAAGATCAGTTGCATGTACATTGATAGATACAAGGAAGGCTGTGAAAATGAATATAGGTGTTTTCATGACTCGTTATATGTTTATTGATTTTAGAAAATCAGAAATGCTTTTATAATATATCTTGGGTTGATCTAACCACCCATAATGTCCAGAGTTGGCTATAATTTTTAATTTTGAATTAGGAAAAGTGCGATGTGTTTTTTGTGAAATCTCTATCGGAATTATATCTTGCTTTCCTTGAATTATGAGTACTGGTTTTTGAAAGGATTTTAAGTGATTACTACAATCTAAATCTATGGCATTCATATTCTGAAATATCAATTGATTGATCTCAAAGTTAACTTGTGTTAACCTATGCGCGATTCTTTTAATATGAGATCGATCTCTTAAATAGGCAGGCGCTAAGTGTTTTCCTCTCTGAAATTTTGCATGGTAGGAGGTGTCACCACGTCTTATTTTGTTGGTCCAATAAGACAATGAGTCACGTTGTTTTTGTGTTAATTTTGAAGTAATCTGTATTGAAGATAGTGATTTAACATCTAGCCCTCCGGAAGAAGATAAGATGAGTGCTTTTATTCTTTTTGGAAATTTAGTTGCATAATAGGAGGCAAGCATACCACCGAAAGAATGGCCAAGAATAACCCACTCTTTAACATTAATGTGTTTTCTAATAGTTTCGATATCTTCTAACATTAAATCGAGGGTCATCGTTTTTGAGCTAATAATATCAATTTTGGATTTCCCAGTTCCTCTTTGATCATAGGTGATGACTTTATGTGTTTTTCCCAATTCTTTAGCCAAATCTGAAAACCCTTGACTGTTCATTCCTGGACCTCCGTTAATTATTAAAAGTGGTGTTCCTTCGCCAAAAACAGTAAAACTAATTTTAGAGTTTTCTAACGTTATCAATTGTTCGTTTTGAGTAAACGATTCCATGAATGAGAGCAGTATCAATAAAAGAATAATTCGTCTCATTATAGTGTATTATACGTTCAAAAATTTAATCTATAGTTCAGATAAGTGCATCATGATTCATCTTCTATCAGAAAAATAGAAAATATCTCACTATTTATGAACTATTTAGAACTATTTTATGATTAATATCAAAGTTTATTTCTTTAAATCAGTAAACCTTTTTCTGGTAAAGAAGTACATACTTACTACTAAAAATGGAATGCCTAAGCCTTTACAGAAATCTATAATATCTATATTTATTTTTGTGATATAATTCAAAATGCTTGGAGCGCCTATGTATAGAAGACCAAGGACTAAGAACATACAATATCGCTGAGTTGTATTGCGATGGGATTTGTTTTTCATGATCGTTTATTATTCTTTAATTAGTTTGCCATTTTTTATGGCGTCAGAATTATTGTAAATAGTGTATAGATAAGTCCCAGCAGCTAAACTTGAGAGATCAATTTCAATTTTTAACTTGCCATTAGTTGGCTTTATAGCATTAATCTCTTTAATTAATTTTCCTTTTAGATCAAATAATTTGATATTCAAATCCTTGTAATAAACTGGTGTTTCAGATTCTAATGTAAACGTGTCTTTCACAGGGTTAGGGTAGGTTTTGAAGTTTGATGAAGGGTTTACCGACTCAACTGATAAGTTGCCAGATTGTACACCTTTAATCAGCCTTATGACTTGAGGATTTAGAGGATTACTTGGGAAATTTGTGACTGGGATTGCACTGTTGATGTATATAGAATCACCTGTTTGAGTTACGGCAACACCATTTGGTCTAGAAAACGTTGCTAATAAAGCGTTTTCATTATCTGTATTACCCCTTACACCACTTCCCGCAATTGTATTAAGCGTAGGAAGTGCCTGATCTAATTCTAAGCTATATATTCTATTAGAACCATGGCTAGCAATAAATAGAGTATTCGTAGCTTGATGATAATCGAGATGCCCATTGCTAGGGCCAGACGTAGTGCCTCCAGGTGTGGTAATTAATATCGATGGGATTCCAGCAGGCGTTATTTTTACAATGTTTCCGTTAGAAAAATTAGATACATATAAATTGTCATTTTCATCGATTGTGAGACCGTTAGGACAAAAAAACGTTGGAGCACCTGAGGCAAAAGTTGATGATGATGTAACAACTCCTAAGGTAAAAGTGATTTTTTGGATGCTATTGGCTCCACAATTGCAAACAAATAGATTACCTTGACTGTCAAATACTAATCCGACTGGAGCCGATATTCCTGTTGAGGTGACAAAAGTTCGAACGCCGTTTACGATTTTGTATATACTGCTATTACCTATATCCGATTGATATAATGTGCCTTCGCTATCAAATGCATTTCCTGAAGCTCCAACAAACCCTGGAGAGAATACGGTTAAGTTTAAATTGGTGTCTAATTTCCAAACATTATTTGGCAGGCCATCATTGTCACCTGCAGAAAGGAAATCACCAAAATCTCCTATGTATAAATTGCCTTCGCTATCTAAAGATAAACCTCCACTACCATTAAAATTTGAGGTTAGACTATTGGTCGAAATCTCTTGTGAAAAACTCACAAGAGATGCAAGTAGCGTGATTATAAGGAATATTTTCTTTTTCATAATGATGTTTATTTTATAATAATTTTTTTAGTTGCTTTCTTATTTGCAAGTGTTGTATTAATCTTGGCAAAGTAGATGCCCGATGAGAAGTTAGGCGCTATGTTCCATGTAATAGTGTGATTAGAATTGTTTGGATTGGCTTTTATGTCTTCAACTTTTCGTCCTAAAACATCAAATATTTCAATATTGATTATTGAGGTCATTGAAGGTTGAAATTGAAAGTTAACCACATCCTTTGCTGGATTAGGATGAATGCTCACATCTAAATTTTCATCGATTTCATCAATACTTAAAGCTGATAAAGTCAAAATTTGAAAATCGTCAACTAGAGCTTCAACAATAGAACCCGATCCAAAATCGGAAACAACAAACCGCACTTGAATAGTGTTTGTCACTGAAACATAATCGCTTATTTTGTGTTTCGTATTTATCCAATAACGATGATCACCATAGTTGGTGCTTTCAACTGTCACCCAATTTGTACCATTATTAGAAATTTCCATAGCCCATTCACCTTGCACTGGAAACACAAATCCTGCGCCATGAATAAACCATTTGTAGAACTGGATAATGGAAGTGTCATCTAGGTTATTAAACACCGGAGAAGTGATAGTTGTTTTTCCTGTATCAACATCATTTGAGTACCAAAAAACACCTTGTGTTGCACCAGTAACTAAACAAGTTGAGCCACTAGGCGAATGATCAGATCCGGGTTGTACAATAAAACCAGCACCATCTATTGTTTGCTGAGGAGTTCCCCTTTGCCACAACCCAGATGTTGCATTATCTGAAGACGAACCAATTTGCCATCCTTGATTAAATTCAAAATCATCCTCGAAATCTGCTAAGTAATTACCAACATAAAATGAATAATTTTCGGTTAAAAAGTCGTTAGATGGATGAAAAAGTATATTAAATGCACAACTAACATTTGGTATAGAAAAATAATAATTTACTAATGTACCAGCTGATTGGCTAGGAATAAAGGCTTCAAAAGTTGTGTCGTTAACTTGAGAAAATGACACTGTATTAGTTGAGTTAAAACCATTAGTAGAGTATGTTAATGATATATTTAATTGACTCGTAAATGGAGTGGGATCTAAGCTAATTTCTATTCTGTAATCGTCTGAGGTGTTTAATGTGTTTTCATGAGCTAAATGTGAAATTTTCTGTGACGCAAAAAGATTAAAGCCAATGCCATGTTGACAAAAAGCATTTTCGATGGCCATCCCATTAGGTGTGCCATTCATTAAGTTACCATCGTCGTCATCGGCAACCAAAGTTTCAAAATATACTTCGGCATATGCCACTGCAATATCAGAATCATCAGGAGTTCCATATTTGGCATAATGAGCTAGTTCATAAGCAGTTTGCGGCGAAGTTAATAAACCCAAATCCCAAAAAGCACCTCCAAGAATCAAACCATCAGTATGTTGTTGACCAACAATATTTGCTGGATATCTATTACTATTATTAAGGTTTCTGGTAAATGTTCCTGATCCAAACCAACCAAGTGCTAATCGACTGTCATTTAAAAATAATGTAGAGTAAATATCTGCAAATGCTTCTTGCAAAATTGGGTTTTTCATACCTCCAGAAACACCAGCTTGATTGTACATTCTATCATTTGTAGCATGACCATATTCATGATAAATGGTAGAAGGACTATGCGCCGAATTTATGGAGCAGTTACTCGCTTGAATACCAAAATGTAAGTTGACACCATTCCAAAAGGCATTACACAATGCATTTGCATTTGTATCATTTACAATACATTGCAAGGGGTAATCTAGAGCATTGAAACCAGGATCTACTTGTTTGTTGTTTTGATGAATTCTATTGATATGATAATACACGTTTCGCTCTTCTAATGTAGAGTTGGTATTATTCCAAACAATATTTAGAACGTCATTTTGCCCCACAGTTTGTGTTATTGAAGCATCGGGAGAACCGAAGTTGCTTACTGAAACAAAATCACCCTTTAATTCTGCATTTAGTATTGCTGAACTTCCAGCAATTGTATGATCAAAATTACCATTTTCATCGGTACTAATTTGCGTTCCTCCAATAGTGACATGAAGATTTGGAAACCCTATAGATTGTGGTAAATCTGTAGGAGTTATAGGAAGTATTTGACCGTCTACACTCCCTTGTATATCATAACTATGATTATGTATTTTTGAATGCTTTTCTAGAATTTCAGTCGTGTTAGCGTCTACGTATAGTACTTCTGAAATATCATTCAAATTAGTGATAAAGAGTTCATATGCAGATTTAAATGTAATAGTGTTTCCTTCGCGAATAGGTAGTATTTTTAAGCCTCCAAGAAATTCAATTTTTATCTTTTCATTGGGATAAGTATTAACAATGGATTGTTCTATAGTAGAAGTTGACTGATTATTACTTTCAATAGCCGGAATGTCATAGACTTCCATTCCAAACAATACTAAGTTACCATTGGTGTGTACTCTAAATATCAATTCTGAATTTAAAACAACCTTACCTTCATAGGTTTGAGCAAAATGGGCATACCATAAATGTTTTGCTTTTTGGATTTTAACGCGTCTGTAGTTTTTGTCTTCAATATTAAATATAGATTGATTAGAACTTATAAACTCTCTTAACAGAGCTTCCAGTTGTTGTGCATCATAAATATGCTCTGATAGTTTTATGGGTTGGCAAATGACTCTATGAGGAGATTCAGATTTATCTTTCCATTGTACAATGGTTTTACCATATTTTTTTTCGAAAGCGTCCCAGTTTTGTTTTATGCTTTTTTTTTGAGAAAAACATAACGTCATACTGAACGTAAATAAAAGGAGTAGCAGTTGTTTCATAGCTTAACAATTTTTTAAGTTAAGTTATAAGATTTTGAAGCTAAGAGGTTACCAAATGTTTTGAACAATTATCATATGGTGATGAATAACTGTCATTTTGTGTTTAAATATTTTAAGGAGTTCGTATTTGAGCGTTTAAAGAATGATATTAAAACGTAGGTTTTTGTCATGAGTGGTACTTAATATGTGTTCAACAACTAAAATTTCAAGATGAACGTAACCAAATTATAAAGAATGAACAGATTGTTATATTAAATTTATACTTTGTGTTACAGAATATAAATGGATAAACTCAAGAGATAATGCAATTAAATTGCCTGGTTATAGATGACGAACTTTTAGCAAGAAAGCGATTGTCCAAGCTTGTAAATGAAGTAGCAGAACTTCGCCTAATTGATGAATGCAAAACAGGGAAAGAAGCTATAATAGCTATAGACACTGTTAAACCGCATTTAATTTTTCTGGATATCCAAATGAAGGATATGACTGGATTTGATGTTTTAAAACAAATTCGGCATGAACCGTTGGTAATCTTCGTTACTGCATACGATATGTATGCCATTAAAGCTTTTGATTACTTTGCTTTTGATTATTTATTGAAGCCTTTTAAAAAGGAACGATTTAAGCAATCTGTGAATCGAATACTTCACTATTTTGAAAGGAAAACAGCGTCTAAGATGAATGATCAATTAGAAGATCTATTAGACTATATCAAAGCGCAAAAAGAGCAGGAGGATACCACCTTTTTTAAAGATAAAATGCCTGTGAAAGTAGGGCAAAAGGTATCTTTTTTGAACATATCTGATATTAAGTATATTCTGGCCTCAGGTAGCTACGTTGATATTTTTACCGATAAAAAATCCTATGTTGTGAGATCATCTTTAAGTGATATTACTAATAATACAAAGCATAAAGATTTAATTAGAATACATAGATCTACAGTTATTAATGTAATGAATATAGAGAATGTTATTCATTCAAGTTTTGGTGAAATCGATGTGAAAATGAAAGATGATAGATTGTTTCGAGTAAGTAAAACATACAGGAAGATATTTCTAGATAATTTAGGTATTTAGGTGATTAAAAAATATATAGATATAAAACTGTTCAAATACCTAACTGTATTTTTTACAGTAACCATGCTGTTACATACGTGTAGGTTGATTTATTTTAAAGTTCAGGGGTATTATGAGAATCTTGGCTGGTACGACTTATTTGTATATACCGTATTTCTTAAGTGGCTTTTTGTACTCATATTTATGTTTTTTATTAGTAATCTAGTAAAATGGATGATAGACATAAAAATGAATTGGTTTTATAGAATAATTATTCATTTAGTACTATCTGTAGTCTTGTTTTATTTTGTTTTTTCATTAGGTTCAACATACATATATACGTTTGGTCATTTTAACTTGGAGAACGCCTTAGCTAATGTTTCTTTTAAAAAGTACATGAGTGAAATCGAAGAAATTTTTCTTATTTACTTCACCTTACTAGGTATTATTCATGGTTATTTTTATTTAAAGAAAATAAAGATCATTAAAGCTCAAGAATCTCAGATTCAAATTGACCTAATGAATTCTAGACTTAATGTGCTAAAGGCCCAATTACAACCCATTTTTATCTTCAATACCTTAGATAGTATTTCGAACTTGATAGAGACGAATGAAGAAAAATCTCAGAATTTAATTGCAGATTTTGGAGAACTCTTCAGGGAGATTATTGAGAGTAAGGATGAGAATCTAATTCCATTAAGAAAAGAATGGGAGTTCTTAAATAAGTTTATAAGTATAGCCAAATTGCGATACTCTGAAGACGTTAAGTTTAGAATTAAGCTAGATCATGAAATCATGGATGTATTGGTTCCAAGTCTTATGCTACAACCTTTAGTTGAGTATGATTTGAGTTTTTACAGATTTAACCCTGAAGACAAATTGGAACTAACACTTGACGTTAGTGAGGTAGACAATAAACGTATAAGGATGCATATTCAGATTAATGGAACATTAAAAGAAGGCGCTAATTTAGATACCTCTAATAGTAATCCTGTTTTAGAGAATATTAAAGATAGGTTATCGGCTTTATACAATAACAATTTTGAATTTTCTATGTTGAAAGAAAATAACATAATCATCACAACATTATTGATTCCTAGAATATATGGCTAAGAATAAATTACTTGATTATAAACTTATAGGAGCAATGGTATTATATTATACTATCGTGGCTCTAATTAACGGAATCAAAAATAGTTATTGGAATGTTATAGGAGAATATGGCGTAGATTGGAAGCGTATTTGGTTGTATAACGTGTTTTTAGATTGGTTAGTCGTTTGTATGTTTATGATAGCGATTAGTATACTTGCGAAAAAAATGTTTGAACGAAATATGTCAACAGTTACCATTCTAATCATTCATTTTATATGCTCTTTAAGCATTGGCTTTGTTATATTTATAATGTCGTCGTTCATTCTATTTTTGTTTTCAGGAGATATAGATCTTATTGTAGATAACGTCACGATTGATCATTATATGAGGTTTTTAGATATAAACTTCATGGTCTATTTTTCGATGTTGGGAATTATATATGGCTACTATTATCTAGAAAAAATTAAGAAGATTGAGGCAGATAGAACCAATCTTCAATCAAAACTCATTACGAGTAAGATGAGTGTGCTTAAATCTAAATTACATCCTCACTTTGTCTTTAATACACTAAATAGTATTTCTTCTTTAATAGATATAGATAAAGAGAAATCCCAAGATATGATTACTGATTTTGGTGATTTATTTCGAGATATTTTAGATTTAGAAAACAAAAATCTAATTCCGCTAAAACAGGAATTGGATATGTTGAAAAAGTATATTGATATCATTTCAATTCGATTTTCTGATCATCTAAGCTTTGAAGAAGTTATTGACAATCAACTAGACGAACATCTTGTTCCAGTTATGTTATTACAGCCAATAATTGAAAATTCTATTAAACACGGTTACTCATACAATTCAACCGAGTTAAACGTTATATTAAGAATCTTTAAAGACGACCAATACCTGCATATCGAGGTTGAAAATGATGGGCAACCACTTCAACAACCTTTTAATGATGTCATGATAAAAGGTGTAGGAATTAAGAACATACAAGATAGATTGGAAACGTTATATAAAGGCGACTTTTCTTTTAAAGTTGAAAATATCAAAGACAATCAAGGCGTAAAAACATCAATAATGCTACCTCTTGAAGTTTAGGATTTTGTATATGTTAAAAACGTAAATGCGTATTGGTGTTTCTCATCTTTTTTATGAAACTTGCTATGTGTCTCTTTCCAAATAGAAGTGTCTATTTCTGGAAAAAAAGTATCCGCATTTTCAAAACTATGATGTACCCGAGTAATTTCAATCTTATCTGCTAGAGCCATCGATTGTTTATAAATTTCTCCTCCACCAATAATAAATGGTTGTTTATCGTTTCTGGCAGCATCAAGAGCGTCACTCATATTATTAACTACTATAACACCATCTGGGACTTTGTAATTATCTTGTCGCGTAATAACAATATGAGTACGATTAGGAAGTGGCTTTGGGAAACTCTCAAAGGTTTTTCTTCCCATAATGATGTGATGGCCGTTGGTCAATGATTTGAAACGCTTAAGATCGTCACTTAAATGCCATATCAAATCGTTGTCTTTACCTATGGCATTATTCTCTCCTGCAGCTACTATAATAGTTAATTCAGATTTTTTTTTTTGCTCAGTACCTTTGTTTTCTAGGGCTTCATTATAAGCCTGTGATTTTGCAATTTCTGTCTCTTCTTTTAAAAATTTCTGTTTGAGTTTTTCAATACGTTGTTGTTGCTTGGCTACAAGAGCGTCTCTCTGCTGGTCTTCCCAATCTTTACCCATAAAACTATGTGTAATGAATACTGTTACAAAATGGTAAACAAATAAGGACAGCCATATAACAATAGCAATCACAAACCAGTTGAGTCCAGCTATGGTGAAATCTTTACCAATACCTAAAACCGTATTTGCTATAATTAAAAAAACGGCACCTATTAAAAAGACCACAAAATGAAAATAAACACGCTTTTTTTGCCTAATACGTTTTTCGGCATATTTAATTAATGCTAATTGTTCTTTATCTATTTGAGGAATGGGTTTCTTTTTTCCGAACATAAATCAAAAATATTTCTATTTGTAAAGTTAATCTTTTTAACGCAAACGTTGTAATTATTTTTTTCTTCGGAAAATCATAAATAACGCAAACGATGTAGTGCTTAACTTAATGATAATCAAGTGTTAAAGCTGTATTTTTTTATTGCGAATCTCATAATTTAGTGAAGCCTTTTTTCAGTATTTTAAATTTTTATACGTTGTAATTTATGAAAATGATAAATCTTTTATTTCAAGAGGCTTATGGATTTGAATGCGAAACTTTCTTTTATACATTTGAACCAGAAATCAATTCGTATTATTATGGCAATTAAAAAGCAATACTTAAAAAGTAAACCAGTGTGCAAGGTAACATTTTCGGTACCTGCGGAAGATGCAAATCAAGTGGCAGTTGTTGGATCATTTAATGAGTGGAACCAAAATACTGTTCAGCTAAAAAAATTAAAGAACGGTACTTTTAAAGGGACTGTAGATCTAGAAAAAGATAACTCTTATGAGTTTAGATATGTGGTTGATGGTACTTACATCAACGATGACCAAGCCGACGCTTATGCATGGAATGACTATGCAGCAGCAGAAAATGGTGTTCTAAACGTATAAGTTATTTAACACATTAAAAAAAGCGTCCTGATTTATCAAGACGCTTTTTTTATTAATTTCTCTGACTTCTTCTCAATCGTCGTCGTTCCTTTTTTGTAAGTTTTTTAGAACTGTTATCAATTTGGAGCACAATAGGTAATGAATAAGGAACAATAACAGGTTTGCCTTTTTGAATACCTGGTTTATCCATATCTGGAAGTAAACTAATAACTCTTTCAGCTTCTTTTTCTAAAGCCGGATGAGGAGCTCTAGCTTTAATATCAATCACTTTCCCTTCTTTATTAATTTTAAATATGACATTAATTCTAACTTTACCATCAGGTAACCCTAAATTGTTAGCAATACCAGCATTAAAGTTAGAGGACACATGTTTGATTACTTTTCTATTCATGCAATTCTTAAGTTCGAAATTAGAAAGCTTTTCATTGCAGCCATAGTATACAGGAACGTGCTCAATAACTTGAAAAGCGACTTCCTCAGAGCCTTCATCTGTTTCTGTAACAATAATCGTTTCTTCTTCGGTTGGTTTTTCTTCTTGAGCAAAAATAAGTGTGCTAGAGAGCACGAATAGTAGTGTGAAAATATATTTCATGAATTTTAGTTTAGAGTTTTGGGCAAATAGTATAATGTTTAAACAGCAACAACGCCTTTGATATGTGGGTGCGGATTGTAGTCTTCCAACGTAAAGTCTTCAAATTTAAAATCGAAGATATCTTTGAGCTCAGGATTCAATGTCATTTTAGGCAATGGTCTAATGTCTCTGGATAATTGTAATTCTAATTGTTCATAATGATTGCTGTAAATGTGAGCATCTCCAAAGGTGTGAATAAATTCACCAGCTTCATAACCACATACCTGTGCCATCATCATCGTAAATAAAGCATACGATGCAATATTGAATGGAACACCTAAAAAGATATCTGCACTACGTTGGTAGAGTTGACAAGACAATTTACCATTAGCAACATAGAACTGAAAAAAGGCATGACATGGTGGTAAAGCAGCTTTACCATTGGCAACATTTTCACTAAAAGATTTTGATGTATCTGGTAATACTGAAGGATTCCAAGCAGAGACAATCATTCGGCGACTGTCTGGATTGTGTTTCAAACTGTGAATTACATCCTTTATTTGATCGATTTCATCATTATTCCAATTACGCCATTGATGACCATAGACAGGTCCTAAGTCGCCATTCTCATCGGCCCAGTCATTCCAGATGCGAACTCCATTTTCTGTAAGGTAGTTAATATTTGTATCGCCTTTTAAGAACCATAGCAATTCATAAATAATCGATTTTAAATGTAATTTTTTTGTGGTTACCATAGGAAACCCTTCACTTAAATCAAATCGCATTTGGTAACCAAAAACACTTTTTGTTCCTGTTCCTGTACGATCACTTTTTTCGTTTCCTTCGTTTAAAACGTGTTTTACTAAGTCGTGGTATTGTTTCATATTCATTTTCCGCAAAACGGAAATCTCATTTAATTGAACTTCATTTTTCAGCAAATAAAAATAAAAATAAGGGTTGAATCTCAATGGCTTCAACCCTTTATAATATTAAAAGTTATTAACTAAAGCTTAATTGGCTTTTATACAGTTAAGTTAGATAAGCTATCAGCAGTGATTTGTTACTAGCCGATAATCATTCCAGCTATGGTTGCAGAAATCAATGACGCTAATGTTCCACCAATTAATGCCTTCATTCCAAATTTAGACAATTGCTTTCTTTGCCCAGGTGCTAGAGACCCAATACCTCCAATTTGAATTCCGATAGACGCAAAGTTTGCAAAACCACAAAGCATGTAGGTTGCCATGATAATTGACTTCTGATATTTTAAGTGCGTCGCACTAGCTACATCTTTTAAATCGGCCAGTTGAATATAACCTATAAATTCACTAGCTGCTAATTTGATGCCTAGTAATTGTCCCATAAGCGCCATATCTTCGGTAGCAACTCCAATAAGCCACATTAAAGGTGCAAAGATATAGCCAAGAATAAACTCGAGAGATAAACCATTATATCCTGTATTATCTACAATCCATTCATTGAGTCCCGTAAAATAACCTATTTTATCAAAGCCATAATTTATCATGGCAATAAAAGCTACAAATACAAGTAACATGGCACCAACATTAACGGCAAGTTTTAGGCCCTCGGTCGTTCCATTTGCGATAGCTTCTAAAATATTGGAACCTATTTTTTCTTGAGATACGTGAACATCTGTATCGATTTTTTCTGTTTGCGGAAATAAAATCTTAGAAATAACAATAGCTCCGGGAGCGGCCATAACGGATGCTGCTAATAAGTGCTTTGCATAAAACAGCCTTAATGCTGGGTCATCTCCACCTAAGAATCCTATATACGCTGCTAGAACAGCGCCTGCAACAGTAGCCATCCCGCCAATCATGACTAAGAGAATTTCCGATTTATTCATCTTTTCAAGGTAGGCTTTTATTAAAAGAGGGGCTTCGGTTTGACCTAGAAAGATATTCCCAGCCACGCTTAAGCTTTCAGCACCTGAAATCTTCAGTACTTTTGATAATAACCAACCTAGCCCTTTTACTAATTTTTGAATTATTCCTAAATAAAACAACACAGAAGTTAGTGCAGAGAAGAAAATAATTGTTGGTAATACTTGAAAGGCAAAGATAAATCCAAAAGTGTCCATATCTACCACTAAACCTTCGAATAGGAATTTACTACCCGCTCTAGTGAATTCTAATACTTGAACGAAAAGTCCTCCAATAAATTCAAAAATAGCTTTTACGAACCCAACTTTTAAAACTCCAACGGCAATGATAAGTTGAAATGCTAACCCTAATCCAACTGTTTTCCAGTTGATGGCCTTTCGGTTACTACTAAATAAAAATGCAATAAATATGAGTGTTATCATCCCTAAGGCGCCACGCCACAAACTATTCATTGAGAAGCCTTGGCTCGGGATAATATCTGTGGTATTATCTGTTACTAATGGTGTTGTCTCAGTGGCTTCATTATCGGCCTGCTGAACGATGTCTTCAGTTTTTGCTACTCTAAATTTATAGGTGGTCTCCTTTTCAGAAAACACTAAAGTAGAATCGGTAAGCTCGGAAATCTTATAACGCCTTATAGTATCATTTGGTTTGGAGTAGTAAAATACCAAAAGGTTATTTTGATAGATATAGTCTCCTGATGCTTTCAGGTCGTTCTTTGAATTTAAATTGTAACTAAACTCTCCAGCTTCTAAATGTAGGTTATCGGTATCTGAAACTTCAAATAATGATAATCCACTTTCATTTTCAATCGCATCAAACTGCCATTTCTTTTCTAGGTCTTGGCTAAAAGTTGTTGTAATTCCAAAAAAAATAGCTGCAATAGCTAGTAAAAAATGTCTCATGTGAAAGGGATTAACGTTTAGAGATTTCGTCTCGTATTTTGGCTGCTTTTTCATAATCTTCATTATTGACAGCCTCGTCTAGAAGTGTATGTAATTCTTGAATTGTTTTATCCTTATAGTTTTCTTGAATACTAGCTTCAATTTCTTCAACGACCATGTCGTCTACAAGAATGGAATCTTGGTCTTCGCTTTCTTTTTTAGGATTCACTTTTAGATAAATTCCAGCTTTATCTAAAATGTTTTTATAGGTAAAAATTGGAGCCTTAAAACGCAACGCTAGTGCAATAGCATCACTGGTTCTAGCATCAATAATTTCTTCAATCTTATCACGTTCACAAATCAAACTAGAGTAGAAGACACCGTCAACTAATTTATGAATGATAACTTGCTTTACTACGATATCAAAACGATCGGCAAAATTTTTAAATAGGTCATGCGTTAAAGGTCTCGGAGGTCTTATCTCTTTTTCAAGAGCAATAGCTATCGATTGGGCTTCAAAAGCACCAATAACGATGGGTAATTTACGATCACCATCAACTTCATTAAGAATTAAAGCGTACGCCCCATTTTGGGTTTGGCTGTATGAAATTCCTTTTATGTTTAATCTAACTAAACTCATAATTTCTAAAACGCAAAGAACTGTTTTAATTAGGACTTTACAAACTGCAAAATGCAGATTTATATATAAAGAACCAAATCAAAACAGCCCTTTTCAAACTACAATTTATAAAAAATTATGCGTTTTGAGCTTTAAAAGCTTTTAATTTTTCGATGAGTGTTGGTACAACTTCAAAGGCATCACCTACAACACCATAATCTGCAGCTTTAAAGAAAGGCGCTTCTGGATCTGTATTGATAACTACTTTTACTTTTGAAGAGTTAATTCCTGCTAAATGCTGGATAGCTCCTGAAATACCAATCGCAATGTATAAATTTGATGCTACTGGCTTCCCTGTTTGACCAACGTGCTCACTATGAGGTCTCCATCCAAGGTCGGATACTGGTTTTGAACATGCTGTTGCTGCACCTAAAACATCTGCTAATTCTTCTACCATTCCCCAGTTTTCAGGACCTTTTAATCCACGACCACCAGAAACAACGATTTCAGCATCTGCTATAGTGACTTTATCTGTTGCTTTATCTACAGATTGTACAGTAACTCCCGATGCAGAAATAGCAGGAGCGAAGTCCTCAGAGGCTGCATTTCCGCTAGATTCTACTAATCCGAAAGCATTTTTTGATACACCAACAACTTTAACGTCTGTATCAATAGACGTGACATTGAAAGCTTTGTTAGTAAATGCTGTACGCTTTACTGTAAAAGGCGCTGTACTTGAAGGCGCTTCAACAACATTAGAGGCATAACCTGCATCTAACCCAATAGCTACTAATGGCGCCAAATATTTACTATCGGCACTCGAACTAAGCACTACAACTTTAGAGCCTTCCTGTTTAGCAGCTTGCTCAATAGCACTTGCATAAGCAGCGGCATTGAATTTGTCTAAATCACCATTATTAATGTTAAGTACCTTATCTACACCATAGCTTCCTAATTCTGAAGAGTCTCCTGCATTAACAGTTACAGCTGTAACGGTTGTTCCCATTTGATCTGCAACGGCTTTGGCATAAGAAGCAACTTCAAAAGCTACTTTTTTAAATTTTCCTTGTTCTGATTCTGTATATACTAAAACTGACATGTGTTTTCTTTTAAGGGTTGATTAAATTACTTTCGCTTCGTTGTGAAGTAAACTAACTAATTGATCAATATTATCTGCATCTACTAAAGTTACAGCGCCTTTTGGAGCTGGTTTTTCAAACTTAACAGAGTTTGTTTCTGCAGCAGCATTTGTTGGTTCTACAACCGATAATGGTTTTTGACGTGCCATCATGATTCCTCTCATATTTGGAATTCGAAGATCACTTTCTTCCACTAATCCTTTTTGACCACCAATAATTAAAGGTAAACTTGTCGCTACAGTTTCTTTTCCACCATCAATTTCACGCATTGCAGTAGCATTGGTACCATCAACTTCTAAACTAATACAGTTGGTTACAAAGTTAGCATTCGTTAAAGCTGCTAGCATACCTGGAACCATTCCTCCATTATAATCAATAGACTCACGTCCAGCAATGACTAAATCATAACCACCTTCGTTAACGACATTTGCCAATTCTTTTGCCACTTGAACACCATCTTTAGCTTGAGTGTTTACACGTATAGCAGCATCAGCTCCTATAGCTAAAGCCTTGCGAAGTGTTGGTTCTGTTTCTGGACCACCAACATTAACCACAGTTACGTTGGCACCTTGTTTTTCCTTAAACCACATCGCACGTGTTAAACCAAACTCATCGTTTGGATTGATCACAAACTGAACACCATTAGTGTCAAATTTCGTATCTCCTTCGGTGAAATTAATCTTTGAAGTTGTATCAGGAACGTGACTAATACATACTAATATTTTCATATCGAATTATTTATTTTGAGTGTATATTTATTTTAATTTTTTCGCTTTTTTGATAATTTTTGGAAGTCGCTTATTTAAGTCTTTCATTAATCGCTCTAATGCACTTTCACACATAGGTAAGATCTTTTTAGTACTCATTACAGGAATTCCTTTAACCATTACAGATGTTTTTTTAGAATTAGCACCTTCATTTATTACAAAGACTTTTTTTCCTGATTTGTCATACATTGTAATTCTGGCATTGGCTCTCATTTTTACAGTTGCAGTACCTCCAATTCCAAAACCTTTGGTAAGATCAAAATGTACTTCAACAAACATCACTCCGTTAGCTTTGTCACTAAACATTTTAGCTGTGGCAACTTCATTGTCTTTACCAGCAAAACCATCATAAATGTACTTGTAGCCATCATAAATGACGTAGCGCTTTAGTTCTTCTTCATCTTTTTCATACTTTGGTTTGAAATCGATATATTCTTGGTTTTTTGTTACTTCGTCTTCTGGAAGTAACTCAAATGGAAATTTTTTTGAATACGTGTTAAAGAATTCTGTATGAAATTTTTCTAAAATAGGTGTTAAATCAAAATCTGGATTATCTCTTAATTTTAATACACGCGCCAAAAGTTCTTCTCCTCCTGCATCTAGCTCACTAAAACCAATTATTTTATCTGTATAAAAGCTAACTACAGCTACTTTTTTGTCTTGAGTAAAACCTTTGGCAACCATACATAAGGTCACACAAAGCACTAATAAAGTTTTTTTCATATTGAAGTTTATTTGCAATGTTATTTTTTAGAGGTTACGAAGATAATTATAATAATTTGAATTTTACTATGCGTGCATAATAAATTTTATAAAAAAATTAATTCCCATGTGTTTCATTGTCAAATTCTCAGAAATGCCTTTATAAAGTGTGAATAATTCAATTTTTTAGGACTTGAATTTCTTAGTAATTGTACGTTTTATAAAGGAAAATATATAAAAAGATAAAAAATGCTCGCTTGATTGTATTTGTTTCTATTTTCATCCTCAATTTTATGTTATTTTATAAGCAATAATTATTATTTTTGCTATTCGTTTAAAAAAACTTATAGATGAAGACAATTCAATTTAGAGAAGCGATTGCCGAAGCCATGAGCGAAGAAATGCGCAGAGATGAAAGCATTTATTTAATGGGTGAGGAAGTCGCGGAATATAATGGGGCTTATAAGGCTTCAAAAGGAATGTTAGATGAATTCGGATCTAAACGTGTCATTGATACTCCAATTGCTGAGCTTGGCTTTGCTGGTATTGCTATTGGATCTACAATGACAGGAAATCGTCCTATCGTAGAATACATGACCTTTAATTTCTCTTTGGTTGGTATTGATCAAATAATAAATAATGCGGCTAAGATTAGACAAATGTCTGGCGGACAATTCAAGTGTCCGATTGTATTTCGTGGACCTACCGCTTCTGCAGGTCAGTTAGCTGCAACACATTCACAAGCATTTGAAAGCTGGTTTGCTAATACACCTGGTTTGAAAGTCGTAGTGCCTTCTAATCCTTATGATGCTAAGGGCCTATTGAAATCGGCTATTCGTGATGATGATCCCGTAATTTTTATGGAAAGTGAGCAAATGTATGGTGATAAAGGAGAAGTGCCAGAAGGCGAATACACAATTCCATTAGGTGTTGCCGAAATTAAGCGCGAAGGTACTGATGTAACCATAGTATCGTTTGGTAAAATCATAAAAGAAGCCTACAAAGCTGCCGACGAACTAGAAAAGGAAGGAATCTCATGTGAGATCATCGATTTACGTACTGTACGTCCAATGGATAGAAATGCAGTTCTAGAGTCGGTTAAAAAAACAAATCGATTAGTTGTTCTCGAAGAGGCATGGCCTTTTGGAAATGTTGCTACCGAAATCACATACTTAGTACAATCTGAAGCATTTGATTATTTAGATGCTCCAATTGTTAAAATAAATACTGCAGATACACCAGCACCTTATTCTCCAGTGCTATTGGAGGAATGGTTGCCTAATAGCGAAGATGTAATTAAAGCAGTAAAAAAAGTGATGTACAAATAAATAAATCGCAATTATTTGCGTTAAAAGAACTTCATTAGCACGATTGTTGATGAAGTTTTTTATTATGAAAGCCTATATTCGCATTTAGGTTGCAATAGCTCTTACAATCAAAGAGAATTAATTCTTAGATCTAGTGTATTGCAAATATTAATATAAATGAAACAAAAGCTCCTTATTTTATTTTTATTCTTCGGAATATCCATGGCATTCGCTCAAACTAAAGTGAGCGGTTATGTGTACGATGAGAACAATGAACCTATAGCCTTCGCTAATGTACTATTCAAAGGGTCTACTGAAGGCACCATAACCAATGAAGATGGTCGTTTTTATTTAGAATCTGAAAACACATGGCAAACTGTTATTGTGTCTTTTTTAGGTTATGAACTCAAAGAATTTACACTAGAACAGAAAGTTAATTACGATTTAAAGTTCATATTAAAAGAAGAAGCGGCAGCACTCAATGAAGTCGTTATTGTTACAGGTAAACAATCTAAGAAAGCTTCTGAAAATCCCGCCATTAGGATTTTAAAAAAAATATGGGAACGCAAACGTCAAAATGGGTTACGCCAATTCAAGCAATACCAATACGACAAATACGAAAAAGTTGAATTTGATATCAATACTATAGACAGCGCTTTAATTAAAAGTCGTTTGTTTAGAGGTATGGAGTTTGTTTTTGATAAGGTGGATACATCTAGTGTTACTGGGAAGACCTATTTGCCTATGTTTATCAATGAGGCTGTGAGTAAAGTGTATGGTGATAATCTTCTTGACAAGGAAAAAGAAGAGCTAAAAGGGAATAAAAATTCTGGGTTTAGTAACAATCAAGTGATTATTGATTTTGTAGATGACCTCTATGCCGATTTCAATATCTATGATAACTATCTCAAGTTTTTTGATAAAAGTTTTGTGAGTCCGTTGTCTCGTACTGGAATTCAAACCTATAACTACGTATTATCCGATAGCGCCTTTATCGATAATAAATGGTGTTACAATATTATCTATTATCCGAGACGTAAAAATGAATTGACTTTTAAAGGTGATTTTTGGGTAAACGATTCGACTTATGCTATTAAGGATATTAATTTACAGGCTTCTAAAAGTGCTAACATAAACTGGGTTAAAGAGATTTATATCGAACAGGAATTTGAAGTACTGAACGATACACTGTTCTTGATAAAACGTGATTATATGTTATCAGATTTCGCCTTGAGTAAAAAGGAAAAATCTCGTGGTGTTTACGGAAAACGAACCACTTTATATGATAACTATGTTTTTGATGAGGTTCAACCTGAAAAATTCTACGATGAGGAGGTCTACAATTATAACGAGGATGCCTATAATCGAGATGACGAATTTTGGGAAAAAAACCGAATGGAATCTTTAAATAAAGATGAAAAAGGTGTCTATAAGATGTTAGATACGCTTAAAACAGTCAAGAAATTTAAACGTCTTTATAATCTGGGAAGTATTCTGGCTTCTGGATATATTGAAGTACCGAGTCTTAATCTAGATATTGGACCCGTATTTTCAGTATTCGGATTTAATGAAGTAGAAGGTATGCGTATTCGAGGTGGAGGGCGAACTTACTTTGGACCTAATGATCTATGGCGAGTAGAAGGATTTCTAGCTTACGGATTTAGAGATGACAAATTTAAGTATGGCATTTCGGGGAAATGGCTTATCGATAAAAAAAACCGATTAATCATTTCAGGTGGAAATAGACGTGATGTGGAGCAAATTGGTGCTAATTTAACATCATCAACAGATGTTTTAGGACGTAGTCTGGCGTCCTCAGCGGTTGTTGGAACGAGTGTTAATGATAAGTTGACCAATGTTAATTTGACCACATTGGCCTTAGAGATTGAACCAAGCAAGAACTTTGTAATACGAACAAGTGGTACTTACAGAACATTAGAGTCTGCATCACCAACGTTTAGTTTAGATTATAATGATCCAGAGTCTCCAACTGGAATCTCATCGGAAGTAAAACAATTTGAAACAGCTTTATCGTTATCGTACTTTCCTAATCGTAAAATGACAGGATATGGTGTTGAACGTCGAAATGCTAATGATGGTTTTGCTACCTTATTTGCACAAATCACTAGAGGTGATAAAAGTTGGTTTAATAGTGATTTTGACTATACAAAAGTTCAGTTGTCTTATATTCAGCCTTGGCAAGTTGGTGGTTTTGGAAGATTAACCACAACTGTTGAAGCTGGTAAAACTTTCGGAGAAGTTCCATTGGGTTTATTGAGTGTCGTTCCTGGAAATCAGTCATATTTTTCAATCTATAATACATTTCCGCAGTTAGATTTTTATGAATTCGTTACAGATACTTATACTTCGGTGCATTTAGAGCATAATTTTAACGGACGTATATTTTCTCGAATCCCATTTCTAAAGAAATACAACCTAAGAGCTATTGTTGGTCTTAGAGGTGTTTGGGGAGATTTGTCTGATAAGAATATAGCATTGAATACTACAGGAAATCCAGTAGAAACACCTTTAGTTGCACCAAGTGAAGATATCTATTATGAATATAGTTTTGGCGTTGGTAACATCTTCAAAATTTTAAGGATTGATTTTAATTTTAGAGGGAATTACCTCTCTAATCCTGATGCAAGATCCTTTGGTGTGACTGGAAGCTTCGGGTTTAGTTTTTAAAAGAAATCTAGTCTAAATCTTAGCTTTTCTATTCACTTACAAGCGCTACTATTCTTAAAGGTGCACCACTGCCACCTTCTATTTTCATTGGTAAGGCAATAATTTCAAATTCATTTGACGGTAATTTATCCAAATTGGTAAGGTTCTCAAACGCTGGAATATTTTGCTTTAATAGAATGACGTGGCTTTGGAAATATTCAGATTGACCATAATCAATACTTGGTGTATCAATGCCTATAGCGTTGATGTTTCTGTTCTCTACTAACCAGGTTGCAGCTTCAGGTGAAAGACCTGGAAAATGTAAAAGCTTTACGGCATGATCTCCACGTTCATCTGTGCCAAGATATTTTACTTTGTCTGGATAATATTTTGAAAAACCTGTTTCAATTAAAACAATGCTTTTGTCTGGAATTGTATGTCCATGCGTTTTTTCCCAATTGGTAAAGTCTTCTATATTAACAAGGTAATCGGGATTATTGCTACTCTTTTGTGTGATATCAATTTTAATGGCATTACCAATTAATTTTTCTAGAGGAATTTCATCTACAGTTTGAGCATTTTTTGCAAAATGAATTGGTGCATCAATATGTGTACCACCATGCTCTGCAGTACTAAAATTATTGGCAGCATAATAATAGCCTTTTTCTGTTTGTCCTTTAAATACAGTATCTAATTTAAACTCTTTAGCAGTTACCCAATAGACGGTTTTATCAGAATAGCTGTGAGATAAGTCTATAATGCTTTTGCTCGCAGATTCTGATACTGTTTCAAGAGACTGTTCATTTTTGGTGTTACAACCAACTAAGGTTAAACACAATAATAGATGTAAAATGGAAGCTTTCATAAGACGATAACTTTAAACCATTAATTTTTCTGAAACTTGATTAATGGCTTGATTGCGTCTCTAATGTAGTAAATAGAAACTAAATAATAGGCGTTATACTAAGTTTAGATGCTTATTATTAGTTATGTAAAACCCAAATTGGTTAGTCTTCTTTTTTTATAAATATCGTATCGAGCTCTAAATGCTTTTCTTTAAATAAACTCAAAGCAAAAGCTGCTGCCGAAGCAGTAAATACTGAATAGTCTAGAGCGCCTTTTACACCTGTTGATAGTGTAATTGAAACAGCAAAAATCAATAAAAGGATACCGCTTAATTTTGCAACTAGTTCGGTTTTAAATCCTAGTATAAGGCATATTGCAAATACTATTTCGGCAATAGTTGCAATACTACCAATTAAAGCTATAAGGGTATCTGGAATCCACGGATTTATAAGTTGTGTATACTCTAAGAAGTTGGTCCAGCTTCCCCAAGCAGAAAGTTCTGTTTTCCAAAAACCAAATCGATCGGCAACAGCTGATAAAAATCCAATAGAAAGTGCGAGTCTCAAAAAAAATTTAATTGTTTTACTTCTTGTTTGCATAGTTTTTATTCGTCTGCTTTGTAGTTTCCAGGTGTAAACTCAAATGTTTTCATTAATCGGTTCCATGTATTACTTTGAGAAATAGTTAAAGTGATATAACAAATCTCTTCTTTAGTATAAAAACTTAATAATTCATTGTAAATCGTATCAGGAATGGGTTTACGATTTAATTTGGTAAGCGCGTCTGTAAAATAAAGAACTGCTCGTTCTTCTTCAGTAAAATACGGCGTGTCTTCCCATACACATAGAGACGATAAGCGTAAATCGGTTTCACCCAGGTGTTTTAATTCTTTGTGATGCATATCGACGCAATAAGCGCAACCATTTTTTTGAGAAGTTCTCAGGCGTATAATTTCAATTAATTGTTGGTTTAAAGAAGAACCAGTTATAAAATCTTCAATTGTTCTTAAGTGTTCGAACATTCCGTTTGGAATATCCTGATAAGTAATTCGTGCCATACTATTCGTTTTTGATTATGGTGTAAAATTATGAGTTACTTGTCAGGTAAAAATTAAGATATCTTAAGAATGATCTTTAGTTGCGTTGTCGTCGCAATTCACTTAAATATTCGGGTGTGATTTCAAGATAAGAAGCAATCATGTACTGAGGAACGCGCTGTGCGAAATCTGGTAATTTTTCAACAAAAAAAGTATAACGCTCTTTACTTTTCATTTGTAAATAGATGTCACTTTTTCTAAGGTTTGCAATGAGCATGTTTTCGGTAACAAGTCTGAACATACGCTCTAATTTTGGATATTCTTTGTAGAGTAATTCCAAATTGTACTTAGATAAACATAAAACAGTAGTGTCTTCTACAGCCTGTAAATATTGAGATGAAGGTATTTGATTAATGAAGCTTTCCATATGGGTAATCCACCAATTGTCTATGGCAAACTGGGTAATCTTTTCATGACCTTTAGCATCGATATAAAACAAACGAACAACACCTTTTAAGATAAAATAGTTGTGTCTGCAGATGGTGTTCTCTTCTAAAAGAAATGTTTTCTTTTTAAAGATTTTTTCTTCAAGTTTTTCATAGATCGCATCAATTTCGGCATCATCAAATTCTACATATCTATTGAAATATGTTTTGATTTGTTCTTTCATTTATACAAAGCTAATATCTATAATGCTATGTGCATAATGGAATCCTGCTTTTTCTATGGCTTTTTTTGAAGCGATGTTGTCAATGGTTGTTGAACAAATAGGTCTTCGATTTTTACTAAGTGCTATTTGAGCAAGTGTATTTAGAATTTGTGTTGCATACCCTTTTCCTCTAAAATTAGTATGAACTGCAACACCAACATCAGCAAATTTGGGCTGAGAATCACTTAAGCGACATTCTCCTGTTCCGATAAAATTTGTTTGGTCTTTTAAAATGTACAATTCATTTCGCTGAACCAAATTTTTAGTATAACCAAAGGTGTCTTCAAAACCAACTTGCGCCTTGTAAAATGACTTTATAGTATCTATATCTTCATTAGTTGCTAAGATTAATTCTACAGGTGCTTTTAATTTTTTTTGGTCACTATCATACTGAAAACAAAATGTATTGTTTTCCATAGATATTGAATATAATATACAGGTATTAAAACTTACAGGTTCAATAGAACTTAGTTTAGCAGAAGTGATAAGGTGTGTATCTATTAAAAGTTTAATAGCATTTTGCATTAAACCTAAGTGTGGTTTACTAAGGTATATTTGTGTCAAACTATCATCATTATCTATACAACAGTAACCAATAATTTCATTGTTGTTTTTGATGAGGTATGCTGTTGAAGAAGCGATATAGAGTGACTCCCACATACTATCTAAAGCGGTAGTAAATGTGTTGTATAGCTCTTGTCTTAATGGAGTAATTAATGTGGCATCGTCCGTTTTAATAAAATTCATTTTGTAATAGTTTGTTGATAGGTTATTTAAAAGTCTAGAAATGGAGAGAAGTACCATATGGCATACAAAAATGTCCAAGCGCAATATAGAAGTGTTCCCGAAACTAAAAAAGCCCATCTAAAGCGATATAATTTTAGTTTACCCTTTAAATAAAAGTCATCCAGAAGCTCTATAACGATACCTGTAGAAAATAAAATATTGGCCAAAATACCCCAAGCTAAAACACCGAGTAAGTCAACTAATAAAAATTCAAATATACCAGAAAGGATACCTAAAATACCTGATATACCTACCAAAATATTAAACCATAAACGTTTTGATTCCCACCAATCGAGAATTGTTACTTGTGTTTGGGTATTCATTTAATAATTTCAAAATTATATTCACCTTCTAAACATGTGGGCTCTTTAGTGGCGACCAAGTTTTCACATTTTAGAGATCTATAGTTATTATCTAATGGTTGTAGATGTGTATTATTAATGACTTTAAATATCTGAAAACCTGAGCTAGTTAACAGGTTAATAATATCACCCGTATTATAATTGTAAGTAGCATAGTTGTTCTCAAAAGACTCAAAATAGATAAGTTTGGTCTTATTTAAAACTGCTGCGGCGCCTTCAAAAACTTGTTTTTCAAAACCTTCAACATCAATTTTTAAAACATCGATGTCGTTCGTGTCTTTGAGTAATTCATCTAATAGGTTCACATCTACTTCAACCCCTTGGTTGGAATCTAAAAGTATTTTATTAGAATCATCAGATTTAGCATCACTAAAGTGTAATTTACCTTTTTCATTTCCAACGGCAGAATTGATAAGTTCAATAGATTCAAATCCATTTAGTCTGATATTAGATTGTAGGACTCCAAACGTTTTTGGATGCGCTTCAATACCAATCACATGACCTTCAGTTCCTACAGAAATAGCTCCAGTAAGCACCAATGTACCAATATTGGCACCAACGTCAACATACGTATTACCGGGTTTGAGTGTTTTACGAAGAAATCCTTCATCTTCTTGTCCGTAATCTTTATTTCCAAATAAGGTAATTGCTAAATTAGATTGGGACAGATGAATTTTGTAACCGCGTTGTTTGATGTGAACATATTTGTTTAAACCCGTTCGTAAAAGGATATAAGCCCAAATAATTTTTAACGGATTGTCACGTTCTTTTAGAATCGACAAAACGGTTTTGATATGTCTAAGCATTTAGATTGGTCAATTGGTTGACTTACAATTAACAATAATTATTTGAGATAGAGAAACATTGTGGTTGAAGTACAATTTTTAGGTGCCTTCCTCTAGTTGCTTTTTGTAATCTTTAGATTTTATCAAAAACCTATAACCAATAAAAGCACCAATAATACCAACAAAAGAAATACCTCCAGAGAGCAATGCAAAAATGATAAATACAACACCAATGGCTAAAATAATATAAGCTAGTGTAATGTTTGTATTTGCTGTTCTCAATTTTTTTTGATCCATTGATTCTATTTTAGTGAATTAGAGAAATTTCATCATTCAATTCCTTTATGAGCGTTTCTCCATTTTTATGTAAGTTTCTATAGAGTTCTAACATGTATTGATCTGTTCTTAACGCCCAATTAATTGTTTGTTTAAATCTGAAGTCATCAAACAATGAATCATAGTTAATAGGTTTTAATTTATAGTTAGATAAATCGAAGTGCTCAATCATTAAGGGCTTTAAGTTATTGACATAGTGCTCATAATGTTGTTTTTCATTTGTCTTTATTTTTTCATATTCGAAATCATAATAGAGGGCGATCTTTAATCTTAAACTGTCATTGTTTATGGTTTCAAGTCCTCTTGATTTTAATGTTTCATAAGGTCCTTCATTTGATAAAAAAGTAGTGACGCCAAGTAAGTATGGTAATTTGATATTTAAACTATCATCCATTGGTAAGTCTTTTTCTATATAGTCAATAATCTGATTATACAGTTTTACTCGCATACTGAACCCATGTATGTTCTCATCGATATCTATTAGATCTTGATGTATTGCACTTTTAATTTCTTTAATTGATTTAACTTCTATTTTATTTGATTTTTGGTTTCATTCCAATTATTAAACCAAATGGCAATAGTAATACCCAAGAAAATTAATAGTAATTCGCCAAAAGCATATTTCCAGTTAATACCTTTAATTAGTTTTTTCAAAATGCTAGAGATTTTAGTGTAATTAATCTTTTTCAATATAAGACATATCTTATAACTTTCTTAGGTTGAACAAAAGCTTTAGGTTGTGTCATAAATTTTCAAAATCTCCTTCACTTTTTAATTGCCAAACTGAAACATTAGACTATCTTTGCACCCCGAAAAAAGAATAACACACCTATTTCCGTAGGAATAAATAGTGATAAGTAATGACAGCAACTGGAAAATTGACCTTTGATGTATTGATAGAGATCCCAAAAGGGAGTCGTAACAAATACGAATATGATTTTGAATTAAATAAGATACGTTTTGATCGTATGTTGTTTTCATCAATGATGTATCCAGGTGATTATGGGTTTATCCCAGAAACACTAGCTTTAGATGGCGACCCATTAGATGTATTGGTCATGGGAACTGAGCCTACATTTCCGATGTGTGTGATGGAAGTAAAACCAATTGGTGTATTCCACATGGCAGATGAAAAAGGTCCAGATGAAAAGTTGATTTGCGTACCAGTTACTGATCCTATCTGGAATAGTTATGAGGATATCACCGATTTAAATCCACATAGAAAAAAAGAGATAACACACTTTTTTCAGGTGTATAAAGATTTAGAAAAGAAGAAAGTAGATGTAGGTGGTTGGGGTAATGCAGATGAAGCTTATGATATTTTAAATAAGTGTATAGATAGATACGAAAATAGCGAGCATAAAACTAATGGTGACTTTACCATTTAGTTAATATTTTAGATTTGAGTAGTTAACCCTTTGTAATAAACGCAAAGGGTTTTTTAGTTTTAATGGTTTTCACTACTTTTGCCCAGCTAATTAACAAATCTAAACAAAATTAAAATATGGAATCACTGATGATTTACATGCCAATAGCTTTGGCGCTTTTAGGATTAATTTACATGATTGTAAAACAATCTTGGGTTATGAAACAAGACGCTGGAGATGGTAAAATGAAGGAAATTTCAGATCATATCTACGAAGGAGCACTTGCTTTCTTAAATGCTGAATATAGATTACTTGCCGTTTTTGTGATAATCGTAGCAGCTTTATTGGCTGTCGTATCGTTTGTTGTACCAACAACGCACTGGTTGATTATAATCGCCTTTGTTTTTGGTGCTGTATTTTCTGCGTTTGCAGGAAATATCGGAATGAAAATCGCAACTAAAACCAATGTAAGAACTACTCAAGCAGCTCGTACAAGTTTACCAAATGCACTTAAAATCTCTTTTGGAGGTGGTACTGTAATGGGACTTGGTGTTGCCGGTTTAGCAGTATTAGGTTTAACAGCCTTCTTTATTGTGTTCTTTAACTTTTTTATGGGAGGTGAATGGACGAATACAACAGACATGACCATCGTTTTAGAAACATTGGCTGGTTTCTCTCTTGGTGCCGAATCTATTGCTTTATTTGCGCGTGTAGGTGGAGGTATCTATACAAAGGCTGCCGATGTAGGAGCCGATCTTGTTGGTAAAGTTGAAGCAGGTATTCCTGAAGATGATCCACGTAACCCTGCAACTATTGCAGATAATGTAGGTGATAATGTAGGTGATGTTGCTGGTATGGGAGCCGATTTGTTTGGTTCTTATGTTGCTACAGTATTAGCAGCAATGGTATTGGGTAACTACGTGATTAAAGATATGGGTGGATCTATTACTGACGGTTTTGGAGGTATTGGACCAATCTTATTACCAATGGCTATTGCTGGAGCAGGAATCATTATTTCTATCATTGGCACGATGCTAGTGAAAATTAAAAGTAACGATGCCAAAGAAGCTCAAGTAATGGGTGCTTTAAATGTTGGTAACTGGACGTCTATTATCTTAGTAGCTGTATCTTGTTTCGGATTGTGTTACTACATGCTTCCTGAAACAATGAAAATGGAATTCTTTGGAGAAGGTTTACAAGAGATTTCTAACATGCGTGTATTCTATGCAACTTTAGTTGGATTGTTTGTAGGCGCTGTGATTTCATCGGTTACCGAGTTCTATACAGGTCTTGGTAAAAAACCAATCTTAAAAATTGTACAACAGTCAAGTACTGGAGCTGGAACTAACATTATTGCTGGTTTAGCAACAGGTATGATTTCTACATTCCCTTCAGTATTATTATTTGCTGGAGCGATTTGGGCTTCATATGCATTTGCAGGATTTTATGGTGTGGCTTTAGCAGCTTCTGCAATGATGGCAACAACAGCTATGCAGTTAGCGATTGATGCTTTCGGACCAATTTCTGACAACGCTGGTGGGATTGCCGAAATGAGTGAACAAGAACCAATCGTTAGAGAACGTACAGATATTTTAGATTCAGTTGGTAATACAACTGCTGCAACAGGAAAAGGATTTGCTATTGCTTCTGCAGCATTGACGTCATTAGCTTTATTTGCTGCTTATGTAACGTTTACTGGTATTGACGGAATTAACATCTTTAAAGCACCGGTTCTAGCGATGCTATTCGTTGGAGGTATGGTTCCTGTAGTATTTTCTGCTTTAGCAATGAATGCCGTAGGAAAAGCTGCCATGGAAATGGTACAAGAAGTACGTCGTCAGTTTAGAGATATTCCTGGGATTATGGAAGGTACTGGGAAACCAGAATACGATAAGTGTGTGGCGATTTCTACACAGGCATCTTTAAAAGAAATGATGTTACCAGGTTTATTGACTATCGGATTTCCTTTAGCTATTGCGTTTATTCCAATGTTATTTGGTATGGATCATCAAGCTATCGCCGAAATGCTAGGTGGTTATATGGCTGGTGTTACTGTTTCAGGTGTATTATGGGCAATCTTCCAAAATAATGCCGGAGGTGCTTGGGATAATGCTAAAAAGTCTTTTGAAGCTGGTGTTGAGATTAATGGTGAAATGACTTATAAAGGTTCAGATGCACACAAGGCAGCTGTAACTGGAGATACAGTTGGAGATCCTTTTAAAGACACGTCTGGACCATCAATGAATATCTTAATCAAATTAACATGTTTAATTGGATTAGTTATTGCACCAATTTTAGGCGGACATACTTCTGAAGAAGGATTGGCCAATGCTGAAATTGAAGTAGAAAGAACTATGGATGTATCGCATGATTTAGCTGAAGCTACAATTACATACACTACAGTTGAAAACGGAGAAGAGGTAACAAAAGAGGAAACATTCTCTGGTACTGAAGCTGAAGTTGAAGCAAAACTTGATGCATTTGAAAAATCAGTTGAAACTGTAGAAGGCGATGCTAAAAAAGTGATTAAAAAAAATGGAGGTTATTAAAGAATAATTTCATTCCACATAATTATAAAAAAACCACGTTTATCGTGGTTTTTTTATTGCTCAATAATCAGGTGTTTTTACCTAACTGTATGTCTTTCGATTCGTTTATTTTTATGCTGTAAATGAGTCATGTTGAAAACATATCAAACCTGTTAGAAAAGATTCAAGCATTTCAAGTTGTTAAATGCAACATGCATCATGAACGTGTAGCCTTTGATAGCCATAAAAAGCCAATCTATAGACAAACCGATAAAGATATCTTTTTTGATCGTGTTAGCCTTTGTGATGTAAAGCATAGAAAATTGCGATTGGGTTGTGCACATTCTAGTGTTAATATGAACTTTATAAGATTGTTGGAATCGCTAGAACAAGAGTTACCACAACAATCACCACAATTCTTAGTATTTAAAGAAACATTTAACGACCTCATATCCAAGATCTATGCATTAGATCATAAAAAAGGGCAATTAGAGCATGATCTCGCACTTTTTAAGATTACTTCAGATATAGATGGCAACGAGCAATTGAAAACCGTTTCAAAGACCTTAAAAGCAGAACATGAGATGCTTATGGATCAATTATTAGTAATTAAGTCTGATATTGAGTTGTTTATCAAAACTATTCTTAATAACACCTATTAAAACTACCCAAGTTTTTTATGATTTTAGTATCTTGAACCTCTAATGTTTTGATTAGTGTTTAAAAAAGACCCTTTACAAATTATTACGTTTCAAAGTTATGGTACAGATACTCATTTTTATATGCGTGGTCGTGCTTTAGAAGATGAAACAATTAATTTGGAACAAAAAGGACTATTTGGTTTATTTATCAATTCATGGAAACGTTTTGAAACCGATGAAATTAAACACACCGAACTAAGAATAACATTGCCAAATGGAACCGTTTTAAAAACAGTTACAGACGATCATGGTTATTTCAAAATTGATGAGAATGTTGAGGGTTTAGTATCCTTAACTAATGAAGAAGGCTGGCTTCACTTTGAAGTTGCCTATGATGATGCTAATATTAAACGTAGTATACAAAATTCAAATCGCTTTCCAGGTAAATTATTAATTCCGTCATCTCAAGCAAATTTTGGTGTGATTAGTGATATTGACGATACGATTATTCACACAGGCGTAGTCTCTACATTGAAATGGAAAGTATTACTCAATAGCATCTTTAAAAATGCCGCAAGCCGAATTCCTTTAGAAGGTGCTGCAGATTTTTATCATAAGCTACATAGAGGTACTTCTGGTAACGATGCTAATCCAATTTTTTATGTGAGTCATAGTCCGTGGAATTTATATCGCTATCTTGATTTTTTCTTAAAGCAACATACCTTTCCTAAAGGTCCGATCTTACTAAGAAGTTTTAAGGATATTTTTAAAAAGAAGTCTGGAGATCAACCTCAAAAGCAAATAGAGATCATTAATATTCTAAAAGCTTACCCTAAATTAAAATTCATATTAATTGGTGATAGTGGAGAACACGATGCAGATATCTATATTGAAATTGCTAAAACTTACCCAAGTCAGGTGGCAGCTATTTATTTGAGAAGTGTAAAACACAAAAAGAAAATGTTACGTGTAAAAAGTCTTTTCGAGAACTATACGCAAACACCTGTGCTTTTAGTAGAAAGCAGTGCCCAAGCCATTGAACATGCCAAACAGAATGGGTTTATAAAGTAACTCTTCTTAATGCTCTTAGAACAAATTTCTAAGAAGTACAAAGTTTTCATTTGTTAGGTTTTGATAACTTAGAGACTAGTTTTTCTATGGTTAATCCTTGTCCTATAATTGAGAAAACAACGACTACATATGTAGCATATAAAATAATGTCTTTTACTTCACCTTCTGGAAGAGAAAGTGCTAATGCAATTGAAATTCCACCACGTAGGCCTGCCCAAGTTAATATTAATACATCGCTTTTATTTGCTCTATGTTCTCTTTTTAACAGGAAATTTGACAAAATAATGGAGATATATCTAGATAAAAGAACAATAACCACAGCTATAAGCCCTAATAATAAATGATAAATATTGAAGTCTAACGTAATCATTACAATCCCAATGAGTACAAATAAAACAGCATTGAAGATTTCATCTAAAACTTTCCAAAAGATATTCATATGATTTTTTAAGTCTTCAGAAATATTTTTTGAATGCAGACTATTACCGATAATAAGACCAGCCACAACCATAGCTATTGCTCCAGAGATATGAAGCATATTTGATAATACATAACCACCCATAACAATCGCTAAAGAAATATGTACGGCAATTACCGATTGTTTGTTAACACTAACGATGCATCTTTTTCCTAAATGCCCTAAGAGGAATCCCATCAAAAATCCACCTCCTGCTTCTTTACCAAATTCGGATATGATATGAGAAAATTCGAATTCGTGCATCATAGTAGCTAAAGCAAGTATAGTTAGAAATACTACTATACCTACACCATCATTAAACAATGATTCTCCTACAATTTTAATTTCCATATGTTTTGGAGTTCCAGCTTTTTTCAATAGGGCTAATACAGCTACAGGATCTGTGGGTGAAATTAATGCCCCAAAAACTAAACTATATAGATAACTAATATCTAGTCCTATTAGTGAAGCGATATAAAAAAATATCGTCCCAATAATAAATGTGGATGTCAGAACTCCAAAAGTAGCATAGATAAAAACGGTCAACTTTTCTTTTAAAAGCCCTTTTAAATTGACATGTATAGCACCTGCGAAGAGCAAAATGCCAAGAAGAAAATCAAACAAAATAGTCTTAAAATCAATGCTTTTTGCAAAATCTGTGACTTGATCAAAATAGGTTTGGTCAATAAAGTAGCTTGCGGCAAACAGAAGTGATACAGCTATAGAAAGAATCATAACACCAATAGTTTCGGGAAGCTTTAAAAACTTAGCATTCAAATAGCTTAAAAAAGCAGCAAGAGCGATGATACCAACAAATATTTCGAACATTATTTGATTGTATTTTTGTAAGTGTTGATAGCAACTTGACAAAATTCAATTGCTGAATGTTCATCAAGCTCATTTATAGACATAGCAAAACCTTGCCAGCCATTGCTGTAGTAAGATCCTTTATGTGAAGAGTTCGTCAATGCTATATCAATAGGCTGATGGCCATTATACCCACTAACATAAAAATAAAAACTATCAATAAGTGTATCTGGCATAGCCATTCCCAAACCAATCGAGAGTTGGTCAGAAACATTTACAAAAGCACCTGTATCAAAATGATGAGGCCATATTCGTATTGGGCTTTCAAAATCATTAGATTTTAAAATAGTACTAATGACATTTTGTGCTAGATTTCTTTGCTGGATTAATACCTGTAAATCTTCAGAATTGGTGATTTCAAAACTGGTTCCATCAGAAACTTGATCATATGGAAGTTCGTAATGTAACTCATATTGATAAGGCATATCTAAGCCATTATTTTTACTGGTCTGCATTATCCAATTTATAATGTCTTTATGAGTGGTTTTATTTAAAAGGAAATGTTCTTTATTTCCATTACTATGAATCCATTCCAAGGAAAAACTCTCATAGCTAAGGCCTAGTTTATCACCATTAGGAAACTCATGTGTTTCAAGAGTGTGGTTTTTCCAGCCTAAATTGGTATGACTATCATCATCTTTTTTTGTAATAAAACTTATGGCTGCAGTAGCTAAATATTGTGCCGCTAAATGTATCGTTGATATCATAATTTAAAATTTTACTCCAGCGTAATTAATACCAGTAAGCTTGTGCATATCTAAATCAAACGTTGAAAGATCATTTGCATTAAATTTTGAAATGTCATCATAACCACAAGCTCTTGCCACAACTTTAATAAGATGATTAGTGGCATCAAAGTAGTTGTAAAGTTGTTTTGCTGAAGATTGAATGATTAGGCGACTTCTTAGCGATTCCTTTTGAGTAGCAATGCCAACAGGACAATTATTTGTACCACAAGCTCTCATGCCTAAACAGCCTATAGCTTGTAATGCCGAATTAGACACTGCAATAGCATCGGCTCCTAACATCATGGCTTTTGCAAAATCCTCTGCAACACGTAAACCACCAGTAATGACTAAGGTGATATCCTTTGCGCCAACTTGATCTAAATATGTTCTTGCTCTAGCTAGTGCAGGAATAGTAGGAACATTAATATGATCTCTTAAAATAGTAGGAGCAGAACCTGTACCGCCACCTCGTCCATCCAATATAATGTAATCTACTCCTGCATCGAGTGCAAATTGTATGTCTTTTTCGATGTGACTAGCTGCAATTTTAAATCCGATAGGAATACCACCTGTTCGTTCTCTTACTTGGTCTCCAAAATTTTTAAAATCTTGAGCAGAGTGAAAATTAGGATTAGCTGCTGGAGAAATTGCAGTTTGCCCTTCTTCTAGATCTCTAACTTCGGCAATTTCTTTACTTACTTTATTTCCTGGTAAATGACCACCCGTTCCTGTTTTTGCGCCTTGTCCACCTTTAAAATGAAAGGCTTGTACATGATCTAATTTGTCCCATGAAAATCCAAATTGAGCAGAGGCCAATTCATAAAAATATTTTGAGTTGCTTTGTTGCTCCTCTGGTAACATACCACCTTCTCCAGAACAGATTCCTGTTCCAGCCATTTCTGCACCTTTGCTCAAAGCTATCTTGGCTTCTCGTGACAATGCTCCAAAACTCATATCACTAACAAATAGCGGGATGTCTAGTACTAAAGGTTTTTTAGCATTTGGTCCTATAACGACTTTGGTAACAACATCTTCTTCATCTAATAATGGGCGTGAGGCTAATTGTGCTGGAAGAAACTGAATGTCATTCCATTTTGGCAGTGTATTTCTGTCAACTCCCATAGAGGCCGAAAACCCATGATGTCCAATATTTTTTAATCCGTTTTTTGCAAGCTCTTTAATATATCCTGTATAAGGTTCTGTATCTTCAGGATGTGTGTCTGCGTAAGTGCCTAAATAGTCGTCACGATTGAATGGCTGCGGATGATTGGTTTCAAATTCGGTAATTTCATTTTCATCAATCATTAGCGAATCTCCTTCTATATACTCTTGAAATTTGTGTAGTTGTTCGTCATTATTGTATTCGCTAACGCCAGTATCATACCTATAATCCCAATGATGAACACCACAAATTAAGTTGTGACCTTCAATATAACCATCTGCTAATAAGGCGCCACGATGATGACAACGACCGTAAAGCACAGAAATGCCCTTTTCATGTTTTATAATAACTAGATCGGTATTTTTTACTAAAGCATAAGTTGGTTGTTTTTCCTGAAGCTGAGAAATCTTAGCGATTTCAATCTTGTGAATTGTCATGAGGTTGATTGTTTAGATGTTCTAAGTTACAACCTTTGGACGAAAAAATAGAGTGCTAATTACAATTATGGCAACGTTGTATGGTAATTGTATAGGTGTAACGACTATTGTAAAATAAACAATACTCTTTAGTTTAAAAAAGTGAATAGGCGAGATGCTTTTAAAACAACCCGTTAATTTGTGCGTCAATTTTATTGATAATACCTCCAAGGTCTTCAGGATTAGCTACAAAATCTAAATTATCGACATCAATAATTAATAAGTTTCCTTTGTTGTAACCATGAATCCATGCTTCATAGCGTTCGTTTAGACGACTTAGATAATCGATACTAATCGAGTTCTCATAATCGCGTCCTCTTTTGTGAATTTGAGACACCAAATTTGGAATGGTGCTCCTCAAGTAAATCAATAAATCTGGTCCTTCTACAAAACCTTCCATAAGATCAAAAAGCGAACGGTAATTTTCAAAATCTCGATTGGTCATTAATCCCATGGCATGAAGGTTGGGTGCAAAAATATGTGCATCTTCATAAATAGTTCTATCCTGAATAATGTCTTTACCACTTTTGCGAATTTGAGCAACTTGACGAAATCTGCTATTTAAAAAATAGACTTGTAAGTTAAAACTCCAACGTTCCATCTGGTTATAAAAATCATCGAGATATGGATTGTCAACTACATCTTCTAATTGAGGTTCCCATTTATAGTGTTTCGCTAGTAACTTAGTAAGTGTGGTTTTACCAGCACCAATATTTCCCGCAACTGCAACGTGCATATCTATTTGATTTTTAGTTGGTATTTATGAAGTTTTTCAAGATCGTAAATATACAAGGTTTCATTGGTTAGTAAAAACTGATTTATTAACAATTTCGGTGTTTTTAAAGGAATGAGGTCGTTACTCTTTTTTGACTTATAAACTAGTGAACTATCGGTTTTTAGAATAATATTTTCATTATGTATGGCTAACGAGGTATAACCTTTGTTTTCAATTTTTGAAATTAAACTCCCAAAGTATGTGTATTGATATAAAAAGTTTTCGGTTAACATCCAACAGTAATTGTAATCACTTTTAAGGTCTAAAACATTAGATTGAACAGGTATGGTCGTCACTCTTACATTGTCATTTTTATAATCGTATAATTGCAGTTGTTGGATATCCTGATTGAAAATCCATAACGTATTATCGTAGCCTGTGGATACATGAGACACATTTTTATAAACTGGGATTGTGTTGAAATCAACTTTAAAAATTTCAGCTAAGCGATTGTCTAAAATAACCACAGTATTAAAATCCTGATAAAACATATTTATTTTTAAAGGATTAAATGCATTTACTGTTGTAGGGATTCCTAATTGAACATTACTATAATTAATAGAAGGTTTATCTTTTGGCTTTTTGTGTAAAATAGTATTTGTAGTATAATAGATAGTCTCGAAATTATCGACAGCAACAATTTGATTTGCTTTTATAGCTGTAGAATCAACAAGCGTCAAATCTATTTGTGTTTGTGCTACTATTGCAGTTGTGAACAGAAAGAAAATATATCTAATAAAAGCCATGTCTCGTTTATAGTATCGAAAATACAAAAATTGAACCATTATTTACAGGATTCAATTTTTAAACGATGAATTAAGATATCTATTTTCTAGCAAACGAGCTTATATCCAAATCCACGTACATTAATGATTTGAATTTGCTCATCTTTTTGCAGCTTTTTACGAAGTTTTGTGATAAACACATCCATGCTTCTGGCAGAAAAAAAGTCGTCATTTCCCCATAATTTATTGAGTATGATTGAGCGGTCTAGAACCTCATTTTTATTTTTTATCAAGTGAAATAGAAGATGAGATTCGCGATGAGTCAGCTGTTCTGAAATATCGTTATAATGTAATTGTTGCTTTGGAAAATCAAAAGTGTAATTCCCTATTTTTAAAACTTCAGAGGCTTTTTGAACTTTAGTTCTTTGAAGTAAGTTATTGATTCTTACAATAAGCTCCTCCATACTAAAAGGCTTTTTAAGATAATCATTTCCTCCAATGGTAAAACCCTCAACAACATCTTGGGTTTGTGATTTGGCTGTTAAAAATATGATGGGAATACTATCATCAATGGCTCTAATTTCCTTAGCAAGAGTAAATCCATCTTTTTTAGGCATCATAACATCAAGAACTAACAGTTCGGGAATGTCATTTTGATAGGTTTTTAAGGCTTTTTCTCCGTCATTACATAGCAGCACTTGGAAGTCTCTGGTCTCCAAACTTTCTTTGATAATCTGTCCTAAAGCTGGTTCGTCTTCAGCTAATAAAATAGTTGTTCTATGCATAGGGCAACAAAATTTTAAAAGTGGTAAGTTGATTGTTAAGTTCAAGATCTAAGGAGCCACCATGTTTCTCAATGATCTTTTTTGAATAATACAAACCAATGCCAAAGCCTTTAACATCATGTGTGTTTCCTCTTGGGATACGATAGAATTTTTCAAAAATTCGATCTTTATTTGCTTTTGTCAACGTATTACCATTGTCAGATATGGAGATCTCAATTTGAGATGAGGTGTGTTTTAAATCAACAAAAATGGTATTGCCACCATATTTAAAAGCGTTGTCAATGATATTATTTATGGCATTTTCAAAATGAAAGATGTCCACATTGGCAAAAATGTTATCGATAATATTATATGTTATCGATGTGTTTGAATTTTGAAGTTTGTGTTTTTCTACGATAGTCGACAAGACCTCAGAAATGTTATAATTGTCTCTGTTGAGTTCTAAATTCTCACTGTCTAGAGTGGCGGTTTCTAATAACTTTTCAACCATAGTGTTTAATTTAGATAATTGTGTATTAGACATATCTAAATAAGTCTTGGTTTTATTTTTGTCATCTATCACGTTAAAGTTTTGAATGCTCTCTAATGCAACTCCAATGGTAGCAATAGGTGTTTTGAATTCATGTGTGATATTACTTATGAGATCATTTTTAACTTCAGCTAACTGTTTTTGGTGTTTTATAATCTTTAATAGATAAAATAGGCAACCTACAACGGCAAATACTAATAGGGACGAGATAATGATACTCCAAATAATCCGTTTTAAAACTGCCCAAGTGGTATTTTCGTATTGAATCGATAAAACACTGTCAAGGGGTATAAAAGATGATTTTGATATCGAGCTTAAAAATAATTTGTCATTAGAGGCATCTTGATAAATTTTAGGTCGTTCGATCCAGCAACTGTCTAACTCTTTAGACTTTTCAAGATAGTTGAGTTTATAGTTGATATCTATATTCTTTCGCGCTAGATCAATTTTAAGTAAGCTATCAACTTCTTCTACATCTAATGTATCATTATTAATAGAGATTACAACTTTTGTCGTTAGCATTTCAAGACTAGAAAGATTAAAGCTTATACTATCATTTTCTAATCTAAAGCTGTCTATGCGCTTTTTAAACTCTTCATTTGACAACGGTTGATTATCTTTCTTATCTGCTGCCATCATAGAGTCTGCTTTAAACCCTCTAACTACTGTAAACCCTTCGGTAGATTGAAAATCGATTGAATCAAGATTTCTAAATTCTTTGTGGGCACCATCAATTTGTTGCAAGAATTTTTCAAGCTCACCATTTTCTCTAAATGCATTTTTTTGATGCTCCCCTTCTAAAGAAACACCTAATGTAGTTCGTGTTGCTAATGCAGTGTAATAATTATCTACCGCATCATCAAGACTAGCTTGTACATCATTGATAAGCTGTTGTTTATTTGTCAAGTAGTTTTTGTAATTCCAATAGGTTTGAATGCCTATGGTAGCTATAATAACAATGACAATAATATAAAGAATGTACCTGTATTTTGAATCATTCATATGTCAAAAGTAAATGTTAAAAGGGTTAAATACTAATCGGTTAACACACGTTAACACTGGTTAACTAAAAAGCATTAGCGCGTCTGTTACATTTGTGAAGTATTAATCATTAAATCAAAAAACATGAAACACCTATTTACCATTTTAACGCTTTTTATTACAACAATTAGCTATAGCCAAACACCTATATTAAACGGAAAAGTAACTACGAATGATACGGTTACCGACTTAAGTATTTCGGTTAATGTAGACTCGGCTAAAGAGATTGAGTCTACATTTACTATGAAAGATATTAAAGAGCTTCTCGAAGATATAGACAGTGATGAGGGTATCACATTTGAAATTACCTGTAACGGGAAACAAATGTCAAATGGTCAAAAAAGTAAAATGTCTTATACAATTAATGGCAGTAGAAAAGACATTGACGGTTTTTTAAAACGCGTAAAAAAAATGAGAAAAGCTGCAATTGAATATTATAACAACAAATAAAACAAAACCATGAAAGTAATTATTAAACTCATAATCGTAACAGCACTTTTGTTCTCGGCAAAAGCAAAGGCTCAAGAATTTCAAGGTCAGGCTACTTATAAGTCTAAACGTAAAATTGATATCAAATTAGATAGTACGCAAGTGTCTTCTGGTATGGCAGACCAAATGATGGAAATGCTTAAAAAGCAGTTTGAAAGAACTTATATTTTGTCTTTTAATAAAGAGGAATCATTATATAAAGAAGAAGAATCTTTAGGCGCACCACAGCCTCAAGGAATGCAGATTGTTATGGTAGAAACAGGAGGTGCAGATATACTTTATAAGAATATCAAAGAAAAGCGTTTCACTAATCAAAATGAATCGTTTAGCAAATTGTTTTTGATAAAGGATAAGTTAGAAGACATTAAATGGACATTAGGGTCTGAAACTAAAAATATTGGAGACTATACGTGTTTTAAAGCAACTATGACCAGAGAGGTTGAAGATGTTGAAAGCGGGATTAGTTTTAATGGTGATAAAGATTTAAGTAGAGATGAAAATGCACCTCCTAAAATGAAAGAAATTACTATAACGGCTTGGTATACACCACAAATCCCTGTAAGTGCAGGTCCAGGAAATTATCACGGATTGCCTGGTTTAATCCTTGAAGTCAATGATGGTACTGAAACAGTCATCTGTAGTAAGATTGTTCTCAACCCTAAAAATGCATCTGAAATTGTTGAACCAAAAAAAGGTGATGAAATGACGCAAGAAGCTTATGATAAGATCATGGAAAAGAAGATGAAAGAAATGGAAGAACGTTTTAGATCAAATAGAAGAGGTCGAGATGGTGAAAATATTGAAATTAGAATAGGAGGCTAATAAAATAACTTTAAGAAAAGTTTAACCTTTTACGATTTAACATTTAGTGTTTTTTAGAGTCTTAATACTTTAATTAAAGTATTTTTGAACGTTAATGTTATTATAAATAGCAACGTTTTGTTTAATTCTTGTTTAGTTTTGTTAAACAAGAGTAATTATAACTCTATTATGAAAAGACTAATTTCAAAGCTCAGTATTGTACTATTACTACTAATACCAGCACTAAATGTAAACGCGCAAGACTTCCAAGGTCAAGCTATCTATCAAACCAAAACCACAGTTGACATGAGTAATTGGGGTGGCGGTCAAATGAGTGAACAGCAAAAAAAGATGGTTGCAGAGCGAATGAAAAGTATGTTGGAAAAAACATATGTGCTTAATTTCAATCGAAGCGAATCAACTTATAAGGAAGAAGAAAAACTTGATGCTCCAGGATCAGGAGGAGGTCGATGGAGAGGTATGATGAGTAGTTTTACTGGAGGTCCTCAGTACAAAAACATAAAAGAAGATGTCATTCTTCAAGAACAGGAATTCTTTGGTAAATCATTTTTAGTAAGAGATTCGCTACCAAAATTAGAATGGAAACTTGAAAATGAAACAAAGCAAATAGGTCAGTATACATGCTTTAAAGCCACAACAACAAAGCCTGTTGATGAGATGGATTTTATGAGTATGCGTCGACGAAATAGAGGAGGAGATCAGAAGAAAGATAATGAGAAGAAAGAAGGTAAAGAAACTGCTGATACAACTAAAACAGATTCTGATGATCCTTTTGATGAACTCGAAGTGCCAAAATTTGTAGTTGTTACGGCTTGGTACACGCCTCAAATTCCTGTAAGTTCAGGTCCAGGAGAATATCATGGATTGCCAGGTTTGATACTTGAGGTTAATGCAGATAGAACAGTTATGCTATGTACTAAAATAGTTATGAATCCTAAAGAAAAAGAACTCATCGAAAAACCTGAAAAAGGAGATGTTGTGACTCGTGAAGAATACAATAAAATAATGAAAGACAAGATTGAAGAAATGCGCCAGATGTATGGTGGTAGAAATAGAGGTCGTAGAAATTAATAAGTAATCAAAAAATAAGGTTTCAGTTCTCCATTTTGGAAAACATATAGAAACAAAATCCAATCAAATGAGAAATATATTCATACTTGCGTTACTGCTCGTGACGAGCATTACTAGTGCTCAAATTACAGTACAAGGTGTTGTCAAAGACAGTATCGGAGCACCTTTAGAACTTGCCAATGTTATTGCCATTAATAAGGAAACAAAAGCCATGGCATCATATGCAATTACAAATGATAAAGGACGTTTTAAGCTAGATCTTGACAAAAACACCACGTATACTGTTCAAGTGAGTTACATTGGTATGAAAACCTTATCTGAAGAGATTACTACCAAAGAAACTAACATCACAAAAAATTATACACTTCAAAATGACAATGCACTTGATGCTGTAGAGTTAACATACGAAATGCCTGTAACTATTAAAGGTGATACGTTGGTTTATAATGCCGACTCCTTTAAAGATGGCTCTGAGCGTAAACTTGAAGATGTTCTCAAAAAATTACCTGGTGTAGAGATTAATGATGATGGTCAAATTGAAGTTGAAGGTAAAGTGGTCAATAAATTAATGGTGAACGGAAAAGATTTTTTTGATGGCGATTCTAAATTGGCAACAAAAAACATTCCGTCAAATGCCGTGGATAAAATTCAAGTATTACGTAACTATTCCGAAGTTGGTCAGTTAAGAGGTGTACAGAACAATCAAGATAATGTTGCCATTAATATCAAACTAAAAGAAGGAAAGGAAAACTTCTGGTTTGGAGATGTTACGGCAGGCGCAGGTAAGGCTCCTGATAAAGACTTATTTCTTGTACAACCAAAACTCTTTTATTACAGTCCAAAGTACAGCATCAATGTTATTGGTGATATGAATAATATAGGAGAAGTGGCTTTAACGAATAGAGATATTCGAAACTTTGGTGGCGGTTTTAGACGTCCGAGTCAAAGTAGCGGAACAAATATTAATCTTGGAAATAATGGATTGGGAGGCTTGACCAATTTAGGTAATGCTCAAGCCATAGATACTAAACTCGGTGCAGGTAACTTTAGTTACTCTCCAAATAAAGCCTTAGATCTTAGCGGATTTGTAATCTACAATAGTAGCCGTTTAAGAACACGTGAAGAGAGCTTTGTTCGCTATATTGATTCAGATTTAGGAATTCCTGATGAAGAAACTATAGAAACAGGACGCGAGGCTTCTAATCAAGCACTTGCTAAGTTAAGTGCATCTTACAAGCCTAATTTTAATAATCAATTAGATTATGATCTTCTAGGACGATTGTCTAAAGATACTGAACGTCAAAATCAATTTTCTTCAGTGATTGGCAATACAGATCAGTTTGAAGAAGTGACACCGTTTAGTATTAATCAAAACCTTAACTATTACTATACACTAGACGAGAAAAATATTTTCGCCTTAGAAGCACAGCATTTAATAAGTGATGAAGATCCGTTTTATAATGCGCTATTAGTTAATGATCCAACAAATAATGACGATCCTCCTCAAGATCAAGATGCTTTTGATAATACCGCTCTAGGCTTAGGGTTTGATCGAGATCAATTTGGATATAACCTTAATCAAAACAGGCGCATCAAATCCAATCAATTAGATGCTAAAGTAGATTACTATTATATTTTGAATAACAAGAGTAATATTAATTTGACTTTAGGAACCATTTTAAGTAACCAAAAGTTCAACTCTAATATTTTTCAGTTTTTAGATGATGGTTCATTCTTTGACCCTGTAGCTTCATTAACAGATGAAGACGGGAATTTATTGAGAAATGAAAATGATACCGAATACAACTTTAGTGATGTGTATTTAGGATTTAGATACCGAGTGAAAACAGGAAAATTCACCATTACGCCAGGATTCTCACTACATGCCTACGGTAATAAAAATACACAGTTTGGTACAGAGTATAAAGATAATTTCTTTAGAGTGTTACCAGAATTTGAAACACTCATACAGTTTAAAAAGAGTGAAACCTTAACCTTCCGTTATAATATGAGTAACTCTTTTACAGATGTAACTAGTTTGGCCGAAGGTCTAGTTTTAAATAGCTTCAATAGTATTAATTATGGTAATCCAGAATTGCAAAACTCTTTATCTCATAATTTAAATTTAAGATACTTTAGTTTTAACTTATTCAACTATACCAATGTATTTGCATTTGCTAATTACAGCAAGAATATTGATCAGATAAGAAGTTCAACTAATTTTGATAATGTGATTAGAACGAGTTCATTTTTCAATTCTAGTTTTGCCGACGAATCTGCTAGTCTATTTGGTCGAGTAGAGCGTACATTTAAAAAGATTAGAGCGCGATTAGGTGTACGTTTTTCATACTCAAAGCGTAACCAATTTGTTCAAGATATACGTACGGTAAGTGAAAGTTTTACTCAATCATATTCACCAGAGTTACGTACTAATTTTAGGGAAGCGCCCAATGTGCGTTTAAGATATACATACGCTGTTAGTGATAACGATCAAGGAACAACATCTACACGATTTGTAACGAATTCGCCATCTATTGAAGTTGATGCTTACATCTGGAATTCTGTAACCTTTAGAACAGATTTCACCTACACCAATCAAGATGATGGTGTGAGACCTTCGCAATCATTTCAAACTTGGGATGCGAGTTTAGCGTATAGAAAAGATAGAGATGCTAAATGGGAATATGAAATAAAAGCTTCTAACTTATTAGATATCGACTCAAGAGTAAATAATAGTGCTGGGAATATTTCTGTATTTAATTCAGAAACCTTTATTCAGCCAAGATTTGTAACCTTTAGAGTGATTTATACTTTATAAATTGGGCGTTACTTTTGCTTGGGCAAAAGTCAGGCTTTCGGCAGTCGCTCTCATCGAGGAGCTTCAACAAAGCCTCAATCCTTAACGCATATTAAAGCCTTCTATTTATAGAGGGCTTTTTAATTTAACAAAACTCTTTAGTGTTAATGTTATGATAAAGACGTTAGTTTTGTTTAACTATTTTTTATATTTGTTAGACACACAAGACTAATCAAACATAATTATGAAAACACTAACCACAAAACTAAGTATTCTAGTATTTGGTTTACTCATGACATTAAACCTTAATGCTCAAGATTTTCAAGGACAAGCAACATACATTTCTAAATCAACTATGGATTTAGGGAATTGGGGAAAGCGACTAAGTGAAGCTCAGAAAAAGCAAGTCATGGCACGTCTAAAAAACAGACTTGAAAAAACATACACGCTTACGTTTAACAAAGAAGAGTCTATATTTAAAGAAGGCGATAAGCTAGATGCTATGTCTGGTGCAACAGATTCTTGGGGCAAAAACTTTGCAGCAGGAGATCAGTATAAAAATGTAAAAACCAATACTCAGATTCAAGACCAAGAATTTTACGGGAAACGCTTTTTGGTTAAAGATAAATTACAAAAGATAGAATGGGTTATGGGTACTGAAACAAAACAAATAGGAAATTATACGTGCTTTAAAGCAACAGCGTCCATTCCCACAGACGAACTAACATGGTATGCATTCTCATGGGATAAATTGAGAAGAAATAATGCAAATGCAGAAACAGCAGATGGAACAGATGAAGAAAATAAAGAAAATGAGATTCCAATGACAGAAGTCGAAGCATGGTACTCACCTCAAATCCCAGTAGGTCATGGTCCATCAGAATATTGGGGACTTCCAGGATTAATTTTAGAAGTGAGCGCAGGAGACACAACAATGCTATGTTCTAAATTAGTGATTAATCCAGAAGAGAAAATAGAAATTGAAGCTCCAGATAAAGGCAAAGAAACCACGAAAATGGAATACCAAGAAACGATTGTTGCTAAAATGAAAGAGTTTAGAGATAATCGTATGGGACGTAGCCGCGGATAATTGACCTATATGAATGACTAATATAAAAAAGCCATCTCAATAGAGATGGCTTTTTTATATGTAAAATAGACGTTTTTAATTATCTCTTAAGACATGAATAATACCATTTATGGTATGCGGGACACCTAAAGAATCTTCATAACTACCGCTAAAATTAATATCAATGTACTCGTTCGTATCACCTAATGTAGTGAAATTGAAAATAATAGCATTATTATTGGATGATATGTCATTACATTCAGAAATATTGAAGCCTGTATCTCCTCCAATTATACCGTTCCAGTCATAATAATCATATGTACCGATATAAGGATCACCATTAAGTACACCTAGTAAATAGAAACAATTTTCACCACTTCCATAGATAGCAAGTGTAGGTGCGTCATAATTAGCATTGTATTCGGCAAATAATACTTCAAAGCCATCTATAAAAACTTCAGTTTCATTATCATCAATGGTGTATTGAACAAATTCGGTAACTGTATTACAAGCCGATATGGTTCCTATATCAGTTATTGGTGTTGTAAATGTATAATTAATACTATCGGTAACTTGTAAATTTACATAGTCACTTCCTTTAATACTAAATGTATCATTTGTGTCACATCTAATAAGATTGAATTCAAAATTTCCGTCTTCAACAACATCTGTGAAAGTTTGACCACCATAATTCATTTGTACGTAGCCATCTGTAACTGGGTTTCCATTACAATCATTAAACATACCAGTTACTGTTTCAGAAATAGTTTCAGGACCATCAGGTATCGTTATGCTTATAGCAGAGTCTATTACAAAAGGACCAATAGTCTCAGAATATATTGGGCTTTCACCACATATGTCATAGCTGTAAACCTTAACTTCTAACGTTTCACCACTTGGTATTACTCCGCAAGTTTCACCATTTTCATTGGTATAACCAGAAGTTGTTCCATAATTTGAACTTGTCAAAGTCACTTGAGTATTTGCTATAGGGTTTGACTCACTATCAAAAACAGTGACACAAAAATCAACATATTCGGCTGGGATATCGCAATTCCAAAAAGAAAAATGTGATACGGTTCCAACGTACATATTTCCAACTAAGGTTGCTTGACCTTCCTCAATCCAATACCCATTGACTTCATCAAAATACCAAAGCGGAATAGAACTAGGTGCATTTGTCATTAAGCTAGGATCCAGTGGTACTTTTATTTCTGCTGTAGACCCTTCCGTAAGATTAAGATCTTCACCATTTTCACCACGTAATTCCACTGCTAACATTCCAAAAGTTTGTAGCATTCGCTCTTCATTTTGAGCGTTGGCAGCATATAGCATACCAGGCATTTGATCAGTCATAGTTTCATCTACTGGATCCAGTAGATGCATAATGACGTTGACACTTCCATCATAAGCAGAACCATCAGGCTTTACATAATCACCTTCTAAAGCCACCGAAGCGCCATTAGGTAAGTTAATAGTTTCTTGAGTACCACTAGTTGTTGTTCCAACAACTGTTTCGGGTAACATCATGATACGTATTTTGTTGGTGCCTTGACTAGGAACCACAGCTCTCGACGCATGAATATAGCCAGCTTTTTCAGCTTTAATATAACCAAAACGCTGGTTGACTGTAGCATTGTTAATAATGAAAACACCATTACTATCAGTCATAGCTGTTGAGCTACCAATACTAATCATAACACTTTCAATAGGGTTGCCATTGATGTCAACTATAGTTCCTAAAAAGTCTCTTGAGATTTCATCACCGAAATTTTCTGAGAATGTGGTTGGATCTGGACCTTGATTTTGAGGATTTGAACCTGTGTTGTCGTCATCTGTACAAGACAAACATAAAAACACACACACGACAATAAGAAAAAAAGATTTATGGGGCATTTGTAATAATTTCATAGAGTTAAGTTTTGTTATTGTTATTATAACAGTTGATGCTTAAAAATTCCTAGTATTTTATAAATTTGGATCTCTAAGCACATGAATAGAACCTTCCATAGTGTGTGGTTGACCGTTGAAATCGAAATAGTCTAATTCGAAAGTGATATCTATATATTCACCAACTTCTCCTATACTATTTATATTGAACAATGCTGTGTTATCGAGAGTCATAGCATGACCACAGTCATCGCCATTAAATGTGATACCCATGTTGTCATTAGGGTCTTGAAAATACCAATAATCATAAGAGCCTACTAATGTGTTAAAATCTTGTGTTAAGATGCCAATTAACCTGAAACAATCCTCTTCAGGGAAATTTCCGTAGGCAGTTTCAATTTGAATTAAATAGGTTTCAATCGGAAAACTTTGATCGTCTAAATTATATTCTAGTTCTGCTATTTGGATATTATTAAATGTAAAATGCTCTGTGCCATCAATAGTATATTCTATATATTCGCATACACTCAAATTTCCAATATCAGTAACTGGTGATGTATAAGGAATTATGGTAACACCAGATTCTTGTCCATTATCTGAATCAAAAAATTGGATGGTAAAGTTTTCTTCATTGGTGCACCTAACTACAGTAGTTTCTATATAGCCATCAATAATAGTCTCGTAAAATGAATTTCCTCCTGTCCCTATTAAAACATATCCGTTTGCAATAGACTGCTCGTCACAACCATTAAAATTACCAATAACTGTTTCTGTGGCAAAGTCTGGATTTTCATTTATGACAATGGTTACGGAAGCATCTTCTAAAAATGGCCCAATGCTATTGATACTTTGAGTGCAGACACCTAGATTCGCATTGACGTCAAGTATTTCATTAGCTGGGACTAATCCGCAAACTTCTCCCTTATGGTTGGTTATACCGTTTGTTGTACCAAACCCTAGACTTGTAATGTCTAATGAGACGCCATTTAAGTCATTACCATCAGCGTCAACAACAGTGATACACAAGTTTACGGCCTCGGCAGGAATATCACAATTCCAAAATGAAAAATGAGTTACGGTTCCAACATATTGATTATCTACCAAAGTTGCTTCGCCTTCCTCAATCCAATAGCCATTGGTTTCATCAAAATACCATAATGGAATAGTATTAGGAGCATTGGCTACCAAGCTCTCATCTAGTGGAACTTTAATTTCCGCCGAAGAGTTCTCTGCAAGATTTAAATCTTCACCATTTTCACCACGTAACTCAATTGCTAACATACCAAATGTCTGTAGCATACGCTCTTCATTTTGTGCATTTGAAGCATACAGCATGCCTGGCATCTGGTCTTCCATATTGTCATCTGCTGGATCGAGATGATGCATAATTATATTAACATTTCCATCGTAAACAGTACCATCTGGTTTTATATAATCACCATCTAAAGCAACTGAAGCACCATTTGATAAACTAATTGTTTCTTGAGTGCCACTAGATGTAGTGCCAACAACAGTTTCAGGTAACATCATAATGCGTATTTTGTTAGTGCCTTCGGTTGGTACTACAGCTCTCGACGCATGAATATAACCCATTTTTTCAGCTTTAATATAGCCAAAACGTTGGTTCACTGTAGCGTCATTAATAATGAAAATACCCTGACTGTCGGTCGTTGTAGAAGAACTACCTATGCTAACCATTGCATTTTCGATCGGACTACCATTGAGGTCTACAATGGTACCCAGAAAGTCTCTTGAGATTTCATTACCAAAATTCTCAGAAAATGTGGTCGAATTTGGGTTTTGATTTTGTGAAGTGTTTATGCCATCATCTAATTCACACGAAGTAAAAAATAGAATGAATAGCATTGCAAAGCATGTCTTAATAATTTTCATAGCAGATTGATATAGTTTCTACTAAGATGTTAACTTTTAGAAAAGGTTGCGTACTGCCTTACAATTAATTTGCGAAGTCAATTGTATTTATAACGCTATTTAAAAAGATGAATCTATGATAAAAACAAAAAATCCTCATAACTAAGGTTGTGAGGATTTATGCTTATTGTTGTTTTGGTTTGTTATAATCCAAAAGCAGCTTTTACTTTATCAACGTAATCTAATTTTTCCCAAGTGAATAACTCGACATCCATCGTCACCGGATTTCCATTAGGTTGATTAAATGTTTTACTTACGATTTCAGCATCGCGTCCCATGTGACCATATGCAGCGGTTTCACTATACATAGGTTGACGTAATTTTAAGCGTTCTTCAATAGCAGCTGGGCGCATATCAAAAACTTCAGCAATTTTTTCGGCGATCTCTCCATCTGTGATATTAAATGGACAAGTCCCATAAGTATCTACAAAAATAGATGTTGGTTCTACAACACCAATGGCATAACTCACCTGCACTAAAATTTCATCACAAATACCAGCAGCTACCATATTTTTTGCAATATGTCTTGTTGCATAAGCCGCACTTCGATCTACTTTACTTGGATCTTTTCCAGAGAATGCACCTCCACCATGAGCGCCTTTTCCGCCATAAGTGTCAACGATAATTTTACGTCCGGTTAATCCTGTGTCACCATGAGGTCCACCAATTACAAATTTTCCAGTTGGATTAATGTGATACGTAATATCATCATTAAACAGGACTTGAATAGGTTCTGGTAGTTTTGCCACCACTCGAGGAATCAATATTTCTACAATATCTTTTCTAATCTTTGCCAGCATCTCTTCATCATTACCAAAATCATCATGTTGTGTAGACACGACAATAGCATCAATTCGCTGTGGTACATTATCATCACTATATTCAATTGTTACCTGACTTTTAGAATCTGGTCTTAAATAAGTAATGTCTTTGTTTTCACGACGTAAATCGGCAAGTTCTTTTAAAATTCTATGTGAAAGATCTAGAGCTAAAGGCATGAAGTTTTCGGTCTCACGCGTAGCATACCCAAACATCATTCCTTGATCTCCCGCACCTTGTTCTTCTTTGCTTTCTCTATCTACACCACGATTAATATCTTCAGATTGCTCATGGATTGCAGAAAACACACCACAAGAATTGCCATCAAACATATACTCACTTTTAGTGTATCCAATTTTATTGATGGTATCTCTAGCTATTTTTTGTACATCGAGGTAAGTATTCGACTTCACTTCACCTGCAAGCACAACTTGCCCAGTAGTGACTAAAGTTTCGCACGCTACCTTTGATTCTTTGTCAAAAGCTAAAAAATTATCTATTAAAGCATCACTAATTTGATCTGCTACTTTATCTGGATGTCCTTCAGAGACGCTTTCCGAAGTAAATAAATATCCCATAAATCTCTTTTAAATTATATTGTTTTCTGAAAAATGAATTGAGATTGCTTGGTCGCTAGAGAAGTTGTAAACTAACTGCTTTAGCATTTTTTAATGAGGTTGCAATCAGAACAAATTTTTCCTCTTAAATTATTATTTGGCAAAAGTAAAAAAATAAAGGGGAAAGTATATTTATTTTATTTTTTTTCTGAAATATTTGGTTTTTTAATTTTTCTATTGCAATATTTGTATTCACAAAGTTCAATAACTTACTGAAATGTTATCAAGAAAGGCGGAGGGAATAGACCCGAAGAAGCCTTAGCAACCCTTAAGCAATTAAGAAGGTGCTAAATTCTACTTGAAGCGTGATTCATTTATCACGATTTAGATAGATAACTCAGCGTAATTACTCATCTGTACTTACGTTATTTCTTATAACATTTTTCTATTAGGTACGCTTTTTTAAAGCGCATTTGACTTTTGAATTAATTTATTTATTAACTCAAAAAAAATTAGAAAAATGAGTGCAACAAAAATTATTCATTCCATTCCAAGTGATCCACTCACTGGAGCAATTTCGGTACCTGTGTACCAAACCTCAACTTTTATTCAGGATGCGCCTGGTGTAAATAAAGGTTATGATTATGCAAGAAGTAACAATCCAACACGACATGTTTTAGAAGATGTGGTTGCCAAACTTGAAGGCGGCAATTCGGCATTTGCTTTTGCCACTGGTTTAGCCGCTATTGATGCTGTTTTAAAATTATTATCTGCAGGTGACGAGATTATTGCGGTAGATGATATTTATGGTGGAGCCTATCGCTTATTTACGCATGTTTATGAAAAACTTGGTGTTACGGTACATTACGTTGATACTACAGATGCAGCTAATGTCGCTAACGTGATTAGCAGCAAAACAAAACTGGTCTGGATAGAGTCACCGACCAATCCAACGTTAAAAGTCTCAGACATTCAAACGATAAGTATTATTGCAAAAAGTGTAGGTGCTTTATTAGTTGTAGACAATACATTTGCAAGTCCTATTGCACAGCAGCCTATTGCGCTTGGAGCAGATCTTATTATTCACAGTGGGACAAAGTATATTGGTGGTCATTCCGATTTGGTAGCTGGTCTGGTAGTTACTAAAACAGAGGCACTATCTGAACGATTAAAGTTTATTCAAAATGCTTCTGGTGGGATTTTAGGACCTTGGGATTGCTTTTTAACCATTCGAGGTATTGAAACCTTAGAATTACGTTATCAAAAACAATGCGAAAACGCCTTCGCTGTAGCTGCTTTTTTGGTAAATCACCATGCCGTAGATGAGGTGTTCTTCCCAGGATTGGTCACACATAAAAATCATGATATCGCTAAGCGTCAACAAAACGGATTATTTGGAGGAATTGTATCTTTTACATTAAAAGAGGATACACAAGAGGCAGCCAATCGTTTTGTTACCAATACCAGTTACTTTAAACTAGCAGAAAGTCTTGGTGGTGTGAAAAGCTTGCTATGCCATCCACCTCAAATGACGCATGCCTCAATACCTAGAGAAAAACGATTACAATCTGGAATAAAAGATTCTTTGATTCGATTGTCTTGTGGAATTGAAGATGCTCAAGATTTAATTAATGACCTCAATCAGGCATTTACGGCGAAACATACATCTAAAACTCAGAATTATGTCAAGTCGTAAAACCATACATCTTGTGATTTTTGGGATTGGAAATGTTGGTAGTACACTCATCAGTCAAATCAACGCTTCTAAAGAACGCCTGAAATCACAATTGAATCTAAATATTGAAATTCCAGTAGTGACGAATTCTAAGCTTGTTTTTTTTAATGATAAGAGAGACACAGATACTTGGGAAACCAATTTTGAAAAATTTTCTGTCCCATTTGATGTATCAGATATCATTGCATTCGTGAAGGAACAACAGTATGAAAACGTAATTGCTGTTGATGCAACAGCTAGTGCAGATCTGGTTAAGAATTATATCTCATTAATCGAAAATGGATGTCATATTGTATCGGCTAATAAGTTAGCAAATACGCTACATTATGAATTTTATGATGGATTGCGCTTAGCACTAAAGAAACATAATAAGTCATTTTTATATGAAACTAATGTTGGTGCCGGACTACCAGTCATAGAGACGATTAGAAATCTTTATGATTCTGGCGAAGAGGTTGAAAAAGTAAGAGGTGTGTTTTCGGGTTCATTGAGTTATGTCTTTAATACGTTTTCTTCGGAAAATGAAACATTCTCAAAGGTGTTAACCAGAGCCTCACATTTAGGATTAACAGAACCCGATGTTCGTGAAGATCTTTCGGGAAATGATGTGGCCAGAAAACTCTTAATTTTAGCTAGAGAATTAGATTTAAATGTAGAGTTTCAGAATGTAAAGATTCAGTCTTTAGTCCCTAAAAACCTTAATGGAAAGGCGAGCTTACATCAATTTAAAACTAGAATTAAAGAGTTAGATCAACCTTTTTTAGAACGTAAGGACACCTTGTCCAAAAACCAAGTGTTGAGATACGTAGGTGAATTGAATGTCGCTGAAAAACGATTAGAAGTCAAGCTCATTTCCGAAGAGAAACAATCTGCTTTAGGTCAATTAAAAGGTTCTGATGCCATTTTTGAAATCTTTACAAAATCCTATGGTACACAGCCTATAGTAATTCAAGGTGCAGGAGCAGGTAAAGAGGTTACAGCTAGAGGCGTCTTATCAGATATAGTGAAGCTTTCAAACCATATAAATTAAAGTCTATGAGTGATATCAGAGAAGAAATAGAAAAACGAATTTTAGTACTAGATGGTGCCATGGGAACTATGCTGCAACGTTATGATTTTTCTGAAGAAGATTTTAGAGGCGAGCGATTTAAAGATTACCCTTCATCTCTAAAAGGAAATAATGATTTATTGTCGATAACACAACCGCAAGCTATAGCCGAAGTACATCGTTTATATTTTGAGGCTGGAGCAGATATTGTAGAAACCAATACGTTCTCTGGAACAACAATTGCCATGGCAGATTACCAAATGGAAGATTTGGTTTACGAACTCAATTATGAGTCGGCTAAAATCGCAAAACAAGTTGCCAATGAGTTTACAAAAGCAAATCCTGAAAAACCTCGATTTGTAGCTGGAAGCATCGGACCAACAAATAAGACAGCGAGTATGTCGCCAGATGTTAATAAGCCAGAATATAGAGCCATAACTTTTGAAGAGTTGCGTATTGCTTACAAAGAACAGGTAGAAGCGTTGATTGATGGCGGTGTAGATGTATTATTGGTTGAGACCATTTTTGATACACTCAATGCTAAAGCGGCCTTATTTGCAATTGAAGAAGTTAAGGAAGAGCGTCAAATCGATATACCAATTATGGTATCTGGAACTATTACTGATGCTTCAGGGCGAACCTTATCTGGTCAAACCGTTGAAGCATTTTTAACCTCTATTTCACACGTGCCTTTATTGAGTGTTGGTTTTAATTGTGCCCTAGGCGCAGAACAGCTCAAGCCTTATTTGCAGCGATTGTCTTATGAAACCGAATTTTATACCTCGGCACATCCCAATGCAGGATTACCAAATGCTTTTGGGGAATACGATCAGTCTGCGATGCAAATGCAGGAATTAATAGAAGATTATCTAAACGATGGTTTGATAAATATCATTGGTGGTTGTTGTGGGACAAACCCAAAACATATTCAAGCTATTGCAGAAGTCGCTAAAAATTATAAACCTAGACAGATTAATATTGAAGTATAATGGCAAGACGTAACACATATTTAACCTTATCTGGTCTTGAACCTTTGGTGGTGACTCCTGAAAGTAATTTCATCAATGTTGGAGAACGTACCAATGTGACGGGATCTCGAAAGTTTCTCAGATTGATTAAAGAAGAGAAATATGATGAAGCTCTCGATGTTGCTAGAGATCAAGTTGAAGGAGGCGCCCAAATTTTAGATGTTAATATGGATGAAGGCATGCTCGATGGGAAGTATGCCATGATTAAGTTTTTAAACCTTATCGCTTCAGAACCTGATATTGCACGCATTCCAATTATGATAGATAGCTCAAAATGGGATATTATTGAAGCTGGATTACAGGTGGTTCAAGGTAAATGTGTGGTTAATTCAATTAGCTTAAAAGAAGGTGAAGATGAATTTATTCGTCAGGCAAAATTAATCAAACGCTATGGAGCAGCGGTGATTGTTATGGCTTTTGATGAGGTTGGTCAAGCAGATACATATCAGAGACGTATTGATATTTGTAAGCGTTCTTATGATGTTTTGGTTAATCAGGTCAATTTCCCACCACAAGACATTATTTTCGATCCTAATATTTTCCCCGTAGCTACTGGTATGGATGAGCATCGTTTAAATGCTTTAGATTTTTTTAAAGCCACAAAATGGATTCGTGAACATTTACCTCATGCAAATGTGTCGGGAGGCGTGAGTAATGTTTCATTCTCATTTAGAGGAAATACAATTGTTCGTGAAGCAATCAACTCTGCATTTTTATATCATGCTATTCAACATGGTATGACTCTGGGCATTGTGAATCCAACACTATTAGAGGTCTATGATGAAATTCCGAAGGATTTATTACAGCATGTTGAAGATGTGTTGTTTGATAGGCATGAAGATGCTACCGAACGTTTACTAGATTTTGCCGAAACTGTAAAAGGACAAAAAAAAGAAGACGATACTAAGGTTTTAGAATGGCGAAACGCACCTTTACAAGAACGTATTACACATGCTTTAGTTAAAGGGATCGACGCTTTTATTGTTGAGGATGTTGAAGAGGCTCGTGTATTATCTGTTAAACCTATTCAGGTTATTGAAGGTCATTTGATGATAGGAATGAATGTGGTTGGTGATCTCTTTGGTAGCGGAAAAATGTTTTTGCCTCAAGTCGTAAAATCTGCACGTGTCATGAAAAAAGCAGTGGCTTATTTACAACCTTTTATTGAAGCTGAAAAAGATGGGAAACAAGCGTTTGCAGGTAAAATATTAATGGCTACTGTAAAAGGAGACGTACACGATATAGGAAAGAATATTGTGAGTGTGGTTTTGGGTTGTAATAATTATGAAATTATCGATTTAGGAGTTATGGTCCCTCCTGAAAAAATTATAGAAACAGCAGTCAAAGAAAATGTAGATGTTATAGGATTAAGTGGATTAATAACGCCATCACTTGATGAAATGGTTTATCTCTCTAAAGCTATGAAAAAGGAGAATTTAACGATTCCATTAATCATTGGTGGTGCTACCACATCCAAAGCACATACATCTGTAAAAATCGCACCTCATTATAACCATACGGTTGTGCATATTAATGATGCATCAAGAGCAGTTACTGTTGTTGGTAATTTATTGCAAAAGGATAATAAAGCTTACAAAGCTCAAATTCGTGAGGAGTATGACAAATTTCGAGAACAGTTTTTAACGCGAGGAAAACGAAAAGAATATATCTCAATAGATGTCGCACGACAACGTAAATATCAAATTGATTGGGCGACTTCGGAAATTGTAAAGCCAAAACAATTAGGAATTCAAGTTATAGACCATTTTGATCTGGCACAATTAGAAGCATACATAGATTGGAGTCCGTTTTTTAGAAGCTGGGATCTCCATGGGAAATTTCCAGATATTTTAAATGATTCTGTTGTTGGACAGCAAGCGCAAGATTTGTTTAAAGATGCACAGGACTTACTGAAACGAATCTTGGAAGAACAACTCCTAAAAGCAAAAGCTATTTTTGGGCTATTTCCTGCCAATACGATTAATGATGATGATATTGAAGTGTATGATGATAACGGAAATGTACAAGCCACCTTCTTAACGCTTCGTCAACAGCTTAAAAAAAGAGACGGTGTTCCAAATATAGCACTGGCTGATTTTATCGCGCCAAAAACTTCAGGAATACAGGATTATATTGGTGGTTTTTGCGTTACTACAGGTTTTGGTACTCATGAATTAGCTGAACAGTTTGAAGCCGCTAATGATGACTATAATTCTATTATGATTAAAGCATTAGCTGATCGATTGGCAGAAGCTTTTGCAGAGTACTTGCATGAGCATGTAAGAAAAGATGTTTGGGCTTATGCCTTAGACGAACATCTTAGTAATGAAGAATTAATCAAAGAAAGTTATAAGGGCATTCGACCAGCACCTGGTTATCCAGCATGCCCAGATCATTTAGAAAAAACAACTTTATGGCGCTTATTGGATGTAGAAGAACACATAGGTGTTAAGCTTACCGAGAGTTTAGCGATGTGGCCAGCTGCTAGTGTAAGTGGTTATTACTTTGGACATCCCGAAGCTAAATATTTTGGATTGGGAAAAATAACTGAAAACCAATTAAAGGATTATGCAAAACGTAGACAGATTAGTGAAGATCAAGCAAGAAAATGGCTCAATCCGAATCTGGCAGAAACTTAACAATTTCTTAGAACTAAGCTTACTATAAGATAGCAACTAAAACCTAATCTTGTATTGAACAAAACAGTCAAGATGATGAAAAAATATAAACTAGAAATAAGATTTGCATTGCAATTATTAGTGTTAACCACAGTGTCTTTGCTCATAGCATATCTCACATCAACACCATAGTATGAAAGTTACCGAACACATAAAAAATGCCAACGGAAATACACAATTTTCCTTTGAGATTTTACCACCTTTAAAAGGGCAGCATATTCAATCCATTTTTGATAATATAGATCCGTTAATGGAGTTTAAACCACCTTTTATTGATGTGACCTATCATCGTGAAGAGTATACCTTTAAAGATGCTGGTAATGGATTACTCAAAAAGCAAATTGTAAAAAAACGTCCCGGAACTGTTGGAATTTGTGCAGCGATCCAAAATAAATATGGTGTCGATGCGATTCCTCATATTTTATGTGGCGGATTTACAAAAGAAGACACCGAAAATTTCCTTATTGATCTTGATTTTCTAGGGATTGATAATGTTATGGCACTTCGCGGTGATGCCGTAAAGACCGAAACCTATTTTAAACCAGAAAAAGATGGTCATGAATATGCGAGTGGTTTGGTAACTCAAATTTCCGACTTAAATCAAGGCAATTATCTTGATGAAGAATTGGAAAACTCCTCACCAACTAACTTTTGTATTGGCGTTGCTGCCTATCCCGAAAAACATGCTGAAGCACCTAGTTTGGATAGCGATATTCATTTCCTCAAAAAGAAAATAAAAAAAGGCGCTACTTATATTGTGACGCAAATGTTTTTTGATAATGATAAATACTTCAAATTTGTTGAAAAATGTAGAAACGAAGGGATTACTGTTCCTATAATTCCTGGATTAAAACCTATAGCCACAAAGAAGCAACTTAATTTAATTCCACATCGTTTTCATGTAGATCTTCCTGAAGATCTTATTATAGAAATTGTGAAATGCAAGGATAATAAAGCTGTACGTCAAGTTGGAATTGAATGGTGTATACAACAATCTAAAGAACTTCAAAAAGCAGGGATTCCTGTCTTACATTATTATTCAATGGGGAAAAGTGATAATATTAAAGCGGTTGCTTCGCAGGTGTTTTGATTATTCTGTTATTTTTGTGGCATAACTAAATTGAATGAAGCGTTTTTTTAACTGCGTTTTTTGTTTGCTTTTTATAGCTGTATCTGCTCAAGAGGAAGACCCTAAGCTGTTTACTCTAGATATAAACACCTTCTACGGAACTATTCTGGAGCATAACCCAGATATTTCTCATTTGATTACAGATCATCCAACAGGGTTCATTTTAAGTTATAATAGAAAAACGTTCGGATTTAAAGATTGGGAAAGCCGATATAATTATCCAGATTGGGGATTTTCGTTTGTATACCAAGATATGAAAAACCGCTTTCTTGGTGAGAATTATGGATTATACGCTCACTATAATTTTTATTTTTTAAAACGGAACTTAAACTTTAGAATAGGTCAAGGAATAGCGTATACCACAAATCCGTACGACAAAGAAACCAACTTTATAAATAATGCATATGGTTCAGATTTAATGAGTACAACCTATGCCATGCTTAATTATAAAAAGGAGAATATCTTTAAAGGTTTTGGAGTTCAGGCTGGTATTTCTGTAATTCATTATTCTAATGCCAATTTTAGAGCACCAAACAATTCAACAAATACCTTTGTGTTTAATGTTGGAGCTAATTATCTGTTCGATTATGAAAAAAAACAGGACTACATCCCGTCTTCCGAAGAGAAAACATATAAAGAACCAATCAAATATAATATAGCCTTTAGAAGTGGTGTCAATGAAAGTGATATTATCAATATTGGGCAATATCCATTTTATATAGTCTCAGCTTATGCCGATAAGCGCTTAAACCGAAAAAGCGCCATACAAGTTGGAACTGATGTCTTTTTCTCTAAATTTTTAAAAGAGCTCATTTACTTCTATTCTGTAGCGTTTCCTGAACTAAATGTCAGTGGTGATGAAGATTGGAAACGTGTTGGTGTTTTTATTGGACACGAACTATTTATTAATAAAATGTCGTTTATTTCACAATTGGGTTATTACGTATATTATCCTTATGATTTTGAAGGACGTGTTTATAATAGGATTGGTTTAAAGCGTTATTTTGGAGATAAAATATTTGGAGCTATAACGTTAAAATCTCATGGAGCTAAGGCCGAGGCTGTTGAATTTGGAATAGGAATACGATTATGAAAAAACTAGTTTACATCGCATGCTTTATGCTTTTATTATTCTCTTGCAATGGTGAAAATGTACCTGATTGTTTTCAAAATACTGGTGATATTGTAGAGCAAGAATTTAATGTAGATACGTTTACTCAAATTACGATTTTTCCGCGTGTAGAGTTAATACTTACAGATGCGGCGACTCAAAAGGTAACTGTTCAAACTGGAGAGTATTTACTTAATGATATTGAGGTAAAAGTCATTAATGGCAGACTGGAGCTTCACAATAATAATGCCTGTAATTTAACTCGAGATTATGGCGTTACTAAAGTGTTTGTGAGTGCACCAAATATTACTCAAATTAGAAATGGATCTGGTTTGCCAGTTCGTAGCAACGGTGTATTGAGCTACACTAATTTAGAATTGATTTCTGAAGATTTTGAAGAAGAAGATGCTGTAAATACCGATGGTAACTTTATTTTAGAAATTGATTGCAACACATTTACAGTTATTGTAAATAACCTCTCAACATGTTTTATTTCAGGGGAAGTAGATACGGCCAACATACGATTTTTCTCTGGAGATGCTAGATTTGAAGGGCGTCATTTGATAGCCCAAGATGTTGATATATTTCAACGAAGTAGTAATGATATGATCATTAATGCACAACAATCGATAACTGGAGAAATACGAAGTACTGGTGATGTTATTCTGGTCAACACGCCTTTAGTTGTTGATGTAGAACAATTCTATACAGGGCAGCTTATTTTTGAGTAATTAAATTATACAATATATGAGCAAGAATAGGAGAAACATAAATCCGAAGAAGCCTAATATAGTATTCCATCGTTCTTCTAATATATCATTATATTTTCTTTTACCCAGATAAACAAACCATTTGATAGCAGCACCAATTGGTTTTAATAAATTTGGTATAAATTCTGCAAAGAATTGTGCAATGAGTTCTATCAAGAATTCGCCCATATTAATTATTCGATTAAGAGGTAAGCTCTCTAAACAAACTTTCTAAACTAGCATTTTTTTGATTAAGCTGAAGAATCTTCAATTCATTGTCATGTGCAAAATCAAATACATGAGAACGCATGTCATCTCCTGTTGCGAATGTGATTTCGTAAATAAAATCATGTGTGTTCTTAACATGTTTAGCATTTGGAAGTTTAAGTAAAAAAGCATCTTCTACACGATAGTCAAACTCTACGATAACGGTTTGCTCCTTGTCATCTCTTAACTCTTTTAATTTTTTATCGGCAACGATTTGTCCTTTATTTATGATAATCACACGATCACATATGGCTTCTACTTCCTGCATAATATGAGTAGATAAGAATACGGTTTTGTCTTTGCCAATATTTTTAATAAGATGTCTAATGTCTACCAATTGGTTTGGATCAAGACCTGTTGTTGGTTCATCTAAAATTAAAACCGACGGATCATGCAAAAGAGCATTGGCTAGACCTACTCGTTGTCTGTAACCTTTTGATAATTGTCCTATCTTTTTATGTGCTTCTGGAGTAAGACCAGTTAATTCAATGACATCATTAATTCTAGATTTTGGTGTTTTATAAATCCCAGCGTTAAAGGTCAAATATTCTTTAACGTACATGTCTAGGTACAATGGATTATGCTCTGGTAAATAACCTACGCTAGTTTGTACGTCTTTTTTATCAACTTCAACGTTAAAGCCACTTACTGTGGCAACACCTTCAGTCGCATTGATATAGGTGGTTAAGATTTTCATAAGTGTCGATTTTCCAGCGCCATTCGGACCTAAAAAACCTACAATTTCACCCGTGTTGACAGAAAAAGAAATACTGTCAAGTGCTTTTTGCTCACCGTAAACTTTAGAGATGTTTTTCAACTTCTATAGACATATACCAAAATTATTTAGTCAAAAATAGTAATTATAACCAATGGCTACCTTTAAATTATGAATTCTTTAAAACTGAAACGAAAAACTCAAAAATATGTTATAACAATTTTGATTTCTTAAAATAATAATTACATTAGCAACTCAATAACGCATGAACACTTTAAATTACACATATTATAACTGGTTTTATTTCTTTTTTAACGAAAAGAAAGAGACGTTATATGTATAATTTATTAAGAATAAATTTAATATGAGTCTCGATGAAAATCGGGACTTTTTTTATGATAAAATCAGTAGCCATACAAGGAATAAAAGGATCATTTCATCACATTGTATCACAGCAGTTTTTTAATCAATTGGTTGATGTTAATGAGTATTTGACGTTTGATAAAACAGTCGATAGTTTATTGACACGTACGAGTGATGCTGCAATTATGGCAATTGAAAATTCGATTGCAGGTTCGATCATTCCAAATTATGCCTTAATAGACACAAAAGGGTTACACATTGTTGGTGAGCATTATTTAGATATTCAACATCATTTAATGGCATTGCCAAACCAAACTATTAACGATATTGAAGAAGTATATTCGCATCCAATGGCACTGTTACAATGCAAAGAATTTTTTAAGCAATATCCACATATTAAGCTCATTGAAGATAAAGATACAGCTGAAGTAGCACAACGCATTCAGAAACATCAAATTAAAAACGTTGCAGCAATAGCATCTCAATTAGCAGCACGATTGTTTGAATTAAAGATTATTTCAGAAAGCATTCAAACCATTAAGCACAATGAAACACGATTTGTAGTTGTTAAGACAAAAAACTCTGAAATTTCTGAAGATGAAATCAACAAAGCCTCAGTTAAATTTGAATTAGACCATAAAAGAGGAAGTTTGGCGACTATTTTAAACGTATTAAGTGATTGTAAGTTAAATTTAACCAAGATACAATCACTCCCAAAAATTGAAACACCTTGGAAGTATGCTTTTTTTGTAGATTTAACTTTTGACTCTTATAAAGATTTCGAAAAAGCTAAGTCTGTAATGAACATAATGGCTCAAGAGTTTAAAGTATTGGGAGAATATAAAAATGCAAGACAATGATTCAGATTGCTAACCGATTACAAAACGTTGAAGAATATTACTTCTCAAAAAAATTAAGAGAAGTGAGGTTACTTAAATCTCAAGGGAAACCAATTATCAATTTAGGTATTGGTAGCCCAGATTTAAATCCGCCAGAGCGCGTACTCAATGCATTAGTGGAGACGTTTAATGAAGAAGGAGCACATAAATATCAAAGTTATCAAGGGATACCAGAATTAAGGGAGGCTATTGCCAATTTTTATAAAAGACACTTCAATGTACCGTTAAGTCCGTTGACCGAAATCCTTCCACTTATGGGAAGCAAAGAGGGGATTTTGCATATATCTATGGCCTTTTTAAATGAAGGCGATGAGGTATTGATTCCAAATCCAGGGTATCCAACATATCAATCGGTGACTAATTTGGTAGGAGCAACGCCTGTGCATTATGATCTTACCGAAGATAATAATTGGTTGCCAGATCTTATTGCTTTAGAAAAAAGAGGCCTTGAAAAGGTAAAACTCATGTGGGTGAATTATCCCCATATGCCAACTGGAGCTGTCGCTACAAATAAATTATTTGAAGATTTGATAACATTCGCAAAGCGAAATGATATTTTGATTGTTAATGATAATCCATACAGCTTTGTATTGAATAAATACCCAAGAAGTATTCTTAAATATAACGGAGCTTCTGAGGTGTGTTTGGAATTAAATTCACTAAGTAAAACCTTTAATATGGCAGGTTGGCGTGTAGGTATGTTGTTAGGGAAAAGTGAGTACATCAACGCTGTATTACGCGTAAAAAGTAACATGGATTCTGGAATGTTTTTAGGGATTCAAAAAGGCGCAATAGAAGCTTTAAACTGCTCTGATATTTGGTTTTTAAGTCTCAATAGTGTTTATGAGCAACGTAGAAAAATTGCATGGCAGATAGCCGAGGCACTTAATTGTACCTATGATAAAGGTTCGACAGGCTTATTTGTTTGGGCAAAATTGCCCGACTATTTAGATGCCGAAGAGTATATAGATTTAATACTGAAAGAGAGGTCTGTTTTTATTACACCAGGAACTATTTTTGGAAGTAATGGAAATGGATATATAAGAATTTCATTATGTGCGCCTCAAGATGAGTTGGAAGAAGCACTAGCAAGATTGACATAGCATATGAATAACATTTACATAATTGGTGTAGGATTAATTGGCGGGAGTTTGGCATTAGATATTAAATCTAATTACAACAAGGCAAGCGTTTTTGGAATTGATGCTAATAACGATCACTTACAGCAAGCTATTGCGCTCAATATTATTGAAGATGAAGCATCGTATGATGATTTGCATAATGCCGATATGGTAGTGCTCGCTATTCCAGTTGATAAGGCAGTTCTTGAGTTACCAAAAATATTAGATGTTATTTCAGATCAAACATTGGTGATTGATGTTGGTTCAACCAAGCTTCCTGTTTGTAAAGCTATTGAAGATCATAAAAGACGTCGTAATTTTTTGGCGACACATCCTATTGCCGGAACCGAATTTTCTGGACCTAAAGCAGCTATAAGAGATTTGTTTCAGAAGAAAACGAACATTATTTGTGAGGTTGAGAAAACCACATTTAAATTACAAGAGAAAGCTTTGCAGTTATTTTCAGACTTAGGTATGCGTATTCGATATATGAATCCGGAAGCTCATGACAAACATATTGCTTATGTGTCTCATTTATCGCACATCAGTTCATTTATGTTGGGTAAAACAGTCATAGAAAAAGAAAAGAACGAGCGCGATATTTTTGATATGGCTGGAAGTGGTTTTGAGAGTACTGTACGTTTGGCTAAAAGTTCTCCTGAAATGTGGACGCCAATTTTTAAACAAAATAGAGAGCATGTTATTGAAACATTAGAAGAATACATCGCCAATTTGAAACAATTTAAAGCGTTGATGGAAGCCGATGATTTTGATGAGATTTATAACGAAATGAAAAATACAAATCATATAAAAGAGATATTAAAAGGAATTGCTTAATAGAAAATTATGGAGAATAAGAAAGCGTTGAGAGCATGGTTAGATAAGTTCGGATTAGAACATCCGCTTGTTATTGCAGGACCATGTAGTGCCGAAACTGAGCAGCAGGTTTTAAAAATTGCGCACCAATTAAAAGATAGTGATGCTACAGTATTAAGAGCTGGTATCTGGAAACCTCGAACACGTCCTGGAAATTTTGAAGGCGTAGGTGCATTGGGTTTGAAATGGCTACAAAAGGCAAAAGAGGAAACAGGCATGATGATCACAACCGAAGTTGCTAATGCACATCATGTTGATTTAGCCTTAAAGCACGATGTTGATATTTTATGGATTGGCGCTCGTACCACTGTGAGTCCGTTTATTGTGCAAGACATCGCAGATGCTTTAAAAGGAACCGATAAAACAGTATTGATTAAAAATCCTGTAAATCCAGATTTGGCATTGTGGTTAGGTGCTGTAGAACGGTTTCATACGGCAGATGTAAAAAATCTAGGTGTCATCCACAGAGGCTTTTCAACTTATGAAAAAACACGTTACAGAAATAATCCAGAATGGCAAATTGCAGTTGACCTTCAAAACCGTTTTCCTGATTTACCTTTAATTTTGGATCCATCACACATTGCTGGTCGTCGAGATATTATTTTCGATCTCTGTCAAACAGCCCTTGATCTTAATTATGATGGCTTAATGATAGAAACGCATTACGATCCAGATAAAGCTTGGAGTGATGCTGCTCAACAGATTACACCAGATACATTAATCAAGTATACCGAAGATTTACGTATTAGAAAGGAAACAGATAATGAAGCAGAATTCAAGAATGCATTGAATACGCTTCGTACAAAGATTGATGTGATAGATCATCAATTAATTGAAATGTTAGGCAAACGTATGATCGTTGCAGATGGTATTGGAGAGTTAAAGAAGTCTAGAAACGTTGCTGTTTTACAAACCAAACGTTGGAATGAAATTCTTGGTAAAATGATCCTGCAAGGCGAAGAGAAGAACTTGAGCGAAGAATTTATCTTACGCGTGTTTAAAGCCATTCACCAAGAATCTATCAATCACCAAGAAAAGATTATTAACGGATAAACTTAAAAGCCTCAAACATATTGAGGCTTTTTTTTGCACGTTTACTAATCAAAATGTAGTGTTCACTCATTATCGGTTTCAGTTGATTTCTATTTCAATTAGGTTTGATGTATCAACCAAATAAATTGAATCATGAAACAGATAGTACTAGCATTGACAACATTTTTAAGCTTGTCTTCTTTTGCACAAACAACCATTAAAGGAACCATTTCAGATGGAAACGACGACGTCCCATTTTCAAACATTATGATTAAGCATTCAAGCAAAGGTGTTTTAGCAGATGAAAAAGGACGCTTTAGTATTGAGGCAAAATCAACTGATACATTGCAAATATCAAATTTAGGATATCGCACACAAGAGATTGTTGTTGGCAAGCAAAAGAAATTGAATATTACTCTAAAAGATTATGAGGAATTGGCAGAAGTTGTCGTAGTTGCTTATGCGCCACATTATTGTAGTAAATCTTACATCTGTGGAGAACGTTACAGATGCAGTTCAGTAGGAGTTTTGATTAAGCCTAGGTACATTAAAGATAAAGAACAAAACGAAATAATGTTGTATCCAAACCCATCAAAAGATGGTATATTCAATATCAAATCCAATGATGACTTTTCTGATGTAAAAGTAGTTGTAGCCGATCTCACAGGTCGAATTATTTTAAGTTCAACATATAAAAACCTCGACTCCAATGTGAGTGTCGATTTATCAAATCAACCTTCAGGTATTTATATTATCAATTTACAATCCAACGGAAAAACGATAGCTTCAAAAAAAGCAATACGGGTTTAGTCGACAAAAGACTGACAAGCGTCAGTCTTTTTTTATTGGTTTAAAGGCTAATTATTAGCATCTTTGTTGTAATGACAGGAATTGTTTATAAATCAACTGGAAGCTGGTACACCGTTAAAACCGATTTGGGTGCTACATACCTATGTAGAATTAAAGGAAAGTTTCGTCTTAAAGGCATTAAAAGTACCAATCCGATTGCGGTTGGTGATCATGTCGATTTCGAATTAGAAACCAATAACGATGAAACTACAGGCGTGATTCATAACATTCATGATCGTGTCAATTATATTGTTCGTAAATCTGTTAACCTGTCTAAGCAAACGCATATTATTGCTTCAAATGTAGATCAGGTATTTTTACTAATTACGATTGATAATCCACCAACATTTACCAGTTTTATTGATCGATTTTTGGTCACAGCCGAAGCGTATTCAGTAAAAACAATTCTGTTGTTTAATAAGATTGATACCTATAATGAAGAGACGCTAGATGAGGTACGCTATCTGGCTCATGTGTATCGAAAGATTGGTTATGAATGTATTGGAATTTCAGCAGAAACAGGAAAGAATGTCGACAAAGTAAAATCACTTATGGTTGGTAAAGTGAGTATGTTTGCAGGTCATTCAGGTGTTGGGAAATCAACATTGGTTAACGCTATAGAACCTGGTTTAGATCTCAAAACTAAATCCATTTCAACCCAACACAGTCAAGGACAGCATACCACAACATTTGCCGAAATGTTTGATTTGAGCTTTGATGCTAAAATTATTGATACACCAGGAATTAAAGGCTTTGGTGTCGTAGACATGGATAAAGAAGAAGTAGGTGATTATTTCCCAGAATTCTTTGAACTCAAGCAAGACTGTAAGTTTAATAATTGTTTGCATATCGAAGAACCCAAATGTGCTGTGAAAGATGCATTAGATAAAGATGAAGTCGCCTATTCCAGATATAGAAGTTATCTCCAAATTTTAGAAGGCGAAGAGGAACATTACCGAACCGATAATTATGAATAAAAAGTCTGCTGTTATTATTTTGAGCTTAATATTATGGTCTTGTACGATTGTTGACAAATCAATTTTTTTAACCATTGAGACAACCTCCAATCCAGATGCTATAACAATTGATGGGAAAGCTGCTGAAATATCAGATATTATTCCTGCCGTTCAAAGCAAAACAAAGCACTTAGACTCTGTTCAAAGGTCTCAGTTTTATATCAAATTAAAGATTGATGAAGACACTACAATGGGAATCGTTTCAGATATAAAATATGAGTTAAGAAAAGCCAATGCACTTAATTTACAATTTATCATAAACTAAGAAAACGAAGTAAAAGAGTAATGAAAGCAGTCATCCAGCGCGTATCTCAAGCTTCAGTCACCATTGATGGGCAAAAAGTGGCCAATATCCAATCGGGTTTACTTATTCTTCTAGGGATAGTCAATGACGATACACAAGAAGATATTAAATGGCTATCTAACAAAATTACCAATCTCCGAATTTTTTCAGATGATAATGGTGTCATGAATAAGTCAATACTTCAAATTGATGGAGAGGCTATCGTTGTAAGCCAATTTACGCTTCATGCCAGTACCAAAAAAGGCAATAGACCTAGCTATATTTATGCCGCTAAGCCAGATATTGCTGTTCCGTTATATGAAGCTTTTGTAAAACAATTAGAAAGCGATTTGGGTAAAGTGGTTCAGACAGGCGAGTTTGGCGCAGATATGAAAGTAGAACTACTTAATGATGGTCCTGTGACTATAATTATTGATACAAAAAACAAAACATAATGGCATCGGTTTTTGGTCATGGATTGGTAGCCTATACTACAGCAAAAGTTTTAGATTCAAAATCTAATACATTATTGGTATTTCTAGCTATTGGTTCTGCAATACTTCCAGATTTGGACGTGCTATCTTTTAGATTTGGCATAGATTATATGCATCCATTAGGGCATCGAGGGTTTACACATTCTATTGTGTTTGCATTGACTTGGAGCGTTTTACTAGCTGTTATCTTCGGAAAAACAAGAAAACTAATCTTCGCTATAGTTATTTTTTTATCGACCATATCTCATGGAATATTAGATGCTATGACTACGGGAGGAAGAGGCGTTGGATTTTTTATTCCTTTTGAAAATTCCAGACATTTTTTTCCATATAGAGTGATTGAAGTATCGCCATTAGGTATTGAACGGTTTTTTTCAGAATGGGGTCTTCGTGTTATTGTTAGTGAATTTAAATATATAGGCATTCCATGTTGTATTATTTTAATTACGTTATATGTGTTTAAAAAGAGAAAAAAGTCTATATTGTAGTTGTGTAATTGCTTTTCCGTTTTTTACACATTTTGTTAAAGTAAAACAATTATATTTGAATTAGCTATTAATAAAAACTCTAAAGAATGCCCTTCAAAATTTTAGTGATGTTATTCTTAACATCACTGTCTTCAATGTCGTTTGCCCAAGAGGCCGACTTATATAAATCATCAACGATTCCATTTGAATTAAAAATCAAATCAAATGCGGTCATCAGGTATGACAAAACAGATATTGAAGTCAAGGCTTACAATAAATTTATATACAAAAGAAAACGTATTGTCACAGTATTTAATGAAGGCGGAATAAGACATCAGGGAACTGTAGAGTCTTACGATAAACGCATAAAAATTAAAACATTAGAAGCTAGGATATATGATAAAAACGGGAATGAAATCAAAAAGTTCAAGGAAAAGGACTTTGAAGATGTTAGTGCCGTAAGTGGAGGTACATTATATTCTGATAGTCGAGTGAAGTATCTGGAATATACACCAATTAGTTATCCATATACAGTATCTTATGAAGTAGAAGTTGAGTATACGAGTACAGCATTTTTTCCTAGTTGGAGTCCCATAAACGGATTTTATGTCAGTGCTCAGAATTCAGAATATAAAATCACTAATAACTCGGGTGTTGAGTTGAAAACTAAAGCCATCAACCTTGAAAATTATAATATCGAAAAGCATAGTGACCATCATTACACAGCCAAAAATTTAACGTCCTTAAAGCCTGAAGCGTATAGTCCTTCTTTTAGGACATTTGCTCCCGTTTTGAGAGTTGCATTAACCGAATTTGAAATGGAAGGTGTACGAGGTATTAATAACAACTGGCAAGATTTTGGGAAATGGATGCATGACGAACTTTTATCGGGAACAGAAGCCCTACCAGATGCTGTAAAAACTGAAATAAAAGCACTCACAAAAAATGCAACTTCTGATATTGAAAAAGCTAGAATTGTATACAACTATATGCAAGAAAAAACACGCTATATAAGTGTTCAAGTAGGTATTGGTGGTTGGAAACCTATGTTGGCAGAAGATGTTGAGCGCTTGGGTTATGCCGATTGCAAAGGATTATCAAACTATACCAAAGCATTACTAAAAGAAGTAGGTGTCGAAGCACATTATGCAGTGATTTATGGTGATGAAGATTTGGTGAGTATAGATAAAGAATTTTCGGCTACCGAAGGAAATCATGTTGTATTATGCGTTCCTAATGAAGAGAAAGATATTTGGTTAGAATGTACAAGTCAAACCAATCCGTTTGGTTTTATTGCAAGCTTTACAGATGATCGAGACGCTTTATTAATTACACCAGAAGGTGGTAAAATAGTACACACCACAACATATAAAACAGAAGATAACCTACAGTTGACTAATGCAGATGTTAACCTTATGATAAACGGAGAAATTTCTGGAAGCGTTACCATAAAAACTTATGGTTATCAATATGCAAAGCATGAAGGTATTCAAAAAAGACCTTTGCGAGAACAAGAATTATATTTTAAAGAGTATTGGGATTATATCAATAATCTTTCGGTAGAAAATATAGAGTTTAATAACGATAAAGATCATGTTGAGTTTACAGAAAAAGTAAATGTATCTTCATCTAGTTTTGTTACCAAAACTGGAAAACGTCTATTGTTTCAACCTAATGCTTTTAACAGAATTAAAAGTATTCCAACGCGCTACGAAAACAGAACTTTAGATTTTGAAATTGAAAGAGGCTATAAAGATGTGGATGAGTTTGTTATTAAAATAGCTCCAGATCTTAAGGTTGAAGCTATGCCAAATCCAATAGAAATAGTCAACAAATTTGGGACTTACAAGTTCTCTATTGAAAAACGCTCAGAACATGAATTGGTCTATAAACGAACACACATTTTAAATAAAGGCTATTATCCTAAAGAAGAGTACGACGATTTCCGCTCTTTTATGTCAACTATTGTGAAGTATGATAAAACTAAAGTTGTACTAACTACTAACTAAATCAATATACCTAACTATGAAACAACTATTAATACTAATTCTGCTTGTAGCAGTTACGATGTCTAGTAAGGCTCAAAATTACAAATTTGGAAAAGTGTCTAAAGAAGAATTAGCTCAAAAGCAACATCCAATAGATTCGAGCGCTAGCGCTGCTGTATTATATAAGAATGAAAATATTTATTTCGAGTTTACTGATGAAAGAGGTTTTGTACAACGACGACAAATACATGAACGCATCAAAATATATAATAAAGATGGCTTTGACTTTGCTACCGAGAAGATTTTCTTGTACCAAGCTGGGGCAGGAAGTAAAGAGAAATTGACAGGATTAAAGGGGTATACTTATAATCTTGTAAACGGAAAGATTGAAAAAGACAAACTAAAAAAAGAGGGTATTTTTGAAGAAGATGCCACTGATTTTATAGAGATTAATACTATTACAATGCCTAATGTTAATGAAGGTTGTGTCATTGAATTCACCTATGATGTAATTTCTCCATTTTTGACTATAGATGATATTGTATTTCAATATAATATTCCCGTTGATAAATTGGATTTGAGAATAGCAAGCCCAGAATATTATGTCTATAATAAGAAAGTGAATCCAAGAGCATTTTATTATCCGAATATCAAAAGTACTGTTGAAAACAAATCGGCTACCTATAAAAGAACAGTTCAAAACAATCAGGCATCTAGAAGTGTTAAAAATTATTCGAGCGGTACATTTGAATATAAAGTCAATGTGCTTTCGGCTAACGAAACAAATATTCCGTCATTAAAAGGAGAGGCCTACGCAGGTAATATGAATAATTATAGAGCTAAAATGAGTTTAGAACTGTCGGCAATTTTAAACAATTATGGCGCTGTAGAAAAATCATTTTCATCTAATTGGGAAAATGTGTCAAAATCCATATATGACGAGTCCGATTTTGGAAATCAGCTTAATAGATCTGGCTTTTTTAAAGAAGATATACAATCACTTGTTGCCTCTGTTAATGATGATTTTCAAAAAGGTTTTGCCTTGCAAACCTTTGTAAAATCTAAGGTAAAGTGGAATGGATTATATGGTTTTAGAGCACAAAAAGGTATACGTAAAGCATATAAAGAAGGTGAAGGTAATGTAGCAGACATCAACCTTTTATTGATTGCAATGTTGCGCTCCCAAGGCGTGAATGCTAACCCAGTATTGGTAAGTACAAAAAATAACGGTATTCCTTTGTTTCCTACACGTAAAGGTTTTAATTATGTGATTTGTATGGTGGAGAATCAAGATAGTTATGCCTTATTTGATGCTACCGAAATGTATAGTATGGTTAATGTATTGCCGCAACGTGCATTAAATTGGCAAGGCCGTGTAATAAAAGATGATGGAACTTCAGGTTGGGTATCTTTAAGACCATCAGGAAAATCAACAGAATCTACATCATTAAACGTAAAAATCAATGAAGATTTTACTATTAACGGAAAAGTAAGACGCAACATTTCAGATCATTTGGCTTTATCTTATAGAAAGAGTAACACCGGAATTAGTACAGATGAACACAGAAAACGTCTTGAAAAAAACAAAGGTGATATCGAGGTTTCTAATATCGACTATAAAAATGATACGGATATTACTCAGCCCATAAGATTGTCGTATGATTATACGCTAAGCGACGGGATAGATGATATCGGCGGAAATTTATATTTTTCACCAATGTTTTTTATGGCAACAAAAGAGAGTCCGTTTAAATTAGAAGAGCGACAATATCCAATCGATTTTAGCTTTCCATTTGAAGATAAGTATGTTATCAATATTATGATTCCAGATGGGTATCAAGTTGAATCCTTACCAGAAAATGGAGCGTATGAGTTTAAAGATAATGATGCTAAGTTTACATATATCATTAAAGAAAGTGGTAAATTTCTTCAATTAAATATTTCTTTGGAGATGAATGCGTCTTTTATAAATTCTGACGATTATAAAGTGTTCAAAGATTTTTATGAAAAGATTGTTGAAAAGCAATCGGAACAAGTCGTACTTAAAAAAGTGTAACATGAATATTAAAAATGCTCAACTGGATGTTGATAATTGGATTAAAACACATGGCGTAAGATATTTTGACGAGCTCACTAATATGGCGCAACTTACTGAAGAGGTTGGCGAAGTGGCTAGAATAATTGCGAGACGTTATGGTGAGCAGAGTGAAAAAGAAAGTGATAAAGATAAGGACTTAGGAGAGGAATTAGCAGACGTAGTTTTTGTAGTTTTGTGTCTAGCAAATCAAACAGGAATAGATCTGCAAAGTGCTTTCGATAAAAAAATGGATAAAAAAGCCAAACGAGATCACGATAGACATCACAATAACGACAAACTAAAATAAACCATTCCTGCGCAAGCAGGAATTTTTTTATGACACTACAGCTTTACAAATCTCAAATCGGAAACATATCCGAAATTATAGTCACGGGCTCTAAAAGCGAATCCAATAGATTACTATTATTACAGGCACTCTACCCAGAATTAAGCATAGAGAATATTTCAAATTCTGATGATTCCAAAGTCATGCAAAAGGCCTTGATATCTGTAGATGATGTGATCGATGTACATCATGCAGGAACTGCAATGCGTTTTCTTACGGCTTACTTTGCCCAACAAATAGGTAGAGAGGTGGTACTCACTGGTTCAGACCGAATGAAAGAGCGACCTATCGAAATATTAGTGGATGCTTTAAACCAATTAGGTGCTCAAATTACATACCTCGAAGCACATGGTTGTCCACCACTGAAAATTAAAGGGACTTATCTAGTAAAAGATAAAGTAACATTAAAGGCTAATGTGAGTAGTCAATATATTTCTGCATTATTACTTATTGCTTCAAGTTTGGAAAACGGACTAGAATTGACCTTAGAAGGAAAAATCACGTCTATTCCTTATATCAATATGACATTAGATTTGCTCAATCAAGTGGGAGTCAAAACAACATTTGAAAATCAAGTTATCAAGGTAGAACCTAAGCATTCAAACCTATCATGTGATCTTTTAGTAGTGGAGTCAGATTGGTCTTCGGCGTCTTATTTTTATAGCATTATTGCATTGAGTCCTTTAGGGACAGAGATTAAATTGTCATCCTATAAACAAGACTCGTTACAAGGCGATTCTGTGTTAGCAGAAATTTATAAAACATTTGGTGTAGACACTGTATTTGGAGATCATACCATCACTTTAAAAAAAGTAGAGATCATTCAAGAAAAAGCTGTAGAATTTCAACTAAATAACGCTCCAGACATAGCTCAAACAATTGCTGTAACCTGCCTCGGATTAGGTGTAAATTGTCATCTTTCAGGATTGCATACACTTAAAATAAAAGAAACCGATCGGTTGGTAGCACTTCAAAATGAACTAGAAAAGTTAAATGCTAAAGTTGATATTTCCGAAGATGCACTTGATCTCTATATACCTTCATTGATTAAAAACAATGTCACTATCGCAACCTATAATGATCATAGAATGGCTATGGCTTTTGCCCCTTTGGCCTTAAAAACTAATTTAAATATCGAAGATCACATGGTAGTTTCTAAATCGTATCCAACGTTTTGGGACGATTTAAAAACGCTCGGATTTAAATTTTCCAAATAAATACAGCGTTTTACTTGACAACCCCTATCTTGAGATTGTATATTTGCAACTTGTAAAAAAATAAGACTCTTGAAGTCAGCAAAAGATAATGCTGAAACTATCGCGAGACTTATCAAAATAAATAAAACAATAGCACATGAAATTATCACACTTCAATTTTGACCTTCCAGAAGAATTATTAGCAGAGCGTCCTTCAGACATAAGAGACGAATCTAGATTAATGGTTTTGGATAGAAAAAATCAAACAATCGAACATAAACTATTTAAGGATATCATCGATTATTTTGACGAAGGAGATGTGATGATCTTAAATAACACCAAAGTATTTCCAGCACGTTTATATGGCAACAAAGAAAAAACTGGTGCTAGAATTGAAGTCTTCTTATTAAGAGAATTAAATGAAGAACAACGTCTTTGGGATGTGTTGGTAGATCCAGCTCGTAAGATTAGAATTGGTAATAAACTTTACTTTGGTGATGACGAAACATTAGTTGCCGAAGTTATTGATAACACAACGTCAAGAGGTAGAACTTTACGTTTCTTATATGATGGGTCTTACAGTGAATTTAGAAGAAAGCTTACAGAGCTTGGAGAAACACCACTTCCTAAGTACATCAAAAGAGATGTAGAGCCAGAAGATGAAGAGCGTTACCAAACTATTTTTGCTAAAAATGAAGGTGCTGTAGCAGCTCCAACAGCAGGTTTACACTTTTCGAAACATTTGCTTAAACGTTTAGAAATTAAAGGTATTGAGTTGCCTGAAGTAACATTGCATGTTGGATTAGGAACCTTCAATCCAGTTGAGGTGGAAGATCTTTCTAAGCATAAAATGGACAGCGAAGAAATTTATATTACTAAACCAGCTACAGATATTATCAATAGAGGAATTGCAGAAAAAAGGCGTGTATGTGCAGTTGGTACGACAGCTATGCGAGCCATTGAAAGTTCGGTGTCATCTAGTGGTACACTTAATGAGTTTTCGGGATGGACCAACAAATTTATTTTTCCACCTTACGACTTTAGTATTGCCAACAGTATGATTACTAATTTCCATACACCTAAGTCAACATTATTGATGATGGTATCTGCGTTTGCAGGTCACGATTTTATGAAAAAAGCTTATGAAGAAGCTGTTAAAGAGAAGTACCGTTTTTACACCTATGGTGATGCGATGCTCATTATTTAATAGCACAATATGATACTATTTAAAGCCTTATGTTTTCATGAGGCTTTTTATTTGGGCATTCCCAAAAGGGTCGTGCTCTCAGCTATATCTTTTGCCAAAAAGAGGCAAAAGGATGCCGCTTCCATCACTAATGCGAGTTAAGGCACTATAAAATCATAAATCGAATATCGAATATCGTTATTCCTTTCATTACTTTTGCACCAGAAATGGAAATTAAAAAAAGAGACATACGCGCATTAACGAAGGAGCAACTTCGGGATTTTTTCGTAAGAGAAGGCGATAAGGCATTCCGAGGAAACCAAGTTTATGAATGGTTATGGAGTAAAGGTGCTCATGCTTTTGAGGATATGACTAATATCTCTAAAGAGACACGTCAAAAACTCGAAACCCATTTTGTAATCAATCATATTAAGGTAGACCAAATGCAAAAAAGTGCCGATGGTACTATAAAAAATGCAGTACGTTTACACGACGGTCTAATTGTAGAGTCGGTTTTAATACCAGCAAAAAATAGAACAACAGCTTGTGTGTCAAGCCAAGTAGGTTGTAGTTTAGATTGTAAATTTTGTGCTACTGCACGATTAAAACGTATGCGTAATCTAAATCCAGATGAGATCTATGATCAAGTTGTGGCAATCGACAAAGAAAGCCGATTGTATCACAATAGACCTTTGAGTAATATTGTGTTTATGGGAATGGGAGAGCCACTCATGAATTATAAAAACGTACTCAAGGCTATTGATAAGATTACATCTCCAGAAGGTTTGGGAATGTCACCAAAACGCATCGTAGTATCAACGTCAGGCGTGCCTAAAATGATCAAGAAAATGGCCGATGATGAGGTGAAATTTAAACTGGCAGTGTCATTGCATTCAGCTATTAATGAAACCCGAACATCAATAATGCCTTTTAATGCTACATTTCCGTTGGAGGACTTGAGGGAAGCATTAGAGTATTGGTATGCCAAAACAAAAAATAGAATCACTTATGAATATGTGGTTTGGGATGGTATAAACGATTCTAAAAAAGATGTGGATGCTCTTATTAAATTTTGCAAATTCGCACCTAGCAAGGTCAATTTAATCGAATATAATCCTATAGATGATGGCGAGTTTCAGCAGGCTGATTCCAAAGCTATAGACATGTATGTATCTATGCTGGAAGCTCATAATATTACAGTTACAGTAAGGCGTTCCCGTGGAAAGGACATTGATGCTGCATGTGGTCAACTCGCAAATAAAACATAAAAAAAGAGCTACAATTTGCAGCTCTTTTTGTTTGATGTTGAATCTATATTTATTGTTTAACGATTTTAAATGTTTTACTACTACCATTAATGGTTACAGTAGCTAGATAAACACCATCTGTTAAACGAGACATGTCAACTACCTCACGATTTTGAGATAATTCTCTCGACACAACCTTTTGACCTAAGATACTATATAACTCCATGCTGTCAAGTGGTAAACTTGTAGATTCAAGAGTTAATTGATCTGTGTCTTTATTGTAGATGTAACTAAAATTGTTTCTGTCAAATTCATCAACACTTAATGTTTCTACGATATTGTAGTTAAACAATAATAAGAATCCACTATTTGCTGGAGACGTTGTACGGAATGCCACATGGAATGTTCCATCTGCAGTAGCATCAAAATCTTGAACGATATTTGTAGCCATGTTTTCCAATTCTGCAAAAGCACCAGTTTGTACAATACCAGTATTAGTGTAAAGTGTAGCCAGAACGTTTGCTGATGATGTAGGACCGTCTAAAATAAGAACCTCTAAACTTTCATTGGCATTGTTAGTTGCTGTATTTGCTCCGTTAAATGAGAAGTCAACTGTATAAGTCGCATCCATTGTCATAGGAAATGCTGGAGAAACTAGCCAATCATCTTTAGGGTTAAGTCCGTTTGATCCATTAGTAGCAAACGTTTCATCAGTTAAATCACCATCTAAGTCTAATGCCTGTTGTATCCATGCTGTACCATTAGCATCTATATCTTCAACACCATAGCAAGAATTAAATGAGCTTTCACTAACAAAGTTCTCATCAAGTGGTAATACAATTGTAGAACAATCAAATAAGGTTGTAAATGCTACTGGTCCAACCCAATCACTATCACCTTCGGCACCACCACAATTTGTTCTGATGAAGAAATTGTATGTTGTTTCAGGCATTAAGCCAGGAAATGTATACGACGTTGATGTTAAGCCAGTTACTGATGTTCCTGTGCCTTGTGTAAATCCATCTGCTCCCCATTCTATTTCCCAGTTTGGCGTACCAGCATTGGTATCCATCCAAGTAACTTCATACGTTGTAGCAGTTACAGTTCCAGCAGTAAAATCTGTTGGTACAACACACGAAGGTGTTACCGAAACTTCAACATTATCTACTAGTAATACAAATTGATCGGTAGAATTGTTTCTAAAAGCGATGTATACATTTTGTCCTGTATAGGCAGAAAGATCAACTTGTCTTGATTGATATGCTGCATCTTCAGCCACAATAGAAAACAATAATTCGGTAAAATCTGTTGCCGTATTCGTTCCAGACGTTGATAACCTAACTTCGTATCCATCAGGAAAACCGTCATCTTGCGCCTTTGCATCCCAATATAATGTGGCATCAGAGGTTAAATTAATTTGAGGCGTAATTAGCCAGTCATCAGAAGTACCTGCAGGTGTATACCAAGAAGTGCTGGCTACAGCAAAATCTCCAGCAGGACCACCATAGTTAGGGCCACCTGAACCACTCGCATCCTTGTCAACTTCTATCCAAGCGGCTGTAAACTCACTTACAGCAGCATTAGGTGTTTGTCCATCGACATCAGTTACAGTCCAACCTGCGATACCTGGACCTGAGCCATCAAAGTCATCTTCAAAAAGAATTTGAGAATAACTCAAATGAGTGCATAAACATAATAACAGTAATAAAGTAATTTTTTTCATAAAGTTCGGATTTTTAATTAATTAACTATTAAATATACAAAATAAAGTTATAGCCTATTTCTGACATTTAAATTTTAACGAATTATTACCAGTATTTAATTTCAATACCTACTTTATTAGTAATTTTGTAAAACACAGATAAGAATAGCCACTCTAATTGAAGATTACCGAACAAATAAAACAACCCATTACATATGAAATGGAACTTTTTGAACAAAAGTTTCTACTTTCTATGTCGAGTAAAGTGGCCTTGTTAAATCGAATTACGCATTACATTGTTAACCGAAAAGGAAAACAAATGCGTCCCATGTTTGTATTTTTAGTAGCAAAAATGGTTGATAATGGTCAGGTAAGTGAACGTACATACAGAGGAGCTTCGGTTATAGAACTTATTCATACAGCCACCTTGGTTCATGATGATGTGGTCGATGATAGTAATCGTAGACGTGGTTTTTTCTCCATTAATGCCCTATGGAAAAATAAAATAGCCGTACTCATTGGAGATTACCTATTATCTAAAGGTCTATTGTTGTCTATTGATAATAATGATTTCGATTTGCTTAAAATTATTTCGGTTGCCGTTAGAGAAATGAGCGAAGGAGAATTACTTCAGATTGAAAAGGCAAGGCAATTAGATATCACCGAAGAAGTCTACTACGATATTATCAGACAAAAAACAGCAACATTGATTGCTGCTTGCTGCAGTTTGGGAGCCGCCTCGGTAAAACCCAATTCAGATCATGTGGAGTCTATGAGAAAATTTGGAGAACTTATCGGTATGGCATTTCAAATAAAGGATGATTTATTTGATTATGGTGAAGAAGCTATAGGAAAGCCAACAGGGATTGACATTAAAGAACAAAAAATGACGTTGCCACTTATTCATGTACTCAATAATTGCTCGAAGAAAGAAAAGTCTTGGCTCATCAATTCAATTAAAAACCACAATAAAGATAAAAAGAGAGTTAAAGAGGTTATTGCTTTTGTGAAAACGAATAACGGACTCGAATATGCCGTTAATAAAATGAAAGAGTTCCAAGCTGAAGCCTTACAAATCTTAAAATCATACCCTGAATCTGAGTATAAAACTGCACTTGAGTTGATGGTAAACTATGTTATTGATAGGAAAAAATAAATTTTATATATCTGAAAATCAATATATTGTAAATTTTTTTAAGCATTGGGCAACCATTTGCATCATTATTGCGTCTTTATAAATAGAAGACCAAACGAAAGCTATTTTGAAAGTCATTCAATTACATCATAAAAACAATACTACGCTAATAAAAAAAGCGGCTAAAGGTAAGCGAGATGCACAGCATACATTGTTTGAAATTCATGCGCCTAAAATGTTAAGTATATGTAGATATTATGTAAAAGATATGCAAAATGCAGAGTCTGTAATGTTGAATGGTTTTTTTAAAGCGTTTACAAATCTGAAGAATTTTAAAAATGAAGGAAGTTTTGAAGGTTGGTTAAGGCGTATTATGGTAAGAGAATCAATTTCGTTTTTAAGACAACAAAAGCATATCGAATTCTCAGTTGAAGATGAACCGTTCACTCAAGAGCAATACAATAATGTAGAATCTCAAATTGAAGTGGCACAAATTCAACAAATCATAGATGAGCTTCCCGAAGGTTATAAAATGGTATTTGTCATGTATGCTATTGAAGGCTACAAACATTATGAAATTGCAGAGATACTAAATATATCTCAAGGGACTTCAAAATCACAATTATTTAAAGCGAGACAAATGCTTCAGAAAAAAATTAAGGACATAAATACAACAAGTTATGGCACCAATTAAATTTGAAGAAAATATAAAAGACAAGTTAGAAAAGCGATCGATTCAGCCATCAACTGATGCTTGGAATAAGCTTTCAAATCAGCTTGATACTCATGATAAGAAAAACTCAAGAAGTTGGTTTTTATATATAGGTATTGCTGCGAGCATTGTAGGCGTACTTTTTGTAACGACCTTATTTTTCAAGTCTTCAGAAGAACAATCAGTTTCACCAATACTTGTAGATACTGAGATTAAAGAAAACCTTGAGAATAAAGAGATGCCTAAGCCTACTGAAACTCTAGAACGTAAAGACGCGATTGTTGAAATTTTAAACGAAGACGCTATTGAGACAACTAATGAGACTAAAATGGATGTCTCTTCAGTGAAGTTAATTCAAGAAGACCATACTCAAATAGTTCAAGTTTCCGAACAAAAGAGAACGTCAGTTGTAAAACAAGACAAGATTGTAAATGATCATAAATCCCTGAATGCTGTTGTTGCCATTGCGAATGAAGAAAACAGTTTCGAAAAGAAGGCTATTGCGACAAACACATTAACTCCTGAAGATGCAAAAGTACTTCAAGTTGTTAATCAAATAAAAGCTTTAGACACAGATGGTACAACAGTAACCAGTCAAGAAATAGAAGATCTTTTAAAACAAGCAGAAAAAGACATTTTAAAGCAACGAATCTATAACGAAACAACGCGAACGGTCGATGCAGATGCATTACTTCAAGACGTTGAAGCCGATCTCGAACAATCGTTTAGAACCAAAGTATTTGAGGCTTTAAGATCCAGTTACAATACGGTAAAAACTGCAGTCGCCGAGCGTAACAATTAAATAATCATCAATTAAAAACAAACATTATGAACACTATTACTAAGTACGTAGTGCTACTCTCTCTATGCCTAATTACAGCGAATTTGAGTGCACAAGAAACAGAAAAAGACACAACGTTGTTGAAAGAAGTAAATTTCAAGATTAGCGCGTTGGAACGACTAAAAACAAAAATTCAAGATGAAGAGCGAGAATTCTTAAAAGCAGAGGTAGAGGTTATTAATGAACGTCTATCTAAAGGTGAGATTACAGAAACCAAAGCAGAGCAACTCAAAAAAGAAGCTGCAAAGAGACGTGCTCTTAATATTGAAAACCGACTTGCAATTATTGATAATAAAATTGAATTATTAAAGCGAAATGATGCCTATTATGATGATAGAGATGATGACGAAGTTCACTTTAATTTTAGTTTGAGTAAGCTTGGTGGTCTTAACGTTAGTTCAAGACGGAAGCCAAGAAAGTATGATAAGCGAACAACAAGTGATCTCGTATTTGCAGCTGGATTTAACAATGCCATTGGAGATGGGCAAAAAATTGGAGATGAGTATACCTTTATGCAATCTGGATTTGTAGAATTAGGTATTGCATGGAAAACAAGACTATTTGAAGATAATAACGCCGTGCGTTTAAAATATGGTTTCTCATTTATGTGGAATAAATTAACACCTAAAGATGATAGGTATTTTGTTCAAAATGGAAATACAACAACTTTAGAAACGTTCCCTAGTGAGTTAAAAGAGTCTGAATTTAGAATTACAAACTTGGTGTTTCCGTTGCATTTTGAATTTGGGCCTTCAAAAAAAATAGAACGTAAGGGCTATTTTAGATACAGCACCGCAAGACATTTCAAAATAGGTTTAGGTGGTTATGCAGGATTTAACATAGGAACGCAACAAAAACTACGATTTAAAGAAGATGGAGATCGCGTGAAGGAAAAAATAAGACGTAGTTATAACGCTTCACCTTTTGTGTATGGATTAAGCGCTTATGTTGGCTATGGAACTTTAGGAATTTATGCAAAGTATGACCTAAGCCCACTGTTTAAAGATCAAACATTTGATCAGCATAATCTGTCCATAGGATTTAGATTTGATTTGGATTAGTCTAGCTATATATGCAATTAAAAAGCTCCATTTACTTTAGTAATGGAGCTTTTTTGTTAAATTTACGGTTCTATTATTATTTCTGAAATTGATCTCAAAATCCACCATAGAACAAGTATTTGACACCGCCCGAGTAGAGGAGGTAATTGGTGATTTTGTTCAACTAAAAAAGGCAGGAAGTAATTTTAAAGGCCTTAGCCCTTTTAGTGATGAGCGTTCTCCAAGTTTTATGGTATCTCCCGTAAAACAAATTTGGAAAGATTTCTCTAGCGGAAAAGGAGGGAATGCTGTCACATTTTTGATGGAGCATGAACATTTTACCTATCCGGAAGCTATAAAATATCTGGCCAAGAAATACAATATTGAAATTGAAGAAACTGAGCAAACCGATGAACAGAAGCAGGAAGCCAATGAGCGTGAAAGTTTGTATCTAGTTAATGAGTTTGCCAAAGATTATTTTGAACGCATTATGTTTAAAACAGATCAAGGTCAAGCTATTGGTTTAAGTTATTTTAAAGAGCGAGGTTTTACAAATGAAACAATAAAACAATTTAACTTAGGATACTCGTTAGATGAATGGCAAGCCTTCACAGATGAAGCTTTAAAAAAAGGCTACCAATTAGAATTTTTAGAAAAAACAGGGTTAACTATCGTGAAACCTGAAAAGAAATTCGATCGTTTTAAAGGGCGTGTGATGTTCCCAATTCATAGTATGAGCGGACGCGTTTTAGGATTTGGCGGACGTATATTAACTTCAGATAAAAAAGCAGCCAAGTATCTAAACTCTCCTGAAAGTGAGGTCTACCATAAAAGTAAAATCCTCTATGGAATTTATCATGCTAAGCAATCTATAGCAAAAGAAGACAACTGTTATTTAGTTGAGGGATATACCGATGTCATACAGTTTTACCAAACTGGAATTAAAAATGTTGTGGCATCTTCTGGTACGGCCTTAACACCAGAACAGATTCGATTAGTTAATCGATTAACTAATAATATCACTGTTCTCTTTGATGGTGATGCTGCAGGAATAAGAGCTTCTATTAGAGGTATAGATTTGATTCTAGAACAAGGTATGAATGTCAAAGTTTGTGGTTTCCCAGAAGGTGAGGATCCCGACAGCTTTGCAAAACAAAATACGTTGGAAGAATTGACAACGTACCTTAACGACAATTCGAAAGATTTTATTCAGTTCAAAGCGTCTTTGCTTATCAAAGAAGCTAATAATGATCCTATAAAAAAAGCAGAGACCATTAGAGATATTGTAAATAGTATTTCTAAGATTCCAGATCAAATAAAAAAGGAAATTTATATTCAAGAGTGCTCACGTATCATGGATATAAGTGAAGATGTACTGTTTAGTACTTTGGCTCAGATTACAAAAAAAGAGGTGCAGGAAGCCAATAAAACGATTAAGACCCAACAAAAAGCATTTGATGTTGTTAAACCTCAGGCTAAAGCACCGAAAGTTGATCTTCAATATGAGTTAGAGCGTAAGATTATTGAAATTTTGTTGCTCTATGGAACAGAAACTGAGGATTTTGAAGATTTAGTTCTAAAAGAATCTGAAGATGGTGAATTACAGTTAGAGCCTGTTATACATAATGCCAAGGTATTTGAAAAAATATACCTCGATTTGCAAGAAGACGAGATGCAATTTTCTAACTCCAATTTTAAATTATTGTATTATACTATTATAGATACCTTAAACCAAGAACCAGAATTCTCTACCAAGAATTTTGTTAATAAGCTTGATCAAGAATTGGCTAGTGCTGTAACTACAATTTTGATGAATGATGAACGCTATAGCTTACACGATTGGGAGCGCAATCATATCATTCCTAAAGAAAAAAAGCACAGTATTGCTCAACATGTCACGCAAACTATTTTAACACTACGTTGTTACTTAATAGATAAAAAAGTAGCAGAATACCAGAATGATACCTTACGTGAAGACGTAAATAACCGCAATATCCTTGAAGATGTTAAAGATTATGTTGGTCTAAAAATGCTTCTTTCTAGAAAACTTGGTAAGGTAGTTGGTGGAAAGATTTAAGTGATATCTAACTGCTTTCCTTGATTTACAAGATCAATAAGGTTGGTCACATTTAGTTTCTTAAATAGTCGCGCTTTATAAGTGCTTACCGTTTTTTCATTAATGTCGAGTTCTTGAGCTATTTCTTTGTTTTTCTTACCTGAAGATAATAGTTTCAAAACTTCAACTTCTCTAGTAGATAAGCGCTTGTAGATTCTGCTTTTTGTTTGTCTAGTATCATTGTAATTAAGATGTTTAGACATCTTATTGCTGAGATGAATTTCCCCTTGATGCGCCAACTTTATTGCTTTTACAATGACATCTGTTGGTTCAGACTTTGACACATAACCAGATGCTCCTGCCTTAATAGTACTTATAGCATAAATCTCTTCAGGATGATAGCTAAACATAATAATGTTAATGTGGCTGTGTTCTTTTTTAATGGCTCTAAGCGCAGTTATACCATTAAGTTCAGGAAGTTCAATTTCAGAAACAATGACATCTACATCATGGCGACGCACAAATTCAAATATTTCCACTCCACTTCCAACGGTTCCAACTATTTGGATTTCGTCGTGATTTTCAAATAAAAGTTGAAAGCCAGTAGTTACGATAGGATGGTTGTCAACGACTAATACCTTGATCATAATACAATAAATTAATTGGTTAGTTAGTATAGAGTGCCAGAACTTATAAAAATAAATTCAAGAATGTGGAGATTTGCATTGCAAAATTACTAAAAAAAATCAATATAATCGCTTTTTTTTAACGAGAAACCTAACAATTATTTAAATTCTTTGGGAATTTCGCAAATTGGTATAGGAATCATTTTATGTGTATTCGAACGATTATATCTCATAAATATTTGAAACACTTGCTTTTGGCGTCCATCAAAGTCGTTTTCAGTCTTCCCTTCATCTTTCATTTTCATAGCCCATTCTAATTCTGGATAGGAGGCTCCAATTTGGTCTTCATCACTCCGCGAATCACCAAAAAGACCATCACTAGGCGCTGCTTTCATGATCGAATCTGGAACTTTGAGGTATTCTCCAATCTCATATACCTCAGATTTTAATAAATCTGCAATCGGACTTAAATCAACGCCACCGTCGCCATACTTCGTGTAAAACCCAACTCCAAAATCTTCGACTTTATTACCAGTTCCAGCAACCAATAGTCCTAAAAGTCCAGCATGATAATATAAGGTTGTCATTCGTAATCGTGCTCTCGTATTAGCTAATGCCATATCTACGGTAGCCTGTTTACCATCAAGGGGTACTTCAGTTTTAAACTCTTCAAATACTGGTGTTAAATCAACTCTACTGTCCCTAACATTTGGGAAACGTTGTTTCAATTGTTCTATATGTTCTTGTGCTCTGCTCACATGACTAGCAGCCTGATGGATAGGCATTTCAATGCAGAGTAGTTCTAATCCGGTTTTTGCACAAAGTGTTGATGTGACAGCAGAATCAATTCCGCCAGAAATTCCTATAACAAATCCTTTTACTCTAGCATTTGTAGCATAATCTTTAAGCCAGTTTACAATATGATCAACAACTTTTTCTGTCTGCATTTTAATGTGTTTTTTATGTAATAGTAGTACCTTTGTGTAACAAAAATAGCGTAATCACGTTAGTAATAAAAATTTAGCTGAATTAAGTTTTTGTAATCAAGATAGATGAAAAGAATACCTGTATTATGTCTTATTCTCATCTCGTTTTTTAGTTGTAAAAATGAAGATGCTTTAGAAAATGAGATTTCTAAAATAGAAACCAATATTGTTATTGAGCGTTTTGATCGTGCCTTTGCTACTACAAAATCAGATGAATTAGGAACCCTGAAAAAGGCCTTTCCGTTTTTATTTTCAAAACGAACACCAGATTCAATTTGGATTAATAGAATGAACGACACCATTCAAAAAGAGTTGCACCAAGCGACTCACGATACGTTTGGTGATTTTAAAACGGTAAGTAATGAAATTGAAGCGCTATTCCAACATTTAAAGTATTATGATAAGGCGTTTTCAGAGCCAAAGGTTGTAACCTTAACCAATTTTGTAAAGTATCGTGAAAAATTGATAGTCACAGATACAATCGTTTTAATTGCGATTGACAACTACTTGGGAAGTAATCATGAGTTTTATTCGGGTATACCAAAATATTTAGCAGAGAATATGAGGCCATCTCAAATTGTTGTTGATTTGGCTAAAGCCTACAGTGAAAAGCAAATCTTTCAATCTCAAAAAAGAACATTGCTAGACGAAATGGTGTTCTTTGGAAAGCAATTGTACTTCAAAGATAAAATGATTCCGTTCAAAACTGATGCCGAAAAAATTGGCTATAGACCTGATCAATTAGAATTTGCTAAACTCAATGAAAATGTAATCTGGACCGAGTTTGTTGAAAAAGAAATGCTATATAATACTGATAGTAGCTTGCCAGCACGTTTTATTGCTGATGCGCCTTTTTCTAAATTTTATTTAGAACTGGATAGTCAAACACCTGGTAGACTCGGACAATACATTGGATGGCAAATCGTGAGAGCCTACATGAAAAATAATGATGTGTCCTTACAACAAATGTTGCAGACAGATGCAGCTGAGATATTTAATAAATCTAATTATAAACCACCAAAATAATGGCAAATAATCATACTTCAAAAATAGAACTTAGTGTTGAACTTGACGAAAACAGAGTGCCTGAAAAGCTGCATTGGACAGCCGAAGATGGAGGCATTTCTAACGAAGAAGCTAAAGCAATGATGCTTGCGGTTTGGGATGCTAAAGCTAAGGAAACCTTGCGTATAGATCTTTGGACTAAAGATATGCCAGTTGACGAAATGAAACAGTTTTTTCATCAAACTTTAGTGGAAATGAGTAATACATTTCACAGAGCGACTCAAGATGAAAAGATGACAGCAACAATGAAAGATTTTTGTGATTATTTTGCTGAAAAACTAGAATTGAAGAAAACATAATTATTTAATTCTTGCTTAAAGATTAGATAACAGAACAGTATTACCAATTAACTAGATTTGTAATGCTATTAATCAATTTGAATTAACATTAGTTTAGGCTTTACTGTCGAAGAAAACTAATGTTTTTTTGTGTAAATTAGCATATGCGAAAAATTCTATTCGGAGTTATTATTACACTCATCGTACTCTTCACATTCAAATATTGTGGAGATAAGAGGGAAGACGAAATTGTACTTCAAGAGCATACGGCACTCATAAAAGAACAAGTTAAAAATGTTGGTAAGCTAGTTGTTACCGAAGGACATTTTAGTGAAGTATTTACCTATAAGAATTCTAAAGCCGTTTTTGCCGATCTCTTAGAAGCCAAAAAGCAAGCTATAGTGATTGTTAATGCCGATGTGACTATTGGTTACGATTTGAGTTTGATAGAATACGAAATTGATGAGTTGACCAAAACCTTACGTATTATTAAGATTCCAAAAGAAGAGATCAAAATAAATCCCGATTTCGAATATTACGATATTCAAGCAGATTTCTTGAATCAGTTTGAAGCAAAAGATTATAATGATATTAAGGAGATAGTTAAAAGGTCGTTGATGAAAAAAATTGAAGCTTCAGATTTAAAATCAAATGCGCAAAATAGATTAATTAGTGAATTGGCCAAGTTCTATATTCTTACCAATTCTTTAGGGTGGACATTGCAATACAATGAAAATCCTATAGATTCTTCAGAAAAATTATACGATATCAAGTTATAACTTGTATTGTACACTAACCCAACCACCACCATTAATAGCATCAATGTTGTTAAGGTTTAAAAACTTTGCCGCCTTGGCAGAACGAACACCGCTTTCGCAACAAGCAATTATCGGTTTGTTAAGCTGCTTAACTTCATCAACTCTGGCATTTAATTCGTTTAAAGGTATATGAACCGAGTTTTCTATATGCCCTTTATCCCATTCTCGTTGCGTTCTCACATCTAATATAACAGCTCCATGTTCTAAATAACGTTTAACCTGACGTTTTTTTGCACCAAAAATAAATCCTAATAACCCCATAATAAAAAGTCTAATTTGTAATTAATTCTAATCCGTTTGTAATCAAATGCGCTACTTCTGGTCGTTTGGTTTTTAAATCTTCTAAGTGATTTAAAATCGTTTGACTTAAGTTTTTGTCGTGTTTAGTTGTTAATTCATACAACTCTAATGATAAAAGCCAATCGTTTTTGTGGTTGTCTAAAATTGTACTAAAGATATTATGAATAGCTATAGTATCGTAAGTCGACTGTCTTATATCGCTTACATTTTTATAAAGTGATTCTAGCTCTAGTGTGGTTTTACTTTTAGGTTTTTGTACTGTTCTTGTTTCTGAAATATGATATAGGTTATCAAACGACCTGTAATCTGCCGCTCCAGCAAATGCAGAAATAATTGATGATCCTACAGCTAATTTAAATGTACCTTGGTCTGGAGAAAATAAAAGTTTGTCTTTGTATTGAACAGTACAGTCTTCAAATTCGATAAGAATTAATTTACCAAAGACGTTTCTTATTCCGGTGACGTTTAAACCTTCAATGGTGATGCCGCTTTCATATTCTATGGAAATTCGTTTTCCGTCGTAAAAATTATAAGCCTTTAAATCTCTAGGTCTCATATCTTCAATAGCTAGGCTAATCCCTTTAAGTTTTCCAATAGGTGAGCTAAACCCATTTGGGTTTGCTTCTGTACCATGCCCTATTAGTTCTTTTTCTCTATTAGCTAAAGCAGTTGGTCCTTCAGTTTTAAAGAAAACGACATTGTTGTCTTCATCTGTAATCATTTCAGTAAAAACACCAGAAATTTGTAAACCAGTATTTAATTCGATACTACCTATTTTTTTTGAATCTATGAGTTTTTGCAACCCTCTAAAACCACCTTTTCTCAGTGCCATGGTGCCCGAGAATTCTTCAAGAACTTCCATGAGATATGCAAAATCAGGCGTTACAAAAAGTTGTGGCTGAGGTTGAGTGATATCAAATTCAATATCTGCTGCATCTATACTATACTGTCGTTTTTCAACTGCATCTGTCATGCACCACTTGCTTTCTCCAATAGATGATAGAAGACCCGCTCCATAAATTTTTGGTTGCTCAACGGTTCCAATAAGTCCATACTCTACAGTCCACCAATGTAAATTTCTAATCTTTGCGATTTCAGAAAGTGGAACTTTTTTATTTTGAAGTTCATTAACCAAAGCTTCAGCTTTTTTGATGTCTTCTGGAGTTGAAGATGTGGCCTCTTTTAAAATTGAAAGTGATCGCACAGCTTCATACATATCGTTATCATGTGCAGAAAGAATAGCCTTGGCGCCAATTTCTCCAAAACGTCTTAAATATTCGGCATAATCTGGATTTGCAATAATGGGTGCATGACCAGCAGCTTCATGAATAATATCAGGAGCAGGTGTGTATTCAATGTTTTCTAATTGTCTGATATCGGAAGCAATCACCAAAACTTTATAGGCTTGAAATTCCATAAATGCATTTGGAGGTATAAAACCATCTACAGCTACGGCAGCCCAGCCAATATTTTTCAAAATACGATTCATGCCATACATGCTGGGAATGGTGTCAATAGAAATCCCAGTCATATCCAACCCTTTTAAATAAGAATTATGTGCAACACGACTCAAATAGGATACATTTTTTCTCATTACATATCTCCAAACTGCTTGATTAATTGGAGAATAATCATTGTAGTTTTGAGGTTTGATAAATTGTTTTAAATGTGGAGGTAATCTATCAATTAAAGGGTTAGTTTCTATTTGTTTGTCCATAATGTATTTAGATGCTTTTTTTTGTAAAGCCTTACAAAGTTATGAATTAAAAAAATGCCCTTTCTGTTACATACGAGTTTATCTTTTAGTTTAAATTGAATATGTATCTTAGTGCCAATGAAAGCCGAAACACGCAAAGAAGAAATCATAAATACCGCTGCAAAACTTTTTAAAGAAAGAGGATATAGCGCTGTTACTATGAGGGATTTGGCGACTGCAATGGGTATCAAGGCAGCCAGTCTTTATAATCACATCACATCCAAACAAGAGATACTAAAAGCAATTATTATTGCCATAGCCGAAGAGTTTACCAGAGGAATGGATATTATTATAAATGCTAAGATTTCTAATATCTCAAAGCTGAAACAAATCGTAGCACTTCATGTGAATATTACTGCTAATAATACCAATGGTATGGCTTCTCTAAATAATGATTGGATGCATCTCGAAGATCAATTAGAGTACTACTTACAATTGAGAAATGATTATGAGAACAATTTTCTTGAGATTATTAAACAAGGGATTATAGCTAATGAAATGAAACAGAGCAATCCCGAAATTATTATGTTTTCTATGTTAACTACATTGCGATCATTATATCTGTGGATTCCTAAAAAAGAGGACCTTAACGCAAACGATTTAGCTCAAAATTTAAATGAGGTTCTCATTGAAGGAATTAACAACTAATTAAGAATAATATTTTGTATCTTTGTTCTCCAAACTAACAAGTGTTAGTTTAATGTTTAAGTTATACCTATGGCAGAATTTCATAACCTAAAGATTGCAGATATTTATAAGGAAACAGAAGATACTTCAGTAGTGGCTTTTGAAATTCCATCAGAATTGCATGACGAATTCAAATTTAATCAAGGTCAGCATTTAACACTCAAGGCAGACATCAATGGAGAGGATGTACGTCGTTCATACTCTTTGTGCTCAAGTCCATTTGAAAAACAATGGCGAGTTGCCGTGAAGCAAATTCCAGGAGGTAAATTCTCAACTTACGTCAATGAAGAACTAAAAATTGGAGATGAAATTGAGGTCATGGCACCAAGTGGAACATTTGGAGTAGACGTCATGCCTGAAAGCTCAAAGAATTATTTATTTTTTGCTGCTGGTAGTGGAATTACACCTGTCCTTTCAATGATAAAAACGCATCTTGCATCTGAACCTAATTCAACTTGCAAGTTATTTTATGTGAATAAAACCGCAAAATCCATTATCTTTAAAGAAGAACTGGAGCAACTCAGAAACACTTATTTTGGACGACTGGAAATCTATTATTTCTTAACTAAAGAACGTCGAGATATCGAATTGTTTAATGGACGTTTTGACGATGAAAAAATGGAAGTGCTTACCAAAACATTTATTGATATTCCAGATACGAGTGAAGTGTTCTTATGTGGTCCAGAGCAAATGGTAAATTATGTAAGCGACTATCTGGTAAATAAAGGTTTATCAAAAGACCTTGTTCATTTCGAGCTATTTGTTACAGGACTTTCTGAGGAAGACATCAAGAGAGCTGAACGTCTGGCTCAACAAAATGTAGAAGGTATAGAAATTACAATAGTTGATGGAGGAAAAGAATTTGCATTCACCATGACTAAAGAATATGATAATATTTTAGATGCAGCTTTAGGCGCTGGCGCCGATTTACCTTTTGCTTGTAAAGGAGGTGTGTGCAGTACTTGTAAATGTCAGGTTGTTGATGGTGAAGTAGAAATGAAAATAAACTACGCATTAGAAGATAAGGAAGTGGCGCAAAATTATGTATTGAGTTGCCAAGCTGTGCCAACAACTGAAAAAGTAGTCGTAGATTTTGATGTGTAATTCCCAATAATTAAACATCAAACCAACCATATATTGAAAAGGAAAAATTGAGTCACTAAAAACAAAAGTTATGAGTGAAGAGCAAATTAAAAGCTTAGAAAAACAATTTGATGAGCGTATCGCTAGGGACGAAAAAATCGAACCAAAAGATTGGATGCCTGAAAAGTATCGTCAAACGCACATCAGACAAATGTCCCAACATGCACATTCTGAAATTGTAGGAATGCTTCCAGAGGGCAACTGGATTACTAGGGCGCCTTCATTAAGACGTAAGGTCGCGTTACTTGCGAAAGTGCAAGATGAAGCAGGTCATGGATTGTACTTGTATTCGGCTACAGAAACCTTAGGTATCTCTAGAGATGAGTTGTATGAACAGTTACATACTGGTAAAGCTAAATACTCTAGTATTTTCAATTATCCTACTTTAACATGGGCAGATATGGGAGCGATTGGATGGTTGGTAGATGGTGCGGCTATAATTAATCAAGTACCATTGTGCAATACATCTTACGGTCCTTATGCCAGAGCAATGATTCGTGTGTGTAAAGAAGAAAGCTTTCATCAACGTCAAGGCTATGAGATTATGATCAAATTAGCCAATGGAACACCTGAACAAAAGGAAATGGCTCAAGACGCATTGAACCGTTGGTGGTGGCCAAGCTTAATGATGTTAGGTCCTACAGATGACAAATCGGTGCATACCGCTCAATCTATGAAATGGAAATTAAAGCGTAAAACAAATGATGAATTACGCCAACAGTTTATTGATCAAACTGTACCTCAGGCCGATTTGATAGGACTAACAATTCCAGATCCAGATTTAAAATGGAATGAAGAACGTCAAAGCTATGATTTTGGAGAAATCGATTGGGATGAATTTTGGCAAGTTGTCAAAGGTCATGGGCCAATGAACAAAGAACGAATGAAAGCAAGAGTTGGTGCTTGGGAGCGTGGAGAATGGGTGCGCGATGCTGCCATGGCTCATGCAGAAAAGAAAAGACAAAGAAAAGAAAAACAAGCAGTTTAAAATATAAAGTTATGTCAACAAAAAACTGGCCACTTTGGGAAATCTTCGTAAGAAGTAAAAACGGATTAGAACACAGGCATTTTGGAAGCCTTCATGCTGCAGATGCTGAAATGGCTCTAGAAAATGCACGTGATGTCTATACTAGACGAAATGAAGGTGTAAGTATATGGGTTGTAGAATCAAAGCATATCACAGCATCCAATCCTGAGAACAATGGTGAATTATTCGAACCAGCTCAAGATAAGGTCTACCGCCATCCAACATTTTACGATTTACCAGACGAAGTAAAACATATGTGACGCTTGCGTCATTCCGAACATGTTTCGGAATCTCATCAAACAAATTTTTAAGATGAAAAACGAAAATTTATATAACTACATTCTTGGTATTGCAGATAATAGCCTTATCCTTGGCCAACGCATGGGAGAACTCTGTGGTCACGGACCAAGTTTAGAAACAGATATTGCCTGCACGAATATTTCGTTGGATTTATTCGGACAAGTACGTAGTTATTTCCAATATGCTGGTAAAATAGCTGGAGATGGAAGAACTGAAGACGATATTGCTATGCTTCGTAAAGAACGTGAGTACAAAAATGTACTATTGGTTGAGCAACCTAATACCAATTTTGCCTATACCATTGGACGACAATTCTTATTCGATGTCTATCATTTAGCCTTTTTAGCTGAGCTACAAAAAAGTTCAGACTTAACACTTTCGGCAATCGCAAACAAGTGTATAAAAGAAGTAAGCTATCATGAACGCTTTTCTTCAGACTGGGTAAAACGTTTAGGAGATGGTACTGAAGAAAGTAACCAAAAAATGCAAGATGCTATAAATGATTTATGGACTTATACCGATGAATTATTCCATCTTACCGAGGCCGATAAAGCTACGGTCGCTGAAGGTATAGGTGTTGATGTCACAAAATTAAAAGATAATTATTACAAAAGCGTAAGTAATCTATTAACAGAAGCAAGACTTCAAACGCCCGAATCCAAATGGTTTCAAAAAGGAGGAAAGCAAGGAGTTCATACAGAACATTTAGGATACTTATTAAGTGATTTGCAATATATGCAACGTACCTATCCAAATATGGAATGGTGACATAGTTCAAAAACATGACCGCAACAGAACAACATATAGACGAAACGTTAATCCCAATACTGGAACAGGTGTCAGATCCTGAAATTCCAGTATTATCTATTATGGATATGGGAGTTGTGCGTTCTGCTGTGATTGTTAATAATAGTGTAAAAGTAGAAATCACACCAACTTACAGTGGCTGTCCTGCAATGGATGTCATTGGTGATGATATTAAAAAAGTATTAAAAGAGGCAGGTTACGAATCTCAAGTTGATTTGATTTTACATCCTGCTTGGACGACCGACTGGATTACACCAAGAGGACGAAAAGCACTAGAAGACTATGGTATAGCAGCACCTTTAGAAGCCGAAGCCGATAAAGATGTCTTGCTCCATGGAAAACGAATTGTAAAATGCACCAATTGTGGTTCACAAAATACACGATTGGTCAGTCAGTTTGGTTCTACAGCATGTAAAGCACAATTTCAGTGTGAGGATTGCCAAGAGCCATTCGACTATTTTAAATGTTTAAAATGACAGCAAGAAATAGTGAAAGTTTATTTATGGCGTTACCCAAAGGTCGCGCTTTCACTACTCGCTCTTTGCAAGGAGCTCAAACAAACCGTTCAATTGCTAACGCGAGAATGGTCAGAAATATAATAATTGACCTACTAAAGGTTGACTTGAAATTTGAATTGAAGAATTCGTTAGAAGCTTCCGCTTGTTCGAATTCAGCTTTTTAGCTGAAAAGGTCGGAAGATTTAGAATTCAAAAGAAAAATTTAGTCAAGGTTTAGTCAGTCTAGATTTTTTTGTTTCTTTTTTCATCAATGGAAAAAAGAAAAGAGAGAAAAATATAAGGTATGAGTAATTCAATACAACTAAGAATTGAAAACATGGTTGCGTACATCACGCTCAATAGACCAGAAGTATTTAATAGTTTTAATCGAGAGATGGCATTGAGCCTGCAATCTATAATGGACGATTGTGAAACTAATGACCAAGTGAGAGCCATTGTACTTTCTGGTAACGGAAAAGCATTTTGTGCAGGTCAAGATCTAAAAGAAGTCACAGATCCCGAATTAAACCCTGGGTTTAAAAAGATCCTCGAAGAACATTATAACCCAATCATTACTAGAATACGTGAAATTAAAAAACCAATTATTGCTGCAGTAAATGGTGTGGCAGCAGGAGCAGGAGCAAATATTGCTTTAGCCTGTGATATTGTTGTAGCCCATGAGAACGTAAGTTTTATTCAAGCATTTAGTTTAATTGGTTTGGTTCCTGATAGCGCAGGAACTTTCTTTTTACCACGATTAATCGGATTCCAGAAAGCATCAGCTTTGGCTATGCTAGGCGATAAAGTGTCTGCCAAAGAGGCCGAACGTTTAGGGATGATTTACAAAGTTATGCCTTTAGAGAGCTTTGAAGATGACGTAAATAAACTGGCTTATAAACTAGCTCATATGCCAACTAAAGCTTTAGGGTTTATTAAAGAATTATTTAATCAATCCATGACCAATACATTAAAAGAACAACTAGCGCTTGAGTCAAAATTACAAATAGAAGCGGCACAGAGTGAAGATTATGCAGAAGGTGTAGCCGCATTTATCGAAAAACGTAAACCAGAATTCAAAGGGAAATAATATGAACGTAGGAATCATTGGAAGTGGAACCATGGGAAGCGGCATCGCACAAGTTGCTGCCACTGCTGGTTGTCACGTTAAATTATACGATACCAATCAAGCCGCTTTAGATAAAGCCAAAGCCGCTCTAGAAAAAATATTATCACGTCTCATCGAAAAAGGACGTATCGATACTGTTGAAAAAGAACGAATTCAATCTAATATCTCTTATGTAGATAGTTTAAAAGCATTATCAGATTCAAATTTAACAATCGAAGCCATTATCGAAAACTTGGAGATCAAGAAAAAGGTGTTTTCAGAATTAGAAAGTTATGTGGCCAATGATTGTATCATTGCATCAAATACCTCTAGTTTATCAATTGCTTCAATTGCAGCATCTTTAGAGAAGCCTGAGCGCTGTATAGGTATTCACTTTTTTAATCCAGCGCCTTTAATGAAATTAGTTGAAGTTATTCCAGCGATTCAAACCTCTAAAGAAGTTTTAGAGACTTCAGTACAGATGATTGCCGATTGGAAAAAAGTAGTCGCTGTGGCTAAGGATACACCAGGATTTATTGTAAATAGAGTGGCGAGACCGTTTTATGGTGAGTCTTTGAGGATTTATGAAGAAGGTATAGCCGATTTTGCAACGATTGACCGGAGTTTAAAGACTTTAGGTGGCTTCAGAATGGGACCATTTGAACTCATGGATTTTATTGGAAATGATGTTAACTATACAGTGACAGAAACTGTGTTTACAGCGTTCTATTTTGATCCAAGATATAAACCAGCGTTCACACAAAAACGATTTGCTGAAGCAGGCTATTTAGGTAGAAAATCTGGTAAAGGGTATTATGACTATGACGATAATGGCAAATTGATTCAGCGTCATCCTGAACTTGTTTCAGAATCCCAGAATAATGAGCTATCAGAGAAAATTTTTAATCGTGTGTTAGTCATGTTAATTAACGAAGCCGCAGATGCTTTGTTTTTAAATATTGCATCAGCAGAAGATATAGATAATGCGATGACAAAAGGAGTGAATTATCCTAAAGGTTTATTGGCTTGGGCAGACGAAAAAGGAATCGATTGGTGTGTGTCAAAACTAGATGAATTGTACGATGAGTACCATGAAGATCGCTATCGTTGTAGCCCGTTGTTGCGTAAAATGAATAGAGAGAATAAAACGTTCTTTTAAATGAAAGGAGAACAAATCCCATATAAAATGCTAAGTCAAGATGCCTACAGTCAATGGTTAGGTATTGAGATTTTAGAATGTGAAATTGGCCGCTGTAAAGTTGCAATGACTATTCGTAAAGAAATGCTCAATAGTATGAACAAAGCACATGGAGGTATTAGCTATTCATTAGCAGATACTGCATTTGGTTTTGCAGCGAATACCCATGGTAAGTATGCCGTATCTATTGAAACGAGTATTAACCACATAGAAGCCTTAGATGAAGGGGATTATTTGGTAGCAGAATCGGTTATAGAAAAAGTAAACAATAAATTAGGCTTCAATATTATAGAAGTAAAACGTGGAGAAGAATTAGTAGCCTTATTTAAAGGCATTGTATATAGAACTCAAAAAGATTGGACACATGATTAAATTAAACGCAAAGTACCTCATTGTATTTGTTTCAATGTTATTTACAAGTATCGGATTTACACAAGAAGATGACGTTGTAGAAGAAGAAATCGAGATTAAAGAAGACTTTAATATGTTATTCAATTCTGTCATAGAGATGGATATCGATAAAAGTATATTTACGATGTCTCAAGGCAATTCTCATTTTACTGAAGATCAAAAATCAGGTATTGTAGCTATGCTTGTACCATCATCTTTTGAAAAGTTGGAGCAGGATTTAAAAAACGAACTCACAGAAGATAAGGATACAGATATACTTGATAAAGGCGAACTTAAAAATGACGGCAAACGTATTTTATTTTTAAAACAATCCATAGAGCGTGAAGGTAAGACTTACTATATGCTCATGTTTGCCAAGGAACATACTGATGAAGCTAGTATTATGGTGACTGCATTTTATGAAAAAAATCAGGATGAGGCCTTTAAGAAATATGGTGAAAAAGCAATAAAATCGGCTAAACTTGTCGAGAAAGAATAAAAGATAATATTATATGAAAGACGCATATATCATTGATGGTGTTCGTACACCAATAGGAAATTATAAAGGTACTCTATCTGCTGTTCGAACAGACGATTTAGGAGCTTTAGTGATTTCAGAAGTCGTTAAACGTAATCCTAATATTCCCAAAGAAGCTTATGACGATGTGATTATGGGATGTGCCAACCAAGCAGGAGAAGATAATCGTAACGTGGCACGAATGGCATCATTATTAGCAGGATTACCATTTACAGTTCCAGGAGAAACAGTTAATCGTTTATGCAGTTCTGGATTGTCTGCCATTATTCACGCCAATCGCGCTATAAAAGCTGGCGATGGCGATTTATTTATTTCAGGTGGTGTCGAAAATATGACTCGTGGTCCATACGTAATTGCAAAACCATCAACTGGATTTGGAGGTGATTCTAAAATGTATGATTCTACGTTTGGATGGCGTTTTATCAATCCTAAAATGCATAAAATGTACGGAACAGATGGTATGGGGAATACCGCTGAAAACCTTGTAGAAAAATATAATATTTCACGTGAAGATCAAGATCAATTTGCATACTGGAGCCAGATGAAAGCATCAAAGGCTCAAGAAAACGGTCGATTAGCAAAAGAAATTGTAACAGTAGAAATTCCACAGCGAAAAAAAGATCCAATCCAATTTTCAAAGGATGAATTTGTGAAACCAAATACATCACTGGACGTTTTAGGAAAATTAAGAGCGGCCTTTAAAAAAGAAGGTGGAAGTGTAACCGCTGGAAACTCTTCAGGATTAAACGATGGCGCAGCCGCTACAATTATTGCTTCTGAAGATGCTGTTAAAAAATATAATCTAAAACCATTGGCAAGAATTGTAAGTTCTGCTGTGGTAGGTGTAGAACCAAGAATTATGGGTATTGGTCCAGTGCAAGCGTCAAACAAGGCGTTGGAAAAAGCTGGATTAACCATGGATGATATAGATGTTATAGAACTAAATGAAGCCTTTGCGGCTCAAGCCCTCGCATGCACAAGAGCATGGGGATTGGCAGATGATGATCCGCGATTAAATCCAAATGGAGGTTCGATTGCTATTGGGCACCCGCTTGGAGTTACAGGGGCAAGAATTGCTTACTCAGCAGCTTTAGAATTGCATGAACAACAAAAGAAATATGCTCTAATTACGATGTGTATTGGTGTTGGTCAAGGGTATGCCGCTATTATAGAACGAGTTTAGATGAAAATTTTAATTATAGGAGGAAACGGAACAATTGGTAAAAAGGTAAGTGAACGCTTAGCTCAAAAACATGAAGTATTAATCGCTGGTAGAACTTCAGGTGATGTAACTGTCGATTTTTCAGATTCAGGATCCATAAAAGCTATGTTTGAATCTGTAGGACGATTAGATGCTATCGTAGCTATTGCTGGAGATGCTAAGTGGGATAAGTTAGATAACCTTTCCGAAGACGATTTTTACATAGGAATCAAAAGCAAAATGATGGGACAGGTTAATGTGGTAAGAATTGGCAAGGACTATTTGAATTCAAATGGGTCTATAACCTTGTCTACGGGAATTCTAGCCGATGATCCCGTAGATATGACCACTAGTGCTGCAATGGTAAATGGTGCTATCAATAGTTTTGTTAAAGCTGTGGCTTTAGAGTTGGATCAAGGAAAGCGTATCAATGTCGTATGCTCTGATTTGGTAGAAGATTCATTTGAAAAATATAAGGACTATTTTCCAGGAAACACACCAGTTCCAATGCGCAAAATTGTAGATGGTTATGTGAAATCTATAGAAGGTAAAATTACAGGAAGAATATTAAGAATAATGGCTTAACGAGTTATAATGGAAAAAATACAACATTATGTTCAAGGCACTTGGACAACAGGAAAAGAAGAAGGTACGCCAATTCGCGATGCTATTACTGGTGAGGCATTCACTAGCGTTGCAATTGAAGGATTAGATATCCCAGAAATTCTAAATTACGGAAGAACCAAAGGAGGTGAACAACTTCGTAAAATGACCTTTCAAGAACGCGGAAATATGCTGAAAAAATTAGCATTGTATCTTACTAAAAGAAAAGAAGCATTTTATGAGTTAAGTTATCGTACTGGAGCAACAAAAGTAGATAGTTGGATAGATATAGAAGGAGGGTTTGGAAACTTATTTGCTAATGCATCTTTAAGAAAATTGTTTCCTAATCAGCCGTATCATGTTGAAGGTGATCCAATAGATCTTTCACGTGGCGGACGCTTTATGGCACACCATATCATGGTACCTAAAAAAGGTGTAGCTGTACATATTAATGCTTTTAACTTCCCAGTTTGGGGTATGTTAGAAAAGTGCGCAGTGAATTGGATGGCAGGAGTGCCAGCAGTTGTATTACCTGCACCTTCATCGTCTTATTTAGCTGAAGCTGTCGCTAGAGAAATTATTAATTCAGGAATTTTACCTGAAGGAGCCCTTCAAATTATTAATGGCACTGTAAAAACTATTTTAGATACCGTCGAATCTCAAGATGTTGTTACATTTACAGGTTCAGCAGCTACAGGACGTTTGCTTAAAGCACATCCAAGATTAATACAAGAATCTGTGCCATTCACTATGGAAGCCGATTCATTGAATGCTTCTATTTTAGGTGAAGATGCTATTCCTGGAACACCAGAATTCGACTTGTTTATTAAAGAAGTTCGTAAGGAAATGACAGTGAAAGCTGGACAAAAATGTACGGCGATTAGACGAATTATTGTGCCAGAGAATTTAGTTGAAGATGTTCAAATTTCATTAGGAAAAGCATTAGATAAAGTCACTATTGGAGATCCGAGGTTGAAAGAAGTGAGAATGGGGTCACTTGTGAGTCGACAACAAGTCCAAGCCGTAAGAGATTCTGTAAACGATTTGGTTAAAGAAGCACAAATTGTTTATGGTGATTTGGATACTATCGAAACTGTTGGTGCTGATGCTGAAAAAGGTGCTTTCATTAGCCCTATTTTACTAAGAACAGATCATCCGTTTCAAAATACAATTATTCATGAGCGTGAGGCCTTCGGACCAGTAAGTACCATCATGCCATATAAGAATTTAGATGAAGCAATTACACTAGCTCAAATGGGTAAAGGATCTTTAGTGTCTTCAATCGCTACTAATGATGATAAAATTGCAAAAGACTATGTTGTAAATGCGGCAAGTCACCATGGAAGAATATTAGTGCTCAATCGTGAAAGTGCTAAAGAAAGTACTGGTCATGGTTCGCCATTACCATATTTAGTTCATGGAGGTCCTGGACGCGCAGGAGGCGGTGAAGAAATGGGAGGAATGCGAGGTATTAAACACTATTTACAACGTACTGCTATTCAAGGTTCGCCAACAACAATAACAGAAATCACAGGAATTTATCAGCAAAATGCAAAGTATAAGGAAGCAGAACAGCATCCGTTTAAGTACCATTGGGAAGATATCCAGCCTGGAATGTCGCTTAAAACGCATAAGCGTACCTTCACCGATACTGATATTATCAACTTCGCAAACCTTACTTGGGATCATTTTTATGCGCATACAGATATTACGTCTTTAGATGGAAGTATTTTTGAAAAAAGAACCGCTCATGGCTATTTTATCATTTCTGCAGCAGCAGGACTTTTTGTATATCCAAATAAAGGACCAGTTGCAGCAAATTATGGTTTAGATAGTATTCGGTTTTTACGACCGTTGTATCATAATGATACTATCTATGTGCGATTAACTTGTAAGGAAAAAGTAGATCGTGATGTCGCTTCAGCAGAACACCCAAGTGGTATTGTAAAGTGGCATGTTGAAGTGTTTGATGCCAATTTTGAAAATAGACCTGAAAGTCAAAAAAACGAAAAAGATAGTCCTTTAGTTGCCGTTGCAACTATTTTAACTATGGTTCAGAAAAAACAAGAAACCTTTGTTGAAATGACTGATGACAAAATAGCTGAATGTTTGAGTAAGCTTTCTGAAGATACAAAACCACAATGGGGAATTATGACGCCTCAACACATGATTGAGCATTTAGAGTATACCTACAAAATTGCAGCTGGCGAGATTCAAGATTTTGAAATTTCTACACCTGAAAAAATTCTTGAGAAAGTAAAGAACAGTTTATATAATTACAGGAAATTTCCACAAAATTCACAGTTTCCATTGCTAGAAAAAGATACGCTTGATGAATTGAAGCATGAAGATCTAGCAACAGCAATTGAAAGCTTTAATACACAAAGAGAGGCCTATTTAAATTATTTCAAAGAGAACCCAGAAGCCAAATTAAACAATATGGTATTTGGAGAATTAAATAAATATGAGTGGTATTTAATGGAACGTAAACATTTAAATCACCACTTTGAACAATTTGGATTACTATAAATTATGACACAACCATACGTTAAGCAAACTATAGAAAACGAAGTAGGATATATCGAATTTTTTCATCCTGCTCACAATTCTCTACCTGGAGATATATTAGCAAAACTAGCGAAAACAATTACTGATGCTGGCCAAAATGACGCTATTAAAGTTATTGTTCTAAAAAGTGGAGGAGATAGAACGTTTTGCGCAGGAGCAAGCTTTAAAGAGCTTATCAATATTAATGATGCTGCAACTGGGAAAGTATTTTTCTCAGGTTTTGCCAATGTGATTAATGCCATGAGAAAATGTCCAAAGTTTATTATAGGACGAATCCAAGGTAAAACTGTTGGAGGTGGTGTTGGTTTAGCGGCTTCGACCGATTATTGCATGGGAACAAAATTCGCCGCTATTAAGCTAAGTGAATTGAATATAGGTATTGGACCATTTGTAGTTGGCCCAGCCATAGAACGTAAAATGGGATTGAGCGCAATGTCTCAAATTGCTATTGACGCCAATTCGTTTTATCCTGCGGAATGGGCTAAACAAAAAGGCCTTTTTACGCACGTATTTGAAAGTACCGAAGCACTTGATGAAGCTGTTAAAGCTACTGCTGAGCATTTATGTACTTACAATACTGAAGCTATGACGGAAATGAAGAAAGTATTTTGGAAAGGTACTGATGACTGGGATGAACTTTTAGCAGAACGCGCACAAACAAGTGGTCGTTTAGTCTTGAGTGATTTTACAAAAGAAAAACTAAAAGGGTTTAAGTGATTTATGGATTCTAGGACAAATCAATATGGTCAAAAAATAAATGAAACATTACCTTCTGAATTTAAGTTAGAACGCTCTAGGATTATGTATATAGAAGATAAATCTGGTGGATTAGAAGGTGATGCTCGAATAGGAAGAGTCTATTTTTCAAAAACGGGAAAAACACTTTATTATCATGGTAGAATGTTTAGAAGTTTGAAAGGAAACGGTTATAAATCAAACTATCAGGATATTGAAAATGGAGATGAATTTTGGATTTCTGGACCTAGAAAAGATAAAAATGACAGGCTTTATGGTGGTAATCAAGGAGTCATTGTTGATGATGATGTTAAGGATGAATATTTAGAATTATGATTTACAGTTTTAAAGGATTTATACCAGTGGTCCACGAAAGTAGTTTTGTGCATCCTTTGGCTGCCGTTACAGGTAATGTGATTATTGGTAAAAACTGTTATATAGGTCCTGGAGCTGCCATTCGAGGTGATTGGGGACAGATCATTTTAGAAGATGGTGTTAATGTGCAAGAAAACTGTACTGTACATATGTTTCCTGGAAAATCTATTACCCTTAAAGAAAGTGCGCATGTTGGTCATGGCGCTATTATTCATGGTGCAAACTTAGGTAGAAATTGCCTCATTGGTATGAATACTGTTATTATGGATGATGCTGAAATTGGAGATGAATGTATTGTTGGTGCCATGGCATTTGTAAAGGCTGAAACTAAAATTCCAAAGCGAAGTTTAGTAGTTGGTAATCCAGCAAAAGTAATCAAAGAGATAAATGATGATATGATAGCCTGGAAAACAAAAGGCACTCAATTATATCAGCAATTACCAGCAGATTGCCATGAGAGCTTGAAAGAAGTCGAGCCTTTAAGAGAGGTTCCAAAACATATGAAAATACAGGAAGATGTGTATAAAACACTTCGTGATTTTATGAAAAAATAAAGATGTCAAAAGTAGAATTTAAAATGCCCAAATTGGGTGAAAGTATTACAGAAGCGGCTATCATCACATGGTTCAAAAATGTTGGTGATACTATTGAAGAAGATGAAATGCTTCTAGAAGTTGCGACAGATAAAGTTGATTCTGAAGTGCCTTCAAATGTTTCTGGAGTTATTGAAGAGATTTTATTTGATGCCAATGAGGTCATTAAAATAGGGGAGACTATTGCAATTATTAAGGCTGATGGAGATGTTACTGTATCGAAAAAACAATCTAAAAAAGAAGATCGGAAGCCTGAACAAAGGAAAACAGAGAGACCTAAAGCACCAAAGCGACCAAAACTTAATCCAGCAGCTTCTTCCGAGCAATTTAGTGTGTCTAATTCGAATACGTTCTTCTCACCTTTAATTATAAAAATAGCAAAGGAACATCATATCAGTTTTGAAGAATTAGCTAGAATCCCTGCAACAGGTCATGAGGGACGATTACGTAAAAGTGATGTGTTTCAGTATATAGAAGAGGGGCGACCTTATAAGTTCGCACAGCCAGTTGCTCAACAAGATCCAACAGCGTATCGTATTCCACAACTAAGTTTTGATAAAGGAAAAGGAAAAGTGATAGAAATGGATCGTATGCGTCAAATGATTGCAGATCATATGGTGTATTCAAAACATACTTCTCCTCATGTTACGGCTTATGTTGAGGCCGATATGACTACTATGGTAAACTGGCGAAATGCTAATAAAAAAGCATTTCAGGAAAAATATGGCGAACGCCTTACGTTTACACCATTATTTGTAGAAGCTGTTGCTAAAGCTGTTAAAGATTTTCCAAATATTAATGCCTCTGTCGATGGTAACACTATTATCGTTAAAGAGAATATCAACATTGGAATGGCCACAGCATTACCAAGTGGGAACTTAATTGTTCCTGTGGTCAAAAATGCAGATACAAAAGATTTGAAAGCATTAGCCGAAAATGTTAATGAATTGGCTAATAAAGCCAGAGAAAATAACCTAAAGGCTGACGATATTCAAGGAAGTACCTTCACTATTTCTAATGTAGGAACTTTTGGAAGTGTCATGGGAACACCTATTATTAATCAACCTGAAGTGGCTATTCTTGCTCTAGGAATTATTAAAAAACGTCCAGAAGTGATTACTACAGAAAAAGGTGATGAAATCGCTATTCGAAGTATGATGTACTTGTCATTATCGTTTGATCATCGCGTCGTTGATGGATTTTTAGGCGGAAGTTTTGTACGTCGTGTTGCTGATTATTTTGAGCAATTTGATGTAGATAGAAAAATCTAAATGGAACTTATAGGAATTGATAAGTTGAAAGCGTTTTGGAAGTATTACGACGATTTTGAGTTGATGTACGATCCGCGTTTTGTTAACGCTAAAAAGGTTTTAAAGGAGATTAGTCAAGAAGAAATTGAAGTTTTATCCGCTTTAGAGTATTACTACTTTTTAATTAATGCTAACACCGATTCAAAAAACTAGTCGACAGATATAAAAGGGAAATAAATAAATATAAACATAGGGTTACTTCTGAAGTTTTGGAATATTTAAAAGAGGAAAGAAACCTAAAATTGAAACAGAGAAAAAAGAATCTTGGTTTAAAAAGTTATTTAATTCAAGTAAATAAGTTGATGAATAAAGACATATTATATAAAGGATTTTTAAATCTGTGTACTGCGAAAGCAATGACAGAATTATACGAGGCTAATTTCAAACAAGTGTCTAAGTATGTGCATGCTACATCAAGAGGGCATGAAGCTGTTCAGACAGCTTTAGGTATGCAGTTATTACCTCAAGATTATGCCTTTCCTTATTATCGAGATGATGCCATGTTGCTGTCATTTGGTTTAGAACCATATGATGTCATGCTACAGTTGCTAGCAAAAAAAGAGGATCCATTTTCTGGAGGACGTACCTATTATTCACATCCAAGTTTAAAAGATGATGATAAGCCTAAGATTCCGCATCAGTCTTCTGCGACTGGTATGCAGGCAATTCCTGCTACAGGTGTTGCTATGGGAATGCAGTATAAAGAACTTCAAGGTATACCTCACAACAATTCCAATAAGAGTGAGATAATAGAATCACCACTAGTGGTGTGTAGTTTGGGAGATGCTTCTGTTACCGAAGGTGAAATTGCCGAAGCCTTTCAAATGGCAGCGCTCAAGCAAATGCCAATTTTGTATCTAGTTCAGGATAATGGTTGGGATATTTCGGCTAATGCTGCTGAGACTAGAGCACAAAATGCCTATGAGTATGCACAAGGGTTTCATGGTTTGGATGCCATTTCTATAGATGGTGCTAATTTTACCGAAAGCTATGAGGCTATAGAAAAAGTAATCAAGACCATACGTAAAGAACGTCGACCATTTTTAGTTCACGCTAAAGTTCCATTACTAAATCACCATACATCAGGTGTACGAATGGAATGGTATCGTGATGACTTAGAAGAGGCTCGATCTCGTGATCCTTATCCAGTGTTAAAGAAACAACTTGAAGATCAAGGGTTTACAGCTAAAGAGATCGATGCAATAGAAAACGCTGCAAAAGCAAAAGTGCAATCCGATTTTGAAAAAGCACTACAAGCTGAAGATCCAAAGCCTGAGGATTTGTTTACGCATGATTTTGCGCCTACGCCAATTTCCGAAGAAAAAGGTGAACGTACACCAGAAGGTGCTGATAAAGTGGTTATGGTAGATTGTGCGTTGTTTGCTGTTGAAGAATTGATGAGAAAGCATAAAGAATGCTTGCTTTATGGACAAGATGTAGGTGGACGATTAGGAGGTGTGTTTAGAGAAGCCGCGACACTTGCACAAAAATTTGGTGATGATCGTGTATTTAATACGCCAATTCAAGAAGCTTTTATTGTAGGATCTACAGTTGGAATGAGTGCTGTAGGTTTGAAGCCTATTGTTGAGGTTCAGTTTGCAGATTATATTTGGCCAGGATTAAATCAATTGTTTACAGAAGTTAGCCGTAGCTGTTATCTTTCTAACGGAAAATGGCCTGTAAGTATGATTTTACGTGTGCCTATTGGTGCTTATGGTAGTGGAGGCCCTTATCATTCGTCTTCTGTAGAAAGTGTAATCACAAACATACGTGGTATTAAAATAGCTTATCCTAGTAATGGAGCCGATTTAAAGGGCTTGATGAAAGCAGCCTATTACGATCCTAATCCTGTAGTAATCCTAGAACATAAAGGTCTATATTGGTCTAAAGTACCAGGTACGTTAACAGCGACTTCTGTAGAGCCTTCAGAAGATTATGTATTACCGTTTGGAAAAGCTTGGGTCCTACAAGAAATATGGAAACAGGAAGACGTTGAAACTTGTACGATTGTTACCTACGGAATGGGTGTGCATTGGGCTTATAACGCTTCAGGGGAATTAGATATGCGAGATCAAATAGAAATTATCGATCTAAGAACTCTATATCCTTTAGATGAAGATGCAATAATGGCTTCTGTTAAGAAAACAGGAAAGTGTTTGGTTGTTACAGAAGAACCGTCTAATAATAGTTTTGCCAGAGCACTTACGGGAAAAATACAAGAAGAATGCTTCAAATATTTAGATGCGCCAGTCATGACTATTGGTAGTGAAAACATGCCAGCTATACCATTAAACTCGACTTTGGAACAAACTATGATTCCTTCTACAGAAAAGGTAAAGGCTAAAATAGAAGCCTTGTTAAATTATTAAAACGAATTAATTTCAAATAAATTCTTCGTATATTGAACCTTTAATTTATTAACTAATATCATGAAAAAACAACTACTTTTATTGTGCTTTGCCTGTTTTTTATTTGCTGGTAGCCAATTGTCATTTGCTCAAACTACAACGAAGAAACAAAATACAGTTATAACCAATTCTGATTATTCTGCTGAGAAAAGTGCCCAGAAAGTGATTAACTTATTGGAGCGAGAAGCAAAATTAGATGCAACTCAAAAAGAAAAGTTACACGATGTGTTTACTGCAGTAGAGAAAAAAATGAATGGTATTGCTAGTATAGAAGATGCTACAGAGCGTCAAGCTAAGAAGAAAAAAATGCGTGCTTATATTGACAAAAAATTACAACAAATATTCACGCCTGCGCAATACGATATTTACAAAAAGAAGACTGCTGCAAAATAGTTAACGTCTTTTATAAATAAATGAAAAGCGACCAATGTTGGTCGCTTTTTTTTGTTACATCTTATATTCAGAAAGTGGTTTAGTGAACTTTTCAGGATCTGCTGCCAAATGATATCTCGGATCATCAATATCTTCTATAATGACGTCTTGAAAAATCGGACTAGCTTTGTGTAATAATATTTTACAATCTGAACTTAAATGTTTTAATTTGATCGATTTACCTTCAGCTTTATACTTGTTTACTAAATTGAAAATGGCCTCAATAGCAGAATGATCACTCACTCTAGATTCTACAAAATCAATTTCAATATGTTCAGGGTCGTTTTTAACATCAAATTTGGCATTAAAGTTTTGAATCGAACCAAAGAATAATGGCCCCCAAATTTCGTATGTTTTTGTGCCATTTGCTTGAATGCGCTTACGTGCTCTAATCATTGTGGCATTTTTCCAGGCAAATACTAAAGCAGAAATAATGACACCTGCAATAACAGCAACAGCTAAATCTTTCCATACAGTAATGGCCGATACAGCAATTAAAACAATGGCATCAGAAAGTGGGATTTTTCTAATAATTCTAAAACTACTCCAAGCGAAGGTTCCAATAACAACCATAAACATGACACCAACTAGAGCAGCAATTGGGATTTGTTCAATTAAAGGTGCTCCAAACAATACAAAGCACAATAAGGCGATGGCTGCAATAGCTCCTGATAGACGACCACGTCCACCAGAATCGACATTTATTATAGATTGTCCGATCATGGCACATCCTCCCATACCTCCAAAGAGTCCGTTGAGCATATTAGCACCTCCTTGAGCGATACATTCTCTATTGCCATTTCCTCTTGTTTCAGTGATTTCATCTATGAGGTTCAATGTCATTAGTGATTCTATAAGTCCGATAGCTGCCAATATAAATGCCGTTGGTAGAATTGTACTTAGGAAATGACCATCAAGTGTGCCAAATAAACCAAAAATTTGATCTTGAAATGTCGGTAAGCTACCTTCTAAACCTTTTCCTCCACCTTCTTGGATAAAAGAGCCTACTGTACTCATTTCGATGCCACCAAAAATGGTAATACAAGCCACTACAATAATAGCAATGAGAGCTGCAGGAATTTTTTTAGTGAGCTTTGGTAAGCCATACATAATACCCATTGTAAGTCCTATAAAACCTAACATTTTCCATAGAGTAAGGTTAGAGAATAGGTGTGAGAACCATTCAGATGTGTTATTCCAAATTGAAATATCCTTGGGTACTGCATTTGGAAACAGGCCTAGCTGAGACATAAAAATCACGATGGCTAAACCATTCACGAATCCCATCATTACGGGATGTGGGATAAGACGAACAAACTTTCCAAGCTTAAAAATACCAGCCAGTATTTGGATACCTCCAACGAAGAGTAGCGTGATGAAAAGCCATTGTAAACCAAGATTTTCAATAGGTGTTTCTAGACTGAGACCAGTTTCATTTCCTTTTTGTATAAGATGCACCATTACAACAGCCATGGCTCCAGTTGCGCCAGAAATCATACCTGGTCTACCACCAAAAAGAGCGGTCACGATTCCCATCATAAAGGCACCATATAGTCCAACCAATGGGTCGACACCAGCAACAAAGGCAAAGGCAACAGCTTCTGGTACTAAGGCTAGAGCTACTGTTAAACCTGAAAGAATATCATTCTTTGGGTTTTGCGTAAAGTTTTTTCGAGTTGTTTGACCTAATATCATAATTCTTGCACTTAAAAGTCGGCAAAGATAGGCTTTTAGAAATGAAGCAGAAAATGTACTGGTATAAACACATAAAAAAAGCACCAGAGAAATCTACTGGTGCTTTATAGTCTTATTAAGATAAGATTTATTGTGCAATTTGTGGCGGATATGCTTGCATAATCTTTGTCACAAATTCTTTGATTTTTTCTTCTTTCTTTTCAACACTTCTTTGTGTTAAAAGTCCAGTTCCTTTTCCTTGCCATACTAATTCCTTTTTGTTGGCATCTATTAGATCGACATATAGAGCACCTTGCGTTCTAGTAGATACTGATGGTTGGTTCCAACCCCAGCCCCAACCAGGTCCGAAGCCTCCCCAGCCTCCCCAGCCCCAAGCTCCCCAGCCCCAGGCATTATTGTAAACATTGATACGCTGTTCAGATTTGGTGAAAATACTTACCAATAGATCTGGATTTTCAGATTTGGTGTAGCCTTGTGCTAATAATTCTGTTTCAATCGCTCTCAGGATTCTACGTTTATCTAAATCACTAATTTCTGCTTTATCAATTCCAGTTTTAAAAAACGCGAATGTTTTGTAATTATTGAAATCTGCATTTTTATCGTAATCTGATGCAACTCTTACTGTGCTACAAGATGTGATAACCAATGTTACCATCACGATTGGTAATAATTTGAGTAGTTTTTTCATAATTCTTTTTTTTATTAAATGGTTATAACGAGTTTAATAGATCATCATCAACTTTGTTAGGCAATGTTACTTTTAAATTTGGTTCAGATTGCATTGCACGTTTAATGGCAAAAATAGCTTCGTCATTTCTTGCCCAGCTTCGTCTAGCAATTCCATTATTAACATCCCAAAAAAGCATGCGTTTTAAACGCGTTGATGCTTCTTTAGTACCATCAAGAACCATACCAAATCCTCCATTGATAACTTCTCCCCATCCAACGCCTCCACCATTGTGAATACTCACCCAAGTTGCTCCTCTAAAGCTATCTCCTATAACATTGTGAATGGCCATATCTGCCGTAAATCGCGAACCATCGTAAATATTACTTGTTTCACGATATGGCGAATCCGTTCCAGAGACATCATGGTGATCACGACCTAAGATAACTGTTCCTATATCTCCTTTAGAAATTGCATCGTTAAACGCTTCAGCTATTTTCATACGTCCTTCGGCATCAGCATATAGAATTCGAGCTTGAGAACCTACGACAAGTTTATTCTCTTGGGCGCCTTTAATCCATTGGATATTGTCGGCCATTTGTTGTTGTATTTCTTCTGGAGAATTTCTCTTAATGTCTTCAAGAACTTTACACGCAATGGCATCTGTTTTTGCTAAGTCTTCAGGTTTACCTGAAGCGCAAACCCATCTAAATGGTCCAAAGCCATAGTCAAAGCACATAGGTCCCATAATATCTTGAACATACGACGGATATTTAAAATCAATACCATTATCTGCCATAATATCTGCACCAGCTCTTGAAGCTTCTAAAAGAAAGGCATTTCCGTAGTCGAAGAAATAAGTGCCTTTTGCAGTATGTTTATTAATGGCATCCGCTTGTCTACGTAAGCTTTCCTGAACTTTAATTTTGAATAATTCAGGGTTTTCTGCCATCATTTCATTGGCATCGTCAAATGATAGGTCGACGGGATAATAACCTCCAGCCCAAGGATTATGTAGAGATGTTTGATCACTTCCTAAATCGATATGTATATGTTCTTGATCGAATTTTTCCCAGACGTCTACAATATTACCAAGGTAGGCTATAGATATAGTTTCTTTTTCGGCTTTAGCTTTATTAACACGAGTTACTAATTCATCTAAATCTGTAATCTTAACATCAATCCAACCTTGATCTAAACGTACTTGTGTAATCTTTGGATTGACCTCTGCGCAAACGGTTATACAGCCAGCTATATTACCTGCTTTTGGTTGTGCTCCAGACATACCTCCAAGACCAGAAGTTACAAAAAGATGTCCCTTTGGCTCTTTTTTTATCTTTCTGAAGCCATTTAAAACAGTAATAGTTGTGCCATGAACAATTCCTTGCGGACCGATATACATATAGCTTCCAGCAGTCATTTGACCGTATTGAGTGACACCCAAGGCATTAAATTTTTCCCAATCATCGGGTTGAGAATAATTAGGAATCATCATACCGTTGGTAACAACAACTCTAGGTGCTTCCTTATGACTTGGGAATAAACCCATTGGATGCCCAGAATACATGACTAAGGTTTGTTCGTCTGTCATTTCAGACAAATATTTCATCGTTAGTCTATATTGTGCCCAATTAGAAAATACAGCGCCATTACCTCCATAAGTGATTAATTCGTGAGGATGTTGTGCCACAGCATAGTCCAAATTATTTTGAATCATTAGCATAATTGCGGCTGCCTGCTTTGATTGTGCTGGATAGTCATTAATTGGACGCGCATACATCTTATAATCTGGACGTAAGCGATACATGTAAATTCTTCCGTAGGTATCTAATTCTTTTTTGAATTCGGGTAATAATGTATCGTGATGAGATGGATCAAAATAACGCAATGCATTTTTAAGTGCTAATACCTCTTCTTCAGCAGATAAGATAGTTTTTCTTTTTGGTGCATGATTAATTGAAGGGTTGTAAGGTTTAGGTTGTGGTAAAACATTAGGTATTCCTTCTTTTATTTGATCTTTAAATGATAGTGTTGTTGTTGGCATTACTTTTTTTTTAAAGTATTTTTATCGAAACCGTAAGGGCAATGTCTGCATCCGCTTTCGCAACAATAACCTCGTTTTAAATGATATTGTTCTGTAAAACAGCGGTAACCTTCGGGTGTTAAATAATAATCTCCTTCTTCGACTGGAATTATCTTCTTCATCTTACAAAGATAATGTAAATTGGAAAGATTTTTGATTGATTATAAATATGGTTTTAATTTCTAAATATTTAGTGCCAAGAGGTTATGTTGGAATAACGATTTTTCCATTTATTTTTCTGAAATATAATTACTTAAAAACTAATGCAACGCTAGTTAATCATGAACGAATTCATTTAAGGCAACAACTAGAAATGCTTATTATTCCATTTTATATATTTTATGTTGTTGAGTTTTTAATTAAATGGGTTAAAATGAAAAATTGGTATAAAGCATATCACCATATTTCATTTGAAAAGGAAGCTTATACTCATGAAAAAGACCTCAATTATTTGAAATCAAGGCCTTTTTTTGGATTTGTTAGTTACTTATAAGTTATTGTTTTAAGACGATTTTTTGAATTTTTTGTTTTCCGTTAACTAATTCAGCTTTAACAATGTATGTTCCATGAGATAATCTGGTTTTGTTTAGAATGAAATCTGATTGATTAATCTCATTTTCTTTAATTATTGATCGACCTATTACATCATAAATAACTATAGTGCTAATTGTTCCAATTTCGGAAGTTACTTTGATGTATTCACTTTTGGGTGTACTTACTACTATACCTTCATTATCATTTAGAGGGTTAACGCCTAAAGTTTCATTAGTATACCTTAGAATAAATCGATCATTAAAGGATCCAGAATCTGAGGTGAAACTATATGGGCTTAATCTTAAATCATGAATGGTATTAGTATAAGTATCTTCTATAAAGATATTTTGGTTTGTTGTTTCAAATAACCCGTCTACACTATTTATAGCAATAGAATACGTACCATTTTGAGGGATTTGATACCCAAGAGGCACAGTGTCTGAATCATTAAATGGTAACGAACGTCCTTGAATAGACATATTCTCATTATCAATTAACGAGTAAAAAAGTGTGTTACCGTCGCTCAGTTGGTTTCCATCAAATAGTCTATCCTTTGCGTTAGATGCTCCTGAAATATATCCAATTAAAATAGAGTGGGCATTATCATTATCATCTATTAGATCCAACCAAAGCCTATGTTTTTCAATCACAGTTTCACTGTCATTCACAGAAGGATTAGCGGTTCTATAAAATTGACTATTGTCATAAACACCGCTTCTCATTGTATTGTCGAATATGAGATTTGAAGGTGTAGTTGCAGTATGATCCATTAGAACGAAAAAGGCTTGACCAGCTCCAATAAATCCATTAAAGCCTGCAGGCGTAGATCCTGTTAAGTTATAAGCGATATAATCATTTGGATTGTAGTTGTAAACATAATCACCATAAAACGGATCGGTCACAACATTACTAGGAGCAGATTGGTGTGACCAAAGATATACTGTTCCAGCTATTACAGGATTAGCATCATCTGTTATGACAGCGGCATTAGTAGTAATGAACGTATCTGCAAAAATTGCAGATGGAAATGGATTACCAACTAAGTTCCAATTATCATCAATTGCTGTAGCTACAGTAGATCCAGCTCCTGGATAATCTCCTCCATTGTAAGTTCCTCTGGAAATTTGCCTATTAATAATACCGTTACTTGGTCGACCAATAAATGCTGCAGTATTCACTACAGAGGTTCCAGAAAGCCCTCTAATGGCATATCCTTTTCCAGCAACCATATTTTCTGTTGTAGCTTGCCATTCTCCATAGTTTCCAACACCATTTCCACCAACAGTTGGAATCCATATTAAATTAAATCCAGCATTTGTGCCTGGAGAAACTCCAGCGACTGCAAAATTTTCGACCGATGAAGACCAATAGACATAGTCTGAAGCATTCAAACCGGTTACTTCTCGTTGCATTGTGATACTTCCCGTATTGTTATTTGAAACTACGTTTGTAACCTGTACTAAATTGGCATTATTTCTTACCATGAGCGAACCATTGGGATCTACATCAATCCAATCGGTAACAGTTAAAGATGTTGATGGTTCCAATTCCAAATTACCATTACTTTTAACGGTTAAATTTCTAGCATATGATGGTGTAGGTGGTACAGGCGGACCTAATATACTTGGATCGGGAAGTATGCCAACATCACCAATAACGACACAGTTGTCACTTGTTGGAACTCCTGTAGGATACCAATTGTTTGCATCGTTCCAAGTTGTTGTGCCTTGTGTACCATTCCAAATTTTGGTGTTATTAGTAATTGAAATGTCCTTACTAATAGTGCAACCATTAGAAAGTGTTGCATTGGCAGTAAATGAAAAGGTCGATTGCTGTAATTGAACTATTGTTGGTTTTACATATACTGACGCGGCAGTTGTTCCTGGTGTGTATGGTATTGTGGCCGCTGCGTCTGTATAGGCATCGACAGTACCAGTCCATGTGAATGATGGGTTCAGTGGTCTGGTGCCATGCAATTGGATGTTATCTACAGCGACACCGTCTCCCCAATCTGCATAATAATAGATTCTAACTCTTAAGCTAGGTGCACCATCAAAAGCTGATAGATCATAAGTTAAATGACTAAAATTGGTTCCGAATCCGACATCACTCGTAATATTTGCAATAACATTTGGCCATGTAGTACCTCCATCGGTAGAGACTTCAATATTTACATATTCTGGCACAGAGGGGAAATATTGCGAAAAGTACATGTCAAGTTCGAGCGTTAAACCTGTAAAATCTGTAGCATCCGTAATTGGTGAAATCAATTCATTTTCTGTGTGTATAATTCCAGAATCAGATGTGCTCATAGCAAAAACATTTGCTCCAAAACCTGAGGATATGGCCGGATTCCAAACAAATTGAAAGGGTTCATAAGTACTGGTTTGGGTTTGCCATTGGGATATTCCATCGTAAGGCGCTCCGTTAACTTCTATATTGTTTTGTGTGAATACACCTAAGTTTCCAGATTCAAAATCTTCATCAATTAAATATGCAAGTTCGGTACTTCCAATTGCTGCTATTTGAATAATATCATCTTCACCACATATTTCTGGAACTGCTGGTGTAATTGTTAAAGTTGTTATAGGGTTTACGGTACCAGTAATTTTAGTTCTAACTAAAGATTCGCAGCTCCCATTATCGGCTGTAACCCAATAAGTAGTTGTATTAGAAATAATTGGAGACCAATCTCCAGTAGTGGTAGCAACTAGATTTCCACCGGTTTCAGCGTCATACCATTTAAATTGCGACGTTCCAGCTGAGCCCGTTACTTGAAGTGTAACTGCACCAGGACCACAGGTTGAGCCGTCTGTTTTACTCGTGATAGTTGCACCGCAGCTTTGTACGACTGTGAATAAATAATCTTCTGCTTCACCTAATCTAAAATCACCATCATTGGGATTGCCTGTAGTATCATCCCAAAAATCAAAAAATTCGCATGAATCAAAATCGTAGTTCCAATTATCTACTGCTGAATTATAAAATCTAATACGAATTCTATAATCACCAATAGCTTGATTTGCAGGGATAACAAAGCTAAAGGTTGTTGTGGTTGTACCTACTGCGCCACTATCGTAAACTTCTTCAGTAGTAAAATCAAAAGCACTGTCTTTATTCCAATCAACCCAAGCTTTCCAACGACCTCTACCATTAAAGGCTTCTACGTAAACGTTAATACCTTCACCTTGAGCTTGAATACTTTTAGGTAAGCCTGTCCAATCTGTATATCCTGCAACTGAGTTACCAGAATTTAAGTTTGAAACATCGTTTAATGTTCCTGTAAATTCTACGTCATCTATATATTTCACAGTAGCATTGAATGCAACTAATTCATTTGAAGGAGTACAATATGTAGATGTTGTTGTTGTGGTGCTTCCGGTTAAAGGATTAGTAGAATTATAAAGAGGGCCACCTATACAAGTGGAGTTATAAGAAAAAACGTATATATAGTATGTAGTGGCTGGATTTAATCCAGTCGCAGTAAAGTTGGTATCGTTATCAATATCTACTACAGTATATCCAGCACCTATGGTGTCACCGATATTGTAAGATGTCGTATTCACAGGTGTTGGTGCAGTTGCTGAAGGGCTTACTACGACCAAATAATTATCAGGTGTAGGAACTGCATCAGTAAAAGATCCATTTATAGTATCTCCAGATGAATTTAGATTTAAAGTTGTAGGCTGGTTAGGTGTTGTACAAGGGGTTAATGGAATACCTTTTACATCAATATCATCAATAGTAAACGCTGGAAATCCACCAATAGAATTATCGTTTTCCCATGCAAAACCTAAATAAAATTGTTGTCCGTCAATTACAGATAAGTCTAAATTAGTGACATTTTGAGTAGTACTCTGACCTTGGTAAGTTGCAGGAAGTGCAGCCCAAGTTGTTCCATCTAAAGAATAGATTACTGAACCAAAGTCAAAAAACAATTCACCTTCACATATCCAATTGAAGTCTAAAGTCACATTAGTATAATTAGTGGCATCTATTGGTGTTGTGTAATAGACTAGGGTAGACGCAACTCTATTATCTCGATATTCAGGTCGAGTTCCAGTGGTAACAGGGGTGTTGATACTCACAGCCATTGAGTAATTACCTGATATCACATTACATCTTGTATTATCTAATACCCACCAATAGTTATTGTTTGTTGGAGGTGTTGTTGCGAAATCGCCAGTTTGCCAACCAATATAAGGTGTAGCTTGATTTTCGGATCCAGTGGCAGTCTCAAAATCTTCAGAGAAGATCGTGACTTGTGCATTCAGTTCTGAGCATAAAAATATAGTAAATACTGAGGCAAGGAGTAATTTTCTAATCATACATATTCAATTTTATGCACAACATATAAAGTCATGAGATTCATGATTTTCTGGTAGGATATGAACTGACGATTATGGGGATTCGCTTAGTAATACTGCTTAATTATATGTTTATTTGTTAATTAAGCGTATGTATTCTATTATAAATATAGTTTTTTAAACTTTGTTCGTGTGAATACAGTTATTATATTCGACTAAATGTTAAAATTTGAAGATAAAAGGAATTTAAGTATTGATAATCAGGTTGATATAAAGCCTGAATATTTAACTCATCCTTATATTTCTGGCAATAAATATCGAAAATTGAAATACAATCTATATGAGGCAAAACGATTGAAGAAGAGAACACTATTAACCTTTGGTGGTGCATTTTCAAATCATATTGCAGCTGTGGCTTCGGCTGGAAAAGAATTTGGTTTTGATACTGTTGGGATTATTAGAGGTGAGGAGTTAATAGATAGAGTTGATACGAATCCAACCTTGGCTTTTGCTAGAGACTGCGGAATGATATTAAAGTTTGTGACAAGAGAAGATTTTCGGAGTAAAGCAGATAAACATTTTATAGCTGCATTAAAAAATGAATTTGATAACTTTTACCTGATTCCAGAAGGAGGCACCAATGCATTGGCCATAAAAGGATGTGAGGAGATATTAACCAAAGCAGATGAATGTTATGATTTTGTGTGTTGTTCTGTAGGCACTGGAGGAACAATTTCAGGATTAATAAATTCAGCCTTGCCACATCAAAAAATTCTTGGTTTTCCTGCGTTAAAAGGTAACTTTTTACAAGAAGAAATTACTAAATTTGCATTATATGAAAATTGGGAGTTAATTACCAGTTATCATTTTGGTGGATATGCTAAAGTAACTGAAGATTTGATAATATTTATTAACGAATTTAAGCATTCTTATAACATTCCGTTAGACCCGATTTATACAGGGAAAATGATGTTTGGTATTTACGATTTAATTAAAAAAGGCTATTTTCCGAAGCATTCAAAAATACTAGCTATACATACTGGTGGTTTGCAAGGAATTGAAGGAATGAATACTAAATTACAACAACAAAAAAAGCCTTTAATCGTTTAATGTCTATGAAAAAAATAGGTTTCGTTTTAGTTTTAAGTGCATTTGCTTTTAGTTGTGGTTCTAAAAAGAGAATTGTCACAAAAAAAAGCAAGTCAAAACAAAAAACTGAGCAGGTTGTTGTTGCGCCAAAGACAACGCCGGAAGTAAAAGAATTACCAAAAACTGTAGACATACCAGAAAATTCAAAATTGAGCGCTACTGAGGTTTATATTTTGACATATAATGCGATTGCCATGGATGAAATGCGAAAGTCTAAAATCCCTGCAAGTATCACATTGGCGCAAGGCATACTAGAATCTGGTTCTGGTAAAGGAAGATTGTCGGTAGAAGCTAATAATCATTTCGGAATTAAATGTCATGGTTGGAAAGGTAAAAAAATCTATCATGATGATGATAAATCCCAAGAATGCTTCAGAAAGTATGAACATGCATTCTCTTCTTTTGAAGACCATTCAGCATTTTTAACAACTAGAGGTCGTTATTCTAAATTATTCAAACTAAGATCAAACGATTATAAGGGATGGGCAAAGGGGCTGAGAGCTGCTGGATATGCAACAGATAGACGATATCCTCAGAAGTTGATTAGCTTAATTGAGCGCTATCAATTAGATAAATATGATGACATGGTTTTAAATAATGTTGCAGTTCCAAATGATAGACCTAAATCAGATTTATCTGTAAGTCACAAAGTGGTGAAAGGTGATACTTTATATTCATTATCTAAACGATATAATACTTCGGTTGAAGAAATTAAACGCCTTAATAGCCTGAAAAATAATGACCTTTCCCTAGGGCAAATTCTTATTATAAAATCAAAATAATATGTTATATCAACGTAGTAGTGCATTATTTAAAGATGCAGAACAGGTGATTCCTGGAGGTGTTAATTCGCCAGTGAGAGCGTTTAAAGCTGTTGGAGGAACACCAATTTTTGCAAAATCAGCAAAAGGGGCATATGTCTATGATGAGGATGATAATCGCTATATTGACTACATTAATTCTTGGGGTCCAATGTTATTGGGTCATGCCTACCAGCCTGTTGTAGATGCTGTTATTGCTAAAGCAAAGCAAGGTACTTCTTTTGGAATGCCTACTGAAATTGAAACGAAAATTGCAGAATTAGCTGTATCAATGGTTCCAAACATTGACAAGATACGTTTTGTGAATTCTGGAACAGAAGCCTGTATGAGTGCTGTTCGATTAGCAAGAGGATACACAGGAAAAGAAAAAATTATAAAATTTGCGGGTTGCTATCATGGGCATAGTGATGCGTTTTTAATTCAAGCTGGAAGCGGTGCCGTAACTTTTGGAAGTCCTAATAGTCCAGGTGTAACACAAGGCACAGCAAAAGATACGTTATTAGCAACTTATAATGACATTGATAATGTTAATGCATTAGTTGATGCAAATAAAGGAGAAATTGCTTGTATTATCATAGAACCTGTAGCTGGTAATATGGGATGTGTTCCTCCTAAAAATAATTTTTTAAAAGCATTAAGAACTATATGTGATCAAAACGATATTCTGCTCATTTTTGATGAGGTAATGACAGGTTTTAGACTTGCTAAAGGAGGTGTTCAAGAACTCTACAATGTAGATGCCGATATTGTTTGCTTTGGTAAAGTTGTTGGAGGTGGTTTGCCAGTTGGCGCATTTGCTGCCCGTAATGAAATCATGAGTCATTTGGCACCTTTAGGAAATGTATATCAAGCCGGAACACTTAGCGGAAACCCTTTGGCTATGGCTGCTGGATTAGCAATGCTCACTTCAATTAATAGTGATCAAGATTTGTTTAAAAGATTGGCTGATAAAACTAAATATTTACACGAAGGGTGTGCCAATGCTCTTAATAAGTATCACGTTGTTCACACTATTAACAGAAAAGGTTCAATGATTTCTATTCATTTTGCAGAAGATGAGGTTGTTGATTTTGATTCGGCTGCAAAAGGAAATAATGAGACTTTTAAAGCCTTTTTTCATGGCATGTTAAATGAAGGAATTTATATAGCACCTAGTGCATTTGAAACCTGGTTTATTACAGATGCTTTAAGTTATGAGGATTTGGATGAAACGATAAGGGCAGTAGAAAAAGTAGCCCAAACATTATAAAAATAAAAAAGCGACTTTTTAAGTCGCTTTTTTATTTGTCTTAAACTAAGTTAGAGTCCTCGTATGAGTTCTAGATAGTTGTGATATTGTTCTGGAGTTAATATTGTTTTTAGTTTTTCGTCTAAAACTTTTTCTATTTTTTCAAGACGATCTTTGTTGCCTTCTAAGTTGCCACTTATCTTTTTATAAGCAATGCCATAAGCCTGGTATGCTTTGTATACATCATCCATTTTGTTTTGCTCAAACTTGATTTTCTTTCTAAGCTCTTTGGTTTTAGCATTCGCTGCTTCATTAATTTCTAAAGTATTTTGGGCTGTGACATCTTGAGTACTAAATAAAAGTGCGATGGCAAATATGCAAAGTGTAATTAATTTTTTCATTGTGTTTGTATCATAAATAATTCAACTGGCTTAAAATTAATGATTTTTATGATAAAAAAAAGCATCGACCGTTAAAATCGATGCTGATATTGTAAAATTGTCTTGGAAACTTATTTAGTGTTTCGACTTATCTTTGTGTTTCCCTTTATTTTTATGTTGACGTCTACCTTGCATGTTTTCCCATTTTTCATATTGTTCGGAAGTTAAAATAGATTTCATTTTCTTTTTCATGGCAATTTGATCATCTAGTCTTTTGTTGAGCATTTTAACATGTTCTTCTTTAGATACTTTTTTCTCACCTTTTTCTTTTTTCATTTCTTCACGTTCGCTCCTTTTAGCTTTCATAGTCTCAGCTTGGGCTAACATCACTTCTTTTACTTGCACTTGTTGTTTTTCGGTTAGGTCTAAAGCTAGTGTCATTTTTTTTGTGCTAATCGTAGCCATTTCTTCAGCTGTTAAGTCATGCCTCATATCCATTTTGGCTTTTCGGCCTTCTTTAGCTTTTAGTCTTCTTTGGTCTTGTGCCACAGCTTGAATTGAGACAAATGCTAATGCGATTAAAATTAATTTCTTCATAATTGTTTTGGTTTTAATATTATACGTTTTTCATTGATGTCTCTTTGACCATCTTCTATTAGAATAGTTTAATTGACCATAAAATTTTAACCTCTAATTAACAGTTTGCGCTCGTTTTATAAGTTCTAGTGTGGTTGCATAAAGTGGTTTAGCTTCCATTTTGCTCTTTAACCAAGCATAAAAACTCATTACGAAAATATCTTCTTGTCGCTCATCAATCCAAACGAATGCGTTTTCAACTTTATCTTTAAAATCATGTGATCTAATATGCTCAGGATTTTTAAAATAAAATTCGATTAAATTTATAAAAATAATTACTCTTTCTTGGTTAATCTGCTGTAAATAATCGAAATACGATCGTTTAAAGCTTAGTAATCTTGACTCTACAAGATCTAAATCTCCAAGTTCTATATAGAGAATAATTTCTGAAAGATTCTTTTTTATAACCCATTCTTTTCCGGCTTTTTCTATGTAATATTTGTCGGTATGATAAAATTTAGAAAACATAGTTTTAGCACTTTTAAAGTCTGATTTTTGAATATAAAACATGACCAAACCTAAATGAATGTCTAATAATGATTCGATATCAGCATGCTTAGTATGTTTTATAGATTCTAGTAAAGCAATAGCTTCCTCTTGCCTTTCTAAATAGTTGTAATTAAGAGCTATGAGTAGGTTGTATTTTAATTTAAATGTGGTGTTGTACTTTTTTCGCTGCTGAAGCATTAGCGTTTTCATTTGTTCCAGGTAGACTAATGATTCTTTGAATTTTTTATTTCTAAACAAAGTGTTGGCGATCATATAAATTACTTGAATGTGATACACCAGTTGTTTGTTATTGCTTTTATGATGTTGTATGTTTTGATACGTGTCAATTAAAAAGGGTTCAATCTTTAAGTAATCGTTGGTTACAAAAGCCGAAAGACTAACGATAGTCATTAACTGATATAAAGATTTAAATGAGAGTGATTCTGAAATATCAATATTGTGTTCTTCTAAAGTATCATTAAGTATGGTTTTAAAATCTAGAACTTTCCCTTTGTAGGTTATGTCGCTTAGAGTTTGTCTAATTTTTGCATAGACCAAATTGAGCTCTTCTTCTATGAAATGTTGTTTTTGATTGTTTCTGAACTTTACTATCAAATCATCAATATCGGCCAAAGGATTTAAGTAGGCATATTGGATTTTGGTATGGTAAATTTCATTGAGTATTGGAAACAAATAATGTTCTTGGGCTAATGTTTCAGCTTTGTCTAATATTTGGTAGGCAATTTTTGGTTTTTTGTGAATGAGGAATGTTCGGGAAGCTAGGATGTATTTAATGATTTGCATATCTACCGAGTTCTCTTCTTCTAGATTATTATTTGCAATAAAATCAATAAGAGATTGATAAAGGCGTTTCCTTAAGGCATGGTAAGCATCTTTGCTGTTATTATTATAAATGCTTTGACACATTTCTTTCGACGTAAGTTCGTCTTGAACTAAAAGTTTAAACAATTGGATGTTCTTCGTGTCGTTTCGTTTGTTCTTTTTCTCTAAGTAGTTAATAAAACGTTGCTCATCTTCCGAAGAAAAAGTGGAAACTATAGCATTTAAATCTATCATTTAATCGTCGGTTATTATTTGTTAATTTAAGTAAAAATAGTATTAAAAATGAATATAAAATATATTATATCGTCAGTTTTTTATAAAAACTGTATTTCTAGACTTGCTAAACTGTCGCACATTTGTAGTGTAATCAACAAAACAAAATATTATGAGACAGTTTATCAAAACCACACTTTTTATAGTTGTTATTGCTACAGTAGTTGTGTTTTCTAAACAAATTCAAAACGAAATTATTGAAAGCTATAACCATTGTGTCGAGCAATTAGCTAATAGATCGATTACCAATGCGAATCTTTCAAGTTTCTAAAATGAAGCTCAAACAGGTTAATACTGCATTTATTGTCACTACTGGAGTATCGGTAGTTGTGTTTGTCTATTTAGTGTTTTTGGGATATGACGAGATTAAAACCTTAAAAGATGTTATCAAAATAGTTGCATCTATTTTGTTTCCGTTACCCATGTTATTTTTTGTGCGTTTTCTATTGATTGAACATTTTTTACCGCAAAATACAGACGAATACAAACTGAAGAACCAAAAACCAGCTACCATACTTCTCGTAGTGAGTGTCATTATAGGTGTTGTGAGTATGCAATTAGTAGAATGGGCTACGGGTCAAAAATTAGAAGACCACCTCATTTTTGCACATCTCATTAACTCCACAACAATAAGTAGCTATGTACTTAATTACATTTTGTACAACAATTTGAGAGTTAACGGAATTTTAAGTGGTGTCCTTCTCTCACTAGCTATACATGTATTTTTTCTAACTGCTTAAGTAATTAAAACAAAAGTAAGATCATCAAAACCTTAAAATTATGAATCCAATTATGCAACCTCCGAAACCGAAAACCAATGTGAACAAACGAGAATTGTTATTTACATTTCAATCTATTATCGTTACTGGTTTATTAGCCTTTACAGCTATTGCGTTTTTCTTTTACTACGATTTAAGTATTGTAAAAGGCATCAAAGTTATTTTTGCTCCATTTCTATCTGTAGTGCCATTACTCTTTATTTTATCTATTCTCAGAGACTTGAGAAAAGGCTTTAAAGAAGGCAATTACACCAAAGATGAAATTATCAAATTCTGCCTTATTACCGCAGGAATTACAGCAGCATTTACAGGTGTTACGTATTTGCTTTCAGAAATTAAAGCACTTGAAATATTGTTAGCAGCCATTATGGCCATCTTAAGTACTGTATTCTTTTTACGAAGTAAAATTAAAGACATTTTAGGAATGAGCATCATTACAGGAATCGCCGAAGGGATTATCGTATATATGATTTTTTTGTTTTGATGATGGGTTGGTTAGTTACCCTAAACCTTTCAGGTGTGATGCCTGAAAGGTTTTAAATCAAAATACAGATAAAATGAAAGACTCTTACAAAATTGCAATTTTAGTATTCTTTGGCTTTTTAACACTTATGATGAAACCATTTGTGCCAGTAGGTGGTGGCGGAATCTCTCTAATTTTTGTGATTTCGATACCTTTTCTTATCGTTCTGGGTTTTGTATTTGCTGTAGTTTATTACTTCATTTCAAAAAAAAAGATAGCTAGATATAAGCGTATAGCATTTTGGTTAATGCTTTTAACCTTAATTACTTTTAGTTTACTGTTTTACCCTTATGCTAATTAACATGAAAACAAGACTCACAAAATATTTAATTGATTTTTCAAACTTTAGTTTGACACGACCTATTTCAGATAAGGTTAGACTTCTTGAGATTATTGCTGTAGCCTTAACCGGTATTGGGAAATTTATTTTTATGGATTATCTCGATTGGAGATTACCATTTGTTATTATGGCTATTTTATCGTGGTCGCTTTATGTAAGCTATCGCTTTAAAAAAGATAAGTTCGTCTTGAAAGATTGGGGATTTAGACGTGATAACTTCAAAAATGTGCTAAAATTAGTACTGCCTTTTGGGATTGTCTCAATAATAGCTTTTTTAGTGATAGGTTATATTCAAGGGACTTTAAATCCAACTTGGCATATACTTCCATTATTGATCACCTATCCTATTTGGGGAACTGTACAGCAGTTTTTAACTATTGGTTTGGTTGCTGGAAATCTAAGTACTCTAAAATCTATTAGGCTTAAGAAGCTTACCGTTATTTTAATGACTGCAGTAGTATTTTCGATAGTGCATTATCCTTCGATTTGGTTAATGATCGGGACCTTTGTTTTAGCCTTGTTTTATGGCTATGTCTATCTTAAATCCAAAAACTTATATGTGCTTGGTTTGTTTCATGGTTGGCTTGGTGCATTGTTTTATTACACTGTAGTTAATCAAGACCCATTTGCCAATGTATTTCTGAAATATATACACTAGCAATTTTTTGCTATCTTGTTACAACAAAACCGCTCATATGCCATATTGGTTGACTATTCTTATAACTGTTCTTGCTATTTATATTGCGATTAGTATAGCTTTATATTATTTGCAGGATTATATGTTGTTTAAACCAGAAAAGTTACCAGCCGACTTTCAGTTTGATTATGAAAATCAGGATACCAAAGAGTATAACCTTGAAACACGTGATGGTGCCATTATTAATGGACTTCGGTTTTTTCCGAAAGGAGAGAGTAAAGGTGTTGTATTATATCTTAAGGGTAATTCTAAAAGTATTAAAGGTTGGGGAAAGTTTGCTGTAGATTTTACAAGGCATGGCTATAATGTACTTATGGTAGATTATAGAGGTTTTGGAAAGAGCACAGGTAGACGTTCACAAAAAGCAATCAAGCGTGATTTACAATTGGTCTATAATAAACTTAAAGAACAAACCACCGAGGATCGTATAATTCTCTATGGTAGATCCTTGGGTTCAGGTTTCGCAGCAAAATTAGCCTCGATGAATCATCCCAAAATGCTAATTTTAGATGCACCATATTACAGTTTAACAAAAGTTACAGCGCGTTACGCACCTTTTATGCCGTTGTCATTGTTGATAAAATATCCATTGCCAACATACAAATGGTTAAAATATGTGCAATGTCCAATTCATATTATTCATGGAACACATGATAAATTGATTCCGTTCAAAACAAGCTTGAAGCTGTCTAAGGTAAATCCAAAGCTTACCAAGCTGCATACAGTGATAGGAGGTGGGCATAAAGATCTCAATAACTTCGAGTCGTATCACGTCATGTTAGATGATATAATAAATAAAGCACCCAAAACCATCGATTTAGAAACCACAAGTATCAATGTCATTCACTCCTCAAAACCAACTAAGAAAAAGGCTTAAAAACCTGCTTAAGGTTCTAATAGCACTATATGTTATGATAGGCACGTCACTTTACTTTTTACAAGAAAAACTGTTGTTTCTTCCTACGACATTAGAACAGAATTATCAGTATAATTTTGACTATCCTTTCGAAGAATTGTTTTTGAAACCTTCAACTCATGTTAGCATTAATGCCCTTCATTTTAAAACAGATAATCCTAAAGGTGTCATTTTATATTTTCACGGAAATGCGGGTGACCTAAGTCGATGGGGAAAAATCACCGAATATTTTGTTGCCAAAAACTATGATGTATTGGTGATGGATTACCGCTCCTACGGAAAGAGTATTGGGAAACTTAGTGAACAAGCATTTTATGATGACGCACAATACTGTTATGACTATTTATTACAGCGCTACTCTGAAAATGAAATTACCTTATATGGACGCTCTTTAGGAACAGGGATTGCCAATTATTTAGCTTCAAAAAATAAACCAAAACAGCTCATTTTAGAAACACCTTATTATAGTATCGTAGATGTGGCAAAACACCGATTTCCAATTCTTCCAGTATCGACATTACTGAAATATAAATTTCCTTCAAATGAATTTATTACAGCTGTGAAATGTCCAATAACCATCTTTCATGGCACAGGAGATAGTGTTGTGCCTTATGCTTCAGCAGAAAAGTTAATGACTGTTGCTCCACAGGAACTCACAACGTTTATAACGATCAAAGGTGGTAGTCATAATGATTTAGTAGAATTTGAAAGCTATCAAAATACCATTGATAGATTACTGAAATAAAAAAAGCTTCAGAAATCTCTGAAGCTTTTTTTATGTTATATATTGAATTCTATTTATCCATTCGGATTTAATATGGCATCAATACGCTCTAAAGCATCTGCAATATGAATTCTGCTCATAGAATCAGCACCACGAGCTGATCGTAATGAACGTTGTAATGATTTTAGTTCTGCTCTTACCACAGCTCTAATATCTGACTGACTTGTATTTACACCAGTTACTTTTACATACGGGCTAAATGATCTTCCGCTCTGGTTAGGAGCAGTCATTAAGAATGCTAGTCTATCAATATGAGCACGTTGTAGGTTACGTCTGTAAGTGTCTATTCTCTTACCAGATCGCAATTCACTCCAAACTCCATTACGTAAATCTCTCATCATTTCAGTTAGAGAATATGCATCGCTATCGTAAGTATGAGCTTCAGTTAAACGTTGCATTTTTCCTAGACTCATAATGTTATTAAGTGTTCTAGACTGCATAGCACGAATACGTTCAACAGATCCAGTAAACTCAATACGATCAAAAATGTCTTTATTGATTAACCAATCTGGTGTTGTAAATAAGTTATCTTGAATAAACTTCATCGCTTTCTTTTGATGATCTTTATCTACAGCTGTATAAACGGCTCCAGCCTGACCTGCAGCTTTATAATGCTCGTACACACCACCTATATTGTTGGAGACGTGTCCCATATAACGGTTAAACTGAGAAATAACATGACCATACATTTCTTGTAAATCGTCATAATCTTCACCAGCTTCTGTAGTCCAGCTAATTAAATTAGGAACAATACGCTTAAGGTTTTTAATTCCGTAGTCACTCGCTAGCATTGCATCATCACCTAAATCTTCAGTTTGAGAACTTGGATCAACAACGTCTCCCGCTTGTTGGTGACCAAAACGATACATTGGGTCTCCAGCATGTTCCATAATCCACTGGTTAAGAATTGGTTTTTCTTCTTCTGCCGTTTTACCTAAGATAGGTCTATATCCCCAAGAAATCGCATACTTGTCATAAACTCCAATATTTGGCATAAGTGCTACGCCTTCATCACCAGGTTGCGCTACATAATTAAAACGTGCATAATCCATAATTGATGGTGCTGTACCATATTTTTGAGTAAACTCAGCATCACGTAATTTTTCAACAGGATAAGCAACGCTACTTCCCATGTTATGAGGCAATCCTAACGTATGTCCAACCTCGTGAGCTGAAACGAAACGAATTAAGCGTCCCATGACTTCATCTTTAAATTGTGGGCTCTGGGCATCAGGATTGATTGCTGCAGTTTGTACAAAGAACCAGCCACGTAATAGAGACATTACATTATGGTACCAGTTAATATCACTTTCTAAAATCTCACCAGTTCTTGGGTCACTTACGTGAGGACCATTGGCATTTGGAATTGGAGATGCTAAATAACGTACAACAGAGTAACGTGCGTCTTCTGGGCTCCATTCTGGGTCTTCCTCAACTGAAGGAGGGTCTTTTGCAATAATGGCTTCTTTAAATCCAGCGGCTTCAAAAGCAACTTGCCAGTCTTCGATACCTTGCTTGATATATTTTCTCCATTTTACAGGAGTCGCTCTATCTATATAGTATACAATTTGTTTTTTTGGAACAACTAATTCACCTCTATTAAATTTGGCAATGTCCTCATCTCTTACTTCTAATCTCCAACGATCTAAATACGTAAGAGACTTACTTTTTTGATCTTCTAATCCATAATCTGTCGTGTTACTTGTAAACCATCCTACACGCTCATCAAAATAACGACGCTTCATTGGGTTATCTGGTAACAAAATCATAGAGTTATTGATTTCTATAGAAATGCTTCCTGTGCTAAAGTTAGATGGTGGTCTTCCTGCAGCATAGGTTTTTACATGTCTAGCTTCAATATTTCTTGGGTAACTTTTAATACCTTCAATAAAAGATTTGTCACTTTCTAAACGTGTCACTCTATAAGGTGTTCTTCTAAATTGAGGCAACCCTAAAGACTTTACATCTTTTTGGAATAGAGGTGTTGCATCAATTACTGTACTCGTTGAGTCTTTGCTATAAGCTTTTATAGGGAAGGTGTACAATACAGGTTCAAAGTTTGAATTCACAACGGCTTCACTAACAGGAAGTGAATCATCAGCTACAACATTGTAAGATACAACGCGTAAGATGACTTTCTTTCCTTTTCTCTGCCAACGTAAAACTTGTTCGTTTTGTTTTCCGCCACCGAAACCTAATCCGCTTGCAGTTTTAGAAATACGAGTAACCATTAGCATTTCTCTGTCAAAGAGAGAATCTGGTATTTCGTAAAAATATTTGTCGTCTAAGGTATGAACAGTAAATAATCCTTTATCACTTTTTGCATCCTTAGTGATGACTTTATTATAAGGTTTTGGATCGTTCTTTCCTGGTTTTTTTCCTGGAGGTTTAGCCGCAGTTGTGGCTGTTTTTGCTTTGCTGGCTTTTTTCGTTGATGAACACGAAACAGCAACAAAGAATACGGAAACTACTAAAAGTAGTTTAATAGAAAAATGTTTCAAAGTGGTTGATTTTTAAAATTAGTTAACGAAAATAATAAATCTCATATGAGCATAAAAAAGTAAGTTCTAGTTTTAATACTATTTTAACTATAAATGCCTAGAAATAATACAAAAAGAGCTACTTAGTAGTAGCTCTTTTGATGTTTTAATGATAAAATTTAATTATTATTCTATAGTATCCAAATACTCTAAGATTAAAGCAAGACCCTCATCATGTACCATAGTTGTACCATTTAATGGCATACTAAACCCTTGATTATAGGTTGAAATTCTATTGATAATACTATTTCTTCTACTTTGAATATTAGAATCGGCGAAAGGGCGTTCATAATCTAATCGCAATGTAGATTGTACTTCACATAAACCACCTTCAATATGGCAATGTGCACAATTAACATCAAAATAGGCTCTAGCACGCTCTTCTAAAGTATAGTTAACATCATCATCCCATTTTGGTAATACGCTAACCGAAGATGGATCTGTCAGGCCATCAATAAGATCACTATTGATTAAACTCTGTAGCTGATTTAAGCCACTCACATTAAAGTTAAGTGTTCTCATTTTTGGACCAATTGGCGTTTTATCGTCACCAATTCTATGGCATGTAAAACAATCAGTATCTGAAGGGATTTGGTAATTAACATTATTGGTGTCTCCATCGGCATCAATATATGTTACAGGTACTATACTTCCATTTGGATCTAAGAATGCTTCCGTTTGTTCGTCGTTCCATTTGTAATCTCCAGTTTCCCAAGATCCATTTATTTTTATTAAAACTCTAGTTTCAATGATTTTGCGTCCTAAACTCAAATCACGTTCATCATTATTATAAAAGAATGTCTTTACAATTACAGAATTATCTGGAAAAAGGGGAAGACCGTCTCCATCATAGGTGAGTTTTTCACCTTGTGGCAACACCATAAAACGTTGCTTATGTGCATAATCTGTAAATAATGCCGTGCTTAGTTCATATTGAAAGCCGTAAGTCGTTGGTCTCAATACATCTAAACTTTCACCTCCATAAAGGTTCAGTTCTGAAAGTGTAGGCAGAAACTCAGGCACGACAAAAGGTGCATCTGTTGTAAAGGTAAATACTTCAGAATACATGCTCACGTTTGTTGCTGTACATATAGTTTGTATGTACACATCGTAAGTGGTGGCTGGTTCTAATCCTGATAGAACTGCGTTAGTATCTGTTTCAGATTGTGTTGTTCCACTTCCAATTGTAAATCCAGTAACACCATATTCTAGCGTATATAATGCTGATACGCTCGAGGTATCCCATGTGATAATAGCCGAATTATTAGTAATTACGGTTGAGGTAACGTTAGTAACGGTTTCGCAGGCTGCGACAAAGTCGTCGTCGTTATTACAGTTCAGTAAAAAACTAGCGAATAATACAAGTAGACAGGTTTTTTTTAACATTTGGGTTGTTTTTCTGATTAATAGCTGATTGCGAATGTAATAAAAATCTTTCTCAACAAAAAGATTTAATCGTTGTGATGATAATTTTCAGCTATCAACTTAACTATGAACTGCTTATATGAGTTATTGATTAATGATAAACTCTGAAATCAGTAGCGCATGATCTGAAGCGTCGCTGTAATACTTGATTAGGCTTTGTGGCGAATGCCTATTGGCTAACCATATGTGGTCTAATTCAAACAAAGGGATACCGAGTGGCCAAGTGGCAGTAAATCCATTAGTGTACTCATGAAAACTTGTAAAGTCATTTTTGTAAGTTTCAAAGAACACACTTTCATAGGGTGTGTTGAAATCACCAACAACAAGATCTACATTATTGGTTTTTGCAAAATTAGATACAAAAGCCAAAGGATTCTTTTTGTTCACTAATATATTTGCTGTGAGGTCGGTTATAATGAGTTTTAACTTAGAATCTTTGGTATTGATTTCTAATAAATTAATCTTATAGGCATCTTCAAGGATACTAAATTCAAGTAACTCAATGTCATGCTTAGCAGCAATCAGCATTGCGCCTTTAAGTGGCATGAAATTGTAATTTGGCAACACCTTTTTTAGGGAATCTAGGTTTTTTAATGTGGTATGAGGTGCTTCAACGAAAGCTAAAATTTCTGGTTGGTAAGTATTGACTTGTTTTGAAAGATATGATACAGATAATTGTTTCCTTTTGGCCAGATTCCAAAATAAAATTTTTGATGTGTCTTTAGGGGTTTTAATTTCGGAAGACATGTAATAGTCCTGTAACCAATGAAGAGACAATAGAATCACTAACGCCAAAATACCAAAACGGTATACTTTTCTGCGGAAAAATAATAACACTAAAAATAATCCAGATAGTATAAGAATAGGAACTGGGAATGCATAAAAAACAATGCTAATTGGAAATATATGATCTTTCAAAATGAAATGAACAATCAACAAAAAAGCATATCCAATAAGTAGATATGCTTTATAATTCTGTTTTAGTTTTAGAGTCAAAGTCATACGGTTTGGTTTCTTAAACTCATCCAAATTATAATTATTGTGTTAGATCACTTCAACAAATAACCCATCATCATTTTTTACCACTTTGGCTACTTTTTTACCAGTTAAGCCTTTGATGGTCTTATCCCATTTTTTATTACTCAATCCAGATTGCGATTTTAAAGCGTTTAAGTCGATTGGTGAATTAGACTTAAGCATTTCAAAAACAGCTTTTTCTTCTTCGGTCATTTCTACTTGCTTTTTCTCTGGACGCATTTGAGGGAAGAATAAAACTTCCTGTATCGATTGGTTATTGGTTAAGAACATGATCAATCTGTCCATTCCAATTCCCATTCCAGACGTAGGAGGCATGCCGTACTCTAGAGCACGAAGGAAATCATAATCTATAAATTCTGTAGCTTCGTCATCGCCTTTTGCAGCGAGTTTCAGTTGATGCTCAAATCGTTCACGTTGATCAATTGGATCATTTAGCTCAGAATAGGCATTGGCAATCTCCTTTCCGCAGACCATCAATTCAAAACGTTCTGTTAGATCAGGGTTATCGCGATGCTCTTTACATAATGGACTCATTTCCTTTGGATAATCTGTGATAAAGGTTGGCTGGATATAGTTGCCTTCACATTTCTCACCAAAAATCTCATCAATAAGCTTTCCTTTACCCATAGTGTCATCAACTTCAACGCCTAAATCTTTTGCTGCTTGACGAATTTCATCTTCTGTTTTACCAGTAATGTCAAACCCAGTAAAATGCTTGATAGAATCAGCCATTGTTACACGAGCATAAGGTGCTTTAAAGTCGATATTGTGTTCTCCAAATGTAGCTTTGGTCGTTCCGTTAACAGCCATAGCACAATGCTCTAATAAGCGTTCACAAAAATCCATCATCCAATTGTAATCCTTGTAGGATACATAGATTTCCATAGCTGTAAACTCAGGGTTATGTGTTCTATCCATACCTTCATTTCTGAAGTTTTTAGAGAACTCATACACACCATCAAAACCACCAACAATTAAACGTTTTAAATACAACTCGTTAGCAATTCGCATATATAATGGAATATCTAAACTGTTGTGATGTGTTACAAATGGTCGTGCTGCTGCACCACCTGGAATAGGTTGTAAAATAGGTGTTTCTACTTCAAAATAACCTGAGTTATTGAAAAACTCACGCATTGCATTGAAGAGTTTTGTGCGCTTGACAAAAACTTCTTTCACATGCGGATTTACAACCAAATCTGCATAACGTTGTCTATAGCGTTGCTCAGCATCAGTAAATGCATCGTGTACTTTTCCTTCGCTATCTACACGCGGTTGAGGTAAAGGTTTCAATGCTTTACTTAATAGTGTAAAGTCTTTTACCATTACTGTTTTTTCGCCTACTTTAGTTGTAAATAATTCGCCTTCAATACCAATGAAGTCTCCAATATCAAGCAATTTTTTATACACATCGTTGTATTTGCTTTTATCGTCTCCTGCACAGATTTCATCTCTATTAAAATACACTTGAATTCTGCCAGCGCTATCTTGTAGTTCTGCAAAACTTGCACTTCCTTGAATACGACGAGACATTAATCGACCAGCAATAATAACCTTCTTGCCTTCTTCAAATAGATCTTTTACCTGTTTAGATGTTTGATCTACAGGAAACAAATCTGCAGGATAAGGGTTAATGCCTAAGTCTCTTAATTTTGCGAGTTTATCGCGTCTTACCAATTCTTGTTCTGAAAGTTGCATTCTAAATTTATTTTGAGGTGCAAAATTACATTATTTACAAGAATTAACGTAAAAAAACCATCAGGTTTTAAAATCCTGATGGTCTTAAACCCAACTGTTTCTATTATTTAGATTTTATAGCTTCAAGATTTTTTACAAGGTCAACATTGTTAGGAAATAGTTCTATTGCTTTTTCCATAACTTTTATGGCTTCTTTAGAATTGCCACTAACACCTATGGTATTGGCTAAGCTCATAAAAGTTCTTGGGTTGTCGGGAAACAATTTTGTGTTTAGTTTAAAAACTTCAATAGCTTCATCTATGTTATTATTGGTATAAAGCACGCGTCCGTAGGTGTTGAGTTCGAACATGTTTGAAACTTTTCCTTCAAATGATTTGATTAGTTTTTTGCTTTTCTTTTTTAATCCGTTTAGTCCATCTTCTTTTAATATCTCATGTACTCTAGTAACGATTTGATAATTTGATTTATACGTGTTTGTGGTTACAATATTTAGCATATCTTTTTCTAGAGTCTCAACAGGATGTTCTACAATTCGATTGATTTCCGTTCTGTTTTTGTAAAAAATAAAAGTTGGTACGCGATGTATATTTAGGCCAGCTTCGTCATGGTTTGGACTTTGTTTGTACATATAGGGTTTTCTGCTTACTGCAATAACCGTTAATTGTTCCTTAGGAAAATTGCAAGCGTCTAAGATTTTATAAAAGTGTGGAACTTCCTGCTTACTATCACCACACCACGTTCCCATAAACAACGTAATGTTGTAATCTTTTAGTTTTTGTTTTAATTCTGAAATTATCAATTCATCTATAATGTAGTCTTTATAGTTTTTTGAAAACCATGTGTTGTAGGTGCCAGAGGTTAATCCGGTTTTATCAATCTTACCAAGTAGAAAAGGAGTTTCTCCCTCTTGAGCAATTTCTTGATTAAGAGGTTGCGCATATATTTGAGCTGTAATAACCAGTGTGATTATTATAATAGTAATGTTTTTAATCATGTTGATGGTTTAAGATTAATGAGAAGAAAAATATCTACCCTTTTGATTGCAGTCGAAAGGGTAGATGCTATTTGCTATTTAGAAGCGACAATATTTCCTTTAATTTTAAGAATCTTGTTACCGCCTTCAGCATTGGAGGTTACAGTAATTGTCTTGGTAAAAGCTCCAAGTCTTTTCGTGTCATACTTAATACTCAGTTCTCCTGATTCACCAGGTAAAATAGGCGCTTTAGAATAGCTTGGTACAGTACAACCACAACTCGCTTTTACATTTGTAATTAATAAAGGTGCATCACCTGTGTTTGTAAATGAAAAAAGTCTAGTTCCATCAGAATTTTGAGTAATAGTTCCATAGTCTACAACTTCGGTTTTAAACTTGATTACGGCAACTTTTGTATTGTAAATGTCATAATTAATAGGTGCTGCAGCATTAAAAAGACTAAATGTTAATACTAATAAGATTGCAATGTTTAATGTTCGTTTCATAATTGAAATTTTAAATGATTAATATGAAAGCAAACATCAAAATTATCGATGTGAAATTTGTAAAAATAAGGGTTGAAATGAGTACTAGTCCCTAGGTTGAATTTTGTAACTAACTGTTAAACAGGGACTTTAATTCGTCTCTAGAGTTCACATTTAGTTTCTTGTAAACGTTGTTAACATGTGTTTTTACTGTACTTACACTCACAAAAAGTGCGTCTGCAATATCCTTATTTGTTTTATTATCTAATAAAAGATCAAGTACATTTTGTTCCTGCTTTGTAAGTTGCTCTTTGGCTTGGGTGTGCTGTTTAGCTTTTCTTTTTTTAGCTGAAATAAGAAACCAAAAATTGAAAAAGAGTGATATGATTAATACTACAATACCAACATAGATCCAGTTAAAACCAGAACTTTCTTTTAATGGGAAAGCAATGAACTTATCTGAAGTCAATTCAGCTTCATACTGTTTTGTATACGATGTATTTGGATATTTATCTTGTAGCCGCTCTAATAAACCATCATAATATGAATTAGCTTTCAGATCCTCAAGGTAATAGTCATGAAACTGATTGCCACGATCTGATAAAAACGCATAGATGTACAATTCGGCTAAGGGTTCATCTAAGGTTTCTCCAAAATCTTGTAGTGTTTTAAACCACTTTTTATTATTGAGATCTCTACTGGCTTTGCTTCTAAATTCTGAATAAGCAAACTTCATCACTTCTTTTAGTGAATCTACTTTTATAAAAGCTGCTGTGCGCGGATTAGTAGAAACAATGTCGCAAAACATTTGCGCATCAAATGATAGCGGAAATGTTATGGTATCGGTGTTTTTTGCAATAAATAAAATATCGTTGCTATCAGAACAATGACCTTCAAAATGATTACTTCCTTGATTAAATGATGTACAATTATCAACATGAAGCTTATAAATTTTGTGTGCTGTGTCGAGTTGGTTTCCTGTAAATTGGAAAAAACCATCTGGACCTGTTGTGACTTTGGTTATGATTTGCTCATCGTTGATCCCTTCAAGTGTTCGGTAATCTTCAATCACAGATAAATAAACTTCATTTTGCCAGCGGTCGTTATCAATATAACCTTTAAAGTTATGTTGAGCTGTGGCAACATTTCCGAAGAGAAAAAAGCTAAGAATGTAATATAAATTTCTCACAGCACTAAACTAGTATTTTTTTAATTAATAGAAAATGAAGATACATGGAATCGCCGAACTGTAACAAATTGATAAAGCCAACGTCCTATAACTACATCATCAATCATCAAAAAAATTAAATTATGAGTTTCTGGAGAGTCATTCTCGCTATTATTTTTCCGCCTTTGTCTGTTATTGGAAAAGGTTGTGGATCAATCTTTATTGTTTTTCTATTATGGATTTGCGGCTGGGTTCCTGGCGTTATAGCTGCATTAGTTATTCTTAACAATCCTGAAAGATAAATTGTATCTTTGCGTTTCTAATTCAATTATATTTTTAAAACATGAAACGATATTTATTTGTACTAGCCAGCTTATTTTTATTAACCAGTTGCAATTTTACCGAAGAAATCACTTTTAAAGAAGACGGATCTGGAGAGTTCATGATCAGTTATGACATGGGAGAAGTTATGAAGACACTCGAGGAGCAAATGGGAGGTGGACAAAGTAATGAAGAGAAGGAAAAAGTTAAAATGGATAGTGTGGTTTACTTTAAGCATATGTTAGTTGAAAAAGCTGACAGTATCGCCAAATTACCTCAGGAAGAACAAGATAAGCTTAAAGCGCTAGAGAATATTGTTATGCGAATGAAAATGGATCAAGAAGAAGGACTATTTAACATTGGAATAGGATCTTCTTTTAAGAGTTTAGACGAATTACCAGAAACACTTAAAAATATTGAAGACGCAAAAACACTAAATTCTAAGTCTGATCCTTCGTTTTCAAAAATGGGAGAAAGTCAAGTGGCAAAAGCGTCGGAAGGTATGTTTGAATATGTTGATTTTTCATACGACGGAAAAACATTTTCTAGGAGTTTAAAAGAAGGTTATGATGAATCACCAGAAAATATAGAGGCACTTAACAAGGAAATATCTGAAATGGGTGAAGCTAAAGAGATGTTTGAAGCTATGAGTTATACTTTAGTTTACAACTTCCCGAAGCCTGTTAAATCTGTAACTAACAAGAATGCAGAGATTAGTAAAGATAGAAAAACGGTAAGGCTCACTATGAACTTTATTGAAATGATTAAATCACCAGAACAGATGACTTTAGATGTGGTTTTAGAAGACTAGACTATTGAATAAAAACATAAAACTTGAAGATTTAGGAACTAGAGACTTTAAAGATACTTGGGACTATCAAGAGCAACTCTTTAAAGGTATTTTAGATACTAAAATCAAAAATAGACGCGAGGATGCTGGATTAGAGACAGATAATTATTTTCTGTTTGTAGAGCATCCTCACGTTTATACTTTAGGTAAAAGTGGCGATATGTCCAATTTGCTTTTGTCTGAAGAACAATTAACCCAAAAAGGAGCGACCTTTTACAAAATAAATAGAGGAGGAGACATTACTTACCATGGTCCTGGTCAAATTGTGGGTTACCCTATTTTGGATTTAGATAATTTCTTTACAGATATTCATAAATACTTGCGTTTTCTAGAAGAAGTGATTATTCTCACTTTAGCAGAATACGGATTAAAGACTGATCGTAGTCCAGGTGAAACAGGAGTTTGGTTGGATGTAGGAACGCCATTTGCTCGTAAAATTTGTGCAATGGGAGTTCGTGCTAGTCGTTGGGTAACAATGCATGGCTTTGCACTCAATGTGAATGCAGACCTTGGCTACTTTGACAATATTATTCCTTGTGGGATTAGAGGTAAAGCAGTGACTTCTCTTAACGTTGAGTTAGGTACCACAGTTGTTAGTGAAAATGAAGTAAAGGAAAAACTACTCAAACATTTTAAAACGCTTTTTGAAGCCGAGTTTATATAGTTAGTTTTTGACCTTATAACGTTTTCGGCGTTTTAATTCTTTCTTTTTATAACCTTCAAAATAAATAGGAATAGCGATATCCCTCTCCTTTCTAACTACAAAATGAAGGTGAGGTCCGCGAGTAAACCCTGTTAAACCTGAAGTGCCGATTTTTTGCCCTTTTGTGATATACTCGCCAATCTTTACAAAGCTGCCTTTATAATCTAAATGCACGTAGGACGCTATAGTTCCGTCACTATGCAATACAACTATTTTGTTTGCTTTTTTTATGAATGATCTATCACCATGTTCTGTATACCAATCAATGACCTGAACGACTAACCCTTCACGAGCAGCATGAACAGGTTCACCAATGTCCAATTGAAAATCTATGGCGTATAAAGAGGACGTTTTACTATGGGATGATTTTCCTCTAAATCCTTGGCTCACTGCATATTTTTTTCCTTTTTGAAACGGTAAACGATATTGATAAGTTGTATCTGGGTTTATAAGTGATTTATGTCCATAATAATACCCAATTTTTAGGCGTTTATTGAATTGTTTGGCTATTAAAGTGTCTGGTTTGTTGCGAACACGAGAGACTATAGTTATACTATCTTTTGCTTTTAATAATATAGATTGCACTTCATTGTTCGTTTTCCGCTCTCTTATAATAATTTCAGTTGGAATTAGTAACTTATTTTTTGCTTTAAGTACTAAACTATCGTTTTCTGTTTTCCAGTAAAATTCTATCTCATCATCGTATGAAAAAGGTTCATTTTTAGCTTTTTGTCCATAACTATTCTGAACTATAACAACAGTAAGAAGAATGATTGAGTAGTATATTTTCATATCATATAGATGATACAGAATTCGTTTTGTTACACTTAGAATCTACCAGTGAAAATCCCTATCCTTTATAGATACACTATCAGGAACAAAGACATCTATAATCGTAGTTTCTTTTGATGAAAACTGTTTATGTCTAAATTCTAAAACCATTTGAGAATTACTGAGATCAAGAATTTTAAAGAATTTATAATCTACATCCAGATGCATTAGCTTTTTGAGTTGTTCACCTTTCAGTTTAATATAAGGATAACCATCATCACTTTCGTAAAGTGTCCAATGCGTTGTTAATGTTTCGCCACAATCTCTAAATGCTCCATTGTTATCATACATAATACTATCTGTTGTATAAGTAGCTCTGTATGAGAGAAAGCAATCGCCCATATTCATTCTCACATTGTTATTAGTCCTTCTAGCGAGTTTCCATACTTTAATTGAATCTCCAGCAATTAAAGTTACAGCATTTTCTGGTATGGGAAAAGGTTCTTTCTTTTCTTTAGAGCAGGATATGAGCAGCGCTATAGATACGATCAGAATGTTGCCTTTAAATTTAAAATTGATCATAATACTCAAGGGCTATTGACTAATCATTTTTTTGTTTTTTATCGTTTTTCATTTTAATATCAACATTCACTTTTCCGTCTTTACCTTTTGTAATTACACGCTCTGTATCTGGTTTTGTGTTTCCTTTCAAAATTTCTTTAACGTCATTTTTTAACTTTTTGTAATCAATATCCTCTTTGTAAGTGTAGGCATATAAAGAGCCGCTGAAACCTTCGGTTGCGGTTCCAAGTCTTTTGGTCATAACGTAGTCAAAATTATCATTAGATCCATGAAACATTAAAACGTGTAAACGATATAATTGATCTTTGTCTGAGCCATCTGGATTGGTACTGTACACATAATAAACTACCTTAGTAAAACTTTTTGAAAAGCGATCTTTTGGCAATTCTTCATACCATTCGTAACCCCAAATGTTTTTGTCTTCAAACCTAAAAAAATCATAATTGAAATATTGATCAATACCATCTGGCAAAACATCATTTTTTTTAGCTTCATATAATTTAGCTTTCCATTTTTTACCTTCATCAAAATGACCGAGACCATGATGAGATACTGTAATGTTTTTAATCATAAAAAACTCACGTTTTGCAAAATCTTGTTCAAAAAAGAATTTTCCTTTTTCAATACCTTCTAATGCTGCTAATCCATACTCTAAGGATTTGTCAAACTTTTCACTATACCTATTTAATTCTTCCAAATGTGTAGCGGTCATTACTTTATACCATAGAGCATATTCATAAAGGGTGTCATTTTCAGGAATGCTTTTTTCTAATTCACTGAACTTTATAAATGCAGAATCAATTTGATTGGTTTCTAAAAGCTTTTCTGCCGCTGCATATTTTTCGAGCGGTGTGTTTTGACCAAAACTTGCAATTGAAATTAATAGTGTTATTAGTAGATGAGTTTTTTTCATGATATCCTTTTGATGGTGCTAAACGAAGTTCGGTTATTTTTTTGAAAAGTATTAATAATTTGATGTGTAATTTTATATATAGAAAATATTCTATATATTTGTATTCATGCAAGAAGCATTTCTTCATTATGTATGGAATTATAAAAAAATAGATGTTTTTGATTTAAAGACTACGCAGCATGAACCGTTGGAAATAATCTCGGGTGGAAGATTGAATTCCAATAGCGGTCCAGATTTTTTCAATGGTCAGTTGCGTATTGGAAACCAGCTTTGGGCAGGCAATATAGAAGTTCATATAAAGTCAAGCGATTGGTTTGTTCATGGTCACGAACAGGATTCGTCCTATGATAATGTCATATTGCATGTCGTTTATGAGCATGACACCGAAATTTACAGACATGATAATTCAATAATTCCTACTCTAGAGCTTAAGTCAATTATTAATAAAGATTTACTAGCTAATTATCAAAGGCTTTTTACAGCCAAAAACACATGGATTAATTGTGAGAAAGACTTCGCTGATGTTTCAGATTTTGTAATCATACATTGGTTAGAACGCTTATATTTTGAACGCTTAGAACATAAATCAAAGCATATAGAAGAACTACTTGAATCTTCAAAAAATAATTGGGAAGCTGTGTTGTTCAAGTTGTTGGCTAAAGCCTTCGGACTTAAAGTTAACGGCGATTCATTTTTTAGTTTGGCTAACTCTATGGATTTTTCGGTAATTAGAAAATCCCAAAGTAATGTACTGTCACTAGAAGCATTGTTTTTTGGGCAATCCAGATTGCTTAATGATAACTTTAGTCATCCTTACTATAAAGAATTGCAGAACGAATATTGGTTCTTGAAACAAAAATTTCAGTTAGAAAATCACGGTGTTATTCCGCTACAGTTTTTTAGATTACGACCTTTAAATTTTCCAACTATTCGATTATCACAACTGGCCAATTTGTATTTTAAAGAACATCATCTTTTTTCTAAAGCCATGTCTATTGATAGACTTTCAGATTATTACGCGCTCTTTGAAGTACCAACATCATCATTTTGGGAATCACACTATACGTTTGGTAAAGAAACGAAACCATCAAAAAAAATAATAACCAAATCTTTTGTCGATTTGCTTTTAATTAATGCGATACTGCCTTTAAAATTTTATCATGCAAGGCAAAAAATGGAGAGCAAAGAGGATATAATAGTTGAAATTATAGATAGTATTGCTTCTGAAAATAATTCGATTATTGACGGTTTTAATACCTTAAAACTGGTTTCGAAATCTGCAATGACCTCTCAAGGACTCCTTCAACTTAAGCAAAACTATTGTAATAAAAACAAGTGTTTAAAATGTGCTATTGGAAATTCACTTTTAAGTAAATAAAGTTTAAATTGCAGTGTGAAAATATTTTATCAAATACTCTACTATTTTCAAAAGCGTGGCTATTATGTGTGTCAGCGTATTGCTGATCGTTTAGGAATTAGAGCAAAAGTGGTGCGGACTTCATTTATGTATTTGACGTTTGCTACTCTCGGATTTGGTTTTGCATTGTATTTGTTTTTTGCGTTCTGGATTAAAATCAAGGATATTGTTTATACCAAACGCTCCTCAGTATTTGATCTTTAAACTAATTAACACGTGATTAGACCAATAAGCCCATTAATAAAATTATTTAAAGGAAAGATTTATACAGCAGTTCTATTGTTGTTATTCCTGCTCATTATTGGTGTCTTAGGCTTTAAAATTATATCTGATTATTCTTGGGTAGATTCATTGTATATGACCGTTATTACAGTAACTACAGTTGGGTTTGGAGAGGTTCAGCCACTCGATGACAATGCTAAGGTTTTTACTATATTTCTAATTATGGCCAGCGTTGTTATCCTTGGATATGCTATTACAGTAATTACCGAATATATTTTAAGCAAGAATAATTATGAAGAATTAAAACAGAAAAAGATGCAAAAGAAAATCGATAGCTTTAAAAACCATATTATTATTTGTGGTTATGGAAGAAACGGAAAACAAGCAGCAAAAAAACTTCTTGCCTATAAAAAGCCTTTTGTTGTCATAGAAAAAGATAAAGAAGTACTTGAAAAGTTTCAGAGTGAGATGGTTCCTTTTGTATTAGGAAATGCTAATGAAGATGAAATTTTATTACAGGCAGGAGTTGATCGAGCAGAAACCTTGATTTCTGCTTTGCCAAATGATGCCGATAATTTATTTGTGGTATTGTCTGCAAGGCAGATTAATCAAAAAATGAACATCATTAGTCGGGCATCACAAGAAACGTCCTATCAAAAATTAAAATTGGCAGGTGCAAATAATGTCATTCTACCAGATATGATTGGAGGAGATCATATGGCATCTTTAGTAGTTGTACCAGATTTAATAGAATTCATCGATAACCTATCCATAGTTGGAAAAGGAAATGTAAACATTGAAGAGGTTGGCGTAGAGAAGCTGTTCACCACGTCTAAGATAGAAACCTTGAGACACTTGGATCTTAGAAAGAAAACAGGTTGTACAGTAATAGGTTATAAAGATAGTTCGGGAGATTACATTGTTAACCCAGAAGCCGACATGAAATTAGAGCCGAACTCGAAAATTATCGTTTTAGGGCGCCCAGAGCAAATACAAAAGCTTAACTCGCTTTATGGTATAGACTAATCTCATTTTCATTTTAACAAGGTGTACTTTAAAAAGTCGATTTTTTTTAGCATCTTGTGGCCTTAATAAAAACTAACTAATTTTAAATACTTCAAGTATGAAGAAATATCTTCTTTCAATTTTCGCCGTTATTTTACCATTATTAACATATGCTCAAGATGACGAAAAAGGACTTGATCAAAAAATTGACGAGGCATTTCAGCCTGTAGCAGATGGCTTTTTTGATGCAATTTTCTTTCCTGTTTATCAAAGTGATACTATTACCATTCCATTTGTGTTGGTTTTATTGGTAGGTAGTGCACTATTTTTTACAATTTATTTTGGTTTTCCTAATGTTCGTTTTTTCGGAAAAGCGATTAATGTTGTTAGAGGTAAATACGACGATATAGATCATGCAACTTCAGACTCCATGTATGGTGACCCTACACCAGGTGGAGATGCTATAGAAACAATTAGAGATGAAAGTAAAGAAGGGGAGGTGAGTCATTTCCAAGCGCTTGCGACCGCAGTTTCCGGTACTGTAGGTAATGGTAATATTGCAGGTGTTGCACTAGCAATTGCACTAGGTGGACCTGGAGCTACATTTTGGATGATTATATGTGGATTGCTTGGGATGTCAACAAAATTTGTTGAATGTACTTTAGGTGTTCAATATAGAGATGTAGATGAAGATGGAACAGTATATGGAGGTCCGATGTATTACATTAGTAAAGGTCTAAAATCAAAAGGATTTAAAACTTTAGGAAAGGTAGCAGCAGCTATATTTGCTGTGTTTTGTATTGGAGGATCTTTTGGTGGTGGAAATGCAGCACAATCTAATCAAGCAACTATCGTAATTAAAGAATTATTTAATTGGGAAAGTTCAGCTGCAGGTGCTATTGTGGGTGTGGTTTTAGCCATTCTAGTAGGTATCATTATTATTGGAGGTATTAAGCGTATTGCCCAAGTAACAGAAAAGGTGGTGCCATTTATGGCTGTGATGTATGTAGCTGCGTGTTTATATATCATTTTTAGTAACTTTAGTTTAATTGATGATGCTATAGGTTTAATTGTAAATGAAGCATTTAACCCAACAGCATTTGGTGTTGGTTCAATAATTGGTGTATTATTAGTCGGATTTCAAAGAGCAGCATTCTCTAATGAAGCAGGTGCTGGTTCGGCATCAATTGCGCATTCAGCTGTAAAAACAAAATATTCAGCTTCTGAAGGGTTAGTAGCACTTTTAGAGCCGTTTATTGATACAGTTTTAATTTGTACAATGACAGCTTTAGTAATCGTGATTTTTAACTTTGGAGGTTTCTTTGAATATGGTGGAGATGGTTCAGGTGTTGTCTTTATTGACGGTCAACCATTTGAAGGTGCCGGAATTACATCTAAAGCATTTGCTCAATACATACCTTACTCAAATATATTCTTAACAATAGCCGTAGTACTATTCGCTGTGTCTACAATGATATCATGGTCTTACTATGGTTTACAATCATGGAAGTTTTTATTCGGAAGAGGTAAGACAGCAGATTTAGTTTATAAAGTATTATTTTTATTATTCGTTGTTATTGGAGCAGCAGCAAGTATGGGATCAATATGGAAATTCTCAGACGCCATGATCTTCGCTATGATCTTCCCTAATATGATTGGTTTATTCTTCTTATTCCCTGTGGTTAGGAAGCAATTAACACGTTATTTAGATGCTATAAAAGCGAATAAATCGAAATAAACATATTACGATATGTCAAATCTAAAATCCCACTTCATGTTTACAAAACAACAACGGAGTGGGATTTTCGTATTAATACTTCTCATACTAGCTATTCAATGTGCTATTTATGTTGTTGATTTTTCCTCGGAAGAATTTGAAAACGATACTGCTCTGATACAGGCGTACAGAGCAGAAGTGGATTCACTCAAACAATTGAAATTAAAAAATAGCCAACCCAAAATATTTCCGTTTAACCCTAATTTTATTACAGATTATAAAGGATATACGCTTGGGATGTCTGCTGAAGAACTTGATAGACTTCATAAGTTTAGAGAAGAAAATAAATGGGTTAATTCTGCGACAGAGTTTCAAAAGGTCACTCAAGTGTCTGATGCGCTTTTAGCAGAAATATCTCCATATTTTAAGTTTCCAGATTGGGTTACAAATCCAAAACCAAAGCGACAATACAATAGTTCATTTTCAGAAAATTCAAAACCTAAAACATTTGCTGAAAAACAAGATTTAAACACAGCTACAGCATTACAATTAAAAAAAGTAAATGGTATAGGAGAGGCGCTTTCTGAACGTATCGTAAATTATAGAAATAGAAAAGGTGGATTTGTGGCAGATGTTCAACTTAAGGAGGTATATGGTTTGTCTCCAGAGGTTATTGGTCGTGTTTTAAACCAGTTTACTGTTAAATCAGGAACACCTATTACTAAAATACATATTAATACAGCTACAATAGAAGAACTGGTTACCATAAAATACATTGATTACGAAATTGCCTATAATATCATAGAACAGCGTACGCTTAGAGAAGGATTTAAATCTTTAGATGAATTAATGAAAGTTAAAGGTTTTCCTGTTAAAAAAAGTGAGATAATTGAGTTATATTTGACATTCGATTAATGATTACTAAAAAAGCAAACCATGAGCAGTATGTACTTCACCGAAGAACATGAATTATTCAGACAAAGTTTAAAAGATTTTTTACAAAAAGAAGTTGTTCCTCATATCGAAAAATGGGAAGAAACTGGGCATATTGAACGTTTCATATGGAAAAAGTTTGGTGAGATGGGCTTCTTTGGGTTGGCATATCCGGAAGAGTATGGAGGAATGAATCTCGATTTATTTTACACTGTTATTCTGCTTGAAGAGCTTCAAAAAATTGATTCTGGAGGATTTGCAGCGGCTATTTGGGCACACGCATATTTAGCAATGACACATGTTAATAAAGAAGGTGATCATGCCATTAAAGAGAAATATCTGGCTCCAAGTATTAGTGGAGATAAAATAGGATGCTTATGTATTACCGAGCCTTTTGGAGGAAGTGACGTTGCAGGAATGAGAACTACAGCAGTAAAAGACGGCGATAGTTATGTGATAAATGGTTCTAAAACATTCATTACTAATGGTGTTTATAGTGACTATCTAGTGGTTGCAGCAAAAACAAACCCAGAACTTGGAAACAAGGGAATTAGTATTTTTATTATAGATCGTGATGTGTCTGGCGTTTCAGCAACTAAGTTGGATAAATTAGGATGGCGTGCATCTGATACAGGTGAAATTGCTTTTGATAACGTCAAGATTCCAGCCTCAAATCTAATGGGAGAGGAAAATAAAGGATTTCCATACATCATGCAACACTTTGCTTTAGAGCGCTTAATTATGGGAGTTAATGCTCATGCAAGAGCAGAGTATGCTTTAGATTATGCAAAACAATATATGAGCGAAAGACAAGCTTTTGGAAAGTCTATTGATAAGTTTCAAGCACTTCGTCATAGTTTTGCCGATTGTTATGCAGATATGATCATGTGTAAAGAATTTAATTATGCGGTTACTAGTCGTTTAGATAAAGGTGAATATGTAGTTAAAGAAGCAACGATCTCAAAGCTAAGATCAACTAAAATGGCCGATGAGGTGATATACCAATGTCTTCAATTTTTAGGAGGCTATGGTTATATGGAAGAATACCCAATGGCAAGATTATTGCGCGATAGCAGATTAGGACCAATAGGTGGTGGTACTTCGGAGATACTCAGAGAAATCATAGCGAAGATGACAATTGATGATAAAGACTATAAACCAGCGACTTAATTTTTCTTCGGAAATAGTATGAACTAACGGTTCGGTTAATAAATAGAATACTTAGTATGGGAATTAAACATTTAAAATATGGTCTTGCATTTAGCATACTGTTTTTTACAATTACGGCAACTTCGCAGACAGAAGTCAAAAATAAGATTGTAGATTTTACAACCTTGCTTCCTATTGAAAGTGCTAGTATCTACGTTAAGAATACAACGATAGGTACGGTAAGTAATTCGGATGGGAAATTTTTACTTCAAGTACCTCAAGAATTTGAAAAAGATACTTTAATTATTTCGTCAATTGGTTATAAAAGTTTTAAGGTGCCTGTCAATGAGTTTGATAATTCAGTCGACGTCTACTTAGAAGAAGATGTTGCTTCATTAGATGAGATCGTCCTTATTGCCGAAACACGACCAAAAACTGGAAACGAAATAGTGCTTAGAGCTATGGAAAAGCTCTCTAATAATTTGCCAGATTCGGCCTACATTCAAAAAGGATTTTTAAGACATAAGGAACGTAACAAAGTAGAATTTAAATGGCTTATCGAAAGTGCGATAACTGTTTACGATTCTGGTTATGGTTCTAAAAGTTCAGATTACTTGAAGATCAATGTAGATCAAATGCGAAAGAGTTACGACTTGAGAGATGTAGATAGTATTTTTTCATATGTATCCTATAAAAATCAAACCACAAGAAGTCGCCGCTTAAAACCTAAAGATGTCAGACGCAGTCAGTTGCGTACCTCCCAATTAGTAGATGCTATAAAATGGAATGACAATCGAGTTAATGGTCTTCAGAATATATTTCAAGGGAAATTAAATCTTCTGCGAAATTCTGATGATGCTAAAGCATTATTTGGAGAAAACATCCTAGATAAGCATCAATTTGAATTGGATACAATACTAGTAGATAACGACCGAAAGATCTATAAAATTAAAATTTCAGAAAGTACAGATTTTGTAGGACTAGGTACTAAAGGTATTTTTAATGAGGGTTATGTAGCTAATGGATGGTTATATATTTATTATGATAACTATGCAATCAAAAAGATAGAGTATGAACTCATTGCTGCTTCTGATGCTCAAAAGGTAAGAAGTAAGCGATTATTCGATACACAGGTTAATCATAAGTTGGTGATTACCTATATTGAATATGAAGATAAAATGTATCCTAACTATATTTATTATGAAACACCCAAGTTGGTGAATGTTGGTTTTAAAGCTGATGAGAAAGTAAGTGACGAAGAGAAGGAACGTTATAATAAAGAAGAACGTTACTATTATACTGTACAGGAAATACTATTCTCCGAAATAATTTTAGATAAAGAAGTTATTAAGACAGCTCTTAATGATAAATGGGATATGGATATCTTCTCTCCAAAGCCTTATAATAAAGACTTTTGGAAAAACTATAATATTCTTCTAGAAAGTGAAGAAGATGAAAAGCTTATTGAAGATTTAAGTACTCGTGCTTCGCTGTTTAAAGACAACTAAAAATATTTAAAAAAATTAATTGGACATTTTAAATTAGTTTCTATATTTGCAGCCTTAAAAATTCTAAAAGAGAGGAGGTTAAGAACTATGTTAATAATTCCAGTTAAAGAAGGAGAAAATATAGATAGAGCGTTAAAACGTTACAAACGTAAGTTTGTGAAAACAACGGTTAAAAACCAGTTGCAAGAACGTAAGCAATTTACCAAACCTTCAATCGCACGTAGAGCACAAATACAAAAAGCACAGTACGTTCAAGGTCTTAGAGATCAAGAAGCTGTATAATTCGTGTTTTTTATACGATATAAATCCTGCTAGAAATAGCAGGATTTTTTTTGCGATCAAATGAAATACAAATAAAAGGTTGTACATTTATTATACTCTTCAAGAGTAAATATTATTTATATGACTTTTAAAGCATTTTCAGATTATTTATTGTTAGAGAAAAATTATTCTAAGCTAACACTGAAAGCTTATGTAAACGATTTAGAAGATTTTCAACTTTTCATGACTTCAGAATTTGATGCAGACTCTATAATAGATATTAATTATCAACAAATTAGACATTGGATAGTCAATTTAGTAGAGAGCGGAATCTCAAATAGAAGTATTAACAGGAAAGTATCTTCTCTTAACACCTATTATAAATTTCTAATTAAAACTAAAAGTATTGAAGTTAACCCATTGGCAAAACACAAAGCCTTAAAGGTGAGTAAAAAAGTGCAGGTTCCTTTTTCTGAAGTTGAAATGAAACAAGTTTTAGAAGCACTTAATTCTGCCAAAGATTTTGAAGGATTAAGAAACCGATTAATTATAGAACTATTTTATGCGACAGGCATTCGTCGTATTGAATTAGTTCAATTAAAAATATCTGACGTAGATCTATCCAATAAAACATTAAAAGTTTTAGGTAAACGAAATAAGGAACGATTGATTCCTTTAATAGATTCCATTTTAAAAACGATTGAAGACTATTTGCAGGTAAGAAATAATTTAGAAACCATTGTAGATAATTCCCATTTGTTTTTAACAAAAAAAGGGGTTAAAATTTATGAAACTCTTGTTTACAGAATTATAAATGATTACTTTAGTAATGTATCTACCAAAGTAAAAAGGAGTCCACATATATTAAGGCACTCATTTGCGACTCATTTGCTTAATCAAGGTGCAAACCTAAATGCTGTAAAAGAGCTTCTTGGTCATTCAAGTTTAGCAGCAACTCAAGTCTATACACATAATAGTATAGCCGAATTAAAGAAAGTGTATTCTAATACACATCCAAGAAGTAAAAAATAATATTGTCTAACTAATAAAAGAACGATTATGAAGGTAAACACACAATCTGTAAATTTCACCGCAGACAGAAAGCTAATTGATTTCATTCAAAAACGAATGGATAAGTTAGATATGTTTTATGATAAAGTCATACAATCTGATGTGTATTTGAAAGTTGAAAACACAAGCGATAAAGAGAATAAAGTTTTTGAAGCACGAGTTAGAGTGCCAGGCGATAGTTTTATTGTAAAAAAACAGTGCAAAACATTTGAAGAAGGGACAGATATGGCAGTTTCCTCTCTAGAAAGACAGTTAAAAAAGCGAAAAGAAAAATTAAGAGCACATATCTGATAAAATTTTTCAAAAAATGTTTTGAATAAATAAATAAATCTTTACATTTGCAGTCCGTTAGAAATAGCGGGCTTTTTTTATAGCGAAAAAGTTATAGAAAAGCCGATGTAGCTCAGCTGGCTAGAGCAGCTGATTTGTAATCAGCAGGTCGTGGGTTCGAGTCCCTCCATCGGCTCTAAAAAAGTCTAAAAATAACAGGTGTTAATTTTAGCAAAAGTTCTTTAAAATTGGGGAGATACTCAAGCGGCCAACGAGGGCAGACTGTAAATCTGCTGACTACGTCTTCGCAGGTTCGAATCCTGCTCTCCCCACAAAGAATTTTTTAATAAAGAGTTGTCAAAAGCTTGCTTTTGTAAAACTACATTTAAAAATTCTTTGGATTGGTTCACCAATCCAGGATCAATGAGCGAAGCGAGTTAATCCTTAAAACCATCTAATTAATTTTGTTGTATAAGCGAAATAAGTTTTTGGTAAGGATCAACAAGCGAAGCGAGTTAATCCATAAAAATTATTTTTAGAACGCTTGATTCTAAAAATAGACTTTGAAATATTGAAACCTTATAATTGATAAACAATTATTAAATGCGAGAGTAGCTCAGTTGGTAGAGCGTCAGCCTTCCAAGCTGAATGTCGCCGGTTCGAACCCGGTCTCTCGCTCAAAAAATTCCTGCGAAGGCAGGAATCTCATTTAGTTTAAATGAGGAAGTAAACACTTTACGCCGGTGTAGCTCAGGGGTAGAGCGTTTCCTTGGTAAGGAAGAGGTCACGAGTTCAAATCTCGTCATTGGCTCTTTTTTTAGAAAGAAAATTAAATTGAACACTAATATAAATTAAGATTAAATAAATTAAACATGGCAAAGGCAACTTTCGATCGTTCAAAACCACACCTTAATATAGGTACAATTGGACACGTAGATCACGGTAAAACAACTTTAACTGCTGCTATTACTAAAGTATTAGCTGATGCAGGTTTATCTGAAGCAAAAGATTTCGATCAAATTGATAACGCTCCAGAGGAGAAAGAAAGAGGTATTACAATTAATACATCACACGTTGAATATGCAACAGCTAATCGTCATTACGCTCACGTTGACTGTCCAGGTCACGCCGATTACGTAAAGAACATGGTTACTGGTGCTGCTCAAATGGATGGTGCAATATTAGTTGTAGCTGCTACAGATGGTCCAATGCCACAAACTCGTGAGCACATCCTTTTAGGACGTCAGGTAGGTATTCCACGTATCGTTGTATTCATGAATAAAGTGGATATGGTTGATGATGATGAGTTATTAGAATTAGTAGAAATGGAAATCAGAGATTTATTATCTTTCTATGAGTATGATGGAGATAATGGTCCTGTAATAGCTGGTTCTGCTTTAGGAGCACTTAACGGTGAACAAAAATGGGTTGATACAGTAATGGAATTAATGGAAGCTGTTGATGCTTGGATTGAAGAGCCAGTACGTGATATGGACAAGCCTTTCTTAATGCCAATTGAAGATGTATTCTCAATTACTGGTCGTGGAACTGTTGCTACAGGTCGTATCGAAACAGGTGTTGCTAATACAGGTGATCCAGTAGAGATTATTGGTATGGGTGCTGAGAAATTAAACTCAACAATTACAGGTATCGAGATGTTCCGTCAAATCCTTGATAGAGGAGAAGCTGGAGATAACGCTGGTATCTTATTAAGAGGTATTGAGAAAACTCAAATCTCTAGAGGTATGGTAATTACTAAGCCAGGATCTGTAACTCCACACAAAAACTTCAAAGCTGAGGTTTATATCCTTAAGAAAGAAGAAGGTGGACGTCACACTCCATTCCATAATAACTACCGTCCACAGTTCTACGTACGTACAACTGATGTAACTGGAAACATTGCGCTTCCTGATGGAGTTGAAATGGTAATGCCTGGAGATAACCTTACTATTACAGTTGAATTAATTCAACCAATTGCAATGAACGTTGGTTTACGTTTCGCAATTCGTGAAGGTGGTAGAACAGTAGGTGCTGGACAGGTTACTGAAATTTTAGACTAAATATTTATTAAATAAATATTAATTAAGGTGTTCCGATTTGTCGGAACGCCTTGATTTATATTTACGGGTTTAGCTCAGTTGGTAGAGCACTGGTCTCCAAAACCAGGTGTCGGGAGTTCGAGTCTCTCAACCCGTGCAAATACAAAACAAATGGCAGGAATTGTAAATTATATAAAAGAATCTTTTGACGAGTTAAAGAATAATGTGTCTTGGCCAACATTGGCAGAAGGGCAAAGTTTAACCGTTTTAGTGGCTGTATTTTCAATCATATTCTCATTAGCTATTTGGGGAGTTGATACTGTTTTTAGTAAAGTAATTAAGGCTTACTTTGATTTAATATAACTAAAACAACACAGAGAATGTCTGAAAGTAATACAAATAAAAAGTGGTACGTTGTTAGAGCCGTAAGTGGTCAAGAAAACAAAATCAAAACCTATATCGAGAATGAAATTTCTAGATTAGGTTTAGAAGATTATGTAGATCAAGTACTCGTTCCAACAGAAAAAGTTATCCAGATTCGTAACGGAAAGAAAATAAATAAAGAACGTGTTTATTTTCCAGGATATATTATGATTCAGGCAAATTTAAGTGGTGAGATTCCTCATATTATTAAATCTATTACAAACGTAATTGGATTTTTAGGAGAAACTAAAGGAGGAGATCCAGTACCATTAAGACAATCTGAGGTAAACAGAATGTTAGGTAAAGTAGATGAATTGGCTGTAGATGCCGATGCAAATGTTGCTATACCTTACACACTTGGAGAAACAGTAAAAGTTATAGATGGACCATTCAATGGATTTGATGGTACCATCGAAAAGATAAATGAAGAAAAGCGTAAACTTGAAGTTATGGTTAAGATTTTCGGAAGAAAAACACCATTAGAATTAAGTTATATGCAAGTTGAAAAAGTATAATAATTGTTACAAATATAGATAGTACGTCTTTTTTGCTTCCACATAAAAGACATACAAAACTAAAATTTTTAAAATGGCAAAAGAATTAGGTAAAGTAGTTAAATTACAAGTTCGGGGAGGTGCTGCGAATCCGTCGCCACCGGTTGGACCCGCTTTAGGAGCTGCTGGAGTTAATATCATGGAATTTTGTAAGCAATTCAACGCCAGAACTCAGGATAAACCTGGTAAAGTTCTTCCAGTTGTAATATCTGTTTACAAAGACAAGTCTTTCGACTTTGTTATTAAAACTCCTCCAGCTGCGGTACAATTATTGGAAGCGGCCAAAGTAAAAAAAGGATCTGGTGAACCGAACAGAAAAAAAGTAGCAAAAGTAACTTGGGATCAAGTGAAAGCTATCGCAGAAGACAAAATGCAAGATTTAAATGCATTTAACATAAACTCTGCAATGAAGATGGTTGCAGGAACTGCAAGATCAATGGGTATCACTGTTAGAGGCGGAGAAGCTCCTAACTAAAAACGTTTTGAAATGGCAATGACAAAAAAACAAAAAGAAGCAAGAGCTAAAGTAGAGAAGAATAAATTATATTCTCTTGAAGAAGCTTCAGCATTATTAAAAGAAATTACGTATACAAAGTTTGATGCCTCTGTTGATTTAGCGGTGAGACTTGGAGTTGATCCTCGTAAAGCTAATCAAATGGTAAGAGGTGTTGTATCTCTTCCACACGGAACAGGTAAAGACATGAAGGTATTAGCATTAGTAACTCCAGATAAAGAAGAGGAAGCTAAAGCTGCAGGTGCTGATTACGTAGGATTAGATGAATACCTAGAAAAAATCAAAGGTGGTTGGACAGATGTTGACGTTATCGTTACTATGCCAGCTATTATGGGTAAACTAGGTCCATTAGGTAGAGTATTAGGTCCAAGAGGTTTAATGCCAAATCCAAAGACAGGAACAGTAACAATGGATGTTGCTAAAGCAGTATCTGAAGTTAAAGCTGGTAAGATCGATTTTAAAGTAGACAAGACAGGAATTGTACACGCTCCAATTGGAAAAGCATCATTTAGTGCTGATAAAATTAAGGACAATGCAATGGAATTGTTAACCACTTTAAACAAACTGAAACCAACTGCTGCAAAGGGTGTATACATGAAAAGTGTATTTATGTCTAGTACAATGAGCCCAAGTATTGCGATTGACGTTAAATTCGCATAAGTAGTTAAATCTTTAATATTATGACAAGAGAAGAAAAATCACAAGTAATTGAAGAGTTAACTGCACAGTTAGCAGATAATACAAATATCTATTTAACAGATATCTCTGGATTAAATGCAGGTAGCACTTCAGATTTACGTCGCGCTTGTTTCAAAGCAGATGTAAAATTAAATGTAGTAAAAAATACATTATTAACTAAAGCAATGGAAGCTTCTGAAAGAGATTTCGGAGATCTTCCAACAGTTTTAAAAGGTAATACCTCTGTAATGTATTCTGAAACTGGTAATGCTCCAGCTAAAGTAATCAAAGCCTTCCGTAAAAAATCTGAAAAGCCTTTGCTTAAAGGAGCTTTTATTGAAGAAGCAATTTACTTAGGAGACGATCAATTAGACATGTTAGTTGATATCAAGTCTAAAGAAGAGTTGATTGGAGAGATTGTTACATTGTTACAATCACCAGCAAAGAATGTTATTTCAGCACTTAAATCAGGTGGTGGAACATTAGCAGGTATCATCAAAACATTATCCGAAAAAGAAGGATAATCAAATAAGTACGCACTTAAACAAATTATATTTTATTAAAATTATTAAAAACGATAGAAATGGCAGATTTAAAAGATTTCGCAGAACAATTAGTTAATTTAACAGTAAAAGAAGTTAATGAATTAGCTACAATATTAAAAGACGAATATGGTATCGAACCAGCAGCAGCAGCAGTAGCAGTAGCAGCAGGTGGCGGAGCAGCAGGTGGAGACGCAGCTGAAGAAAAATCAGAATTCGACGTAATCCTTAAAGCAGCAGGTGGTTCTAAATTAGCTGTTGTAAAATTAGTTAAAGAATTAACTGGTTTAGGATTAAAAGAAGCTAAAGGTTTAGTAGACGAAGCACCAAGTGCTATCAAAGAAGGTGTTGCTAAAGACGAAGCTGAAGCTCTAAAATCTCAATTAGAGGAAGCTGGAGCAGAGGTTGAGCTTAAGTAAGCTTAACAAACCTACAAATTATGGTTTAGGTCTTCCGAAACGCTCGGAATGACCTAAACCCTTTTGTGTATAAAAAAGGTGCACAAATAAACTAGTTATTTTTTTAATCAAAATCTCGTTCATCGATGTTAGCAAATACAGCTGAAAGATTAAATTTCTCTTCCATAGTAAACAGAACTGAATACCCAGATTTCTTGGATATTCAAATCAAATCCTTCCAGGATTTTTTCCAGTTAGAGACAAAATCAGAAGAAAGAGGAAATGAAGGACTGTACAATACCTTCATGGAAAACTTTCCAATTACAGATACTCGTAATCAATTCGTACTAGAGTTCTTGGATTATTTTATCGATCCACCTAGATATACAATTGAAGAATGTATCGAAAGAGGACTTACATACAGTGTGCCATTAAAAGCACGTTTAAAACTGTATTGTACAGATCCAGAACATGAAGACTTTGAGACGATTGTTCAAGATGTATATTTAGGAACAATCCCTTACATGACTCCAAGTGGAACTTTCTGTATCAATGGTGCAGAACGTGTAGTTGTTTCTCAATTACACAGATCTCCTGGTGTATTCTTTAGTCAGTCATTTCACGCAAATGGTACTAAATTATATTCAGCAAGAGTTATTCCTTTTAAAGGATCTTGGATAGAATTCGCTACAGATATCAATCAGGTAATGTATGCTTACATTGACAGAAAGAAAAAGTTACCTGTTACTACGCTTTTTAGAGCTATCGGTTTTGAGCGTGATAAAGATATTCTTGAGATTTTTGATCTTGCCGAAGAGGTTAAAGTATCAAAATCTGGACTTAAAAAAGTAATCGATCGTAAACTTGCCGCTCGTGTTTTGAATACATGGCATGAAGATTTCGTTGATGAAGATACAGGAGAAGTTGTATCTATCGAACGTAACGAAATTGTTTTAGATCGTGATACAGTTATAGACAAAGATAATATTGAAGAAATCCTTGAAGCTGGTGTAAAAACTATTTTGTTACACAAAGAAACATCTCAACAAGGAGATTACGCAATTATTCACAATACATTACAAAAAGATCCAACAAACTCTGAAAAAGAAGCTGTAGAACATATCTACCGTCAATTACGTAATGCTGAGCCGCCAGATGAGGAAACAGCACGTGGTATCATTGACAAATTATTCTTCTCTGACCAACGTTACTCTTTAGGTGAAGTAGGTCGTTACAGAATGAACAAAAAATTAGGTTTGGATATTGGAATGGATAAGCAAGTGCTTACTAAAGAAGATATCATTACCATCATTAAATACTTAATTGAATTAATCAACTCTAAAGCAGAGATTGATGATATTGATCACTTATCTAACCGTCGTGTACGTACTGTAGGTGAGCAGTTATCTTCTCAATTTGGTGTTGGTTTGGCACGTATGGCTCGTACGATTCGTGAACGTATGAATGTTCGTGACAACGAAGTATTTACACCGATTGATTTAATTAATGCTAAGACCTTATCGTCTGTTATTAATTCATTCTTCGGAACAAACCAGTTATCTCAGTTTATGGATCAAACTAATCCATTAGCAGAGATTACACACAAACGTCGTTTATCAGCTTTAGGACCTGGAGGTTTATCTAGAGAAAGAGCAGGTTTCGAGGTTCGTGATGTTCACTATACACACTACGGAAGATTATGTCCAATTGAAACTCCTGAAGGACCAAACATTGGATTAATTTCATCTCTATCGGTATATGCTAAGGTAAACTCAATGGGATTCATTGAAACACCTTATAGAAAAGCAGATGGCGGTGTTGTAGATATCAAGAATGCGCCTACGTATTTAAGTGCAGAGGAAGAGGAAGACATGTTAATCGCTCAAGCGAATATCAGTGTTGATGATAATGGAAAAATTCTTGAAGATAAAATTATTGCACGTCAAGAAGGTGATTTCCCAGTGATAGATCCTGCTAACGTTCATTATACAGATGTTGCTCCTAACCAGATTGCATCTATTTCGGCATCGTTGATTCCGTTCTTAGAGCATGATGATGCCAACCGTGCATTGATGGGATCTAACATGATGCGTCAAGCTGTACCTTTATTACGCCCTCAAGCACCTATCGTAGGAACAGGTCTTGAGCGTCAAGTGGCTTCAGATTCTAGAGTATTAATTAATGCTGAAGGAAATGGAGTTGTAGAGTATGTTGATGCTAATGAAATTACAATTAAGTACGAACGTACCGATGAGGAAGCAATGGTAAGTTTTGATAGTGATACTAAAACGTATCCACTAGTGAAATTTAGAAAAACAAACCAAGGAACTTCTATTAACTTAAAGCCTATCGTTGAGAAAGGTGATAAAGTTAAAAAAGGACAGGTGCTTTGCCAAGGTTATGCTACCGAAAATGGAGAATTAGCATTAGGACGTAACATGAAAGTGGCCTTTATGCCATGGAAAGGTTATAACTTTGAGGATGCAATCGTAATCTCAGAAAAAGTTGTTCGTGACGATATATTTACATCTATTCATATTGATGAATATTCATTAGAAGTTAGAGATACCAAATTAGGTAACGAAGAATTGACTAACGATATTCCTAACGTTTCTGAAGAGGCAACAAAAGACCTTGATGAAAATGGTATGATTAGAATTGGTGCAGAGATTAAGCCAGGTGATATTCTTATTGGTAAGATTACTCCTAAAGGTGAATCTGATCCTACGCCAGAAGAAAAGTTATTACGCGCTATTTTTGGTGATAAAGCTGGTGATGTAAAAGATGCATCTTTAAAAGCATCTCCTTCATTACACGGTGTAGTTATTGAGAAGAAATTATTCTCAAGAGCCATCAAAGATAAACGCAAAAGAGCAAAAGATAAAGAAGATATTGAAGCATTAGAAAATATCTACTACAAGAAGTTTGATGATTTACAAGCTGTTTTAGTTGAAAAATTATTCGCTCTTGTAAATGGTAAAACCGCTCAAGGTATCTATAACGACTTAGGTGAAGAAATCATTCCTAAAGGAAAGAAATATACACTTAAGATGTTAAACGCTGTCGACGATTATACGCATTTAACTTCAGGAACTTGGACAACTGATGACCACTTAAACACCTTAGTTGCAGATTTAATCCACAACTATAAGATTAAGGAAAATGACCTTCAAGGATCATTACGTCGTGAGAAGTTTACCATTTCTGTAGGTGATGAATTACCAGCTGGTATTATCAAATTGGCTAAGGTTTATGTTGCTAAAAAACGTAAATTAAAAGTTGGAGATAAAATGGCAGGACGTCACGGTAACAAAGGTATTGTTGCTCGTATTGTTCGTCAAGAGGACATGCCATTCTTAGAGGATGGAACACCTGTTGATATCGTATTAAATCCGTTAGGTGTACCATCGCGTATGAACATCGGACAGATTTATGAAACTGTTTTAGGTTGGGCAGGACAAAAATTAGGACGTACATATGCAACGCCAATTTTTGATGGTGCAACTCTAGACCAGATTAATGGGTTTACAGATGAAGCTGGTGTGCCAAGATTTGGTCATACATACTTATATGATGGTGGAACAGGAGATCGTTTCGATCAACCAGCAACGGTAGGTGTGATTTATATGATTAAATTAGGTCACATGATTGACGACAAGATGCACGCACGTTCTATTGGACCTTACTCATTAATTACACAACAACCATTAGGTGGTAAAGCACAGTTTGGTGGTCAGCGTTTTGGTGAGATGGAGGTTTGGGCACTTGAAGCTTATGGAGCATCAAGTACTTTACGTGAAATCTTAACAGTAAAATCTGATGATGTTATCGGTAGAGCTAAAACTTACGAAGCTATCGTAAAAGGAGAGCCAATGCCAGAACCAGGACTACCTGAATCTTTCAACGTACTTATGCACGAATTGAAAGGATTAGGATTAGATATTAGATTAGAAGAATAATTTGAAAAATTTTGCTAGTGAGGGCAACTCTAGAGTTGCCCAAACGGTAACCACATAATATTATGGCAAGAAGACAAGATAAGAATACAGTACAGAGATTTAATAAAATCTCAATTGGTTTAGCATCTCCTGAGTCTGTTTTAGCAGCATCTCGTGGTGAGGTTTTAAAACCAGAAACTATTAATTATCGAACACATAAACCAGAAAGAGATGGTTTATTCTGTGAGCGTATTTTTGGTCCTGTTAAGGATTTTGAATGTGCTTGTGGTAAATACAAAAGAATACGTTACAAAGGTATTGTTTGTGACCGTTGTGGTGTTGAAGTAACAGAAAAGAAAGTACGTCGTGATCGCGTTGGACACATCAATCTTGTTGTGCCTGTCGCTCATATCTGGTACTTCCGTTCGTTACCAAATAAAATAGGTTACTTACTTGGTTTACCATCTAAGCGTTTAGATATGATTATCTACTACGAAAGATACGTGGTAATTCAACCTGGTGAGGCTAAAAATGCCGAAGGAGAACCTTTACAGAAAATGGATTTCCTTACTGAAGAAGAGTACCTTAATATCATGGAAGCTCTTCCACAAGAAAACAGACATCTAGATGATACAGATCCTAATAAGTTTATCGCCAAAATGGGAGCTGAATGTTTAATCGAGTTATTATCAAGAATCGACTTAAACGAATTATCATTTGAATTGCGTCATAAAGCAAACACTGAAACCTCTAAACAACGTAAAACAGAAGCATTAAAACGTTTACAAGTTGTCGAAGCGTTTAGAGATTCTAATGCCAATAGAGAGAATAAGCCAGAGTGGATGATCATGAAGGCTATTCCAATCATTCCACCAGAATTAAGACCTTTAGTGCCTTTAGATGGTGGGCGTTTTGCAACATCCGATTTAAATGACCTTTATCGTCGTGTTATTATCCGTAACAACCGTTTAAAGCGTTTAGTTGAAATCAAAGCTCCTGAAGTTATCTTGCGTAATGAGAAACGTATGTTACAAGAATCGGTAGATTCATTATTTGATAATACACGTAAAGCTTCTGCAGTTAAAACAGATTCTAACAGACCATTAAAATCGTTATCCGATTCATTGAAAGGTAAGCAAGGACGTTTCCGTCAGAACTTACTTGGTAAGCGTGTAGATTACTCAGCACGTTCGGTAATTGTTGTTGGACCAGAATTAAAATTATTCGAATGTGGATTGCCTAAAAATATGGCTGCAGAACTTTATAAGCCTTTTATTATCAGAAAGCTGATTGAAAGAGGTATTGTAAAGACTGTAAAATCTGCAAAGAAAATTATAGATAGAAAAGAGCCTGTAGTTTGGGATATCTTAGAGAATGTTCTTAAAGGACATCCAGTATTACTAAACCGTGCTCCTACATTACACAGACTTGGTATTCAAGCTTTCCAACCAAAATTAATTGAAGGAAAAGCAATTCAGTTACACCCATTAGTGTGTACTGCATTTAATGCCGATTTTGATGGTGACCAGATGGCTGTTCATTTACCATTAGGTCCTGAAGCGATTTTAGAAGCGCAACTATTAATGTTAGCGTCTCATAATATTTTGAACCCAGCTAATGGTTCTCCTGTAACTGTACCTTCTCAGGATATGGTACTTGGTCTTTACTATATGACTAAGCATCGTAAAACAGATAAGGATTATACGGTTAAAGGTGAAGGATTAACATTCTACTCTCCTGAGGAAGTAACTATTGCTTACAATGAGAAAAAAGTTGATCTTAATGCTGGTATTAAAGTTCGTACGAAAGATTTTAACGAAGAAGGTGAGTTAACAACTCAAATCATTGAAACAACTGTTGGTCGTGTACTTTTCAACGAAAAAGTACCTGAAGCAGCAGGATATATCAATGAAGTATTAACTAAGAAATCGTTAAGAGATATTATTCATGGTATCTTAAAAGTAACTAGTGTACCTGAAACGGCGGCTTTCTTAGATGAAATTAAAACATTAGGATATAAGTTCGCATTCCAAGGTGGTTTATCATTTAGTTTAGGGGATATCATTATTCCTGCAGAAAAACAAGGTATGATCGACAAAGCCAATGGCTTAGTTGATGGTATTATGGGTAACTATAACATGGGATTAATTACAAATAACGAGCGTTATAACCAAGTTATTGATATCTGGACATCTACCAATGCTGAATTAACAGAGTTATCTATGAAACGTATCCGTGAGGATCAACAAGGATTTAACTCAGTGTTTATGATGCTTGATTCTGGAGCTCGTGGATCTAAAGAACAGATTCGTCAGTTGACAGGTATGCGTGGATTGATGGCAAAGCCTAAAAAATCGAATGCAGGAGGAGGAGAAATTATTGAAAACCCGATTCTTTCTAACTTTAAGGAAGGTCTTTCAATTTTAGAATACTTTATCTCAACTCACGGTGCTCGTAAAGGTCTTGCCGATACGGCACTTAAGACTGCCGATGCTGGTTATTTAACACGTCGTTTAGTAGATGTGTCTCAAGATGTTATTATCTACACAGAAGATTGTGGAACATTAAGAGGTATTGAAGTTAATCCGTTGAAGAAGAATGAAGAAGTTATCGAAACTCTTGAGGCTAGAATTGTAGGTCGTACATCTTTAAATGATGTTTATGACCCACTTACTGAGGAGTTGCTAATTGAAGCTGGTGGTCACATTGATGATGCCATTGCAAAACGAATAGGAGCATCTGCTTTAGATTCAATCGAAGTGCGTTCAGCATTAACTTGTGAAGCTAAAAAAGGTATTTGTTCTAAGTGTTACGGTCGTAACCTTGCTACTGGTAAAATGGTACAAAGAGGTGAGGCTGTTGGTGTAGTTGCTGCACAATCAATTGGTGAGCCTGGTACACAGTTAACATTGCGTACATTCCACGTAGGTGGTATTGCAGGTAACATTTCAGAAGAAAATAAATTAACAGTGAAATTCGATGGAATTGCAGAAATCGAAGATTTAAAAACTGTTAAGAGTACTGATAATGATGGAAAAGAAGTAGATGTTGTTATCTCTCGTACATCTGAATTAAAATTAGTGGACGCCAAAACTGGTATCACATTAAGTACAAATAATATTCCTTACGGATCTTTCATCTATGTAAAACCAGGTGATAAAGTGAAGACTGGAGATACTATTTGTCAGTGGGATCCTTATAATGGTGTAATTATTTCAGAATTTGCTGGTAAAGTGAAGTATGAAAACATCGAACAGGGTGTGACATATCAAGTAGAAATTGATGAACAAACTGGTTTCCAAGAGAAAGTAATTTCTGAATCTAGAAACAAGAAATTAATTCCAACACTTCATATTGAAGATTCTAAAGGAGAAACAATACGTTCTTACAACTTACCAGTAGGAGCACACCTTATGATTGATGATGGAGAGAAAATTAAGGTTGGTAAAATCTTAGTTAAAATCCCTCGTAAATCTGCTAAAGCTGGTGATATTACAGGTGGTTTACCTCGTGTAACTGAGTTATTCGAAGCACGTAACCCGTCTAATCCTGCTGTAGTAAGTGAAATTGATGGTGTTGTATCTTTTGGAAAAATCAAAAGAGGTAACCGCGAGATTATTATTGAATCTAAGCTTGGTGAAATCAAGAAATATTTAGTAAAATTATCTAATCAGATTCTTGTACAAGAAAATGATTATGTAAAAGCTGGTATGCCTTTATCTGATGGTTCTATTACACCTAATGATATTTTAAATATTAAAGGACCTGCTGCTGTACAACAATACTTAGTGAATGAAGTTCAAGAAGTATACCGTTTGCAAGGTGTGAAGATTAATGATAAGCACTTTGAGGTTGTTGTTAGACAGATGATGCGTAAAGTAAAAATTATTGATTCTGGTGATACTATTTTCTTAGAGGATCAATTGGTTCATAAATCAGATTTCATTGAAGAAAATGACAAGATTTTCGGAATGAAAGTGGTTGAAGAAGCTGGAGATTCTGAGAATTTAAAAGCTGGTCAGATTTTAACATCAAGAGAGTTAAGAGATGAGAACTCAATACTACGTAGAGAAGATAAAGCATTAGTAACTGCACGTGATGCACAACCTGCTACTGCTACACCTATCTTACAAGGTATTACAAGAGCCTCATTACAAACCAAGTCATTTATATCTGCAGCATCGTTCCAGGAAACAACAAAAGTTCTTAACGAAGCAGCTGTAAATGCTAAAGTAGATGATCTTGAAGGATTGAAAGAAAATGTAATCGTTGGTCATAGAATTCCAGCTGGAACTGGTGTTAGAAAATTTGATAACATCATTGTAGGTTCTAAAGAAGAATTCAATGAAATGATGAAAGCAAAAGAAGAGATGAACTATAATTAATAGTTATCTAAATCCTGCAAAATCGAAGATTCGCGAATGCCTTATTTATTGTAGGGTTAGCATGAATGAGTAAGGCAGGAGTTTATAAAATAAAAGCCTTCACGCATTAATTTGTTTGAAGGCTTTTTTAATAGAATGTATAAATCATAAATTTTCCGTTCAACGGAAATACAAACAATTTTGTTATGGCAGAAGAAAATAAAAATAAAAAACCAGGAATAAACATCGAATTAGATGAAAAAATAGCAGAAGGGACTTATTCCAACCTAGCAATTATAAATCATTCGGTTTCAGAATTTGTAATCGATTTTGTAAGTATTATGCCAGGAACTCCTAAAAGCAAGGTGAAATCGAGAATTATCTTGACACCACAGCATGCAAAACGCTTGTTAAAGGCTCTGGGAGATAATGTAAATCGCTTCGAAAAGGCCCATGGAGAAATCAAAGATTACGAGCAACCTCCAATTCCTTTGAATTTTGGCCCAACAGGACAGGCTTAAACTTTTAAGGATAAGGTCCTGATAAAGGACGTTTTATAGGTGCTCGAAATGTCCCATGAGCAACCTCCAATTCCTTTGAATTTTGGTCCAACAGGTCAAGCATAACCTTAAAAAAGCCTTTGAAATTTTGTTTCAAAGGCTTTTTTATTGAAATAATGTAGGTAGTTAAGCATGGTTGTTTATTTCGGAATGCTTAGTATCCGAATAAGAGTTCATTAAGCTACTTTAGCAAGCTTTGTTCTTCGCAAATACCTATTTCTTAGAAAATTGTATAGCAACTTCAATAAGACAAAAATCATTGATTTAAGCCACTTCTTGGTTTAAATGAAACTGTAAAGCACCTGAAGGGCACTTCTTAACTTGCTTAATAATCTTTTTTGTAGATGCGCCATCTAAATCAATCCAAGGAATAACGGATTGGCGGAATACGTTCGAAAGTTCTTTGGCACAACGCTCAGCGTTAATGCACTTACACGGGTTGTACGTTACAGTAATATCGCTATTACTGAAAACATTGGGATTTGTTTTCATGAGTAGATCAATTTTGGGGTTTTAATCTATATTAAATTTAGATAACTAAAATGTTATCGTAACCTAATCATCGATTAAAAGTATAAAAACATCGTTAAAAAACAAATTTATTCTGAAATTTTAGATGAACGACACTTTTTTTAACTTAATTATACTCTGAAGTAAAATGAAAGATAATACTTGGGTATTTCTGCTGTGTCATCTGTAAAGAAAACGCTGAATCCGCTAAAAACACCAATTGTCCTTGCTTGTCTTTAGCCAAGAAACGCTGTTTTACTCTCAAAAACTCTTTATATTCTTCACTTTTAATATCATCTGCTTCTACCCAACAAGCTTTATGTACATTTAAATTTTCATATGTACATTTTGCCCCATATTCATGCTCTAATCTATATTGAATTACCTCATATTGCAGTGCACCAACGGTACCAATAACTTTTCTTCCATTAAGTTCTAGTGTAAACAACTGTGCGACTCCCTCATCCATAAGTTGATCTATACCCTTATAAAGTTGTTTGGACTTAAGAGGATCTGCATTATTGATGTATCTAAAGTGTTCTGGTGAAAAACTAGGTATTCCTTTATAATTTAAGACTTCACCTTCTGTTAAAGTGTCACCAATTTTGAAGTTACCTGTGTCTTGTAGGCCCACTATATCACCTGGATATGAGATATCAACGATTTCTTTCTTTTCAGCAAAAAAAGCATTAGGGCTAGAAAATTTCAATTTTTTATTGTGTCTCACATGAAGATAGGGTGTATTACGCTTAAATTCACCAGAAACAATTTTTATGAAGGCCAATCGGTTTCTGTGATTTGGATCCATATTAGCATGAATTTTAAATACAAATCCTGAAAACTTATCTTCATCAGGTAGTACCAATCGCTCTTCACTGTTTTTAGGTCTGGGTTTTGGTGCAATATTAACAAAACAATCGAGTAGCTCTCTAACTCCAAAATTATTTAAAGCCGAGCCAAAAAAGACAGGCTGTAATTGTCCACTTAGGTAGTCGTCTTTATTAAATTGAGGATAGATGCCGTCTACTAATTCTATTTCTTCTCTTAAAGTTTCTGCAGCTACATCGCCTACAAGCTTATCAAGTTCTGAAGATGCCAAGTCATTAACCTCAATCGTTTCTTCTATGTCTTTTCTACTATCTCCACTAAAAAGGTTGATATTTTTTTCCCAGATGTTATAGATTCCTTTAAAATCGTATCCCATTCCAATAGGAAAGCTGAGAGGAACAACCGTAAGGCCAAGCTTTTGCTCAATTTCATCTAATAGGTCAAAAGCATCCTTTCCTTCACGATCCATTTTGTTAATAAAAACGATCATTGGTATATTACGCATTCTACAAACTTCAACAAGCTTTTCTGTCTGTTCCTCAACACCTTTTGCGACATCAATAACTACAATAACACTATCAACTGCTGTGAGGGTTCTAAATGTATCTTCAGCAAAATCTTTGTGACCAGGTGTATCAAGAATATTAATTTTTATACCATTATATTCAAAGGCCAGAACTGAAGTGGCTACCGATATACCTCTTTGGCGTTCTATTTCCATAAAGTCACTAGTAGCACCTTTCTTGATCTTATTACTTTTTACAGCTCCTGCTTCCTGAATGGCGCCTCCAAATAGAAGTAATTTTTCAGTTAAAGTTGTTTTACCAGCATCTGGATGCGAAATGATTCCAAACGTACGTCGTCTATTGATTTCCTCTTTAAAAGTCATAGTCATTTTTAGTAGATGCAAATATAATTTTATTAAATTATTTAAGATTAAAAACCAGTGATATAATTATAATTTATCTATCGATAGTATACAGCATTCATACTAAAACAGTGGTTTTTTGTGCTTTGTAGATTGGTGATTGGTATTTCATCGATAATTTTTAAACCATGAACGAAAAGAAATTACTTGTTAAAATATTCTTAAGGAGAATCATTATTTTTGGACTCCATTGTCCCTCTAGATGGTTTTCCATAAATAATTATAGATTAATAGCACTATTTTGAACCTACAAAAAATAAGATATTCCTTCTTGCATACTTCTGTATGTGACTAGGTTTTTTTTGTTTAAAATTTTAAGGTGTTGTTATTACTCTAGTGTTTGGAATAATAAAATTTTATATAGATATAAATAATTTTACCTTAAGATAATATGAAAATCTTTACTCGATTCTCGTTTACAAACGTTTCATTGGTGTCCAGAGCTTTAATCTTTGCGGCCATTTTATTTTCTTGGAACGGTAATTCACAAAATATTCTAACAAATCCTGGTCTTGATCAAGCAGTAGCAGACTGTACAGGTATCGATGCCGATAGAGATGAAGCACCAGATGGTTGGATTAAAACCAATACACCCGATAGATCAACGGAAGGAGAGCGATCTTGGGATGGTACTTATTTCCCAAGAACAGCATCACCTAGTGGTGGTTGTTATTTTGGATTTAGAGCTTTAGGAGGTGGTGAAGAAGGTATTGGTCAAAATGTTACTCTAATTGGAGGCGAGACCTATAGTTTTTCTTTTGATTATTTAATTGAAACAAGACCAGGAAGTACGGCATGTACTCCTGAATTACAAATTAGACTTGATGGGGTTGTGTTTTTAACGTTTGCTGCACCTCCAACTGAAAATGTTTGGACTAGACCAACTGCAACCTTCGTGGCACCTTCCAGTGGTACATTTTTATTTGAATTTTTCTCCGGAGGAACCTGTGCAAGAACTTGGAATTTTGTTGATGCACTTAATTTATCCCTTGTATGTGAGGTAACAAACATTAGTGCATCAAACGAATCAGTTTGTAATGATAATGGAACACCTTTAAATACTAGTGATGATTTCTTTACTGCTGATGTCTCAGTGATTTTTGCTAACGCACCTACAACTGGAACTTTAGATTTAAGTGGAGACGGAACAGCATCTGTAGCTGTGGGTAGTTTAGATGATCCAACATTTCATACGTTTATTGGTGTGCAATTACCTGCAGATGGAGGCGCTATCGATTTAACAGCTGCCTTTTCTGATGATGCTGGATGTACATTGACCAATTCAAATGTAACTACTGCTCCAGTGTCTTGTAGCTTTACTATAACCGCTGAGAATGATGACTTTAGTGGAACACCAATTGATTCCGCAGCAGGTGGAACAACAGCAAGTGTTTTTGCAGATAATGGTAATGGTACAGATACAGCTAATGGAGTAGCTGCAACTGATGGTAACATCGCAGATAACATTAATATCACCAATGATGGAGGTTTAACAGGCGTAACAATCAATACCGATGGAACGATTAATGTACCAGCGGGAAGTACAGCAGGCACATATACAGTTACCTATGAGATTTGCTTAGATGTAGATCCAACGATTTGTGACACAGCCGATGTGACTATAGATGTAGATCCAAGTATTAGTGCAGAGAATGATGACTTTAGTGGAACACCAATTGATTCCGCAGCAGGTGGAACAACGGCAAGTGTTTTTGCAGATAATGGTAATGGTACAGATACAGCCGATGGAGTAGCTGCAACTGATGGTAACATCGCAGATAATATTAACATCACCAATGATGGAGGTTTAACAGGCGTAACAATCAATACCGATGGAACGATTAATGTACCAGCGGGAAGTACAGCAGGTACATATACAGTTACCTATGAGATTTGTTTAGATGTAGACCCAACGATTTGTGACACAGCCGATGTGACTATAGATGTAGATCCAAGTATCAACGCTGAGAATGATGACTTTAGTGGAACACCAATTGATTCCGCAGCAGGTGGAACAACGGCAAGTGTATTTGCAGATAACGGAAATGGTACAGATACAGCCGATGGAGTAGCTGCAACTGATGGTAACATCGCAGATAATATTAACATCACCAATGATGGAGGTTTAACAGGCGTAACAATCAATACCGATGGAACGATTAATGTACCAGCGGGAAGTACAGCAGGTACATATACAGTTACCTATGAGATTTGTTTAGATGTAGACCCAACGATTTGTGACACAGCCGATGTGACTATAGATGTAGATCCAAGTATCAACGCTGAGAATGATGACTTTAGTGGAACACCAATTGATTCCGCAGCAGGTGGAACAACGGCAA
>NZ_JAHVXI010000007.1:0-2040 GCF_021032705.1 Psychroserpens luteolus | reverse complement strand
ACATCGCAGATAACATTAATATCACCAATGATGGAGGTTTAACAGGCGTAACAATCAATACCGATGGAACGATTAATGTACCAGCGGGAAGTACAGCAGGCACATATACAGTTACCTATGAGATTTGTTTAGATGTAGACCCAACGATTTGTGACACAGCCGATGTGACTATAGATGTAGATCCAAGTATCAACGCTGAGAATGATGACTTTAGCAGTACACAATTCAATCCAGTAACAGGTGGAACAACAGCAAGTGTTTTTGCAGATAATGGAAATGGTACAGATACAGCTAATGGAGTAGCTGCAACTGATGGTAACATCGCAGATAATATTAATATCACCAATGATGGAGGTTTAACAGGCGTAACAATCAATACCGATGGAACGATTAATATACCAGCAGATTCAGTTCCTGGAACATACACAGTTACATATCAGATCTGCTTAGATGTAGACCCAACGATTTGTGACACTGCAGATGTGACTATAGTAATAGGTGCTTGTGCAGATTTCCCAAATAATGATTGTGATAACGATGGCGTTATAAACGCTGTAGATATATGTAATGGTTTTGATGATAATGCAGATGCAGATGGAGATTTAGTACCAGATGGTTGTGATGATGATGATGATAATGATGGCTTACTAGATGTGGATGAACGAGGAGAGACATTAAGTGCTCCACCAGCGTGTGGCAGTCAAGCAGTGTTTGATTTTAGCGCAATTCCTACAGAAGAAACAGGTGATGGAAACGTAGCAACGCTACTAGAAGGAGAAGTATTCAGGTTTGCAAATGTTACAGTGGGTACAGATGCTTTAGTTACATTAGTAGATTTTAACAACGCTACAGTAGATATTTTAGATGATAATTCATCTAATCCAGAATACTTCAAACCTGGTTCAAGAATAGCTTATTTAAATCCAGGCGAAGAAGGTTATATTGAATATAATATTCAGCTGGTTCAATCAGGCACATCGATTCCGGTGAGTTTTCCAGAAGTTTTTGTTGGATATAATGATATGGATGGAACTCCAGATTTATCTGAACGTAATAGAATACCTTATCCTTTGAGTTATGCTGTTGATAACCCAACTACCTTAACTATTACATCAGAACCTAACTTTTTAGTAGCGACTTCTGGAAGTGTTAATTTTCCTGGATCTTCGAATAGTAACCCGTTCCTAAATATCACAGCGAATTATAACAATTTTTCAAGTTATACATTTAGATTAGGAACAGTAGCTAACAATACAATTACAGATGTTGTTAGATATCATAGTCTTTTATTTGATTGTGCAACTAATTTTGTTGATCCACAAACAACAGATCCAGATACAGATGATGATGGTATTCCAGATTATATTGATACAGATAGTGATGCAGATGGTTGTCCAGATGCATTAGAAGGTGATGGGGGCTATACTTTGGCAGATTTAGACGGAGATGATAGTTTAGGAGATAATGTTGATGCTAACGGAATACCTCAAGATATTTCGAATAATTCATTACAACAAAATGATGTAAGTTCTACGGACGCTACAGTTAGTTTATGTTCCGAGATTAACATCATCAAAGAGAGTAGCTTAGACTTAGGTGCAGATGGTGTCGTTAGTGTAGGCGATGTGATTACCTATACCTACACCGTAAGTAACCTAGGCGGTGTGACATTATTTGATGTAAGTGTAGTGGAGAATGCTGCTGACTTTACCGGAACAGGGACTTTACCAACACCAGTATACCAGAGTGGAGGTGCCGACCTAGACCTAGAGGCCGATTTAGAGGATTTAGCCGTAGGCGCAGGAACGATAGTATACACAGCCACATATACCATCACACAAGATGATATAGATGCAGGAGTAGTCACCAACCAAGCAACAGCTAATGGAGATGATCCTGCTGGTAATGTTATAACCGATGATAGTGATGATCCAACGGATCCAACCGATACGGATAACAATGGAGATGGCGAGCCAGATGATCCAACCGATACAGTGATTCCACAGAATCCATCGATGAGCATCATCAAAGAGAGCAGTT
>NZ_JAHVXI010000006.1 GCF_021032705.1 Psychroserpens luteolus | reverse complement strand
CGTAACCAACTTATCTCGTTAGCGGGTGCAAATATACAACCACTATTTTTATTCCACCAAACCTTTTTTAATCTTTTTTTAAAATCTTTTCCCTAATACTCATGAAGGCCTTATTATGAAGTGATTATCCTGTTTTTTTTTCTAAAAAAACATCTTCACTTTAAAATAATATGGAAATACGATTATGTATTACATAATATATTGTATCTGAATTTTTAAGATACTATCTTTGCGAACTTAATTACAGCCTGTATTATGATAGATATTACTTTACCAGATGGTACTATTAAAAATTTTGAACAAGGAACAACTCCAATTGATGTTGCCAAAAGTATTAGTGAAGGGTTTGCAAGAAATGTAATTTCTGCAAGCTTCAATGACGAAACAATAGAAACCTCTACTCCATTATATAATGATGGGTCATTAATATTGTATACCTGGAGAGATCGCAAAGGAAAAGAAAGCTTCTGGCATTCTACTTCACATGTTATGGCTCAAGCCTTGGAAGAGTTATATCCAAATATAAAGCTAACACTCGGACCTGCTATTCAAGAAGATAAAGGTAATGGCTTTTACTATGATATAGATTTTGGTGATCATTCTATTTCTGAAAAAGACTTCAAAGCAATTGAGAATAAAATGTTAGAAATTGCACGAGGGAAACATGATTTCAAAATGCGCTCAGTAACTAAAGATGAAGCTCTATCTTTATATAGGTCTCAAAACAATGAATACAAAGTTGAAATGATTGAGAATTTAGAAGATGGCACAATAACATTTTGCGATCATTCAACATTTTCAGATTTATGTAAAGGAGGACATATTCCTAATACTGGTTTAATAAAAGCAGTCAAAATAATGTCAGTTGCAGGAGCCTATTGGAGAGGTGATGAAAACAACAAACAATTAACTAGAGTTTATGGTATCTCATTTCCGAAGCAAAAGGAATTAACAGAATACCTACAACTATTAGAAGAAGCAAAGAAACGAGACCACAGAAAGTTAGGAAAGGAACTAGAATTATTCACCTTTTCTCAAAGAGTAGGACAAGGACTTCCTTTATGGTTACCAAAAGGAGCTGCATTAAGAGAGCGTCTTGAAAACTTCCTTAAAAGTGCACAGAAGAAAGCTGGATATGAAATGGTAGCTACGCCTCATATTGGTCAAAAAGAATTGTATGTTACTTCTGGTCACTTTGCAAAATATGGTGAAGATAGTTTTCAACCCATAAACACTCCTGCGGAAGGCGAAGAATTTTTATTAAAACCAATGAACTGTCCGCACCATTGTGAAATTTATAATACTAGACCTTTTTCATACAAAGAGCTACCAAAACGCTATGCAGAATTTGGAACTGTATATAGATATGAACAAAGTGGAGAATTACATGGATTAACCAGAGTACGAGGATTCACTCAAGATGATGCGCATATTTTTTGCACACCAGATCAATTGGATGCAGAGTTTAAAGAAGTTATAGACTTAGTATTATATGTTTTTGGCTCTCTAGGGTTTGAGAATTTTAAAGCTCAAGTATCTCTTAGAGACCCTGACAATCCAGATAAATATATTGGCAGCGATGAGAATTGGAAAAAAGCAGAAGATGCAATATTGAATGCTGCTATTGATAAAGGATTGGATTATGTTGTAGAAACTGGAGAAGCTGCATTTTATGGTCCTAAATTAGACTTTATGGTAAAAGATGCATTGGGTAGAAACTGGCAATTAGGAACTATTCAAGTAGATTATAACTTACCAGAACGTTTTGATTTAACATATAAAGGCAGTGATAATGAGCTTCACAGACCTGTAATGATACATCGTGCTCCTTTTGGAAGTATGGAGCGTTTTATCGCAATACTATTGGAACACACTGGTGGAAATTTCCCACTTTGGTTAATGCCTGAACAAGTAATTGTGTTATCATTAAGCGAGAAATATGAAAAATACGCAGAAAAAGTTTTAAATTTGCTAGAAAATCACGAAATTCGCGCCCTCGCAGATTATAGAAATGAGACGATTGGTAAAAAAATCCGTGAAGCGGAAATGAATAAAATACCATTCATGATTATAATTGGTGAGAATGAAGAGAAAGAAAACAAGATTTCAGTAAGACAACATGGTGGTGAAGATTTAGGCATGATTAGTGTAGAAGAATTTTCTGAAATAGTTGATAATGAAATCAGTAAAACATTAAAAACATTTAAATAAAATAAGTTTAATTAAAATATATAAGCCATAGCAATACGTAGAAGACACAACTCCAAGAGAGTAGTAAAAGAAGATCAACACAAAATCAACTCAAAAATTAGAGCCGAAAAAGTAAGACTTGTAGGTGATAATGTAGATGTTGGAATTTACTCAATTAAAGAAGCATTAGCCATTGCAGATGATCAAGGGTTAGATCTTGTTGAGATTTCGCCAAAGGCTGATCCTCCTGTATGTAAAGTAATGGATTATAAGAAGTTTCTTTACGAACAGAAGAAACGTGAAAAAGCTTTAAAAGCAAAAGCTTCAAAGGTAACTATCAAAGAAATTCGATTTGGGCCACAAACAGATGACCATGATTACGAATTTAAAAAGAAACATGCCGAGAAGTTCTTGAAAGACGGAGCAAAACTAAAAGCCTTTGTGTTTTTTAAAGGGCGTTCAATTATATTTAAAGAGCAAGGTCAAATCTTATTATTAAGATTAGCACAAGACCTAGAAGAATTAGGTAAAGTTGAGCAAATGCCTAGATTAGAAGGAAAGCGTATGACCATGTTCATTGCGCCAAAAAAACCAAAATAAATAGCTGAAAAGTTCAGCGTATAAAGATAATAAGCGAAACGTAAATAAAACTAGGAGACAATGCCTAAAATGAAAACTAAATCAAGTGCTAAGAAACGTTTTAAACTAACTGGCACTGGTAAGATTAAAAGAAAGCATGCTTTTAAGAGTCATATCTTGACAAAAAAATCTAAAAAGCGTAAGCTAGCTTTGACTCATGACACTTTGGTACACAAAGCAGATGAGAATAATATTAAAACAATGTTGCGTTTAAAGTAACACCGTTTTAATCGGTTAAAACAAATTATAAACCCTGGAGTTAGGCAAAAGTATTTAGCAAGTGTCATTAATTGACCGCCTACTACAAAAAACAATTTAAAAAATGCCAAGATCAGTAAATTCAGTAGCGAAAAGAGCCAGAAGAAAAAAGGTTCTTAAGCAAGCAAAAGGTTACTTCGGAAGACGTAAAAACGTTTGGACAGTAGCAAAAAATGCGGTTGACAAAGCGATGCAATATTCGTATAGAGATCGTAGAAACAAAAAAAGAACATTCCGTTCACTTTGGATTATGCGTATTAACGCAGGAGCTAGACAACATGGAATGAGCTATTCTAAGTTTATGGGAAAACTTAAAGCTAATAATATCGAATTGAACCGTAAAGTTCTTGCAGATTTAGCAATGAATAACCCAGAAGCTTTTGAAGCAATAGTAAACAAAGTAAAGTAAGGCGTTCGCCTAAATAATAACAACAATTCGCTTATAAAACCGATTCAGAAATGAGTCGGTTTTTTTATACCATGCCTTTTTAGATTTGAGCAGTTTCAATACTTAATTTTAGCATAAACTTTCATTTTTTATAGTTAACTTACAAGTCAACTAATCAATAATAAAATGAAACGCATTCAACTCATTACAACCCTCATTCTACTTATTACTTTTAATGTATTTGCCCAAAACAAAGACAAACCAAAACCTTGGGATGTTTCTAATCCTGAAGGTAATTGGGATTTTAAGGAATTAAAATTATCTACTAATGAAGGAACATGGATGAACCTTGATGTAAGTCCAGATGGAAAGTCTATTGTTTTTGATATGCTTGGCGATATCTATAAGATAGATATTAACGGTGGAAAGGCAAAGATTCTTAGAGACGGTTTAGCCTTTGAGATACAACCACGTTTTAGTCCTGACGGTAAGCACATATCATTTACTAGTGATGCTGGTGGAGGCGATAATGTTTGGGTTATGGATAGTGATGGATCTAACGCAAAGCAAATTACAAAAGAAAGTTTCAGATTACTAAACAATGCGATTTGGACTCCCGATGGAAATTATCTAATCGCAAGAAAGCACTTCACTTCGAGTCGTTCACTTGGTGCTGGTGAAATGTGGATGTATCATAAAACTGGAGGCAGTGGTATACAACTCACAAAAAAGAAGAATGCACAACAAGATGTTAATGAACCTACGCTTTCTCCTGACGGAAAATATCTGTATTATAGTGAAGATGTATATCCTGGAGGCTTCTTTCAATACAATAAAGATCCGAATAGTCAAATCTATGTCATCAATAGATACAATATGGAAACTGGCAAGATTACTAGAGTAACTGGTGGGCCTGGTGGAGCTGCTCGTCCTCAGATTTCTAGAGATGGAAAAAAACTAGCTTTTGTAAAACGTGTACGCACAAAATCGGTTCTATATATTCATGACTTAGATACTGGTGAAGAATGGCCAATCTATGATCAACTTAATAAAGATCAACAAGAAGCTTGGGCCATTTTTGGTGTATATACAAACTTTAACTGGATGCCTAACAATGACGATATAGTTATATGGTCTGGTGGAAAAATTAAAAAGATAAATGTTAGTAGTTTAAATGTTACTGATATTCCTTTTCAAGTTGATGCAACAATCAAAATTGCTAAGGCCATTGAAGTCGAAAATCAAGTGGCTCCAAATACATTTGATGCCAAAGTCATTCGTCATGCAGTGACATCACCAGATGGGAAATCCATTGTGTTTAATGCTTTAGGCTATTTGTACACTCAAAAATTACCTAACGGAAAAGCAAAACGTTTAACCTCTGGAACCGATTTTGAATTCGAACCAACATTTTCTCCCGACGGAAATACGATTACCTATGTCACATGGAATGATGAAAATTTAGGCGCTATACATTCAGTTTCTAGTACTGGTGGAGTTTCTACCAAATTATCTTCAGAAAAAGGTATTTATAGAAATCCTTCCTACTCGCATAACGGTAAACACATCGTGTATCGCAAGGAAGGTGGCAATAATGAACAAGGAAGAACATTTTCTAAAAAGACAGGGATATATGTAATGAATGCTAATGGCTCTAACCCTAAATTGGTAACTAAGGAAGGTGATTATCCAATGTTTAATAAAGCGGACACTAGAATTATTTACCAGAAAGGCGGACTCTTTTTTGGAGCCTTGACTAAAGAATTAAAAAGTGTAGATCTCAATGGTTTCGATGAGCGCATTCATGTAAAATCTAAACATGGAAATAGATTAGTCCCAAGTCCTGACGGAAATTGGATTGCTTTCATACACCTTCATAAAGTGTATATGGCTCCTATGCCTAAAGCAGGACAAACACTAGATCTTACCGACAAAACAAAATATGTTCCCGTTACGAAATTATCAAAAGATGCTGGTATTAATTTACATTGGTCTAAAGACAGCAAAACTATCCGTTGGACCTTAGGAAATATGTACTATTCGGCAGAAGCATCTAAAGACACAAAGCTTGTTGAAACAGGCATCAAAATTAATCTGGAAGTCAAAACCGATAAACCTCAAGGAAAAATTGCACTCACTGGTGCTCGAATTATTACTATGGAAGGTGATGAAGTGATTGAAAATGGAACGATAATCATTAACAATAACGTCATTGAAGCGATTGGTAGTACATCAGAAGTTTCGGTTCCATCTAATGCAAAGGTGTATGATGTTACCGGAAAAACGATCATGCCCGGAATGGTTGATGCACATGCTCACATTGGAGGTTTCCGTTATGGGTTAACCACACAAAAGCACTGGCAATTTTATGCTAATTTAGCTTATGGCGTTACCACTGCTCATGACCCTTCGGCAAACTCTGAGACAGTCTTTGCGCTTTCCGAATTACAAAAAAGCGGAACACTTGTTGGCCCTCGCCTCTACTCTACTGGTTTCATTCTTTATGGAGCCGATGGTGATTTTAAAGCTGTAATTAATAATCTTGAAGATGCGCGTTCATCAATTCGAAGAACAAAAGCTTTTGGAGCTTTATCAGTAAAGAGCTATAATCAACCAAGACGTGAACAAAGACAACAGGTTTTACAAGCTGCTCGTGAAGAGGGAATTTTTGTAGTACCTGAAGGTGGATCAACATTCTACCATAATATAACAATGGTTATGGATGGCCATACTGGTGTTGAACATAATATTCCTGTTGCTCCTGTTTATAAAGACGTTTTAGAACTCTGGGGAAATAGTAATGTGGGCTACACACCTACACTTATTGTAAATTATGGAGGTATGAATGGTGAAATGTTCTGGTATCAAAACACCAATGTTTGGGAAAACGAGAAACTATTAAAATATACGCCTCGAGGGATTATTGATTCTCGTTCAAGACATCGTATTATGATTCCTGATGAAGAATATGATAACGGACATATATTAGTATCTAAAACATGTAAGGCATTGAGCGATGCAGGTGTGAAAGTAAATCTTGGTGCGCATGGCCAATTGCAAGGTTTGGGTGCACATTGGGAATTATGGTTACTACAACAAGGTGGAATGACTAACCATGAGGCTTTAAAAGCTGCTACTATTAATGGCGCAGATTATATTGGGATGAGTAATGATATTGGCTCTCTTAAAAAAGGAAAACTAGCCGATCTTATTGTTATGGACAAAAACCCATTAGAAGATATTAGAAATTCTGAAAGTATTATTTATACGATGATCAACGGACGTATGTATGATACTGAAACAATGAATGAAATTGGAAATGAACCTAAAGAACGTACAAAATTCTATTGGGAAAATTCTAAATACAATCAAGCATTTCCTTGGCATGAAGAAACACAAAGTTTCACGAGAGGTGCTTGTGGTTGTCATGTAGGATCTCATTAAAACATAAATCCGATTCTTAAATGAATCGGATTTTTTTATTCTACTTGGATTGCAGATATTTCAATAATCTCTTGTTTTCCTTTGAGTTGAATTTCTCCTAAAGTTCGGGACTTATACTTTGGTTTAAGATTTATAGTATCTAATAACCCATTAGAAATTAATAGGTTCTCGTTATACGTATTGCATTCACTCTGAATTCTAGACGTTGTATTAATAACATCGCCATGGTATGCGATTTCCTTTTTTATCGTGCCAACTTCAGCAACCATTAATTGTCCGCCATGAAGTCCAGCTTTAAACAACGGATTTAGACCATAGGACTTTTGATAATACTTAGAGCGCTTTAGTAATGCATACTGAAACGCATAAAACAAGTCAATACAATTATTATTTTTAACTCCTTTTTTATATCTCCAACTAATCACAGCTTCATCACCAACATATTGATATACTTCAGCATCATACCTGCGTAATATTGTATTGAGATCAAAAAAACAATCTTGAATGAACTGACTATAATGCTTATGGCCTAGTTTTTCAGCAATAGCTGTAGAATCTTTTAAATCTAAAAACATTAAAATCCGCTTTTCTTCCTGAGGCTTTCTGTACTTGCCTAAAAGCATCTTAATAAAAACACCAGAACCCAGCTTATCATTTGCTATTCTTATAAAGGAAAAGACCAAAGAGGTGAGTAAAAAATATGCTGTAGACAACCAAAACAAAGGATCGGTTCGCCACCAGCCTTGCTCATTATTTAAGTCTATATCCATCCTATCTTCAGCGATTAAGGTGATAAAACTTAATGAGATAATAAGTATGGTGAGATAGATGATTAATTTTAGACCAATAGATACCGCTAGGTTAAGCTTTTGAGAAATATACTTTTCAAATGAAAACTCTACAATCGCATAAAAGACACCAATAATAATACCGAGGATTAGTCCAAAATCTAACCATTCAGTAATAGGAATTATATTTTTTGGATTGACGTAGGCAGCGCCTTGCTCTTCGCCATAAGCAAAAAAACGAATCACAATAAATAAAGTAGACGCAAAGCTCCAAAAGAAGACCGTAAAAACAAGAAGTTTTAAAAACTTAAAAAGATTATACTTCAAATCAATATCAAATTTTGCTGTTTAGCCTTTTGAAATTTCATCAACGGCATACTTAAACTCTTTCCAATTAACTTGCCCATCTCCATCTTTATCATAACCTTCAATGAGCTTTGAGGATACAATCCCTCTAATAAATCCGCTTATCTCAGCTTGTTTTAAAAGGGTAACGATTTCTTTTTTTGATAAGGTTCCGTTTCCGCTTTTATCAAAAAAATTAAAGGCATCTTCTGGAGAATCGAAATGATTAGTGATAACGATTTGTATTTTTTTTAGAATTTTCTTTTTAGATGCCATTCAATTTAAGTTAGATGCAACTAAAATTACAAAACTTTTAATACAAATCAATCAGGTTTTCTGCTTCTTCTTTTTAGCAGCTGGGAATAATACATTATTAAGTATTAATCGATATCCTGGCGACGTTGGATGTAAGTCCAACTCAGTTTTTGGATCACCAACTTTGTGTGTGTAATCTTCTGGATCATGGCCTCCATAAAATGTAAAGAAGCCTTTACCTTTGATACCATGGATGTACTTCGCTTCGCCATTGGTTTTATTTTCACCCATCACCAATACATTAGATTTTATTTCCTCACGAGTAAACGATGTTGTTTGTCCCATAAAACCTTTAACCAAAGCTGTATGGTTTTGGCACAGCATAGAAGGGATTGGGTCCCACTTTGCAGAAAATTCCATCAGTGAAAAATAGTCTGTCGTCATTGGGATACGACGCTTTCTTGTCATATCTATTGATGAAAATTCATAAACATTAGGGCTACGTTCTAATAGAAAATCTTTAAACGCAAAGGTTTTATTATAATCGATTTTGTTTTGATATCCAGGATCACTTCCGTCACCATCAAACATAGGTTCGCATATATCAACGCCATCAGCAGATAGTGCTATATCAAAACTATCAGTTGCACTACACATAGCAAACATAAAGCCTCCTCCAATGACATAATCTCTAATTTTTTTGGCTACAGCTAATTTTTCTTCTGAAACTTTAGCATATCCCAATTTGGTTGCCAGTTCTTCGGCTTCTTTCTTTTCTTGAATATACCAAGATGCCGAACGATAAGCACGGTAGAATTTACCATACTGTCCTGTAAAATCTTCATGATGTAAATGCAACCAATCATATAACAATAAAGCATCATTCAATACATCTTCATCATAAACTGTTTCATATGGGATTTCAGCATAAGTCAATACCATAGTTACAGCATCATCCCATGGTTGTAATCCTTTTGGAGTATACACTGCTATCTTTGGCGCTTTTTCCAAAACAACGGCTTCCATATTTTGCGACGGACTAGCAATCATGTTCAAGATTTCTTCGGCTTTAGAATTTGATATGACCTCAAAACTCACACCTCTAATTTGACATTCACGTTGAATTTCTTCCGAATCTGGTAATAGAAAAGAACCGCCTTTATAGTTTAACAGCCACTTGACCTTTAATTGTTTTTCTAAAGTCCAATACGTCACACCATAGGCTTTCAAATGGTTTTGCTGACCTTCAGCATCCATAGGAATTAAAATATACGACGCATATGATGACATCGAAATTAAAAATAGAACTAATACAACAATTGTCTTTTTCATCTAAATTTTTTCAATTTAACCTTTGAAATATAGTCAAAAAATATTCCTAAGCGATAGCCTTTAATATAGTTTTAGGGATTTATTAGCTGAAATGCACCAATAATCACATAAGAGCATCTACTTCTTAAGCGGAGGAATGGTTCGCTCTGGACCAGACAACAGAGACGCGATCACTTTAGTGTTTGGAAACTGTTCTAAAATAATTTTAATGAATACTGTAATTGGAATGGCCATTATTAATCCAGGTATACCCCAAATAAAGCCCCAAAGCATTAGCATAATCAAGACTGTTATCACATTTATAGAAAACGATTTACCCATAAAAATAGGCTCTAAAATAGCTCCAAATAAAACTTGCACTCCTGTAATAGATAAGATAAAAAAGAATAGAGTACTCGTTGGGTCTAACTCAACAAAGGCAAAAACAGATAGTAATATCACCGAAATAAACGAACCTACCATTTGTACAAAATTAATTAAGAAGGCAAAGAGTCCCCAAAAAATTGGAAAACTCACATCAAAGAACACACAGGCTAAACCTGTAAAGATTCCGGTGAACAAACTCACTAAAAACTTAACTTTTATAAACGTGATCAAGTCCTTTTCAATTTTCATGAAGGCCTTTATCGATGTATGCTTTCGCTTTAAAATGGTATTATTCAACACCTTATGCATATTAATAGACTCAGACAACCATAGGATCGTAAAGAAGGTAATCATTAAAATATTGGTCAAAAACTTTCTTACAAAATCAAATGTAGAACCAATGCTTTCTTTTTGAAAAAACTGCGCTAAAAACTTATCATCTCTATTGTATTCTAGACCAACCTTATCTTGCATATACAACATAAGATCATTAATCTTCACTTGAGCTTTTGCAAAGAAACCTGTGTCGTTTGATAAGATTTGTTTACTCGATAGTTGCACCAGTTCTACACCTATAAATACGCCAATACCTATAAGTGCCACGACAACAATAATACTAACCAATCTAGGGACATTGCGTCTTCCAAACCATCGCATCAATGGTAAAAACAGCAAAGCAATAAACATTGATGAGATCAATGGAATAAAAATAAACGATAGAATCTTAAGTAAGTAAAATACAAATGGAACAACAATAAATAATAGTAGGATATTGGTAGTTCGTCTTTCTTCTAGCATGAGGCAATGTCTTTTTAATAGCAAAAACAAATTTAAGACATTAAGTTGTTATAATATCCTAAAAAATCTTAAAATGGCACGTCATTGTCATCATCGCCTTCTGGAGCGCCAAAAGCATCAGAAGCCGAAGGAAAATTATCTGGCTTAAAAGTATCATCATTTGCGGCTGCATTCATCTTGGAATGGAACTCCCCAAAAGGCGTATCAAAATCATCTAAGTTATCAAACTTACCTAAGTGTCCGATAAACTTCAATCTAATATTTTCTAAACCACCATTTCTGTGTTTTGCCACAATAAATTCACCTTGACCTTCTGTTGGTGAGCGCTCTTCGTCGTCCCACTCTTCAATCTTATAGTATTCTGGTCTGTAAATGAAACTTACAATATCGGCATCTTGCTCAATCGCACCAGATTCACGTAAATCAGATAACAACGGACGCTTACTTCCACCACGTGTTTCAACAGCACGCGATAACTGAGATAAGGCAATTACTGGTACATTCAATTCTTTTGCTAGTGCTTTCAAATTACGAGAGATCATTGAGATTTCTTGCTCACGATTTCCTCCTTTTTGGCTTCCACCAGCTGTCATTAGCTGTAAATAATCAATCATGATCATTTTAATTCCATATTGAGAGGCCAAACGACGTGCTTTTGCTCTCAAATCAAAAATAGAAAGTGATGGTGTATCATCAATAAACAAAGGTGCTTTCTCTAAGGTTTTCACCTTCACATTTAACTGTTCCCACTCGTGCTTCTCTAATTTTCCTGTTCTTAACTTTTCCGAAGACAAACCTGTTTCAGAAGAAATTAAACGTGTTATTAACTGTACAGACGACATCTCCAAAGAGAAGAATGCCACTGGAATATTGGTATTAACAGCAATATTACGCGCCATGGTTAAGGTTAAGGCTGTTTTACCCATACCTGGACGTGCAGCGACAATAATTAAATCACTTGGTTGCCATCCCGATGTTAGTTTATCTAATTTGGTAAATCCTGTTGGAATACCACTTAATCCTTCTTTATTAGAAATCTCTTCAATTTTTTTCTTAGCTTGAATCACCAAACTTTGAGCTGTTTCGGTAGATTTCTTGACATTACCTTGGGTTACCTCGTACAATTTTGCTTCGGCAGTATCTAACAAATCAAAAACATCTTTGGTTTCGTCATAAGCCTCCTCAATAATTTCGTTCGAGATTTTAATCAAACTACGTTGAATATATTTCTGAAGAATGATACGCGCATGAAATTCGATATGTGCCGAAGAAGACACTCGCTGGGTTAAAGAAATTAAGTAAAAATCACCACCAACCATGTCTAACTTTGCATCTTTTTTAAGTTGCGTAGAAACGGTTAATAAATCGACAGGTTCACTATTTTCAAATAATTTGAAAATAGCTTCGAAGATATGTTTATGGGCTTCTTTGTAAAATGCTTCCGGACTTAAGATATCAATGACCTCATCGACACCTTTCTTATCAATCATCATTGCACCAAGTACAACTTCCTCTAAATCAATGGCTTGAGGGGGTATCTTGCCTTTCTCTAAACTAATTAGAGTACTTTTATCGACTTGATAGCCTTTTATTTGGTTAGGTTGCTTCATAACTGCGAATGTAAAACAAATGTGCCCTAAAACTGAAGATACGAAATTTTCAATCTTAACAGGTCTTCAACATTTTAACTGTTAATAACTTGATTATATTGTTAATAGCGCTAAAAAAAACCGAAACGAAATGTTTCAGTTTTTTTAATCCGTTATTCTATAAGGTTTAACCTTTAAAAACTCCCATCGCCAAGTATTTATCCATACGTTGATTTACTAAATCTTTTGGTGATAAGTTTTTAAGTTCCTCGTAATTTTTTTCTATGGCTTCCTTTACTGCTTTAAAAGTTGCAGCTCTATCTGCATGAGCCCCTCCTAATGGTTCTTTGATAATATTATCTACCAATTTGAGTTTCTTCATATCTGGAGCAGTTAATTTTAGTGCATCAGCTGCTTGCTCTTTATATTCCCAACTTCTCCATAAAATAGAAGAGCAAGATTCTGGAGATATTACAGAGTACCATGTGTTTTCTAACATTAACACCTTGTCTCCAACACCTATTCCTAATGCTCCACCAGAAGCACCTTCACCAATTATAATAGTAATGATTGGCACTTTAAGGCGTGTCATTTCTAAAATATTTCTAGCAATAGCTTCTCCTTGTCCGCGTTCTTCTGCTTCTAGACCTGGATAAGCACCTGGAGTATCAACCAATGTTACTACAGGAATACCAAATTTTTCGGCAGATTTCATTAAGCGCAATGCTTTACGATAGCCTTCAGGATTTGACATCCCAAAATTTCTATACTGCCTTGTTTTAGTATTAAACCCTTTTTGTTGACCAATAAACATATATGTTTGGTCTCCAATTTTACCCAAACCACCAATCATCGCTTTGTCATCTTTAACATTACGATCACCATGTAATTCTAAAAAAGTATCACCACATAATGCTTTAATATGATCTAGAGTATAAGGTCTATCAGGATGTCTTGACAGTTGTACACGTTGCCAAGCCGTTAAGTTTTTGTAAATTTCTTTCTTAGTTTCAAGTAACTTCTTTTCAATTTTTTTGCAAGTTTGAGTCACGTCTACATCACTCTCCTCACCTATTAATTGACATTTTTCAAGTTGGTCCTGAAGTTCTTTTATGGGTAGTTCAAAATCTAAATATTCCATTGAAATTTTGATTTAGTTCTTAGTTAATCTTTTAGTTAGTCTGTGCAAATATAAAAACTTTAATTGGGTTTATTTGTCAAGGCATTGTGCTTTTTATTACTCTTTCTATTTTTAAGAAACCCATCTGCTAAAACTGTTAGCAAAATCAAAATTGCACCATAGTAAAACTGAGTATTCATGGTTTCAGTTTCAGGAAATAGCAACAAGGCCAAAGCTATACCATACAAGGGTTCTAAGTTATAGGTAAGCACAACTGTATACGGACTTATATATTTCATCACCTTAACAGAACCAATAAATGCATATGCTGTGCAGACCGAAGCGAGAATGAAAATGTAGATCCAATCTGATGTTTTTAAACTGAAAAAGGCCTCATTAAATCCGCCTTGAAAAATTAAAATAAACAATGATAAAAAAACAACACCACTAATAAACTCATAAAATGAGATTACTGTTGCGGTATGCTCTTCAATAAATCGTCCGTTGATTACAGCAAAAAGTGTTGAGAATAAAGCGGAAGAAATGCCCAACACTATCCCATTAAGATATTTTATCTCACTTTGAGTAATTAAAAAAACACCCAAAATGACGATTATTCCGAAGAAAATTTCATACCAAATAATTTTACGTTTATAAATCATTGGCTCAATAAATGAAGCAAAAAATGCGCCTGTCGAAAACATGGCTAAAGTAATAGAAACATTAGATTGATTGATGGCTTCAAAAAATGTAATCCAATGCAATGCGATGATAATTCCAGCAGCAAAAAACTTAAATTTAGTTTTGGTGTCTACCTTGATTTTTAACCGAATCATTTTAATGTAGAGAAACATTAAAATACCAGCAATTAACATACGATACCACACTAATGCCGTTGAACCAATAGATATTAACTCACCTAAAATAGCCGTAAAGCCAGCTATAAAGACTAAAAAATGGAGATGAAAATAGTTTTTGAGTTTAGCGTTTGGCATTATACAGCAGATAAGCAGCTAAGATACCAAAAACGATATTAGGAAACCAGACTGCCAATAAAGGAGAAAAACTTGATTGCTCAGCCATAACACCAAAAACCTTATCGAAAAAGACATAAATCATAGCAATGGTAATACCAAACGCAAGGTTCACGCCCATACCTCCTCTTCGCTTTATAGAAGATACCGAAACTGCAATAATCGTTAGAATATATACGGCTACAGGTAAACTCCATTTTTTGTATTTCACGACCAAATAGCGTCCAATATTTGAAGAACCACTTTTTTCTTCCTTTTCAATAAAATCTAACAGTTCACCATAAGATTTTGTTTCGGCGATATACTCTTCAGGTGTAAGGTCATCGACATTAAACGGAAGAATGGTATCCTTTCGGCTTGCAGACTGAATAATATCTTTGTGCTCTCCAAAGATACGTTTCGAATACCCTAACAGACGATACACACTATCATTATCTTTAATAGAGTTGGCTGTTATCTTATAAGCTAATCTATTACCTTCAAAATGTTCAAGAAAAAAATTAGTCCCGATTCCTGTGACTGGATTAAAGCTACTTACATAGATAAAATCGTTGTCATTTATCTGCTTATAGATATTGGTTGTTTGAACAACATTTTTATTACTTTTTAGATACTTATACTTAAACTGATTAAAGCCTTTACTTGCTTTTGGTGCTAAGTACAATCCCATTAGCAGCGCAAATCCAGCTATGATCGTAGCGCCTATCATATAAGGTCTTAAAAACCGCCAAAAAGATACTCCCGAACTTAAAAAAGCAACAATCTCTGTATTATTGGCGAGTTTAGATGTAAACCAAATAACAGATAAAAATAAAAAGATTGGAAATAATAAATTGGCAAAATATATCGTAAAATCTAAGTAATATTGGGCTACAGCAGCAAATGGTACTTCACGCTCTAATATTTTTCCAATTTTTTCGGCAAGGTTTACTGTAATTCCAATAGGAATAAACAGTAGCAGCATCATTAAAAATGTGAACAAGTAGCGTTTTAATATGTACCAATCTAATATTTTCAAAACTATAAGCGGTTATCCATTTGTTTTACCATTTTATCTTTCCAAGCTCTAAAGTCTCCCGCTAAGATATGCTTTCTAGCTTCTCTTACCAACCACAAATAAAATCCGAGATTATGAATAGTGGCAATTTGTTTGCCTAGTAATTCATTTACAGTAAAAAGGTGTCTAAGATAGGCTTTGGTATATTCGGTATCTACAAAAGTTATTCCCATTTCATCTATAGGAGAAAAATCATCGGCCCATTTAAGATTCTTAATATTGATTGTTCCATGAGCCGTAAACAACATTCCGTTCCTTGCATTTCGGGTTGGCATGACACAATCAAACATATCAACACCTAATGCTATATTCTCTAATATATTTATAGGTGTTCCAACACCCATTAAATATCGTGGTTTGTCCCACGGAAGAATCTCGCACACAACATCGGTCATGGCGTACATTTCTTCAGCTGGTTCACCAACAGACAAACCTCCAATGGCATTACCTTGAGCTCCAGCATTAGCAATATATTCTGCAGATTGTTGACGCAAATCTTTGTATGTGCTTCCTTGAACTATAGGAAAGAAAGTTTGCTCATAATCATACTTAAACGGCGTTTTATCTAAATGAGTTAAACAACGTTCTAACCAACGATGTGTCATATGCATTGATCGTTTGGCATAATTATAATCACATGGATAAGGTGTACATTCATCAAAAGCCATGATAATATCGGCACCTATAGTACGCTGTATTTCCATAACGTTTTCAGGAGTAAATACATGATAACTCCCATCAATATGCGATTTAAACTTCACGCCTTCCTCCTTGATCTTTCGGTTGGCTGATAAAGAATATACTTGATAACCACCAGAATCGGTTAAAATATTTCTATCCCAATTCATAAACTTATGCAGCCCACCAGCTTTTTCCAAAATTGGCGTTTGTGGTCTTAAATACAAATGATAGGTGTTTCCTAAAATAATATCAGGATTGATATCATTTTTCAGCTCACGTTGGTGCACACCCTTAACAGATGCAACAGTCCCAACTGGCATAAATATAGGTGTCTCAATTTGCCCGTGGTCTGTAGTTATCACTCCAGCTCTGGCCTTACTTTGAGAATCGCTTGCTTTTAATTCAAATTTCATAAAAAATGGTCATCAGTGGGCAAAGATAATTATATCACCCTATTAAGGTCTTAAACATTTAATAAAATTATTCACTTACAAACTAAAAACTCATAACTAAAATTTTGATTCTTATTTAAATTGTTAGCAACTGACTAAAATCGTTAATAAGTGACTCCATTCTATTTTTGATTAGCCTTATGAAAACTTTATTTTTGAGCCTGAAATTACTCACACTATTTATATGCCAAACACACAACAATTACAAGACTTAACAACTCAAGTTCGTAGAGATATTTTACGAATGGTTCACAAAGTAAACTCAGGTCACCCAGGAGGTTCATTAGGTTGCGCCGAATTTTTCGTATGCCTCTACCAAGAAATCATGGATAGAAACGATAATTTCGACATGGATGGAATTGGTGAAGATCTTTTCTTTTTATCTAATGGTCATATTTCTCCTGTTTTTTATAGCGTTCTAGCAAGATCTGGATATTTTCCAGTAGACGAATTAAACACCTTTAGATTAATTGACTCTAGATTACAAGGACACCCAACAACTCATGAAGGTTTACCTGGAGTTAGAGTAGCTTCGGGATCGCTCGGACAAGGGTTTAGTGTTGCTCTAGGTGCCGCAGAAACTAAAAAGCTTAACAAGGATAATCATCTCGTTTACAGTTTACATGGTGATGGCGAATTACAGGAAGGTCAAAACTGGGAAGGTATCATGTATGCTGCAGCTAATAATGTAGATAATATTATTTCTACTATTGATTTAAATGGGCAACAAATTGATGGTGCTACAGACGATGTCTTACCTATGGGAAGTGTGAGAGCGAAGTTTGAGGCTTTTGGCTGGACTGTTGTTGATATTGAGTACGGTAATGACATTGATGCGATTTTAAAAGGAATGGCCGAAGCTAAGTCTTTAACAGGAAAAGGAAAACCTGTTTGTGTACTATTGAAAACAGTTATGGGTAATGGTGTAGATTTTATGATGCATACACATGCTTGGCATGGTAAAGCACCCAATGATGAGCAATTAGCAATAGGTCTATCTCAAAACGCAGAAACCTTAGGAGATTATTAATATGAAAAAAACGTTAACAGTTCTCGCTTTGTTTTTTCTGCTATTTTCTTATGCTCAAGAAAAAACGATTACCATTGACTATACTGTTAAATATTTATCTCCAAATAAACGTAAAGGGACTACAGATACTATTACTGTTGGATTTGAAAAAAACGGCAAGTATATCTGGACCAACAGTAAAGCTCTGGCTAAAGATCTAGGTAAATCTATGTTTAGAAAAAAACCTGAACTATTGGAGAACTCAGATTTGGCTATTATTTATGATTCAAAAAACGCTATGCTAATAATGTGCTTTGAATCAGGTAAAAATGAATTTTTCATGAATGTAGAATTATCAGCTATCATTCCTGGTCCTATACCAAACGATGATGGTGACGAGTTTGAGTTGATATCAGAAAAAACAGAAGAAACCATTACTATAGCTAACAGAGAAGCAACACTTTATGACGTGTATCCATCTCATAAAAATTCGGAAACAATATCTGTTGCTTTAGATGAACGTATAAAAATTAACAATAATCTATTATTCAAAAAGTTTTTTGAAATCATGTTTGCCGCTGACGATAATGCTAAACTATTAGGGTTTAATATTCCTGATGGATTACTTATGAAAGTTGGCAGTGACGAAAAAACCTTAATAGAAGCATATACAGTTGACTCAACAAAAAAAGAAATAACTATTAATTACAGTTTCAAAATCAAAGAATGAAAACATACACAAACACAGGAAACAAAGATACACGCTCAGGTTTTGGAGCTGGATTAACAGAATTAGGAAAAACCAATGAAAATGTCGTTGCACTTTGTGCCGACTTAATTGGCTCTCTAAAAATGGATGAATTTAAAGCCAATCATCCAGAGCGCTTTTTCCAAGTCGGTATTGCCGAAGCCAATATGATTGGATTAGCTGCAGGTATGACCATTGGTGGTAAAATTCCATTTACAGGAACTTTTGCTAACTTTTCAACAGGTCGTGTTTATGATCAAATTAGACAAAGTATTGCCTATTCTGATAAAAATGTAAAAATTTGTGCATCGCACGCAGGTTTAACTCTTGGAGAAGATGGTGCAACACATCAAATCCTTGAAGATATTGGTTTAATGAAAATGCTGCCAGGTATGACGGTTATTAATACTTGTGATTACAACCAAACAAAGGCTGCTACTATTGCTATTGCCGAACATCACGGCCCTGTTTATTTGCGTTTTGGCAGACCGAAAGTAGCTAATTTCACACCTGAAGATCAAAACTTTGAAATTGGTAAAGCGGTTCAACTTACCGAAGGAAATGATGTCACCATTGTTGCTACTGGACATTTAGTTTGGGAAGCGCTTGAAGCTGCAAAAACGTTAAATGAACAAGGTATTTCAGCCGAAGTTATCAATATTCACACTATTAAACCTTTAGATGATAAAGCCATCTTAGATTCGGTTTCAAAAACAGGATGCATTGTTACTGCTGAAGAACATAATTACTTAGGTGGTTTAGGAGAAAGTGTCTCAAGAGTCTTAGCTCAACACAAACCTACACCTCAAGAATTTGTAGCAACTAACGATACTTTTGGAGAATCTGGAACACCAGCTCAACTTATGGAAAAGTACGGTTTAAACGCCAGTGCCATCGTAAAAGCAACTGAAACTGTGTTAAAAAGAAAGTAATAATATTCGTTTGGCAACGTTTTTGATACTATACATCAAAATCACAAAAAACGAATATTATGAAGAAATTAGTTATTAGTACGTTTTTATTAACGTTATTTTGTTTAGGTGCTAGTGCACAAACTGGAAGTTCATTTGGTATCAAAGGCGGCTTAAATTATAATGCCAATGGTGATTATTTTGAATCTATTGGTGACAACGCCCAAAATCCAGATCGTAACATAGGCTATCACATTGGTGTTTTCGGGAAATTAGGTAACAAACTCTATTTTAGACCAGAGCTAATGTATACAAGTACGAAGAGTGATTATCAAGATGATTCTTTTGACATGAAAAAGATCGATGCACCACTCTTGGTTGGATTAAAAGTTATTGGACCTGTTAGCGTCTTTGGCGGACCATCATTACAATATATTTTAGATACTGAATTTGATGGTATTGATATAGATAATGTAGATGACGATTTTTCTATCGGATTAAACTTTGGTATTGGATTAAACCTGAATAAAATAGGAATTGATCTTCGTTATGAAAGAGGCTTTAATGATAATGAAGCAAATTTTATAGGTAATAACCTAGGCGAAGGTGTTGTAAGTAGAATAGACACAAGACCGGATCAATTGATTTTAAGTTTATCTATAGCTTTGTAATACGAAAAATTAAACACAAAAAAAGACGCCTAATCAGCGTCTTTTTTTATTATACTTATTTTATTATTTTAAGAATCTTGATTGCTCTCTGTAGAGTCTTCATCTAAATAATTTGGAATACCATCTCCATCTGTATCATCATTGGTAGGATCTCCATCATTGTCGATATCTTCATTAATAGTTAATACGCCATCACCATCATCATCTGGGTCAAAAAAGTTAGGTACACTATCATCATCTGTATCATCATCATTAACACTCTCATTTCCATTTAAATCTTCAAGGTGAGATAATACACCATCGTTATCATGGTCATTAGCTTCAGCTGCATATAATTCAAACTTAAAAATTAAATTAGAATACACTGGAACTCCAAAAGGAGGCGTTGCATAATATGCTAAACCAGAAGGTATAAACATAACACCTAATCCATAACCTGAATAATCAACAGTACCATCTTCATTAACGATAAAGTCTGATGCCGTATTAAATCTAGGAATAACATTTCTCCAACCTTCAATTAAACCTGTTAAATCAAAAGGAAGATTAGGATTTACGGAGCTATCAAATACAACTTCGTCCATTAAATTTCCAGAATAAATTAGCCTAATATTATCTGTAAAATTAGGACTGTATTCCCCATCTCCTTGGTTTAAATTAAGAATATAGAATTCGTACTCTGTCTCCTCAAAGGTTCTAGTAAATGTATCTACTGCATCTATCAATAACGTATTTTCATCTGGATCTGGTAATGGTAAATAATTACCATTGTCATCTTGAGGCAACTCTGTAATTACGATTTCGTCTATAGTATGATCTCCAGGAGTTTCAAAAACAGACGAGTTGTAATAATGCGTTTGAAAGTAATCAATTAAAGAGTCATTATCCACAACTTGCTGCTCTACTCTATCTCTTTCTGGTATAAGGCTCACCTCTGGGTCATCAGGCTTACAGGCGAAAAAAGACAGCGCCGAAAGCGTAACAACTGCTACTACATTTTTTAATTTTATCATGATTAAATTTTTCTTTAATTCAAATAAATTTGAATCGTTCAATATTGCTTATTTTTATCACGCAAGATACAATAATATAATATTTTTGCGCAATACAATTAACGTCAATTTCACAGTTTTAATATGCGAGTCGATAAATACTTATGGTGCATTAGATATTGCAAAACAAGAAGTATAGCAACAAATGCTTGTAAAAAAGGACATGTAAAGGTAAACGGACAAGTTGTAAAACCCAGTAGAGAGGTCTATCCTACCGATAAAATTGACTTTAGAAAAGATCAAATTAACTATCAAATTGTAGTTAATGATTTACCTGAAAGTCGTGTTGGTGCAAAACTTGTAGACATATATAGAACTGATGTCACACCAAAAGAAGCATTTGAGGCCAAAGACATGCTAAAATATTCTAAGGATTATTATCGAAAAAAAGGAGTTGGAAGACCTACCAAAAAAGATCGAAGGGATATTGATGATTTTTACGATACACCCGAAGAAGATATCCAAATTTAATACGCTGACTAATAAAACTGTTTTTTATCTTTGAAGAAATAATTCCTAAGTATGAGCCTTACCAAAAACATCATCTTGAATCATCAAGAAATTCAGCATAAGATCAAGCGTATTGCGTATCAAATTTATGAAAGTAATGTGTATGAAAATGAAATCATTTTAGCTGGAATTGAAAACAATGGTTACATACTGGCAAAAAAACTAAAGCAAAGTCTCGAAAAGATTTCAGATTTAAAACCAATACTTTGCAAAGTTAAGATTGACAAGAAAAACCCACTTTCTGAGATAAAAACATCATTGAATCAAGAAGAATACATTAATAAATCTATTGTATTAATTGATGACGTATTAAATTCTGGTAGTACGTTAATTTATGGTGTAAAACACTTTTTAGATGTTCCATTAAAACAATTCAAAACTGCTGTTTTGGTTAATCGAAATCATAAAAAATATCCTGTAAAGGCAGATTTTAAAGGAATTTCTTTGTCAACATCACTTCATGAGCATGTCGAGATTATTTTATCAGGAAAAGAATATGAAGCCTATTTAAAATAATTGTGCTACAAGCTCTTCAACAACCTCATTAACAGATTTATTATCGGTTTTTATACTCAAGTGTGCTTGCTCATAAAAAGGAGCGCGTTCAAATAAATGTTTACCAATAAACTCATTAAGCTCTGCAATAGATTCTATATGGGAAATTAATGGTCGCTTTACCCTTTCCTTATATAAACGTGCAGACAATGTTGGTATTATAGCTTTTAAGTAGATGGATTGCGTGTTGTTTGAATGTAAAAGCTTTTCCATATTATTACCATAGCAAGGCGTTCCTCCTCCAAGTGCTATAATAGTATGCTCTAAACCAATAACTTCATCGAGATAATTGGCTTCGGCTTTTCTAAAATATATTTCGCCCTTGGTTTCAAAAATAGCTGCAATAGTCGCGTTTTCATTGTCTTCGATAAATTCGTCAAAATCTAAATAGGTATAGTTTAAAACTTCAGCCAATTTCTTGCCAATTACTGATTTTCCAGAGCCCATATATCCAACTAAAAACAAAGTCATTTTCTCGTTATAAATTGATAATTAAAAACATAAGATATGCAATCACAAAAAAACGAAAAATTATCTAAAAATAGGTTTGGAATATTAATTAATCGTTTTATATTTGCACCCTCGTTTAGAGAAACTTATTGACTTGGTAGCTCAGTTGGTAGAGCATCTCCCTTTTAAGGAGAGGGTCCTGGGTTCGAGCCCCAGCCAAGTCACAAGAAATTAGTTAAGCAGCCGCTTAACTTTTTTTTTATCTTTACTGAAGAATGCGCACGTGGCGGAATTGGTAGACGCGCTGGCTTGAGGGGCCAGTGACCGCTTAGGTCGTGGAAGTTCGAATCTTCTCGTGCGCACTTTATTTTCGTCCCTTTTTTCCCACTTATCAACGCCATTTGTTAATAGTTATACTATTAAAAAAACCTTAAAGTTTAGTGTTCTTCCAAAAAAAGTTTATTTTTGTTTAACCTTTTTAAATTAAAAATGAACAACGTTAAGAGCACATTTAGTATCAAAGACCTAGAAAACCTAACTGGTATTAAGGCACATACTATTAGAATCTGGGAAAAGCGATACAATCTGCTTCAACCTGAAAGAACAGATACAAATATCAGATATTATAGTCTAGGCAATTTGCAAAAGCTACTTAACATTAGTTATCTTAATAACAATGGTTACAAGATTTCTAAAATTGCTTCTTTACAAAACGATGAAATTACTAAATTAGTTAAGGAGGTTGCTCAAAGTGATCAAACCAATAACCACTCCATTGATACATTCAAACTGTCAATGTTGAACTTTGATCAAAAACTATTTTACGATACCTACGAAGGTCTGCTAAAAGAAAAGACCTTTATCGAAATGTTTTATCAAGACTTTATCCCATTGCTTTCTGAAATAGGCATGTTATGGCAAACCGATACCATAACACCAGCACATGAACATTTTCTAACGTCATTAATCAGACAAAAAATATTAATTAATACCGAGAAACTTCAATCCAAAAATCAAATAGATACTAATAAAGTCTTTGTATTGTATCTTCCAGATAATGAAGTTCACGAATTAGGACTTATGATTATTAATCATGAGATCATTGCAAGGGGTCATCAAGCTATTTTCTTAGGTCAAAGTGTTCCTCTTAATAGTTTAAAGGATTTACTAAGCTATTATGACGACATTACATTTGTATCCTATTTTACAGTCAAGCCCGAAAAAGAGTATATTGATGAATATCTCAAAGATTTTTCAGATAATTTATTAATCGAAAAATCAATCAAACTTTGGATTATTGGAAGAATGCTAGAAGAATTAGACTTAAATAAGCTTCCAAAGCAAATTACACCTTTCAATACTATTGAGGAATTAGTTAAAAAATTATAAAATTTTATCGTTAAAGTTAATTTTGTTTAACTTTTGTTTAAATTTGTTGAACAATGAACAAACACATCTCTATTATAGGTTCTGGTTTTTCGGCTCTAGCTGCTTCGTGCTATTTAGCTCGAGATGGTTACAAGGTCACCATATTTGAGAAAAATAAAACCATTGGTGGTCGCGCAAGACAACTCCATAGAGATGGATTTACCTTCGATATTGGTCCTACTTGGTACTGGATGCCTGATGTTTTTGAACGCTTTTTTGCAGATTTCAATACAACACCCGAAAACTATTACACTCTAGACAAATTAAATCCTGCTTATAGTGTTTACTTCGGAAAAGAAGATTACATCACTATTGAAGATACTATAGAGAAAATTTGTGCTGCTTTTGAAAGAGAAGAAAAAGGCAGTTCAAAAAAACTCATGAAGTTTATTGATAATGCACAAAACAACTATGAGGTTGCTATAAAAGATTTAGTCTATAGACCTGGTGTATCACCATTTGAATTAGTCACTCCAGTGACTATGAAAAAAATCGGACAGTTTTTTAGCACAATCAAGAAGGATGTTAGGAAAGAATTTAAGAATGATAGACTAGCGATGATTCTTGAGTTTCCGGTTCTGTTTTTGGGAGCCAAACCAGATAACACGCCTTCATTTTATAGCTTTATGAACTATGCCGATTTTGGTATAGGAACATTTCATCCTAAAGGTGGTATGTATAAGGTCATTCTAGCTATGGAAACATTAGCCAAAAGCCTTGGTGTCACTATAAAAACTGAAAATTCAATTGACAAAATTGTCGTTGATAATGGTAATGCAACTGCAATAGTGTCTAATGGAACTAATTATACAAGCGATATCATTTTAAGTGGTGCAGATTATCATCACACTGAAACGCTTTTAGATTCAAAATATGTTCAATACTCTGAAACTTTTTGGAAGAAAAAAACCTTTGCGCCTTCTTCCCTATTATTTTATGTTGGATTTGATAAAAAACTAAAAAACGTAAATCATCATACATTATTTTTTGATGTCGACTTTGATGTTCATGCAAAAGCAATTTACGATGCACCGAAATGGCCAGAAAACCCATTGTTTTATGCGAGTTTTCCTTCAATAACCGATGATAATGCAGCTCCTGAAGGGAAAGAAGCAGGAATTTTCTTAGTGCCTTTAGCTCCTGGCTTAGAAGATACAGACGAGTTAAGGGAAGCTTATTTCAAAAAAATAATTACACGTTTTGAAGATTTGACTTCTCAAAGCGTCGAAAAAAATATTATATTTAAAGAGTCCTATTGTGTCAACGATTTTATAAAAGACTATAATTCGTACAAAGGAAATGCCTACGGAATGGCAAATACGCTCTTACAGACTGCATTTTTAAGACCCAAATTGAAAAGTAAAAAGGTAAACAACCTATATTTCACAGGACAATTAACGGTTCCCGGACCAGGAGTTCCGCCTTCGCTAATTTCAGGTAAATTAGTCGCAGAACTCATTAAAAAACACCACAGTAACTAATTATGAAAGCTATTTTTGATACCGTTTCAAACCAATGTAGTAAAACTGTTACCAAATCGTACAGTACTTCATTTTCTTTAGCAACAAAAATGTTATCTAACTCTATTCGTCAAGATATTTACAATATTTACGGGTTTGTAAGATTTGCCGATGAAATTGTAGATACCTTTCATGATTACGATAAAGAATTATTGTTTGAGAATTTTTCAAAAGATCTAGAATTAGCACTTAAGCATAAAATAAGTCTTAACCCAATTCTAAATTCTTTTCAAGAGACATATCATAAATATGATATTGATAAAAGTCTAGTAGATGCTTTCATGAAAAGTATGCGTTTAGACTTGCACAAACAAAACTACCTCACCGATGCTGAGTATAAAGAATACATTTATGGCTCTGCAGATGTTGTTGGCTTGATGTGTTTAAAAGTTTTTGTAAAAGGGGATCAAAAAAAATATGATACCTTAAAAGATTCTGCTATGAGTTTAGGATCTGCATTCCAAAAAGTAAACTTCTTAAGAGATTTAAAAGCCGATTTTGAGGATTTAAGTAGAACCTATTTTCCAAACACAGATCTCAATCATTTAGATGAAGCCTCAAAACAGGCTATTATTGATGATATTCAAAGTGATTTTGCAAAAGGCTTACAAGGCATTAAAAAATTACCTATTGAAGCAAAATTTGGAGTTTTTATGGCGTATCGCTATTATAGTCAACTACTCAAAAAATTAAAAAAGACACCTGCGTTAGAAATTAAATCTACACGCATAAGAGTGCCCAATTATAAAAAGTTCGAGCTACTTACGAGAAGCTATGTCAAATATCAACTAAATTTAATGTAATTGTATGCAAACAGTATATTGGATTATTATTTTTTTAGGTGTGTTTTGCACTATGGAATTTATGGCCTGGTTCACACACAAATATGTCATGCACGGCTTTTTATGGAGTTTACACAAAGATCACCATCATAAAGATCATAAAAGCTGGTTTGAACGTAATGATGCCTTCTTTATATTTTATGCTGTAGTAAGTATGACATGTTTTTACCTTTGGAGCTATGAAGGTGTTTGGTATTGTTTACCAATAGGCTTAGGAATTATGGCTTATGGAGCAACCTACTTTTTAGTACATGACATTTTCATTCATCAACGTTTTAAACTATTTAGAAATGCCAATAACTGGTATGCTAGAGGCGTTAGACGAGCGCATAAAATTCATCATAAACATCTCGGAAAAAGTGATGGCGAATGCTTCGGAATGTTGTTTGTTCCTTTCAAATACTTTAAGAAATAGCACACCATATCGTTTATGACAGATAATTCCCATTTCGATTATATCATTATAGGAAATGGTTTAGCTGGTTTCCATCTGGCTTTAAAAATGGTTTCTGATACTTATTTTAAAGATAAGCAAGTTGCTCTTATAGATCCTTCAAAAAAAGACACAAACGATAAAACATGGAGTTTTTGGGAAACAGCACCATCACAATGGGATGATGTTGTACATAAATCATGGTCTAAAGCGTCTGTAGTCACTTCAAAAACAAATGTTGAACTCAATCTCAATCCATATGCCTACAAAAGCATTCGTGCAATCGATTTCTATACGCAAGCCAAGGCAATACTAAAACAGCAACAAAACATCCATTTTATACAAGATACAGTAACTTCTGTTGTAGAAGAAGATAATGTGATAGTATCTACAAATCTAAATGTCTATTCTGCATCGCATGTGTTTGACAGTAGAATCCCAAAAGATTTTTATGAGAGATCAAAACAGTGCATTTCACTCATTCAACATTTTAAAGGTTGGGTGATTAAAACTGAAACAGAAGTCTTTGATGATGAAAAGGTTACGATGATGGATTATCGTTTAAAGGATGGTAAACAAACGACATTTACCTATGTGTTGCCGTTTTCAAAAACAGAAGCCCTTGTAGAGTTTACATATTTTACTGAAAATGTCGTAGCTGAAACCACTTATGATCATTATATTAAAAACTACATTAAAGAGTATCTCAATATTGATCACTATAACATATTAGAAACTGAAATGGGTCAAATTCCAATGACCAATTTCGCTTTTGAAACATACAACACTAGCAAAGTAACAAAAATAGGAACTGGTGGTGGATGGGTTAAAGGATCAACAGGGTATTCTTTTAAGCATACTGAAAAAAAAGTAGCTCAAATTATCAGTAATTTAAAAGATAAAAAACTACCTTCAAAAGGTCTTTTCAAAAAGAAATATAAGTTTTACGATAAGGTATTTTTAAAAGTTTTAAAGGACGAAAATCAAAAAGGTGAATGGTTGTTCGAACAATTTTACTCTAAAAACTCTGTACAAACCATGTTTCGATTTTTAGATGAAGAATCTACTTTTTTAGAAGAAATAAGTATTATGACCTCTCTCTTTTCTTGGTCATTTATCAAAGCTTTTTTTAAAACACTTTGAGTTGTTCATCAATAGTATTGATGACACGTTCACTATTCCAGTCTGCAGCACCAGATTTGTCAATAACGATTTCTCCTTTCCTATTGATGATAAATGTTCTAGGAATTGAACTCACATTAAAATCTTTTGGATACTTAGTTAGCGATTGATACACCTCAAAACTATAATTATTGTGAATCGTAAACTCATAGAGCTTTTCTTTATCTTCATTAGATACAAACAGAAATACGACATCATCATTTGATTTGTAATGTTGATATAATTTTTCGAGACTCGGCATTTCGGCAATACAAGGCGGACACCAAGTTGCCCAAAAATTTATCACAATGACTTTTCCTTCAGCTGATTTAAAATCATAAGTATTGTTAGACATGTTTTTTAATGTCCAATCGTAACTAGATAGCACTTTCCTTTCAGAACTTTTGATTACAGAAGGCTTTACAAAAAGTGCGATACCTTTATTAATGAATACTTGTATAGGTTGTCGGGTTTGCGGAATCAACAACAACGCAATAATCACAATAAAAATAAGATTGTATAGTTTTGATTTTTTTGATCTAGCCATAATAATGATAAAAGAAACGCACTACCATAGTCGGCAATGCGCTTCAAATCTAACAACAAAACTTTAAATTTTGTCTAGTACTAATCCCTGAATTAGTTTCTTGTTACTGAACCTGTAGGTAAAGAAGACAAGTTTTGTCCAAAACTGTGAGTAGCAGGAGCAGTTTCATTTCCAGCTGTACCAACTAAAGGCTTGATAGCAAATGGTGCTGGAGAATCATCTGGAACTGGCTCTACAGAAATGACTACAGTACGTCCTCTAATATCTAAAGGAAATGTTTCGCCTGCAGGTGCATTCATAAAGAAATCTTCTCCTGGTACAGGGGGTCCAGATTGAGCTGTTCCACTAAAAGGAGCTGAATCATCAGCAGCATCAAATTCTGTAAAAGTTCCAGTAGACAAAGGCCCCGAATCTCCTACAACCCAACCTTCATATGCCCAACCAGCTGGTAAAACTGGTAAGTTAAAGTTTGGTGTTGGTGGCATACCTGGTGTTCCAAACCATACACCGTACTCATCATTCATATTATTTGTTCCTGTTTCATCTGTTGGAGTTCTTAAAAAGAACATCCCTGATGCCGAACTAAAATCTCCAATTAGACCAGTATTAACTGTTGCCGAATTCCCTGTAAACTCACCACGTAGTACTTTTGTATCAGCTGGCGCTGGATCTGGATCTACAGCAGGCTCTATAGAAAGCACAAATGCTGTTGCGCTATTTAATTGCGCTGTATTTACTGAAAATGTCTGCGGAAAAGTAATACTTGTAAATGTTCCAGTAGAAACTGGAGCGCCATCTACAATAATCCATCCTTCGTAAACAAAATTACTTCCTAGGGATTCTAGTCCACTAAGATTAAGAGTTAAATCTGAATTTGTAGGACCATTATTATCATCGTCACTACTGCATGAAGTGGCTACAAAAGATAAGGCCAAAACTGCTAAAAACATTTTTTTAATCATTGCTTTATAATTTTTAAAATTTATACTTCAAAATTATAACTCGTGATTCTCATAAAATGTTAGCTAGCTAACACAAGTGAAAAAAATTTAAATAATTATGCTGAATGCTTTAGAATTCTAATTTCTTTTCTGTTGAAATTAATATAGTTTTCTTCTTTAAGTTCGTTCAGAAGAATATTTAAGGTTGGTCTTGATGTTCCTATTAGAGAAGCAATATCTTTTTGTGTATAGGGATGCTTAATAACATGATCACCAGTTTTCGGACAATCATAACCATAATCTGTACATAATTCATCTAAGAATTCAACCAAGCGCGTTTTTGTATCTTTAAATAAAAGTAATTGAAGTCGGCGTTCTAATTTTTTGAATTTGAAGCCAATAAATTTATAGACCTTAAAGCTAAAGCTTTGATTGTCTCGCATGAGATCGTGCATAGTCGACACTCCAATTGGGCAAATAGATGTTGCATTATCTATAGACTGGGCAAATTCATCACGCTTGTTATCACCTAGAATCGCCTTTTCTCCAAATAGCTCTCCTTTAGAAAGAATAGCTTTAACGACCTCGTCGCCATTTTCAGTATAATACCCAATTTTTACTTTTCCTTTTTCTATGAGGTATACTTTGTTAGCCGAGTCATCTTCAAAATAGATGTAATCTTTTTTCTTATAAGCATCAAATTCATGATCTTTCTTATAAGCCTTAAACTTATGAGGACAAAGCACCTTGAACAGGTTAACATCGTCAAAGAACCACATTGACTGCATTTGGGAGTATTTTTTTGTTAGATTTTTATTGCAGTCGTTAAAATTTCAACTTCCTTACACTAGTTTATAAAAAAAGCTCCTGATTTCTCAAGAGCTTTTTTTAGTATAATTTTAAAACTACTGTTAGGCAGCGTTTTCTTTCTTAATTAAATTTAGAGCAGAACCTTCATTATACCAATCAATTTGTGACTGGTTATAAGTATGGTTCACTTTAATTGTGTCTTTGCTTCCATCGGCATGAACAACTTCAATTGTTAATTGTTTATGTGGCGCAAACTCATTTAAGTCTAAGAAGTTAAATGTGTCATCCTCTTGTATCAAATCATAATCATTTTCATTCGCAAATGTCAATCCAAGCATTCCTTGCTTTTTAAGATTTGTTTCATGAATACGTGCAAATGACTTCACAATTACAGCAGCAACACCCAAGTGACGTGGCTGCATAGCTGCATGCTCACGAGAAGATCCTTCTCCATAGTTATGGTCACCTATTACAACAGATTTTATTCCTGCAGCTTTATAAGCTCTAGCTGTATCAGGAACGCCACCATATTCACCTGTTAATTGGTTTTTAACAAAGTTGGTTTTCTTACCAAAAGCATTTACTGCTCCAATTAAGGTGTTATTCGCAATGTTATCCAAATGTCCTCTAAAACGTAACCAAGGTCCAGCCATAGATATATGATCTGTAGTACATTTTCCAAAGGCCTTAATTAAAAGCTTGGCACCAGTTATAGTATCTCCTAATGGTACAAATGGTGTCAATAATTGTAGTCTCTCAGAATCTAAAGCCACTTTAACTTCAACGCCACTTCCATCTGTCATTGGTTCTAGGTATCCATTATCATCAACATCAAACCCTTTTGGAGGCAATTCCCAACCTGTTGGTTCATCTAACATAACTTCTTCACCATTCTCATTGATTAATTTATCCGTTAACGGATTAAAATCTAAGCGTCCTGCAATAGCAATAGCTGCAGTTAATTCAGGTGAGGCTACAAAGGCATGCGTATTTGGATTTCCATCGGCTCGTTTAGCAAAGTTTCTATTAAACGAATGTACAATACTATTCTTAGGTGCATTTTTAGGATCTTCATAACGCGCCCACTGGCCAATACATGGTCCACAAGCATTAGTGAATATCTTAGCATCTAATTTTTCAAAGATCTCCAATATCCCATCTCTTTCTGTAGTATATCTTACCATTTCAGAACCTGGATTGATCCCAAATTCGGCTTTAGTTTTAAGACCTTTATCTAAGGCTTGTTGTGCTACAGAAGACGCACGAGATAAATCTTCATAAGATGAGTTAGTACAAGAACCTATCAAGCCCCATTCTACCTTTAATGGCCAATCATTAGCTTTAGCTTTTTCTGTCATTGTAGACCCAACAGCCGTTGACAAATCTGGAGTAAATGGTCCATTTAATAATGGTCCTAATTCTGATAAATTAATATCAATCACTTGATCAAAATACTGCTCAGGATTTGCATATACTTCAGCATCTGCAGTTAAGTACTCTTTAATTTCATTTGCTGCATCGGCAACATCTGGTCGGTCTGTTGCGCGTAAATAACGCTCCATAGATTCGTCATAACCAAATGTAGATGTCGTCGCTCCAATTTCAGCTCCCATATTACAAATAGTTCCTTTTCCAGTACATGACATAGACGTAGCTCCAGGTCCAAAATATTCTACAATAGCACCAGTACCTCCTTTTACAGTAAGTATATCAGCTACTTTTAAAATCACATCTTTTGGTGCTGTCCATCCAGAAAGTTTTCCTGTTAATCTCACACCTATTAACTTCGGAAATTTCAACTCCCAAGCCATACCTGCCATAACATCAACAGCATCTGCTCCTCCAACTCCAATGGCTACCATACCTAATCCTCCAGCATTTACTGTATGAGAATCAGTACCAATCATCATTCCGCCAGGAAAAGCATAATTTTCTAGAACTACTTGATGGATAATACCAGCTCCTGGTTTCCAGAAACCAATACCATATTTATTAGATACAGACTCTAAGAAATTAAACACCTCATTACTGGTATTAATTGCATGTTGCAAATCTGTAGTCGCACCAACTTTTGCCTGGATCAAGTGATCACAGTGTACTGTAGTTGGTACAGCAACCTTTTGCTTACCAGCTTGCATAAACTGCAATAACGCCATTTGTGCTGTTGCATCTTGACATGCCACTCTATCTGGTGCAAAATCTACATAATCTTTCCCTCTAGCAAAAGCCTTGGTTGGATTTCCATCCCAAAGGTGAGAGTATAATATTTTTTCAGAAAGCGTTAATGGTTTACCAACAATATCACGAGCAGCATCTACACGCTCAGACATATTTGCATAAACCTTTTTAATCATGTCTATATCAAAAGCCATATGTATTATTTAAAGGTTAATTATCATTTTTTTTAAGTCCTGCAAAAATACAAATTTTAAAGGAAATTTAAAAATATGTAATGAAATGCTGAAAACATTGAAAATAAATCAATAAATAGTGATTTTTTAATGATTAAAATGAAAAATTAACAAATAAACCATGCGAAAATTATTAAATTAACAATTCAAGCTTATTTAAAATGGTTCTTAATTTTCTTATGATCTCGAAGATTAGTCATTGGTTTTTCAAAAACCAAATATAAACAATAGGAACCAACTGTAGTAATTGCAAAATAAGCAATCAAATAGATAAATAACATGCTTGTAGATAATCCTTCAGTTGGAAAGAAGTGTTTTAACAGCTGCATAACCACCGAATAATGAATTAAATACATTGAATATGAGATCAAACTAATAACAGTCACAGGGACAAGTATGAATTTTGGTGCAGATTTAATTTGCGATAATACTGGCAGAGTAAAGACAATTGCCAAACTATTTATAGGCAAATACAGGACATTCCAGAAAAATGGATAGCCTTCAATAAACAATTGCTTTGCAGGCACAACAAAATTAAGTCCTAGAAAAACTAAAGAACCAATAGCAAAAAACAAATACTTATATCTTATCCAAAAGCCCTCCTTAGTCATAGCGACATATGCTGCCAAAACACCATAATAAATAGCATCAATTCTGTAAATTGTTACAGCTTTAAGGTTTACATTCCAAAAGATCATGCTGGTTTGTGGATGACTAAAATAGTATCCTATTTTAGTTAAAAAGAATATTAACACAATACAACTAGTTATGATTAAAAACAGTTTAGATTTACTAATCTTCAAGTTTAAAAACAATACCAGATATAATAACAATGGACCAAGTATATAGGCAAACTCTTCTATAGGTAAACTCCAAGATTCACCAAAAAACAAAGGCATTTCCCATGCAAAATTTTGGATAAAGAAAACGTATTGCCATAGATTCTCAGGTAATACCGTTCCAAGATAAACAGCTAAAAGCACATTAAACAAGAGAATTAAATAATAATTAGGCAATGTTCTAAACCAGCGTCGAATCCAGAAATAGGTCACATCTCTAAAACCAAAAGATGGTGATGTGAATAATTTGTAAATTAATCGTCCAATTAAAAAACCACTAAGCACAAAAAATACTTCAACCCCAACTAAACCAGCTACACTCATTAAATCTGTGAACACATTTTTTGTTTGAGGAAAAATCCAAACAGAATGAGAACAAACCACTAATAGTATAGCTATAGCTCTCATGACATCTAAACCAAAAATTCGCTTCTCGTAATCTATTTTCATACGTATCTCATCATTTTTTTTATCATGAGGGTTTCATTACATTTGAATATGCGCAGAACGTTTAAATTTATATTAATTTTTCTGGTTTTGATTCTTGTCGCTGGATTTATTTATTTTAAATCTTTAAAAACGCGACATCAAGAATTGATCAAATCCAAAATTTACTACACGTTAAATTTAGTAGATTCCGAATGGAAAAAAGATCTTAGCGATACTAAAGTGGTATATACATCACCCACTTTTGTCATTAGTAATATTTACAAATCTATGGAAGGTCCTAAATCTGATCAGTATGTGGTTATCGATGATACCAAGGAAGAATTATTGTTCCTTACCTCATTTAAAACCAATGCCGTATCTTCAGATGAGAAGCGAAAAATGTCTAACGATTTTGTATGTCATACCAATTTTGAGTATCGTGATGCAGAGCATTATAATCGTTGGAACATGACCAACCGTATCAATTCTCAGTATCCAAGAATCACCTCTATAAGTAATGGTGTAGAAGATTTTGAATTACCCGAAGGGTTTGGGTTTCCTGTATTTTCTAATGAACGCTTGTTTATTAATGCACAGGCTCTGAATCACAACATTACAGATTCCACGTTTAACATCAAACATAAAATTGAAATTGGATTCACAAAGCATAGTCAGACACCTCTCATTCCGCTGCAACCAAAAACAGTATTTATGATGTTTCCATTTGACCCAGACAATCCTTTTAAAGGACCAACAGAAGCATTACCAAATGCCTGTATTCCAGTAGAGACTAAAAATCACACTTATATAGACACTAAAGGAAATCCTTTGTCAGGACATTGGATTATTAAGCCCGGAAAACACAATTACACCTACGACACCTCAGCTCAGCTCAATATTAAAGACAGCATAAGATTACATCAAATTACCTCGCACTTACATCCTTTTGCTAATAGGTTTGTATTGAAAGATAAAACCACTGGTACGATTATTTATGATTGTAAGAGTGAAAATTTTAAGAATAAAATTGGCTTAAAGCGCACACCCTCTTTTTCAAGTCAGAAAGGTGTTTGGATGTACGAAGACCATGTCTATGAAATGCTATTGGAAATTGACAACACCACAGATAAAGATCAAGAAATGATGGCAAGTATGGCTATCTTTTATTATGATGGTGAAATGCAAGACAAGATAAGTGAACTCAAATTCTAGCCTTGTGAAATCTAAAATTTTCAGTCTTGCGATTCTACTGCTTTTTGCATGTAAAAGCAAAAATGAGCCTGCGGAATTACCCATTTTAAGCTATAATTATATCGACGGAAAAAAGAAACTCTACAAGGTCGATGATTATAAATTTATCAATCAGGATGGTGACATCATCACTTCATCTTCTACTGAGGGCAAAGTGCATACAATGAATTTTTTCTTTACAAGTTGTCCTTCTATTTGTCCACCAATGCGTATCAAACAATTGGAAATCGCAGATACTTTTTCTGAAGAAAAGGAATTCAAGCAATATTCCATATCCATTGATTACATAAAGGACACTTTAGAACAATTGCAGTATTACTCTAAAATTCACAATATTGATTCTAGACAATGGCAAGTACTGAGAGCCACTTCTGAAGAACAGTTAAAGAGCATTGCTAATACATTAAAGACGAACTTTAAACCTAACGAAGACGGAACCGATTTTTATCACTCAAGTTATCTGGCTTTGATAGACAAAGAACAGTATATAAGAGGATTTTACAATATTCTCCTAGATGAGGAAGTCGCTTTGCTAAAGGAAGATATTAAACGTCTGTTAGACTAATTAAAATAAACTTTTGATGATTTGATCATCAGTAATACCTTCAGCTTCTGCTTTATAATTTTTGATAATTCTATGGCGTAGAATCCCTGAAGCAACGGCTTGTATATTTTCAATATCTGGAGAAAATTTACCGTTAATTGCAGCGTGAGTTTTTGCTGCTAACACTAAATTTTGTGACGCTCTAGGTCCAGCTCCCCAATCGACAAACTCCGAAACTAAATCTGAAGCATCAGATCCATTTGGTCTTGTTTTTGCGACCATACCAACAGCATACTCTATCACATTATTGGCAACAGGAATGCGACGAATCACATTTTGAAAATCGATAATCTCTTGAGCCGTAAACAATGCATTAACTGTAGCTTGCTGATCTGTCGTGGTCGATTTCACTACTTCTACTTCTTCTTTGAATGATGGGTATTCTAAATTGATCGCAAACATAAAACGGTCTAATTGTGCTTCTGGTAACGGATAAGTTCCTTCTTGCTCAATAGGGTTTTGGGTTGCTAAAACGAAATAAGGTAAACTTAGTTTATAGTGATGTCCTGAAACAGTTACAGCGCGTTCCTGCATAGCTTCTAATAAGGCTGCCTGAGTTTTTGGAGGCGTACGATTAATCTCATCGGCCAGAATAATATTAGCGAAAATTGGCCCTTTAATAAATTTAAAATGTCTGTTTTCGTCTAATATCTCACTTCCTAATATATCACTAGGCATTAAATCTGGAGTAAACTGAATACGTTTAAAATCTAAACCTAAAGCTTGTGCTATGGTATTTACCATCAAGGTTTTTGCTAAACCTGGAACACCAATTAATAGTGAATGTCCGCCAGAAAATATGGAAATCAATATCTGATTAACAACATCATCCTGACCAACAATGACTTTGGCTACTTCGGTTTTTAGGGCATTATATTTTTTTACAAACTGTTCAATTGCAGCGACGTCAGACATATTATTTTTTTTCAGTTTTTAACCAGTTACTATTAAACTCACAACTTTTATAATCGTCAGAAATCTTAACATAGGTATCATAGATTTTCTCTTCTTGCCATTTCTGAATTTCTTTATATTGCTTTTCTTGTAAGGCTAAACTTTTAATTTTCAAATAGTCACGTGCAAAATCTGCTTCGTGTTCATCTATTCTATCAGTAACCGTTAATATTTTGAATTTTATTGGATTGATTCTGTCTTGATCTTGCAATACCAAACTAATTTCATTGTCTTTTAAGTCTTGAATTTGACCATAAAGCTCTGGATCCATTTTTGTTAATTCCATACTAGAATCTTGAGTATACGGATTTATAAGTTGACCGCCTTCGTATTTAGTTTCTTCCTCATCGCTAAACTCAAGAGCAGCATCAGCAAAGGTTAAATCTCCAGATAGAATACGCTCTCGCACTTTAGTAATTTTTTCTTTTGCTGCCAATACTGAAGATTCGGTAATTTCAGGTCGTATCAAAATATGTCTCACATCATATTCTTGTCCTCTAATTTTTTCTAACAAAATAATATGATAACCAAAATCACTTTCAAAAGGCTCAGAAATCTCTCCTTCCTGAAGTGAGAATGCTACATCGCGAAACTCTTTTACCATCTGCGGACGCTTTCTGTTTAACGTATAAGCTCCTCCCTTACCTCTTGCGGCTTTATCATCAGAGTAAAATACTGCCTTGGTCGTAAAACTCGCTCCATTTTCAATAACATCAGCTTTGAATTCTTTTAACTTATCAATAGCCGCTTGCTTTGCTTCTTCACTTATTTCAGGCATCACGACAATTTGTGCTACTTTAAGTTCGGTGCCAAATACAGGGCGTTCTTCTTTAGGGATACTATTAAAATACTCTCTAACCTCTTCAGGTGTGACCTCTACATCTGCAATGATCTTTCTTTGCATATCACCAGCGAGTTTAGCATTCTTATTAATTTCAAACATTTCCTCGCGTAAGCTTTCCTCACTGTCCTTATTATAAAATGATAATAACTCAGCCATCGATCCTCCTTTGGATTCTAAAAACGCATTAATCTGTTGTTCGATATTAGAACGAATCTCTAATTCATTTACCGTAATACTATCTTGAATAGCATGGTGTGCATATAATTTATCTTCTAAAAGCTTTCCGAAAAGTTGACATCTTGTGATTTCGGCGATAGATACACCTCTAGCTTGTAGTTGAATATATTCTTTATCGATATCAGAATCTAGAACGACAAAATCACCAACAACGGCAGCAACACCATCTACCTTTTTTCGTGCAGAGGTTTGTGTTGAATCCATTTTCTTTTTAGAATTGTCTACCTCGTCTGGAATTATTTCCTGAGCTGTAGATAGATTTACAGCAAACACACATACCATCGCTGTAGTGATAACCGATTTAATTGTAGACTTCAAATTGTTTGTTTTTAATTGCATCTTTGGTAATATCTTTTTCAAGTTGTTTAATCAACTCTAATTTTCTTTTGTTAATTACAATCTGTTTAATGGTAGGTTTTACATACTCTAAAGGCGCCAGATCATTTTGAGATAACACGTCTTTAATTTGCATCAAATATAGGTCTAATGAATCTTTGAGTTGTACAAAATTAGATTTTTTTAACAGTTCTTTTTTGTTTTCAGAATTTAGAACACTAATTTTTTCAGTAATCTGAGAGGCCTTCACCCACATGGAGTCATTAAGTGAGTAACTTTTAAATTGAACAGAGATCGAATCTAAATATCTTTTATCCTGTGCATCAAATCGTTTAAAGCGTTCTTCAATCTCATCTTCATTGATGGCATTTTGAGGAATCGTTATATAGCGAAACTTCACTAATTCCTCATTGAGTTTGAAAGCCTCTTGGTTTGCTTCATATACTTGTTTAGCTTGTGCTTCATCAACAATAGTATCTATACTCTTTATAACTAATGCTTCTAAATACGCTTTAGTATACAAATCATTTTTGTATTGATCAACCAGTTTATCAAAGTCCGTTTGCTTTTCTTCAGGTAGATTACGCTCTGCGCCATCTAACAGTAATTGTTGCGTTGCCCATCGCGTTATAAAGCCATTCACAATTTGTATGCTATCTTCCTTAGGTGTACCTTCAACTACTAAACCTTCAACATCCTCCTTATAAAGGTAACTTTCGCCAACTCTAGCTACAGGAACTCTATCATCTGTTTCTTTAAAAAAATCACATGATACAAAAGCTAAAGCTGACAGTATAAGGACAATTTTTTTCTTCAAATTACTTTTTTAAAATTTGTTTTTTTACACGTTTTAAAACCGAATCATTAAGTTTTACTTTAAAACGTTTACTCAATGTGTCTACCCAATTATCTTCGATATAGGCTTGATAATCGCTCACCACTTTACCTCGAGCTTCATCAAGTGTTTTATGTCCTGAAGGGAATACTTCCTTCACATAAATAACGTGATATGAGTCATTATGGTTATAAATTTTTGAGGTTCCTTTATTAAATTCAAAGTCTTTAGGTAAAGATGCATGTCCTTCTTCAAAAACATCTTGAGTAGTTATTAATGTAGAAGATTTTTCAGTAACCAATTTAGAATACATCTCATCAATATCTGCTCCATTTAAGAGGGCTTCCCTCAACTGATCTATTTTTCTTTCAGAAGCTGAAGATAAGATTACTGCATCTACTCTATCTTTCCAAGTATAATTAGTTTTATTCTTTTCGAAGAATGCTTTGAGACCAACCGAATCTTTAGTTGCTCTGTTCCAGACTTCTTTTTCCATTAAGTCGAACAGTAGTAACCCATCTCTATACTCTTTTAAAACAAAAGCAAAATCTTCATTTTCAAACTCTAAGTTATCTTCATGATATTTCAACACTTGTGCTTCATAAAAGGCGTTATATTCTGTTTCAATAAGAGCTTTAGGATTTGCTCTCCTATTATTATACTTTCGCTGATTACTCATTAAATGGTCTGAAAATGCTTTGTTAGATACTGAAACATCTCCAATTTTGATTAAAGTGTTATCTGCATCAAACCCTTCAGGTGTTTTCCATGCTTGTTTGAAATAAGCATCGGTTATGATACTCTCAAAATAGTTTAATCCCTTTTTATTTTCTTCTACCTTATATTTAGTTGCCAGTTTTTTCACCAAGGCAGAATTGATCAATTTAGATCTAGAATCTCGCTTTACTTTATTTTGAAGCTGCACCTTTACCTCTTCAAACGGTTGAATTCCTTTTTTACGAATTAACTTCATAATATGCCAGCCATAAGCTGTTTTGAAAGGCGCTGAAATATCGCCTTGATTTTCTAGAGAAAATGCAACATCTTCAAATTCTTTAGAGCTTAATTGTCCTCCAGTAAATGGCGCCAATGCACCACCTTTTTTAGCAGAACTTTTATCATTTGAAAATTGCCTAGCCAGAGATTCGAACTTTTCTCCTTGTTGAATCTTTTTATAGATTTGATTGATTCTCGTTTCAGGGACCACAGTACTGTCGTTCTGCTTATTAGAAATCATAATATGAGCTACAGTAACTTCTCCTAGTGATTTACGCTTATCAAAAACTTTAAGAATATGATAACCAAAACGAGTTCTAAAAGGCATAGATATTTCGCCTTTAGGTGTATTAAACGCAACTGTTTCGAAAGGATACACCATCTTAAACCCACCAAAGTAACCTAAGTCTTCGGCAAAAATGGTTTTACCATTATGCACTGCTTTTTGAACTGCTGCATAGCCCTCTTTTGCCACACGTTCACGTAATTCTAAAAGTTGATTATATACTGCTGTTGTATCAGTTTCAGTTTCGTCTAATCTCACCAATATATGAGACACCTTAACATCATTTGTTGTTCTGTGATAGGCTTCCTCAACTAAAGCATCTGTGACTTTATTATCAGCCATGAAGTTTTTAGTGAGTTGTTTTTTATAGTTATTGAACTCTCTTAAATAATTAGGGTCTTTATCAAGTTCTAAACGTCGAGCTTCTTTTACCTTTAACTGGTAATTGACAAAAAGCTCTAGATAAGCATCAATATCTTTCTGACTTTCATCTTTAACCAAATCAAGATTTTTATTATAAACTCTAATAAATTCTGAAGCCATAACTGGCTCCCCTTCAACAGTAAACAATACATCTTTATCTTTTACCTGAGCTTGTAAACCCAAGCTGAAACAAAGTAATATTGAAGTGACAAATAATTTCATGTACATTCTTTTTTTTAACGGCTGCGATACACCCATTGTCCCAAATTTATATTAAGATTTTAGTCTTATATCTCATTTAAACCTTAGGCGCTAATTTCAGCAAAAATAATATAATTAGCCTATAAAACAAGCTACAATTTTCAAACGAACAAGAATCAAATTTAGTGTAGAAAACTATGGGTTGTTAATTTTTGAATGGATTAAAATTAACCACTCATCTAAAATTATGGTTATTGGACATTATTTAACAATAACTCTACAAAAAACTAATTACATTTAAGACTGAATAATCCCTCTATATTCAAAATGAAATATACTACAGAAATAAAGGTCAATGTACCTTTGGATGAGTTTATAAAAAAAATGGACAATGTTGAAAACATGAAACATTGGCAACGCGGACTCGTATCTGCAGAGCACATATCTGGAACACCTGGTGAATTAGGTGCAAAAATGAAGCTCAACTACAAATTCGGTAGGCGTAAAATGGAACTTATCGAAACTATTACCAAACGCAAATTCCCTTATGAGTTTCATGCCAATTACACGACTAAAAGTGTACATAACGTTCAAAGGAATTATTTTGAAAAAACTAATGATGGTTTTACAAAATGGACTTCCAAAACTGAGTTTTTACCACTAAATTTGGTTATGAGGTTTATGCTGTTTTTAATGCCAGGTCTATTTAAAAAACAAAGCCTTAAATACATGCAGGATTTCAAAAATTTTGCTGAAGAAGGAATATCTGTTGCCGATGCGTAAACTAAAACTTATCTGGGATTTTCGAGGACCTGATGCCTTGAAAATTGCCGAACACCATGTAAAACATCTCAAAGAATATATCGTTATTCAAAAAACAAATCTCGACATCACAGGTTTTGAACAGCTTTCAGAAATGCACTACATTGCATTTATGGTGGTAACCGACGATGAAATGAAGCCTATTAGAGATGCCCTAAAGCCGCATCGAGGACAAATCTATTCAGACAAATAATTATGAAAAAACAAGTACTGCTTTTCGCTCTAACTACATTAATCTTAAGTTGTGAAACAGATAAAAAGGAAGACAACAAAACCGTGAATTACGTTAAAGAATCTCATTCATACGCACAACCTAACACATCTGTAATCAAACATTTAGACCTTAATATAGATATCGATTTCGACACTAAAACCATTGATGGCACAGCTACTTACGCTATTGAAAACAATAATGCGTCGGAAATTATTTTAGATTCAAAATTTTTAGACATTATACGTGTAGAAGCCGATGGAAAAGACACTCAATTCACTCTTGGTAACTTTGATGAACAATTAGGTCAGCCATTAACTATTTCTATAAAAAATGATACCAAGCACATTTCGGTACATTACAAAACCACAGATAAAACTGAAGCTCTGCAATGGTTAAATCCGCAACAAACTACAGACAAAACAAATCCGTTTTTGTTTACACAAGGTCAGGCTATTTTAACACGCACATGGATTCCCATTCAGGATAGTCCGCAAATTAGAATCACTTATGATGCGACTGTTCATGTCCCTAAACACCTTATGGCAGTGATGAGTGCCGAAAACCCAAAGCAAAAAACTACTGATGGTTCCTATTCTTTTAAAATGAAACAACCCATTTCGCCTTATTTAATTGCTCTAGCTGTTGGTGATTTAGAGTATAAAGCAGTAAGTCATAGAACTGGTGTTTACGCAGAAAAATCTTTGGTGGATAAAGCCCAATCTGAATTTTCTGATATGGAAAAAATGGTTGTTGCTGCCGAGAACTTGTATGGCGATTATGACTGGGATCAATTTGATGTGATTGTACTTCCTCCAAGTTTTCCGTTTGGTGGAATGGAAAATCCACGACTCACATTTGCCACGCCAACCGTTATTGCTGGAGATAAGAGCTTAACTTCTTTAATTGCACATGAGTTGGCACATTCATGGTCTGGAAATTTAGTAACCAATGCCACTTGGAATGATTTCTGGCTCAATGAAGGATTTACCGTTTATTTTGAAATTAGAATCATGGAAGCGCTCTACGGAAAAGATCGCGCCAATATGATCGCGCTTATTGGCAGACAAGATCTTGAAGAAGAAGTTGAAGGGTTTAAAGACGAACCTGATATGACTAAACTAAAATTGGATCTAACTAACAAAAATCCAGACGATGGCATGAATAGTATTGCCTACGACAAAGGCTATCTCTTTTTAAGAACACTCGAGGAAAAAGTAGGACGGGAAAAATTTGATGCTTTTCTCAAAAACTATTTCAAGGTTAATGCCTTTTCTACTGTAACTACTGAAGGTTTTGTGGATTATCTCAATTCGAATTTACTAGAACCAAATGGTATCAAATTTAATGTTGATGAATGGGTTTATCAACCAGGAATACCAGATAATCAAGCGATAATTGTATCCAATAAATTTAAAAATGTTGAAAACACATTAGGTTCATTTATCGACAACCAATCAGTAGATGTGTCAAAAACAACAGCATGGACGACTCAAGAATGGGTGCATTTTATTAGAAATTTCCCTGAAACAATCACAACAGACGATTTGAAACGTTTTGATGAAGCGTTTAATCTCACTAATACAAGTAACTCCCATGTTGCTATGGTTTGGTATGAACAAACCATTAATCATGATTATCATGGTAAGAATGTAGATCGGCATATCGAAGACTTTTTGATACGTGTAGGACGACGTTGGTATGTTTCGACTTTATACAAAGCCTACAAACGAAATGACAAAGTGGACGAAGCTTTAGCTATCTATAAAAAAGCGAGAGCCAACTATCATTCGGTAACAGCTAATACTATTGATGACATGTTAGGCTATCGTGGATGATATACGTCCTGAAAAGTAAATTAGAACATATAAAATGAAGAAAACATTCTTATTATACATGTTATGCTTTTGTCTTTACTATGTGAACGGACAGAATACCAACACAATCAATATTGGAAAAATTGATACTATAACCTCCAAAATATTAAATGAACAAAGGCCATTATGGATTCATGTTCCAGAAGGCTATGCCAAGAGTATTTTTAAAAACAAAAAATACCCTGTTGTCTATCTCCTAGATGGTGATGCACATTTTTACTCTGTGGTAGGAATGATTCGACAGTTAAGCACTGTGAATGGAAATACCGTTTGTCCAGAAATGATTGTAGTTGGGATTCCAAATACAAATAGGATGAGAGATTTATCACCTACAAAATCAAGTTCAAAATCTTCTTATTCAAACAGTCTAATTAAAAACACAGGTGGAGGGGATCAATTTATTTCATTTATTGAAAACGAGTTAATTCCTTATATAGATTCAAATTACGCAACAGAATCGTATCGTATGTTTATTGGTCATTCATTAGGAGGTTTAACCGTTATGAATACCTTAGTACACAAACCCGAATTATTTAATTCTTATGTTGCCATTGACCCGTCGATGTGGTGGAATAACAATAACTTATTACAAAAAATCAAGACTATAAAATTCGATAAAAGATACAAGAATAAATCTCTTTTTTTAGGTATAGCAAATACCATGAATGAAGGTATGGATATCGTAAACGTTCGAAAAGACACAACCAAAAGCACTAGACACATAAGAGCTATTTTAGAACTAAAATCGGTACTAGAGAACGATTCTTTAAACAATTTATCCTTTAAAGGACTATACTACAAAGACGACACTCATGGCTCTGTCCCACTAATCGCAGAGTATGATGCCTTACGCTATATTTTTGATTTCCATCAAATAAAAATAAACAACAAAGACCTAATAGATCCTAATTATGATAGTCTAGGCAAAGTAAAAGCATATTATACAAGACTGTCAAAGGAATTTGGAAGAGACATTAAACCAGAATTATACTATATTTCAAACTTGGGGTATAAGTGTATGGAACTGAAACAATTTGAAAAAGCCGAACAATTTTTCAAATATAATGTCGCTAATTACCCAGAACACTCATATGTTTATGATACTATTGGAGATTTATATGTGGTGATTGGTAATAAAGAAAAAGCCATAGAAAATTTTAAAAAATCGCTATCTTTAAATAAGAATTCTTATGCCAAGGAAAAATTAGAAAAAATAGAAAATGAATAAATTCATGTTCTGTTTTTTTGTGTGCATGCTTTGTTGCTATTGCTTTTCAGGCAACAATTAGAGCTTAGATTTATGACAATTGAACATACACTTTCAAGAGAAATAATTAGTCGTAAAAAGAATTTAAATACTACGATAGTAGCTATTTGTGGAGCAGCAGATTTGGGTAAATCTCATATTGCACAAAATATAATTAGACATCTAGAGCATTACAATCAATCTGCTAATCATTTAACCTTAGATTCTTATCTAATGCCTAGAGAGGATAGGCTTAAGAAAAACTTAAGTGGTTATCAAATAGAAGCTTACAACATAGATTTAGCACTAAAAAATCTGATTACCATTAAAAACAAAGAGTCTATTACATTTCACCCATATCACCATAGAAAAGGTGAAAATGCAAATAATACAATCACACTTACTAATTCAGACATCTTAATATTTGATGGTTTACATGTGATGCATCCTACTTTTTTGCCGTATATTGATATGTCAATTTTCATTTCTACTAATGATGATGTTCTAAAACAAATAAGACGTGATGCAGACCTGATAAAAAGAAATTATACGCTAAACTTTTCTGAACAAATTTCAGACAGTGAATTTAACTTATATAAATCTAACATTGAACCTTATAATAAACTCGCCAATTATAAAATATTCTTAGAATCAAAATGGCATTATAAACTAATCTAACACTATGAAAAACCTATTTTTAATCATCACATTAGTTACATTCACAAGCATTTTTGCTCAAGTTAATGACAGCAAAGATGTTCCATTCATTGAAGTCATAGGAACTGCAACTCAAGAGGTTGTTCCTGATATTATTTCTATAGAGATCACTTTATCTGAAAAAGTAGTGAATAGAAAAAACTATACTATTGTTGAACAGGAAAATAACCTTAAGACTAAATTAAATGCCTTGAATATTAGTTTAGACAAACTATCACTTTCAGATTCTAATTCGATAATCCTGAGAAACAAAAGACGACAAACTGGTGTCAAACTCACTAAGGAATTTATTCTTACTGTCAATACTTCAGAAGAAGTAACTAGTGTATTTAGAGCCTTAAATGATATAAACATCAATGAAGCATCAATTGTGAAAACCGAAAGTTCAAAAATAGACACTATTAGAAGAGAAGTGCGGATCGAAGCCATTAAAGCGGCAAAAGAAAAAGCGGCTTATCTGTTAGAAGCCATTGATGAAGAACTTGGAAAACCTATAGAAGTTAAGGAATACTTAGGCAACAACTATGGGATTTTAGCGCAAAGCACAAATACTATTATTAATAGACCTAATGCCTCTTTTAGTCAAGACCTATCTGGTTTTAATCAAATAAATTTTGAAACCTTTACTGTGAAATTTTCCTATTATATTAAATACGCTATTAAATAATCATGATCCCTTTTAATCTTGAAGAATCTATCGGTATTCTTGAAAGAACACCAGAAGTTTTAAGTGCTATGCTTAATGGATTACCTGAGCAATGGCTTAAATCTAATGAAGGCGAGAATACCTGGAGCCCTTATGATATTGTTGGCCATTATATTTATGGTGAAAAGACAGACTGGATTGTTAGAGCTAAGATTATCTTAAGTACATCTGAAAACAAACAATTTGAACCTTTTGATCGTTTTGCCCAATTTGGTGAAGATCAAAACACGCCTATTTCAGAATTAATAGCAGAATTTAAAACACTAAGAGAAAAGAATCTTAATACTCTAAAATCTTTTGAGTTAACTAATACTGATTTGATCAAGAAAGGAACTCATCCAGAATTAGGCAATGTCACCCTACAAGAACTTTTATCGGCTTGGGTGGTTCATGATTTAGCTCATCTCGCTCAAATTAATCGGGTCATGGCTAAGCAATACAAAACTCATGTTGGTGTTTGGAAAGCCTTTATGGGAATACTCAGCCAATACTAATTTAACGGAAGTAATCTCATGAAAATAAAAACCCTGAACGGCATAACTAACGAACAATTAGTAGACGTATTTAACTTGTCGTTTTCAGATTATTCTATTCCGTTTCATTTAACATTAGAGCAATTGGAGTCAAAGTTATATGCAGACCATATAGATTTAAACATATCGGTTGGTGCATTTGATAATGATCAACTTGTTGGTTTTATGTTACATGGCATTCAAACGATAAACGAGAAAAAAATAGTATATAATGGAGGTACTGGCGTTATTCCAACTAAACGCGGCCATGGCTTAACCACAAAAATGTATGAATTTATTAATCCCATATTAACACAACAACATATTGACAAGGTTGTTTTAGAAGTCATCTCAAATAACATTCAAGCTATTAAATCCTATAAAAGAGCTTGTTTCAAGAAAAAAAGGACACTTCATTGCTATAAAGGATATTTGAATAGCTCAAAATGTTCGAATACTCTGGTAATAAAAGAACTATCGGAATACAATTGGGACCTCATGCAATCATTTTGGGACATTAGGCCTACCTGGCAAAATGCGTCTCACGTTTTGAACAAATTAAAAGAAAAGAACCATCTTATTGGTGCCTTTATTGGCGATACACTTGTTGGATACTTGGTTTATAATGCCAATAGTAAACGGCTTCAGCAAATTTCAGTACGTAAAGATTTCCGAAGACAAAAAGTAGGAACAGCACTAATTAACTACATCATTGAAAGATTTGGAAGTACATTATCCATAATTAATGTAGACGAACGTTCTACATCAACAAACGCTTTTTTACATGCTATTGGATTAAAACATTTCTTAAGTCAGTTAGAAATGACATTAGACTTAAATACACACTAAGATTATGACAGGAGAAACCAACCTAAGACAACTCATAAAAGGAATGACACCAAAGCTTAATCAAGGTAACTTTGTATTTTGTACTATTAAAGATTTTAGCAACATTAGTAGAGCAGATACATTATGTGAATTTAAAGAACCTGAAGGGATAACTATAGTAATCGAACAAAGAAAGGCAGATGCTTTAAACCTCAACTACGACTTTATTGCATCTTGGATCACATTAATGATTCACTCATCATTGGACGCTGTTGGTTTAACTGCTGTATTTTCAAATGAACTGGCAAAGCATGATATAAGTTGTAATGTTATTGCAGGCTATTATCATGACCATATTTTTGTAGATAAAAAGTACGAGAACAAAGCGATAAACGTATTGAAAACCTTATCCAAAAATTATATATAAAGATTATCTGGGATAGCGCTTTTGTATGTCCCTAATCAAATATTCTAAGCCATTAAGTTTTAACTCATATACTTGTGTAAGCATATCGCCAAGCTTACCTTTTGGAAATCCTTTGTTATGGTACCATACGATATAATACTCTGGCAAATCGATAAGGTAGCGTCCTTCATATTTACCAAAAGGCATTTTAGTATGAGCTAATTTAATGAGGAAATTTTTATCTGGTTGAAGCATTCTATTTAGACTTGAAGTCTTCAAACTTTTTAAGTTCATCCTTTACAAACTGAGACCAAATGGCTTGCTGCTCTTTGTTTATGGAGTTTTGACTTTGCGTATCGTAAGCATTCTGCATTCTAGCAAGATCTTCGTTAGCTTTTACATGAACGCGTCTCAGATCTTCTTTGATATGCTGTGACATATTGAGTTTTGAGATGTCGTAACGTAGTTTTCTAACATGTAATTCTGTAATATCAAAATGCAATTGTTCATGTGCTAAAATATGATCATCACCTTTAGCTTTAATGTACCAAGATTTTTCAGGGTAAAAATGTGCTTCTACCTTAGCTTTAAAACTCAACAACTCGTCATTGCTATTTTGCTTAACCGAAAATGAAAACGTAATTCCTGAGGCTGTTACTGCGACTGCATCTGTATCAGTACCAACAGGTCCTCTAAAATCTGCCCAAGTTAATTTTTTTGATTCACTCCATGTAATCGTAACCTCATCATTTGAAGGTAGACTAAGAAAACATAAACAAATAATTAAAAATCTAATCAACATTATTTCCAGTTAAACGCGATATCCTTTTCGATATCAGGATGTAAACTGTAATGTACAGGACAAGTATTTGCTGTGCGTTCTAAAATTGCTCTTGTCTTTTTATCAGCTTCAAAAGGGAAGTCTAAAACAACCTCAATTTTAGAAATACGTCTAGGCTCAGCAGCCATCGTTTTAGTAACATGAGCAGTAGTACCTGCCATATCAACGCCCAAATCTCTAGCTTTTATACCCATAACGGTTATCATGCAACTTGCTAATCCTGTAGCAACAGTATCTGTAGGTGAAAACGCTTCTCCTTTACCATTATTGTCTGTAGGAGCATCTGTTATGAATGAATTATCAGATTTAAGATGCGTACTTACGGTTCTTAAATCGCCTAAATAAGTGACTTTAGATGTCATAATTTTGCTTCTACAATCGTTAAATTATCATATTTTACAATATAAACGGCTTCATTGTAATAGCCTCCGAACAATTTTTTAGAATATCTAAACTTGTTCTCAACATATTCCGTTTCAATTTCACTAGATGAAGCTTTATATAGGTCTTCTCCACTAGCCAATCGCAACAATAAATCTAATGTGAGATCAAAACCTCTAACAGCATATCTGTTAGGACTTACATTATACTGTCTTCTGTAGGCTCTAACAAAATCATTTCTGGAAGACGAAATATCTGTAGTTTTGTTTGGTGATGGATAATGAAACTTCAAATTAGACAAGTGATAGTTCGAAATCTCTCGTCCTTCAAATGCATTATTTTTATCGGTTGTCATCAATATAATCTCCTTTCCAACAGAACTCATTCCATTAATCATACTAATCACATTAGATGCAAAACCTTCATTATCGGTCTCAAGAAAAACAACATTCTTCCCATTAGCGAATACATTAGCAATATCAGTTTGATAGATAAAGAAAGCCTCTTCACCTTTCTTATTTTTTCTCGAAAAAATTTGTTTTGCAGAAGGAAACTCAGTTTTAAGTTTATCACTAATTCTTTTATGTTTTGAATCTGAAATGACCACAATATTTTTTGGTAAAGAGTCAGATTTTACAAAATTAATGATCGTTTCTTCTAATAAATCACTAGATGGAATCGTTTGAAACACGTTATCATATAACTTCTCTGGCATGGTTAAAGGCGATAATACAGGAACATTATCCCGTTTCAACTCTAAAGCAACTCGATCTAAGTTTTTTGGTAATAAAGGACCAATAACTGCATCATATTCAGAAAAATCATTAGCATCTAAAATATTCGAAACTTCTGACGGTTGGTTTCTCGTATCAAACACCTTAAGGTAAGTCGAGATACCTAAACGCTTGGCTGAATCTATAGCCATTAAAGCGCCAGCATGAAAATCAAGAGATACCGATAGTAACGCATCTTTTCTAATTGCTTTTTTTGCCTCTTGAACAGAATCTACATCAACTCTATGCATTCTATATGGTAACATTAATGCAATTCGTTTTTGACTTAGATTTGTGAGATTATTAGACAAATTAGTGTTTTCTAAATCCTTAACCACTAGCTCAGTTTTAGCAGTTTGTGGCACACGAAGTACCATACCTAGTTTGAGTCCACCCTCTTTCAACTCAGGGTTTAATGTTTCCAATTCCTCTTGAGTAACACCTAACTTTCTGTTAAGTGCCATGTATCCTTCACTTTTTAAAACCGTGTAATAGTTATAGTTTTCTTCTACAGGTTTCTCTTCATTATTACTAATATTAGGAACATTAACTTCTTGACCAGGCTGTAACACTTCACCTAAATTCGGATTTAAAGCTTCTAATTCAGGAACAGTAATACCAAATTTATAAGCGACGCGCCATTTTCCTTCTTTAGGTAATACTTTATATTTTTTAATTGTATTATTAAGAGATACTTGACTAACTATTGTTTTGTACTTCGGAATTTTTATCCTGTCGCCTTTTCGTAAATTTTCAGAATACAAATAGGTATTATACTTCTTGATCTCTTCAATAGGCACATTGTAATCTTTCGATATGCTATATAATGTCTGTTTACGCTTAACTTTATGTTTTTTAAAACCAGTAATTTCTTTAACAGGTTCTTGAATAGGGTCATTTTTTACTCGTGATGTTGGAATGATCAAAACCGTATTTGGTCCAATCTTATTTTTTGCATCAGGATTAAGTGCATAAATATCAAAAGGAGTTACCAAGTATAACTTTGCAATACCTTCAATAGTCTCACCTTGTTTAACCTTGTGCGTTTTATAATCTTGCGCAAAAGCAGAGATACTGCATAGCAAAACAAGAATGATTAGAACTAGTTTTTTCATTTATAATTTATTTATATGGTGCATATATTAAACGCATTTATTCCCATTCAATTGTAGCTGGTGGCTTTGAACTAATATCATAAACCACTCTGTTTACACCTTTAACTTTATTAATAATTTCATTTGAGGTCTTTTGCAAAAACTCATAAGGTAGATTTACCCAATCTGCAGTCATACCATCAGTACTTTCAACTGCTCGTAAAGCAACACACTTCTCGTATGTACGCTCATCTCCCATAACTCCAACACTATTTACTGGTAAGAGAATTGCTCCTGCTTGCCATACTTTATCGTATAAATTCCATGATTTCAGATTGTCGATAAAAACAGCATCTACCTCTTGTAATATACGAACATTTTCTCTAGTTAGACTACCCAAAATACGAATTGCCAGTCCAGGACCAGGAAATGGGTGACGACCTAAAATTGATTTATCCATTCCCATTGATGCTCCAACACGTCTAACCTCATCTTTAAATAAGGTTTTTAGAGGCTCTACAACCTTTAACTTCATGAAATCAGGTAATCCTCCAACATTGTGATGACTTTTTATTGTTGCGCTTGGTCCTCCAGTTGCCGAAACACTTTCTATAACATCTGGGTATATAGTACCTTGAGCAAGCCATTTCACATCTTTAATAAGGTGTGCTTCATCATCAAAAACCTCAATAAACACACGACCTATAGCCTTTCTTTTTAGCTCAGGATCGCTTATATCTTCCAAGGCATCCAAAAAGCGTGCCGAAGCGTCTACACCTTTTACATTAAGCCCCATTCCTTCATATTGTTCCAATACACTTTCAAACTCATTTTTTCGAAGTAATCCATTATTTACAAAAACACAATAGAGATTTTTACCAATGGCTTTGTGCAATAATATAGCTGCTACAGATGAATCAACACCTCCAGATAAACCTAATACCACTTTATCATCTCCTAGCTTTGCTTTGAGTGCATCTACCGTTTCTTCAACAAACGAATCTGGTGTCCAATCTTGATCTACCTGACCAATATGTACAAGAAAGTTTTCCAATAATTGTTTTCCATCTGTAGTATGATACACTTCAGGATGAAACTGAATAGCATAAGTCGTTTCACCTTCTATTTTAAACGCTGCGTTCTCTACGTCATGAGTACTTGCTAATAGAACAGCATTTGTAGGTAACACCTTTATGGTATCACTATGGCTCATCCAAACCTGACTTCCTTTTGAAATACCAGTGAAAAAATCTTCACCTTCTTTTACAAAATCCAAATTAGCTCGCCCATATTCTCTAGTATTGGAAGGCGCGACTTCTCCTCCTGAAAAATGAGCAAGATATTGGGCGCCATAGCAAACTGCAAGTAACGGCTTTTTGCCTCGTATTTGAGACAAGTCAGGATGAAGTACATCTTCGCCTCTTACAGAGTTTGGGCTACCAGATAAAATAACAGCTTTAAAGCTCTCAGAATCTGCAGGAATTTTATTAAATGGATGAATTTCGCAGTAGATATTTAACTCTCTAACGCGACGCGCAATAAGCTGTGTGTATTGCGAACCGAAATCTAAAATTAGGACTTTGTTGTGTTGCATGTGCAAAAGTAATAATTGCAGCTAAAATTAAAACTAGAAACCAACAAATTTTACACTAAATTGTTAACACTAAAAACTCCCCTTTTAAAGGTTTTAACTCTTGCATTAATTTTTGAATCAAACTTGAGCCATACTCCAAATAAAACTCGGAGAAATTCATGTTTCGCTCTTGTAAACTTTGACCAGGAAATAGAATATCTTGAATCTCAGTGATACGATTTAAATGATCACTTAATTTTCGCTTTTGTGCCTTTAACAAGCGCTTCTCAAGGTGTTCCAATCCTTTGATTTGCTTCCGTTCTTGTGCTGCAACAGCTCCTTTAAACGATTTATCGGTTTGTTCTGAAAGCCTATACAACTCTTCAAACTGTTGCTTTAAATGTGCTTTTTGAGATGAAAAATTGATGTCTACCTCCGAAATTTGCTCTGTGACTTTTGTTTTTAAATCATGCTGTGATAAGAATAAATCTTTAACCGAAACATTCAAATTTTCCAGTTTGTCTTTTTGTTTATCTGTAAGTAATAACACCGAATTCCGAAGCAATAACATCGGAAACACAATATCGTGCTTTTTAAAATTAGCTCTGAGTTGTAACCAATACGCCAACTCACCTCCTCCTCCTATATAACAGAGGTTAGGCAAAACAACTTCTTGATATAAAGGACGTAAAATAACATTCGGACTAAAGCTCTCTGGTGACTCATCGAGGTGTTCTAACAGTTCACTTTTACTCCAATTAATATCAGTATTGAGAACTTGATATCGACCCTCTGTCTCAATAATACGTTCCCTAACACCATTGTTGATATAAAACAAATTGATGGCTCGAGGATTTACCTGAATCTTATAATTACCGTCTAGATCATTTAATTTCTCATTGGCTTGAGATACCATTTCAAATGATGTTTGATTTACCAATTCTCGCTCGACATAAGGAACAAACAAACGCTTTAAGTCGCTATCATTTCCATCAACGATTACCAATCCATATGAACCAAATAACGTATTTACTAAATAACGCATTGCATCGGTTAAACTTTGATGTTCTAAGTAAGCATTTTGAAATAACGCTTTGAGTTCTTCAGCATTAGTTGTTGAATTCAACTGACTAGAAAATGCTTCAAACACCTGATCTAATCCGTCCAGTTGTAATTCTCCAACAGCTCCAGAGGTTTCACGATTCCATTGTACTTTTTGCCCTCTATAATTGAAATAATTAATCTCTTCAAAATCATGATCCTCAGTAGCCATCCAATAGACAGGAACAAAATGTTGCTCTGGATATGTAGCTTTCAATTGCTTACACAAATTAATAGTAGATACAATTTTATAGAAAAAATAAAGTGGCCCTGTAAATAAGTTAAGCTGATGACCTGTAGTAATCGTAAACGCATTTCTATCGCTTAATGCCTCAATATGTTGCGATGTTGCTTCAGAAATAGTAACAGAACCATACTGTTTTTTAAGAGATTGAACTAAAATCGCTCTTGTTTCAGAATTAAAGGATTCTTGCTTCTCGGCAATTTGATCTTTAAAGTTTTCAAGTTTTGGAAAACGATTATAAAACGACTTTAAATGGGATTTTTCATCTAAATAATCACAAATTAATGAAGAAAAATAGTTCGTCTCTCTAAACGGAATACAATCTGTTGGCATAGTTATGGTTCAATTCTCGCGTAAAGATAAGCTTCTTCACTTTTTTTAAGTCCTAAATTTTAGTTAATTCAATGGCACTTCATATCTTTACTCATTATCACAACTAAATTAGTTTATATTTCATGAATAGATCACTTTCTCTATTAGTTGCATTTGTAGTATCAATAGCTGCAACTGCACAAACACTTCAGTCGCCTTCACAATTTTTAGGTTATGATTTAGGAACACAATTTTCACGACATCATCAAGTAATCGATTATTTTAAACATGTAGAAACACAAAAACCACTTCAGGTCAAACTAGAAAAGTATGGTGAAACCAATGAAAGACGACCATTAATGTTGGCATTTGTATCTTCAGAAGACAACCTCAAAAATCTAGAGAACATTAGAGAGAATAATCTTAAAAATGCAGGTATATTAGAAGGTACAGCAGCATCAACTAACATTGCTATTGTATGGTTGAGCTATAATGTACACGGAAATGAAGCCTCAAGTACCGAAGCTTCGATGAGTACCATTTATAAGTTGCTTACTGAAAAACAAGACTATCTAAAAAACACAGTGGTTATTTTAGATCCATGTATTAACCCTGATGGTAGAGATCGTTATGTGAATTGGTATAATGAAACTGCTAGTGCGCCTTATGACATAGACCAACAGGCTAGTGAGCATCAAGAGCCTTGGCCTGGTGGACGACCAAACCATTATCTCTTTGACCTTAATAGAGATTGGGCTTGGGCAACACAAGTTGAATCGGCTTCACGACTAAAAGCATACAATAAATGGATGCCACATATTCATGTTGATTTTCATGAACAGGGTATTAATGAACCTTATTATTTTGCACCTGCAGCCGAGCCTTTTCATGAGGTAATTAGTGATTGGCAACGCGATTTTCAAACTCAAATAGGGAAAAATCACTCCAAGTACTTTGATGCTGAAGGTTGGTTGTATTTTACGAGAGAACGTTTTGATTTATTATATCCAAGTTATGGTGATACTTACCCAACCTATATGGGAGCTATTGGTATGACCTACGAACAAGGTGGTCATGGTCGTGCTGGATTAGGGATATTGAATGACGAAGGTGATGTTTTAACCTTGGTTGACCGATTAACACATCATACAGTAACTGGTTTATCTACTGTTGAAATATCTTCCAAAAATGCCGAAAAACTAAATGCAGAGTTTGCTAAATTCTTTGACAATAAAAACCTTAAATACAAAAGTTATGTATTACAAGGTGATACTGATAAAATTAACAGTTTAACTGCATTACTGGATAAGCATGAAATAAATTACGGTTTTGCTAAAGGCGGAAAAGTGAGTGGATATAATTACATAACGGCTAAGCAAGGACAAATGAATACCACAGCTAAGGATTTAGTAGTAAGCACAAATCAACCCAAAGGAAAAATGGTTAAGGTGTTATTCGAACCTAACACTAAATTAAGTGACTCTTTAACTTATGACATTACTGCATGGAGTGTTCCTTATGCTTATGGTTTAAATGCTGTTGCTAGCAGGAGTTTGGTGCAACCTGCTAACAATCCTACCAGAGAAATCATTCCTACTTCTTTAAAAAACTCTGGTGCTACTGGTTATGTTGTAGAATGGGGTAACATGCAAGACGCTCAGTTCTTAGCAGAATTACTAAAAAACGGTATTAGAGTACGCTTTACTGAAAAACCTTTTACCACTCAAGGAAAAACCTATGATAGAGGTTCGCTAATTATTGTAAGAGGTGATAATAAAAAAATGGATGATTTTGATGATCGATTTGCTGCCATTGCCTTTTCGCATAGACGAACTTTTGATGCTATTTCTTCTGGGTTTTCAACGTCTGGGCCAGATTTTGGATCTCCAGATATCAAATTAGTAAATCCGCCAAAAATTGCAATGCTCTCTGGAGACTACACGTCATCATTAAGTTATGGAGAACTATGGCACTTTTTTGAACAACAACTACAGTATCCAGTAACCTCTATTAATACAGATGATTTAAGTAGTGTTAATTTATCAAAATTCAATGTATTGATTATGCCAAATGGTTATTATGGAGGCTTATTAAATGATAATCTAATTGATAAATTGAAAACGTGGATGCGTTCTGGAGGAAAACTAATCGCTATTGATGGTGCTTTAAATAGCTTTGCCGACAAAGAAGGGTTTGGTTTAAAAAGAAATAAGCCTGAAAACACAGACTCTGAAGAAGATAAAGAGAAAACCAAACGCATAAAATATGCAGACCGAGAGCGTGATTACACCAAAAACCTTATCACAGGAGCCATTTTTAATACTGATGTAGACAACACTCATCCGATGGCTTTTGGTTATGGCGATAACTACTTCACTCTAAAGTTAGGGAGCTCATCATATAGTTTGTTAGATAATGGCTATAATGTGGCTTACCTCGGAAAGAATCCAAAAAATGTATCTGGTTATGCAGGTAAAGATGCTTTAAAAAAACTTGATAATTCGTTGATATTTGGAGAACAACGCATGGGGAGTGGGAGTATTATTTATATGGTAGACAATGTGATGTTTAGAAGCTTTTGGGAAAACGGAAAGCTCTTTTTCGTCAACTCAATTTTCTTTGTAAATAACAACTTAGTAGAGCTTTAAATCTTGAGATAAAAACCCATAAAAAAAAGCTCAAGATTCATTCTTGAGCTTTTTTATTTTCTATAAGATAATTACATACGTTCTGGAACATCAATACCAAGCAAGCCAAACGCATTTTTTATCACATTAGCCACAGCCTTAGACAACTGCACTCTAAATACTTTTTCGGTATCGGTATCTGCTCCTAAAATGGATACATTTTGATAGAATGAATTGAACTCTTTAACCAAATCGTAAGTATAGTTTGCAATAAGCGCAGGACTGTAATGGTCTGCTGCATTCTGAACTACCTCTGGGAACAACTCTAATTGCTTAAGTAATTCTTTCTCCTTAGTATGCAGTTCTAATTCTGAAATATCTACTGCATAATTTGTAGATTCTGCTTTTCTCAAAATAGATTGTATTCTAGCATAGGTATATTGTATGAATGGTCCCGTATTCCCTTGAAAATCGATAGATTCTTTTGGATCAAATAAAATACGTTTTCTAGGATCTACTTTTAAAATGAAATATTTTAAAGCGCCTAAACCAATCGTTTTGTAGAGCGCTTTTTTTTCTTCTTCAGAATAGCCATCAAGTTTCCCTAATTCTTCTGAGATTTCACCAGCGGTTTGTGCCATTTCAATAACTAGGTCATCGGCATCAACAACGGTTCCTTCTCTACTCTTCATTTTTCCTGAAGGAAGATCAACCATCCCATAGCTCAAATGATATAAATTTTCAGCCCAATCAAAACCAAGTTTTTTAATGATTAAGAATAAGACTTGAAAGTGATACTCTTGTTCGTTTCCAACCGTATACACCATACCACCAATATCTGGAAAATCTTTAACACGCTGGATTGCCGTTCCGATATCTTGGGTCATATAGACTGCTGTTCCATCGCTACGTAACACAATCTTTTCGTCAAGGCCTTCTTCGGTAAGATCACACCATACAGAACCGTCTTCTTTTTTAAAAAAGACATCTGTTTTTAAACCTTCAGCAATAAACTCCTTTCCTAATAAATAGGTTTGACTTTCATAATATAAGGTATCAAAATCAACACCTATATTTTTATAAGTGATATCAAAACCTTCATAAACCCAACCATTCATCGTTGTCCACAAAGCTACAACGTCTTCATCTCCAGATTCCCACTTACGAAGCATGTCTTGAGCTTCTAAAAGTATTGGCGCATTTTTCTTAGCGTCTTCTTCTGTTTGTCCTTCAGAAATTAATGTTTTAATCTCTTTCTTATACTCTTGATCAAACTTAACGTAGTAATTTCCAACTAACTTATCTCCTTTTAAACCTGATGATTCTGGAGTTTCTCCATTTCCAAAACGCTTCCATGCCAACATACTTTTACAAATATGAATCCCTCTGTCATTAATGATTTGAGTTTTATAAACTTTCTTCCCTGACGCTTTAAGAATTTCAGCAACACTATAGCCCAAGATTACATTTCTAATATGACCTAAATGCAAAGGCTTATTTGTATTGGGTGAAGAATACTCTACCATTACCGCTTTATCCTTAGAATTTGGCTCTGCAAAGCCATAAGACATATTCTCTTTAATCTCATTGAAAAAAGCCATGTAATAGGCATCACTAATTTCTATATTCAAAAACCCTTTAACCACGTTAAATGCTTTTACTTCTTTGACATTCTCAACCAAGTATTGTCCAATTTGTTCTCCAATTTGAACAGGGTTTCCTTTAACGATCCTCAACATTGGAAACACAACTACAGTAATATCTCCAGCAAACTCCTTACGAGTTGCCTGAAATTCTACAGATTCTAATTCAGCATTGAAAACAGATTTCACAGCCTGTTTTACAGTGTTTGATAAGGTCTCTTGAAGATTCATTTTGCGTTTATTTAATAAGTCAGCAAAGATAGTTTTTTTATTAAAAATTAGAGAAGACAGGATGCTTTTATTGATTTAAGGATAAATCCTTGTAATTATTAAATTTCGCGATATTCAATACAAAGATAGTTTAGACTAAAAAAAGAAATAATTTAAAATCACTTAACATGCTGACAGTAAAGTGATTATGCGATATGATTCACAATCTTGCATTTCATCGATAAAAGTGTCGTTTTTCTATGTTTTTTGCCGTTAATCTATTCGTCGATGTTTTTATAATTTTCGTAATTCACTTTAACTAATTTATAGGCATTAAAACCTAAAAATTAGGGTTTCAGAACCTTTTTATTCATTTTTGATATTGCTATTAATCAAAGTCCCAAACGTTGATGAAACTTAATAATCAATCTTTGTTGAGATTGACACTATTATTTAAACACCCAAACTATCCAACCCTAAAGGAAGTTTTGTGTAAAAATAATTTTGCAATTATAACTCTAGCTAAACGATGAAGCAGTTAATTACATTAGCTGTTTTATGTTCTTCGTTCTTTTGTTTTTCACAAACAAACGAGATCGACAGTTTGACTGTGCACTTATCTTTTCAAAAGCAAGATTCATCCAAAGTTGATACTTCTTTACGTTTAATAAAAGCGCTTTACCAAGCAAAAAGCTACAAAAAGGCACTTACCTATATTGATAATACAGAACGTTTATCAAAATTTCTAAATCATACTAAAGGCATAGCTGATGTTAATTACTATAAAGCATTAATATATGCGCAAAGAGACGATTATTACAATGCTATAGATGGTTATAACCGTTCTAAACGCTACTATATACAATTAGGAGATACACTAGGTATAGCTAAAGTTAATAACAGCATTGGCTTAATAGAAATAAAACGAGGTAATTATACAGTAGGTCTAGAAAATTCATTATCAGCTATTCAAACCTTTGAATCAAGAAACCTGAGGAACGAATTGAGTTCGGCTTATAACAACTTAGCAGAAGCTTACTATAATACAAAGCAAGTAGACAAATCACTTGAGTTTAATATTAAGGCACTAAATGTAAGAGAACAGCTAAGAGACAGCATAGGAATTAAAACCTCTACGCGAAATATTGCCTTGTTATATTCTGAAAGAAAAGAGCACAGAAAAGCCATAGAATATTACGAAAAAGTTTTAAAACTTTTAAACCCAATAACTGACAAGAAACTCAAAGGTGAAATTTTGCCACGAATTGGCGCAGAGTATCTACAATTTAAAGATTACGACAAAGCCGCTGAATATCTAGTTGAAGGTTTGAAGTTTAATAGAAAAAACAACAATGAAGATGGGATTCTAAGAGCATTGAATGCTGTAGGAGAGTTGAATATTGAGCAAAATAATTACAGAACTGCACAAGCTCAAATAGATGAAGCCTATTCTATTGCCACAAAAATCAATAATAAGCCCGAACTTCTAAAAAACTACAGATTACATAAGGAATTAGACTCTATTAATGGTAAGTTTCAAAATGCTTTTTTCTGGCAAGGAAAATATTTCACTTTAAAAAGTGAACTAGATAGAGAAAATCAACCTAAAATTCCAGTCATTACTAAACCTATTGAGGTCAAACCTCTTATTGAGAATCAAGACGACTTTGATACTATAGCAAAGCAGGAGCAACAAAAAAAGGACGCTATTTTAGAAAAACGACTAAAAGCAATTTCGTATATATTGGGTGCAGCGTTTTTAATTGTCTCAACTATTCTTTTGTTGATTTACCTAAAACGAAAAAATACGCTGAAGTTTAATCGAGAACTTCGTGAAAAGAATACACAAATTAAACTTCAGAATGAAGAGTTATCAAAAAAAACAAGTCATCTTGAAGAAGTTAATAATGTTAAAGACCGACTTTTTTCTATCGTATCCCACGATTTAAAAGATTCTATTTCATCAATAAAAGGCTTTATCGATCTCCTCAAGGAAGATGGTATATCTCGTGAAGAATTTTATGATTTAGTACCAGAGCTTAGTGAAAATGCCGATAGCGCATCACAATTACTTTATAACCTGCTGAACTGGTCAAAATCTCAAATGCAAAATCTAGAACCAAAACCTGAGTTATTTAATATTCAGGAAGTGTTTCAAAACAAAATGGCTTTGGTTGAACATAAAGTCGAACAAAAACGTATTGTTCTTATAGACGAATCTCATAGAGATTTCATTTATGCTGATAAAAGCATGATCGAGATTGTAATCCAAAATCTTATCACAAATGCCGTGAAATTCACACGAGTAGGTGATGTGATTACGGTATCAAACAGTGATCATAATGGAAAGAGCTTAATTTGCGTTGAAGATACTGGTGTTGGGATCTCTAGAGAAAATGTTGATAAATTATTTCAAAATGGTACGTTTAGCACTCGAGGAACAAGTAACGAAAAAGGAACTGGATTGGGCTTAACTATTTGTAAAGAATTAGTAGAACTCAACAATGGTAGAATTTGGGTAGAAAGCACGCTTAATGTTGGCACAAAATTCTATGTAGAACTTCCAAAAGTTAAACCAGCAGAGTAATTATTTTTTGGTATCTTCCCAAAAAATAAATCAATCATGACGCGATATTTACTTATCATTTTTGCAGTAAGCTTAATGTTTAGTTGCAAGGATAACAAACCAAACTCACAAGAAGAAACCAAACCAGATCATTTACCAGAATTATTTTCATTAATGCAAGGCTCATATAATTCTGAGGTACAATCTCAGGTTGATTCGACCTACTATAATATCTCTCTTCACATGTATCCAATTTGGGAAGACAAAGGAAACTTTCTATATGTAGAACAAGCGCTAAATTCAACACAAGACAAACCATATAGACAACGTATTTATGAAGTGACGCAATTAAATGACAGTGTGTATAGTTCTGCTATTTATACCATTGAAAATGATTCGCTGTGGATCGGAAAATGGAAAACACCTAAGTCGTTTGATGCACTTACTATGGATAAGGTCACAAAAAAAGAAGGCTGTGAAGTTTTATTACAGCGTTTAGAGGCCAATTTATACAAAGGTGAAACAGGAGAAAAAACGTGTGAAAGCACACTATATGGAGCATCGTATGCTACTAGTGAGGTAGAAATCATGGAAGACAAAATCATCTCTTGGGATAGAGGTTTTGACGATAAAGGTGAACATATTTGGGGTGCAGAAAAAGGTGGTTATATCTTCATCAAACTTGATGATTAAACTTTAGGCAAAAACACCTCTGCCATCATACAGCGTGCACTTCCACCTCCACAAGTTTCAATGGTCTCCAAAGAACTAGATAAAATTGGACAGAATTTTTCTATATCAACTATTTGCTTTGGAGTTAAGCTATCATGAGCGGCCTTACTCATTACTAAATAGCGCTGGTCATTATGTCCTTTTACCTGCAACATATTACCAGCAAACCGATGCATTTGTGCCTCGGTAATATCTATGATTGATTTACCATCAGCCTTGAGATGTTTAATCACATTTTTTCGTTCTTTTTTATCATCAATACTATCTAAACAAATCACTGAAAACTTCTCAGCCAGACACATCATAACATTAGTATGATAAATAGGTAATCGCTTACCGTCAACAGTTTGATTGGCCGTAAATACGACCGGAGTATACTCAAAATCTTCACAAAACTCAATAAACAATTCTTCATCTGCTCTAGCAGATAATGCACAATATGCTTTAGAATTCACGCGATCAAGGAGCAAACTTCCTGTACCTTCTAGAAAGATACCTTCGTCTTCTGCACTTGTATAATCTATGATATTCTCAATTTTAAACCCTTCATTTTCTAAACGAATTAACACATCTTCACGTCGTTCTCTTCGTCTATTTTTGGCAAACATTGGAAATAAACCCACATCGCCATTTTCATGAAAACTAATCCAGTTATTAGGGAAGATGGAATCTGGTGTGTCTTGAGATTTGATGTCTTCTTCAACAATTACTGTAACACCAACAGCCCTTAATTTTTGTACAAAAGCGTCAAATTCTTCTTGTGCTTTTATATTTATTTCTGCATTCTTTAAATTTAATTCCTCTTGAAAATAATTATTTACGGCAGTTTCCTCATTCATCCTAAAATTTACAGGACGAATCATTAAAATTGTATTAGTAGTTTGTGACATTTCTAAAAATTAAAGTGCCGTAAAATTAAATAATTTTAATGTAGAATTCTACATTGCACTTTTATTATTTTGATTGACTTTTAACCAATCTATTGCGGCCTGTCTTTCTCTAAAAATTTTGATTTTCCAATTGTTATGTTTGTTGACATCCATAACTATTTGAGTTGCCATTTCAGCACTAAGACTATAAACCACTACAGCTCTAAAAGCAATGACATCGCTTAATTCACCCATAGCAACTTGAGCGTCAAACGTATAAGAATATGCATTTTCTTTATTAATTAAGAGGGAAATTGGTTTTTCGAAATGTGATTGTAATACTTTGCGGTAAATATTGACTATCGACTCATCAATAAGCACACCTTCGTTGATAATAACTTCAGCAATGCTAGGTTCTATAACTGAAATCTTTCCAAAGGGTAAAATAAAAACTTTCATTAACTATTAGTTTAGAGGGATAATCAAATTTAGATTAACTTTGAACTGTTTTTACGTGTCGTTGATAAAGAAATAAACAACATATTAACAATCATCTTTCATTTTAAAACTTTAGCATGAAAAAAATAATACCACTTCTTCTAATTCTAATGTCTTGTACTTCTGAAAAGAATAACCAAAGCAACAATTTTACTACAGTTTTTGAAACGTCCAATGGTTTACAAACTGCTACATATGAAGAAACCATTTCATTCTATAAAAGTTTAGCAGAAACTTATGATGAAATTGATATCACAGCAATAGGAAAAACAGATTCTGGTAAGCCGCTTCATATAGTCACTCTTAATCCTGACGCTGAATTTGATTACACAAAAATAAAAGAGAACAAACGTATTATTTTAATAAATAACGGAATTCATCCTGGCGAGTCTGATGGTATTGATGCAACAATGATGTTGTATCGTGACATTGTACAAGGCACCATTGATATGCCTACGGAAACAGTATTGGTAACCATTCCAATTTATAATGTCGGTGGAAGTTTAAATCGAAATTCTACTACAAGAACAAATCAAAATGGTCCTGAATCTTATGGGTTTAGAGGTAATGCACGTAACTTCGATCTCAATAGAGACTTTATTAAAACAGACACCAAAAATGCAAAAGCTTTTTCAGTAATTTTTAATTTAGTCCAGCCAGATGTATTTATCGATAATCATGTAAGTAATGGTGCAGATTATCAATACACACTAACACATTTATTTACGCAACACAACAAATTAGGAGGTCAACTTGGGACTTTTCTTCATACTCAAATGATGCCACAACTTGAAGAAAAGCTAACACAAAAAGATTGGGACATTACTCCGTATGTTAATGTTTTTAATAGAACACCTGAAAAGGGGTTTACACAGTTCATGGACTCACCAAGATACTCGACAGGTTACACTACCCTCTGGAACACATTGGGAATGATGGTAGAAACACACATGCTAAAACCTTACAAACAACGTGTTGAGGGCACTTATGAACTCATGAAAAGTATAATAGAAATTACCGAGACTGAAGGTAAAACCATTACTGAGTTACGTAGAAATGCATTGAGTGAACTCTTGGCAAAAAAAACATATCCATTACAATGGACTATTGATACAACTCAATCTTCAACATTACAATTTAAAGGGTATGAAGGTAAAATGATTGAAAGTGAAGTTACAGGAGCTCAGCGTCTAAAATATGATAGAACTCAGCCATTTACAAAAGATGTAACCTACAGAAATTATATGACACCGACTTTAGAAGTTGATATTCCTAAATCCTATATCATTCCTCAAGGTTGGTGGAATGTTATTAATCGCTTAGAACTAAATAATATTGTCATGCATCAATTTGATCGCGATACAGTATTAAATGTCACCTCCTATAAGATCAAAAATTATGACACCAGAAAACAAGTTTATGAAGGCCACTATCCACATTATAACATTGAACTTGAAGCAAAGGAAGAACAGGTTAAATTCTTAAAAGGTGATTACTTGATAAATACCAATCAACGTGGTTTTAGATACCTGATTGAAACCTTAGAACCTCAAGGAGTTGATTCATTTTTTAGTTGGAACTTTTTCGATACCATTTTACAACAAAAGGAAGGTTTTTCTCCATATGTATGGGAAGATAAAGCCCAAGAATTACTGTCCAGGCATCCAAAACTAAAGATAGATTTTAATCTTAAAAAAACCTACGATGAAGATTTTTCAAATAACTGGTATGCTCAATTGGATTGGATCCATAAACAAAGTGTGTATTATGAGAAAGCACATTTACAGTATCCGGTTTATCGTTTAGAATAAAACACACTTACAACAGCAACTTAATATTGGCATAGCTATTTTTTAAAGCTTCAATGCTCTCATCTTGGCTTAACCAATTTACTTTTGTGATGCCTTCTTTTTCTTGAGGATATAATTTTCCGTTGAAGGAGGTTTTCATCTCAAACCAATAGGTGATTTTAATCTTATGCTTTCCGTTCCGTTTAAAAATATGATAGGTTGTTGGAAGTGGTTTTGTAATTTTTAATCCTGTAACTCCAGTTTCTTCTTTAACTTCTCTAATTGCAGTAGTCTCTATGGTTTCTTTGCCTTCAGTTTTACCTTTAGGCAAATCCCATTTATCATTTCGATAAATAAACAAAATGTGTCCGCTCTCATTGTAAACCTTCCCTCCTCCTGCTATGACATTGGGTAAAAGTTTTAGGAACTTTTTTAAAAGTTTAGACTCAATATCTCCAATAAGCCTTACCTCTTTTAGAGATGTAGAGTTAAGTTCTTTGATTACTTTGCCAATATTTACCTTAGATAGAAGATAATTTTTAAAACCATTTTCTTCCTCAACTTTAGTGGTTAAAATAATTGGCTTGTCATTAACAAAAACTTGATACATGTTTTAGTTTTGTGAGTTTTCCAAAAAGTAAAAATATCATTTTTAAATAGACATGCGTTAATTTTAAGGTTAATTTTATTTAGAATTTTGAAATCTACTATTATTAAAATTGTGTAGTTTTGCAACATGATTTTTGATAAAGAAACTGCTAAACAGACTGCCGAAGTTTTATTACAAATAAATGCAATAAAACTACAACCCAATGAACCTTTTACTTGGGCCTCTGGCTGGACATCACCAATATATTGTGATAATAGAATTGTACTATCATTTCCTCCTATAAGGAACTACATACGAGAAACCATGGCTAAGCACATCGAAGCTCATTACGGCAAAGTAGATGTTATTGCTGGTGTTGCAACTGGTGCAATAGGAATTGGGATTTTAGTTGCTGAATATTTAGGTCTTCCTTTTGTTTATGTGAGACCAGAAGCAAAATCTCATGGACGACAAAATCAAATTGAAGGTTATATTGAATCTGGACAAAATGTTGTTGTCATTGAAGATTTAATTAGTACTGGAAAAAGCAGCCTTAATGCCGTAAAAGCCTTAGAAGAAGCCAACATTAAAGTGAAAGGAATGGTTGCGATTTTTTCTTACGGATTTGAAGTCGCTAAGAAAAATTTTGAAACAGCAGAAGTTGAGCTTTATACATTGAGTAACTATGAAAATCTTTTAGAACAAGCACTTGAGACCATGTATATAAATAGTAAAGAACAAGAAGTTTTGGCACATTGGAATGAAAATCCTAGTGAATGGAACGCTATTTGATTATTGGTAAAGAGTTATAAATAAATACAATAAACATATGAAATTAGAATCACCAAAAACTACTATAAATAAGTCGGCTCAAGAGACATTTGATTTTTTATCTGATGTAAAAAACTTTGAAAAATTAATGCCAGAAAACATAAGTAAGTTTGAGGTTTTGGAAGACGATAAATTTTTATTTGCTCTTAAAGGAATGCCTGAAATTGTATTGAAAAAGAAAGAAGCTATTGCTCCAAATAAGATAGTTTTAGGTGCAGCTGGTGGAAAACTGGATTTTTCACTTACAGGATTAATCTCTGAAATCAATGCAACTTCGAGTGAAGTTGAATTAGTTTTTGAAGGTGAATTCAATGCAATGATGGCTATGATGATCAAAGGGCCTATAAGTAAATTCATTGAAACATTAGCTGGTAATATGCCTGCTCAAGTCTAATATAATAGTTTTACTTCTTTAAGGTCAAATTCTTTTAAAATGTTATCCTCAAGAAGCACTTGTAGATGACCTGTATTTGAAACACCTTTTATAAAACCAGGAAACATTTCACCTTCAACATTTTCAAATGTTGAAGGTTTATTTTTTCTAAACAGTTCAGCTTCATAGAGTGCTTTTACATTCTCAAATTGTTGCCTTTTAAGCATCTCTATGATGGTCTTTAAATGCTTTATAACAGCTTGCAATACCTGATCTAAATCATAAAACACTCCAGATACCATTTGCATAGATGCTGCCTGAGGTAAATTCTCAAAATTAATCTGATTTACATTAAGACCAAAACCAATAATGGTAGCATTTAATTTATTATTTTTTATGACATTTTCGATTAAAACACCTGATATCTTTTTTTGGTCTGCCAAAATGTCGTTAGGCCACTTCACTTTTACTTGTTTAATTTGAAAGTTTTTTAACGTATTAGATATAGCCAAAGAAATAGCCATACTAATGTAAAAGCTATCTTCTACTGATAAAAAAGAAACATCAACAAACACACTAGCTATAAGGTTTTTTGACGGTTGAGAGTACCAAGTTGTACCCATTTGTCCACGACCATTAGTTTGAGATTCTGCTACGACCACTGTATAATCTTCTAAAACTTCTGCATTACTTAGCTGTCTTAAAAAAGTATTGGTGGAGTCGATGGCATTAAGTTTGATTATACGCATAGTAATGTGCTCAAAAAAATTATAATTTTCTTATGATGAATATCTGTTTATAAGAAGTAAAAAAATAATAACTTTGTACAAAATTAAATCAATTTAATGGCGAAAAAAAATACGAATCCAGATCAACTTATAAGTACTGTTATTGCTGGCATTGAAGATGTAAAAGGAAAAGAAATTACGATTTTAGATTTAAGAGAAATTGAAAATACAGTATGTGACTACTTTATTATTTGTGAAGGTACTTCTAATACGCAAGTAAACGCAATTGTAAATTCTATACAAAAAAAGGTAAGTAAAGAGCATAAAGATAATCCATGGCATGTAGAAGGAAGCGATAATGCAGAATGGGTATTAATGGATTATGTTAATATTGTTGTTCACGTTTTCCAAAAACATATTAGAGAATACTATGATATCGAGAGCCTTTGGGGAGATGCAATAACAACTCAAATCGAAACAAGTTACTAAAGAATATTAAATAAAAAACCACGATTGTGGTAATTATAGATGGCAAAAGACAATAAAAATTTAAATAAAAAACCAAAGTTCAGCCCATATTGGATCTACGGATTCGTCATTGCTGGAATTCTAGCAATTCAATTGTTTTCCGGTGGATTTGGTGGTTCTACAAGTAAAGACATCAATCCATCAGAATATTTTTCTTACATGGAAGATGGCGACGTTGAGAGGCTTCTCATTATAAATGATCGTGAAGCTCGTGTGTTTTTGACCAAAGAGGCTTTAAAAAAAGAAGTTCATAAAAAGGCAAAACCCAATAATATATTACCTTCAGTTACAGCACAACCTAACTATGTATTTGAATTTGGTCATTTAGAAATATTTCAAAAAAAGATTGATGCTATTAATGAAGCAGAGAACGGCATTTTTGTCCCTATCGATTATGATTCAGAAGAAAATACATTTGGTAATATTATATTCTCACTCCTTCCATTTATCTTAATCATAGGTGTATGGATCTTTATTATGAGACGTATGTCTGGAGGTTCTGGTGGTGGTGCTGGCGGGCAAATTTTCAACATAGGAAAATCGAAAGCTAAACTCTTTGATGAAAAGACAGATGTAAAAACTTCATTTAAAGACGTTGCAGGTTTAGAAGGTGCTAAAGAAGAAGTGCAAGAAATTGTTGACTTTCTCAAAAACCCTGAAAAATACACGTCTCTTGGAGGTAAAATACCAAAAGGAGCATTATTAGTTGGACAACCAGGAACAGGTAAAACCTTACTAGCTAAAGCTGTGGCTGGAGAAGCTAAAGTCCCTTTCTTTTCTTTATCAGGTTCTGATTTTGTTGAAATGTTTGTTGGTGTAGGTGCTTCACGTGTGAGAGATTTATTTAAACAAGCTAAAGAAAAATCGCCAGCAATCATTTTTATAGATGAGATCGATGCCATTGGTAGAGCTCGTGGAAAAAGTAATTTCTCAGGTTCTAATGATGAACGTGAAAACACATTGAATCAACTCCTGACAGAAATGGACGGCTTTGGAACCAACACTAATGTTATTGTATTGGCGGCTACCAATAGAGCCGATGTCCTCGATAAAGCATTAATGCGTGCTGGACGTTTTGATCGACAGATTTTTGTAGATCTTCCAGATGTGAGAGAACGTAAAGAAATTTTTGAGGTACACCTAAGACCTCTTAAACAAGCTGAAAAATTAGATATTGATTTTCTAGCTAAACAAACTCCAGGTTTTTCTGGTGCAGATATCGCGAATGTATGTAATGAAGCTGCTTTGATCGCTGCCCGTAATGGTAAAAAAGCTGTTGATAAACAAGACTTTTTAGATGCAGTTGACAGAATTGTAGGCGGTCTTGAGAAGAAAAATAAAATCGTTACCAAAGAAGAGAAAAAGGCAATTGCTTTTCATGAAGCCGGACATGCTACTGTAAGTTGGATGTTGGAGCATGCAGCTCCTCTAGTAAAGGTAACTATTGTTCCTCGAGGACAATCGTTGGGTGCTGCTTGGTATTTACCAGAAGAGCGTCTAATTGTTAGACCAAAGCAAATGTTAGATGAAATGTGTGCTGCACTTGGTGGTAGAGCTGCTGAAAAAGTAATTTTTAACGAAATTTCTACTGGTGCTTTAAGTGATCTTGAAAAAGTAACAAAACAAGCACGCGCTATGGTAACCGTTTATGGTCTAAGTAATAAAATTGGAAATTTAACCTATTATGATTCTTCTGGCCAAGAAACAGGTTTTACTAAACCTTATAGTGAGCAAACTGCAGAGTTAATCGATAAAGAGATTTCTGATATTGTAGAAGAGCAATATCAACGTGCAATTAATTTATTAGAACAACATAAAGATAAACTTACAGAGCTTGCTGAAGTTTTACTAGAAAAAGAAGTGATTTTTAAGGATAATCTCGAGAAAATATTTGGCGAACGTCCATTTCATAAAGAAATAGAGGAGCGAAAATTAAAGGCAAATTCTGAAGAAGAGGAATAAAATTCCAATCCGTAAATAATCTTATAAAAAACTTAAATTGACTCCCATTAATTTAAGTTTTTTTATATTTGAGGAATACATTAATTCTATTAGGTTAATAGCAATCCCTATACATGAGTCTATTTCGTAAAATCTTCGGTTTAAAAAATAATCCTGAAGACAACATAAAAAGCGAAGAGAGAGGCAAGTACATGCCTGAAATAAAGCTGCCCGTAGATGAACAATTTACAATAAACTTCAAAGCTAATGGTGGAAAATTCCTCTATTGCGAAAACATGCAAGAAGTTCAAGATAGCTTACATTCTATTTTAAAGGAAAATAATTGGGGAGATGGTAAAGTATTACTATTTGATGAACGCCTTAATGAACTCTTCAAAGATTTCAAGTTTAATACAACAAAACGTATTTCAGAAAGCACGTTCTTTTTTTCTACCTGTGAATACCTTATTTCTGATGATGGTTCTCTACTAATCTCTTCAAACCAAATTGCAGAAAAAAAATTAAAAGAATTACCCGATAATTTTGTCATATATGCCACAACTAGTCAATTTGTTCAAAATATAGGAGAAGGCTTAAGAGGAATTAAAGGTAAGAACAGAGAAAAAATCCCAACAAATATAACCACAATCAAACATTTTAAAACAGTCGAAGATAAAGACTTTTTGACTTACGGAAGCAGCTCAAAAAACTTATATTTGTTGCTCCTAGAAGACTTATAAATGAAAGAAATTGGTACAAGAGCACTCTCAGGACTACTATATGTGTCTCTTCTTATTGCTTCCTTATATTGGCAAAATGCTTTGATTGCCCTCTTTTTTGTATTTGGACTAATCTGTATGGCTGAATTCAAAAAACTGATTCAGTTACAAAGCTTTTTTCCTTACGTAGTCTTTTCGGTTTTATATTTTGGTTTTGCCTATTGGAAGATTATTGCAGATTCTGCTAAAGGTATTGATGAGGCAGCTCAAATTCTATTGGTGATAACCATATTCGTACAATTAATACTAATTAAGGATCTGTTTTCTGAAAAAACAATTCCATTATTTAGCTCTAAGCGTTTTATCATAACTACATTCTACCTATCAAGCGGCTTTGTGTTTTTACTATGTATAGCTAATTTCAATCAAACCTTTACTCCACTACTCCTATTAGGCTCATTTATATTAGTTTGGGTAAATGATACATTTGCATATCTCATTGGAAAAAACTTTGGAAAACAAAAATTGTTTCCTCGAATTTCACCAAAAAAAACTGTTGAAGGCTTTTTAGGCGGACTCTTTTTTTCATGTATTGCTAGCTATTTTATTGCTAACTTTACAGATACGTTAAGCTTTACAAATTGGCTGATATTGAGTATTATTATAAGTGTTTTTGGAACACTTGGTGATTTAATAGAATCCAAATTTAAACGTCAAGCCGATGTTAAAGACAGCGGAGTCATAATGCCTGGCCATGGTGGTTTACTTGATCGCTTAGACAGTATTATTTTTGCTGCTCCGTTTATATTTTTATTTTTAAGACTTGTCACTTATGTTTCATAAAGAAGGTTATAAGATTATATTTATTACGCTTGTTGTAGTTATTATATCAATTTTAGCTATTGATAAATTTATAGATATCCAATGGTTACGATTAGTCCTTATGATTGGACTATTGGTTGTATTGGTATTGATACTACAATTTTTTAGAAATCCTAAGCGACACACCAAAAAAGAAAACCATACAGCTGTATCTCCTGTTGATGGGAAAGTTGTTGTTATTGAAGAAGTCTTTGAGAAAGAAGTCTTCAATGATAAACGCATCCAAGTATCAGTGTTTATGTCACCACTAAATGTACACGTAACACGTTATCCCATTGGCGGAAATATAACCTACAGTAAGTATCATCCTGGTAAATACCTTGTAGCTTGGCATCCTAAAGCTAGTGAAGAAAATGAACGAACAACTGTTGTAGTTGAAAACGATAACTTTGGAAAGGTCCTCTATAGACAAATCGCTGGAGCTCTTGCAAAACGTATCGTTAATTATGCAAAGGTGGAGGATAAAGCTGTTCAAGGATCTGATTCTGGATTTATTAAATTTGGATCTCGCGTGGATTTATTTTTGCCATTGGATGCAGATATAAAAGTTGAACTTAACCAAAAAGTAAGAGGAGGCGAAAGTGTTATTGCTGAAAAAGTATGACCTCAGAAGAATTAGACATAGCGTTTAGAGAAGCAGTAGAACGTATTAATGCGCATACTGAACCTTTCCCTGCAGATTTTTTATTGCGCCTATATGCTTACTATAAAAAGGCCAGTAATGATTATGGTAGACCAAGCAGCAGTAAACCCATTATTAATGCCTTTAAAACAAATGCGTTGTTCCAAGTGCAAGACGTTAGTGAGGATGAAGCAAAACGCATTTATATAGATCTCGTAAATAACTACTTCCTATACCGAAAATAGCCTAACTACTAAACCCCAAATACTAATGAAAAAATTAACCTTAACCCTACTACTAATTGCTTTCTCTTGTCACCTAAACCATGCGCAAACATTTAATCAATTTTATGCTAATGTGGTTTCAGATGTTTCAGAAACTAACATCTTAAACGACTTAACAGCATTTGAAAACTTTGGCATCAAAACCGTTGGATCTACTGCGCTCACTAACACTCAAGATTGGATCGCAGCCCGATATCAAAGTTATGGTTATACTGATGTAGAATTACAACCATTTACGTATGCAGCTGGTACCAGTAACAATATTATAGTAACAAAAACAGGGACAGTATATCCAAATACTTACTTGATTATCGATGCACATTACGATACTATCAATGGTCCAGGTACAAACGACAATGGAACTGGTACTGTTTTACTACTCGAATTAGCACGACTTCTTAAAGATGTTGATACTGAGTATTCAATCAAGTTTATTCATTTTTCTGGAGAAGAAGATGGCCTAATTGGCAGTAACTATTATGTCAATAATACTGTGATTCCTCAAGATTTAGATATTAAACTCGTCTTCAATATTGATGAAGTTGGAGGTGTAAATGGTATGAACAATGACACTATTGTATGTGAACGAGATGAAGCAAATCCATCATCTAATAATGCTGCTTCTAATGCAGCAACCAATAGCTTGGCTATCTGCATGGAGTTATACTCTAATTTAGAAACTGAAATATCAAATGCCTACGCTTCAGACTACATACCTTTTGAGACTAATGGAGAAATTATTACAGGTATCTATGAAAAAAATATATCTCCAGTAAACCATACTGCTAATGATAACTTAGCTAATATGGATCCCTATTATGCTTACGAAGTAACAAAAGGTGCTTTGGGAACGGCAATGGAGTTTGCCATGGCTTTTGAATCATTAAGCATAGAAGAGCAGAATGATTTTGACAATTTAGTGACTGTTTCTCCTAACCCATCTAAGAACTACTTCAAAATTGAATTTAAAAACCCTGTACATCGTGCTATAGATTTTAAACTTGTTGATATGTCTGGTAAAGATGTTTATAAAAATCGACTCACAAAGCAAATACAGACTGTTGCCGTAGATAGTATGGTCTCTGCACAATATTTAGCCGTGTTTAAAATCAATAATAAGCGTTTTGTAAAAACCATACTAATCGATTAAAGTCATATCTAAGGCATGAAAAACAAACCTCATACTCCTGTTGGATTTAATTGTGGTCTCGAAATGAAAAATCGATTTATGCTAGCGCCAATGACAAATACCCAAAGTCATGAGGATGGGACCTTATCTGATGACGAATACCATTGGTTGACGATGCGAGCCAAAGGCGGATTTGGACTCACGATGACTTGTGCTTCTCATGTTCAAGCAATAGGTAAAGGTTTTCCTGGACAACTGGGTATATTCTCCGATATGCATATTGAAGGGCATCAACGTTTAGTTAATGGGATTAAAGCCTATGACAGCTTAGCTGTTGTTCAATTACATCATGCTGGTATGCGTTCACCTTATGAGGTAATTAAAGACAAAGCCGTGTGTCCTTCGAATAGCGAAAAACACAATGCTCGTGCCTTATCTTTAGATGAAGTCTATCAATTGCGAGATGATTTTATTGCTGCAGCTGTTCGCGCTCAAAAAGCAGGTTATGATGGTGTTGAAGTTCATGGCGCTCATGGTTACATTCTAACCCAATTTTTAAGTAGCAAAATCAATAAACGTAATGATGAGTATGGTGGATCTTTAGAAAATCGATCGCGATTATTATTTGAAATTGTGGACGGCATAAGAAGAGCATGCGGATTAAAATTCTTGTTAGGCGTACGCTTATCTCCAGAACGTTTTGGAATGCAGCTCCAAGACATAAAAACCATCACGCAGCAATTGGTTGACCTGCATGACATTGACTTCCTAGATATATCACTTTGGGATGTATTTAAGCATCCAGAAGAGGACACTTATCAAAATAAATCATTACTTGAGCATTTTACCGAGCTTGATTTCAAAACTGTGAAATGGACTGTTGCTGGCAAAATTAATTCAGCTCAAGATGTACAAAAGGTCTTGGATGCCAATGTAGACTTTGTGTCTATTGGTCGTTCTGCTATTTTACACCATGACTTTCCTAAGCAAGTGATTAATGATGCTAACTTCGAGCCCACTACATTACCTGTTTCAGAAGATTATTTGAAACACGAAGGTCTAGGTAATGACTTCATCACTTATATGAAACGTTGGGACGGATTTGTAAAATCTTAAACCGTTTAAAATCTACGTAGTTCTACGTAGATTTTGCATTTATAAAAAACGTATCTTCGTTTATATACATTTATAAATATCTGAAAATGATATTGTTAAAAAGGGAGAATTATGCAAAATCAGCTTACAAAAAAGGTTAACGCTATGTTTAACCTTGATTACACCAAAGAAGATGATATATGGTTACAAAAAAGTAAAACGCTACGTAAGCTCATTGGCGTATTAGGCATGGCTTTACCATTTATACTCATTATTATTACATTTTTATTTTTTGATCTCGCAAGACCTATAGAGTCTATAAGTCATTATTACTATACAAGAGCTGGAACCGTATTTACAGTAATTTTGAGTATCATCGCAATCTTCTTAATTGTGTATAGTGGTAAAGAACCTAAGGATTTTTACATCTCAACATTCGCAGGCTTATTTGCCCTTTTTGTAGTGTTCTTTCCTACAGGAAATTTAAGCGAAGTCTGTTGTGACACCTTAAGAGAATACTCCGTAACCTTTATTAAAGGTAATGCTAGTGCTGGTTTTAGAGAAACCTTTCATTTAATTTCTGCTGCACTATTTTTATTACTACTAGCTTATATGTCTTTCTTTTTGTTTACAAAATCTGGAAAAGCTCCTGAACACAGAGGTCGCAAAAAAAGAATTCGAAACCGTATTTTTAGGGTGTGTGCAGTTCTCATAGTAGCATCGCTAGTTGTTATCCTTTTAGGTTTTACAGGTGTGATTCCCAAAGAAGTTTATGATGGTAATCAACTTACCTTTTGGATGGAAACCGTAGCAGTTGAAAGTTTTGGCTTTGCATGGTTGATTAAAGGTGAAGCTATGTTTGGAGATGACCCAGAGTACTTGGCCATGAGTGCGGCTTCAGAATCATAGAATTAACCCTTACGTAGATATTTGTAATAGAATGATACACGAATACTATGTAAAGCAATTATAATATGCCACGTCCAACTACTATACAGCATGTTCTTGAAGAGCTCGATATGATTATTAATGAGAGTCTCCAAACTAACAGTCGTATGGGCTTATTTGCATACATCTATCGACGCACTACTGCTGAGATTGCATCTGAAATTGCCTTAGGTAATTTTGAGGATAATCAGCGTTTAGAAATCTTAGATGTAGCATTTGCCAATTTATATTTAGATGCTTACAAAGCCTATAAAAATGAACAAGCAATAAGCATGTCATGGGCCTTTGCTTTTGATCATGCAGGTGAACCCTTAACCATTTTACAACATATTATGTTAGGAATGAATGCTCATATCAATCTAGATCTTGCCATAGCAACAGCATCTACGATGTCTGATCAAGATATCAAGACTATAGAAGGTGATTTTAATAAAGTTAACGATATCCTATTTCAAATAACCAATGAGTTACAAGACCGACTAAGTCGGGTTTCTCCTTTATTATTTATTTTGGATTGGTTGGGAAAAAACAAAGATGAACAAATTATTGATTTTAGTATGCGCAAAGCTCGGGAGCAATCTTGGAATTCGGCAAATCTGCTATGGTCATTAGGAGAAGATCATGTTGAAAACACTAAAACCAATATAGATCAAGTTGTTCTCAAGCTTAGTGAATATATTAAAGCACCTAAGTCACGAGTTATTAGATTTTTTCTCAAGCTTATTCAGAAATTTGAAACAAAACAAGTAAGTCAAATTATTTCGAAATTGAAAAACGAATAAGGTCAGCATATCTAAGCGAACACATTAATAAATTTCTAATCTCTAACCAAAGGCAAGGTGCTACAGCGCAATAAACCTTCTTGTTTAGCAATTTCAGCATAAGGGACTTCTTCAACTGTAAATCCCTGTTCACGAAGCCAAGTATTTAATCTCGTAAAGTTATGTTCAGAAATAATAACATCTTCAGCAATAGAAAATACATTACTGTTCATATTGTACATCTCTTCTTTAGTGATTTCGAAGATATTCTCTTTTCCAAAGAAATCTACCAACCATTGGTATTCACTTTCTACCAGAAATCCGTTTTTATGAAGAATGGCTTTATCATTTCCTATAGGTTGAAAACAACAATCCAAGTGCAAGGCATTTTCCTTAGGGTCGGTATTTGATTTACGCAACTCAAACGACTTTACTATTTTATCTGGAAATAGTTCTTGAATCACTATGACAGCATCAATATTGGTGCGTGCTGTGATAAAATCTGGATAATCGTCACCAGAATAGGTCCCAATAAAAATATAGTCATTCCAAGGCATAACATCTCCACCTTCAACATGACACTCTTCTGGTAAAGTTATACGTTGTTCTTTCGGAATTTGGCTCCAAACATGTTCGATAGCTTCAATCTCACGATCACGATCAGGTAAAATATTGGCTCTTATAAATTTGTCTTCTATGACAAAAGCGATATCTCTAGAAAAAATTTGATTGTAATCCTTAATCACTTTTGGTCTGTATACAGCAACGTCATATTTTTCAAACACCTTAGCTACGGCTTCCATTTCCTTGACCATATCCTTTTCAACAGGATAAGTCCCAGCCTTGATGTGTTCAATAGATTTTGGATCGTAAGCTTCTTCTAAAGTTGGTGCAGGACCAACACTTTCGGCAGTCCCTAAAACAACAACTCGCAAGCGAGCAGTTTCGTTTTTTATGTTAGGTTTTATCATAGATTACAAATATAAAAAAAGCTCCATATAATCTATGAAGCTTTTATTGGGCATGTACTACTGCCTATCTATTATTAATATCTTTAAATGGTCTGTGCGTTTCTCCAATATAGATTTGTCTTGGACGACCAATTGGTTCTTTACGTAAACGCATTTCTCTCCATTGAGAGATCCATCCAGGTAAACGTCCTAAGGCAAACATTACAGTAAACATTTCAGTTGGAATACCCATAGCACGATAAATAATGCCAGAGTAGAAATCTACATTTGGATATAATTTTCGATCTACAAAGTACGAATCTTCTAAAGCTTCTTTTTCTAGACCTTTCGCGATATCTAAAATTGGATCTTCAACACCAAGATCTGCCAATACTTCATCGGCTGCTACTTTAATAATCTTGGCTCTAGGGTCGAAGTTTTTGTATACACGGTGTCCGAATCCCATTAAACGGAAAGGGTCACTTTTATCTTTTGCCTTGGCCATATATTTCTTGGTATCGCCTCCATCTTCTTTAATACCTTCCAACATTTCTAAAACGGCTTGATTGGCACCACCATGTAATGGTCCCCAAAGCGCTGAAATACCAGATGACAAGGATGCAAATAATCCTGCGTGAGATGAACCAACAATTCTTACAGTAGATGTAGAACAGTTTTGCTCATGATCGGCATGAAGAATCAATAGCTTATCCAAAGCATTTACTAAAATAGGATTTTGAACATAATCTTCATCTGGACGTTTAAACATCATTTGAAGAATGTTCTCCACGTATCCAAGAGATGAACTTCCATAATCTAGAGGCATACCATGTTTTTTACGCATCGTCCAAGCCACTAAAATTGGGAACTTACCTAAGATTCTTACAATAGCATTGTACATTTCCTCTTCAGAATCAACATTAACTGAAGTAGGATTAAATGCCGTAAGAGCACTAGTTAACGATGCTAACACACCCATTGGATGTGCAGCCTTTGGAAAGGCGTCTAATATCTTTTTGACATCATCATCAACAACAGCATGTTTTTTGATATCTGAATGAAATTGCTCTAATTTTTCTGAGGTTGGTAATTCTCCAAAAATTAAAAGATAGGCCACTTCAAGGAAATCGGCTTTTTCTGCTAATTCTTCGATAGAATACCCTCTATATCTTAAAATTCCTTTCTCACCATCTAAAAACGTTATGGCGCTTTCACAAGATCCTGTATTTTTATACCCTGGATCAATTGTAGTCACTCCACCAGTAACACCTCTAAGCGTTTTGATATTAATGGCTACTTCATTTTCTGTACCTGTAACTAACGGAAACTCATGTTTTTGTCCATTAATTTCTAGTGTAGCTTTATCTGACATATATCTTGAATATTTTATTTTGAATGTTTATTGAAATCGAGTTTACGAATTTACGAAATATCTAAGGATTTATGAAGTGTTATTACAATGCTTTTAACAATTTTGATATTCATAAAATCGATACTAAAAAAGCAGTCGTTTTTACGATATTATCATTACACCAAAATTGAAATAAAGCTTGAATTACAGCTTGTAATTATTAATTTTGTTATCCAACCAATAGCTATGCAATACATTAGGGTTTTCTTTTTATTCATATCCATGACATCTTATTCTCAAGTGGTTAATATCGAAACCTTGCGAAAAGCAACCGATTCTGCAAAATGGACAGGATCTGTTAGTTTGGATGTCTCGCTCATTAAGAACACCAATGATATTTTTAGAATTGCGAACAAAGCTCATATTCAGTATAACGATAAGACAAATCTTTGGTTATTTGTAAACGATTTAAACTTTCAGAAAGTAGAGGGTAATTCGTTAGTAAATCGTGGTACTCAACATTTGAGATACAATCGAAAAGTTTCTGAACGCATCAAATGGGAAGCTTTTGCACAAGCCCAATACGATGCGATTTCACAAATTGATTTTAGAGGATTATTAGGAACTGGACCTCGATTTAAGCTTAGTGAGAAAGAAAATTACATGTTTTATTTAGGAACATTGATTATGTACGAATATGAAAAAGCCGATAATGTTATTGCAGACCGCGAGCAAAACGATGTGAGAGGAAGTGCTTATTTATCGTTCAGCATGTATCCTACTGAAACGATAAGTATAATAAGTACAAGTTATTACCAGCCAAAAATTGATGCTTTTAGTGATTATCGTATTTCTAGCAATACCTCATTATTGTTCAAAATCTTTAAGGATTTGGCTTTTAAGACCAATTTCAATTATTTCTACGATGCTGTTCCTGTGAGTTCAAATATTCCAAAGACCCAGTTCGAATTGACCAATGGGTTATTGTATACGTTTTAAAAATTAGTTCTTTAGTATCTTTAGGTTAGAAATTCCTGAATCGGTTCTAATCTCAAGAAGATAAACTCCTTTTGATACATTAGAAATGTCTATAGTTTGATTTTCTGAAATGATAAAATCTTGCACCTTTCGACCTTGTACGTCGTATAGTCTTACTGACTTAATTACTAACTTAGAATCAATGGTTATTAATCCATTGGTAGGATTAGGGTATATAGAAACTGTATTAATTTCAGATTCTTCAACTGAAAGGTTTTCGAATGCTGTTGTTGCTAAATTGGTTTCTATCGGAAAATTAAAATCGAAATAAATATTAGCCTGCTGTGTTACTGAGTCTCCAGTTACCAATGTATCTAAAGTTTTAATTTTGAAAAGCACATTCCCTTGTCCTGAAGGCGCCAAATTGATATCTTCAAAGAAAAATTCAATCTCATTTCCTTCAATTCGTGTGATCATATTATGAGAAGAATTCAATACTTGTAATGTACTTAGGTCATATTTTGTGATATCGATGACATCTTTAACGACGATAAAAGTAGCAGGTGCTGTTCCTGTATTTTCAAATCGGATATTATAATGGAGGTATTCACCAATACGTTCTGGAGAGACCACATCACCTTCAAGACAGGTAATATCGTTTGGATCGAAAGAGCCAACAACAACTTGATTGAGTTCAAATGTATTATCATTTGATGTTTCATCACTAGATATGGGACTTATGGTCGCTGTAAAATTTAATACATCATCTAGATTTACTGGAGGCATTTCCATAGGTGAATTAACGTTAAAAACTACATCTATAGTCCGGCTTTCGAACGGATTTAAATCGGTATAGTTCCAAGACAAGTTTCCTATAGATTGTGCGTCTGGAGATTGTGTTATCGACATAAGATCTAAAACGCTGTCATCGTAGTTAAAGTCTATAGCACCAGAAAGCACTTGATTACCTTTGTTTTTATAAACAATTTGGTAGCTAGCATCAAAACCTGGTTGTGCTGGAATTGTAGATGCAATAACAACTTCTACGTCATTATGTGTACCATTTGGAGTGATACAGAAATCTTGATTGACTGTAGTGTTTAAATCTGAAAAAGGTGCTGTAAATGTTAACGGAGATGTGTTAAACCAAGACGGATTTTCAAAGTTAGGTGTGATTGTATATGATCCTGTTCCTAAATAGAACATATATTCACCATTGCTATTAGAAAATGTTGTTCCTGAATCAGTTCCATCTGAAATATCAACACCTAATCCTGGGTATGATACGTCATTACCATCACAGCCATCATTATTACCGTCAAATGTTAAAGAACCAAATATAGTATTGTAATCCCCTCCAGGAACAAAAGTGCAATAACTATTTATTTCAACACTATCTCCTCCAAGTACACTCTGTAAATATGATATTTCATCCTCATCAGCACATATATATTGAAGGTTTGGATTTTGATGAAAAAAAGGTAATGATTCTTGGTTGCCATTTTTCATGAATATCGCAACTAAAGGTATATTATCAAGACAATAGAACGAATATAAGTTACTGTTTTGGCTTAAATCTAAAATCGTAAGTTGATTAGAATGACAAATTAAATCACGAAGTACTGGATTCTGACTAAGATCTATAGTTGAAACTTGGTTCAAGCCAAATTCTAAGTTTTCAAGGTTAGGGTTTTGAGTAACATCAATCGTTGTTAGTTGATTATCTGAACAACTTAACCATATAAGATTACTGTTTTGAGTTATATCGATATTAGTTAATTGATTTTGATCTATATGTAGATTTTCTAAATTCAAGTTTTGAGATATATCTATAGCTGTCAATTGATTACCACTACAATTTAAATATTCTAAGTTTGGGTTTTGAGAAACATCAATAGTGGTTAATTGGTTAGCAGAACAATTCAAAAATCTAAGGTTCAAATTTTGAGTTACGTCAAGGCTTGTTAATATACTTTCATTGCACACAAGACTCTCAAGATTAGAGTTTTGGGTCACATCTAAACTATTGAAATTTTCAGATCTTATATTAAGTGAAACAAGGTTAGAGTTTGAACTAACATCAACTGTTGATAGTGTCGTGTACGATAAACTTAATGTTTCCAAATTTGGGTTCTGACTTACATTTAAACCTGTTAAATTAAAATTAGAATCAACTACTAATTCATTAAGATTAGGGTTTTGGCTAACGTCAATAGTTTCATAAAAGTTACTACTAGCAATCAGTCGACTAAGATTTTGAAGGCCCGTTACATTAAGTGTTGTGAGCGAATTAATACTACAGTTAACTGAGATAAGATTAGTGTTTTGAGTTAAATCTAAACTTGTCAAATTATTAATCCTACAATTCAAAGTTTCTAGGTTTGTAAAAGCTTCTATTCCTGTTAAATCAGATATGGAAGAGGCAATAATAGTTAATCCTGTTATCAATTGTGCTTCACTAACTTGAATCTCACCATCACCATTAGTATCAATAATTTCGCTATCATAACTAGCGCTTGCTGCTATACCATTATCCCAATCGGCTTCCAAAAGTTTTGCCTTGAAATTCGCATCGGGAATATTAACAATCTGAGCATGAATAGTACTGTAAAATGAAATTAAAAAAAGGAAAAGTAAAATTCTCTTCATAGCAATTTTGATTAGTCTATTTTTTCTTACAATACTGAAGATAAGAAAAAAGCCTGTAATACATAGTCTTACAGGCTTTTTTTCGATATAATGTTTAAGCAATTATTTCACTTTAAATGCATTCATTTGTGGAAAGTAAGCCACGTCTTCTAATTCTTCTTCAATACGTAATAACTGATTATATTTTGCCATACGATCACTACGCGATGCCGAGCCTGTTTTAATTTGCCCTGTATTTAAGGCCACAGCTAAATCGGCAATAGTATTATCTTCAGTTTCTCCTGAACGATGTGACATTACAGATGTATAACCAGCGTTGTGTGCCATATTTACGGCTGAAATCGTCTCGGTAAGTGTTCCGATTTGATTCACTTTAATTAAAATAGAATTCGCGATTCCGTTTTCGATACCACGTGATAAACGTTCTACATTGGTTACGAATAAATCGTCACCTACTAATTGTACTTTATCACCAATTTGTTCGGTCAGGTATTTCCAACCATCCCAATCATTTTCGTCCATACCATCTTCAATAGAAATAATAGGATATTTAGACGCCAACTCTGCTAAATAATCTGCTTGCTCTTTACTTGTACGAACTTGTCCAGAATCGCCTTCAAAGATGGTATAATCGTATGTTCCATCTTTATAGAATTCGGCAGCAGCACAATCTAAAGCGATCATCACATCATCTCCTAAGTTATAACCAGCATTTGCTACAGCTTTAGCAATTGTTTCTAAAGCATCTTCGGTTCCGCCTTCTAAATTTGGTGCAAATCCTCCTTCATCTCCTACAGCAGTGCTTAATCCTCTATCATGTAATACTTTTTTAAGGTGATGAAAGATCTCAGTTCCCATTTGCATAGCATGCGTAAAGTTTTTTGCCTTAACTGGCATTACCATAAACTCCTGAAATGCGATTGGCGCATCACTATGAGAACCACCATTAATAATATTCATCATTGGCACAGGTAAGGTATTGGCAGACACACCACCAACATATCGATATAGTGGCATTCCTAATTCTCCTGCTGCAGCTTTTGCCGCTGCTAACGACACACCTAAGATAGCATTAGCACCTAATTTAGATTTGTTAGCTGTTCCATCTAAATCTATCATTAATTTGTCTAATCTATTTTGATCAAATACAGACTCTCCAAGAAGCTCTTGAGCGATTATGGAATTTACATTATTGACAGCTTTCGTAACACCTTTTCCCATATATGCGCTTCCTCCATCTCTTAGTTCTACCGCTTCGTGCTCACCAGTTGAAGCACCAGAAGGCACTGCAGCTCTTCCAATCATTCCATTTTCTGTAGTGACATCGACTTCAATTGTTGGATTTCCTCTAGAATCTAAAATTTGTCTTGCATGAATATTAATTATAATGCTCATTATATTGTATTTAAGTTATTTCTAATTTAAGTTTCAAATTTACAAAATAGTTAGTCTAAAAGGTATCTGCAGAACACAGTTTTACATTATATCTCAACTATAATGTTTTCGTAAAAGAAAAATGTCAAAGAAACTTTCATTTCCTTGACATTTCATCATTAATTATTTTTGATATTTTGAATAAACTCATCAAATAAATAGGTTGAATCGTTTGGTCCTGGACTTGCTTCTGGATGGTATTGCACCGAAAAGCAGTTTTTATTCTTCATTTTCATTCCTGCAACCGTATGGTCATTTAAATGTACATGTGTAATTTCTACATCTGGATGATTTTCTGTTTCTTCTCTATTAATCGCAAATCCGTGATTTTGAGAAGTTATCTCACCTTTTGTTGTCACTAAGTTTTTTACAGGATGATTAATTCCACGATGACCATTATGCATCTTATATGTTGAAATGCCATTAGCTAATGCTATGACTTGGTGACCTAAACAAATCCCAAATAATGGCAAGTCTCTTTTAATAATTTCTTTAGCGACAGCTTGTGCCTCTACTAAAGGTTCTGGATCTCCTGGTCCATTAGATAAAAAATAGCCATCTGGTTGAAATGCTTCTAGATCTTCAAATTTAGAATTATATGGAAACACTTTAATATAGGCATCTCGCTTAGCGAGATTACGAAGGATATTCTTTTTAATTCCGATATCTAAAGCGGCAATTTTATAGGTAGCATTCTCATCACCATAATAATAAGGCTCTTTGGTCGATACCTGAGAGGCTAATTCTAAACCTTCCATACTAGGCACTTCAGCTAATTGTTTTTTAAGTTCGTCTACGTTATCTATTTCAGTAGAAATAACAGCATTCATAGCACCATGATCTCTAATATGACTTACTAAGGCTCGAGTATCTACATCAGAAATAGCTAATAGGTTATTGTCATTTAAAAATTCTTCAAGTGATTTGTCTCCAGCTGGACGTGAATATTCAAAGCTGAAATTTTTACAGATCAACCCAGAAATTTTAATCGAATCAGATTCTACTTCATCAGATTTGGTTCCATAATTCCCAATGTGTGCATTGGTTGTTACCATTAACTGCCCATAGTATGAAGGGTCAGTAAAAATTTCTTGGTATCCTGTTGTTCCTGTGTTGAAACAAACTTCACCAAAGGCAGTACCTTCTTTGCCAATTGATTTTCCGTGAAAAATTGTTCCGTCTGCGAGTAAAATTAAGGCTTTTTTACGTTTTTGATATATCATTTTTATAGAAAAGTTTTACAAAATTGCACAAAAAAAAGGATAATCTAAAATAGATTATCCTTTATATATTAAATGCTTATTAACATTTATTCTTCTTCGTTAGTTGCTTTCGTTTCAACTGGAGGAGTTGCTGGTTTAGATCCACCTCTTCTACTTCTTCTAGTCGTCTTCTTCTCTTTTTTACCAGCGTTGTAGATGTCGTTATAATCTACTAATTCGATCATTGCCATATCAGCGTTATCACCAAGTCTGTTTCCTAATTTGATGATTCTTGTATAACCACCTGGACGATCTCCAACTTTTACAGCCACATCTCTGAATAATTCAGTAACTGCATCTTTTTGTCTCAATCTAGACATTACGATACGTCTGTTATGTGTTGTATCTTCCTTTGATTTTGTGATCATAGGCTCAACAAATTGTTTTAAAGCTTTTGCTTTAGCAACAGTAGTGTTGATACGTTTGTGTTCGATTAACGAACATGCCATATTAGCTAACATTGCTTTTCTATGAGCAGTCTGTCTTCCTAAATGGTTGAATTTTTTTCCGTGTCTCATGACATTTTGTTTTAATCATCATCTTGCTTCAACTCTCTTTGAGGAGCAAAATATGACGTATTAATCTTTATCTAATTTGTATTTTGCTAAATCCATTCCGAAGTTAAGACCTTTAACATTTACAAGCTCTTCAAGCTCAGTTAACGATTTCTTACCAAAGTTACGGAACTTCATTAAGTCATTTTTATTGAATGATACTAAGTCTCCTAATGTATCAACTTCTGCAGCTTTTAAACAGTTAAGTGCACGTACAGAAAGATCCATATCAACTAACTTAGTTTTCAATAGTTGTCTCATGTGAAGTGATTCTTCATCATAAGTTTCAGTTTGTGCAATTTCATCAGCTTCAAGAGTGATACGCTCATCAGAGAATAACATGAAGTGGTGAATTAATATTTTAGCAGCTTCAGTTAAAGCATCTTTAGGAGCAATTGAACCGTCTGTGATGATTTCAAAAACTAATTTTTCATAATCGGTTTTTTGTTCAACACGGAAGTTTTCAATGCTATACTTAACATTTTTTATTGGTGTATAAATTGAATCTGTAAAGATTGTTCCAATTGGTGCAGAAGCTTTTTTATTTTCTTCAGCAGGAACATAACCTCTACCTTTTTCAATCGTGATTTCCATATTGATATTCACCTTTGGATCTAAGTTACAAATCACTAAGTCTTTGTTTAATACTTGAAACCCTGAGATGAACTTTTGGAAATCTCCAGCTGTAATTTGATTTTGTCCAGAGATAGAAATTGAAACAGATTCGTTATCAACTTCATCTATTTGACGCTTAAAGTTAACTTGCTTTAAGTTCAAAATCATTTCAGTAACGTCTTCAACTACACCAGCAATTGTTGAGAACTCATGGTCTACACCTTCAATCCTTACTGATGTGATAGCGAAACCTTCTAAAGATGATAATAATACTCGTCTTAGAGCATTACCTACTGTTAATCCGTAACCTGGTTCTAAAGGTCTAAATTCAAATTTACCTTCAAACTCAGTAGAATCAATCATGATTACTTTGTCGGGCTTCTGGAAGTTTAAAATTGCCATATTATTGTCTTCGTTTTAATTGTTATTTAGTTGCGCGATTTATAAGTTTGAAGACCACTAATAAATCCTTTGGCCAAATACCAATATGATTAATTTATTATTTAGAATATAATTCGACGATGTATTGTTCGTTGATATTTTCTGGAATTTGAATACGTTCTGGAATAGAAACATAAGTTCCTTCCTTTTTATCGTTATTCCATGTAATCCACTCATATACAGCACTAGAGTTAGCTAATGAATTTTGAATAGACTCTAATGATTTAGATTTTTCTCTAACAGCAACTACATCTCCTGCTTTTAATTGGTAAGAAGGAATATTTACGATACCACCGTTTACAGTGATATGTCTATGAGACACTAATTGTCTAGCTCCACTTCGAGATGGAGACAATCCCATTCTGAAAGCAACGTTGTCTAAACGAGACTCACATAGTTGAAGTAAAACCTCACCAGTAATACCTTGAGCAGCTGTTGCTTTTTTGAACATGTTTCTGAATTGCTTTTCTAATATACCATAAGTATATTTAGCTTTTTGCTTTTCCATTAACTGGATAGCGTATTCAGATTTTTTTCCACGACGCTTGTTAGCTCCGTGTTGACCTGGAGGATAATTTCTTTTTTCAAAAGCTTTATCATCTCCAAAGATAGCTTCACCGAATTTTCGGGCTATTTTAGTTTTAGGACCAGTATATCTTGCCATTTTTAAATTTGTTTTGAGAGTGTTTGTGAATTAAGGTCTTAATCTTATCCTTCGACAACCGTTGATCTCTCGTTGATACTTGTTAATTGTTATTTTTCAGTTTGCAAATTTACGCATAAAAAATTAATATCAACCATTAAAATAGTTGATATTAATTCTACAGAGCAATAAATTAAACTCTTCTTCTTTTTGGAGGTCTACATCCATTATGTGGTAATGGTGTAACATCGATAATTTCTGTTACTTCTATACCTGCATTGTGGATTGAACGAATAGCAGATTCTCTACCATTCCCAGGACCTTTCACGTAAACTTTCACTTTCTTTAGTCCAGCTTCTTTTGCGACTCCAGCAGCATCTTCTGCAGCTAATTGAGCAGCGTAAGGTGTGTTCTTTTTAGAACCTCTGAATCCCATTTTACCAGCTGATGACCATGAAATTACATCACCTTTTTTGTTAGTTAAAGAGATGATAATGTTGTTAAAAGAGGCAGCTACGTGTGCTTCTCCAACAGCGTCTACTATTACTTTACGTTTTTTAGTACTTGACTTTGCCATATTTTTCAGTTTCTAGTTGTTAGTTTTTCCTAGTTTTTAGAATCCTAAACATTGCTATTTCAAACAGATTCCTCTAACGGTTAAAACTAATGACTAATGTCTATTATTATTTAGTTGCTTTTTTCTTGTTAGCAACAGTTTTTCTTCTACCTTTTCTTGTTCTAGAGTTGTTTTTAGTTCTCTGACCTCTTAATGGAAGTCCAGCTCTATGACGAATACCTCTGTAACATCCAATATCCATTAATCGCTTAATGTTTAATTGTGTTTCAGAACGTAATTCACCTTCAATAGTATAAGATCCTACAGCGTCACGGATTGCTCCAATTTGCTCATCTGTCCAATCTTGTACTTTGATGCTTTCGTCTACTTTAGCTGTTGCTAAAATTTCTTGTGCTCTACTTCTACCTACTCCGTAGATATAAGTTAAAGAGATTACTCCTCTTTTCTGTTTTGGTATGTCTACACCTGCAATTCTTGCCATAATTACCCTTGTCTTTGTTTGAATCTAGGATTCTTTTTGTTAATGACGTAAAGTCTACCTTTTCTGCGGACTAATTTACAGTCTGCGCTTCTTTTTTTAATGGATGCTCTTACCTTCATGGTTTTAGTATCTATAAGTTATTCGAGCCTTTGTTAAATCGTAAGGACTCATTTCTAATTTTACTTTGTCTCCAGGTAACAACTTAATATAATGCATACGCATTTTACCTGAAATGTGTGCAGTCACTATGTGACCATTTTCTAGTTCAACTCGGAACATCGCATTTGATAATGCTTCGATGATCGATCCGTCTTGTTCTATTGCTGCTTGTTTTGCCATATTATATGTTTTAGTATTTAATCTTGGATTAGCAAATACCTTGCCTAAAAAATTTCCGAAGATTATCCTCTAAATTAGTATTACATTTAAGCTACTGCTTTTCTGTTTTTACCTGTCTTCATCAAGCCATCATAATGTTTATTTAACAAGTATGAATTGACTTGCTGCATTGTATCTATTGCAACTCCAACCATAATTAGTAGCGATGTGCCACCAAAGAATAATGCCCATCCACCTTGAACATTCATAAGCTTTACAATAACTGCTGGGAACACAGCGATTAATGCTAAGAATATAGATCCAGGTAATGTGATTTGTGACATTATTTTATCTAAATACTCTGATGTTTCTGTTCCTGGACGAATTCCTGGAATAAAACCACCACTTCTTTTTAAATCATCTGCCATTTTGTTTGTTGGAACAGTAATCGCAGTATAGAAATACGTAAAGATGATAATTAGTAATGCGAACACAATATTATACCACAATCCGAAAGGATCGTTAAACTGTGCTTGCATCCATTGACCAACTTCACTAGATGAGCCAAAAGATTTTCCAATTAAACTTGGTACAAACATAATTGCCTGTGCAAAGATAATTGGCATTACTCCTGATGCATTTAACTTTAATGGTAAAAACTGTCTGTTACCAAATACGTTTTTCTCGTATCCTCCAGAAGCAGTTCTTCTAGCATATTGAACAGCAATTTTACGTACTGCCATAACTAACATTATAGATGCTAAAATGATTACAAACCAAACTACTAATTCGATCAAGATCATCATTAAACCACCATTTCCACCACCATCTAATCTAGCTGATGCATTTTGTAAGAACGATTGAGGTAAAGTAGCAATAATACCTACCATAATTAATAATGATATACCATTACCAATACCTTTATCTGTAATCTTTTCTCCTAACCACATAGCAAATATACACCCAGTTACTAATATGATAACTGAAGATATATAGAATGTTGGACCAGTACCTAATAAAAATGCTGTTGAAGGAATACCAAATGCAGGTTGTAAACTTGCTAAGTAACCAGGTGCTTGGAATAAGCAAATGATAATTGTTAGCCAACGTGTGATTTGTGTAATCTTCTTTTGTCCACTAGCGCCTTCTTTTTGAAGTTTTTGCAAATAAGGAATAGCAATTCCCATTAACTGAACAACAATAGAAGCCGAAATGTAAGGCATAATACCAAGAGCAAAAACTGAGGCATTTGCAAAGGCACCACCAGTAAACATATTAAGAATTCCTAATATCCCACCATCTGCTCCATCTTGTAAACCTCCAAGTTGACTTGCATCAATACCTGGTAAAACAACTTGAGCACCGAAACGGTAAACTAAAAGCAGACCAAGTGTCAAAATGATTCTGTCTTTTAACTCAGTTATTTTCCAAACATTTTTTAATGTATCTATAATTTTCATACTAAAGTGTTCTTATAAAGTTACCGCTTCTCCGCCTGCAGCTTCAATTGCAGCTTTTGCTGAAGCAGTAAATTTATGAGCAGTTACTGTTAATTTTGATTTTAATTCACCACGACCAAGAATTTTAACTAATTCATTCTTTCCCGCCAAACCTAGATCAACTAGCGTTTGAAAATCAACTGCATCTTTTATTTTCTTGTTATCTACTAACTCTTGTAATGTATCTAAGTTTACACCTTGATATTCTACACGGTTAATATTTGTAAATCCAAATTTAGGAACTCGTCTTTGAAGTGGCATTTGACCACCTTCGAAACCTAATTTCTTAGAGTAACCAGAACGAGACTTTGCTCCTTTGTGACCACGTGTTGCAGTACCACCTTTTCCAGAACCTTGTCCACGACCTACTCTTTTACCTTGGTTCTTTGTAGAACCTTCTGCTGGTTTTAAATTACTTAAGTTCATCTTATATTGTTATTTCGTCTCTTCAACAGAAACTAAATGTGAAACTTTATTTACCATTCCAAGAATACTTGGAGACGCATCATGTACTTTGGTTTGACCAATTTTATTTAATCCAAGAGATTCTAAAATTCTCTTTTGATTTTGCGTACGATTGATTGCACTTTTTACTTTTGTTACTTTAATCTTTGCCATCGTCCTATTGATTAACCGTTAAAAACTTTTTCAAGAGAAACTCCTCTGTCCTTAGCAATTGTTCTTGCATCTCTTAATTGTAATAAAGCATCAAAAGTTGCTTTAACTACATTATGAGGGTTAGAAGATCCTTGAGATTTAGATAATACATCGTGTACTCCAACTGCTTCTAAAACTGTTCTTACAGCTCCACCAGCAATTACTCCTGTACCAGGAGCAGCAGGAATAATGTTTACTCTTGCTCCACCATATTTACCTTTTTGTTCGTGAGGTAAGGTTCCTTTGATAATAGGAATTCTAACTAAGTTTTTCTTAGCATCTTCAACTGCTTTTGCAATTGCAGTTGCAACATCTTTAGATTTTCCTAAACCGTGACCTACAACTCCAGCTTCATCACCAACCACTACGATCGCTGAAAAACCGAAAGCTCTACCACCTTTTGTTACTTTAGTAACTCTTTGCACACCAACTAAACGATCTTTAAGATCAATTCCACTTGGTTTTACTAATTCTGCGTTTTTATATTTTTGATACATAGTGTCTTAGAATTTAAGTCCGCCTTCTCTTGCGCCTTCAGCTAATGATTTTACTCTTCCGTGATATTGGTATCCACCTCTATCAAAAGAAATAGTATTGATACCTGCTTTTATTGCTTTCTCAGCTACAGCTTTACCTACTAAGGCTGCTATTTCTGATTTTGTTCCTTTCTCAGAAGCAATTGCTTTATCTCTTGAAGATGCAGCTGCTAAAGTTTTACCTGTAACATCATCTACAACTTGAGCATAAATTTCTTTATTACTTCTATAAACAGCTAAACGTGGTCTTGCTTCTGTACCAGAAACTACCTTACGTATTCTGCTTTTTATTCTTAGTCTTTTTTCGTTCTTTGTTAATGCCATAACTAATTTTTTAAGCTGATTTACCTGCTTTTCTTCTTAATTCTTCACCAACAAACTTAACACCTTTTCCTTTGTAAGGTTCTGGTTTTCTAAAACCACGAATCTTCGCAGCTACTTGTCCAACTAATTGTTTATCGTGAGATGTTAATTTAACTATTGGGTTTTTACCTTTTTCTGAAATGGTCTCAATTTTCACTTCTGGTGCAACATTTAATACAATGTTGTGAGAGAATCCTAAAGCCAAGTCTAATTTTTGACCTTGGTTAGATGCTCTATAACCTACACCAACTAGTTCTAATTCTTTAGTCCATCCTTTAGAAACACCTTCAATCATGTTGCTTACTAAAGATCGGTATAAACCGTGTTTAGATTTTTGTTCTTTATTATCTGCTGAACGTCTTACAAGTACGTTTCCGTCTTCAACTTTCACTTCAACAGCATCATATGGTTGTGTTAATTCTCCTAATTTACCTTTTACAGTAATTACGTTGTCTTTAACTTCAACTGTAACTCCTTCCGGAATTGCTACTGGGTTATTTCCTATTCTTGACATTGTTCTTTCTGCTTTAAATTAGTAAACGTAACACAATAATTCACCACCAACGTTTTCACGTTGCGCCTGCTTACCTGTAATTACACCTTTAGATGTAGAAACAATAGCAATACCTAAACCATTAAGGATTCTAGGCATTTCATTTGCGCCAGCATATTGACGTAAACCTGGTGTACTGATTCTTTGAATCTTTTTGATAACCGACTCTTTAGTTTCCTTGTTGTACTTAAGGGCAATCTTAATTGTTCCTTGTACAGAAGAGTCGTCAAATTTGTAACTTAAAATATATCCTTGATCGAATAATATTTTAGTCATCTCTTTCTTTAAGTTTGAAGCAGGAATTTCTACCACTCTGTGGTTAGCTTTCACTGCATTTCTGATTCTTGTTAAGTAATCAGCAATTGGATCTGTATTCATTTGTATTAATTTGCGGTAGTGGTTTTCGACCTCATGCCGAACCTAAAACCAATTTATAATTCTTGTTTGTAATCGCAATAAAACGATTTGGTCTACCAAGATGCTTTTTTAACACCTGGAATCAAACCTTGGTTTGCCATTTCACGGAATGTTACACGTGAAATACCGAAAGTTCTCATGTACCCTTTTGGTCTTCCTGTTAGCTTACATCTGTTGTGCATTCTAATAGGTGAAGCATTTTTAGGCAACTTTTGTAATGCTTCGTAATCTCCAGCTTCTTTTAAAGCTTTACGTTTCTCAGCATATTTAGCTACTGTTTTTGCTCTTTTTACCTCACGGGCTTTCATTGATTCTTTAGCCATATCTTAGTTCTTTTGAAATGGTAATCCCATTTCAGTTAATAACGATTTTGCTTCTTTATCTGTATCTGCAGATGTTACGAAAGTAATATCCATACCAGAGATCTTGTTGATCTTGTCAATGTTGATTTCTGGGAAGATAATTTGTTCAACAACACCTAAATTATAATTTCCTCTACCATCAAAACCTGTAGCTTTGATACCATTGAAATCTCTAACTCGTGGTAATGCCGAAGTTACTAAACGATCTAAAAACTCATACATTTGCTCTCCTCTTAACGTAACTCTCGCACCAATTGGCATTCCTTTACGTAATTTGAAAGATGCAACATCTTTTTTAGATAGTGTAGCAACAGCTTTTTGACCAGATATCATTGTTAACTCATCAATAGCATGATCAATTAATTTTTTATCGGCAACGGCAGCTCCAACTCCTTTAGATATTACAATCTTTTCAAGTTTAGGAACTTGCATTACGTTTTTATATCCGAATTCTTCTGTAAGAGCAGAAACAACCTTGTCCTTGTACTCTTGTTTTAATCTTGGAATATAAGCCATAACTATATTACTTCATTTGATTTTGTTGAAAATCTTACTTTCTTGTCACCTTCCATTTTATAACCTACTCTTGTTGTTTCTCCTTTTGAAGTTAACAATGATAAGTTAGACATATGGATTGGTGCTTCTTTCTCTACAATTCCACCTTGAGGGTTTTGTGCACTTGGTTTTGTATGTTTCTTAACCATGTTCACGCCTTCTACGATGGCTTTGTTTTTATCCTTTAATACTTTAAGCACATTACCTTCTGTACCTTTATGGTCTCCAGCTATTACTTTTACAGTATCTCCTGATTTAATTTTAAACTTTGTCATTTTATTAGTCATTAAAGCACTTCTGGTGCTAATGAAACAATTTTCATGAATTGTCTATCACGAAGTTCTCTAGCTACTGGTCCAAAAACACGTGTTCCTCTCATTTCTCCTGTTGGATTTAAAAGTACACAAGCGTTATCATCAAATCTAATATAAGATCCATCTGGACGTCTCACTTCTTTTTTAGTACGAACAACTACTGCTGTTGATACTGCTCCTTTTTTAATGTTTCCATTAGGAGTAGCATCTTTTACTGAGACAACAATTTTATCTCCAATAGAAGCGTATCTTCTTTTTGTACCACCTAGAACACGGATAGTTAATACTTCCTTAGCTCCAGTGTTATCAGCTACTTTTAATCTTGATTCTTGTTGTACCATAATTACTTCGCTCTTTCAATTATTTCTACTAATCTCCAACATTTAGATTTACTCATAGGTCGTGTTTCCATGATCTTTACAGTATCTCCAATGTTACAATCGTTTGTTTCGTCGTGAGCAACATATTTCTTTGTTTTCAAAACGAACTTTCCGTACATAGGGTGTTTTACTTTTTTAACTTCAGAAACCACAATTGATTTCTGCATTTTGTTACTAGTAACAACTCCTATACGCTCTTTTCTTAAATTTCTTTTTTCCATCTTTCAGCCAGAATACAATTATTGTATTTCTCTTTTAGTTAATTCTGTTGCAATTCTTGCTACTGAACGTCTAACGTTACGTAACTGAATTGGGTTATCTAATGGAGAGATTGCATGTGCCATTTTAAGGTCTGCATAACTCTTTTTAGTTTCACCAAGTTTCTCTTGTAACTCAGCTACTGATAATTCTTTAATTTCTGATTGTTTCATAATATCAAATAAATTATGCTTCGTAATCTCTAGCGATTAAAAACTTAGTTTTAACTGGTAATTTTTGTGCAGCTAAACGTAAGGCTTCTTTAGCAACTTCCATTGGTACTCCACCAACTTCGAAGATAATTCTTCCTGGTTTTACTACAGCTACCCAGTATTCTACAGCACCTTTACCTTTACCCATACGTACTTCTAATGGTTTTTTAGTAATTGGTTTATCTGGAAACACTTTAATCCATAATTGTCCTTCTCTCTTCATGTAACGAGTTGCAGCGATACGTGCAGCTTCAATTTGACGAGAAGTCAAAAAATTAGCATCTAAAGATTTTATTCCAAACATACCATTAGAAAGTCTGTGTCCTCTTCCGGTATTTCCTTTCATACGTCCTTTTTGGACCTTACGAAATTTTGTTCTTTTCGGTTGTAACATATTATTACTTTTCTTTAAAAATTACTTTCTACGACGAGATTTATTGTTCCCACCGCGTCCTCCAGACTTGCCACCTTGCTTCTTAGACAAGCCAACTAATGGAGAAAGTTCTCTTTTTCCGTACACTTCACCTTTCATGATCCATACTTTAACACCTAATCTACCATAAGTAGTATGTGCTTCAACTAAAGCATAGTCAATATCGGCTCTAAATGTAGATAAAGGAATACGTCCTTCTTTATAGTGCTCAGAACGTGCCATTTCTGCACCATTCAAACGACCACTAATTTGAATTTTTATTCCTTCTGCATTCATACGCATAGCAGCAGCAATAGCCATTTTAATTGCACGTCTGTAAGAAATACGATTCTCAATTTGACGAGCAACACTCGATGCTACTAAATAAGCGTCAAGTTCAGGTCTCTTAATTTCAAAGATGTTTAACTGAACTTCTTTTCCAGTAATTTTCTTAAGCTCTTCTTTTAACTTGTCTACCTCTTGACCACCTTTTCCGATAATAATACCAGGTCTAGCAGTAGTGATAGTAACGGTTACAAGTTTAAGCGTACGCTCAATAATAACTCTAGATACACTAGCTTTTGATAAACGAGCATGGATATACTTTCTGATTTTATCGTCTTCAGCAAGTTTATCACCATAATCATTTCCACCATACCAGTTAGATTCCCATCCTCTGATAATTCCTAAACGATTTCCGATTGGATTTGTCTTTTGTCCCATATCTCTATTTAAGCTTGTGTGTTATTTTTAGCTCCAATCACAACAGTTACGTGATTCGATCTTTTTCTAATTCTGTGAGCACGACCTTGAGGTGCCGGACGTAATCTCTTTAACATAGATCCTCCATCTACTCTAATCTCTTGTACAAACAAATCTGCTTCTTCCATATCAGCATCTTCGTTTTTAGCTTGCCAGTTAGATATTGCTGATAACAACAATTTTTCTAAACGACGAGATGCTTCTTTTTGGCTAAATCTTAAGATTTGCAATGCCTTCTCAGCTTCTTTTCCTCTTACCAAGTCTGCAACTAAGCGCATTTTTCTTGGTGAAGTTGGACAGTTATTCAACTTTGCAAATGCAACGTTTTTTCTGCCTTCCTTAATAGCGTCTGCCATTTGTTTTTTACGACTTCCCATAGCTTACTATTTTTTTCCTTTATTTTTTGCACCTGCGTGACCTCTAAACGATCGTGTTGGTGAAAATTCTCCTAATTTATGACCTACCATATTTTCAGTTACGTAAACTGGTACGAATTGACGACCATTGTGAACTGCAATTGTTTGTCCAACAAAATCTGGAGAAATCATAGAGGCTCTAGACCACGTTTTGATTACTGTCTTCTTGTTAGCGGCTACATTTGCTTCAACTTTTCTAGCCAATTTATAGTGGATGTAAGGTCCTTTTTTTAATGAACGTGCCATATTATTTCAATTATTTCTTTCTACGTTCTACAATATACTTATTACTCGCTTTCGTTTTAGAACGTGTTCTATAACCTTTAGCTGGAATACCATTTCTTGATCTTGGGTGTCCTCCTGAAGATTTACCTTCACCACCACCCATTGGATGATCAACTGGATTCATTACTACTGGTCTTACTCTTGGTCTTCTACCTAACCATCTTGATCTACCTGCTTTACCAGATACTGTTAATTGATGATCAGAGTTAGAAATTACTCCAATTGTAGCCATACATTCTGAAAGAATCATTCTTGTCTCACCTGAAGGTAATTTTACTGTCGCAAACTTACCATCTCTTGCCATTAATTGAGCAAAAGCTCCAGCACTTCTTGCCATTACAGCTCCTTGTCCAGGACGTAACTCAATACAAGATATAATTGTACCTAATGGGATTTGACTTAATGGCATAGCATTACCAATTTCTGGTGCTATTGCTTCTTTACCAGACACTACATTTTGCCCAACTTGTAAACCATTTTGAGCAATGATGTAACGTTTTTCACCATCTTGATAATTCAATAATGCGATAAACGCTGTTCTGTTTGGATCGTATTCTATAGACTTAACTTCACCAGGAACTCCGGTTTTGTCACGTTTAAAATCGATAATACGATACTTTCTCTTATGACCTCCACCTATTTGGCGCATGGTCATTTTTCCTTGACTGTTTCTACCACCAGATCTTTTGTTCGGAACGAGTAAACTCTTTTCCGGCTTATCAGTAGTTATGGCGTCAAATCCATTTACTACTCTAAAACGCTGAGCTGATGTGATTGGTTTTAATTTTCTTACTGACATTGTTGTCTAATTACATGTTAGTGTATAAATCAATTACTTCACCTTCCGCCAGTTGTACAATTGCTTTTTTAACAGCATTTGTTTTACCATGTTGAATACCTGTTTTTGTATAACGAGTACTACGATCTGGACGGACATTTATAGTACGAACTTTTTCAACAGAGACACCATAAGCAGCTTCTACTGCTTTTTTGATTTCTACCTTGTTCGCCTTGGTGTTCACTTGAAACGTAAAGCAGTTATTCAACTCACTATTAGTTGTCGCTTTTTCAGTGATGATAGGTTTAATTAAGATACTCATTGTCTTCTTATTTACTTAAATTCGATTCAATTCCTTCTAAAGAACTCTCTAAAAGAACTAATTTATTTGCATTTAAAATTTTGTAAGTGCTTAATTCTGAGTTCATTACAACTTCAGAGCCTTTAAAATTTCGTGATGACAAATATACATTATTATTTGACGCACCCAACACAAACAAAGATTTTTTGTCTTGTATGTCTAGTGCTTTCAATACTGCTGTAAAGTTTTTCGTCTTTGGCGCATCAAAATTGAAGTCTTCCAAAACAACGATATCTTTATCATTAGCTTTCATTGTTAACGCTGATTTACGTGCTAAACGCTTCAGGTTTTTATTCAGTTTAAAACTGTAATTTCTAGGTCTTGGTCCGAACATACGTCCACCACCTTTAAATACACCAGACTTGATACTACCTGCTCTCGCTGTACCAGTACCTTTTTGTTTTTTAATCTTACGTGTACTTCCTGTAATTTCTGCTCTTTCTTTAGCCTTATGAGTTCCTTGACGTTGGTTAGCAAGATATTGCTTAACATCTAAGTATACTGCATGATTATTAGGCTCAATAGCAAACACCTCTTTAGAAAGGTCTACCTTTCTTCCTGTGTCTTTTCCGTTTATATCTAAAACTGCTACTTTCATTACTTTTGAATAATTACATAAGAGTTTTTGTGTCCTGGAACACATCCTTTAACTACAAGTAAATTCTTTTCTGGAACTACTTTGTATACTCTTAAATTTTCAACATTCACTCTTTCGCCACCCATTCTTCCGGCCATTTTCATTCCTTTGAATACTCTCGCAGGATATGAAGCAGCACCAATAGAACCAGGAGCTCTTAAACGGTTATGTTGACCATGCGTTGCTTGACCAACTCCAGCAAATCCATGACGCTTTACAACACCTTGGAAACCTTTACCTTTTGAAGTTCCAGCAATATCAACATATTCACCTTCGATAAAGTGCTCTACTGTTATTGCGTCTCCTAATTTGTAATCTCCTTCAAATCCTTGAAATTCCGCGACTTTAACTTTAACAGAAGTACCAGCTTTCTTGGCATGACCAATTTCAGCTTTTGTAGCACTTTTCTCTGTCTTGTCATCGAAACCAAGTTGAAGGGCATTGTACCCGTCTACCTCTTCGGTTCTGACTTGGGTAACGATACATGGTCCAGCTTCGATTACTGTACATGGAATATTCTTTCCATTTTCATCGAAAATGCTGGTCATACCGATTTTTCTTCCTATTAACCCAGACATAATTATTAATTTATTTATTGTTACTTATTTATTAAAACTCAAGGCCGAAAATACATTCGACCTTGAATTGTATTTTTACCGTTTTTCCTTCGCACGCAGCTCCGGACATGTTCTTTTCTGCTATGGCAGAATTACCGTCATTACACTTTAATCTCAACTTCAACTCCACTTGGTAATTCAAGCTTCATTAAGGCATCAATTGTTTTAGAAGATGAAGAGTAAATATCTAATAAGCGTTTGTAAGAGCTTAATTGAAATTGTTCTCTAGACTTCTTGTTTACGTGTGGTGAACGTAATACAGTGAAAATCTTTTTGTGTGTTGGTAATGGAATTGGTCCAGTTACAACAGCACCAGTACTTTTTACTGTTTTTACAATCTTATCAGCAGACTTGTCAACTAAATTATGATCGTAAGACTTTAATTTTATTCTAATTTTCTGACTCATTTTCTTTTTAGTTTTAAGCTTCTACGCCTTTAGCTGCTTTGATTACTTCTTCTGAAATATTAGAAGGAGTTTCAGCATAATGTGAAAATTCCATTGTTGATGTCGCACGACCTGATGATAATGTTCTTAATGTTGTTACATAACCAAACATTTCAGATAATGGCACTGTAGCTTTTACAGTTTTTGCACCAGCTCTATCTCCCATATCACTTACTTGACCACGACGACGGTTTAAGTCACCTACGATATCACCCATATTTTCTTCTGGAGTAATAACTTCAAGTTTCATGATTGGCTCCATAATTACCGCTTTTGCTGCTTTTGCTGAATTCTTAAATCCAAGCTTAGCTGCTAATTCGAACGATAATTGATCAGAATCCACATCATGGTAAGATCCATCAGTTAGTGTTACTTTCATTGAATCAACTTCATATCCAGCTAACGGTCCATTTACCATTGCCATTTTGAATCCTTTTTCAATAGAAGGGATAAATTCTTTAGGAACGTTACCACCTTTAATTAAAGATTCAAACTGTAATCCTACTTTACCTTCTTCAGCTGGCTCTAATGTAAATACAATATCAGCAAATTTACCACGTCCACCAGATTGTTTCTTATAAACTTCTCTGTGCTCTGCACGTTGAGTAATAGCTTCTTTGTACTCTACTTGAGGCTGTCCTTGGTTTACTTCAACCTTAAACTCACGCTTCAAACGATCTACAATAATATCTAAGTGAAGCTCACCCATTCCAGAAATAATAGTCTGTCCTGAAGCTTCATCGGTTCTTGCTGTAAATGTTGGATCCTCTTCAGATAATTTAGCTAACGCCATACCTAATTTGTCAACATCTGCTTTAGTCTTAGGCTCCACAGCAATACCAATTACTGGATCTGGGAAGTCCATAGATTCTAAAACGATAGGATTCTTTTCATCAGACATGGTATCACCAGTCTTGATATCTTTAAATCCTACTGCAGCTCCAATATCTCCTGCTTCGATAAAATCGATAGCATTTTGTTTGTTAGAGTGCATTTGATAGATACGAGAGATACGTTCTTTTTTACCTGAACGGTTGTTCAAGATATAAGATCCAGCATCTAAACGACCTGAATACGCTCTAAAGAATGCTAAACGACCAACATAAGGATCTGTAGCAATCTTAAATGCTAAAGCAGCAAACGGCTCTTTTACATCTGGTTTACGTAAGATCTCTTCTCCTGAATTAGGATCTGTACCTACGATACCTTCTTTATCTGTTGGAGAAGGTAAGTAACGACATACAGCATCTAATAAGAACTGTACACCTTTATTTTTAAATGCAGAACCACAAATCATCGGGATGATAGCCATATCCATTACAGCAGCTCTAAGTGCAGCATGCACTTCTTCTTCTGTAATAGAATCTTCATCTTCCATGAATTTCTCAAGTAAGTTCTCATCGTAAGTTGCTACCTCTTCTATTAAAAGCGCACGATACTTACGAGCTTCTTCTTTCATTTCTTCTGGAATGTCGATCACATCAAAAGTTGCCCCTTGAGTTTCATCATGCCATACGATAGCTCTGTTTTTTACTAAATCAATGATACCTTTAAAATCAGCTTCATCACCAATATTTAATACAATTGGCACTGCGTTAGATTTCAACATATCTTTTACCTGCTGACAAACAGCAAGGAAATTAGATCCTTGACGGTCCATTTTGTTAACGAAACCTATTCTTGGAACTTTATAGTTGTCTGCTAATCTCCAGTTAGTCTCAGATTGTGGTTCAACACCATCAACTGCACTAAATAAAAATACTAAACCATCTAATACACGTAATGAACGGTTTACTTCTACCGTAAAATCAACGTGACCAGGAGTATCAATAATATTGAAGTGGTATCCTTTTGTGTCTGGAGTAGGTTGCCCATTCTCCATTGGGAAATTCCAAGTACAAGTTGTAGCAGCAGAAGTAATTGTAATACCTCTTTCTTGCTCTTGTTCCATCCAATCCATTGTTGCAGCACCATCATGTACTTCACCAATTTTGTGAGAAACACCTGTATAATAAAGAATACGTTCTGTAGTTGTAGTTTTTCCTGCATCAATATGTGCAGCAATACCTATATTTCTTGTAAATTTTAAATCTCTTGCCATGTCGTTAATTAAAATCTAAAGTGAGAGAATGCCTTGTTTGCTTCTGCCATTTTATGAGTATCAACTCTCTTTTTAACAGCTGCACCTTCTTCTTTAGCTGCTGCTAAGATTTCAGCTGCTAATTTTTGAGGCATAGATTTTTCGTTTCTTTTTCTTGCGTATCCAATCAACCACTTCATTGCAGTTGAAACTTTACGATCTGGACGAATTTGCATTGGAATTTGAAATGTTGCTCCACCAACTCTACGACTACGTACTTCTACGTGAGGCATAACGTTAGACAATGCATCTTTCCAAATTTCTAACGCCGTTTTTTCGTCGTCAGTTTTCTTTGACTCTACAATATCAATTGCATCATAGAATACTTTAAAAGCGATAGACTTCTTTCCATCCCACATCATCATATTAACGAAACGAGTTACTAACTGATCGTTAAATCTTGGATCTGGTAAAAGCGGTCTCTTTTTTGCTGCTCTTTTTCTCATGTCTTCTTCTTAAAGTTTTAAATTACTTCTTAGGGCGTTTTGCTCCATACTTAGATCTACGTTGTGTTCTACCTGCAACACCTGCTGTGTCTAAGGCACCACGAACGATGTGATATCTAACTCCTGGCAAATCTTTTACCCTTCCACCTCTAACTAATACTATCGAGTGCTCTTGTAAGTTGTGTCCTTCTCCTCCGATGTATGCATTAACCTCGTTTCCGTTTGTTAAACGAACCCTTGCTACCTTACGCATTGCTGAGTTTGGTTTTTTAGGCGTCGTCGTGTAAACACGAGTACATACACCACGTCTTTGTGGACACGAATCTAGAGCAGCCGATTTACTCTTCTTAGTTATTTTGGCTCTTCCTTTTCGTACTAATTGTGAAATTGTTGGCATATATTACTATATAAATTTTTATTAAACCCTCTCCTTAGAGGGCTGCAAAGGTAGAAATAAATATGAATAATTCAAACCCATAACGATTAATTTTAGAAAGTTTCTTGATTTATTTTTACAAGTACATATTTTTACTGATTAATTTCCGTTAGATTTGAACAATAATTCTATTGATGCTCAAAAAAATTAGTCCTTTTTTACTACTCCTATCTATAGTATGGTCTACAGAATCGTCTGCCCAAAATCTATATTTAACTTCTATAGGAGCCACTGAAAAAGAAACTAAGACTATCGATTCGATAGGCTACAAAAAAACGTTCAATGAATATGGGTCTTTGGAAAAAGAAATTACTACGCTGCAAAAAAAATTAACTCAAATTGGATATATAGAAAATGAACTACTTCACTTAAAAAAACAAAATGATACTACTTACCTAGCCTCTTTCAGTTTAAAAAATAAATATGAGAGCATCATAATTGAACATAATGGATTGGTAGATCTGTCTATTTTGAAACTTACCGACTTTTTAGACCAAACGAATCGCTTGGTCATACCAATAGCAAATGTTGAAAACACCTTACAATTTATCAATTCTGAAATAGCCAATCGTGGTAATCCGTTTAGTACATTAATTGTAAATAACATTCAAAAATTAGATCGTAAAACATTAACTGGATCTCTATCGGTTTCAGAACCAAAATCAAGAACAACTGACAAGATTATTATAAAAGGATATGAAAAATTTCCAAAGTCTTACATCAACCGCTATTTAAAAATAAAAACAGGAAAGGTTTTCAACCTTGCAAAAATAAAAGAACAAACAGCTGCTTTGAATGACCTGGTGTTTGCTAATCAAATTAGAGATCCTGAGGTTTTATTTACTCAAGACTCTACCATATTATATATGTATATAGAAAAAGCGCGTAGTAATACCTTCGATGGCTTTTTAGGTTTTGGTACAAACGAGTCCACCAATAAAATTGAGTTTGATGGTTATTTAGATTTGAACCTCATCAACAACCTTAATTATGGTGAGTCATTAAAGCTCTTGTACAAAAGTGATGAGAACGACCAACAAACCTTTGATTTAAAATTGGTTACTCCATATATATTTAGCTCTCCAGTTGGCTTAGACTTGAACTTGAACATTTTTAAACGTGACTCCTCTTTCGTAACAGTGAGTCAAACAGCAAAAATTAATTATCAAATCAATAGCAGGCATACTATTTCGGCTGGAATACAATCGGTAAAATCTACTGATCTATTAGATATGCCAACAGCTTTGATTACAGATTACGATTCTAATAAATACCTAATAAACTATACCTACATAAAACGACAGAATTATGATCGCTTATTTCCTGTAAATTTCTTATTTGATCTGTCTACTGGTTTTGGAAATAGATCTTATGAAACATTTGACGAAAAACAGTCTCACTTTTATATTAATACATTTAAGATTTTTAATCTCAATGATAAAAATAGTTTTTACGGAAGAGTTAATGCCAACTATTTAGTTTCAGATACTTATTTAGAAAATGAACTTCCTCGTTTTGGAGGCATCAACTCAATTCGCGGCTTTGAAGAGAATAGTCTCATTGCCAATTTATATGCCGTTCTCAATACGGAATATAGATACAAACTCAATAACACTATTTATGTGCACTCTGTAATAGATGCTGCTTATTTTGAAAATCAGCTAACAGATCAAAAAGAAAAGCTATTTGGTTTTGGCTTTGGATTTGGGCTATTAACCAAAGCTGGATTATTTCGATTTAACTACACTAGTGGAAAAACTGAAGACAGGAAATTTAAATTATCAGACTCAAAAATTCATTTAAGCTTAACAACAACATTCTAATTTTAAATATTTAGCAATAAAATTCAAAATTTTCTCACTTAATCATTGTTTTGTAAGTTTTTTATTGTGAAATTTGAGCTAGACCAATTTAAATCAATCAACAATATGAAAATAACACTTAGTAAAGTGCTAACACTTTTATTGCTGTTAGCTGTGCAACTTACGTTAGCACAAGAAAAAACCATTTCCGGAACTGTCTCAGACAATACCGGTTTACCAATTCCCGGAGTTAATATCTTAATTAAGGGAACTACAACCGGAACTCAAACAGATTTTGACGGAAATTACAATGTAAATGCCAATGTAGGCGATATTTTGGTTTTTTCGTATGTAGGTTTAAAAACTCAAGAAATTACTGTTGGAGAATCTAATGTAATTAATGTTACCATGTTAGAGGATGCTGAATCTTTAGACGAAGTTATTGTTACTGCAGTAGGTATCAAAAGAAAGCCTGATGAAATCACAACAGCTTATGAAAATTTAAAAGCTGAAGAGATCACATCTGCTAACAACCCTGATGCTGTGCAATCTCTTGCAGGTAAAGTTTCTGGTTTACAGATTAACACGACTAACACAGGTGTTAATCCATCTACAACAATTAGACTAAGAGGAACACGTTCTTTATCTGGATCAAACTCTGCTTTGATTGTAATCGACAATGTTATTTCCTCAGCGACTATTTTATCAGATTTGGATCCTGAAATTATAGAATCCATAAACATCATTAAAGGTCCAAATGGAGCTGCGCTTTATGGATCTAGAGGTGGTAACGGAGTTATTATTGTAACTACTAAAAAAGGAGCAAAAGACACAGGAAAGTTAAACATAAGCTACACGTCAACGCTTACTCTAGAAGAGATTGCTTTTTTACCTCAATTACAAGATAGATACGGTAAAGGATATTGGGGAGAAATCGATGCCTTTGACCAAGGATCATGGGGTCCAGAATATGATGGTTCTCTTCAGCCTGTGGGATTACCTTATCCAACCGTTTCAGATTTTAGATATGGTACTTACGAATTCAGAAAAGACAATATGAAAGACTTTTTTGATACTGGTGTTGCCTTACAAAATACAATTACGCTATCTGGCGGAAACAGTGATGGGTTTTATTCATTAACTGCAAACAGAAGAACTACTGACGGTATCATTCCTGATGATGAATATACAAAAGACTTTTTAGCACTTAGTGCTGGTAAAACGTTTGGAAAATTCTCAATGTCGGCTAATGTGAGATTTACTAGTGAAGACCAATCGGTTTCGAATGGTGTTTATGGACAACTGGCTCAGTTACCAAGTGATGTTAATATTTTAGACTTTGATTCTGGAAGTAATAGTGACCACTGGACTGCTTTTGGTGATAGTCCTTACTGGGTAAAGAATAATCAAAGATCTATTTCAGAAAATACAAGATCTGATTTGTCGGCTGAATTATCGTACCAATTCAATGACAATATCAGCGCAGTATTAAGAAGTAATGTTGTTACTAATAGTGGTAAAGGCTTTACTTATGTTAATGATTATGTTGCTGAATTCACCATTACAGGTGATGGTAGAGATATTCAATCATCTTTAAGTGTAAACAGTAATAATTCGAGAACATTATACACCGACTTAATTGCAAATTTCAATTACGATTTAACAGAAGATATCGGGTTAAAATCATTAGTTGGTTTCAATTCAACTGAAAGCAGAGGTTTCTCTCAAACTACAGCTGGAGATATTTTAACACTCCCAGGTTTATATACTGTTGAAAATATTTCAAGTGGTATTACTGTTTCAGATTTCAGTTCGAAAAGAAGACAACAAGCTATTTTTGCAAATGTTGATTTAAGTTATAAAGATTATTTATTTTTAAACTTAACAGGACGACAAGAATGGGATTCTAGATTGCAGTCTCCAGGAAGAGATATTGGAGACATTGGCTTCTTCTACTATTCTGCTGGTGCATCTTTCATTCCAACAAAAGCATTTCCAGAAATTAAAACAGACTTTTTACATAAAGTAAAAGTATCTGGAGGTTATGTAAAAACTGCAAATATTTCGGCTTTAGGATCACATGATTTATTTGATACAGGATTTAGACCGGCCGCATTCCCTTTCCCAGGTGGTGTAAACTCGTTTATAATCCCTTCTTCTACTTTTGATAATGCTATTGAGCCTGAATTCATTAGTACTTTCGAAGCAAATCTTAATCTAGAACTTTTAAAGCGTGGTGGTATTCCAAGAATTACTCTAGATGGTAGTTATTCGTTCTATACGAACGACAATCAAATACTAAGTGCTTCGGTATCTTCATCAACTAGTGTTTTTAGCGCTGGTATCAACGTAGGTGAAACCGAAACTAATGCTTACGAAGTAGATTTAGGTCTTACTCCTATTAAAACAGATGACCTAAGATGGAATCTAAACTTTGGTTATGCCTCTCAGCGCACAATCGCTACTAAAATTACTGAGGATTCAGATCAATTGGGTAGTGGTGCTCCTGGTATTTATGCCATTCAAGGTCAAGAATATCCTTTGATTCAAGGTACAGCTTATGAAAGAGATGATCAAGGTCGAGTGGTTTTAAATCCTGATGGATCACCTAGAACAGCTTCTGGACTGAAAGTTCTAGGAAGAACTACTCCTGATTATATTTTAAATTTCGGTACAGACATCACTTATAAAGGATTTAGATTAAGTGCCGTTGCCGATTTTAGAACAGGACATGTATTCTATTCAAATATCTACAATAACCTTACTGGTCAAGGCCGTAGTTTTATTACTGCTGAAAATGGAAGAGGGTATTTCATTTTCCCAAATTCAACAGTTCAAGGTTCTGGAACAACTAACACAGATGTGTTAACAGGGCCATCTTACGGAGGACCATCTGCTTATGCACAATACCAATCGTTTGTTCAAAGTGGAGATTTCACAGGTGTAGATGAGAACTTTGTTTTAGACGCAACAGCATTTAAACTTAGAGAAGTTGCCCTAAGCTATACCTTACCGAGTAAAGCACTTGAAAACACATTTATTCAAGGTTTATCAGTTGGTGTTAGTGGAAGAAATTTATTGATTGTTTTACCAAAAGAGAACAGACGATATAATGATCCTGAAATAGGTTCTGGAATAGGTGGATATGGTCAAACGCCTCCAACTAAATTTTATTCAATGAACGTAAAACTTAACTTTTAAGAAAATGAAAAACATAAATAAAATAAAATATACGATAATGTCATTGGCACTATTATGTCTTACATTTTCTTGTAACGATGTGCTAGTGAATGAAGATCCAAACGGAGTTGTCATTGATCAATTACCTCCTGAAGTAATTCTTCCTGGAGCCTTAACTGTGCCTGCAGGTACACTTATGACGACTATGAACGGATTAGGAAACACTATGATAGCCACATGGTCAGGTAATGCACAGCAGGTGCAAGCACCTTACTTTGTAGAGTTTCAATACCAATTAACTACAGATTTTTATAGTGGTATATGGGATAACTTAATGGCTAGAACTGGAAACTTAACTCAAATTATTGAGAATGAGTATGCTGATAATTATGATTATTTCAAAGGTGCCTCTAAGATTTATAGAGCATTCTACTTTCAGTATTTAGTAGACCTTTATGGTGACATTCCTTTTACAGATATTCATCAACGTGGTGATTTATTATTCCCAGAATATGATAATCAAACAGATGTTTATGTTGCTTTGATTGCTGATATCAACGATGCCATTGCTCAAATTCAAAATACAGACACAAGTACTGCAATTGGAATGGGTTCTAACGATGTGATCATGGGAGGAAACATGGACATGTGGATAAAATTTGGAAATACTGTAAAACTGAGAATGTTATTACGTATGTATGATGCTGCTCAAGGAACACCAGATTTACAGTCTATTGTAAATGGTGAGCTTGCAGCTCTCAATAATGCCAACTTCTTAGGCGCAGGAGAAAATGTGACAATCAATCCAGGATATTCAGATGAGGAAGATCGTATGAATCCATTTGCTGAAACCTTTGGTTACGATCCTGGACAATTTGGAAATGCGTCTAACCAAACCTTCTCTAACTTAAGAGCAGGACCAACTACCTTCTTGGTTGAGTTTTTAGACGGAACAACAACTGGTGTTTCAGATGCCAGACTTCAAAGACTTTACGCACCAAGAGGTGGTCAAGCGACTATTCAAGGAAATACGCAAGGTGGAGAAGATCAACCGTCTAGAATTGGACCTGGATTATTAATATCGCCTCAACAAGATGGTTATATTATGACAGCTTCCGAATCACTATTTCTTCAGTCTGAGGCTGTATTTAGAGGTATATTAAATTCTGGAAACGCTAAAGGTCTTTTCGAAAGTGCTATTCAATCTTCATTTGACAGACTTGGTGCTTCTATTGGAAGTTATTTAAATGATGCTAATAATGTCAACGGAATTGGTTGGGATGGCAGCGCAGATAAACTTGAAGCTATTATTACTCAAAAATGGATTGATTTAGGTGGAACCAATGGTATTGAAACCTGGATAGAGTTCACAAGAACTGGTTTCCCTAGTAACATGCCGCTTCCAGATATTACAAACAGACCTAATAGACCATTACGATTATTATATCCAACCTCAGAATATACAGGAAATTCAGCAAATGTTAGTGTTTACAATCAAACGGTAGATACAGCTTTTGATACACCTGTATTTTGGGACGTTAACTAAAAAAAAAGATTATGAAAAAAATTAAATTTATTGTTTTGACAATTCTAGCTGCTCAGTTGGTAGTCTCTTGTAGTGTAGACGACGATCAACAACAGTTAGAAGCAGACCTAGCTAATACACCTTTTGTGGTTGGCTTTAATAACAGTTCGGCAGCTCCTGCTTTTTTAACAGATGGACAGGTGAACTTGTATAGTGAGAATATTGTTTTATTTGGTGGAGAAGAATTTGCTAGCACACCTAGTATAACGGTCAACTTCGAAGTGGATCAAAGTTCTACAGCTGTTGCTGGGACAGATTATGATTTTGTAAGTGGATCGCAATCTGTTACCATTGAAGAAGACAGAGACTTTGCAAAATTGGATATCAATTTTTACTCTGATGTTATAGATGTAGATAATCCAAAGACACTTGTTTTAAATATAACTTCTGCCAGTAATGGTGAAGTTGCAGCTTCCTTTAGAACATTGACAATTACTATTAATGGGATTTGTTTTTCAGATATTGGAGGTATGTATAGTATGACTACAACATATGGATACCATGATTTCTTACCAAATTTTAATCCTAACACAATAGAAATCGAAATTGAGGCTTTAGGTGACGGACTTTATAGAGTATTTGATATGTCTGGTGGATTATACAGCAATGGTCCTTACAGCACAGCTTACGGAACTGGCCCAACTAGCTTTGATGTAGAATTCACAGAAAATTGTGGTGAGATATCTTGGGTAAATCAAAATGACCCTTGGGGATTAGTCATTCCTCTGGATGGAGGCGTTAATGCCGTAGATCCTGATACTGGAGTAATAACCATCTCATGGTTTTGCGAAGGTTATGGCGAAAATGGAGTTTCAGTTTACACACCACTTTAATACTAGAAAAACATGAAAAATATACATAAAAAAATAAGTTATTCTTTAGTTTTCGTTTTCCTGTTAGGTCTTGTTACCTTTTCATGTGAAGATGACGATTCTATTCCAAGAAGAGGGAAACCTGAGTTAACAGTAATGAGTAATTCGGTTACAGTAACTGAAGGCGAAACGGCTGTGTTCAATATTGATGTTGAATTCGCAGTTTCAGAAAAAATAGACATTAGAGTCGATATTCTAGACGACGAAGGTAATCCAGTTGTAACAGCAAATCCTACAGATGGTGATGCAACAACAGGTAATGGCTTTTATGACAGAATACAATTTGAAGACGTTGAAGTACCTTACCCAACTTGGTTTGAGTCTGGCTGGTTCGAGTATGGATATCTTGGTGGTACAGGATATGTAGCATCCTTCCCTCCTTTTACTGAATCAATTGAATTAAATATTGAAACGATTCAAGATTTTCTTCCTGAGAATACAAAAACAGTTAATCTAAGATTGACGTCTACATCTCTAATGGCTGCAACTATATCTGAAGATATTAGTGTGACCATTAACGATTTCGTAGGAAATGATTTAGTTGCAAGACTAAATTGGGCTGGTGATTACTTAGAAAGTGGTGCTGATGCTTGCGATATTGATAACGGATTAGACTTAGATCTAGAGCTCATTTTTGGAGGTGCTTACATACAAACGAGTTACAATGATTGTCCTGAAGAACTTACTATTTTAGGTTCTGATGCAGATGGCACTTATATTATAGATGCTAGTTTTTGGACAGCTAATGGCAACTCATCTTCAGACAATAGTAATATACCTGCCACTCTTGATTTCATGAAAGCTGGTGTATTTGTAGAGTCTGTTGATCTGTCTGCTCTATTTCCTTTAAATGATGGTGGGCTTCTTGATGGAAATGGAAACGCCATTACATCATTCACTATTGAAAAAACAGGAAACACCTACACAGTCACCGACAGTAATAACACACAAATTGCTTCAGGTAGATTTGCAGATCATAGAATGTCACTTAAAGAAAAGCAAGCGTTAAAAGGAAATAATTGATTGCTTGACATATGAATACTAAAAAGCCACCTAAAATTAGGTGGCTTTTTTTGTTAAATATGAACTATCTTAATTATTTTTGGCATTAATATGTTAGGTTTACAAAAAAAGTTGCACTAATAATTTATTAAAAAATTGCTATGATAAGAAAACTACTCGTCTCTCTTACACTTCTCCTATATTTTAATTCCTCCTCTCAAAACACACTCGGAACAACGTTTATCACAGATGATGTATTTGAAGCCTTTACACTTTTTACAGTAAATACTAAGTCTTATGTGTTGAACAATTGCGGTGAAGTTATAAACGAATGGACAAGCGCTTATTTACCTGGAAATGCCGTGTATTTATTGCCTAACGGCAATTTACTTAGAGCAGGTAGATTAGTAGATGGCTCTAGTGACATATCACTAGGCGGACAAGGAGGAATTGTAGAACTATTCAACTGGGATGGTGATTTACTATGGTCGTATGTTTACAGTTCAAATACATTTAGACAACACCATGACATCTTTCCTATGCCAAATGGAAACGTATTAATTCTTGCTGTAAAAACGATTACTGATACTGAAGCCGTTGATGAAGGACGAAACCCAGCATTATTGACAGACCCACGTCTATATATGGAAGAAATTTTTGAAGTTGAACCCGTAGGTACTAACCAAGGTACTGTGGTTTGGGCGTGGAATATTAAAGATCATTTAATACAAGATTTCGATAGTACAAAAGCTAACTTTGGTACTGTTGCTGATAATCCTGGTAAAATGGATATCAACTTCTTAAATGGTGGTACTGGAGCAGAAAATTGGTTACATTTTAATTCTATACAATACTATGAGAACTTTGACCAAATAGTAATTAGTTCAAGAAACCTTAGTGAAGTGTTAGTTATTGATCACTCGACCACTACTGCTGAAGCTGCTACGAGTTCTGGTGGAAATTCAGGCAAAGGTGGTGATTTTTTATACCGCTGGGGAAATCCACAAGCCTATGGTCAAGGAACAGAAGCTGACCGAATTTTATACGGACAACATTATCCGCACTACATAGCAGACGGTTTGACCGATGCGGGAAAAATCATTTTGTTTAACAATGGTAACGGCCGAGAACCAAACTTCTCAGAGGTATTAATTATAGACCCACCAGTGTCTAATACGGGCGACTATAGTTACACTCCTGGAACAGCTTATGGACCATTAACAGCAGATTACACCTATTCTGACCTGCCAGCAGATCCTATGGAAGATTCAGATTTCTATTCTGCAATCACGAGTAGTGCACAACGCTTACCTAATGGAAATACAATGATTTGTGAAGGACGAACGGGTGAATTCTTTGAAATTGATCCTAGTGACAATATCGTATGGGAATACCAAAATCCGATTAGTAATGCAGATGGAACGTCTTATATTCAAGGTGAAGAGCCTCCAGTAAACGGATTAGTTTTTAGAGCTATAAAATACGCACCTGATTATCCTGCTTTTTTTGGTAGAGATTTAACACCAGGAGCTCCATTAGAACAAAACCCAGACCTTACAGCGTGCTTAAATTTAAGTGTTGATGATTTTGAAATTTCTGAAGTTTCAGTGTATCCTAACCCAACTTCCGATTATATCAATATAACATCAACAAGTGACATTGATAAAATTGAATTGTATTCTGTTTTAGGTAAAAAGGTACATGAAGTAAAACAAACAAATTCTTTAGATTTATCCAACTTTGATTCTGGAGTTTATTTTGTTCAATTATATTCAGGTAATGCCAGCATCAGTAAGAAAATAATAAAGCAATAACTATTAAAGACAATACATTGAAACCATTCTAAAAATAGAATGGTTTTTTTATACCTTTGAGCCATGGAAAAAGAAACTACCATTTTTGGTATACGTGCTGTCATTGAAGCGATAAAGGCTGGTGAGAATATTGATAAGATATTTTTACAAAAAGGCTTACGAGGTGAATTGTTTTCTGAGCTTGAACAGCTTTTAAAGAAAGAACGTTTAAACAGTTCTTATGTGCCAGTTGAAAAACTCAACCGTCTATCAAAAAAGAACCATCAAGGCGTAATTGCTCAAATTGCTCCCATTTCATTTTATGACATTGAAGACCTTGTAATGAATGTTATTGAGTCTGGTAAAACTCCATTATTTTTGTTACTGGATCAACTAAGTGATGTACGAAATTTTGGTGCCATAGTTCGTACAGCAGAGTGTACAGGTGTTTCTGGAATTATCATCCAAAAAAAAGGTGGCGCTCCAGTAAATGGCGATGCCATTAAAACAAGTGCTGGTGCTCTTTTTAAAATGCCTATTTGCAAAGTAGATCATATTAAAGATGCCGTTTTTTATATGCAAGCCAGTGGAATCAAAGTTATTGCAGCTACCGAGAAAACAGACAATACCATCTATGATGTTTCTTTTAAAGAACCTTGTGCTATTATTATGGGTTCAGAAGGAAAAGGTATTAATCCGTCTGTTTTGAAAGTTTCAGATGAAAAAGCAAAACTTCCGCTATTAGGTGAGATCGAATCGTTGAATGTTTCTGTAGCTTGTGGTGCGTTTTTATATGAAGCCGTTAGACAACGTCTCTAATCTTTATTCTCTTTATACGTATAGTTAATAGTTGGACCCTTATCTGTTTCGGAAGGTGGCTCTTCTTCGATCTCAGGCTCTAAGTTTTCAATAAAGTTCCCATGTTCATCAAAGTGTTTTAAAAACGGATCATCGTCTTCATTATAATCTGGTTGTTGCCAAACATAACGTTCAGGCTTTGCTATGGCTTTTCTAAAAATAATAGCAAAAATAAAACCAGTAATGAGACCTCCCAGATGTCCTTCCCATGACATACCATCTTTAACTGGAAATGCATACCAGATCATACTTCCGTAGAGAAAAACAATAATTAAGGATAGAGCTACTAATCTAAAATGCTTGGCAAATATACCTTTAAAGAAAATAAAACTCACTAAAACATAAACCAAGCCACTCGCTCCAATATGATTTGCAGGTCTACCTATAATCCAAGTAAAAAGTCCAGAAAGCAAGATTCCAAAAAACAGCACTTTCCACGAAATTTTCCGATAGAAATAAAATAAGGCAACAGATAGAATAAACAACGGAATACTATTGTGATATAAATGCTCTATATCTGAATGAATGAACGGACTCGTAAAAATTCCTGTGAGGCCTTCCAGCTCTAATGGATATACACCTAAACGTTTTATAGATGGAAAAAAGCGTACTTGTAACCAAAACACAATCCAAATAGAAAGCACAAAAAATATAGGATAGGCAATTACTCCTGTTGAATACTTGAAATGTTGTTGATTATTGCTCATCTATGGTCTAATTTAAAACTTTAATAGCAAATTGCTATCCATTTATTAAAACTATGAAATATTGTCACATTCGTTTTTTGTAATTTTACAGTATGAATGAACCTCTTGCAGAACGATTACGGCCACAAAAGCTCGACGATTATTTAAGTCAGTCGCATTTGGTTGGCAAAACTGGCGTTTTGACCCAACAATTAAATCAAGGTGTAATTGCCTCAATGATTTTTTGGGGACCACCAGGCACTGGAAAAACGACATTAGCAAATATTATTGCTAATGAATCTAAACGTCCTTTCTATACACTAAGTGCCATAAATTCTGGTGTTAAAGATATCAGAGAGGTTATAGATAAAGCAAAACAAAGTGGAGGTTTATTTACAACTAAAAATCCTATTTTATTTATTGATGAAATTCATCGATTTAGTAAATCTCAGCAAGATTCGTTATTACAAGCTGTTGAAAAAGGATGGGTAACGCTTATTGGTGCTACGACTGAAAACCCCAGTTTTGAAGTGATTCCTGCTCTCCTATCGCGTTGCCAAGTTTATATTTTAAACTCCTTTGAAAAAAGTGACCTTGAAGCCTTGTTACATCGTGCAATTAAAGAGGATCAATTATTATCTAATCGTAAAATAAAGCTCAAAGAAACCGAAGCTTTAATTAGACTATCTGGAGGTGATGCGAGAAAACTTTTAAACATCTTTGAACTTATTGTCACCTCATTTGATGAAAATGAGACTATTGTTATTACCAATGACATTGTTTCTAAACGTGTACAGAGCAATACGGTTCGTTATGATAAAACCGGAGATCAGCATTACGATATTATTTCGGCATTTATAAAATCTATACGAGGTAGCGACCCTAATGCTGCTGTATATTGGTTGGCGCGAATGATAGAAGGTGGTGAAGATGTAAAATTCATAGCGCGTCGTTTATTAATTCTAGCCAGTGAAGACATAGGGAATGCTAATCCTACAGCTTTAGTTATTGCTAATAATGCATTTCAGGCTGTATCTGTTATTGGCTATCCAGAATCTCGAATTATACTAAGTCAGTGTACTACTTATCTTGCCACTTCTCCAAAAAGCAATGCGTCATACGAAGCCATTGGCAAAGCACAACAATTGGTTAAAGAAACGGGAGACTTATCTGTACCGCTATCTATAAGAAATGCGCCTACAAAATTAATGAAAGAATTAGGCTATGGAGACAATTACCAATATGCTCATAAGTATGAGAACAACTTTGCAGCACATGAATTTTTGCCTGAAGACATAAAGAATACCACACTTTACAACCCAGGAAATAATGCACGAGAAAATGCGCAACGCGAATTTTTAAAATTGAGATGGAAAGATAAGTACGGCTATTAGAACTTAAGGTTTATTTTCTTGACCTGTAGACCTTCTCCGCTATTTTCGGCATAGATCCAAGCTCCGTTACTTCTGTATACTACCGCATCTTTTCCTTGAACGATATACATATCAGGCGATCCAGAATATAATAATATCATCACCTTTTTTGGTTCGGTATCTACGATTTGAAATCCGTTATCAATTGGTTGAGCATATAGTATTTCCTTTTTATTAGCAGCACTAGGTGTTACTATTGCTTGCTCTTCTACCGTTTCTACTTCAGGTTCAACAGTATCTTTCACAACCTCTTTCACTTCTTCTTTTTTACGAACATCAACCGCTTCTTCAGGTACTTTCTCGGTTTCCTTAACTTCAACAACAGGTTGATTTGTCATACTAGTTTCTTTTCCTGCATTACCATTGTACTTATAATCGAAGTTTTGATATGTCGCAAATGCATCTCTTAATGCTCTATTATATGCCTTTTTGTATTCTTTGATTTTTGTTCGTCCAATAACCGAAGATGCAATTACATTATTTTTACAATCAACTAAATCAATTTGAACTTTGGTGACTAGAAACCCACCTTTTACATCTTTTAAAACAGCTTTAAGTCCTAAACAATTATTAGCACCAAGGTCACTGGGAAATTCATCATTTTGCAAATACGCTTCATATCCATATTTATTAAATAAGAATTTAGTTAATGAATTTAGTTGGTATTGATCTTCAGATTTCTGAAAATCATACTGATTGTCAATAATGATATATTTATAATTATTTATCGCTTCTTGAGCGTTACTATTAAATTGAAATAAAAAGCTAAAAGCAATTAGAAAAAGTAATCTATTCATTTGAATCAAAAATTAGGTTAATTCCGAATTGTAAAGATACACTTTGTGCTCTAGAAATATTTTGCAATTCGGATAAATTATTTCCCATAAGATACATATTAAAGCTTCCAATATGCATGGAGGCACCTAAACCTATATTATGATAAGAAAAATCATCAACAGTGTAGGTGAATTTTAATCGTAAAAAATCGAATAATCGCCTGTAATAAAATGCTGTAACAGCAAACTGAGGTTGTCTTGGTCTAAATATTGAAAACAATTGTAGACCAATACCATTTTGATAGGGTTTACGACCAGCATAGCAATCACAGTCTTCATCATTCTTTTTTCCAAAATTATAACGATACGACGCATTAAATTTTGTAGAACGCCAGCTTACATACTTATTTTTGAGTGTGTCAATTTGAATACTTTCTTCAAATTCGTCTTCTAAGTTTTGCCAATAAGGCGTTGTACCATCCTCATCCAACAAAGGTGGGAATACAAGCTCTAAGCCTTCAGTTGTATAACTACCATTAAGATGATAGGTTTCTACATCTTTACTATGAAAAACCGCACCAACATCTAATAAACTACCAGTAATGACATGCTGTTCTTTAGGCTGATAAGTAAATCCCACATCAAAACCCAAACCCAAATTACCACCAAAAAGCACACGTTTTCTAAGTGTTTTAATATCTTCACTAAAATCTGAATTATCATCTCCTAAAAGCGAGGCGAGACCAGAAGTTTGCACCTTCCCATCTAGTGATTGAAATACGTGTTCGTAAATATTATCACCTGTTGTACTTTCTCGAGTTGTAAAGGTTCCCGAATTATTTCTACTGTTTACATTAGCAATACTAGAATACAATTTAGCTCTAGCACCAATAGTAAGTTTCTTATTGAGTTGTTTATTGATTCCGAAGTGAAGCACAGATATAACCTCTCCTTTAAAGTTTACATCATTTAGTGAAAATGATTGTCCGATATAATCTGCATTACCATCCCAAAGTAAGACAGCTAATTCTTTAGGAAAATAGAATATAACATCAGCTTCTTCATACATTCCATATGAAAAATAAGTGGTCTCATCTTTACGCCAGCCTCCATTAATAATCTCTAACTGTTGATTAAACGTAAAATAATCGCGATTTGATAATGAAAAAATAGCATTTCTAATTTTTGTGTTGATATCGATGCCATCATTTTTAAAAATATCATAGGCTGAAACACCCGAACTACCAACGTTAAGATGAAACTGTGATAATAGCGGAATTCCAAAATGTTTGTCAAACGCTACTAGAGCACCTGGATTTTGATGTAATGTTTGCGGCAGGTCATTAAAATCATATAAGAGCTCTTTATTTTGGCTCATACCAAAAACAGAGATCAATACTGCTATGTATGTGATTTTTAGACGCATTCATTTATAATTCGAAATAAAAGGTGGCTTTAGATTCTAATTTTAGTTGTCCTAAAACAGATATGTCTATTGGGTTTGTGTTTGGTGGTAATGTAATGCGATAAATTAATTTTGTCGCCTCTTCGAATGTACTTAACTCTGGTTCTTCAATTAAAAAGTTTGACTCAACAAAAATAGGAGTATCGGGAAGACCTGGTAGCACTTCTACTTGAGCCAAATAGCGTTGTTCATCATTGTCGTTAACAAAAATAAAGTCGACATTAAAGTTTCTGTCTAAACTATTTGTGAATTGAAAGGTTAAGTTTGTTTTTACTAATTGATCAACAAAAAAATCGGAATTAATATATTCCAGTCGTGTTGTATCTGTTAAAACGAGTACCTCCTGCTGTGTATTTTCATCAATAAAATTAGTAGCTTCTAAATTTGAAAAAATTAAACTTGCTTCGAAAACTGGTGTAGGCAAAATATTTTCAGCCTGATCAAAATCGACATCATTCACACATGATGAACTAAAGAGAACACCAACGGTTATGATAAATAATACGACTAATCTTGATCGTTTCATAGAGGCTTAGGCTTAGTACTAAAACGACAATATCATCAAATAAGTATATCATAAATACTTTTTTAGATCCTCAAGTCGTTTTACCTGTTTAATATGATCTTCAGCATTATAGTCATGATAATTAAATAAAATTACATCCAAACCAACATCTAAGGCTCCTAAAATATCTGCTTCATAGTTATCACCAATCATTAAGCTTTCGTTAGGTTTGGCTTCGGCGAGATCTAGCGCATGATTAAAAATGATGGGATTTGGCTTTTTAACACCTGCTCTTTCCGAATTGGTTATGGTCTTAAAATACTGAGATATATTAGCATTATCCATTTTTCGCTGCTGTGCTTCCTCAAATCCGTTCGTGATGATATGCAAATGATAATCGTCTTGTAAGTGCTCTAAAATATCTACAGTACCATCAAAGAGATGATTAAATGTGGTGAGATAGGTAATGTAGTCCTCAGATAGTTGATTAATGATCTGATCTGAAACATCGTAACGAACAGCATCAAATGCATCTTTTAAGCGTCTATATCTCAAACTTGGTTTATCTATTTTTTCTTCTCTATATAGTTTCCAATAATTAAGATTTATAGGTTCATATCGATCTAAGAAATCTTTGGTATCTAGGTCAAGCTTATGTATCTCAAAAATTTTCTCGAATGTCAGTGCAGAATTCTTATCAAAGTCCCAAAGTGTATGATCTAAATCAAAAAATATATGTCTTATTCCCTTAATTTTCATGTCTAGATTTTAATATTTGAGTAAATAATTTTCTAAAGCCTTTCCATCTTATATCACTTCCGAAACAATAATTATGAAATACAGGAGTAAATGTACCGTTCACTTGTTTTACAACATCTATCAATCGCTGCAATTCTTGAGCTTTATCTAATTGTGATTGATGCTTTAATAGTGCATGATCTAAGCAGTGAAATGAATTGATAAGCAATGGTGTTGGCATTTCATAATCGAGATCATAAAATAGAAATGGTGTACATGTTCCCGCTCTAAACCCTAAATGGTTAAGGTAACCCATGGTGAAATCATTCTTAATTTCTAATTCAATAAGGTTACGATATGATGTTGGTAAATTAATCTTAGAAAACGAGTTTCTTGCGGCTTCCAATTCATAATTTGTGACAAATTCCATTTTCTTCTTTTCCTTTTTCAAAATTGAAATATCATCTAAAGAAAAATAAGAGGCCTTCAATCCTACTTTACAATAATCTGCTATAGATTTAATGAGTGACACAAATTTCTTTTTATTGATACTGATATTTTTGTCATAGGTTGAATAATCACCAATTAAGAAAAACACCATAAACTTAAAATCGTACTGTTTTTGTTTATTTATAATCCATTTGAAGGTATCGTATGGGTCGCGTTTAAAACCAAACAGCACCATAAAGCGCTGATAAAACCGTCTTAATTTGAACCGATATAAATCGTTTAGTGCACCTCCAACTGTTCGCATCAAGCCTTTTTGTTTGAAGTAATAGGCCATTGGTACATCTATAACTGGTTGAATAGTGTATGTTTTCTTCGGAAATGTAAAACCATCAAATTTTTGCTCAAGCAAAGCTTTTAATTTGTGAGCCCAAATATCCACTACAGGCTGTTGCAAAAAATCATGTTTATACGCTAGGCTTTCGGTCGCTGTGAATCGTCCATAATCATCTTTTACATGCGGTAAATATTCTTCATAACGGCTCAATAGATAAAAGGAAGCTGCAAAAATATCAAATGGTAGCGCACTTTTTTCTCCTGTAGCAAAAAAGCATTTGGTGTCGTCCCAATCTTGAACATTAATATCAATATCTGATAAACCTTGTTCAAATAACAACTCATGGTTTCTTATAAAAATCTCATGACTCAATGGTTGCCGCGTATAGGACATTTTTAAACTATCATGAGCAATAAACTCTTCTATGGTTGTAGTAAATGACACAGGAATCCCCAAAACTCTCGTGCATAAGTGTTTGAACGCATATCGAAGTCGAGGTGTTATTTTATGTGTATAAACGAGTAGCAAAAATTTATCTAGTTTTTACAAAAGGGTTTCATCTGCGAAACTAAAATATGCTTTTTCTGTGATAATGAGATGATCTAGAACTTTTATATCTAAACTTTGTGCTGCATTTTTTAATTTTTGGGTTAATTTTTTATCAGCTTCGCTTGGTTTTAAACTTCCCGACGGATGATTATGAACCAGTAACAAAGCTACTGCTCCAACTTCTAAAGCCGTCTTAAGAACGAGGCGTACATCTACTAAAGTTCCAGTAATTCCTCCTTTACTTAGTTGCTGTTTTTGGATGATCTTATTAGAGTTATTAAGATAGATAATCCAAAATTCTTCATGAGGCAACTCACCTACAATAGGCTGCATAAGTTCAAAGACAGAAGCACTAGAATTGATCTTCTTTTTTTCAATAGCTACGGTTCCTCTCCTACGACGAGCCAACTCTAACGCAGCAATGATTGAAATAGCTTTGGCCTCACCAATACCTTTAAAGGCCATTAATTGCTTTAAATTCAGTTTTCCGAGTGTATTTAAATTATAATTTGCACTGGATAATATGCGTTTACTAAGGCTAACAGCACTCTCATCTTTATTTCCAGAGCCAATTAAAATGGCTAGTAATTCGGCATCACTCAATACAGACTTCCCTTTGTCACGAAGTTTTTCTCTTGGCTGATCATCTTGAGACCAATTTTTTATTGAAAATGAAGTCGTTTTTTTAGTCATCTTATAAAGATATATTGTAACTTTCTAGATGTAAATATAATGCATTATATAGAAAAAATACTACATCTTATGAAATCTATATTCACAACAGAAGCCCACACTGAAATCTTGAACAGAATTGAACAACTAGATGGCCAATCGCAAGCAAAATGGGGAAAAATGAATGCTGGACAAATGGCTTGGCATTGTCAAGGCCCTTTAAATATTATCCTTGAAAAAAATGATTATGGAATGAAACCCAGTTGGTTCGCTAAATTGTTTTTTAAAAAATCTTTATACAATGATAAACCATGGCGTAAAGGTTTGCCAACCGCAAAATTCTTAAAAACTAAAGAAGATAAAGACTTTAATGCTGAAAAAGCAACACTTGTAGAGCTTATAAATGAACTACATAATCAGCGTGATAAATCAGAATGGAATCCTCATCCTGCATTTGGGCATTTCACAGCCGACCAATGGGGACAAATGCAATACAAACACTTAGACCATCATTTAAAACAGTTTGGTGTATAAACTAAAAGAGTAAACAATTGAACTACCCTCCAAAACATCATCAGGATAACAATAAAGATCATATGATCGAGGTTATAAAAACCTATCCTCTAGCCGCTGTGATTTCTGTTGAAAATAATCAACCATTAATTACACACTTGCCGTTAATATTTGAAAACGGAAAACTTATTGGACATATTGATATTTATAATCCTCAAGCCAATTTATTAAAAGCGGGTAATGCTGTGACCTTATTGTTTTCTGGACCAGAATGTTACATCTCACCAAGTGTCTATGGAACTACGCAATTACCAACTTGGAATTACATAAAAGTGCATCTCAAAGGAACTGTGGAAGCTATAGAGAGTAAAGCTTCTTTAAAACAGTCGTTGATTACGATGACTGAGTTTTTAGAGGCTCCAGATCATAAATATATTCTAGAACCTGATAACCCTAGATTAGATCGCAACCTTGATTATATTAAAATGTTTGAAATTACCATAACCGAATGGGAAGGAAAGTTTAAACTCTCACAGGATAAAAAACCAAGTGATACAAAATTTGCTCGCGAAGAATTGATACGAGCAAATCAAGAAAGTATCAAACAGTTTTTAGATACCGTTTTTTAATGAAAACTATATTCCTAATTCATATCTTCACAACAATTTTCATGACTGGTCTATGTTGGTTTGTACAAATTGTTCATTATCCTCTTTTCAGAGCAATTGATAGCGATGTGTTTCCTAAGTATGAAAGAAAAAATGCAATTACTGGTGTAATTACAGTCCCAGTTATGACGATTGAACTCATTACTGGACTTATTCTGATATATAGTTATCCAGAAAATCTATATATACTTAATATAGTATTACTTGCTATGATTTGGTTAAGTACTATGATTTTTCAGGTTCCAATTCATTTAAAACTAATGAATGAAGGGTCATCGAAATTGATAACTAAAGTTATTAGAACGAATTGGATTAGAACATTGAGCTGGACAGCTAGATCTGTAATTTTAATCTATTTGCTTTGGACACTCATAGTTTTCTGATAACAAAATGACATATGCATACATCTTTTAGAAAAACCGAAAACAATGTTACGGTTTCAAATTAGAGACTAAGATCTTTGTAAATGACTCGTAAAAACAGTATCCTTTTCATTATAATTATTGCACAATTTTGCTGTACCTCACTGTGGTTTGCTAGTAATGGTGTTATGAATGATCTAGTTAACACATTTGGTCTTAGTAACTCAGCTATTGGCCATTTAACATCAGTCATCCAATTTGGTTTTATAGTTGGTACATTAGTATTTGCTGTTCTTACGATAGCAGATCGCTTTCCGCCTTCAAAAGTATTTTTCGTTTGCGCTTTACTTGGAGCTTTGTTTAATAGCATTATCATTTGGGATGATCACAACTTGTATAGCCTCCTTTCGCTTCGATTTTTGACGGGTTTCTTCTTAGCAGGTATATATCCTGTTGGAATGAAAATCGCAACAGATTATTTTGAAAAGGGATTAGGGATTTCATTAGGTTTTCTAGTTGGAGCCTTAGTACTTGGCACTGCTTTTCCTCATCTTCTAAAAGGTCTTCTAGAACCTCATATGTGGAAGTCTGTGATACTATTCACTTCAATTATTGCCATTTTAGGCGGATTACTTGTATTTCTATCTGTACCCAATGGTCCATACAGAGTGGCAGCTAAACATCTAGACGTATCTGCGTTTTCCAAAGTTTTTAAAAACACTAAATTTCGAGCAGCTGCATTTGGTTATTTTGGACATATGTGGGAATTATATACCTTTTGGGCATTTGTTCCCGTTTTACTAAAAACGTATAATGACCTGTATCCTCATATCAATTTAAATATTCCACTATTGTCATTTATAGTTATAGGAATTGGAGGTTTAGGATGTGTCATAGGAGGTTACCTTTCTCAAAGGTATGGAACCAAAAAAATTGCATTTTTAGCATTGTTGTTATCTTGTATATGCTGTATCATTTGTCCGTTTATATTTACTATTAATTCTGAAATCGTCTTTGTTGGTTTTCTTATCTTTTGGGGAATAGTGGTAATTACCGACTCCCCTTTATTCTCAACACTTGTGGCACAGAATGCTTCAGCAGAGATTAAAGGTACCGCATTGACAATTGTTAACTGTATTGGTTTTTCTATAACCGTTGTTAGCATTCTACTATTTAATGTACTAATCGAATCTACAAATTCGTTATTTATATATATGGTTTTAGCTATTGGTCCACTCTTTGGCTTGTTGGCTTTGAGTAATCAAAAAAAATAGCGACCTTCGTCCCATCTTAAATAAAAATTGAACAAAATGAAAAAGATTTTATTACTAGTAGTATTGATGTGCAGTATCAACTATTCGTGTCTTCCAGATGATAGTGATTCTGGAGCAGATCCAGATGGACCAGTAATTTCAAACATTAGGTTTGAAGTCACAACAACAAGAAATACAGCAGCGATAATAACGACCACTATTAATAACGACACGCAAACTGATGAAGTTGAAAATTTACCATTTAGTCTAACATATGCGCAAGTTGAAATAGAAAGTGGTACTTATTTTCAATTGACTTTCCTCGAAAATGGCGTTTACAATGTAACTCCTGAAGGGTCGAGTTGGACAGATTATACTGCGGTTTTAAATATTTATATCGATGAAGTTCTTGTTAGAACTGATATATTTAATGTTAATGAAGATAATGCCTCAACTATTAGAGAGATTGATCTTACTGTTAACTAGATGCAATTAAAAACAAACAAAAAAGCCTCCAAAATGGAGGCTTTTTTTATTTATTTTTATGCGATAAGCTCTTTAACCTCATCAAAATCTAGTCCGCCATAATTACCAGAACTCATCAATAACAATGCTTTATTCTCAAAAGCTTGAGAAAAGAGGTAGGATTTAAAATCGTCTGGATTGGTATAAATAATCAAATCATCACGTTCAAAAGCGTTAGCTATTTGTTCATGAGTGACTTCATCTAACTTTTTGATCTCAACAGCATGCGGTGAGTAAAATACAACTGCTACATCTGCAGCATCCAAAGCGCCTTTATATTCTTTTAAAAATTCAGCATTTAAACTACTGTAAGTATGTAATTCTAAACAAGCGACAAGTGTTCTATCTGTATATTGTTCTTTAACCGCTTTAGTTGTAGCTTCGACTTTACTTGGTGAATGCGCAAAATCTTTATAGGCAACACTTTTAGAACTTTCGGCAATTTTCTCTAAGCGTTTACTAGCACCTTTAAATGTAGCGATAGCTTCATAAAAATCATCTTCATCAATTCCCATATGTTGACAAATCCATTTAGCTCCAGCGAGATTATTGAGATTGTGTTTTCCAAAGACTTCTATTGGTAAATCTCCTTCAGGAGTTGCGAGTAATGTTTGTCCGTTTTCAACACGATACTCTGGTGTGTTGTAAGCTAATTTCCGTATTGTGTTTTCACTAGCTTCTACCACACGCTTTACCTCAGCATCTTCTTCATTATAATTGATGCTTCCGCCTTGAATAATACTATCGATAAAAATAGAGAATTGCTCAACATAATTTTCATATGTAGGAAATACATTAATATGATCCCAGGCAATTCCGCTCAGTAATGCAATATTAGGTTGGTACAAGTGGAATTTAGGTCGTCTATCTATTGGAGAACTTAAATATTCATCACCTTCAAGCACAATAAAATCGTTGCCTTCGGTAAGTTTTACCATCACATCAAACCCTTCTAATTGCGCTCCAACCATATAATCCACATCTCTATCATGATAATGCATCACATGTAAAATCATTGAAGTAATAGTCGTTTTACCATGACTTCCTCCAATAACGACTCGTGTTTTGTGTTTAGACTGCTCGTATAAAAATTCTGGGTAACTATATATTTTTAAATTGAGCTCTTGGGCTTTTAAAAGTTCAGGGTTGTCTGCCTTGGCATGCATACCTAAAACAATAGCGTCTAAGTTTGAGGAAATTTTTTCAGGGAACCATCCAAATTGATCTGGCAATAACCCTTTAGCTTCCAATCGTGATTTTGAAGGTTCGAAAATAGTATCATCACTTCCTGTGACTTGATAACCTTTATTGTGTAAAGCTAATGCAAGATTGTGCATGGCACTACCACCAATAGCAATAAAATGTACGTTCATAAAATTTAAAAAAGTAAAGATAGTATTTATTCGTGTAAAAATATTCAGGTATTTCTACGCTAATCAGAGATTTTTCAACATCGTAATATTGACCTATTATTAACCCAAATCAAATTTATTATGCAAATTTCATTCACAATGAACGATTCAGAACCTAATTCAATTCTTTTAGTTAAAGCCACTAGTGCCGACGGCATTGTAACCAACTACAACGCTAAACCAATTTTAACCAATACATTTCACAGTTTTGAAGCTGGTGGAAGTGCACCTTGGGAAGTTGAGTTAAGCGGGTACTATGTTGGACCAAAACTAAAAGTAGCTAACAATTCTGATCTTATTGCAGCCTATAACGATATGGCTTTTGTTTGCTCAAGAGCTTAAGTTGTAACTTTAACAGGACTATAGCTTTTTAGCTGTAGTCTTGTTTATAGTTTTTGAATTTTAGACTTCTCAGTTTTGAAAACTTTGATCTTTGGCAAGCTGGTAATAGCTTTATCGATCCATTTTAGAGCCTCTTTCTTGTTTTTTTTATTCTTATGTATTTGAGCTAATCTGTAATAAGCCCAAGCTTTAGGAACACCATCCTTAGCCGAATAATTATCAATATAAGTTAACAAGCATTTCTCACCTTTTTCTAGTTGAATATTGTATTCTGCACACACTTTTCCTATTTGATAATGCATTGCATTACGCTGATGTTTTTTTCCTGAAGCTTCCAAATTAGAAATCGCCTTTTCAGGTTGTTTTTCTTTTTCATAAAGCTTAGTGAGTTTATCATAACATGTTAATGAACCACCTTCATTTATAGCCATTTTATAATACTTTTCAGCTTGCTCTGGTTCGTCGTCATACTCATATATATAACCTTTGGCCAAATAACCATCTACTTTAGAAAGTACTTGAAGCTCGTTAGCATACTTAAACGATTTACTTTTACTTCCACCAATAATTCCTGGAAGTTGCATGTAGAGTTCTACTAATGCCCATCGTGTATCGATGTGAGTTGGATCTAATTCGGCAGCTTTTAAAAAAGCGCCTTTAACATCACCAATAATACCTAGAGCTTTTAACTTACTAACACTAAGGGCTTTCATTCCTAATGCTCCACCATACTTATAATGAAAATTTGCGTTTTTTGGTTCTAATCTGGTTAGTTTCTTGTATCGTGTTGCAGCTTTATCCCACTTTTTTTGGTGACCCAAGGCATCACCTAAAAGCTCTAACCCTTCTTTGTCGTTTTGATTTGTCTTAACATATTCTGAAAGGAGCTGTTCGGCTTTCACAAATTTTTTATCATCAAGCAGTGTTCTTGCCTCTTTTAAAGCAGAGGGTTGCGCTATACTTAAACACGGAACTAATAGAAAAATATATATGTATTTCATAGGACTACTTACGCAAAACTCGTACCATTAGTTTTCAAAATTATAAATGGTATTGTTTTTGATTTTCAAATTGTAAATATAATGCGTTTACGGCTAAAATTCATAACTTCACTCATCCAAACGAGGTAATACCTAATTTGTTGTTTTACAGTAAGTTTTTAAACTTTAGTTTGTACCAAAATAAAATAAACAAATGAAACCATTTATAAGTCTATTAATGATACTTTGCTTTGCCAATTTCTCAAATGCTCAAACACCAGAAGATTATTCCAAACTTTGGAAAGAAGTTAATACTCTCGAAAATGAAGGTTTGCCACAATCGGCATTGGAGATTGTTAAATCTATTGAAGAAAAAGCTAAAGCAACCAATAACACACCTCAAGAGATTAAGGCTTTACTTTTCCGAAGTAAATATACATTAACCCTCGAAGAAGATGCACAGTTGAGCATTGTCAATGAGTTTAAAACACTTATTGATAAAAGTGAATCACCGAGTAAAAATGTGCTTCAAAACATTTTGGCAACCTTATACTGGCAATATTTCAATCAAAATAGATGGACGTTTTATGACCGAACCAAAACCAGTGAAAAAGTAGATGACGTCGATTTTAGAACTTGGGACCTACAGACGCTTTTTAATGAAATTCATTTAAATTATGAGCAATCGTTACAAAACGGACTCATACTTCAGCAAACCAATTTAAAAGATTTTGAAGCAATTATAACCAACGAGAAGGACTCGAGAATTTATAGACCAACTCTATATGATGTGTTAAGTCATAACGCATTAGACTTTTACAAAACTGATGAGAACAATATCACGAAACCGGCTTATAAGTTTGAAATTGATAATCCAAAATTTTTAGGAGATGCTTACACGTTTAAATCTCTAAAGTTAGAATCCAAAGACTCAAGCTCACTACAATTACATGCGCTTAAGATTTATCAAAACCTAATCAAGTTTCATTCGAAAGACGCGACTCCAAATGCCATGGTCGATGTAGATATTGCGCGTTTGAACTACATATACCAGAATGCAACTATTGACAATAAAGAAGAATTAATTTTAGAAACATTTTTGAAAGAAAGCAAACGCTGGCACTCAAGCAAAATGGAGTTTGCCGCATTGTACGATTTTGAAATTGCTAAACAATATTCGCGACAAGGTTCTCAATACCAAGCTAAAACGGATGAAAACCATAGATGGAAACTAAAAGAAGCTATGGATCTTTGCGACAGTGCGATTAAAAATTACCCAAAGAGTAAAGGTGCTGAAAAATGTCGAACACTTAAAACTCAAATTTTAACGCAATCACTACAGATTATTACCGAAAACAATGTACCTATAAACTCAGATTTTCGTGCATTAATAAATTACAAAAATCTCGATGAGATTGAATTTAGTATTGCTAAGGCCGATAATTATCAAATAAGCACACTTAGGGCATACAGAGGTAATGAACAAGAGGAACTTAAACTACTGAACAAGTTAAAACCATTAAAAAACTGGACTTCAACACTAAAAGATGAGCATGATTACCAACCTCATCGCACAGAAATTGCTATTCCTAAACTGAATAATGGTCGATACGTTATTTTTGCTAAAGTAAAAAACGACAGTAATACTTATGCTTTTAAGGTGTTTCAAGTCACAAATCTTGCCTACCTACAAAAGGAAAGCGAACAAGATGTAATCTATCAAATAGTCAACAGATCAAATGGACAGCCTGTTTCTAATGCTAATGTTAAGTTTTCTTTTATAAAAAATTATCAAGGGAACTATAAACGTGAATCTTATACAACGGATGACAATGGAGAGTTTTTGATTAAAAAAGGGAAGTTTAATCGTAACCAAATCAAAATTGAAGTTAGTAAAAATAAGGACACGGCACATTTTGAATATCTAAATATCTACAGATATAATAATTATAGAAATAACAGAAACAGTAAAACACGACATACAGGTTTTCTGTTTTCAGATAGAAGTATTTACAGACCTGGTCAAACCTTATATTTTAAAGGCATTATAATTTCAAACAAAAATGACAAATCTGAAATCGTCACCAATAAAAAGGTAACCGCAACACTTTATAACACGAACAATGAAGCAGTTTCAAATTTAGACTTAGAAACCAATGACTATGGCTCTGTCTCAGGTGAGTTTATGATTCCAAATTCTGGGCTAACTGGAAATTATTATTTAAAAGTAACTGGTAGTCACGATTTAAACATTTACCACTCTGTTTCGGTAGAAGAGTATAAACGTCCGAAGTTTGAAGCAACATTCAAACCAGTTTCTGAAACTTATAAAGTTAATGATACCATTACTGTAAATGGAAATGCTTTGGCCTATGCTGGTAGTAATATTACAGATGCAAAAGTTGTGTATCGCGTTCATAGGCAAGTACAATACCCATCATGGTATTATTGGTACAGACCTTATTTTAATAGTGAACCTCAAGAGATCACTCATGGAGAAACTATAACTGACGCTTCGGGACATTTTGAAATAAAATTTAAAGCCATTCCTGATGAAAGTGTTGATACATCGTCTTTACCAATATTTAGATATGAGGTCATCGCTGATGTTACAGATCTAAATGGTGAAACCCGAAGTACAACAACGATTGTAAATGTTGGTTATCATGCATTAACAGCTTCAATAAAAGTTGACAATCGATTAGACAAAACAAAGAAAGATCACAAAATCAGCATTGATACACGAAATCTAAACGGTGAATTTGTACCAGCGACTGGTATGATCAAGATCTATAAATTAATTGCACCTCAGCAAGTATTAAGAGAGCGACCTTGGGAGGCTCCAGATTACCAAGTATTCACTGAAGTGGCATTTAAAGATTTATTCCCTTATGATGCTTACAATAATGAAGATGATAGTAAAAATTGGGAAAAAGGCGAACTCGTGTTTTCTAAAGCATTCGACACCAACATATCTAAAGCGGTTGATCTTGGAAGAATCAAACGATGGGAATCGGGTAAGTACCATATTATTCTAGAAAGTAAAGACCGATTTAATCAAAACGTAAAGGATGAAACACAGGTCACCTTATATAGTGATGATGACAAAACCTTAGCCGATAATGAGCTATTTAGTATCACGTCTAACAAACCAAGTTACAAAACTTATGAAACTGTAGAAGTGACCTTAGGTTCAGCAGCGAAACAATTGTTTGTTACGGTTGAAGTTGAAAAAGACGAAAAAATATTAACCAAGCAAATTGTAAGTTTAAGCAACAATAAGGCATCCATTTCAATTCCAATTTCTGAAAATGACTTAGGTGGTTTTGTGATTCATTATAGTTATGTCTACCAAAATAGTGTTAAAACTGGACGACTTAATATCTTGGTTCCATATCCTAAAACCGATTTGGAAATTGAAACTATGACCTTTAGAGATAAGCTACAACCAGGCACTGATGAAACTTGGCGTTTTAAAATCAAAGGACCTAAAGGCGAACAAGTTACTGCAGAGTTACTCGCAAGCATGTATGATGCATCGTTAGACCAATTTTTGCCACACAATTGGAGCTTTAATCCTACACAGCAACCATCATATTACTCACGCTTAAGAGTAAATGCTGGTGGAAGTTTTTCAGCTAATGGATTTACCATAAGACAGTTAAGAAATAACTATAGCAGCTATCCTATACAACAATACGATCGTTTAAACTTTTTTGGTTTGAGTTTTGGACGTGGAAACTATTTAAGAAGAGACAAAAATTACTTAGCAGGAGCACTTGTCTTAGAAGATAGAGAAGTTGTAGCAGAAGCTAACATTTTATATGACAGTATAGCGGGTAATGCCGATGACTTAGATTTAGCCTTTGCTCAAGGTGACCTTTCCAATGAAAAAAAAGAAAGTGGTAAAGATAAAGGTGAATGGGCTCCAAAAAATGGTGAAGCTGAACAAGAAAAAGAACAAGATTTTGGCGATGTGAAAATTCGCAAAAATCTTCAAGAGACGGCCTTTTTCTTTCCACATTTAGAAACCGATAAAGAAGGAAATGTCAGTTTTAGTTTTTCCACACCAGAAGCCTTAACCAAATGGAAACTGCAGCTATTAGCGCATACCAAATCACTAGAAAGCGCTACGTCTACGCTAGAAACTGTCACCCAAAAAGAATTGATGGTTATTCCAAACGCACCTCGTTTTTTACGTGAAGGTGATCAAATTAGAATAAGCACTAAAATTGCAAACCTAACAGATAAAGAATTAAAAGGTATTGCGGTTTTACAATTGTTTGATGCACTCACTGGCGAGTCTATAGATCAAAAATTATCAAACGCATATAATGAACTTGGTTTTACCGTTTCGGCAAAAGGAAATACAAATGTCTCATGGAATCTCGACATTCCATACGATGTTAGTGCTGTTCAATATAAAGTCATAGCTAAAGCGGATGATTTTAGCGATGGTGAACAAAATGCATTACCAGTATTGAGTAACCGAATGCTAGTTACAGAAACATTGCCTATGTGGATTAAGAGCAATGAAACAAAAACATTTACTTTAGATAAACTAAAGACAACGACCTCAACAACACTTAAGAATCACAAACTTACTTTTGAGATGACTTCTAATCCAGCATGGTATGCTGTACAAGCCTTACCATACTTAATGGAGTATCCGTATGACTGTAATGAGCAAACCTTTAGTCGTTATTATGCTAATGCATTGGCGAGTCATATTGCGAACAGTAATCCAAGAATTCAAGAGGTTTTCAATCAGTGGAGAAATACAGATGCCTTATTGAGTAATCTTGAGAAGAACCAAGAACTGAAATCTATTCTCATTCAAGAAACACCATGGCTACGTGATGCGCAAAGTGAAGCCGAGCAAAAAAAGCGTATAGCTTTATTATTCGATTTAAACAAAATGAATAATGAATTACAATCTGCGCGACGTAAACTTAAAAATGGTCAAATGAGTAATGGTGCTTGGCCTTGGTTTAATGGAGGACGACCAAGTCGTTACATCACACAACACATCATCACAGGTTTTGGACATCTTAACAAATTAGGTGTCGCTACTAATACAGAATCAAAAATGATCACTAGTGCTATTGCCTACTTAGATGCCGAATTCGTACAGGAATATAAAAACCTTAAAAAATACAATCCAGATATTGATCTGTCGAAAGATCATTTAAGTTATACACAATTACATTACTTGTATATGCGTAGTTTTTATCCAGAATATAAAGTATCCAATGAAGTACAATCTATTATTGATTACTACCAGTCACAAATACAAAAGTATTGGCTAAGTCGTTCGCTATATGCTAAAGGCTTAATGGCTTTAGTAGTTGATCGAATGGATGATAAAGCAACTTCAGGAAAAATCTTAAAATCGCTTGGTGAAACTAGTATTACTTCGGAAGAATTAGGAATGTACTGGAAAGCAAATACGAGCTCATGGCATTGGTATCAGGCACCTATAGAAACACAATCATTGATGATCGAGGTGTTTTCTGAAATTGAAAATGATATAGCTACCGTAGATAATTTAAAAATCTGGCTATTAAAGAATAAGCAAACCAATCGTTGGCAAACCACAAAAGCGACGACCGATGCTATCTATGCTTTATTACTTCAAGGTAGTGATTGGCTTAGTGTTACTGAAATGGTAGATGTGGTTATTGGCGGAAAAGCAATAGAGCCTTCAACATTAGAAGATGTGAAAGTTGAAGCCGGAACTGGCTATTACAAAACCTCATGGTCTTCATCAGATATTACATCAAACATGGGAACAGTCAAACTTACTAAGAAAGGAAATGGTATCGCTTGGGGAGGATTGTACTGGCAATATTTTGAAGATCTAGATAAGATTACTTCTGCCGAAACGCCTCTAAAATTAAAGAAAAAACTATTTAAAAAGACCAATACTGATATAGGTGAAGAAATTACCGAAATTACGCCTGACACCGACTTAAAAGTTGGTGATTTGGTGAGAGTTCGCATTGAATTACGCAGTGATCGTGCTATGGAATTTGTTCATATGAAAGATATGCGTGCTGCAGGATTTGAGCCAGTAAATGTATTATCACAATACAAATATCAAGACGGATTAGGGTATTATGAAAGCACAAAAGATGCGTCAACAAATTTCTTTTTTGATTCTTTACCGAAAGGGATTTACGTTTTTGAGTATGATCTAAGAGTTAATAATGCAGGACATATGAGCAATGGTATTACGACCATTCAAAGTATGTACGCTCCTGAGTTTAGCAGTCATAGTGAAGGTGTTAGGGTTAGTGTGGACAGCGAATAGTTGTTAGGTATTCTAAAAAGTATCGACCAAATTCACTATATTGATATACTAACAAATAACTAACATTATGAATTCAAAAGTATTTTTGGTCTTGAGAATATTGCTCGGACTATTCGTATTGGTCTTCGGAGCCAATAAATTAGTACCAGATGGTTTTTTACCTATGCCTGAATTGTCAGGTGATGCTGGAGCATATTTTGGAGCTTTAGCTAACTCTAAAACATTACTTCTTGTTGCTATTGTTGAAGTGGTTGCAGGATTGGCATTAATCTTTAATAAATTTGGAGCACTTTTAGCACTTATTTTAATGAGTGTATCTGTAAATGCTGTGTTATTCCATGCCGTATTAGATCCTGGAGGGATTGGAGGCGCATTGGCTTTATTAGTACTAAATATTGCTGTGTTAATAGGTTATAAAGACAAATACAAAGCATTACTCAACTAAGGTTGATAATCTTTAAAAATAAAAGAGGCTTATATAAGCCTCTTTTTTATTAAATACGTTTTGCAATGAGTGCTAATTGTCCCATATGATTGGCTTGATGCTCCATAACATGAAACCAAGCCCAATGATTACTCATGGTTCCGTTTTTTTTCTTAAACCACTCATCATCTTTTGTTTTTAGTAACTCTTTTGTCTTAGCTCTTACTTTATCATAAATCTCTAAATAATAAGATATAGGCTTATCCTTAAATTCTTGTCTTGCCTTATCGCCTAAGTTTAAAGCGGTATTCCATTTTTCGCGTTCTTCGGCATTAAAACCTCTGTTTTCAAATGTATACACTTGGTAATACGCTTCTGTTGCAGCTAGGTGATAAATAATAGCGCCAGGGCTATTAGCCTTATCATCTAAAAGGAAGTCGGTACCGTCTTGGTCTAAATTAATGACATTTCGTTCGACACGTGCTTTTAAGTTATCTAACATCGATACCATTTGACCTATGTCATTAGAATAGCCTTTGGGTACTTCTATAACTGAACGTCGCTGAGCAAAAAGAGATGTACCTGCAATAAGACATATAAATAATAGTGATTTTGTTTTCATGGTTGTTGTTTTAAGTTTATTTAAAAATAAAACAATCCATAATCAAAATTATTGCCCTTAACAGGAACTTAACGCTGATATCGAGTCAGTTAGCCTTTTGGAGGAAATCCTTCTAGCACTTTTTCTACAAGTGCTTTGAACTGTGCTTCACGTTTTTCAGGTGAGGCATTTGGTTTATAATTAGACTCAGAAACAGCCTGCCAAAATAGTCCTTTTTTAGTGTCATCTACAAATTCAAATACAATTTCTCTAGCCATTTGAGTTTGTCCAAGTGGTAAGCCTATAGAAATTCCGCCGCCTACATTACGACCTGTACCTCCTACGCCAACACCAACATTATTATTGCGTTGTTGTTGGAACTCACTGCTGCCAATATCAATTAGAAAATCTGGATTTTCAGATAACGTATACCCTCTACTCTGTAAGGCTTGGTCAAGAGCTCTAAACAAACGTTTGGTATCCAATTCGCTCATTCCGCTGTTTATATTTGTAAAATAGTTATAGGTTTTATAAGTCGAAAAATCAGTCGTTTTTTCATAGTCGTAATTAACCCTAATAGTGCTGCATGATGTTACTAATACTAACATCAATATAAGAGAGAGATATTTCATTGCTTTTTATTTTAAAGATAATCAAAAAATGATTGATACTAACAACTTTAACTTTATACGTTGCGTTAAGGATGGAGTCATTGTTGGAGCTCTCTCGATAGGTGTCGAGAAGCGACTGATGAGAGCCTGGCCCTTTGCAGTATTACGAAAAAGGGCAACGCCCAACTATTAATCGTTAAGAATTTTCCAGAGCTTATCCTTTAATTGTGTGATGCCTTGTTGTGCTACAGATGAAATAAACAGGTAATCGATTGGCAATGTTTTATCTAATTCTGTCTTAAGCTCTGCTTTAAGTTCGTCGTCTAGCATATCGCTTTTTGAAATGGCAATCATACGCTCTTTATCCAACATCTCAGGATTGTAACGTTTGAGTTCATCTAAAAGGATATCGTATTGCTTTCTAATATCATCGGCATCGGCAGGAATTAAAAATAGTAGGATTGAATTACGCTCTATATGACGTAAAAAGTAATGACCAAGGCCTTTTCCTTCAGCTGCACCTTCTATAATTCCGGGAATATCTGCCATAACAAAGGTTTGAAAGTCGCGATACTCCACAATGCCTAAGTTAGGTTTTAAAGTGGTAAACTCGTAATCTGCAATTTTAGGTTTGGCAGCAGTAATAACAGATAATAACGTTGATTTTCCTGCATTTGGAAATCCGACCAAACCAACATCTGCCAAGATTTTTAGTTCTATGGTGATGTCTCTTTCTTCGAGAGGTTGGCCAGGTTGCGCGTAACGTGGCGTTTGATTACGTGAGTTTTTAAAGTGCCAGTTTCCTAGGCCTCCTTTTCCGCCTCTGGCAACGATTTGTTCTTCTTGATCTTCTGTAATCTCAAATAATACCTCATCGGTTTCAGTATCCTTGATTACGGTTCCTAAGGGTACATCTAGATAAACATCCTCTCCATCGGCACCTGTACTTCTGCTCTTACTGCCATGTCCGCCATGACCAGCACGAGCATGACGCTTAAATTTTAAGTGTAATAATGTCCATAGATTAGAATTTCCACGCACAATGATATGACCACCACGACCACCATCGCCTCCATCTGGACCACCTTTTTCTATAAATTTCTCTCGATGTAAGTGTGCAGAGCCTTGTCCTCCTTTTCCAGAGGACACATGCATTTTAACATAGTCAACGAAGTTACCCTCAGTCATAGTCTTATATTATGTAAAATCGTTTACCGATTAAAAAATTAAAGTTTATCAATTACAGCATTTAATCGCTCTGTAATTTCGCTAATACTACCAACGCCATCAACACCAAAGTATTTGTCTTGTGCAGTGTAGTAGTCTTTTAATATTGCTGTTTTGTTGTAATACTCTGTAATACGGTTTCTAATAATAGACTCATCGGCATCATCTTTTCGTCCACTAGTTTTTCCACGTTCTAACAAACGCTCAACCAATACCTCATCATCAACCTCTAAGGCAATCATAGCATTAATTTGAGAATCTTTACTATTCATGAGTTTATCTAGTGCTTCGGCTTGTGCATTCGTTCTTGGAAATCCGTCAAATATAAATCCGTTCGCATCTGCATTTTTCTCTACCTCGGCATTTAGCATGTCTATGGTTACTTGATCTGGAACCAGTTCACCTTTATCCATATAAGACTTAGCTAACATCCCTAAGGCTGTTTCATTTTTTATATTGAATCTAAACACATCTCCTGTTGAAATATGTATGAGGTTATACGTTTCTTTTAAAAAGTTAGCTTGTGTTCCTTTTCCTGCGCCTGGAGGTCCAAATAGCACTAAGTTAGTCATGTGTTGTGTTGTTTTTAATTGATATATAGCTGGTATATCACGGCCAAGACCGTCATAATCTAATCCATAACCAACAATAAATTTGTCTGGGATTTCTTTACCAACATAATGTAGTTTATAATCTTTTTTGTAGGCTTCAGGTTTGTAAAAAAGTGTTGCGATCTTGAGTTCGTCTACACCTTCATTTAGAAAAATACGATGAACTTCTTCAAGGGTCTTTCCAGAATCAATAATATCTTCTAAGATGACTACTTTTCGTCCTGATAAATCTTGAGTTAAACCAATTAGGCGATGAATATCTTCGGTAGATTTTAAGCCTTCGTATGACGCTAGTTTAATAAATGTGACTTCACAAGGTTTTGGATACTTTTTCACAAAGTCACTCACAAACATAAATGACCCATTTAAAATCCCAACAAATACAGGTATATCGTCTTGCATATCCTTAGCAATGTCATCTACCATATTTTGAACAATAGCATCAACTTCCTGTTCAGAAATAAAAGGTTTGAAGTATAAATCGTGTAGTTTAATCACTAGATTTTGATTTTAAAAAAGCAAAGATAATCAATAGATTGTCGATTACCGATTTTTGAATTCCATTTTTGTTAATCCTTTCTATTTTATAATGTATTTTTGTGAAACAAAAGCGATAGGTTTAACTTTTAGATTTTCCTTTTAGAGGAAACACATATGAATTATTTTTCTTCAGATTTCAAACTCGGTATTCTTGGTGGTGGTCAATTAGGCAAAATGATGTTGTATTCAACACGTAAATTTGACATTACCACACATGTTATGGACGCAAGCAATGAAGCGCCTTGTAAACTAGCGTGTAATCAATTTACTTTAGGCAATTTAATGGATTTTGATGCGGTTTATAACTTCGGAAAGCAAGTAGACCTGCTCACTTTTGAGATTGAAAACGTGAACGTTGATGCACTTGAAGTATTAGAAAAAGAAGGTGTTAGTGTTTATCCATCATCTAAAACATTGAGAACGATTCAAAATAAAGCCACTCAAAAGTTGTTTTATCGAGATCATGATATACCAACATCAGATTTTACTAGATTCGCTTACCTTTCTGAAGTTGAAGACGCACTTGAGAATGAAGTTCTTGATTTTCCTTTTGTATGGAAAGCAGCACAATTTGGTTACGATGGCAATGGTGTTAAAATAGTACGGCAATTATCAGACTTGAAAGACCTTCCTCATGGTGAATGTATTATTGAAGACTTAATTCCATTCAAAAATGAATTGGCAGTGATTGTGGCTAGAAACAAAAATGGAGCCATTAAATCCTACCCTGTTGTGGAGATGGAATTCCACCCAGAAGCAAACCAAGTTGAATATGTAATCTGTCCTGCAAGAATTGATGAGGCTGTTGCAAATAAAGCAATAGATGTTGCCATGAAGGTGTCAAAAGCATTTGATCATGTTGGTTTATTAGCTGTTGAAATGTTTCAAACTGAAACCGATGATATTCTTGTAAATGAGGTGGCGCCGAGACCACATAATTCTGGACACCAAACGATTGAAGCCAGTTATACCTCTCAATTTGAACAGCACATAAGGGCAATTTTAAACCTCCCTTTAGGAAAAACAGAGAGTAAAGTTGGTGGTATCATGGTTAATTTGGTTGGTGCTGAAGGGCATACCGGAAATGTTGTTTATGAGAATATTACTGATATTATGGAGCTCGATGGAGTTACACCACATATCTACGGAAAAAAACTAACACGACCCTTTCGTAAAATGGGACATGTGACTATTGTTAACAAAGACATAAGTGAAGCTAGGCGCATAGCCGAAACTGTAAAGCAAACGATAAAAGTTATAAGTAAATAATTATGAGTAAAGTAGCTGTAATTATGGGAAGTAAGAGTGATCTTCCTGTCATGCAAGATGCCATAGACATCTTAAAAGAATTTCATATTGACGTTGAAGTCGATATTGTATCTGCACATCGAACACCTGAAAAATTATTCGATTTTAGCAAGACAGCCCACACTAGAGGGATAAGTGTAATAATTGCTGGAGCAGGTGGTGCTGCGCATCTACCAGGAATGGTTGCATCATTATCACCATTACCAGTAATTGGTGTTCCAGTAAAAAGTAGTAATTCTATTGATGGATGGGATTCGGTGTTGTCAATACTTCAAATGCCAGGTGGTGTTCCTGTTGCTACAGTAGCCTTAAATGGTGCAAAAAATGCTGGTATTTTAGCTGCTCAAATTATAGGGTCGTCTAATGAAAAAGTATTAACTACAATACTAAATTACAAAGAAAGCTTAAAGGCTAAAGTTATAGAATCTTCAAAGAACCTATAATAGGCTTAACATAAAAAAACCTCGCTTTTACACGAGGTTTTAGAGCTATTAATCAATTCTTACTAAATCTTACAAAAAATAAGTTTTAATAATAGTGCAAAAGTAATAATTAATTTGATATATCGCTCTTAACGATTAGTTAATGATATAATAAAATAAATGACTCTATTTTAAATGAAGAAAACACTTGTATTGCTTGGCCTATGTTTGATTTTCAATTGTTCTAAAAACGAACTATTAGATCAATATACTACTGAAATTTCAGCATTGAAAACCGAGCAAGAGCTAAAAAATTACTGGAAAGAACTCCATGACCTAGATCAAATTACCTATTTAAAAGAGACTAAAGGTCATTTACAGGGCGATTCGATCTCAATAACAAATATGATAAGAACTGCTCTAATGTTTGAAATTCATGGCGATGACGTATATACTCCAGATAATGTCGTTCCCATTTTGAATTTTACCCATAATTATATTGGAGATGCTAATCTTGCGTTTTGGCCAATTATCCAAAAATGTAAAAAAACAGGAGGAGTTATAGAGTCTTTTGGAGGTAAATTTCCAGCCTATCAATTAGAAGGTATATCTATAACCTTTTATGACTTTTCACTGTTCCAACAAGATAACAAGTACAACGCATTATTGGAAAAATTAAATAATAAAAGTTACAGTACTGTAAGCGAAACACTTTTTAAAATTCAAGAAGAACAAAAAAAATTAGCACAGCTGGAAGTTAAAGACATAGTTGGCAAATGGAATATCGAACGTATGAATAACATTGAAGAGAAAGGCTTTTTTGAGTTTGTAAAAATGTCTGATAATTCGTTATACCTAAAGCGTAAACATCGACTTCAAAAACTAATTCCTATAGAAACGACCGATACATATCAGAACTACAAAATTGAGAATGAACCTTTTGGATGGACCTATAAACTTTCTAATGGTAACTTAAGCTTATTAGACGATAAAGGCACAACATTAATTGATTACAACGCATACAACTAAGAGACAATGAGTATTTTAAATTCGACATTCAACACACCATACCATACAGCCCCTTTTTCAAAAATTAAAAATGAAGATTATTTACCTGCATTTTTAAAAGCAATAGAAAAAGCACGTGCTGAAATTGATGCCATTACTGCAAATACCGAAGCTCCAAACTTCGAAAACACTATTGCAGCTTTGGATTTTTCAGGAGAAGAATTAGATCGATTATCTAGTCTATTTTTTAATCTCAACAGTGCCGAAACCAACGACCAAATCCAAAAGATTGCACAAGAGGTCTCTCCCCTCCTTTCAGAATTTGGTAATGATATTACCCTAAATGAAGATTTATTTAAGCGTGTAAAAACTATTTATAAACAAAAGGCTTCATTAGATTTAACCGTTGAAGAACAGACGTTGTTGGACAAGAAATATAAAAGCTTTTCTAGAAATGGTGCGAATCTTTCCGAAGATAAAAAAACACAACTCAGAGCCATTGATAAAGAATTGAGTAAACTCAAACTCAAATTTGGCGAGAATGTCTTAGCCGAAACCAATAACTTCGAAATGCACCTCACTAACGAAGCTGATCTTTCTGGATTACCTGATGGCGCCAAAGAGGCCGCTCAACAATTAGCAGAGTCAAAAGGTAAAAAAGGCTGGTTAATCACATTAGATTACCCGAGTTACATTCCGTTTATGACCTATGCTGATAATCGAGAACTACGTAAAAAATTAGCTATTGCAGCTGGAGCGAAAGCTTTTAAAGGAAATGATTTAGACAATCAAGATAATGTATTGCAAATTGTAAGACTTCGCCATGAACGAGCCAATCTTTTAGGATATCAAACACATGCCCATTTTGTTTTAGAAGAACGTATGGCAAAAACACCTGAAACTGTTGAAACATTCTTAAATGAACTTTTAGATAAAGCAAAACCAGCAGCCGTACGCGAATTCAATAACTTACAAGAATTTGCCAAAGATTTAGATGGTATTGATCAACTTCAAAAATGGGATGGATCTTATTATTCTGAAAAGTTAAAACAAAAATTATTCAGCTTAGATGATGAACAGTTGAAACCTTATTTCAAACTCGAAAATGTTATTGATGGAGCGTTTACTATTGCAGAACGTTTATACGATTTAAAATTTGAAGAGATTAATACTATAGACAAATATCATGAAGATGTTTTAACCTATAAAGTAACCGATACCAAAGGGAATTTGGTCTCTATTTTTTATGCCGATTTCTTCCCAAGGGCAGGAAAACGTAATGGTGCATGGATGACGGTTTATAAACCTCAGTATATTAAACATGATGTAAATGATAGACCTCATATCTCCATCGTTTGTAATTTCACGAAGCCTACTAAAAGCAAGCCTTCACTTTTAACATTCAATGAAGTCACCACCTTATTTCATGAATTTGGTCATGCTTTACATGGGATGTTAGCCAATACCACCTATCCTAGTTTATCAGGTACAAGTGTGTTTTGGGATTTTGTAGAGTTACCAAGTCAAGTCTTAGAAAATTGGTGCTATGAGAAGGAAGCCTTAGAGTTGTTTGCCACACACTATAAGACAGGCGAAATGATTCCTATGGAGCTCATTGAAAAGATTAAGGCATCGGCTACATTTCATGAAGGTATGCAAACCTTAAGACAGATTAGCTTTGGTCTATTGGATATGTCTTGGCATGGCCAAGATCCGTCGTCAATAACGTCGGTTAAAAACCACGAAAAACAAGCTTTTGAGCATACTAAGCTCTATCCTGACGTTGCAGAAAACTGTATGAGCACTGCTTTTTCTCATATCTTTCAAGGTGGTTATAGTTCTGGCTATTACAGTTATAAATGGGCAGAAGTTTTGGATGCAGATGCTTTTGAATATTTCTTAGAAGAAGGGGTATTCAATAAAGATGTTGCTAAGAAATTTAAAGATCATGTACTTTCTCAAGGCGGTATTGAAGATCCAATGACGCTATATAAGCGTTTTAGAGGAAAGGAACCTCAACCAGATGCTTTATTAAAACGTGCTGGATTGATTGCCAAATAATAGTACTTGTTTCTCGTTAGATATAAATGTCACTACTAAAAGGGCTTGCCCATATTATCGCTGTTGTATGTCTTACTATTGTAACACAAGTTGGCGGTATCATATGGATTTTATCCAGCATCACTGCTATTCGATATAAAAAGAAGAAGCGTTACGTATTTCCAGTAATATATTTGGCTTTTAATCTTTTGATTGTTCCGCCTATAGCCAAGTATTTTGGCAGAGAACAACTTCCTATAATTTCTAGTCATTTAAAACCTAAAAACTATATATATCCTCTACTCTTCAGAAATTATGTCGATCCTGAGTTAAAACAACTTTTAGAACATACAGCGGAAGATTTGAAATACCATCCGATGGTTATAACCTATTTAGATGCTAACTTTCCATTTTTTGATGGATTCCCTTTACTTCCGCATTTAAGTCACAATGATGGAAAAAAAATTGATATTTCATTTCAGTATTTAGATAATGATGGGAAACCCACTAACAAAAAGCCTTCTGTTTCTGGTTATGGTGTTTATGTAAAAGAGAACGGAACCTACTCAACTAAATGTAGAGATCAAGGCTATTGGCAATATAATTTTCCAAAATACCTCACATTTGGAACCATCAATGATTTAGAACTCGATAAAAACAACACAGCCATTTTAATACAAAAGTTGCTTGAGCACCCGAAATCACAAAAACTATTTATTGAACCTTATCTCAAGGACGCATTGAGCTTAAATCACTATTCAAAAATACGTTTTCACGGATGTCAAGCAGTACGTCATGATGATCATATTCATCTACAGATACGATAACTAATGTCGTAGTAGTTTTACTGTTTTAGTGGTTTGTCCCGAAGTTATCTTTACAATATAAATGCCATGCTTTTCTAACTTTAAGTCGTGTGTTAAGCTACTGGTAATAATAAAACTTTTATCCCGAATAAGTTTACCTAGAATATTATAAACTTTAATTTTATAGGTACCTTGCTTTGAAAACTTAAGGCTGCCATTTAGGACTATAATATCATCTCCTACTGAAAAGCCGTTGACCGATAAAGTAGACGCATTGAAACCATAATCTGTTCCTTTTAAATCGATAGATTGTCGTGATAGATCATTGGTCGTTATTAAAAAATACCAATCATTAACTTGAGTTCCATTGGGCACGGTTACAAGGTTTTGAGAAACCTCTTCTATATATTGTCGTGTTTTAGGGTTGAACGTTGCTACATAATATCCCAAACCATTATCATAGGTTAACGGAATCATTTGCCCAAGATTAGCTAATGTAAACTCACCATCGTTATAATCCCAAGTTATAGGATCAGCATCAGTTTGTAAACCCGTATAGAGGTATAAGTTAGGATTACCCAGTGGATCAAAAATGGAATAATCTCCTAATTCTCCATATTTAAAAGTAAATGTTCCTGAGTTAATATTACTCGGATTTGGTTGCAATTCAATTTGAGAGAAGCCAAAGGCAGTAATTAAGCAAAAGAATAAAGAGAGTAGTGTTCCTTTCATAGTAAGAGTAGTTAGTAAGCTAAATGTAATAAAAAAATAAATTAAAAATAAACTTTCAATAATTTTTGAAAGTTTAAAATATTTTATATATTTGTCCTGTAAAACAATACTAATGAATTACGACGACGCTAAAATAAAATTTGTAAGTACTTGGGGAAGCCTAGGATCACTTTGGGGAATTAATAAAGCGATGGCCCAAATTCAAGCCTTATTGTTTATTTCAACAAAACCTTTGTCTATGGAAGACATTATGGAAGACCTTAAAATTTCTCGCGGAAACACTAGTATGAATTTACGACAGCTAATGGATTGGGGTATTGTGACCAAAGAGATCATTCCAGGAGAACGCAAAGAGTATTTCACTACAGAAAAAGATGTTCAAGAACTCGCGCGAACCATAGCAAAAGAGCGTAGTCGTAGGGAAATTCAACCTGTAATAAAAGTATTAAAAGAGGTATCCTCCATTAAAGATGATGGCACCGAAAAAACAAAAGAACTCATAAAACAAACCAAAGCCTTACATGACCTAACTGAAACAGCAGATGATATGATTAACAAATTGGTTAGTCAAAAACAAAACTGGATTACTAAGTCGTTACTAAAACTCATTAAATAAAAAAATTTAAAATATACTTTCAATTTTTTCTGAAAGTTTAATAAATACGTGAATTATGAAAACTGTACTCAAACTATCGAAAATCACCAATATCATAGCACTTTGCTTTTTAATCTTTGGCGCTTACGGACTTATATTCACTGGCTTCTTACAGGTTATAGCAGCTATTCTATTTCTAATCGTTTGTCCTAAAGATAAATTGATCTATCTCTATTTTATTCTTGTAGCTGCCTTCTTTTTACTTTGGGATGGAACTATTGCTAGACTAAGTTGGGTATTAATTATCCCGCCATATCTCTTAATTCATTTAAGCTACATCATACACAGCAAAAAAATTTAAAACACGCTTTCAATACTTTCTGAAAGTTTAATATAAAAATCATGAACTACAACATCCTTACATATTGCATTTATCTACCAATCATTGCAGTGATCATGGTAAAAGTAGGCTGGATGTTTTATACACATGGTGAAGTGTTCTTGTTATACCTATTTCAGCAAAATACATCACTAGTAAAATCTATTAATAACCTGCTGCTCATTGGTTACTATCTAGTTAATCTTGGCTATGCGGTTATTACGCTAGCATATTGGGAAACAATTACATCTGTACCACAAATGCTCAATACATTAAGCGAGCATCTCGGTATTATTATCATAGGCCTTGCACTATTACATTATAACAACGTGCTCTGGCTCAATTATCTCGTAAAATCAAAAACCTTAAAACAATAAATCATGGACAATTCAAAAATCATTATCGGGTATCTTATCTATTTACCAATAGTCATCGTACTTACTATTTATGTATCAAAAATGTTATTTAAAAATGGTAAATACTTTATGCTAGACATCTTTAAAGGCAAAGAAGACATTGCTTTAGCGACCAACAAACTTTTTGAGATAGGATTTTATCTTATCAATATTGGTTGGGCTTTATTAATTCTGAAAATCACATACTACAACAGCAAAGGTATGAGCTATCAAACACTCATAGAAATTTTAAGTCGGAAAATTGGTGGTTTCTCTATCTATTTAGGTGTGATGTTGTTTATTAATCTATACTTCTTTTTTAGAGGGCGACGTAAGTCTAGACAAGGTCATAAAACAGTAACAAAAACACCTATTTATGATGCTGGACTAAAGCAATAACCTATTTAATTCAGAAACAATGAAAACAATAACTATAGCGGGAGGTAGCGGATTTCTAGGACAAATCCTAGAGCGCTACTTCTCTAAAAAAGGAAACAAAGTTTTTATCTTAACTCGAGATCCAAAACGGGATAATGATATCTATTGGAATGCTAAAGATCTAGATCAATGGACGACTATTTTAGAGCAAACAGATATACTCATAAACCTTACAGGAAAGTCAGTTGATTGCAGGTATAATGAGGTTAACAAAAAACTAATTTATGATTCTCGAATGGATTCTACTCATGCTCTGGGTTTAGCCATCAATTTATGTGATCAACCACCTGAAGTTTGGCTAAATTCCTCTACAGCGACCATATATGAGCATTCGCTTGAGAAAGAGATGACAGAACAAAATGGAGATATTGGTAATGATTTTTCAATGAATATTGCAAAATCTTGGGAACAAACTTTCTACGAAATCACTAATCCTAAAACTAGAAAGATCGCCTTACGTACGTCTATCGTAATGGGAAAAAAAGGAGGTGCAACCAAACCTTTAAAAAGCTTAGTGCGATTTGGTCTAGGTGGAAAACAGGCCTCTGGAAATCAGAAAGTAAGTTGGATTCATGAACTGGATTTTGCTAGAGCTATAGAGTTCTTAATTGAAAATAAACAACTTGAAGGGCAGTTTAATCTATCTGTTCCTAAACCAACAACCAATAAAACACTTATGAAAGGCTTTAGAAAAGTTATGCGCATGCCTGTTGGAATCTCTCATCCAGAATGGCTTATTAGACTTGGAGCAAAACTTATTGGTACAGAACCAGAATTAGTATTAAAAAGTAGAAATGTAGTGCCCAAACGATTATTGGATAACGGATTTAAATTCATACATTCAGATATAGAAATTGCACTTGATGACCTTTTAAACTAATAGTTATGACTTTCTTAAACGCGTATTGGAAAAACCTAGTGCTTATTAACTACGAAATTGATCCTAGTGTATTACTTCCTTATGTACCTAAAGGAACCGAATTAGACTTTTTTAATGGTAAATGTTATGTTAGCATCGTTGGATTTATGTTCATGAATACAAAAGTTTTAGGTATAAAACTTCCTGGTCATGTAAACTTTGAAGAGGTAAACCTACGGTTCTATGTTAAACACAATAATAAAAGAGGTGTGGTATTTATTAAAGAAATTGTTCCAAAACCGCTAATTACTTGGGTTGCAAATTCTATCTATCATGAACATTATGAAACTCATAAAATGAAACACCGATGGATAGAGGATAACAATTGTAAACAATTTGAATACCAATGGAAACTCAAGAACGATTGGCAATCTATTTTGATAGAAACTGAAAAAGAGTATACAGCCATTACAGATGGCTCGGAAGAACAATTTATAACAGAACACTATTTTGGTTACACTAAATATGGCAATACAACTTATGAATATGAAGTGGTACATCCATCATGGCGACAACTAAAGGTGATCAACTTTAAAATTGATGTAAATTTTGAGTCTAATTACGGTACATCTTTTAAATTTCTTGATAAGGTCAAACCAACTTCTGTGATTCTTGCAGAAGGTTCAGAGGTTAGTGTAAAAAACAAAAAAACCATACATCGCTAAAACTTTAGATAAAATCATTTTTTTACATTATTTTTGAAATAAATTTTTCAGAAGAAGAAATGCCAAAACACGTTATAGATCCAAATCAGTGGATAAATCTATATTCCGATTATCTCTTTAATTACACCATCACACGTGTAAATGATAGAGAGATTGCAAAAGATTTAGTGCAAGATACCTTTGTAGCTGGTTTAAAATCTATGAAGAATTTTAAAGGAGAAGCAAGTGAGAGAACTTGGCTCATTTCTATTTTGAAACGAAAGATTATTGATTACTACCGTAAAATTAATTCTAATAAAGGTAAAGCTGAAGTTAGAATGAGCTACAGTGGTGATGAAAGTGAAGGTGATTGGTTAGAAGAACGCGTTGCTGATCCTTTTGATAAAACGGCCGAAGATACCATCGAAAACACAGAATTAGGTCTAGCTATTGATAACTGTTTAGGAAAATTACCTGAAAAGCAAGCTCAAGTTTTCGAGATGAAAACAATTTTAAATTATGAAACTGAAGCCATTTGTAATGAATTAGACATTACTGCGTCTAACCTATGGGTAATCATCCATAGAGCTAGAACAGCCATGGCTGCTTGCCTAGAAAAAAATTGGTTTTAAATTATGAGTAACAAAATTATAATCCCTTGTGAAGAAGCTAATCATGTATGTGATAAAACACAATACAAAGAGGCTACATTGTGGGAAAAAATAAAATTAAATATACATTTACTGTATTGTAAAGCGTGTCGAAAATACACAAAAAACAACACTAAATTAACAAAGCTGGTTACAAAGAAGCCAGTAACCTTAGATGCATCCTCAAAAGAGGGCCTTAAATCTGCTTTTGAAAAGGAATTAGCGAAGCATCAATAGTAACACCAACCACCAGATGGGTAAACTCTCTACCCAAAATGCACTATAATATTTATTCTGATTTTCTCTCGCAAAGAGTACCATCACTAAAGTAACAATGGTAATTATGATATGAATTAAAAGCCGGTCTTGATTCATTTCATCTTTAAAAAATTCTAGGATAAAAAATAAAATTAGCAATACAAATCCTAATAATTTCGTTTTTAAAATTCCTATACGCTGTGGTATTGTAGACAGTTTTAAGCTATCATATACTAGATCTCGAATTTCAAAAGGCAACATCAAGGCGATGACAAATAAAAATCGCTGTATGGTAGTTATGATCACATCATATGATATGGGATATTCATTGTTTAGTAGTGGTAAAAAAACGGTCACGCCTGCCCATACTAAAGCGATAATATAAATTTTTAACCCACTTATACTTCGCAAATTTTGCTGTTTATCTAAAAAAATCTTCTTTGGAACTAAAGGGATAGCATATAAAAATGTCATAACTCCAAATAGGCTTACATATATCAATGTTTGCTTTTCAAGTTTAAAGACATAATATACTAGTGCAATAAAGCTAAATAATGAAAAAACTTGTATGGCTTTTAGCCAACCTGCCAGACTACGATGATGAAATTTTGCTAGTCCAAAATACTTAATAAAGTTATATCCTGTAACGGTCGAAAAAAATATAAAATAAAGTATATGTTCATCATAGGCAATATCAAATTGTAACAAGGTTAGCCAAGACAGTGCATATACTGCTAAAGCCACATGAATACTACTATTAATATAAAAATCCAATATGGTTTTCAAAACACGCATACTACAAAAATAGTCAAACTGTTAATAACCAATTCAAATGGTTGAAAAGTTTCATTTTCGTTAACAATTATAGGGTATTATTTGCTTAATTTTGCAAAAATAAAAACACAACTCAAACGTCATTAATGAATACAACAGATTTTTCACTACGTCACATTGGTCCGAGAGATGAGGATCAAAAGCAAATGTTACAAACCATTGGTGTAGATTCTACAGAACAATTGATCTATGAAACTATTCCTGATGGTATTCGTTTAAAGTCAGATTTAGATCTTGATGCTCCAATGAGCGAACAAGAGTATTTATTGCATATCTACGACCTTTCAAAGAAGAATAAAGTATTCAAAACATATATAGGTTTAGGATATCACCCAACAATTTTACCTGCCGTAATTCAGAGAAATATTTTAGAAAACCCAGGTTGGTATACGGCTTATACGCCTTATCAAGCTGAAATTGCTCAAGGTCGTTTAGAAGCTTTATTAAATTTCCAAACCATGGTTACAGACCTTACTGGCATGGAAATCGCTAATGCATCTCTTTTAGATGAAAGTACTGCAGCAGCCGAAGCGATGAGCTTATTATTTGCTGTTCGTGAACGTGATCAGAAAAAAGCTGATATCAATAAGTTTTTTGTTTCTGAAAATATACTACCTCAAACACTTTCGCTGTTGCAAACAAGAGCAAATCCTATCGGAATTGAATTAGTAATAGGCAACGAAGATACGTTTGATTTTTCCGAAGATTTCTTTGGTGCTATTTTACAATATCCAGGAAAACACGGACAAGTAACAGATATTAAGTCATTCATTAAAAATGCAAATGCAGCACGAATTAAGGTTGCTGTCGCTGCAGACATTATGAGTTTGATTAAATTAGAAGCTCCTGGGAAGTTTGGTGCAGATGTTGTGGTTGGTACCACACAACGTTTTGGAATTCCAATGGGCTATGGCGGTCCTCATGCTGCATACTTTGCAACAAAGGAAGCATATAAACGTGATATTCCTGGTCGTATCATTGGTGTAACTAAAGATGCAAATGGTAATAGAGCCCTACGTATGGCGCTTCAAACTCGTGAACAACATATAAAACGTGCTAAAGCCACATCAAATATTTGTACTGCTCAGGTTTTACTAGCAGTTATGGCAGGAATGTACACCGTATATCATGGGCCGAAAGGATTAGAATTCATCGCTAGCGATATTCATAACAAAGCGGTAACCCTATCCAATACTTTAAAAGCATTAGGTTTTGAACAAATCAACACTAACTTCTTTGATACATTACATCTAAAAGCAGATGCCAAAACGATCAAGGCAGAAGCAGAAAGCAATAATATTAACTTCTACTATCCTAGCGACGATGAAGTTGTATTATCTATAAATGAACCAACAACCTTAGCCGAATTAAATGCTATCGTTTCTGTGTTTGCAAAAAGCGTCAATAAAGATGCTATCGATATTAGCAGTATTACTGAAGGAAATGAAATTAATGATGCTCTAAAACGTCAAACAGAATTTTTACAAGAACCTGTTTTTAATACGCATCATTCTGAAACTGAATTGATGCGTTATATTAAATCTTTAGAGCGTAAAGATTTGGCATTAAATCACTCTATGATTTCATTGGGTTCCTGTACAATGAAACTTAATGCTGCCTCAGAAATGCTACCCTTAAGTTGGTTTAAATGGGGTAAAATTCACCCATTTGTTCCAGTAGAACAAGCTAATGGTTATCATACAGTTCTAAAAGAACTTGAAGACCAATTGACCGAAATTACAGGTTTTGCAGGTACATCTCTTCAACCAAACTCTGGAGCTCAAGGAGAATTTGCCGGACTTATGGTGATTAAAGCTTACCATGAATCTCGTGGTGATCACCATAGAAATATTTGTATTATTCCATCATCTGCTCACGGAACAAATCCAGCAAGTGCAGTTATGGCTGGAATGAAGGTTGTTGTCACAAAATCTACTGAGGAAGGAAATATTGATGTCGAAGATCTACGTGAGAAAGCAGAGTTACATAAAGACAATCTATCTGCATTAATGGTAACTTACCCGTCGACACACGGCGTGTATGAATCTGCAATAAAAGAGATCACACAAATTATTCATGATAATGGTGGTCAAGTTTATATGGATGGTGCAAATATGAATGCGCAAGTAGGATTAACCAATCCTGGAAACATAGGTGCCGATGTTTGTCATCTTAATTTACATAAAACGTTTGCCATTCCTCATGGAGGTGGTGGACCAGGTGTTGGACCAATATGCGTAGCAAAACAGTTGGTACCATTCCTTCCTGGAAATCCATTAATAAAAACAGGAGGAGACAAAGCGATTACTGCAATTTCGAGTGCTCCTTTTGGATCATCTTTAGCATGTCTCATCTCATATGGTTACATTAAAATGTTAGGGGCCTCTGGATTAAAAAGATCAACAGAAATGGCTATTCTAAATGCCAACTACATTAAAAAGCGTCTTGAAGGTGCTTATGAAACCTTATATTCTGGAGAACGTGGACGCGCAGCACATGAAATGATTATCGATTGTCGACCGTTTAAAGCACATGGTATCGAAGTGGTTGATATTGCTAAACGTTTGATGGATTATGGTTTTCATGCGCCAACCGTATCTTTTCCTGTTGCTGGCACAATGATGATAGAACCTACTGAAAGCGAAAGTAAACAAGAAATGGATCGTTTCTGTGATGCAATGATTTCAATCAAGCATGAGATTGATGTCATTACAAAAGAAAATGATAATAATGTATTAAAGAATGCACCTCACACCATGGATATGATCACCAGTGATGAGTGGCTTTTACCGTATACACGTCAACAAGCTGCATTTCCTTTAGACTATGTTAGAGATAACAAGTTTTGGCCAAGTGTACGTCGTGTTGATGATGCTTACGGAGATCGAAATTTAATTTGTACTTGTGCTCCTATTGAAGAATATATGGAAGTCTAGTCAAAACTTAATTTAAATTTAAAAGCGTGCCAAAAAGAGGTGCGCTTTTTTAATTATAGGCAATTAACACTCGATTTTTTAAGAATTTGATAAAAATCTTAACTTATTTAACTAAGATTGTCTCAAGACATTTAGAATTAACTACATTAGTAAATCGTAATGTTCAAAAATTACAACATATGTCAATAAAAATAACAGGAAGTGGAAGTTACATCCCAAATGAAGTAGAAAAAAATGAAGATTTTCATCAACATAAATTTTTAAATATTGATGGAAGTCATATCGAGCATCCAAATGAAATCATTGTAGACAAGTTCAAAGCTATTACTGGTATTGTTGAACGACGTTATGCCGATCCGCAACTCACCTCATCAGATTTAGGATTCTTGGCTGCGCAAAAAGCCATAGAAGATGCAAATATTAACGCAGAAGAATTAGATTATATCATTTGTGCTCACAATTTTGGTGACGTAAAATCGAATACTGTTCAATCTGATATTTTACCTTGTTTAGCTTCCAGAGTCAAACACAGCTTACGTATAAAAAATCCTAAATGTGTGGCTTACGATATTCTTTTTGGTTGCCCAGGTTGGGTAGAAGGTGTAATTCAGGCACAAGCATTTATAAAAGCTGGTATGGCTAAAAAATGCCTCGTTATTGGTAGTGAAACGCTATCACGTGTTGTCGATAAACACGATAGGGATTCAATGATTTACAGTGATGGAGCTGGAGCTACAGTTGTAGAAGCCTCTGATGATGAAGAAGGCGGGATTTTAGCACATGAGACAGCGTCATATACCTACGATGAAGCCTATTATTTGTACTTCGGAAATTCTAACAATCAAGACCTATGTCGTGATACGAGATATATTAAAATGCATGGTCGTAAGATCTATGAATTTGCATTGAATAATGTTCCTAATGCCATGAAATCTTGTCTTGACCAAAGTGGTGTAGATATAAAAGATGTTAAAAAGATATTGATACATCAAGCCAATGAAAAAATGGATGAAGCCATTATCAAACGCTTTTATAGATTGTACAAAACACAAGCGCCAGAAGGTGTGATGCCAATGAGTATTCATAAGCTTGGTAATAGTTCTGTTGCTACAGTACCTACACTTTTTGATTTAATTCGTAACAATAAAATTAAAAATCAATCCCTTAATAAAGGTGATGTTATTATATTTGCTAGCGTTGGTGCAGGAATGCACATTAATGCCATTGTATACAAATATTAATAATGTACGAAAAAACGTTTCCCAATAAACGGTTTAAACATACAGTTGAGTTTTTAAAAAGTCATATTGACAATTCCGAATCTATTTTAGATTTAGGTGTTGAAAATCCATTGTCAGATATTTTAAAATCAAACGGGTTTTCTGTTGAAAACACTTCAGGAATAGATTTAGACTTTGACACTTCGGAAATAGAAAATTCAAAAGCAAATGTCGTTACCGCTTTTGAAATTTTTGAGCACCTCCTCTCTCCTTTCACTGTTTTAAGATCAATCAAAGCAGATAAGCTAGTAGCTAGTATTCCACTAAAATTATGGTTTGCTTCAGCTTATAGAAGTAAAACAGATATGCGAGATCGACATTACCATGAGTTTGAAGATTGGCAATTTGATTGGTTACTGGAAAAAGCAGGTTGGAAAATTATTGCTACTGAAAAATGGACAAATCCAACAAAAAAGATTGGAATACGTCCATTATTACGTTGGTTTACACCAAGATATTATATTGTTTATGCCGAACGAATAAAATAATGAACTTCTATATTGTCATTCCAGCTCATAATGAAGAAGATTCTATAGCTCAAACTTTAGACTCTCTAACTTCTCAAACACTTTCTGCAAAACGTATTGTAGTCGTCAATGATAATTCTACAGATCGCACACAACAAATTATCGAAGCTTACGCTGAAGTACATTCTAATATATCTCTAGTCAATACGGTTTCCACAGATGAGCATTTACCAGGTTCTAAGATCATTAATGCTTTTTACAAAGGTTATAACACACTAGATGAACAATATGACGTGATTTGTAAGTTTGATGCCGATCTTATTTTCCCTGAGAATTATTTAGAACAACTGGCAGAGCATTTCAATCAAAATAAAACTTTAGGAATGGCAGCAGGTTTCTGCTATATTGAAAAAAATAGTAATTGGGTATTAGAAAATCTCACACGTAAAGACCATATTCGCGGTGCATTGAAAGCCTATCGAAAACAGTGTTTTCTAGATATTGACAAACTCAAACCGTCTATGGGTTGGGATACTGTTGATGAGCTTCTAGCTAAATACCATAATTGGGAATTGTTAACTGACGAATCTCTGCATGTTAAACATCTTAAACCTACAGGAATTAGTTACAACAAGGCTTCAAAATATTTGCAAGGTGAAGCTATGTACAAAATGCGTTATGGTTTTATAATTACTCTCATTTCAGCATTAAAATTAGCTTCAAAAAAGAAAAGTTTTAAACTATTTAAAGACTATATGTCTGGATATTTTAGAGCGAAACGTACCAATACACAGTATTTGGTAACTAAAGAACAAGGCCAATTTATTCGAGCTTTACGTTGGAAAGGTATATTGAGAAAACTGAAGTTGTTTAATTAAAACTCCAATCTTTATAGCTACTTGATGCTTCTAGCTTATTTTCAGTAGCATCATCAAGTTCTGGAAAGAAATCAATTCCTGTAAGTTGTTCTACTTCATCTACAGACACTACAAATTTATAAAGTGGTTCATTAGAGTTTTTATGAGGCATTAAAAATGCAATAATCTTTGTTTTACCCGTATTATTATCGATGAGGACTTTATAAAACTGATTGGGTACACTAACTTCCTCTTCTCCTATTGTTTTCATCTTTCCTTTTAAAACACCTCCAGTAACCACAAAAACCCCATCATATTTTCTTGCCCAATAACGCACTTTTTGCTCAAGCGTATTCCATATTCCGGAATTGAAACTATGTTCTTGCGGACTAATATTACTCGTTAAAAAGGTCTCATCATGTGCAACCTGACTATACTTTCTATCTCCTGCAGGACATAAATGCCCACGATCATAACCAGATTTCTTATAATTTCGCCAATGGGCTGCACCAGTTTTTACGGTGTTATCAATTTCAAAATAAGGGCGTTTAAAATTGGTATTAGATAAGTGCGATTTCTTTAATTCGTAAGCTACCCATTCGGCTTGTTCATGAGGTTCACTGTATGATAAAGAATAACCATCATGATGCACAATTTGTCCTGTGGTGCTTGTAGGTAAAAAGTATTCGTTGGTATCAGTTTTAACTGTTTGACCTTGTTTAATTATTTCGGCAGAAGCTTCTTCTTTTAAAAAATGCTCATACCCATAAATACCAACAATTATTAAAACTGCTATAATTGAATAAATCGTTTTTTTATTCATTTACAACTCGTTTAGTAAGTCTTTGGCTTTTTCATAATTAAAAAGCGACTCAGAAATAATGCGATTTAAAATGGCCTTTGACTCCTCCTTTTTATCTTGCTTCAAATACAGTAAAGCCTTATACCAATAGCCTTTTTCAGAATCAATTAAACCACTCCCAATAAGTGTATTAAAAGTTTGCTCTGCATGATTATATTGTTGTAACTCAATTTGAGATAAGCCTTGATATATATAAATGGAACCTTTATTGTTTGATGCTTCTAGGTTTGATTGAAATAGTTCTAAAGCATCCTTATAGTTCTTATTTTTAAATAATTCTTCGGCTTCAGCTAATCTATTTTGTGCTGCATTATTTCTACTAACAAAAGAAGGTAAATTAGAGTAATCTGAATAGTTCGCATACAATTCATCATAACTTAAATTTGAATTCAAGACAAAAGGAATGGTTAGAAGCAGTAACAATGAGGCTGCAATTGCAATATATACATAAGACTTCTTTATACGCCTTACAGGAGTATTAGAAGCTTTCATTTTCTCAAAAAAAAATTTCGCTTGTTGCCCTTCTTCACTATTGAGATAACCCTCCATAGTTTTTAAATCTTCAGAATCTTTATTTTGAGCAAACAGCCAATTGTCATCACCATAAACAACCTCCATCTGTTTGGCAATGTCAAGATATTCTTGTAATTTAGAATTAGTCTCTAACTCTTTCTCAAAAACTAGTAATTCTTCTTTAGAAAGCTTGCCCTTAAGATAGTCTTCAATTTGCTGTATTTGATTCTCAGTTAGACTCATATTTCTTTTAGCTGTAGATACTTCATATCAGATTTAATTAATTCTACTAGCTTGGTTTTACATTTAAAAACCCTTTGCCTTACAACATTCTCAGAATTATATCCAAGTCGTTCAGCTATATCTTTATAAGACATTTTACTAAAAACTTGTTTTAATACCTGCTGACAATTATCAGAGATCAATTTAAGCTTTTCTTGAAAAAATTCCCAACGCTCTTGTTCAAGAACACTTAAAGCTAAGTCTCGTTCTTCAGTTATATGTTCAATAACCTGATCATTTGTTACCTCTCTTTTCTTTTTATTTAATTCTCTGCGCCATAAGTTTTTACAGGACACAAATAAAAAGGCTTCAAAAGATGAATTTATAGAAAAGGGTCTGGTTTTTGCCCGAACCATGATTTGCATTAAAGCTTTTTGAAAAATATCATCAGCATCTGTACGTTGACCTCTATTGTTTGAAATAAAACTCAAGACTTGACGAAACGAATTTTTATAAATTTCTCTAACAATACGCTCATTATTATTAACGAGTCCGTTTAAGAAATAATGAGGGTCTTTCATCTGTTTTTATTGTCGCTTGAATATTTTTATTTTTTTATGGGTAACAAATATATATATTTATGAACAGATGGGGAAAACAACAAATATTATGAAAACAAACACATTTAAATTACTCACCGTTTTAGCTTTAATGCTATCGATGAGTTGTTCTGTTGACCAACTTCAAACAGATTATGAAGAATCAGTTCTTGAAGAAAAGTTAAAGACAGAAACCTATTCAAAAAAATCTCACAACGAAAACTCAAATCAAGAACGGACATCTGATCCAATTCCTTTGAACAACCCAAACTTGATTGTATTAAATGAAATTCCTTTTGGTACTCACACCTATACAATGTATTTAGATATGTCCTTGTTAGAGGCAAATTATGTAGGTAGTTTTGTTGGCCCATTTAATATTCATTACAGAAATGAAATGATGAACAATTTTACAATTTTTTCAGTTGAATATGCGTCAAACCCAGATTGTGGAAATATTGAAAGATGGATAGTAGATGTACATGAGTTTAATGCCTATATATCTAGTATAGGACACCAAGACGGTGTAATACCAGGACACGACCATACTGGTAATTCTGATGGAGGAAGTACTAGTAACTCAACTGGAACTGGTGTTACTGATGTTAATGGTAAGAAAAAAGATCCACCACCACCAGACCCAGATAATACAGTTATTGATCCAGATGATCCAGACATTAGTGTAGATTATGCTTATTGCTTTTCAACCGAAATTATAGATTAAAAATTCAAAGGGTAGTGTAAAAGCTACCCTTTTGCCTTTTATTAACCTAATAATTATTACCACAAATTGAAAAACTCAATATTAATCGGATTATTTCTAATCACATCCATTAGAATTTTTTCACAGGATATTTCGCAAACTTTTAAAGATATCTCTTCAAGTAAAGTTGACAAACTTGAAAAAGAACAAAAGTTTGACTCTCTACTTAATGCTCATAAAAAAAATGAGAATTTAGATCTGTTATTTTTAGAAACATATGAATTAGCAAAGTGGTATCGCAAACAAGGTAATCTCTCAAAAGCTATTGAACTCAACAAAGAGAATTTACAGCAAATGGATTCTCTTAATTATAACAAAACAACATTATACAGAAGAAACTTATACAGTCTTGGATTTTACGAAAGAAAAACATATGATTTAGAAAACGCTCTAAAAACATACAATAGACTACTTCAATATGAAACTCCAGATAAATATGCAATTCAAGGAGCATTTCAAATGGCTGAAATTTATTTTACTATAGGGCAATATCATAATTCAAAAGATCATTACGAACTCAGTAAAACTATCGCTAAACGACTAAATTTTAATGATTATTACGTAAGAAGTGCTATAGGGATAGGTCAAGCATGTAAACGAATAAATACACCTAATAGCTTAAAGTATGGTGTAGATGTATTATCTAGTGCAACAGAGTTTGTAAATATTACCAATGCAGACGAAGAGTCTTCCAACGATGTAAGTAAAAAATATATACATACATTATATAATCAATTAGGCAATATTTATATAGATAGGTTTGATTATGATTTTTCTAATGGAAAAATCAATTTAGATAAAGCTTTATCTATAGCAATGGAATTAGAAAATGATTATTTATTAGGAAAAACTTATAATGATATTGGTGTTCTATATTTAAAGTCTGAAAGTGAAGATGCTGAGCTTTATTTTAATAAAGCTTTGAGTTATTATTTGGATACCGCCACTGAAGTTATGATTCATAGAAACCTTAGTATTCATTATCTGTTTTTTGAAAATTATAGTAAAGCTCTGACAAATGCTCAAACAGCTATCTCTAAATTAGTTGACTTAGACACGTCTAACATTAAAAATCTTCCAACTAAACAAGATTTGTCAAATTCAAAAATGAAATTTCAGTTGATTGCTGGACTTAGCGATAAGGCAAATGTTTGGTTAAAATTAGCTGAAAAAGAATCTAGTAAGACTGACTATCTAAAAGAAGCATTAAAAACTTTAGAGTTAGCACATTATTTGGTAGAACAAGCCAGGTTAGAAAGTCAAGAATATAAGTCAAAATTATTTTGGAGAAAAACGGCTACTGAAATTTATATGTCTGCTGTAAAAGCCAGCTATTTATCAAAAGATTATGAAAGAGCCTTCTATTTTATTGAAAAAAATAAGTCCTTTTTATTATTAGAAGATGTAATGTTAAAGGTGTCGAGAAATAACTCTAATATTTCTGAAAAAATAATCAATCAAGAAATGGCTTTTAAAAATGAAATTGCTAAGCTAGAAGAGCTTTCAGTTTCTAAAAAAACAGATTCTGTTCAAAGTCTTTTACTATTAGCCAAAAATGACTATAATGAGTTTATAAATTCTCTTGATTCGGAAACCAAATTTTATTTCAAAACTCATAAAGCAGCCAATGTTATAAATTTAGAAGCATTCAAATCGGAATATATCGACGACAATAATGCATATCTAGAATACATTCTTGATGATGAAGAAGGTTATGGCTTACTAATATCGAAAACCATTACTAAACTATTCAAAATTGAAGATTTTGATGCATTAAAGGATTTAGCGCTTACATATAGGAGATTATTAGAAACACCATTTGATAATCAAGAAGCCATTGACTCATTTAAAACGGTCTCGTATACGATGTATTCCACATTATTTCCTAAGGAAATTCACCCATTTATAAATGATAAAAAGTTAACGATTGTTCCTGATTATTATTTGCAAAATATTCCTTTTGAATCACTTCTTACCTCAACAGATGAAAACAGTTATCTTATATTTCAAAATGAAATAAACTATGCATATTCGCTTACATTTTTGAGTGAAAATGATAAAATTAATAGAGTAAACAAATACAACCTCACAGGTTTTGCTCCAGTTGAATTTACATCTAACCTTTCAACGCTTTCCTATTCTGAGGAAGAATTAAAATCTATTGATCGTATAATTTCTTCTAAGCTATATCTTAGAAAAAATGCATTAAAAGAAACTTTTTTAAATAAAAATCATAATTCTAAAATCATACATATTGCCTCTCATGCTAATGCTAATGATAGTATCAGCCCATGGATTTCTTTTTATAACTCAAAAGTAGATTTAAATGATCTTTATCATTTAAATAATACTCCAGACTTAGTTGTATTAAGTGCTTGCAACACTTCTTTAGGTGAGTTATATAAAGGTGAAGGTGTTATGAGTTTATCTCGCGGTTTCTTTAATACAGGATCGCATAGCGTACTACCAACACTTTGGGAGGTTAACGATAAGGCATCTACCCAATTGCTAAATTCATTTTATGAAAACTTAAAAGAAGGTCAAAATAAATCTTTAGCACTTCATAACGCAAAATTGAAGTACCTAGAGAATAATTCTTTAAGTCAAGCTTCACCATACTATTGGTCTTCGTTTATTCTAATTGGCGATGCTAGCGACATCGAATTTAATAATGATTTCGATACTATTTACTATTTTATTTTTGCTATTATTTCATTGATAATCATCACTTTATTCTTCCGAAGAAAAAAAAAAACACAACTAATTAGGGTAACATATTAAATGTCTTTGGAACAGTAGGTAAATACAACACCTTACGACTGTGAAAGACGCATTAAGTTACCAAGTACAACAATTACTAAAAGAGAATAACCTTAACATTGATTTCAATGAGTTGAATTTTCAAATTCAAAGTCATCCAACGTATCCAAGCTTACATGCCATAACTGGAGTTTTGGATCATTTCAATATTGAAAACATAGCTTTAGATGTGCCTAAAACTATTGAAACATTAAATCAATTACCAGATACGTTCTTAGCTCAAGTTGACATTGAACAGCAAAAACAATTTGTTGTCGTTACCAAATCAAAAAATAATTACCGTATTGTATTTGGTCCAAAAAATCAAAAAACGATAGCGCAACATGATTTTTTAGATCAGTTTACAGGTATAGTATTAGCTGTTGATGAAAATGAATCTAATCGAAGTAATACCTCTAATTCAAAATCAGCTATTGTTAAAACTCTTTCTATTTGTACGGTTCTCCTTTTTGGCTTTATATTAATAAATTCAAATCTAGGATGGTTAAATTTAGTATTTTTCCTTACCTCTGTTTTTGGTATCTACATAACGACGACCATTATAAAGCAAGAACAAGGTGAAAGTACAATGTTGGGTAACGCTTTTTGTTCTAATCCTACCGAAAAAAAGAGCTGTGATGCTGTATTATCATCTAAGGGCGCAACGATTTTCAAAGGTTTCAAATTAACCGATTTGAGCTTTATCTTTTTTTCAGGATTGAGTTTAACAACTTTTCTTCTAGCAATAAGTAATAACACTATTTTTATTCCAAAACTCATTACTGTTGCCGCATTACCAATAACTATCTATTCTATATATTACCAATATGCAGTCATACAAAAATGGTGCTTTCTTTGCTTATCTATCGTAGGTTTAATGTGGTTTCAAGTTGGTCTTTCTCTTTTAGATTTCAATCCAAATTATAAATTTACCAGTATTCTTATTTCTGCGCTTTCTTTTACAAGCATAGGAGCTTTATGGTTTATAATTTCCGAAGCTCAAAAAGCAAATAAAACACTCAATCAAACAAAATTAAAATACTTCAAGTTCAAAAGAAACTTTGAGTTATTTAGTAATCAACTTAACAAATCTAAAGTTATTAATACTCATATAGATAACACAAAAGAAATCGTCTACGGCAACAGAAATAGTCATTTTAATATTACTATAATTACCAATCCAATGTGCGGCCATTGTCGTACAGTTCATGACTTAGTAACTCAAATTTCAAATCGCTACTTAGATGTAATCACACTTACTATCAGATTTAATGTAGATTCTAAAAATGCCGATAGTCCAGCTGTTAAAGTAAGCACTAGGCTTTTAGAACTATATCAAACAGATGGGCCAGAAAATTGCTTAAATGCCATGAACGATATCTATGGGGATTATTCTGCTGAACAGTGGTTAAAAAAATGGCAAAACTGTTTTCATCCAGAAAAATATCTAACTGTTTTGCAAAAAGAAGATTCTTGGTGCAGCAACAACAATATCAACTTTACACCAGAAATTCTAATTAATGGACAATCTTATCCTAAAATTTATGATCGAAAAGACCTTATTTACTTTATAGATGATTTAGCAGAACAGTTTGAATCAAACAGCTACAACATTCCTTTCGTGAGACACTAAAAACATAACAACAAAGCCCTTAAAAGGGCTTTGAATGAACACTTTATTCTCTCGCGAAGAATAGACACAACACATGCAGCATCATAAATATTCATCGCTAATATAGTCTTAAAAAGTTTAAATAAAATAATCATAATTGAAAAGTCGATTTCCTACATATCAACAAACAGAAGCCAAAGATTGTGGTCCAACATGTATAAAAATTGTTGCCAAATATTATGGCAAAACAATTAACACACAAGAACTAAGACGTTTAAGTGAAACAACGCGTGAAGGAAGTAGTTTAATGGGTATGAGTGATGCCGCAGAATCAATAGGGTTTCGAACCCTAGGTATTAAACTAGCTTTTGTAAAACTCAAAGAGGCTCCTTTACCGTGTATTATTCACTGGAATAAAAATCACTATGTTGTTCTTTATAAAATAAAGAATGACACTATATATATTTCTGACCCAGCTCACGGATTAATAACTTATACTACAAAAGAGTTCATTAAATATTGGATTGGAGAAAATGCAGATGAGCATACTGAAGAGGGTATTGCCTTGATGATAGATCCCACTCCTAAATTTTATCAATCTGAATTTGATAACGACGAGAAATTTGGCTTCAGTTTTATCTTCAAATATTTATTAAAGTATAAAAAATTTGTAGTTCAATTAATTATTGGATTAATCGCTGGAAGTCTATTACAACTGGTACTGCCCTTTTTAACGCAAAGTATTGTAGATGTAGGGATTCAAAATCAAGATCTTAACTTTATTTACTTAATTCTTTTTGCTCAACTAGCTTTATTTGTAGGTAAAGCCTCATTAGAAATTATAAGAAGTTGGATTTTATTGCATTTGAGCACGCGTATCAATATCTCACTCATTTCAGATTTCTTTATCAAATTAATGAAGCTCCCAATCTCCTACTTTGATGTAAGAATGACTGGAGACTTATTACAACGTATTAATGATCATAAACGTATAGAGCGTATCCTAACAACATCATCACTAACCATATTGTTTTCTTTTTTCAATCTCATTATTTTCAGTATTGTACTTGCCTATTATAGCATGCAGATATTTAGTGTATTTGTTCTAGGAAGTCTTCTATATATTGGATGGGTCTTATTCTTTTTCAAAAAACGAAAAGAATTAGATTACAAGAGATTTGCACAAGTAAGTGATGAGCAAAGTAAAGTGATAGAACTCATTAATGGGATGCAGGAAATTAAGCTGCATAATGCAGAAAGGCGCATGCGTTGGAATTGGGAATATGTACAGGCCAAATTATTCAAAATTGCATCAAAAAATTTGGCGCTAGAACAAGTGCAAAGTGTGGGTTCAAGCTTGATTAATGAGCTTAAAAACATGCTCATTACTATTTTATCTGCAACCTTAGTAGTTGAAGGTGAAATCACCTTAGGGATGATGATAGCAATAAGTTACATGGTAGGACAACTCAATGGACCAATTATGCAATTTATCAACTTTATGAGGGAAGTACAAGATGCAAAAATATCTATTGAACGTTTAGGTGAAATTCACAATATGGATGACGAAGAAAAACCTGAAGATCATAAAATTACCAGAATCTCAAAACAGGCTGATTTAAAACTTAATACTATTTCATTTCGATATGTTGGTGGTCTAGAGCCTGTCATAAAAGATTTATCGGTAACTATCCCAGCTAATAAAACAACCGCTATTGTTGGTGCTAGTGGTAGTGGCAAAACCACCTTAATGAAACTGTTGCTCCGTTTTTATGAAATTGATAAAGGCGATATAACTCTTGGAAACTTTAACCTAAACAATATCTCTCAGCGCACTTGGAGAGCTAATTGCGGCGTAGTCATGCAAGAAGGTTACATATTCAATGACACGATCGCAAATAATATAGTAGTGGGAGAAGACTATATTGATGTTGATCGCTTAAAACATGCTATTGATGTGGCCAATATTTCTGATTATATAGACCAATTGCCTTTAAGTTATAATACAAAAATTGGAAGCGAAGGTACAGGATTAAGCACTGGTCAAAAACAGCGATTACTTATTGCTAGAGCTGTATATAAAAACCCTAAATTTTTATTCTTTGATGAAGCAACTTCAGCATTAGATGCCAATAACGAAAAAGTAATTATGGGAAAATTAAATACTTTTTTCAAAGATAAAACAGCTGTTGTCATAGCACATCGCTTAAGCACAGTAAAAAATGCACATCAAATTGTAGTTCTAGATCAAGGTAAGATTGTTGAAATAGGAAATCATAACCAACTAATAAAAAATAGAGCTTACTATTACAACTTGGTAAAAAATCAACTTGAATTAGGTAAATAGCATACTCAAAAAATGAAAGAGAACGAGAAACATATTGAACTCAGAAGTGAACATATTCAAGAACTCTTAGAAGGAGTTCCCAATTGGATGATTAGATATGGTAATTTGTTAATATTAGCATTCATTATAATGTTCTTAATGCTGTCATGGTTTATTAAATACCCTGATATTATTGTATCTGAAGCACATATAACAACAAAACTACCTCCTCAAAAAAAATATGCTCAAATCACAGGTAAAATAGACTCTATACTTATTACTGATAATGAAACTTTAAAAGAAAACAATACAATAGCAGTTATTGAAAATACAGCAAACTTTGAGCATATACAACTACTCAAATCTGTTATTGACACTATAAAACCCAATAACAAAAACTTCAAATATCCTATAGACGAATTACCTATTCTATTTTTAGGAGACATAGATTCTGAATATGCTTTATTTGAAAATAATTACATTTTATATCAATTGAACCAAAAACTCAAACCTTTTGCAAATGAGCAAAATGGAAATCAATTTTCAAAAGGTCAATTATACACAAGATTAAGAACTCTTCAATCTCAAAAGCGCACAAACGAAACTGAGCTAGTGTATCAGAAAAAATATTTAGAACGACAACAACGCCTTTTTGAAAATGGAGTTATTTCTAGACAAACTTTAGAGTCTGAAGAGTTAAAATATCTTCAAGCCGAACGTAATTTTGCTAATATGGATGCTTCCATATCTCAAATAAAAGAAGCCATTGCAAATGCCAACACCAATGAAGTTAGTACTTCAATCAAAAAAACTAAAGAAGAAATAAGTCTACTTAAAAATGTAATTCAATCCTTTAATCAACTCAAAAGAGCTCTTATAGATTGGGAAATGACCTATACAATCACATCAGATATTAACGGAAAAGTAGCATTCTCTGAACTCTGGACAAAACATCAAACTGTTAATCAAGGCGAATTATTATTTACAATTATTCCTGAGCAAAATTCATCCTATATAGCAAAACTAAAAACACCAGCGCAGAACTCTGGAAAAATAAAAATAGGACAGACGGTACAAATTAAACTTGAAAATTATCCCGAAGCTGAGTATGGTGACATCAAAGGTCAAATAGAATCTATTTCACTTTTGGCTGACGAAGATGGCTATTATTTAATTACTGTATCCCTGCCATCCAAACTCATCACATCTTATGATAAAGAGATTCCGTTTCGATATGAAATGCGCGGCTCAGCTAAAATCATTACTGAAGATTTAAGATTGATTGAACGCTTTTTTTATCAATTAAAAAATGTATTCAACAATTAAAATATTCTCTCGCGAGGAATAGACACAACCCTTGGGTGTCTTTAAATGACCAAGGTTAATTTAATTTTAAATATTTTAATTATGAAAAATTTATTAAATCTAGGAAAAGCTTTAAACAAAGCACAACAGAAAGCTATTTTTGGTGGTACACCATTCACTCATGTTTGTGATAATGTAATGGGTGATCAATGCTGTCACTATGTTCAAACACATGTAACACCATGTCCTACTCCGGGTTCTGTACTTGATAGTGGATGTTGGGTAAAAGAAAAAGTTTGTACTGGTGGAGTTAATTAATTATCAGGAATAATTCTTTTGGTAAAGCTGCCTTTCTTTAAGGTAGCTTTATTTTTTAATCAAGAAGCAGACATAAACCTTGAATGTCTCTAAATGATCATGGTGATTAAATAATTATCTAAATATTAAATTATGAAGAATTTAAAATACAAAATTTTGAAAAACGTAGCATTTATTTTACTAGGGCTATTCATCTTCTCTTGTCAAAAAGAAGACATTCAAGATGACATCCAACAAGAAGAAGTAACTATTGAAAAAATTAGAAATCTAATTAAAAGTAAAAACCCAAACGCTACTTTTCCTTCGGATACTGACAGACTTGCTAGACTGAGTCAAGACACAAAAAAAGGGAATGTATTGGAATTTGAAACTTTAGAAGAGTTTTCAAAATTCTTAGACAAAAAAAATGAATTCCAACAAAGAAGTGGAGCGGTATTAACTCATCATGTTGATGATGGCGGTGGCGCCAGCAGCTATGAAAACAATTTTAGAAAATATACTCGAGATATAGATTTTGGGACCTATCATCAAACTACCTTTTATGTTGATAATTGTGGTGGTACCCAGTTAAACTCATATATAGATGGTTTTTTTACTTTAGGTTATTCTTATCAGCATATGGGTGGAATATTACAAACATTTGATGATAGTTTGATTTGGTATGAAGTAAATGGCACCTTGACTTTGTCTATTTTCATACAAGGTGTTGGAGATATAATGACCGAAACCTTGAGGTTTACAGATATGGTTCCTTGTCACGAAATATAAATTAATTACTCCATAGTTAAATTTCAAAAAAGCTAAGTCATACTTGTCTCTCTCATCTCATCTATATTAAAATGAAATTCGTATTTATTAATTGTTAGCTTTTGTAAAGCTGCCTTTTTAAGGCAGCTTTACTTTTTTATTTCATCACAAATTCTAAAGGTTGCCCTATAGCACCATTTGGAAAACTAATTCCTAAAAGCGCTGATATGGTTGGAGCAATATCTGAAATTTCTGTTTTTTTCAAGGTCTCACCATGTTTTATTCCTTTTCCGAAGAATAATAAAGGCACATGCGTATCGTAGTTTAACCCACTACCATGTGTAGATCCTGTTTTGCCATAAGAAATAAAAGCAACATCATTAACTACGATAACATCACCTGAACGTTTTTGATTAAATCCATTTTGAAGTAAAGATTCAATACCAGTAGTGAAATTGGTAGAACTCATCGTGTTAGCTGTATAGGCTTTAGCAATATGACTATAGCTTATTTGCTCATTAACAATAGCTTGCTGAACATCTTCTAAATTTAGTCCCATTTGCTTGATCTTTGCTCTATCTAAGAAAATTTGGTTGTTACTGATATGTTCTAATATATCTTTTGTACCATAAGTCTCCATTAAAAATGCAGTAAATTTCTCTTTCCTGTCGTTGTTATTAACATAACCAGCAGGAATGCGAACAGAACTCAAATAGGAAGGTACATCTACTACACCATGATCGGCAGTTAAAAACACAGTGTATTCTCCTACTCCAACTTGAGCATCTAAGTAAGTAAATAAACGCTCTATATCTTTATCTAATCTAATATAAGTATCTTCTATTTCTTTTGAATTTACTCCAAAGTTATGACCTACATAATCTGTACTTGAAAAACTAACAGCCAGAACATCTGTGATATCATCTTTTCCTAGTTGTTCACCTTCTATAGCTGCTATTGCAAAATCTGTGGTTAAGCTATTACCATATGGCGTTGCTTTTAATAAATCGAATCCTTTATTTTGATCTTTTAGTTCTGCTAAATCATATGGGAATGTGGCTCTGTCTTTTCCTTTAAATCCGCCTTCAAATGTGTTATAATCACTTCCACTCTCAGTATAAGTTGAAATATCATATAGTGTATTCCACTCTTTAAAATATGATTCTGCTACATCCGAAGTATTAAAATCGGTTACCCATTTTGGTAAGGTTTTCATATAAAACGAACTAGAGACCCAAACACCTTCATCTTGCCCATGAAACCAATAGGCCGCATTAGCAGTATGACCAGCTGGTAAAATAGCGCCTCGGTCTTTTAAAGATATGCCAATGGTCTTCCCTCGCATCTGACTAAATAATCTATTTTCATCAGCAAATGTTGTGGTCTGCATTCTGTATGGTGACATTTTACCAGCATTGTGTTTTGTACCAACAGATTCGACACTATCATCACCAGCACAGTATACCATTTTTTTCTCCTCTTTATCATACCAATAATTGGCAATAACACCATGATACTTAGGTGTTGTACCTGTGTAAACCGATGCATGACCTGGCCCTGTATACGTAGGTACATAATTAAAATGGTTATTCTTACAACTAAACCCTTCGTTGATCATACGCTTAAATCCGCCTTCACCAAATTTATTATAAAAGCGTGTTAGATAATCATAGCGCATTTGATCTACTACCAAACCCACCACTAATTTTGGCTTAGCATCATCATAACTATTGACACTATTTTGAATTTCCTTTTTTTCTTTATAGGTAACTTCTGTTTGCTTTTGACCTGCACATGAGGTAGTAAAAACAAGGATAAGGCCTAATGAAAAAATATGTTTTATCATGCTATTAGAGTTTTGATCTGCAAAAATACAGATTTTAGTTCGTCATCTTTTAAACTTAAGGTTAAATAAGTCTACGTAATTTTTTACTTTAGCGGTAACAAATTTCACTATGCAATACCTTCATAATATTGGTGCTTATTTTTTAATGATTGCTGAAATGTTTCGCAAACCAACTAAATGGTCGGTAATGCGTACACTTATCTTAAAAGACATTGACGATTTGATTATTGGCTCTCTAGGAATTGTAGCCTTTATCTCTTTCTTTGTTGGAGGTGTTGTAACCATTCAAACTGCACTTAATATTAGCAACCCTTTAATTCCAAAATATCTGGTCGGGTTTGCGACTAGACAATCTGTGATTCTTGAATTTGCACCTACATTTATCTCCATAATCATGGCTGGTAAAGTAGGTTCTTTTATTACCTCGAGTATTGGAACCATGAGAGTTACTGAGCAAATCGATGCGCTTGAAGTCATGGGAATAAACTCTTTAAATTACTTAGTATTCCCTAAGTTTATTGCTTTGATGTTATATCCTTTTGTAATCTCTATTGCAATGTTCTTGGGTGTTTTAGGAGGAATGACAGCTGCTGTTTATGGAGGCTTTGGAACATTAGAAGATTTTGTACAAGGTGTACAAACAGATTTCATTCCATTCCATATCATCTATGCCTTTATTAAAACGTTTGTATTTGCTTTTATATTAGCAACCATTCCGTCTTTTTATGGTTATTATATGAAAGGTGGAGCTCTTGAAGTTGGTAAAGCAAGTACCACGTCTTTTGTTTGGACTAGTGTTGTGATCATCCTATTAAATTATATACTAACTCAATTACTCCTTAGCTAATGATAGAAGTTAAAGACATACATAAATCATTTGGAGATGCTCATATTTTAAAAGGTATATCTGCTACTTTTGAAAAAGGGAAAACGAGTCTAGTAATCGGACAAAGTGGTTCTGGAAAAACGGTGTTTTTAAAATGTCTATTGGGATTATTTTCTCCTGAACAAGGAAGCATTGTGTACGATGGAAAAATATACGCTGACCTTTCTGATGATGAAAGACGTGACCTTAGAGCCAAAATGGGAATGGTGTTTCAAGGCAGTGCTCTTTTTGATTCGATGACCATTCAAGAGAATGTCATGTTTCCGTTACGTATGTTTACCAAACAAAGTAAAAGCGAAATGGAAGATCGCGCAGATTTTGTACTTAAACGTGTGAACCTTGAAGGCGCACATCATAAAATGCCTAGTGAAGCTTCAGGTGGAATGCAAAAACGTGTTGCCATCGCTAGAGCTATTGTGAATAACCCAATGTATTTGTTTTGTGATGAGCCCAACTCAGGTCTCGATCCAAAAACCGCTATAGTAATTGATAATCTGATTCAAGAAATTACCGATGAATATAATATCACAACAGTAATTAACTCGCATGATATGAACTCTGTAATGGAGATAGGTGAAAAGATTGTATTCTTAAAAGACGGACTAAAAGCTTGGGAAGGCTCAAAAGAAACCATTTTTAAAACCGATAATGAAGTTGTTACAGATTTTGTATACTCATCTAACTTATTTAAAAAAGTTCGTCGTATGTACCTAGACGAAAACGAATAAGTTAATTCCTTCTAATCACAACTGTATCTGCCTTTAACTCTTTTTGTAACCATTCTTGCAATGCTTTTTCTTGAACGACCACCAAGCTATCGGTCAGTGACACTTTCCATCTTACATTTGCCATAGTAACGGTATCAATATTGATGAAATCTTTGGATTCTAACATTTCAGAATAACCAAAATATTCTAAATCATTGAAACGCACTTTTGCATCACGAGTTAAATCTGTAAATGAAATAGCTGTTTGCGTATTCTTTGACTCAATTTGTTTATTTAAATTGGTAACACTCTCTTCTAAACTCTTAATTTTCTCATTAAGACCTTTAATAATAATTTTCTTTTCATCAAGCTCATCAATAGCTCTATCATAGGCATCTACGATTTTATCAAAACTTCTATTCTCATTACCCTCTATGATTAATTTAAAGTCTTTTATCTTATCATAGTTCTTTATTTTATTTTCCAAGTTTCTAATAATTTGATCAGAAACTTCACCATTGAAATAGAGCGTGATTTCCTTGTCTTCCCATACAGGCATCCTATCTTGGTTTTGTAACCAAAGTTCATTATTAGATGTAATTTCTTCTTTTAAAAACTTTTTGTAATCACTCTCAAAACCAGTTTGTCTTATAAAATTAACAAAAGTCCAAATGGCTGGTGCCATAACTAATACTGCTACTAAGGACGCTAATTGTGCAATACGTTTACGTTTTTTAGAATTAGCATACTTGAGCATAGGAAAACGTAGCACTTTCAATACAATAAATGTTGCCAAAGCAATAAATATAGTATTAATAGTAAATAAATACATTGCTCCAACAAAAATTCCCCAGTCATGCGCTAAACCATAACCTGCGGTACACAAAGGTGGCATTAAGGCAGTAGCAATCGCAACTCCAAAGATTACTGAAGCTATGGTTCCTTTTTTGGTTCGCGCAATAATTAAGGCTGCTCCACCAAAAAAGGCTATTAGTACATCTCTTACATCAGGTTTTGTACGACCAGATAACTCATTGGTCATAATATCTGCCGTTGGAAAAAACTTAAAAAACAAATACGCTGTTAGTAAACTCAACACAATCATTGTTGCTAAGTTTATAAGGGATTTTTTTAAAGTATCAATATCGTTTACCGCAATAGAAAACCCAACACCTAGAATAGGTCCCATAAGCGGAGAAATTAACATGGCTCCGATAACCACAGCTGTTGAATCTGCATTAAGACCAACTGAAGCAACCACTATTGAACATACTAAAATCCATGCCGTTGCTCCTTTAAAAGGAATATCATTTTTGATGGCTTCAATAGTTGTATCTCTATCGGTATCGTCTCTAAAATCTAATAGTTCATTTAAAAACCGCTTGATACTTTGCCAAAGACCTTCGGCATCTTTTCTAACCGCTTCTTTTGATTCTTCTACAGCTTGCTCCTTATTAATTTTAGATTCCTCTTCGGAAAAATTAAATTTATTTTCGTCACTCATAATTATCCGTAATGTTCTCCAAATGCATCTTTAACCTTTTGAAGTACTTTTTTAATATCTTGTTCTTTAGTTTTAGGAAAGATAAGCAAAACTTCGTCTTTATCAACAATGATATAATCTTTCAATCCGTCCACCACCACGACCTTATCCGCTTTCGTACGAATCATATTACCTGATGCATCTTCTGTTAATGTTTTCGCATTAACTACGGCATTCTTACTCGTATCCTTATCTAATTTATCATACAAGCTTCCCCAAGTTCCTAGATCGTTCCAATCAAAAGTTGCTGGAATAACAAACACATTTTTAGAATGTTCCATAATGGCATAATCGACCGAAATATTTTCGGCTTTACCATAATTATCTCTTACAAAATCATCTTCAAAATGGGTATTATAGACGTCATAACCAGATTCGAAAAGACGATACAGTGTAGGTTGATTATTTTTAAATGCTTCCACAACGCTTTTAACACTCCACATAAAGATTCCTGCATTCCAAAGAAAGTTGCCTTGTGCAATAAACTCTTTAGCTGTTTCATAATCAGGTTTTTCTCTAAACTGATCTACTTTTTTAATGTTACCTTCAGACCCTTTATCATATTCTATATAACCATAACCTGTATTTGGGAATGTTGGTTCTATACCTAAAGTCATCAACGCATTATTTTGTGAACAGAAATCAAAGGCTTCTTGTACATTTTGAGTAAAAGCTTGCTCATCTTCAATCCAATGATCACTTGGTGCAACTATCATAAGTGCGTTCTCATTTTCTTTTTGAATTTTTAATGCAGCATATAAAATACAAGGTGCTGTATTTCGCATTGCAGGTTCTAAAACCACTTGTCGCTTAGTCACTCCAGGCAACTGTTCAAATACCAAATCATTATATCGCTCATTTGTGAGGATAAATATATTTTCTTTCGGAATTAATTTTGAAAGTCTATTAAAGGTTTTTTGTATCAAGGTATCCCCTGTTCCTAACATATCGTGAAATTGTTTCGGAAAATCCTGAGTACTCACAGGCCAAAATCGCGATCCTACTCCTCCAGCCATCAATATGGCATAATAATTTTTATTCATTGACATCATTTAATAATTCAACCTCAGCATTGGGATTAAACAAATACACTCTACCTGTTCTAATCTCAATACATTCAAAACGTTTTACACGCTTATGTCCCTTTTTAAATACTTTTCCATTGTACAATTTAAAAGTATTCCCAAAAGGTACTTCAAAAATATAAGTTTTATCGTTAGGTTCATCAAATTGTTTTAATGCAAAGGCTAGCTTTTCATCTGTATCGCTACTTGCTTTAGGGTTTTTAAAATGCTTGGCTAATAAAGGTAATAGTTCTAAAGGGAAAATCTCAGGGTTTAAAAAAGGCAACATTAAATGTTGAAATGTATGTTTCCATTCCTTTCCGTGAGGCTTAATTAATCTACCAAAACTATTATACGCTTCAAAATGTGCAATTTCATGAATTAATGTGATTAAAAATCGATAAGCATTCAGATTTGAGTTTACAGTAATTTGATGCTTTCCGTTTGGCAAACGTTTATAATCACCATGTCTTGTTTTACGTTCACGTTTTATTTTAACTGTGAGGTTATCATGATCTAAAAGGTCAATAATTTTAGGAATAGCCTGTTCAGGAATGTACGATTTAAGAGTGTTTTGCATGAATTTTTTACTCCTTAATAATCAGCATTTTAGACACCTCGTTTATATTAAGAAAATACAATCCAGCCGATGTTCCTTCGGGAATTACTAATCTGGTAACGCTACCAAATTCATTAAATTCAGTTTTAAGAATATTAACCTGTCGTCCTCTTATATCAAATATACTAATCACATCATCTAACGAGGTATTGGTAATAAAAAACTCACTTGCGATCACTGGATTAGGATATATAATTTGTTCTGCCTGAGGTTCATTAATAATAACATCACTACTAAAGTATGGTACTGCAAAATCGAAAGCATCATTACCCACTTTTTCACCAATCAATCGACCAGGAATATCATCTGCTGGTGGATGAATGCCTCCCCAAATTCTAGATAAACTAGTTTGGTCTGATGCATCTCTATAGGTTGCCCATTGTAGCTTTATATCTACGGAAGGGCCTTGTTCAAACACTAAAAAGTCATTTTGCCTTGCAGTAAATTCTCCTAAACCTCCAGGAAAAAATGGGCTTCCAGTAATTTTAGTTAATACTTCAGAAGCGGCTCTAGAATATGTAGAGTGTCCAGACACATAACCAGCAAAAGGTGGTGTTACAAATGTTGGTCGTTGATATGGCCACCAATTCTCTGCAAGAATCCAATCAACTCCCGCAATATCTGTAGCTTCGTCATCAATAAAATCTGGTCCTTTCCATGAGTATAGTTTTATTTTACCAACATGCTCATTATCTTCACCTCGCAACGGATCGCTAGGTCCAACCACTTCAACATAACCTTGACGCAATGGTATTCCAGCAATGTTATAATTATCTTGAGATTGATCTGAACTTTGTCCTAGTAATGCCATATTTCGAAGCGCTGAAATTGGTCTCACATAGTCATACCAACCTTTGATACTCCAAGCCGAAATTGCAGCGTCGTGCATCGCTCCTCCTAAAATAAAATACGCTTTAACGTCCCATTCTAAATCATTTAGTACGTCGCCTTCACCTTCAAATTTTTTCTCTAAAAGAGGATGTTCATTCACATAATTTAAAATGGTAAACCAATGCCCTGGAGGCGTTTCAGAATCAGGACCATCGGCCCAAAACTCGGCTAATACTCTAGCATAATCCCCTCTTGGAACTAGTTGTGACTCATAGGGTTGTCCAGTAACTGGGTTAATAGAATGACCTTCTCCAATGTCGCCTCCTTCTACAATATTATAGAAATCGGGATAATCGGCATAGTTAGTTGGAAACGTAGAAATATCAGTATTTCCTATGGCACCAGGAGAAATATCCCAAAGAACACCGTCGTTAGGATCAAGATGAGAGCCCCAAATTGACACCATTGAAAATCCTAATTTATAAGCATCACTACTAGGTCCTGTAGCTGTTAAATTTAGATAAGGAGGATCACTTGGATCATTATAGACTTTATATGAATCCCCTTCACGTTCGTATACATTACTATCATCTTCAGACATAGCAAATGGATATACATTTCCCCATTCGGGACTTAAAAACTCCACAGTAGAGCCTTCGATGAGATTTCCACTTTGATCAATAAACGTGTTCAAACTTAGAGGTTGCCATCTATTTGGATCAAACATCAACTCAGTTGTTGGAACATTTGGAGCTAACGGTTGATTTATAGAAAAATAATATTGATTATTAAAAAAGTTCAATTCTCTCGAGCCATCACCATTTCCGTAGTTTATAATGGTCTCAGCAACATAATTACCTAAAGCGGCAGCATTTCCAAATTGGTAAAGTGTTGACACAGTAAAGGTCGTTTCATAACCCAACTGTTCCATAATACGATCAAATAAGTTTTGCAATTCGGAAGGATTTGGAGCATTTTGAAATCGGTATGACAATAAGCGATACATGGCATAACTAATCGCTTTTTTTTGTGAGTCTTCTATGGATTCTAAAGGTGTAAATTCAAGTAATTCAGTAGTAAAATTATTAACCGTATTACCTATAAGATAAGGTCGCGCTTCCTCATCGTAAATAGCCCAAATATCATACATGGCAACACTGGAGTGAAATAAATTACGCGCATGAATCGTTGGTCGAGCAAAATCATTTCTAATAGCTTCCAATAATACTTCATTCCATAATCGTGCAATAGATACATCTTCAGGAAGATTGCTAGCATTTAAGGTCACAACAATTTGTTGTTCTTCACTTGAGCAATTTCCATCATTCTCTCGTACACTCAGCGTTCCTGTTTCATTTAAATGCCATTTTACAGTAACTGTATCTGTATTTTGTCCATCAATGATTTCACCACCTATAACAGTCCAATTAGCTGTTGACCCTGGAGCAATTGGATACGTATATTGCTCTTCAGACAAATAACCTGATGTTGTATTTCCTGAAATTGTATTCGCATTCAAATACGCACATGTACCGTTATCTAACGTGGCATCTGGATTATAGTTACAAGAGAATGGATCTGTACATCCATAAATTTTTTCACTTGGTTGGATATCTAATACAGTTAAGCCTTGTCCTTCTATAACCCGAACTGTTGTATCGGCATTAAGGTTTTGAAAGGTTTCCTCGAGACCAGAAGGCCATTTAATTTCAAGTTCCAAAATCTCAGTTTCATCTGCCAAGCCAAAATGAACCGCTTGTAAACTTTGTGATAAAAAACCAACTCCAGTATAATATCTACTATAAATACCTGAACTTGTCGTGAGCTTTAATGTTGTTCCTATAGCATCACGATTAGAAACCGTTCCTTGCAACATAACCTTAAACCAATGCAAGGTATTTTCTTCATCAAAGTTTAATAGTTTATTCTCATATAGTATGGACTGTTGGTCAGCGTTGGTGACATAGATATCCAGATCGCCATCGTTATCATAATCAAAATCAACAGCTTCGACACTAACAGTGGCTGCGTTAAAGTTGACATTATCAGAAGCATCTTCAAAACCAGAAATACCTTCTGATGCCAAATTCATATAATATACATTAACCTCTGTTGTACGATCTTCGAACTCATAGCCATTAACAATAACAAGGTCTTCATCACCATCTAAGTCAAAGTCTGCAAAACGAGTTCCCCAAGCCCAACCAGTACCTGTTATATTATTAGCGGTAGTAACATCTGTGAAATTATTTGAACCGTCATTTTCTAGTAAGGTGTTTTCATCTATTCCAGTAATAAAAATATCAAATGCGCCATCGAGGTTAAAATCCCCAAATGTAACACCCATGTCATCAATCATGTTATTTACGCCATAACTTTCAGCATCTTCAACAAACGATGTCCCGTTTTGATTCATAAACAAACTATTAGGTTCATTAAAATCGTTGGTAACATATAAGTCCATCCAACCATCTTTATCAATATCAAAAGGCACTGCAGTATAGCTAGCATATACTCCATTATCTTCCATATTTGTTGCGACAGTCACATTAGTGAATGTCCCGTTTCCATTATTACGATATAAAGAATTCGTACCACAAGCATCCCAATCGTTTACGTAAATGTCTAAAAAACCATCGTTATCATAATCAAACCAGGTTGCTCCAGTATGCCTACAATCGCTAAAAGCCTCAAGTCCTGCACCTTCAGTCACGTCGGTAAAGTCTCCTTCTTGATTAATGATTAGTTGTAGTCGTTCAGAATGCGTTAACAATAAATCAGGATATCCATCATTATTATAATCACCCCATGAGGCACCATGTTTAAATCCCTTTAGACCAAAAAACTCCTCAACATCTTCATCAAAGGATAGTAAATTACTCAAACCTGCTTGACCAGTCACATCCGTAAATGTACCGTCATTATTATTCCTAAATAATTTGCTTATCGTGGTCTCATCACCCAAAATATCTTTGGTCAAGGTTACGACATAGATATCAAGATCGAGATCATTATCATAATCGGCAACTGCTACACCATTGTTATTGGCTAGGCTTCCTAAGCCTGAAATGACTTGAGCTTCTTCAAACTGTTGTGCAGTAAGGGATATTGATAGTAATAGAACTACTAAATTTAAGCAATTTCTAAGTAGTGAAAAGAGTATTGTTTGGTTCACGTGTTGGATTTTTTATAAATATAAGAATTCGTAAAAATATACGTAAAGCTACGTATGAATTTTATATATAAAACAACTCACTTCTTTAAAATCCGAATGCAAATTTGAAAATTTTAGAATTTTACAGCTCAACTAAAGATTTCCAAAAGGGCTGGTTCGAGATGGTGATACTCAAATAAGAAACCAGCATCTTCAATTTTAGAGGCACTTACACGCTGACTTTCAAATAATAATATATGCATTTCGCCTAAGACCAATTTCATAGCAAACTTTGGAATATTTGGTAACACTAAGGGTTTATGTAAAACCTTAGCAACGGCTTTAGTCAATTCTGTGTTTGATACAGGGTTTGGTGAAACACCATTGTAGACACCTTCTAAATTATTAGTTACAGTAAACACAAATAATCTTGCCAAATCCTCTAAATGAATCCATGACTGCCATTGTTCGCCATTACCAAAAGCTGCACCTGCTCCAAAACGAACTGGTTTTGCAATTTCTGGCAAGGCTCCTCCTTTTTTAGAAAGCACCAAACCTATTCTAATCTTTGTCACTTTCATATTTAAGGATGAAAACTCGTCAACTGCTGCTTCCCACTGGTCTACGACTTCGCCTAAAAATGAGCTCGATTTTTCCTTTTCATCTTCCTCATAATAATTGATTAAAGAGTCTGGGTAAATCCCAATTGCACTTGCAGATACTATGTGTTTAATAGGAAAACCATGAGCATCAATAGTTGTTTTAAGTAATCGTGCAGTTTGAGTTCTGCTTGAGATGATTTCTTTTTTGTAGCTATCAGTCCAACGTTTTGAAATCGCAGCACCAACTAAATTAATGATAGCTTCTACGCCTTCAAAGCAACGTTCATCAATTTCATTGTTGCTAGGATTCCAATAAAACCCTTTATAATTCTCTTGAGTACTAAGTTTCTTTTTTGATGTGGTTAAATAGTGTACATCAAAATTCTGGTCATGACATACTTTGACAATTTCTTGACCAATTAAACCTGTAGCACCTGTAATTAATATCTTTCGCATAGCACTACAAATTTACTGAAATCACAACCCAAGCTAGAGTGTTTTAATAAGGGTTTAACGTTTTACTGCTCGAATCATGTGTCGTTTACCTGGAGGCCCTTGAAGTCGTTCTACTTCAAAACCTAAAGATTGCATAGTACGACGTACATGACCTATAGAAGCATAGGTCGTCAAAACACCATTTGGTTTTAGAGCCTTATACATGATTTTGAATATAGATTCTGTCCAAAGCTCGGGTTGTACGCGAGCACCAAAGGCATCAAAAAAGATAATATCATAGGTATTCTCCTCGGAAATATCTTTAAACATTTTTTGATGTTTGGTGAGCTTAAATAATTCTGAAATTTGATGTTCACTTTCCCAAGAACACAGGTGGAGCGCATCGAAGTTATTGTCATCTATACGCAATTCTGAAACATAATTGAGCTGCTTCAGTTCTTCTGAACCTATCGGATAGGCCTCAACACCAACATAATTAATATGCTGGTTCAATTCTTTACCTTTCAAAAAAGTTAATAATGCATTAAGACCAGTCCCAAAGCCAATTTCTAAAATGGAGATATCCTTAGTTGATATAGGTTCATTTTCCGAATAGAAAAAAAGCAAACCTTGTTCTATATAGACATGATTTGCTTCTTGTATGGCACCATGAACAGAATGGTATTGCTCATTCCAATCTTCTATTTGAATGGTTGTAGAGCCATCTGCTGTAGTAATTATTTTGCGTTGCAAACTATTTTATTTAATCAGTAATTTCTGAATCTTAGGTATAGGACCTGTACATTCCGTTTTATGACACGATAAACACATATTAATTGAATTATTGTAGCGCTCTTTAACTGATAGCAAAGAACTATCTATAAAAACCTCGCGTTGTGCATCAATAAATTTACCAGAAAAATGTTGAAAGGTTTCATTACGAAGCTTCGTTTCAGACAGTTGAGCCGAATGTATTCTTAAGAATTCCTCAGGAAATTCGTCAGACACTTCGTTTCCTGCTTCGATATCTGTTTTAAGCTGCATGTTATATGCATACATACCTTTCATGAGCGTTGACATTTCAGAAGCCTGATAGACATCATACGTTTTTGTGCCATCAGTAATGACCACTTTCTTTTCCTCTTTTTCCTTCGAATTACAGCTAAGTAATAAGAGTACAAAGACACACGAAAAACAAGCTTTCATTACTCTTCTTTTAGGAGGACACCATCAGCTAAAAATGACAATGTTTTTTTAGGCTCGGTGATCTTAGCGATTTCCTCTGGAGTAGCACCTCCATCTTCGGCATAGTGACGTTGTTCATCAACAGGAACTTCATTTACAAATGCTTTACCATTAATGATCACTTCTTTTCCTGAAATATCTTTCGGCATAAAAAACCCGTAATCTTTAAATTTAACCATAACTTGCTCTCCATCTGGCAAGTCTAGCTTCATCCAGCATCCTTTAGCTTGGCACACTTCATCAACCTTTGCCGTCATTTTTGCATCAACCGTATCACCTACTGTCATCTTTGCATAATGTACTGCCATTCGCTCTGCTGAAAGCGCATCTGATGCTGAAATTTCTTTTCCAAAAGACGCATAAGCGATGTCTTGAGTTTCAGTTTTTACTTCTGCAACATCTTCAGTTTTTTTTGTTTCTTCTTTACATGATACTAATACTGAAAGGATTAATACAAGTGATAATATATGTTTCATTTTTATTGTGATTTATGTTAGATTTTAAGGCATTAAATATACGAATATTTTGTGAAAATATTATGTTTTTTAACCCATGATAAATGTCTATTTTTGCAAAACATAAAACAACCAAAAATGTCAAATATACATACTAGCAATTTACACGTAGAGAAAGCGGCATCTTCAAAACTGAAAGACGTTAATTTTGAAAATCTAGCCTTCGGAAAAACCTTTACAGATCACATGTTTATGTGTGATTTTGTCGATGGTGAATGGCAGCAACCTAAGATTGTTCCTTATGGAGCAATGCCTATGGAACCTTCTGCTCGTGTATTTCATTATGGACAAGCAGTTTTTGAAGGAATGAAAGCCTATAAAGATGAACATGGTGATGTGTTTTTATTTAGACCTGAAGAGAACTTTGAGCGTATAAATAAATCATGTGCACGTTTGGCTATGCCAGAATTCCCGAGAGAATTTTTCTTTGAAGGATTGGAAACTCTTGTGAATCTTGATAAAGATTGGATACAATCTGGTGTTGGTAACTCATTATACGTTAGACCATTTGCTATTGCGATAGAGCCAGTTATTGCTGCTGCGCCTTCACAAAGCTATCGTTTTATGATTATCTGTTCTCCTGTATCTCCTTATTATAAAGGAAAGGTAAGAGTTTTAATTGCTGAACATTTTAGTCGATCTGCCGATGGTGGTGTTGGTTATGCAAAAGCTGCTGGAAATTATGCTGCTCAGTTTTATCCAACAAAATTAGCTCAAGAGAAAGGATATCAGCAAATTATCTGGACCGATTCTAATACACATACGCTATTGGAAGAAGCTGGTACGATGAATGTGTTTTTTAGAATTAATGATACGCTCATAACAGCACCTACGAGTGATCGAATTTTAGATGGTGTGACTAGAAAGAGTGTGATCCAGTTAGCACAAGACAACGGTATTGATGTTGAAGTAAGACCTATTAAGGTTCATGAAATTGTTGAAGCTTCAGAAAATGGTACTTTAAAGGAAATATTTGGTGCTGGAACAGCTGCTGTGATTAGTGAGATCTCTGCCTTTGAATATAGAGATAAGGTTCATGAAATTGCCGATCTTGGTCAAAATGGTTATGCGGCACAATTAAAACAAAAGATGTTGCACATACAGCATAATTTATCAGAAGACAAACACAATTGGAGATATCCAGTGAAATAATAAGAATAAAAAAAAGAGCCAATTGGCTCTTTTTTTTATGACTCTAAAATGGTCTTTATATGTGGTTTAAAATAGTTTGGTCCTTTTAATACTTTTCCATCTTCTCTGTAAATGGGCTCTCCATTCTCACCGAGCTTACTCATATTACTGCGTTGAATTTCGTCAAACACTTCTTCTATTTTATGTTGGAGTCCGTGTTCTATAATAGTTCCGCATAAAATATATAGCATATCACCAAGGGCATCAGCTACTTCAACAAGGTCATTATCATTAGCGGCTTCGAGATATTCCTCATTCTCTTCACGCATCAATTTATAGCGTAACATGTTTTTATCGATCCCAAGATCGGCTTTGGGAGTTTCTCTATGACCAATTTTAAAGGCGGTATGAAATGCTTTAACAGCTTCTATTTTATCTTTCATTTTAATTGTATTAATTTAGCCATAAAAATAGCTATATGTTTAGTAATGGTCAATTGATTTTCGGAATTTTATTTGCAGCAGTGTTTGCTATTATCATATTTGCAGCGTACCGAAAAGATGTAAAGCTTCACAGAAAATACTACAAAGGAAGTGTGTGGGTGCTCATTGCTTTTATTGCATTTATCTTGATGATTGCGGCCATTAAATTTGTGTTTGTTTAGCTCAAATTTGCTTTAGTCTTTTTATTTCTATGTCGGAATTTTCCTTATAAACTCCTTTTTTTTGTAAATTAATGCCTGATATACCTGTTATTAGGTATGTTTTGATGTTCTCCTAGATTGCATCTTTGACCCATTAATTAATTAAACCAACCATTATGAAGACACGTATTTTAAAATTAAGTTGTTTAGCACTATTACTTTTTACTTTTTTTGGATGTAATGATTGTAGTGAGTGTGAAGAAAAAGTAAAAAAGACTGAAGAAAAATTAAAAGTTTCTGAAGAAAAACTAAAAGCACATTTAGCAAAATCTAAAATTCAAACTTCAGATGTCATTTATTTTAACGTTTTGCTAGACGAAAGTAATAATGATGAATTTCAACTTATACACATAGAAGGTAAATATGATTTGCCCTATATAATCCTAGGCAAATTTAAAGTAAAAGATGTTGGTAAAAAATGCACCTTAGAGTCAATTACATTTAAAATAAAATCTATTGATGGTAGAAATTACAAATTTGCAAACACACCAACTTATTCGTATGATACTAATGAAGGCAAGTTCAAGTCACTTATTGAAGTGGAATTAGCCTCTTCTAGTTCAAGAAGCAATGATGTTACTTTAAGTCGTATTAATCGTGAAATTGAAGATAAAAAGATTTTAGACGTAAAAGTAAAAAACAGTACTAAATTAGGACAGATTTTACAAAAGAAATATGGAGCAGAAGATGATGATAAACATTGGACGATAAAATGCTGTGGAGGTGCAATTTGTAAAGTAAAATTTGATACTGGTGGATGAGACTAACTAATCAATCATTTATTATGTTTGCTTTGACAATTGTTAATTTTGTTTGTCTTGGACAAAATTCAATAGAGGCAGAATTAATTGAGCACACAATTTTATCACTCAAAACTAATCAATATGAGTTATTAAAAACTAAAAAGGCATCATATAATGATGCCTTCATTTTTGCTTATATAGAATGTCAAATTGAAAAAAACACATCTGGAAAAATATCCGATAGTACTTATTACAAATATTCGCTAACAAAACCATCAAGTACTATTCAAAAAGCTTTAGACAAATTAAATCAAGGTGATTATTTATATTCTAAAAACGAATATTCTGTATCAAAATACTTAAATGAATATGAACAAGCCTTGAGAATTGGAAAAGAGTTAAATAATAAACCAATAATATGTGAAGCATACAAACGGATATGCAATCATTATTTAAATACACAGAAAAACATTAGTTCACTTAAAGAAAATAATGAAGAATACAAAAATTATATTTATGATGATTTTGAGTTCTTTTACTTCAACTACTTCAGAACTAATTACCTTATGCAATATGCATATGGTACTACAAAAAGGATAGATATCACTCATATTGATAATCTAATTAAATTATCAAGAAAAAACAATCTTAGTTTATTGAAGGCTAAGGCATATCAGTTAAAAAGCGTCTATTATATGATGTTTGAGAACAATCTCGATAGTGCTATCTTTTATATTGATAAATCAAAAAAGGAATATGCATATTATGATACTCCATTTATTCTTAACGAGAAAATAGGTTTAGATATTAATAAGTCTATAATTCTCCAAAAAAAAGGAAAGCATAATACAGCTATACAGCTTCTAGATAGTCTAAATAATACTCAAACCAGTCTAACCAATCCAAGATTTAAATTATCAATTGCTCAATTTTTAAAAGAAGGATACAAATCATTAAATGCATATGACAAGGCTTTTTACTATCAACAAATTGAAAATCAAATAAAGGATAGTTTAGATTTAATAAATCAAGATTTAGAATTTGCTGAAATTAAAGCTAAATACGACACTTCAGAAAACGAGAAAAAATTGTTAATAGAACAGCAACAGAAGAAAAAAAACAGAAATATAGCTATAGGCTTGGGTGGAAGCTTAGCTCTAGGCAGTATCATTGCTTTCCTCCTCTTTAAAAATATCAAACGCAAACAAAAACTTGCTGAGCAGGAGAAAGAACTGGAAACTCAAAAACTAGCGACTGTTTTAAAAGAACAAGAGCTCACAGCCATTGATGCTATGATTGAAGGTCAGGAAAAAGAGCGTCAACGCATTGCTAATGATTTACATGATGATTTAGGCGGACTCATGGCAACAGTTAAGCTCCATTTCAATGCATTAAAAGAGAAACAAACACCTGAACTCTATAGTAAAACCAATCAACTTATTGACGAAGCTTACAACAAAGTAAGAACTGTGGCGCATGCCAAGAATTCTGGTGTGATTGCCAAGCAAGGATTACTGAAGGCGATAACTGAAATGGCTGAGAAAATTTCAGCATCTAATTCAATTAAGATTGATGTTTTAGATCATGGATTAGAAAATCGATTAGAGAATAGTTTAGAACTTACTATTTTCAGAATTATACAAGAACTAATTACCAATGTAATTAAGCATGCCAATGCAACCGAAGCCACCATACATATCACAAATCATGAAGACAGTCTTAATTTAATGGTTGAAGATAACGGTAAGGGTTTCAATACAAGTCAAATCACTAAAACCAATAAAGGAATGGGTATAAGTAGTATAGACAAACGCGTAGAACATCTAAATGGCACCATGACTATAGAATCTGAAAAACAAAAAGGGACAACTGTAATAATTGACTTACCATTATGATACGATTAGCCATAGCCGAAGATCATCAATCACTTATTGATGGTATACAATTACTTTTGGAATACGAAGATGATATTTCTATTGTTGGCACTGCTAATGATGGTGAAGCTCTTTTAGAGATTGTACAAAAAAAACGTCCAACAGTAGTTCTTACAGACATTCGTATGCCAAAAATGGATGGTATTGAAGCGGCCAAACGAATTAAAAAATTTAATCCAGAAATTAAGATTTTATCTTTTTCAATGTTTGATCAAACAGATGCTATAAAACAAATGCTGAATGCAGGAGCTACAGGGTATATTTTAAAAAATTCTTCGCTTTCTGAAGTCCTAAATGCAATTCGCACTGTAGCAAAAGGAGAGACTTATTTTGACGCAAACATTAATACAAATGTGCTTGCTTCAGAAAACAATACAAAAAAGAAAGGGCTTTTAACCAAACGTCAAATTGAAATTTTAGAACTCATTGCATTAGGAAAAACGTCAAGGGAGATTGCAGATGAGCTCTTTATTGGAACTCATACGGTTGATACACATCGAAAAAATATGGCGCGTATCTTAGGTCTTCAAGGAAAAGGGGAATTAATGCGTTATGCTTTAGAAAAAAAATATCGTTTTTAAAACCTTAAATGCTATTAATTAAACAAACCAACAATATTATGAAATCAATATTCTCACTAACATTTATTTTATTAATTTTCAATTTAACTCACGCTCAAACTAATTTTAAAATAGATGTCTCAGGTAATGTTACAGATCAAGAAATAACAATCAAAGCTGGAGCTTATCACTTTTCTATGACACATGTAGATGTTAGCAAACAATATAAATTATCTGCAATTAAAGAGAATATGACTATCGAAAAATTAGAAACTCCTGAAGGATTTGGAGTTAGAGGTGTTGCAGCTGGTCCAAATGTAGAGCGAGAAATAGGAACTTTCGACTTGTTAAACGGTGAGCAATTAACTATTACAATAGATGTTTTTGATATAGGAAAAGATGCAGATGGCAATAGAACCGAAACAAAAACCTCCACATTTAAATATATCTATAAAACTAAAGCTCGTGGTCAATGGCGAACAACTTTTGGTTTTAATTTTATTTATATCACCAAACAAGACACTTATTTTTCAAAAGATATTGGAGATGATTCTTATATGATTACCGAAGGTACAAATCGTAAAAAATTTGATTATCACCCAACTTTGATGTTTACATGGTTACCAAATAGCTATATAAAAGGCAACAAGAATTGGCAATTTGGTTTATCTGGAGGTATAGGCTATGATTTTGATAGTAGCTTATCAGTATTCTTAGGTCCATCAATAATCTATAATGAAAATATTACAGTTTCTATTGGTGGAGCTTTTCATAACCAAAAAAGACTTTTATCTCAGTATACAAAAAATCAAGTCCTAAATGAAAATTTGACATTTGATCAATTACATGACGACTATATAAGATTCAATCCGTTTGTATCTATATCTTTCAGACTCGACAAAAACCCTTTTAAAACTGATTAAATAAATATATTCGTGATAGAAATCCCCTCTATTGGGGATTTTTTTGTTGGCCTTTCATTAAGATATTTGAGTAAATCAATATCACAATGTATTCACAACTATTTGAATTTAAGGTTCCAGATTTTCTAAAAGTATTGTTAGGCACAGATACTATTACACTATACTCTTACCCATTATGCATTATTGCAGGAAGTATTATAGCTGTTATTTTTCTGAAAAAGAAAGAGAAAGAAAGTGATCACTACTTTTTTAATATAAATCTATTACTTCTAATTATCGCTTCGGCTTTTATTGGCGGAAAGTTATTCCTGTTTTTTGAAAGACCATTTTATTTTATAAATACACCTAAGCATGTAGTCGATCTTATCTCTGGAGGTTATGTCTTTTATGGGTCATTTATTGTTTGTATAATAAGTATTATTTGGTATTTGAAAATCCATAATAAATCTATTTTAAAATCTTTAGATATTATTGTATTGAGTACTTTAATACTTCATGCTTTTGGAAGAGTTGGTTGTTTTTTAGCTGGATGTTGTTATGGAAAACTTTCTGATTTTGGTGTTGTATTTCCCAAATCATATCCAAACAAAGTACATCCAACGCAACTATATGAGGTAACTCTATTAGCAATTATATTCTTATTTCTTAATTATATCTATAAGAGAAAAAAATATGACGGAGAAGTATTCATTCTTTATGTATTATGCTATGCAATTGGTCGAATCATCATAGAGTGTTTTAGAGGTGACGAGAGAGGTCATCTTATAAACAACTATTTTTCTCACTCCCAAATCATTGGTGTGATTTTAATTATTCTTACCTCTATTTTTTACTTTAAACTAAAAACAAAACCCCTTATTTAGAATAATCAAAATACCCGCTATTAGGTATTTAACCGCATAATCTTAATACATAAGTTTGACTATTAATTAAATCTAATGTCTTATGAAATACTTCAACCCAATTAAACGCCTATTCTGTATTTTAGGTATCGTCGTATTATCGGTTACTACTGTATCGACAAATCTTTCTTGCGATACAGATCCTTGCGACGCAATTGCCTTAGCAGATTTAACCATACCAGTAATTGCAGATTTGTTTGATCAGTTTGGTAATCCAATAATAGATCAAAATACAGGACAAATAATCCAAGGATTAAATGAATTGTATTACAATAGAAGAACTCAAGAATTGTTTAACAATCAATTTCCGCCTAGTCAAGGTGTTTTGGTTGGTGATGTCATAGATATGGCTACAAGCATTTATAATGTATTTTCTCCAACCAATTGTGAATTAGGCAATACAGCTGGTCCTTCAACTACTGCACCTAGACTAACAATTAATGGTCCTCTTTTTAGTGGAGAACAACCTTTACAAGGCATGTTTACTCCTCAAGTCCCATCAAATGGAAAAGTGTTTACAGCAACAGCTTTTGAAATACTTACACCTGGTTTTTATACAGTAGATTTTAATGCTAATGCACCAAGAAATGTACCCGAACACAACTTTGATAACAATTTCTATTTTGGTGACAATGGAACCTATAACAGCAGCAATAGAATAACTAAAAACTGTTCTTTTTATGTTGAGAATACCCCAAACAGAATCGCAAACAAAAATCCAAGTCTATATGCTCACAAAGATCTAGCTCCAAAAAACCTAGAAGAAATGAAAAACCTAGAGATCTATAAAATTATTAATTCAGATCGATTAGAAAATTGGTATAGAGAAAAGTATAATTTAAAACAGCAATAATAGATACTCAACAAACAATTATTTGTCTTATTACAATTATTTACTGTTAAGATTTTACTATTAATCAACGTTGATAAAACCAATAGGGAGAAAACAATTATTTATCAACAAAAAAAGGATGTCTGTTATGACATCCTTTTTACCTTATATAATGTATATCATCTAGTTCTCCTCAGGAAGGAAACCATAAATCTTGCTATAGTTTAACATCTGACCATCAAAAGTATCTGGCTGAGTTACTTTAATAGCAGTAATCTCACCATTATCATCGGTTTCAGCAACGAGTACTGGATTTACAAATCCGCTATAAGGTGCAGATGTAAATTGTTTATTACGTTCTAAAACCTCAGCGTGTATTGCTTGATCCACCTTAACACCGTAACCTTCCACTAAAGCTTCTACAGCTTCGTAGTCACCTTCAGATTTGATACGTTGTGTTTCCCTTAGCAACTGACCAAATAACTCATGTAACTTCTCATAGTCATTGATATTGAAATACGTTTTACCATCTCTAGTTACTTTCTCAATTACATTATCAGCTTTTCCTTTTTCGAATGCCCAAGCAGATACCCATTGTCTGTTTACCATATGAGCTTCTTCTACGTCATCTCCTAATTTCAAACGTATTAATTGTGTCATTAATCCATTTCTTATGTAGCCATCATAAGCTGCTTTTCCAACGGCCTTCCAGTCATCGACTAATCCTAACTCTTGTAATTTCGGATTGTATAAGTAGTATAATCCTACTAAATCTGCACGCCCTTCTTCTAAAGTGGATGCATATTTTTTAAGCGTCTCTTTGGTTTCTCCAACACCAGGATTTAATTGTCCGGAAGCATGACCAATAACTTCATGAAGTGCTGTATGCAATTTATCACCTAATTGTCCATATTTCTTTTCTAATTCATACTCTTCATCATCATGAACAAACTCTTTTAAACGACCTGTACTACCCGCATTGTTATAGGCATTAATGATATTACCTAAAGACACCGACTTACTTCCTACTTCCTTTCTAATCCAGTTTGCATTTGGTAAATTCACGCCTATTGGTGTACTTGGAGATGCATCTCCAGCTTCACCTGCTACAGTAACCACTTTATACGTCACACCAACAACAGTATCTTTTTTATGCTCATCCATTAAAGGTGAATTGTCTTCAAACCATTGTGCATTTTCAGAGAGCACTGCCATTTTCTGAGACATATCAAAATCTTTAATCTGGACAATCGTTTCATACGATCCTCTATATCCTGCAGGATCATTATAAACTTCAATAAAACTGTTAATGTAATCTATATTACCATCAGTTGCAGCTGTCCAAGCGACATTATAATCATCCCAAGTTTGTAAATCACCTGTTTTGTAATAGTTAATTAAGATCCCTATGGCATCACCCTGCGCTTTGTTTTCAGCTACACCTTGAGCTAATTCTAACCATTTGATAATTTCATCAATAGCAGAACCATATAATCCACCAGACTTATAAACGCGTTCTTTCAAAACACCATTCTCTTTCACCAATTGAGAATTTAGACCAAATGACAAAGGTTGTTCCGGATTAGGAGACGTCTTAGCTTTATAAAAGCTTTCTACGTCTGCAGTAGTTACATTTGGTCCATAGAAATTAACTGCCGATAACAATACATTATCAACATCTTTAGTTAGATTAACTTTCTTAGCATCTTTATCGTTAAAAATAACATCAAAAGCTTCGCCTTCAAGTTTTGTATTGGTGTCTGTAAGAAGTCCTTTTAAGTAATCTGAAGAAAACTCAGGCTTCAGTTTATCGTTTGAATAATGATGATGAATTCCATTAGAGAACCAAACTCGTTTTAAATAGGTCTCAAAAGCTTTCCAATCGTTAGACGTTTTATCGCCTCCATAATTAGCATATACATTTTCTAATGCATTTCTAATTTTTAGATTATGTCTGTAGTTTTGATCCCACATAATATCACGACCAGACAAACCTGCTTGTGTTAAATAATACACTAATTTTTGCTCTTTTAACGACAAGTTCTCCCAACCAGGAATTTGATATCGTAAGATCTTAATGTCTGCAAATTGTTCTACATTAAAGCTAAACGCTTCATTTTTTGTTACCTTATTAGCATCTGTACCATCAGCCTTTTTATCGTCTCCACAAGAAAACATGATACCTGCTGTAATAAAGAATACTAGGATAAATTTTAATTTCATTGCTAAATATTTAATTGTTGTTTCGCAAATGTAAACATTTAATAACATCTCCTAAAATTGATTATCTTTGAGTACCTAATTAATTTCTAATCAAAAATCAAAAAATGAAAGCACTTAAATATGTACTGTTTTTATTGGTTATCTTTTTTATAGGCGCATCTATTTACATTGCTGTTCAACCCAACTCTTTTGAGGTCACACGAACTAAAACAATCAATGCACCTACTAGTGTTGTTTATAATAATGTTATCGACTACAAAAACTGGGAAGCTTGGTCGTCTTGGGCTGAAGCAGATCCAGATATGATCATTACGCTACCTGAACAGACCAAAGGCATTGATGGTTCTTATCAATGGGAAGATAAAGATGGTGTAGGCACTATGAAAACCATTGATGCAAAAACCAATGAAACGATTATTCAAGAAATGCAATTTGCCGATTTTCCTAAATCTGATGTCAGATGGGATTTAAAAGACAACAAGGATGGTACTACAGAGGTCACTTGGTCTATCTCTGGAAAAGACCTGCCATTTGGTTTTAAAGCTTTTTCGGCGCTTATGGGTGGAATGGAAAAACAAATTGGTCCAAATTACGAAAGAAGTCTAGAAAAATTAGATAGTATTCTGGTTGTAGATATGAAAAAATATAGTGTTAATGTGGATGGTATCACTCAACATAGTGGTGGTTTTTACTTGTACAATACCACCTCTTGCAAAATGGAAGATTTTAAAGATAAAATGCAAGAAATGATGCCTAAAATAGGAGGTTATGCTATGTCTAACAACGTTACAATGGCAGGAAAGCCCTTTGTGATTTATCATACATGGGATGAAGAAAATAATACGGTCATGTTTTCATGTTGTATTCCAACAACCTCTAAGATTATGACCAATGATCCAGATGTGCTCACAGGTCAGATAGAGCCTTTTAAAGCGGTTAAAACTGTACTTACAGGTAACTATGAAAACCTTAAAGAAACTTGGGAAACGGCTATGGCTTATATTACCAAAAACAATTTGGTTCAACCTGAAAATGGAATGGCTATTGAATCCTATTTAACAGATCCAATGACAACTCCTAATCCTGCCGAATGGATTACCGAAGTTTACTTAGAAGTTGAATAACACATGAAACAACTTTTATTAGTCTTTCTTGGTGGTGGCATTGGCAGTGCGCTTCGGTTTTTGATCGGAAAACAATTTACATTTGACAGTTTCCACTTTCCTTGGGCGACATTTATTGTTAACCTTGTTGGTAGTTTTATTATAGGAATAGTTTTTGGCTATATGCTCGTTAAAGGTAAAATAGCAAATGACCTATTTGTATTTTTGGTAGCAGGATTTTGTGGTGGATTTACTACCTATTCTGCATTTGCACATGAAAGTATATCGTTACTTAAAGCTGGACAAACTCAACTTTTTCTCACCTATGTCCTCTCCAGTATATTTATAGGATTTTTCTGTGTGTGGTTAGGCTATATGGCAACAGATTTACTGTTCTAATACTTTTTAAACGTCTTTACTCCTGCTCTAACTTCTAGGTCTAAATAATTTTCTCGAGGAACAATCGGACAAGAATACTTTTCATTATAAGCACAATACGGATTATAAGCCGTATTAAAATCAATCGTCATCTCATCACCTTCAGGAATTCTTAAATCAATATAGCGTCCGCCGCCATAACTTTCACCACCATTGGTGTTGTCTAAAAACGGAAGAAATAGATAATCTTCATATTCTGCTTCTTTCATAAGATCCTTTCCCTGATATACATTTAAGTTATATTGTTTTCCGTTTAACTCAAAAGACAAAATACCATATACCCGTTCATCTGAAACTCGACTCGTTGTTGTTGGCATTTTAAACCATTTTGAATTTGGAGTTCGTTTTAAATTAGCCTTCACAACAAACGTAGAATCAAACTTAAAAAAGTCTAAACTCTTAAAGTTCTTTCGATCTTTATCCTTTAATGGCGATGTAGTGGCATCTTTATATTCTGCATTTATGTCTTTCTGAAATTCAGTTTCGCCCGCAATAGGTCTTTTATCCTGTGCACAACTCAATGTTGAGATAGCAACTAGAATACCCAATAAATAATATCTCATAATTATATTTTTCATTTCAAAAATACAACATAAACAAATTTTTCATAGTTTTGGGGAACAATAATCGAGAATAATGCAAAACTGCGTCGTAACATATACAAAAAGACAGACCTCTTTTCTAAAGAGTCGGACTTCCTATATGCTATGATAATATAATTATATAACCAATCAATCATAAAAAGTCCGACGATATCGTCGGACTTTTTACTTTTATACAACAATCAAAATGAAAACTTTATTCAACAATTACCTCAACACATTTAAAGGTCTCTCCACAGAGATATGGTGGCTCGCATTAATTACTTTGATTAATAGAGCTGGTACAATGGTTATTCCATTTTTGTCATTATACCTAAAAGAAGATTTACACTTTACCGTTGGTGATGTTGGGTGGATTATGAGTGCTTATGGATTAGGTTCTGTAGCTGGCTCATGGCTTGGTGGTAAACTAACCGATCAAATAGGCTATTATAAGGTTATGGTAAGAAGTTTGTTATCAACAGGCATCTTGTTTATTGCGATGCAGTTTCTGACCACATTTGCGTCAATTTGTATTGGTATATTCTTAGTAATGTTAGTGGCAGATACATTTAGACCTGCGATGTTTGTCGCACTCAATGCCTATAGCAAACCTGAAAATAAAATACGATCATTGACATTAATTCGTCTAGCTATAAATCTAGGGTTTTCAGCTGGACCAGCTATTGGCGGATTAATTATTACTGGTCTGAGTTATAGTGGCTTGTTCTGGGTAGATGGCATCACTTGTATTGTAGCAACTTTTGTTATGATTAAAGTATTGAACCCAAAAAAGGCAAAAGTATTAGATACCATTGAAAATGACAATCCTGATTCGGCATACAACGATAAAGCATTTTTAGTATTCTTAATCGCCATGGCTTTGTTTGGAATTGTGTTCTTACAATATTTTTCTACCATTACGATCTATTATAAAGATGTACATATCCTGAGTGAATTAGAAATTGGATTGCTTTTAGGTCTTAACGGGTTTATCATATTCATCTTTGAAATGCCATTGATTAAGTGGTTAGAAGATTCTAGACACTCAAAGTTGAGTCTTATGTTTGCTGGAGCCGTTTTAACTGGTTTAAGTCTACTCGTTTTAAATCTGACAAGTTGGACTGGTGTTTTGGTAGTTGGTATGCTGTTAATGACATTTGGTGAGATGGTAGCCTTTCCGTTTTCAAATGCTTTTGCTGTAGAAAGAGCTAAAAAAGGAAATCAAGGAGAATATATGGCCTTATATTCTATGTCATTTTCTATCGCTCATATCTTTGGACATAATGCTGGGTTGCAAATGACAGGCAAATTAGGATACGATAGTACGTGGTATATCATAACTGCCATCGCCTTTGTATGTGCTTTGATTTTGTTTACGCTCAATAATAGATTGAAAACTAAAAAACTCCACGTATGAATTTAAACCAAATTACAATACCATCAATAGATGTAAAAAAAGCCTCAGAGTTTTATCAAACTTTGGGGCTTAAACTCATTGTTGATGCCTTGCCTCGCTATGTGCGCTTTGAGTGTCCAGATGGCCATGCGACATTTTCCATCCACAAAGTAAACACATTACCTAGTGGTAACGGTATTACAATTTATTTTGAAGATGATAATCTCGATAAATTAGTAAAGGAACTTCAGCAAAAAGGGATTATATTTACTTCAGAACCTGAAGACAAAGATTGGTTATGGCGTGAAGCCCATTTACATGATTTGGATAACAATCACATCATACTATTTAAAGCAGGTAGTAATAGAAAAAATCCGCCCTGGCGTATTAATTAAAACACTTATAATGAAACATATTATTTATATACTAGCACTATCATTAATTGTGAGTTGTAGTACTTCTGAAAAGAAAGAGAGCCTAAAAACTGATGAGGTGCAAACTGAAATAAAAGAGAATAAAAAACAGTTTCCTAAGCTAGAACCCAATCGCTATAATGTCGCTTTTTTAATTATGGATGGTGTCTATAACACAGAGTTAACTGCACCTTTTGACATTTTTCAGCATACTATTTTTAGAGATAGTATCAAAGCTATGAATGTATTTACTGTGGCTAAAACAGATGAACCAATTGTCACTTTTGAAGGTATGCGCATCTTACCAGATTTTAATTATACCGAAGATAAACTACCAAAAATTGATATTCTTGTTGTACCAAGTGCCGAACACCATTTAGATACAGACCTAGATGATCAAGTCATGATTGATTTTGTTAAACGTGTTGATAAAGAGGCGCAATTTATCACCTCACATTGTGATGGTGCTTTTGTTTTAGCACAAGCTGGACTATTAGACCATGTCGTATCGACAACATTTCCAAGTGACATTGATACGATGAGAAAACGTTTTCCAGAATTGGATATAAGAAAAGAAGTGCTATTTGTTCATGACGGAAAATACATTACCTCTGCTGGTGGTGCAAAATCATTTGAAGCAGCACTATACTTATGTGAATATCTCTATGGAAAAGATATAGCTAAAAGTCTAGCAGGAGGTTTAGTTATTGATTGGAAACTAGGCGAAGTACCGCATCTAATAATTGAAAAATAGTATTATTTTAGAGGTTTAACTTCATTATGTTTAATCACATGAGATAGTACAATTTGTGTTTTGGTTTCACCATAAACAATCAATTGATCAATAAAGGACTCTAGATGTTTTTGATTTTTTAAAACCACCTCCATTACTATATTTTCATTACCAGTAATTCGGTAACAATTAATCACTTCATCATAAGTTTTCACTTTTTCTAAAAAAGGCTTTAGCATGCCCATAAATGCCCTTAGAGTAATTAAAGCTTTAAGTTGATATCCAACCTCAAAAGGAGATACTAAAGCGTTATAACTTTCAATAATACCAGCATCTTCCATTTTCTTTATACGCTCTGAAACAGCTGGAGAACTAATACCAACCTGACGACCAATTTCGGCATTAGATTGTCTAGCACTGAGTTGTAGACATTTTAAAATGTTCCAATTTAAAGAGTCAATATACATTTAAAGTAATTTTAAAATATACGTTAATAATTAAATCAAATATACGTTTTTACTTTAAATAATAAAGTGACATGTCGTTACTTGTCACTAATTTTGTTACCATTGCTATTGAAAAAATGAATTATAACCTACCATCAAACCTGTCAGAACTGCCTATATATCAAAAGGCTATGGATATTCTTGTGCTATCAAGAAGCATTTCTACGTATATCAACCACGATTTATCATATTTAAGACCTGACGGTACAGAAGATGCAGATATTTATTTTTCTGGAGATATCATTCAACAATCTGAATCTTTAGCTCCCGAAATAGAAAAAGCTCAGGCCGAGCGTTTTTCAGATAAAAAACATAAACATCTAGATTCTATAGAACGCTTAACTCATCGTTTACATCTTAACTGTAATCGTCTACAGCACTGTAATAGTAATGGAAAAGATTTCTTACCTATTCTTCAAAGTGAGCTCAAAAAATTCAAGCGCTTGCAACGTTCGTGGATGATGACGCTTTAGACTTTTCGCTTTAAGGTCTTCTTAATTAGCAATTGATATTTTGACAATTCTAAAGCTACTTTCTTACGAAGCAAAAATAGACCAATCATATTAGGTACCAACATTGAAAACACCATAGCATCACTAAAGTCTACTACTGCTGTTAATGTTGCCGCTGCACCAATAACTGTAAATACACAAAAAAGTAATTTATAGGTATATTCTGTTTTCTTTCCTCTTCCGAAGAGAAAACTCCAAGATTGATAGCCATAATAAGACCATGAGATCATAGAAGAGAAAGCAAATAATATTACAGCGACGGTAAGTACATAAGGAAACCATGATATACCACTCTCCAAAGCAGTTGCTGTTAAAATAACACCTTGCTCAAAACTAATTTCTGTACTAGTGTCTACTTGACCAGTAATAATTAAAACTAAAGCGGTCATCGTACACACCAAAACAGTATCTATGAATGGCTCTAGCAAGGCGACTAACCCTTCACTAGCTGGATGCTTTGTTTTTACGGCACTATGAGCAATAGAACTACTCCCAATTCCTGCTTCATTACTAAATGCAGCACGTTTAAATCCTTGGATAAGTACACCTACAAATCCGCCTCCAATACCTTGCGGACTAAAAGCCCCATCCCAAATTGCAGCAAAAGCATCTGGAATTTTAGAGAAGTTTAGACCCAAAATTATTAAAACAGCCAGTAAATAAACGACCACCATTACTGGTACAACCTTATCAGTTACCTTGGCAATTTTCTTTATCCCTCCAATAATAACGATACCAACAAAGATTGCCATTATCAATCCGAAAACCCAACCATGACCCGATAAAAAACTAGAGTCGCCTCCTGTAACATATTCGAAGAGTTTAAATGCTTGATTCACTTGGAACATATTTCCACCACCAAAAGAGCCACCAATACACATAATGGCGAAAGCAACTGCCAAAACTTTCCCAAGTTTAGCTAGTCCTTTTTCAGATAATCCCTTCTTTAGATAATACATGGGGCCACCATATACAGTGCCATTAGCATCTACCTCTCTATATTTTACACCAAGTGTGCACTCTACAAATTTTGAAGACATGCCCAACAATCCGACCAGGACCATCCAAAAAGTAGCGCCTGCTCCACCAATTGATAAAGCAATAGCCACGCCTGCAATATTTCCTAAACCTACCGTAGCTGAAACTGCAGCAGTTAATGCCTGAAAGTGACTTACCTCTCCATCACCATGACCTTCTACTCGTATTGTATCCGGATTATCACCATCAACTGATGATACGGCATCTGATACCGATACAGTACCCGATTCTTCCAAGTCATCATAAGCTCCTCTAACTACTTTAATCGCAGTTAAAAATGCCCTAATATTGATAAATCTATAATAGAACGTAAAATATCCTGCTCCTAAAATTAAGACAATCAATACCCAAGGAATACCTACCGTTTCAGTAATTGGAATTTCGGCAAAAATAGCATCAACAAACCATTGGGTTGCTGCACTAAATTTTTCGTTGATTTGCTCGTCTAATGATTGATTTTGAAGTAGAAGTATCATGAATGAAGTTTTTGGCAAATTGCACTGAAACTTCAAAAACCAAAAGGTTACGTAGTGTTGAAATTTTTAACTTGTACTAGTTAACCACGTACTTAAGCATTAGGTTTTACCGTTGCGTATTTAAGTAGATTATGCTCTTTAGCATAAGCGATTAATTGCTCCTTGCCCTCACTACCTTTAATATTGAGCATTTTTTTTATTTGATGAATATGGGTTTGAAATCCATCTACGCTAATATGCATTGCCTCGGCAATTTCGGTATAAGATTTTTGTTGACCTAATAGTGCTAGGTTGGCTAAAACTTCTTTTTGTCGATCAGAAAGTTCTATATGATGTAATTCACGAAGACCAACTAGTTCCCTTTTCATCGTTTTAATGGTATCTAGATGACTTTCATTGGCCAAGGTCATCTGCTCTAATTTATGCTCTAGTTTTGTCTTATCTTCTGACAATTGCTTTACCATTGATTGTTGTTGTTCTTTTTCAGAAAGAAACTTCCAACTGTACAACAAAATTGAAAACAATAAAATAAAAAGAAATTTAAAAGAAATGGCTGTGATACTTCCTACAACACTCCAAAATTGCTGATCGATAACTTGAATGACTTGATCTTGAGGAATAATTCTATGTGATACAGCAATAATAATTAGTACAAATAATGCAAATGTTGGCAGATACATAAACTTCATCTGCCGACTTTTAAATGCTTTATTGAGTTCATACAATAAGGATAAAGCAACAAAAATTGAGATTGGAATATCGATAAGCCAAATGAAATTATTACTTATATCTTCATTAGTATATGATGTCGCAATAAATACAAACGCAATCATTCCTAATACGCCAGAGTATAAACCAATGAATTCTTTGGTCGAAAAGCGTTCAATTAGTCTTACTATGATTCCTCTTGTGTGATTATGCTCTATGGAAGGTAAAGACAATAAGATGAATAATGAATTGGCCAATGAAATGACGACACCCACATAAATGATTAATTTATGACTTGATGACCATCCTAGTATATAAGTAAAAACGATATTGAGCAGTGCACCTATACCCCAAACAAAAATAGCTAGTCCAAACCATTTAATTCCATTGATAGCAGCCTTACTTGTACCACGTTTATGTTCTTTTATAAAGATGCGCTGAATAATAATTGCAGTAATAATACATACAATAGAGGTAACCGTATATTCAATAGTCGAAAGCATTACTCTTTAGTTTGAAGTATTAAATATAGAAAAATCCCTCGATGAAAAGGGATTTTAGTGTATTTGATAAACGTAAGTTATATATATTTTACATATTTCTCCTATACTGTCCGCCTACTTCAAATAAAGCAGAAGTAATCTCCCCTAAGGAGCACACTTTACAAACATCCATTAGTGCTTCAAAGATATTTTCATTGTTAATGGCCTTATGCTGTAAGTTTTTTAATAAGGTTTTTGTGTCATTAGCCTTATGAAGGTTCTCCAACGTTTTGATCTGAAATTGTTTTTCCTCCTCTGTCGCTCTAATAACCTCGGCAGGAATAACAGTTGGAGATCCTTTAGAACTCAAGAACGTATTCACACCAATAATAGGGAACTTACCATTATGCTTTAATGTTTCATAATACAAACTTTCTTCTTGAATTTTACTTCGCTGATACATCGTTTCCATAGCGCCAAGCACACCACCTCGTTCAGTGATTCGGTCAAACTCTAGTAACACAGCCTCTTCAACCAAGTCTGTCAACTCTTCTATAATAAATGACCCTTGAATAGGGTTCTCATTTTTGGCTAGTCCTAATTCTTTATTAATTATTAACTGAATGGCCATCGCTCGACGTACAGATTCTTCTGTAGGTGTTGTAATAGCTTCATCATAGGCGTTGGTATGTAATGAATTACAATTGTCATATATAGCATATAACGCTTGAAGTGTTGTACGAATATCATTAAAATCAATTTCCTGAGCATGTAAGCTACGTCCTGAAGTTTGAATATGATATTTCAGCATTTGTGCTCTAGCATTTGCACCATACTTATGCTTCATGGCTTTAGACCAGATTTTTCTGGCAACGCGTCCAATTACCGCATATTCAGGATCGATTCCGTTGGAGAAAAAGAAAGAAAGATTTGGTCCAAACTTATTAATATCCATTCCACGTGATAAGTAATACTCCACATAAGTGAATCCGTTAGCTAGTGTAAATGCTAACTGAGAAATTGGATTAGCACCAGCTTCTGCGATGTGGTAACCTGAAATTGAAACCGAATAGAAGTTACGCACATTATTCTCAATAAAATATTCTTGAACATCACCCATTAAGCGCAATGCAAATTCTGTAGAGAAAATACAGGTATTCTGGGCCTGATCTTCTTTTAAAATATCAGCTTGAACTGTTCCTCTTACTTGTGCAATGGTTTGAGCTTTGATACTTTGGTAAATATCAGCTGGTAATACCTGATCTCCAGTAACACCTAAAAGCATTAACCCTAAACCATTATTTCCTTCTGGAAGTTCGCCATTATACGTTGGACGTTCTTTGTCTTTATAGATTTTAGCTATTTTAGCTTCAACGTCTTTTTCAAGATTGTTCTCTTTTATATAGATTTCACATTGCTGATCAATTGCTGCATTCATAAAAAAGCCCAATAACATTGGTGCAGGACCATTAATAGTCATACTTACCGACGTCATGACATCTGCTAAATTGAATCCTGAATACAATTTCTTAGCATCATCTAAACAACAAATCGATACACCTGCGTTTCCAATTTTTCCGTAAATATCTGGTCTGTGATCTGGATCATTTCCGTAGAGCGTCACACTATCAAATGCAGTAGATAAACGCTTAGCAGGCAAGCCCATACTCACATAATGAAAACGACGGTTAGTTCGCTCAGGACCACCTTCACCAGCAAACATACGTGCAGGATCTTCACCTGTTCTCTTAAACGGATACAATCCCGAAGTATAAGGAAACTCACCAGGTACATTTTCTTGTAAGGTCCAACGTAAAATATCTCCCCAAGCTTGATATTTTGGTAAAGCTACTTTCGGAATCTGGGTGTGTGATAAAGACTCTGTATGTGTTTCAATTTTTATTTCTTTATCGCGAACTTTGAATGAATATATCGGATTTTTATACTTATTTACTTTCTCATCCCAACCTGTAATCACTTCCCAATTGTAAGGATCTAAGTTTAGTTTTACACGATCAAATTCTCCAACCAACAATTTGATGAACTCTTTATTTTCATCAGAATTCAAAGACTCTGAATCAATTCCAGCTTTATCCAATTGTGGTGTGTTATCACTCACAGATTCTATAGTTTTATAAATCCCATAAAGCTTTTGAGCTACTTCAACCTGTTCGTTTGCGGTTTTGTCATACGCGCGATTATTTTCGGCAATTTCAGAAAGGTAGCGCGTTCTAGATGGTGGAATCACAAAAATCTTTTCGCTCATTTCATTTGAAATATGAAATGTCGATTTCAAATCTGTATCTGTTTTCTCTACAATCTTATCCATAATGGCTTTGTAGAGTGTATTCATTCCAGGGTCGTTAAATTGTGAAGCTATAGTTCCAAATACTGGCAACTCCTCTTGTGGTGTATCCCAAAGATTATTGTTACGCATGTATTGTTTTTTCACATCTCGTAAAGCATCTAACGAACCACGTTTGTCAAATTTGTTAATCGCTACCAAGTCTGCAAAATCTAACATATCGATTTTTTCAAGCTGTGTAGCTGCTCCAAATTCTGGAGTCATAACATACAATGACACATCACTGTGCTCAATAATTTCGGTATCAGATTGCCCAATTCCTGAAGTTTCTAAAATGATTAAGTCATATTCGGCAGCTTTTAATACTTCCACTGCTTCATTGACATACTTTGATAAGGCTAAATTAGATTGACGTGTTGCTAAACTGCGCATATACACTCGAGGTGAATTAATAGCATTCATACGAATTCTATCTCCTAATAAAGCGCCTCCTGTTTTTCGTTTTGAAGGGTCAACTGAAACGATACCGATTGTTTTTTCCGGAAAATCTATTAAAAAACGTCTCACCAATTCATCCACCAAACTCGATTTCCCAGCGCCACCAGTACCAGTGATTCCAAGAACAGGCGTTTTTGAATTTTTATTTTTAGTATGTATTTTATCTAAAGTCTCTTTAGCTATATCTGGAAAGTTTTCTGCAGAAGAAATCACACGAGCAATCGCTTTAGGGTTCTTCTTCGGAAGATTGTCTAACTCTCCATTTAACGCATCACCAATGGCAAAATCTGATTTTTCGACTAAATCATTAATCATACCTTGCAATCCCATTTCACGACCATCATCAGGAGAATAAATTCTTGAAATCCCATAATCCATAAGCTCTTTAATCTCTGATGGTAGAATAACACCTCCTCCACCTCCGAAGATTTTAATATGTCCAGCTCCTTTTTCATTAAGCAGGTCATACATGTATTTAAAATATTCGTTATGACCACCTTGATATGAAGTCAAACAGATAGCATTTACATCTTCTTGAATGGCTGTATTAACAACTTCTTCAACACTTCTGTCATGCCCTAGATGAATAACCTCAACACCTGTGGCTTGAATAATTCGACGCATGATGTTGATAGATGCATCATGACCATCAAAAAGGGAGGCTGCAGTTACAATTCTTACTTTATATTTTGGGTGATATGGTGCGACTTGCTTCATTCGTAATATTATGATGTTTTAAAGACACAAATTTACGGAATTTTCAAAAGAAGCATTCAATTATTTAGAATTCTTTAATAAAGGAGAAAATAGGGTTTTAAGATTTTATTAATAAAATTTTTGTAGGATTTTTTATATTAAAAAATTATGATATTTTTTAATATTATGTTAATTTTTTATTAAATTTACATTCCTTATTCTTCTGAGCTAAATTATAATCAAAATTTTAAGAAAATCTACTTTTGGTTAAAGGTCATTACAAAGTGACGCTTTAAAAAGTTATGTGTCTAAATTATTGCCTCACAGTGAGTGAAGCTATAAACAATTATCTATAACCATTAACTAATTTTTAATTTTATGAAACAAAAATTATTTTTATTCCTATGCTTCATGGCAAGTGTAGGTTACGTTCAAGCTCAAGGGCTACCGACAAATCCAGAACCTGGAAAATGCTATGTAAAATGTATCACTAAAGATACGTTTAAAGAAGTTACAGAAACCTTACAAGTGTATCCTGCATATACAACTTTAGAAGTTGTACCTGCAACATATAAAACTGTAGAAGAAACAGTATTAGTTAAAGAAGCTACAGAGAAATATGTGTATACTCCAGCAACTTATGAAACTGTAGATGTATCTTATGTAAAAAAAGAAGGACGTACAGATTTAAAAGTCGTTCCTGCTACATTTGGTAGAGATTCTAGATCTTTTCAAACATATCCTGCAACTTCAGGTTGGGAATACAAGATTCTTGAAGACTGTCCTTCTGTAAACAAAGACGACTGTGTTGCTGCTTGTTTTGTTGAATATCCAGCAACTAATAGAGATGTTCCTTTTACAACTTTAGCAACAGACGCAAGTACAAATGCTGTACCTGTTTCTGAGCAGATGACTTCTTATAAAAAGCGTGTTATCAAAACTCCTGCTCGTATGGATAAAATTGAAATTCCAGCAGAGTACAAAACAATAACACGTCAAGTTGTAGATGTTCCTGCTAGCACAAGAAGCAATACTATTCCTGCCAGAACAGAAACTGTAACTAGAACTATTCTTGATCAAAAAGGTGGTATTACGACTTGGGAAGAAGTTGAGTGTGAATTATTGAACCCAACAGTTATTCCTATTTTTTATGAAACTGCTAGCGCTCGTTTAACTGCTGCATCTAAAAGAACGATTGATGAAACGTTATTACCAATTTTAAATGATAAGCCTGTAAGTATTGAGATTATGGCGCATACAGATGCTAGAGGTAATGATGATTACAACATGTCTTTATCACAGCAACGTGCTAATTCTGTTGTAAACTACTTAGTATCTAAAGGTATTTCTAGAAGTCGTTTATCTGCTAAAGGATATGGAGAGTCTAGATTAACAAATCGTTGTTCTAATGGTGTAGATTGTTCAGATACAGAACACAGAAGAAACAGACGTACAGAATTTAGAGTATTAAATAACTAATAGCACTTCTAAATTAGATTATAAAAAAGACACCTTTTAAGGTGTCTTTTTTCTTATGCTATAAACTTTAAAACTCCCTTTTTCTTTACTCACTTTAATACCATAGGTGTCTTGCAAATCTGTTTCCATAAGATTGTAGAATCTATGGTGGATTTGCCAATCATGCTTCAACTCATCTGCTTCACCTTTTTTAATGACAACAGGTAAATTTAAAACAGAAGCTAACTGATATATAACATCATTGAAGGTAACATTATCTGCTTGAATTTGTGTGTCATCAATTAGGTATTGAGCAGTATTTTTTCCCCAATCAATTTGTTGTGTATCCCAATAACGAATATTGGATATGTCCAACATTAATACATCCCCTTTTGTTTCAGTATGAAATAGATCTAATTTGAGTTGATCTAAAATCTGAAAGGTTGCATTAGTTCCTTTCTTTATATAAACTTCATATGTTTTATTCAATTCTGAACTTATTAATACTTGATTAATGAGAAGTTTTTGTTCTCTAGCAATAATACTTTTTAAATCGCCTTTGTAATGAACATAATTCCCTTTAACATTACGAACAAGTGTTTCATAAGTTTGATTCTTAAGCGATTTCATTTCAAAATCTGATTTAGGTCTGTAATCGGCTTTGAATGTTTCGGCCTTTATTTTTTGCACTTTAAATACATTACTAATATCGCTTTGTTTGGTATGCTGCCTTAAATAGCGCTCAAGGTCTGCTTGTTTAAAATCGGTAGGACTTCCTTTCCATAATACAGTTCCTTTGGCGTTCAAAAGAAGTCCGTATGGAAGTGCTCTCGTATTGTTTGCTTTAAATGTTTCTCCTTTATAATCAATTGAAACAGCCAAATCTGTCGGATGTTTTTTAAGAAATCTCTTGACAACTTCAGGATTTTCTTCAGACAAAGAGACTACATAAAAGCGATCTGGGTATTGTTTTTGTAAAACACCTAAGTATTCAGATGCATAGACACATGGTCCACACCAAGTTGCCCAAAAATCAATAAAGAAAAGTGATGCTTTTGTATCATTAGCAGATTTAGAGGCTTGTATCGTTTCAGAAAAACGAACTTGACTACTGCTTATAAATGGAAAGCTAATACAGAGTAAGAGTACAAGAATTTTTTTACAATTCATTTCATTTGTTTTTATAACTCCCTTTATATTAACAACTATTGTGCTAAAATAGTATTTTAAAGTAATTAATTCTGATTTTCTCAATTACAAATCAAATACATGACCCTCTTTGGCAAAATTAAACCCCAAACTTTGAATACTATCTTTTAGCGGATGCGCATCCCTTATGGTTGGATTGGTATGATTAAAATGTATAAAATAGATTTTATTTTTTGTTGCCATTGATTCATTTTCAAATAACGTCGTAGTTTCAGTAGTAAAAGGATGTGGTATTTTACTCATATCTCGCTTTAATTCTCCATCTCTAAAAAATGAAGCATCAAGAAAGGCGTAATCTACTTGTTTCACCTCCTGCACAATATCTTTTTGCCAAATATGCCATTTATCAATATCAGGAATAAATAATGCCGACTTATTCTGTCCTTCAATCTTATATCCAACGGTTTCTGAAAACTCATCCCTATGAGGCACTTGTATAGGTGTAACCTTTAATGCATTGCTAATCCTCATGGTAGAGTCTCTTTGGAGTTTTTCTAATTGAATATTTCTAAAACTCACTAACTGACTCCAAGGCCCATTAGTTTCAAGGTAATGTTTCATTCTTGGCATCGTATACACTGGAATATGATCTCCTCCTAAAGCTTCAAATCCTAAATACATTAAGCCTGTATAGTGACCAATATGAGCATGTGTTAAAAAAACACCATCAATAACTTTATTGTTATCTAAATGTTTAGATTTTAAATTTTGAATTTGTTCAGGCATATCCGGAGTGGCATCAAATAACCATTTTTGATTAGACTCTATATCTACCAAACCTAAACACGACACTAATTTTTTGGATTCTTCGCCTTTATAAAAGGACGAACAACATGACTTCTCACAATCAATCTGCGGAAAACCTGCATCTTGAGCTATACCCAAAACTGTTATATATTGCTTAAAACTATTTATACTAGCTTCATCTTTTTTTGCCTCTTTACAATTAAAAAAAAGAACTATCGGTATTAGGCACAAAAATTGAATGACCTTCATTAGTAAAATATCTATATTTGTTAAATATATAAAATCCCAAAATCATGATTCGTAAATTTTTAGCTTTTGTTTTAATTTTCAACTTGACTGCTTGTGCAGAATTACAAGACGTTGTTAATAATCTTCCTCAAGGCGGAGGTGTTTTAAGTAATGCCGATATTGCATCAGGGCTTCGTCAGGCTCTTGACTTAGGAATAGACAAACAAGTAACTAAGCTTACTCAAAAAGATGGTTTTTTCAAGAATGAGTTGGTAAAAATCTTACTCCCTGAAGAATTACAAAAAGTTGACAAAGGATTGCGTGATATTGGTTTAGGGAATTTAGCTGATGAAGGTCTAAAAGTATTAAACAGAGCTGCTGAAGATGCCGTTAGCGAAGCGACTCCCATATTTATAAATGCAGTTAAAGATATTACTTTCAACGACGCAAAAAGTATTTTGCTAGGTAACGATGACGCAGCTACTCAATATTTGACTTCAAAAACACGAACAGCACTTTACAATAAGTTTAAACCTGTGATACAAAATTCATTTTCTAAAGTTGGTGCAGACCAGATTTGGGAAAACCTCATCAATAAATACAATGCGATTCCTTTTACAAACAATGTAAATCCTGACCTTACAGATTATGTTACTGGAGAGGCATTAAAAGGTGTTTATACTATGATTGCTGTTGAAGAAAAAGAAATACGAAATAAAGTATCGTCAAGAACTACTGACTTATTAAAGAAAGTATTCGCGCTTCAAGACTAAAAACGTTTTCTAGTTACTTTTCTTTTTGTAAAGTCCGTCGAAAGCAATTGTAGTGTCTTTGCCTTCAGTTATCGTTTCCCACAATTGTCTAACAGATCCATCGGCATTTGATGTCCATGTAATACGATGATAAAATGATTTTCCATCTGTATTGGTTTCATCATCGGTTCGCATAATCATTTGGTTTCCTTTTCTGTTGCCTTTAAGCTTTAGATGGGCACCGCGATTATCTATCCAAAGTTGTTCCCATTGCTTGGTTTTTAGGTTATAGAAATTTTGACTTGTTCCTGTATAACCACCTTTAGCGCTAGTCCATTTTTCTAATAAAATACAGCCGTCCTGAATCTTTTGGATAGAATTCTCACCGGCAGCAGTTCCATCTGGATTTGTAACCGTCCACTCACCTACCCAAAAATCAAAGGCTTTATGATTTTCAGTACAGCAATTACAGTTAGTATTCTGCGCAAAACTCAAGGAAGAAAAAACAAGTGTAATTAAAAGTAACGTATGCTTCATTTTGTAATATTTACTATTAGAGTATGTATTCACAATTAATATAAAGCTAATATTAACATAACATTAAAACCGAAAATACATCTCATATTTGTTATAGTTAGTAAGTCTTTTTCATTTTTACTTCGAAAAAGTTAGTAAAAAAAATCGGTCTATTCCTTTAGGTCGATTTTTTTATCAACATTTTCAAAAATTATAGTGCTGAATTACAATATTTTATCTAAATTTAATTACAAATAATTTCTGTGATGAAATACACAAAACGAATCATCGACAATCACAACCTATTATTAGCTCGCTATAAAACGCTTATTGAGCAAGCTTATAATTTTAGGCAAACGGATTCTGCTTTAAGTGATATTTCAGAATATAAAGCAATCAAGCTACTTCATAAGATCAATAAGCTTAAATATTTAAATAGAGATCTCATGTTGGCTCAGCAGAATTAATTTCACGTTTTTTTAACGTACCTCTTTCAACTAAGCTTAGTTTTTTAACCGTATATAAGGTATAAAAGCAAGTTATTATGAATTCACATTTTTGCAAAGTTGGAAAAAGACGTCCCACAAGACGTAAAGTTTTTAGCATTAAAGAGCTAGAGGATAAGTACACACGTGTCATGGAAGAGGCATACAATGTTGAACAAACAGACATGAGCTTAAGTGATATTTTATTATATGAAGCTCAAAAGCTAAAACAGCGTATTCTCAGTTTAAAAAAAATGGAAGCTAAAGGTCTTGATGCAGCGTTTTAAAATATGTAAAAGCATGTTTTAACCGAGATCCATACCAAGAAAAATATTCACCATCAACTAATACAATTTTTGTCTTTGGAAATATAACTTTGAGTTGTTTGACATGATCTTCTTTAAAAGGATAAGGTTCACTAGACAACATTATAACATCAATGTTTTTATTCATCTCATCAAGTTCGATCTCAGGATAACGCTCTAAATGCTCAAAATAATTTTCAAAATTGTTTAATTTGAGCATAGCATCTATAAACGTATTTTGAGCAGCTACCATCCATGGGTTTTTCCAGATAAAATAGGCAACCTTAAGCTTAGGTTCATCTGTAATATATTCTAAAAAGTCATATCTAACAGCCTTAATACTTTGAATTATTTCGATTGCTTTTTCTTCTCTAGAAAACAAATCACCATACATATCAATAAGTTCTAGAGCATCTTCTAAATCAAAAATATCACTAATATGAACAGGTGCAATATGCTCTAATTCTGAAATCATCGCCTTGGTGTTTTCTTCTTTATTACAAAGAATAATATCAGGATCTAGATCTTTAATTTTAGAGAAATTGACTTGCTTTGTACCACCAACAATCGTTTTCTTCTGCCTCAAGTTTTGAGGATGCACGCAAAATTTTGTTACGCCCACAATTAAAGATTCTAAACCAAGATCGACCAACAGTTCTGTTTGAGATGGCACTAACGAGATGATTCGTTTTGGTGTATCATCAAAATCCAATAATCTATTTAGCTGGTCTTTATAAATCATATTTAACGCCTAGTGCACTCCGTAAGATAATTTACGACAAAATCGCTTTCATTTGTTGCTGTAAGTCTTCAGCTTTTTGAGCAGCGGCCTGTGCAAAATCTTCATTCTGAGAGGCATAGATAATTCCGCGTGATGAATTAATTAACAAACCTACGGAATCGTTCATCCCATATTTACAAACATCTTGTAAATTACCACCCTGAGCTCCAACTCCCGGAACCAACAAAAAACTATCTGGAATAATTTGCCTTATATCTCTTAGATATTCTGCCTTAGTGGCACCAACTACATACATGAGGTTTTGAGCGTTTTCCCAAGTTTTAGAGGTTTCAAGAACTTGTTTATACAATTCATGACCATCAACGGTTTTTGTTTGAAAATCAAAAGCACCTTGATTAGATGTTAATGCCAAAAGAATTGTATGTTTATTATCAAATGCTAAAAATGGTTCTACAGAATCCTTTCCCATATAAGGTGCTACGGTCACACTATCAAATGCTAGATCATCAAAAAAGGCTTTGGCATACATTGTACTGGTGTTGCCAATATCACCGCGTTTTGCATCTGCAATAGTGAACAATTCAGGATGTTTCTTATTGAGATATAGAATTGTTTTTTCCAATGCTTTCCAACCTTTTAATCCATACGCTTCATAAAATGCTGTATTGGGTTTATATGCCACACATAAGTGATGCGTTGCATCTATGATTGCTTTATTAAATGCAAAAATTGGATCTTCTTCACTTAATAAATGCTTAGGAATTTTATCTAAATCGACATCCAATCCAATACAAAGAAAGGAGTTCTTTTTTTTAATTTGTGCTGTAAGTTGTTGTGTTGTCATATTAAAAAAGCCTCCAAAAAAGAGGCTCTACATTTATATATGTTCATCACTAGCTTTTAACTTTTCAGTATTTTCGGCTAGCATTAATTCGTCTATCAGTTTTTGAATATCACCATTTATAATATTCTGTAAATCATATAATGTTAATCCAATTCTATGATCTGTGACACGTCCTTGTGGATAATTATAAGTTCTAATCTTAGCACTTCTGTCTCCAGAACTCACCATACTCTTACGTTTTTCAGAGTCTGCCGCTTGTTTTTTTGCTAATTCCATTTCGTATAGTCGCGAACGTAATACTTTTAAAGCTTTTTCTAAATTCTTATGTGATGATTTTTGATCTTGGCAACTCACAATCATTCCGGTAGGTTCATGATGAAGTTTTATAGCTGAATAAGTTGTATTTACCGATTGCCCTCCTGGACCTGTTGATGTTGTTCGTTCAATCCTTACTTCTGTCATGTCGAGTTCGACATCAAACTCTTCTGCTTCGGGTAATACCATAACAGTAGCCGCACTTGTATGCACACGTCCTTGAGTTTCTGTTTGTGGTACACGTTGTACACGATGTACACCCGCTTCAAACTTCATAGTCCCATAAACATCATCTCCAGAAACTTCAAAAATAATTTCTTTAAAGCCTCCTGCCGTTCCTTCATTTAAATCCACAACACTTACATTCCAACCTTTACCTTCACAATATTTAGTATACATCCTGTATAAATCTCCTGCAAAAATACTGGCTTCGTCTCCTCCAGTTCCTGCTCTTACTTCGACAACCACATTTTTAGCATCATCAGGATCTTTAGGAATGAGTAAGAAACGAATATCCTCTTCAAGTTTTGGGATACCTTCCTTAGCTTCATCATATTGCATCTTAGCCATTTCTAACATTTCAGCATCGCTGCCATCAGCAATAATTTCTTCTGCTTCTTTTAAATTATTCGTCAGTTCTATATATAATTCACGTTTATCCATAAGGATGCGTAAATCTTTATATTCTTTGTTAAGCTGCACATAACGTTTTTGATCTGTTATTATATCTGGCTGAATGATCAAATCACTCACCTCATCAAAACGCTGCTTGACTATTTGTAATTTCTCTAACATTTATCTTCTAAAATTGTGATTCAAAAATACGATAATTTATGGATTCACCATAGTGAAAAACTTGTTACTATAATGAAAAATAATCTGATAAGTTTTAACGTTATATCTACATGCGAAAGCAAGTAAAATCCATACTAAACTACTACAAATCAATGGCTTTATGGTCATTTATTGTCACTCTGGGAATAACAATTATCAACCCTGAGCTTATTTTGGCGTTATCAACAAAACTCTTTTTGGTCTTTGTACTTTGGTTTTTAATTAGCGACAGAAAGGTGAGACAACGCTTGCGTTTTTATAGAATTAGAGGTGTTTCCAATATGAAATTTTTTACCGTTATATTCTTATTTGATGGGTTGCTAACGACGTCCTTTCTACTTTTAATAAAAGGTTTTATCTAGTATTCGAAAATACCATATTCACTTTTAATCGTAAGCTTTTTTTCTTCGGAAGCCTCAACACGTCCAATAATTTGAGCATTGACATTAAATGATTTTGAAATCTCGATGATTGTATCTGCAATATCTGGAGAGACATATAATTCCATTCGATGTCCACAATTAAATACCTGATACATCTCTTCCCAATCTGTTTTTGATTGCTCTTGAATTAATTTAAATAGTGGCGGAATATCAAACATATTATCTTTCACAATATGCAAGTTATCTATAAAATGTAGAATTTTAGTTTGAGCACCACCAGAACAATGTACCATACCATGTAGGGTTTCCGAAGAGAACTGAGATAGAATTGCTTTTATAATTGGCGCATAAGTACGTGTAGGTGACAGCACTAATTTACCCGCATCTATAGGAGAATCTTCAACATTATCAGTTAGTTTTGTTTGTCCAGAGTAGACAAGATCTTCGGGTACAGATGCATCAAAACTCTCTGGATATTTTTCTGCTAAGTACTTATGAAACACATCATGACGCGCAGATGTTAGTCCATTACTTCCCATTCCACCATTATATTCTTTCTCATAAGTTGCCTGACCAAAACTCTCGAGACCAACAATCACATCTCCTGCTTTAATATTAGCATTGTCAATTACAGCACTACGTTTCATACGAGCCGTAACAGTTGAATCAACAATTATAGTTCGAACTAAATCTCCAACATCGGCAGTTTCACCTCCTGTAGAATGGATAGTAACTCCAAATGATTTTAGATCTTCAATAAGTTCTTCTGTGCCATTAATTATAGCAGAAATAACTGCTCCAGGAATCAAGTTTTTATTACGACCAATGGTAGAAGACAACATAATATTATCTGTTGCTCCAACACATAGCAAATCGTCAATATTCATGATAAGGGCATCTTGAGCTATACCTTTCCATACCGAAAGATCTCCTGTCTCTTTCCAGTACATATAGGCTAATGAACTCTTGGTGCCAGCACCATCAGCATGCATAATCAAGCAGTAATCATCATCGTTAGTTAAATAGTCTGGAACGATTTTACAAAATGCTTTAGGAAATAGACCTTTATCTATATTTTTTATAGCATTGTGCACATCTTCTTTGGAGGCAGACACTCCTCTTTGCGCATAACGTTTGCTAATATCTTGGCTCATGGATTTATTTTGAGCCACAAAAATAAGAATTGTTAATTACAATTTAGGTCTATTTTTATCATCAGTTATTGAATTTGCTTCAATTTCGGTAGAATAATCTTTAAGGATTTTAGCTTTCTTTTGAGCACCACCAAAATAGAAGTTGAGGCCAAAAGCTATTCTAAAGTAGGTGTCGTCTGATGCTCCAGCTTCCAAACCATCGAGTGTATCGCTCGAAACATAATTATAATCAGTATATAATTTGAGTGCAAATTGATTGGATACAATACATTCTAAACCGATACCCCCTTGAACTTTTGGAGCTGTTTGCTTAAAGTGATTTGAAGCATTGTATCCAGCACCTCCAAAAATAAAAGGAGAGAATCGCTCATGTGGTATGAGTAACAGTTCCATATTTAAATCAAAAGACATAAAACCTTCATTAAAAAGGTCTATATATGCTAAGTTGAACTTATGATATCCAAAATCTATAGCTAAGTGAGGCGTTAAATGTCTTTTGTAACCAAAATGACTATAGATCTCAAACATAGGATCTATAAAATCCCCATTTATAACTGAAGTGCCTAAAGCCACATCAAAGGCATTAGTCCCTCTTAGGTCATAAAACTTGGTCTTAGGTGCTTTTGGCATTTCGGTTTGCTCTTGAGTAAAGCCTTGAAAACCAATTAGACAGATTACTATTGCTAGTAAATTGAAACGAATTTGTTGTGCTATCATCAAATTTTGTTTTGGTTAAACGAAACCAATAACAAAGTGATTTTAGGTTCAAAAGATTTGGTAATGCGGCTGGCAATATAAAAAATTAATTATCAATGAGTTACATTTTTTAAAAAATTAACTATGACACATAAAAAAAGACAAATGGATTTAAAAAATTCATTTGTCTTTTTAACTGGCAATGAAAGCAATGCCAACTAATTTTTGTAAGCATCAGAAATCATTTACGATTCTGCTTGAAATCTCGCTTCGGTCTTAACAACGTTGTCCTGAGTAAGGCCATCTTTTACGTCCTTAGAATCGTCTTGAGAAAACAACAAGGTAGCAAACATGAGAGCTGCTACGCTTAGTAGTAACTTTTTCATTTTACAAAAAATTGATTAATAGCATTACAAACTTAACTAATTATGTCAGTGTTGTGCTTGCTTTAACCATATTTTCGACTATTTGATAAAATTATGCGTTGAAATACATTAATTATAAAGAACATCTACGTAAAACTACGTAGATTATGACGCTCATTAGCCCTTACGAAAACATAGAAGCCTCAACAAATGAGGCTTTTAGATGTATAGTTTATTTAGTAAATAGCAACTCTCTATACTTGGTTAAAGGCCAAAGTTCGTCGTCTACTAATAATTCTAATTTATCACAGTGGTATCTAATATCGTCAAAAAGAGGCTTAACATTAAAACAATAGGCATCTGCCTTTTTTTCTAAATTCTCAATAGTATTGGCTTTTTTTCGCTCTTCTGTCATTTTGGTAACATTAGAGTTAATGCCTTCAATATGACTTGAGATCTCTTCAATGAGATTAAGTTGTTCCTTAGCTAGAGTTTTGAAAGCGTTACCATATATCTCTTTAAGTCCCTTAACATTATCTATTAAAATGTTTTGATAACGAACTGCGGTTGGCACGACATGATTTCGTGCAATATCGCCAAGCACACGTCCCTCGATCTGAATTCGCAATACATACTCTTCCATTTCAATCTCATATCTCGCTTCACTCTCAATTTTGTTCATGACGCCTAAATCATCAAAAAGACGAATTGCTTTTTGAGATACTTTAGCTTTCAATGCTTCTGGTGTTGTTTTATTATTACTTAATCCGCGTTTTTTAGCTTCTCTCTCCCAGGCTTCACCATAACCATTTCCTTCAAAAAGAATAGGTTTAGACATCTTTATGTATTCTCTTAATACATTAAAAATAGCATCATCCTTCTTCATATCCTTTTTAGAAATCAATTGCTCGACCTCATTCTTAAAATCGATTAATTGCTTAGCCACAATGGTATTTAAAATAGTCATAGGGTTTGCACAATTTGCAGTAGATCCCACAGCTCTGAACTCAAATTTGTTACCTGTAAATGCAAAAGGTGATGTTCTATTTCGGTCTGTATTATCTAGTAAAACATCCGGAATTTTACCAACTACGTTTAATTTGAGATCTGTTTTTTCTTGAGGCGACAACTTTCCATTAGTTACATTTTCCAACTCATCAAGTACTTTTGTCAATTGCGCCCCAATAAACACCGAAATAATAGCAGGTGGCGCTTCGTTAGCACCTAAGCGATGATCATTACTTGCTGAAGCAATAGCTGCTCTCAATAATTCTTCATTATCATGTACGGCTTTAATCGTGTTTACAAAAAATGTGAGGAATTGTAAATTACTCATTGGTGTTTTTCCTGGACTCAATAAGTTAACACCAGTATTTGTTCCCAAACTCCAATTATTATGCTTTCCAGAACCATTAACACCTGCAAAAGGTTTCTCATGAAATAGTACTTTAAAATTGTGGCGCTCTGCAACTTTATCCATCACATCCATTAATAACGAATTGTGATCAACAGCCAAATTAGCTTCATCATAGATTGGCGCCAATTCAAACTGGTTAGGTGCAACCTCATTATGCCTGGTCTTTACAGGAATTCCCAACAGCATACATTCGGTCTCCAAATCACGCATGTAAGCCATAGCTCTATTAGGTATAGTACCAAAGTAATGATCATCTAATTGTTGTCCTTTAGCAGGTGAATGCCCTAAAAGTGTACGACCAGTTAATACAATATCTGGTCTTGACATTGCCAAACCACTATCTATTAAAAAATATTCTTGTTCCCAACCAAGTGATGCATTTACCTTCTTTACGTTTTTATCAAAATATTTACAAACGGCTACTGCTGCTGAATCTACAGCTTGAAGTGCACGTAACAAAGGCGTTTTATAATCTAAAGCCTCTCCAGTATACGCTACGAAAACGGTTGGTATACATAATGTAGTTCCATAAATAAATGCTGGAGATGTTGGATCCCAAGCTGTATACCCTCTAGCTTCAAAGGTATTTCTTATACCTCCATTTGGAAAACTTGATGCATCTGGTTCTTGTTGAACGAGTTGACCTCCTCCAAACTTTTCTATTGAAAGCCCGTTACCAATTGTTTCGAAAAAAGCATCATGTTTTTCTGCAGTTGCCCCTGTCAAAGGTTGAAACCAATGTGTATAATGTGTAGCGCCTTTAGAAATTGCCCACTCTTTCATACCTGTTGAAATATGATCGGCTACAGTTCTATCTATTTTAGAGCCATCGCTAATAGCATCCATTACACTTTCAAATGCTTCTTTAGTCAAGTACTGTCGCATTGTTGACTCATTAAAAACATTAGCTCCAAAGATTTCAGAACGTCTTGTGTTTTCTTCAATATGAATAGGTCGATGGTTAAATACTTCTTTTAACGCATGAAATCTTAGAGTAGACATAAAATATACTGTTTATCAAATTTAACAGGGCAAAAATAACCAATATTTAAAAATATACATGATTAACCCCTAAAAAATTAGGGTATAAACAATTGTTAATAACATTTTATCTAAAACACCCCTCTTTTTTTTGACCAAAACATAAAAATTACAATATTTGTGCTTTCAATTTTTAAAAAATTAAAACAGCATGAGCAAATCTAAATTAGAATACATTTGGTTAGATGGACATGAGCCAACACAAAACATGAGAAGTAAGACTAAAGTAGAAGATGACTTTAGTGGAAAACTAGAAGACTGTTCCGTATGGTCTTTTGATGGATCATCAACCGAACAAGCAGAAGGCGGATCTTCTGATTGCCTTTTAAAGCCTGTTGCTATTTATCCAGATCCAACACGAAAGAATGGTTATTTGGTAATGTCTGAAGTATTAAACTCCGATGGTACACCTCATCCTTCTAATGCTAGAGCCACAATTGACGATAACGACAATGATTTCTGGTTTGGTTTTGAGCAAGAATACTTCTTAATGGATACTAAAACTGATCTACCTTTAGGTTTTCCAAGAGGTGGATTCCCAGGACCACAAGGAAAGTACTACTGCTCAGTTGGTGGTCGTTATACTTGGGGAAGAGATTTTGTTGAAGAGCATGCAGATTTATGCATTGCTGCTGGATTGAACTTCGAGGGTATTAACCAAGAGGTAGCGCCTGGCCAGTGGGAATTTCAATTATTTGCTAAAGGTGCAAAGAAAGCTGGTGATGAAATTTGGGTAGCGCGCTATTTACTAGATCGCTTAACTGAAAAATATGGGTACTACATTGAATACCATCCAAAACCAATTAAAGGTGATTGGAATGGTTCAGGAATGCATGCTAATTTCTCTAATACAACTTTAAGAACTTGTGGTAGTGAGGATACTTACAGAAAAATCTGTGAAGCCTTCAGACCAGTTACAGATGAGCACATGGATGTTTATGGCGCCTTTAATGATGAGCGTTTAACAGGTTTACATGAAACTGCCCATGTATCTGATTTTTCATATGGAATTTCAGATAGAGGAGCTTCTATACGTATTCCTATTATTACTGTTGAAAAAGGCTGGAAAGGCTGGTTAGAAGATCGTCGTCCAGCATCAAACGGTGATCCTTATAAAATTGCTGGTCGTATTATTAAAACTGTGAAGTCTGCTGATATCAGCTAGATTAGTAAATATTTTGTTCATAAAAGCGTCTTCTTAAATTGAGAAGGCGTTTTTTTTATGCTTGAGATTTAAAAGCTAAAAAGATGAATGTACCATAGGCTGCTACCAACAGCAAACCTTTATATCTTGATATTTGAAATCGCTTCGGAATAAAAATCAATAAAATCAATACTGCAGCAAAAGCTAACATCCAGAAAATATCGTGCTCTAAAATAGAGACATCTGTCACAGGAATTGTTTTCACAATCGAAGTTAAGCCAAGCACAGAACCTATATTAAAGATATTAGAACCAATTAAATTTCCTAAGGACAAGGCTTTTTCCTTTTTTACAGCAGCAATAACCGATGCCGCTAACTCTGGAACACTCGTACCAATTGCTATAACAGTTGCCGCAATAACGGCTTCACTAACTTCTAAAGTTCTCGCTAGATCTTTTGCTCCTTCTACCAACCATTCAGATCCAAAATAGAGAGCAGCTGCTCCAATAAGCAACCACGTCGAAATTTTAAAATTTGAAACTATGGCTAAGTTTTCATCAATAGCTTCGGTAGACGTATCTTTTTTTGCAGATCGTATAAGTACAATTAAAAAAACAATTAGTGCTATAAATAATGTACCACCTTCAATGGGAGATAACTGATTGTCATTATTCAAAAAATAATATAATGCTATTGAAAACATCATCATCACCGGCCAGTTAAGCTTATAAAATGACTTGTCTACAGCTATAGAACTTACAATAGCCGTAATTCCTAGAACGAGACCAATGTTAGCAATATTAGAGCCAATAACATTATTTATAGCGATTGCTGGAGACTCATTTAATGCCGCATTTAAACTCACCAATAACTCTGGAGCTGATGTTGCAAAACTCACCACTGTCATTCCAATAACCATTTTTGAAATACTCAATTTAAATGACAATGCGACAGATGAGCGCACTAAAAACTCACCTCCTATTACCAATAACATCAATCCTAGAATTATCCAGACTAAGCTCATTCAATTTAAATTTTTGCGAAGATAGCATAATTTATAGAGTGTCAATTACTTTAATTCATGCTAATTCAATGCAAATAAAACTTAAATTTTAGTTAAATAACTAAATAAATAGTTGTATAACTATAAAAATAGTTATAGGTTTGTAGAGCAATCAAAAAATCAGTAATCGTGCAAAAACTTACAAACAAAGAAGAAGAGATCATGCACATCTTATGGAGACTTGAAAAAGGCTTTGTAAAAGATGTACTTGCAGAGATCAACGAAGATAAACCACATTACAATACTTTATCTACAATTATTAGAAACTTGGAAGAAAAAGGCTATGTAAGCTATAATGCCTATGGCAAAACACATCAATACTTCCCTATTGTAAGTAAAGAAGCTTATAAAGAACGGTTTATGAATACAGCTATTGAGAATTACTTTAATAATTCGTACAAGAACGTTGTATCGTTTTTTGCCAAGGAAGAAAAAATAAGTGTTGATGAACTTAAAGAGATTATCGCTTTAATAGAAAAAAAGAAATAATTATGGACTATTTACTTAAAGCATCTGCTGTACTATTAATATTCTATTTATGCTATCAATTGTTTTTGCAACGGGAAACTTTTTTCCAAGCTAATCGTTGGTTTTTATTATCAGGATTGGTGTTTGCAAGTTGTATTCCACTTGTTGTTATTCCAAATTATGTCGAGTACACAGCGACGAATATTTCAGGTTTTACCTTCGCCACAGATACGACTGTTCCCATAGCAGTTAACAATGTTGCCATAGAAACAGAACCATTTGATTACACTCAATTGATTATTTGGACCTATCTTATTGGTATTTTATTTTTCTTCGGAAAATTAGCTATCGAATTTTTATCGCTCCGAAAAATTCTAAAAACTAGTCAGATACGATTCTCGAGCTCATACAAACTTCTAGAAACAAAAGCTCAAGTTGCTCCGTTTTCATTTTTTAATCGCATCGTGTATAATCCGAGCCTATTCAAAGACGATGAGTTAGCACATGTGATCAATCATGAAAAAGTGCACACTAAAGAGTTACACTCTATAGATACTATTGTTGCTCAAATCTCATGCATTTTATTTTGGTTTAATCCAATTATTTGGCTCTATAAGAAAGCATTACAGCAAAATTTAGAATTTATTGCCGACCAAAAAGCACAATACATATCCGAATGTGATATAAGCTATCAAACAGTTTTATTAAAAGCTAGCGTGAAAAACCATCAACTAGCATTTACAAATAATTTTTACACATCATTAATTAAAAAACGAATTGTTATGTTACACAAATCAAAATCAAACAAGATTAACCAACTTAAGTTCTGCCTGGTACTTCCGTTACTGGCTCTTTTTATGATGAGTTTCAACACAGAAACCATATATGTTGAAGTGCCTTCAGAAGAAAAAACTGAAGCCGAATATCTCATTCCTCAAACTGGTGATATAGAGATCGTCATCACTAAAGACACGACCGACGAACAATTAAAAAAGCTTAAAGAACGATTAGAAGACAAAGGCATTACGTTCACTTACTCTAATCTCAAACGAAACAAGGAAGGTCAAATCACTAGTATTAAAACCGATTTTAAAAGTGCAGAACGCTCTTCTAATTACAACATCAATGGTGATGATGGGATTAAAGCATTCCGTTTTAAAAGCACCAAAGATTCATTTAATATTGGCTCTTTAGACAAAGGGCAAAATGTATTTGTTTATGAAACCAAAGACGGAGAAGTAAAAGCACAATCGACTGGTAGCAGTAATGTATATGTTTTTGAAAGTGATGAGGAGGACGGACAAAAAAAGACCTCTAAAGTAAGGATCAAAACCTCTAGTGGAGACGAACCAATAATTTTAGAACAAAAAGCAGGGCAAAATTTTTGGGTTAAAGAAAATGGCAAAAAAATAAGTATCAATGCTTCGGAAAATGGAAAGCGTAATATTTTTATTTCCGAATCTGATGACCCACTATTTATTATAGATGGAAAGGTTGTAGAGAAAGCTGACTTTGAAGATGTCGATTCTGAACAAATCCAATCCATAAATGTATTAAAAGGTACAACAGCTGTGCAATCTTATGGTGGCAAAGCTAAGAATGGGGTTGTGGTAATGACCAAAAAAGGAGGAGGAAATAAATTTGTAGTAAGAGGAGCTGGTAAAAATAACACTATTGGTACTTACGAATTTATCCAATCTGATGGCGAGCAGCCGCTTATTATTGTTGACGGAAAAGCCATAACTACAGGAACGATAAGTGATATTAATCCTAATGCCATTAATAGCATTGATGTCATAAAAGATCAAAGAGCTGTTAAGGTTTATGGGGAAAAAGGAAAGAATGGTGTTATAGTTGTTAATACAAAATCACCTAAAGTAGTTACTGGATATAGAACTGGAGCTGTTGTAAAAGGACATATAAGTCCTGTGATTGTTGAAACTAAAGGGTCATATGCATATGTTGTAGGAGATGATTATAGCACAGCAGAATTCATTATCTCTAAAAACTCTTCTGATGCCTTTTTAAAACAACAGAAAAGCGAATTAAAAAAGCATGGTATAGATGCAAAATTCTCTAAAGTGCGACGTAATAAAGCTGGCGAAATAACCAGTATAAAAATTACACTTAATGATAAGAAAGGCAGTAAATCAACATCAAGTTGGAAAGAAAAAGATCAAGCAATTCCTGATATTGTCATGGGGAAATCTCAAGGAGAAAATTTATTTATAAGAGCCATAGGTAATTAAAAAAAAGCCCAAACTTTAGTTTGGGCTTTTTTTATTCTACAACAAGTTTTTTAGTCGTTGTTTTATTTTTTAAGGCTATTTGAAGTACATATATACCACTTGCTAAATTAAGATTCAATAAGCGATCTTCGTTAAGTACTACTGTTTTAATTTGCCTTCCTTCTATTGAAAATACACTTAATACTGCTTCATTTTCTAATCCTTTAATTGAAATAGTCCCGTTACTTGGGTTAGGATAAATTTTAATTGTATTTGCATCAAACTCTGACACACTTAATTGTTGATCCCAAGTATCACCTACATTAGTTCCCCATATATACTCTACTAGATCGGGTTGATCAATAAACGGATTTCGGTTAAATTGCCAATTATAAACAATATTATTACGATTCATTTCAAAATCATCTGGCGGATCATTTCTATGCCAATCCAATAATGTTGCAAGATCACCCAATTCACCAGGTCCGTTTTCTGGAAAACCGTTAACTACTTGCAAGCCATTATATCTAATTTCCATATATAAAACACTTCTAGCAACATCTCCGTAGAAACTACCTTGGGTTGCCAATGGTCCAGTATATTGACCATAATGTTGATTTCCTCTTGCGCTATTTTCTGGTCCATCAGCAGCACGAAGCGCATGCGCATCAGAATTTCCATGGCGTAGGGAATCAGCCTTGGTAGTCCAAAACACATCAATCCCATCAGCAATTTCATCTTCTTCAATATCAAAAAAACCACCTCTAGAACGTGGATATGTATGTTCTCGATTCCATTTTCCGTTATTATTAGATCCTGTTTGCAAGTCTAACTTAGCACGACCTTGCTCTATATACAATAACCAAACTTGATTACTGTTTAATGGATTTTGATCGGCATCTACCAATATATCTAGCACATCTGCATAAGTCTGAGCTCTAACCACATTTGGATTAGCTATAATGTCTTGTAAAGCCTGACGTAATTCAGTATCTGCCAACCCATCTAATGAATTATAATAACCAGTAGGCTGCGTACTTGTTACATTTCCGAAGGTAGGATTTAAAGGTGTTCCAAAATTAGCCATGGTAAAATCATTATCCACGATACGAATTTCTAAATTATTATTAAGCTCTAAATACTCTGCAGGCAAACTTTCAAATCGAATACGTGTCACTTCATCACCTTCATCATCCATGTCATCAACTAAAGAAATTGTTGTCGACGCCATATTTTGACTTACAGGAATTGTAATCATAGTATTTCCAGTAAAATCAGAGGTATTAAAACCAAAATTATCAAGAAGGATATTAAAGTTTAAGGCTTCTGTAACTGGTGTTTCGGTAGTAAATGTAATATCAAAGCTATCATCTTCATTGTATTGCGTTTGAGCAACACTAATACTAACCCCATTGAGTACTACGCCGCTTCCATCATTAAGTTGCCTTGGAGTAGGTGTTGTCGCTGTATAAGAAACATTATCGTCCATATCAACAAATCGCTGAATTGAATTTGTATTATTTCCAGACCCTTCATTAATTTGTTGAATACTAGTAAACCTAGGATCTTGATTAAAAATTGCAATCATATCTGCATCATCAGCATCTGCTGTTCCATAGATTAATACATCAATCAAATTATCAATGGTTGCCACCGTTTGCTCTGGAAAATCAGTATCATCGGCTTGATAAATAGCAACCGCATCTGCGCCATTTTGAATTACATTTTCTGAAATGAGCAATTGAGGTACTGGACTCACAGAGTTACTACCAATTAATAATAATCCGTTAATATCGGTCTCATAACCATCTAGGTCGACTGTGAAGTAGCTCGAATTCATTCCTGAGGTAGAGCCATTAAAAAAGACAACGACATAGCCATCTAATGGAAAGTTTGGTGTATCACTTAAAAGTTCTAGGAATTCCATATTATCAACTCCAGGAGTGTCACAATCTAATTCGTTAATAACGACTTGTGAAAATGCAAGTTGCATAAAACATATGGAAATGAAATATAATAGCGGTGTTTTCATTGTATGTTTTTTACAAATGTAATCATCTATCGAAGCTATTCTCCATTATCATCTTAATAAATGATAAAATTTATGAAAAAGACAGCTTTTTTTTAGTCCATTTGATATTGCTCAAATCTCGAAAATTAAAAACTAAAAAAGATGAAACATTCTCTTTTGGGCATTTTTATGACGAAAACCCCCTTGGTTTTAAAAAAAAGCACCAAAACACCCCTTGAATTATTACAAAAAATAAACAAAAACGCATTTTAATATTACATTTTGTAACTTCATTCAAGAGCGTCACATAATTACTGAAATTAAAATCATCTTTTTGGTTATAATTTTATATTCAATTTCATAGATTTTAGTATAAACATTTGGAAACTAGATTTCCAAAATTATATATTGAAAACTCAATCAAGAAAATGACATAAATATTAACCTTAAAACCAAAACATTATGATGACACTTGCAAAACTATTAATCGATATTCTTTTTTCGGTTAACTAAATCAAACCCATGATTGTAAAACTTAGTCTAGAATAGGTTTTACATCATTAAAAAAATAAAAAGAAGTTCTTTGGCAACAATTACAAATCTCTTAAATTTACTTACCGGTTTAATCTTCTAAACCTAAGTATATGAAGCAGAATTTCTTTAAGGGACTTGCCAAACTCAACAAATTACTCTTACCTAGTTACTCCAAACAACAGTTAGATCTAAGCAAAGCCACAAAACTACAATTAGCTATTATTGGCTGGCGAGTTTATGTGACTAAGCGTGCTTTAGGGTAGTTCTAATTACAGAAAAAGCCACCAAACCCTTCTTTAACATTTAACTACGACGAAGTGTTATAAGTGGCCAATCCTGCATTAATGTACATGTGCTATTTCTCAATCATATGCTGCCAATTATCTAAAAGTGCTTTGCACACTTTTGTGAATTTGTATGTCATTAAAGGATGTACAAGAATATTTTGTAACGCTTTTTTATATTCAAACTCAAAAATCATAACAATTTCAGACTCGCTAGAAGTTAGTTCATTCACAATCCAGGTCCCTTTTAGAAATTTTAAAGGATAAGGATAATCTGGAGCTTTGGTATTGACCTCAAAAGCATATTGCTTTTCATTTTCCCACAGTGTACACGTTTCAGTCCAACTATCCTTACCATGTGAGCAAGATCGAACCATCCCTTCTCTTTCTCCTGAAATAATTTTTGAATTATCAATGTTTGGAGCTACTTGATGGTAATTACCTACATCTGAAATAACGTCCCATAACTCTCGTCTGGTTCCTTTTACCGTTCTACTAAACCTAATGACTTTTAATCCTCTTGTGTGTTCTTCGTCAATTCTAGCCAGCCCTCTTGCTTGAACAAATGCCAACTGTAAAACTACAAACGCAACTATAGCAATAATAACTTGTCCTTCTGTAGTTATATCAAATGGATTAAATAACAATAAAATCGCGCTACCAATTACCCACAGTAAATCTTGAATAATAATCCATAACACCGAAAGTGCTCTTTGTTTCTTTACTTCTATCACAAGTGTTAAGGCAAATATGAGAAGTAGAATTCCTAAAATTAGAAATGTGCTATTTGATGCGATACCAAATAAATGTTCTAGATCATTTTTAAATAGTATAGATATAATACCACAGGTTGAAGAAAATACTGCATTGGCGGTTAATGACTTTTGTAATGTATTCATTGTATTAATTTATTTTATCCAAAATTATAACAAGGAAATAAGCTTGTATTGATATTTTACGCCATTTTTTTAACTTTACAATATGAGAGTTTTTGCACCTTACTTAGCCAGCTTATTAGACTATGCCGAATATCATAATTTAGATAGTACTACTTTATTAGATATTCTTCCCGAACACAATATTGACCTTTGTGATCCAAATGAAATGATTGAAGCAAAAACGTATTTATCCGTTTTTGAGAAGGCCATTGAAGTTACCAATAGTGATTATTTTGGTTTGAATTTTGGATCTTATCTCAATTTAGGTGCTCTAGGGCTAGTTTTAGAAATCTCTCTGAATACGTCTAGTATAGAGCAAGGGGTTTATATTCTTCAGCAATTTTTAAAAACCAAATTCCCTTTAGTAACAGCTACAGTTATCAAAGATCAAAACCACTTCATACTGCAACTTGAAAGCTCTGTAAAGCATAAAAAAATGAGGAGACATCTTTTAGATCTAGTTTTAGCAATTGTTTTTAGAGAATTAAAACTAATGATTCCTAAACATTTTACACCTCAAATTCGCATTCCTTTTTTAGAAAAAAAATGCTATACCGACGTTCTAAAAACTAAAATCGCTTATGGTGATAATTATCAATTAGTACTTCCATTAGATATCATTAAAACTGAAATTAATAAAAGTAAAATAAAGGAAATTGAACTATTATTACCTCAGTTTTTAGCAATGCTCAACAAAGACTCCGAAAGCAAAAACAGACTTTCAAGTCAAATACGACATATGACCTTACGTATGTGTGCGCCAGAAATTCCGAATTTTGAGCAAGTACAAAAGCAATTTCCATTCAGTAAAAGAACAATACAACGAAAATTAACTAATGAAGGCACATCATTTAGACGTATTTTAAATGATATAAAAAAAGAACTATCTCAGTATTTGGTCAATGAAAAGCATCTCAAAACTAAAGATGTCGCTTATATTTTAGGCTATTCAGAATCTAGTGCCTACTTGCACGCTGTTAAGTCTTGGAGAAAAAATTAGCTATGTCATTTCTAATAAAGCTTTGCTTTAATGATTGGAATTGACGCCGTCCATCCTGACAAAGCTCCGCTTTAGACAATAGGATTGACTCCGTCCTTCCTGGCAAAGCTCCGCTTTGAAAACAAAAAAGCCACAAAATAAAAAAGCAAGCTATTTTATTTTGCTTGCTTTTTTGTTTATTCGTGACCATGGCAGGTCCAAGGTTTTACACTAAAACATTAACTAAACTTACTAAAAATCATACTTTATTGCACCAAATCTGATATTTAATAATAAATATAATAGAATGTGATAGTATATGATATGGTAATGTCGGGCAGATGTCGGAAAAAATTAAAAAGATTAAACCAAACTGACATTAGAGAGTTTTTACTAGGTTTTTTTACATGTATTTATCTTATTTTTAAATAATTAATTTTTAATATATCAGATTGCTCCCTATTAATATTCTAGTTACAAAATAATACAATCTGTTGTACAAGATAATCTATTGCCTTATTAACCATAAACTAAACTATTTATACTTTTATTATTTTCTTTATCTATTCTGTAGTTAGGTGTCCCATAAATACTTTTGAGACTCTAGTCTAAAATACCATCATGCCACCTAATAAATTATTGTAAATTAGAAAATTAAAATAATCGTTATGAAAAGCAACAATGAATTAGCAGATGAATTTTTAGAACGCTTTAAAGAAGCAAAAACTATAAGAATAGATAATTACGATGACTACATAAGAGTAGGCTGGAATTTAAATATCGAAAGAAGATTGATAACAGTTAATTCAGGATACAGTCAAGAGTTCACTATAACTCCTTTAGGTATTAAAGTTCTTAATGTTGGAGGTTGGGAAAACTACATAGATACTGAAGTACAAGCTGATAAGAGTAGAAAACACCATAACAAATTAGCATTGGAAAAACTTAGAAGTGATTTGAATTTGGTTAATACAAAACTAAGCTATTATGGATTGACACAATTCATGTCGGTCGTTAGCTTCATAATTGCAATCGTTCTTGCAATTCTAAAAATAGCAGAATAATTAATATTATTAATGTAACTAGATTCACAATAAACCAGATTTTTGTTTATTTTTTAGTAATTGATTATTTAATACTTCGAAAATGGATTCATCACTATTGTTATCTAACGCTATTGAGTTTAAAAAGGCAGCCTTAAGATGTTTGGAAAAAAGGGACAACATTCCAGATAAAATAGAAATACTTAATTTTCCTGCGGTAATGAACTTCTCATTTTCAATAGAGTTGTTGTTAAAGTATATTTTAACTAAAAAAGGAATCAAATTTAGAAAAGTTCATCATATTGGCAAATTAATGTATCGACTAGATACAGAAACACTTAATTTGATTCTGTTTCTATTACAGCCTAGACATCCCGATTTTCATGATATGCTAAAGATTCATTCAAATTCATTTGATGAATGGCGATACAAATTTGAAAAGCCAGAAAAAGGAAACCAGGTCGTCAATTACGAGTTTTTAAAAAATCTTGCTAATGCACTTCTTCATATATCTGAAAATGTATAAGTCACTCCCAAAAAATATTCCTCTTCTCTTTCAATATAATTTGTAAAAAAAGAATCTACCAACTCTATTTTTATGTCAAATGGAAAGGTTATATTTTTACAACTAGTTATTACTTCATTAACAAATACTTACACCTTGTTTTTAAGATCCTTTTTTATCGATTCACTTTTTAATTTGTTTTCTATTATTCAATGTAAAATCTTTACTGGTTATTGATTCGAACTCTTAATATTTTAATTATAAAAAAACTCTTCAGAGATACTAATGCGAACGCCTAACCACTTGATTTGTCTATGTTTTCAGCTTAAATATACCTCAAAACCAAATGTAAAAAGTTGATTAATTATATAAAAAATGTCGGGCAAATGTCGGAAAAATTGAATCAAAAAAAACTCTAACTACTTGATAATCAATTAGTTAGAGTTGGTAAAGTGACCATGGCAGGATTCAAACCTGCAACCTCTTGAGCCGTAATCAAGTGCGCTATTCAGTTGCGCCACATGGCCTTTTTTTGTGGATGCAAATATAGTACTTTTATTAATTTATAACCAAACTATTATTTCAAAAATCTAAATTCTTATTTTTGAACTTAATTTTTCACTTTAGTTTTATGCAATCCATTTTAGAACCTTGGCCATGGTACATCTCTGGTCCGCTTATCGCCATTATCATGTTTATCCTCATATATTTTGGAAAAACATTTGGTATGTCTTCCAACCTCAGAACCCTTTGCGCCATTGGAGGTGCTGGAAAAAAAGTAAAGTTTTTTGATTTCGATTGGAAACAACAACGCTGGAATCTTACCGTAGTTCTAGGAGCCGTTATTGGTGGTTTTATTGCACATTTCTATCTCTCAACACCAACAAACATCGATCTTAACCCTGAGACTGTTAAAACCTTAAGCACACTCGGTTTTGAAAATGCAGGTAAATCATTACTTCCTGCAGAACTCTATAGTTGGGATGCTGTATTTAGTTTAAAAGGTTTAGCAATCTTAATCATTGGTGGTTTTCTTGTAGGCTTTGGTACGCGTTATGCTGGTGGCTGTACTTCTGGGCATGCTATCACTGGGCTAAGCAGCTTACAACTACCTTCTTTAATAGCTGTTATCGGTTTCTTTTTAGGAGGTTTAATCATGATTCATTTAGTATTCCCTTTAATTTTTGGTTAATATGGCAAAGTATATAAAATTTTTAGTCGTTGGTATTATTTTCGGAATCGTTCTCGTAAAATCTGAAGCAGTCTCATGGTATCGTATCTACGAAATGTTCAAGTTTGAATCTTTTCATATGTATGGAATTATTGGAACGGCTGTGATCACTGGAATTATTTTGCTGTTACTAAGTAAAAATTTCAAAAATATAAATGGTGGATTGATGACCGTTCCTAAAAAAGCAAAAGGTCTTTCTCGCTATATTATAGGTGGTACTATATTTGGATTGGGTTGGGCTTTGTCTGGTGCATGTCCAGGTCCAATGTACATTCTTGTTGGTACTGGAGCGTTCTCTGTCATTATTGTTATTCTTGCCGCTATTCTAGGAACTTTTATATATGGGCTACTAAAAGATAAATTACCACATTAGCAAAAGCTGATTTTTATCAGATTATAAAAAAGAATACTTCGTATCTTTGCCATTTAAAGTGCGCATAGCATTAATACCTCCTATATTGGAGTCAAATATTATATTCCTATGAAAATAGAACAATTATACACAAGCTGTTTAGCACAAGGTGCTTACTATATAGAATCAAATGGTGATGTGGCTATTATTGATCCACTTCGCGAGACACAAGCTTATATCGATAAAGCCAATAGTAATAACGCCAAGATCAAATATATCTTTGAAACTCATTTCCATGCCGATTTTGTGTCTGGTCATGTTGATCTAGCTAAAAATACTGGAGCGACAATTATTTATGGCCCAGGAGCAGAAACAACTTATGAGATTCACTCAGCAAAAGACAATGAAGAGTTTAAACTCGGAAATGTTACAATAAAAGCATTACACACTCCAGGTCATACCTTAGAATCGACAACGTATTTATTGATAGACGAAAACGGAAAGCATCATGCCATATTTTCTGGAGACACACTGTTTTTAGGTGATGTTGGTCGACCTGACTTAGCCATTAAATCTGATTTAACCAAAGAAGATTTAGCAGCTATGCTCTATGATTCACTTCGCGAAAAAATAATGCCATTAGCCGACGATGTTATTGTATATCCTGCTCATGGTGCTGGTTCTGCCTGCGGAAAAAATCTTAGTAAAGAAACTGTGGGCACAATAGGTGATCAAAAGAAAACTAACTACGCATTAAGAGCAGATATGACCAAAGCAGAATTTGTAAAAGAAGTGCTTGACGGTATTGCACCACCGCCTCAGTATTTTGCAAAAAATGCTATGCTCAATAAAATGGGTTATGATACTTTTGAAACAGTTCTAAAAACTGGAAACATACCATTATCTCCTGAAGACTTTGAAGCCATGGCTAATCACGAAGAGGCTTTAGTTCTAGATGTTAGACCAGAAAGTGAATACATCAAAGGTCATATCCCAAATTCAATATTTATTGGTTTACATGGCGGATTTGCGCCTTGGGTTGGCGCCTTAATCACAGATATTAAACAACCTATTCTTCTAGTGGTTCCTGAAGGTAAAAGTGAAGAAGCTATAACACGATTATCACGTGTAGGTTATGATAACACACTCGGATATTTAGAAGGTGGTATTGAATCTTGGATTACTGCTGGAAATGATATAGACACGCTTGAATCTATTTCTGCAGAAGAGTTTGCAGATAGGGTAAAGCAAGGAGGCGTAAACATATTAGATGTTAGAAAAGATGGAGAGTATAGTAGTATGCATCTTGAAGATGCACAGCACTTTCCTTTAGATTTCATCAATGAAAACATGAATGAAGTTTCTAAAGAAAAAACATACCACATTCATTGTGCTGGAGGTTATAGAAGTGTGATAGCTGCATCAATTTTAAAAGCTCGCGGATTTCATAACCTCGTCGATATTGCAGGTGGCTTTGGAGCGATTAAAAAAACAGATTTACCAACAACGGACTTTGTTTGTCCGTCAACATTATAAATTATGGAAACGATCTTACATATTCAAAACTTAAAATGTGGTGGTTGCGCACATACAATCATAACACGTTTAGAAAGTTTAGAAGGCATAAATAATGTCACTGTTAATAATGAATCTCACGCTGTACACTTTAACTACTCTAGTGATAAACAACTCGAAACTGCTACATCATTACTGTCTACGTTGGGATACCCTGTAGAGGGAGAGGCAAACCCATTAACTAAAAAAGCTAAATCTTTTGTAAGCTGTGCAGTTGGAAGAATTAACAAATAACATTCTAAAAAACAGCATATTACAATCAATTACTTTTAAGTTATAAAAAATTTAACACATAAAAATTTTATTTACTAGACGAGTGGTCATATATTTGCTCCGTAAAAGAAACACATGGCAAAAACCTTAAAACATGACCTCAAAGCAGATACCCTTTTAGACAAAGGGATAGAATTGTTATGGTCTAAAGGTTATAATGCGACAAGCGTCAACGATATTGTAAAAGTAGCTGGAATCCCTAAGGGATCTTTCTATTTCTATTTTGAAAGTAAAGAAGATTTTGCTGTTAAAGCCATCGAAAAATATTTTGATGATCACTTTACTCCTGCCAAAGAGATTTTACAAAACAAAGCGGTATCACCCAAACAACGCCTTTTAGATTTTCATGAGTTTAGATACAATATCTTAAAGAATGAAATGGATTGTAAAATGGGATGTATGGCTTGTAATTTAGGCAATGAAATGTCTGAACATAGTGAACTTATTAGAACCAGCATTTTACATAAAGAACAAGAAGTATTATCAATTATTACCGAAGTTATCCAAGAAGCTCAAGACTTTGGAGAAATCAATAATACAATGGCAGCTTCAGATATTGCAGCCTTTATTGAAGACGCAGGAAAAGGTTCTATGACGACTATGAAAGAAATGAATGATTCTTACCCTATTGATAATTTTATGAATATGATAAGAAATGTTCTTTTGAAATAATTTCTTTTGACAAAACAATAGACGACTGGTCAATTATAAAAATAATTTAAAAAATTGTCCACTAATGTATCATTAGAATCGTCTTATTATTAAACTAACGATGACTTATGTCAATTATACTAATTGACTGGTCAACTAATTCAATCAAACAATGAACGCAATCAAAAAAGTAAGAGACAAATCAAACAGATTCGCAAAACAATGGGCCGAATTTGTAATCAAAAGAAAATGGTATGTATTAATTGCATCTCTAATTCTAGCAATGGGACTGGGCTCTCAAGGCAATATGGAATTTGATGGCGATTATCATGTATTTTTTAGTAAGTCTAATCCAGAATTAGAAGCTTTTGATGCCTTACAAGAGAAATATACTAAGGATGATAATGTCATACTAGTTTTATCACCAAGTAATAAAAATGTATTTACCAGAGATAATCTTTCGGCCATTGAGAGTCTAACTGCTGAAGCCTGGAATACGCCATACTCTTCGAGAGTAGATGCATTGACCAATTTTCAATATACAAGTGCTCAAGGTGACGATCTTTATGTCGATGATTTGTCCTATGAATCTGAGCTTAAAAGCGAATCTGAAATACAACAAATAAAGCAAAGGGCTTTAAAAGAACCTTTATTGGTCAATCGTATTTTAAACGAAAACGGAAGCGTTACGGCTATTAACATAACTGTTAGACTACCAGGTGAAGATAGCGCAAAAGAAATTCCAGAAGTGACAGCCTTTGTAAGAGAAATGATTGCTAACTTCAAAGAGAAACATCCAAATTTTGAAGTACACTCTTCAGGCTTGGTTCCACTCAACACTGCTTTTTTTGAAGCATCTATGAGAGATCTCATGCTCACTATGATCATGTTGATCATTGTTATTATTACCACATTTATCCTTACTCGAAATATTTATAGCACCATAGCCACACTTGTTGTTGTTATGTTCTCTATCATGAGCGCTGTTGGATTTGTAGGGCTTATGGGTATCAAACTCACACCACCTTCTTCGGTATTTCCAACTATGATTTTGACACTGGCTGTTGCTGATAGTATTCACATATTGATTACTATGCTTCAAAAAATGCGAAAAGATGGACTGAGCAAAATAGATGCTTTGACAGAATCAATGCGATTAAATTTTATGCCTGTTTTTATTACAAGTTTAACTACAGTTATTGGGTTTTTAACAATGAATTTTGGTGATGTTCCGCCATTTTGGGACCTCGGAAATATTACTGCATTTGGGATGACTATGGCATTTCTATTTTCAACTACTGCTCTACCCGCTTTAATGGCCATATTACCTGTAAAATCAAAAGTCAAACAAAAAGAAGAATCAAAGCTTATAAAAGCAAACTGGTATACTACGCTTGGTGAATTTGTAGTGAAACAACCACGTCGATTAACCATTATATCACTTGTTATTATTGGAGGATTAACTTACCTAGCTACCAAAAATTCATTTAATGATGAATTCATCAACTATTTTGATGAAAGTGTAGAATTTAGAACAGATACAGATTACATAAGTGACAACTTAACTGGCATCTACAATATTGAATATTCTATTGGAAGTGGCGAAAGCGGAGGAATTAATAATCCAGAATATCTAAAAAACCTTAATGCTTTTGAAAATTGGCTGGAAGAACAGCCTGAAGTGGTTCATGTTAATGCCTTTAGTGAGGTTGCTAGACGTGTTAATCGTTCTATGCATGGTGATAATGAACAGTTTTATCGCGTACCTGATAATCGCGAAGAAGCTGCTCAATACTTATTATTATATGAACTCTCATTGCCTTTTGGATTGGATTTAAACAATCAAATCAATGTAGATAAATCTGAAACTCGTGTAACTGTAACTATTGAAAATGTGACTAGTGCAGACATGATTGTCTTTGCAAAGAAAGGCGAGGATTGGCTTAAAAATAATACACCAGAACCTATGCACGCCATTGGTGTTAGTCCAACACTAATGTTTTCTAAACTTGGATTTAGACAAGCAGATAGCATGTTTAAAGGAAATATCATAGCTCTTATTCTAATTTCTTTAGTTCTGATGTTTGCTTTACGAAATTTTAAACTGGGATTATTAAGTATAATACCAAACGTTACACCTGTATTGGTTGGTTTTGGAATCTGGGCACTATATAAAGGACAAATAAATACTGGAATGGTTATCGTTTTTGGTATGACACTAGGAATTATAGTAGACGATACTGTACATTTTATGAGTAAATTTTTAAGAGCACGTCGAGAGTTAGGCTATGATGCCAAACAAGCTGTAATCTATGCTTTTGAAACTGTTGGGAAGGCACTTGTAACAACAACGTTAGTATTACTTGCAGGTTTCGCAATTCTATCTACATCATCTTTTGCGCTTAACAGCTACATGGCTAGAATTACCGTAATCATTATCGTTTCAGCATTGGTAATTGATTTTATTCTATTACCAAGTCTACTCATTTTAACAAGTAAAAAGAATACATCAATTAAAGCAAATAATTAAATCATAGTAAAAATGAAAAAAACAATAATTACAGTCGTTGCATTATCAATCATAGGATTTGCCAATGCACAAACACCTGAACAGCGTGGATTAGAGATAGCTAAAGCCGCTGAAAAAGCCGATTTAGGATTTAATAGTTCCTCTGTTCAATTGAAAATGACCTTAAAGAACAAAAACGGACAAACTAGTGAACGTTCTCTAACTACCAGAACTTTAGAACTAACCGAAGATGGGGACAAATCCTTAATCGTTTTTAATAGTCCGAAAGATGTTAAAGGTACCTCAACCTTAACATTTACTCATAAAGTAGGTTCTGATGATCAATGGTTATACTTACCGTCAATAAAGCGTGTTAAACGAATATCATCTAATAACAAATCAGGACCTTTTGTTGGCAGTGAATTTGCTTATGAGGACCTCTCTTCTCAAGAAGTAGAAAAGTACTCATATAAATTTCTCGAAGAAAAGAATGGTCTTCTTATCGTTGAACAAGATCCTGTAGATCCAAAATCTGGTTACACACGACGAGTAGTAAGCTATAACAAAAATAAAGGATACAGAATTGAAAAAGTTGAATTCTATGATAGAAAAAATGCACTTTTAAAGACCTTAACCTATTCCGATTATAAACTTTATAAAAATAAATTCTGGAGGGCAGGTGTTTTTAATATGGTAAATCATCAAAGCAATAAAGAAACGCGACTAGAATTCAATGATTATAATTTCGATGTTAACTTGACCGATGATGATTTTTCTCAAGTTGCACTTAAAAGAGCTGGTAATTAATAGCGTTAAAAAGTCGCAATATCGTTAACTATTTTCCTTCATCGTTTTAGTTAGTATTGGTTAATAGCAATAGTTTTCGGTATTGCGCTTTTAAATTAGCATAGCAATGAAAATTCTTAAATCATCATATCACGTATTAATTTTTCTTTTTTTATTAACTCAATTTAACGGTTATGCTCAAGAGGAAGATAATGCTTTAGTCCATGAATTCGAGCTTGAACTAGAAGCTGAATATCGTTATTTCCCAAACAAAAGTGCTTTTGAAGGACAGAAAGATCATTTCCCGTCAATCGCCATTCAACCTGAATACAGTTCACAATGGAATAACGGTTACGAAAGTATAAATGCCACAGGTTTCTTTAGATTAGACCAAGACGATAATAGAACGCATTGGGATATAAGAGAATTGTATTACCAAAAGGCCAAAAGCAATTGGGAGCTTAGTATAGGTCTCAAAAAAATATTTTGGGGTGTTACAGAAAGTAACCATCTTGTTGACATTATCAATCAAACAGATGCTGTAGAATCTTTTGACGGTGAAGATAAGCTTGGTCAGCCAATGATTCAATATACACTGTCGACCAATTATGGAAATTTTGATATTTTCTACCTTCCTTACCATCGTAAAAGAGTATTTCCAGGAGAAAAGGGACGTTTGCGATTTCCTTTGGTCATAGATGAAGATGCCATAAACTACGAGAGTAGTGCAAAAGAGTGGCGACAAGATTTCGCAATTAGATGGTCTCACTTTTTTGGAGCATTTGATATTGGATTATCCCATTTTTATGGTAATGGTCGTGAACCACTGTTCGCTTTTGATGCCTCCGGAAATAGTAATGCGTTTTATCCAGTTATCAATCAAACAGGTTTAGATCTTCAAGTAACTCATAATGCTTTTCTTTGGAAATTTGAATCCATTTATCGCAGTTCTGAAGCGCAAGACTTCTTTGCATTGGTGGCAGGATTAGAATACACCTTTAGTAATATAAATGGGAATGGATTAGATATTGGTGTTTTAGGAGAATATCTATACGATGATAGAGATGAATTGGCATTAAATGCACTTCAAAATGATATATTCTTCGGAAGTCGAATTGCTCTTAATGATACCCAAGATACGTCTATATTAATTGGAGGAATTGCCGATTTAGAGTCTTCAAGTAAAATTTTTAGTATTGAAGGATCTCGCAGACTAGGAAATAGCTGGAAAGTAGAATTAGAAGGTCGTTTTTTTAGCAATATAGACAACAACGAATTTATCTTATCTAACTTTAGAGAAGATACATTTTTAAGACTATCTATTTCTAAATTCTTTTAAACAATTTCAGCGCTTAGACCAGCTTCCAAAAGCATAGTACAACGCGGCTCTAATTCTTTATATTCACCTGTTTTTACTGTACATTGTCCTTTATAATGAACAATAATTGAGCATTGTTCGGCCTGTTCTGGTGTATGGTCACAGGCATAAATTAAAGTGTCGATAACATGATCAAAAGTATTCACATCATCATTGTATAGTACAATCTCATTAAGCGGTTGTTCTAAGGTATCGACGAGGAGTTCTTCCTGTATTTTTTCTTTGGTGCTCATCAACTATTTTTATATAAATTTAAAAAAAATCTCAGTAATAAAAAAGACTTCTATTCATAGAACAGAAGTCTTTTAATATTATTGTAATCTTAGTAGTTTAACCTATAATTTATGATTAATTACATGGTCCTATAAAAGTCCAACCACCACTCACTCGTTCATAAAGGTTACCAAAATATGTAACGCGATCACCAATACTATAGCTTACTCCACTTTGCCATTCGGAAACACCATCACAAGGACCAGAAGTACTTGCTGGATACATGGCACGTAAAGCCGTAACATCATTACCGTTAAAATTACCACTTACACTTGTAGAAAAACAAGCCTGCATAACTGAACTCAAATCTCTACCTGTAGGAGTTCCAGCTATATGTACAGCTCCATTTGATCCCGACCCTTCATTACCTTGACTAGATGGAGGACAACTTAAACGATCGAACCAATCTGAATGACGAAAACCAATAGAGTGCCCTATCTCATGAGTAATGACATGCTCATTGACATTAGTAGAAAATTGCTCTATACCATAAATCTGTACAAACTTATTTGGTTCTCCGTTTGAGTTTGGAAAACCAGCAACACCTCCGTTTCCGGGATTATTTATAGAATTATCATATACCACCATATCTGCGGCTTGGTAATTAGTACCAAACGATAAATTAAATTGAAGCGTCATATTACTAATGTTATTATAATTAGCAACAGCTCTAGTTAAAGCAGTTTGTGCCTTACTAGATAGTGCTTGACTACCTCCAGTATATCCTAAAATATTAATAGTTTGATTATTTGCTGATACTAAATTAAACGTTCTATATTGACGATTTAAATCAGTACCGATGCCTGCTAGTGTATTTAGTTCATCTCTTGTGAAAACAATATCACTACCAATATAAATTCGTTCTTCTATTGTTCCATCTGGAAGGTGAAAATCTCCAATGGAAACAATTCCAACGTCGATATCTAAAGTTTGAATAGCATCCAATAATTCTGTATCAGTAACTAAAGTTCTATTCTCGAGATTGTTCATATTAATAATTATGTCCTCATCAAGATTTGAAATATCCTCTGTGACACTTTCTTTTTCGCAAGATTGAAAAGAAAATATTAGACATAGACCAGCTAAGGTCAAAAATTTAAAATTTTTCATTTTTGAGTAAATTAAGTTAATAAATGGTATTTACGTAAATGGGATGAGCTATATAATAAATATTAATTCCATGTTTTATTATTCATCATTTAGTCTTTGATAATTATCAATGCGAAGTTAAATATTTCTTAAATAAAAAAATTACGGTTTTTCCGTAATTTTAAAATTATTTTCAGTTTTATTGTTAAAATTTTGAGCTTTTCGTCGAAGTTTTTAAAAATTACTGAAAATTATCTATTTTTTAAATTTTAAAGCGACCCAATTATTTCTTTTCAAAGTCTCTATATGCTTTAAACCATAGGTTTCACATTTGGTATTGATAATAGAAATATCGTCATTGTAAAATCCGCTTAAAAACAAAACCCCTTTATCATTCAAAGTATTGACGTAGGTTTCCATATCATTCAATAAAATATTTCGATTGATATTGGCAATAACAATATCATAATGTCTTCCAGGCAAGAGACTTGCGTCGCCTTCAAGAACAGTAATATGCTTACAATTATTACGTTCGACATTTTCAAGACTATTGAGATAACACCAATTATCATAGTCAATGGCATCAATAGGTTTTGCGCCTTTCATTTCGGCAAGAATAGCCAAAACACCTGTGCCGCATCCCATATCTAAAACTGATTTATCTTTAAAATCATTGTTTAGAATATATTGAATCATCATATGGGTAGTCTCGTGGTGACCCGTTCCAAAACTCATTTTGGGTTCTATGACGATGTCATATTCTGTATCTGGTTTATCATGAAAAGGAGCTCGAACCGAGCATTTATTATCAACGATAATTGGACTAAAATTCTTTTCCCATTCGGCGTTCCAATTGGTTTGTTCTATCTCTTCAAAAGTAAATGATATCTCAAATTCTTCAGAATCTAAGATCCAAACACCATCAAGGATATATTCATTCCATTCCTCTTTCTGAATGTAGGCTGTCACACCAGTTTCAGTTTCAACAAAGCTCTCAAAACCGGCATAACCTAATTCTGCTATGAGAATCTCTACAGCAGGTTGAAGCGGCTGTACTTTAAAATAATAACCTATGTATATTGTGTTTGACATCTCACCTGTTTAGATTACAAAGTTACAGGTAATTTTATCAAACTATTGTTTTATTATTCTTAAAACTGAGACCAGTTCCTTTCTATTTTGAACAGTTATAGATTTTTTGATACATTAAAACGCATTAACAATAGCATAAAAATCTTCAGCCTTCAATGAAGCACCTCCAATTAGTCCACCATCAACATCTGGTTTAGAAAAAATCTCTTTAGCATTATTGGGTTTCACACTACCTCCATATAGAATAGAGACAGATTCTGCAGTATCATTACCATAGTTATTGGCTAATGTTTTCCTAATAAATGCATGCATATCTTGTGCTTGCTCAGGAGATGCAGTTTCTCCTGTGCCAATAGCCCAAACTGGTTCATATGCGAGTACTATATTTTTGAACGCAGAGGCTTCTAGATGAAACAATGCATTTTTAATCTGGTTTTCTACAACAGTCTCTTCATTTCCAGATTTACGATCTGACAACTCTTCACCAAAACAAAAAATGATTCGCATATTATTTTGCAACGCTGCATCTACTTTTTTAGCTAACGATTCATCAGTTTCATTATAGTAGGCACGGCGTTCACTATGCCCTAAAATCACTGTTTTGATGCCTAAACTTTTTAGCATTCCTGCACTCACTTCTCCAGTATAAGCACCTTTATCAGAAAAGTGCATATTTTGAGCAACGACCTCAATATCGTGTTGCCTGGTGGATTCAAAAGCATGCCATAAGTTTGTGAATGATGGAGCAATCATTACTTCGGCATCAGAAGTTTGCTCTTGTTGCTTTAATTCTGAAATCAAGGTTTCTGTTTGTATTAAACCATTATTCATTTTCCAGTTTCCTGCTACGATATGCTTTCTCATGTGTCTATACTTTTATATTACCGAAGAAACGGTAAATTTATTTTAAATGTTCTTTTATTTTTGGGTCACTAATTTTTACAGCTCGAAATAATTTAATCTTCCCGTCTTTATCTACAATCATATATCTTGGAATCCAATCTAGATCTATAAAATCACTAAAGACACCATCCCATCCTGAAGGCATAAAATAGTGTTCGCCTTCAATCTCATATTTTTTAATTCCTGCTTTCCAACTCTTTTGGGTTTTGTCCATTGATAAAAACAAATACACCACTTCAGCATGTTCTTCCTGGAGTTTTTTAAGATTGGGAAGACCTACAATACAGTCTCTACACCAGCTCGCCCAGACATCTATTAAAATAGTTTTTCCTTTATGACTGTCTAAAATAGATTGAAGAGTTACAGATTCGCCTTCACTATTGACAAATGTATCGTTTAGAGCATCTGTCGAGAAACTCGTTGGATCTGGTTGTGCTTCACAACTTAAAAAGAAGATGCTCAAACAACATATGGTTAAAATCTTTTTCATATTATTCTAATTTTACTTTTGGATCCAGCCATCCATAGATGACATCTACAAAAATGTTTATAATGATAAAGAGCATTGCAATGACCAAAACAGATCCCATAATTACTGGTAAATCTAAAGTGTTTAATGCATTAACAATTTCTTTTCCGAGGCCGTTCCATCCAAATATATATTCTACAAATACAGCACCTGCTAACATTGATGCAAACCATCCTGATATTGCAGTTACTACCGGATTTAACGCGTTTTTTACAGCATGCTTTTTTATCACTTGAAATTCACTCAACCCCTTTGCTCTAGCTGTTCTAATATAATCTTGATTAAATACTTCTAATAAAGAATTTCGCATCAACTGAATCACAACAGCCAACGGACGAATTCCTAAAACAATAGCTGGGAGAATTAAATTTTTCCATTGGATATTGACGTTCTCACCAAAATCGTCAAGCTCGTACAAGCTTCCTGTCATTTCCAAATTGGTATACTCATGTAACACAAAACCAAATAACCAGGCAAATAAGATAGCACTAAAAAAGGAAGGCACACTCATGCCGAAGGTACTAAAAATTTGAATCGTTTTATCAATCCATTGGTCTTTGTATAAGGCCGAAATAATTCCGAAGATAATTCCTAAAACGATGGCAATAAAAATAGCCGATACCGCTAAAACGAAAGTATTTGGTAGAGTCTCTCCAATGACTTGTGACACTTTCTTTCCCTGTTTTGTAAAAGATTCTCTCAAATATGGAAACTTGACAACTGTGGTTGTTTGTCCGACAGTGAACAGTTGAGACGCACTGTACTTTCCGTCTCGTAAAAATGTATAATCATCTTCATTAGTAGAATGAAATGATAATGGTGACAAATCGTTTAAGTAATATAAATACTGCGTTGAAATAGGTTGATCAAAGCCATACTTAGCCTTTACAGCTGCAATTTGTTCGCTATCTTCATTTTGCCCTAACATCATTTGTGCTGGGTCTCCTGGTAGTACGTTAAATAAGAAAAAAATTACAGTCACTACTCCAAAAAGAGTAAGCAATGCATAAAAGGCTTTATTTAAGATATAACTAAACAGATAGTTGTTATTAGTAATTAATTAAAACTCTAAATCTTCTAGATCATTCCAATGTGCTTTTTGAGTAACTGTTCCTTTTTCTAAAACAATAACTCCAGGATTAGCTCGTACTACAGTTTTTAGTACTTTTTCGTCACATAGGTAAAAATCGACATCTAATTTATAGGTGTCTTGAATTTCTTTCTTTTTTTGTTGACCTGAAGCCGTCAATCCAATCACTGGATAACCATTATCTTGTGCTCGTTTCGTCATAGCTTTAAGCGCTTGCATACCTTCGGCTTCGGCTTTTTCTAAACTATAACAAACGATGATTACCAATTTATCTTCAGCTAAAAACTGCTGTGTTAAATCTTCATCTTCAGATTCTATCGTAAAATCCTGAATTTTTGGTTCATCCCCTTTCTTAACAACTTCGGTTTTTACACCTATAATTTCGTCATATTCTTTTGGTCCACGACCACGATCTGTTAAGGTTTTCTCTTCTCCATTTAATTTATACGTCCAAGTATAATCACTTATTTCTTTTTGAGCATCTGGAGGCAAGGTCATATTTTCCTGAAGATTGTCGCCAATTTTATAAGCTCTAAAATCTGTAAAAGGTAGATTTTGCAAACAATAATAAGCAAAAGCCAAAGACAGCATATAAGCCGCTAAGAGCGTTAACCAGTCTCCTTTCATTTTATGTTTAAGCAGGTATACAATACCAAATATAACAATAGAAAATAGTAAACTAAACCACCATCCAATATATAAAACTCCAAACAGGAAAATAAGGATCAATGACCCAATAATATAAAAATGATCTTGTTTCTTATCATTTTTTGGTATCTTATTTCTAATACCAAAAATGAATAGCGGAATCGTAAATATGAGCAAAAACAGATCCTTATAAAAAGACTCCTTAGGTTCTAATTTTAAAGCATCGCCAAAGCAACCACAATCTTTTACACAATTTTTACTAAACTCTTCTCCTAGCCTGCCAGCAGCATCTTGTGCTTCTAAGCAACTTGACGTGTACCATGTCAACCATGTAAAAAACAGCATCATTAGTAAAATCAATACTGTGGAGAGTTTTGTTTTTAATCCAAAAAGAACTGCAACTCCCAGAACCACCTCAACTACACAAATAAATACTGCTAATGCCAAAGAATATGGAATCAAAAACTCCATATTTAAAACATCATGGGCAAAATAATCATTGAGTTTGTATGAAAATCCAATTGTATCATTACACTTAATTAAACCTGAAACAATAAATAAGCTTCCTACAATAAGTCTTGATATGGTTATAAATATCTTCATTTTGAATTCTATTAGTTTAACAAACAGCTACTTTTAATGCCTTGATATTATTCGTTATTAAGATGAATTAATGCAAACACCGAATAATTGATCATATCTTGATAATTGGCATCTATACCTTCACTCACTAAAGTTTTTCCTGAGTTGTCTTCAATTTGCTTTACACGCAATAATTTTTGCAAAATCAAATCGGTTAAACTACTCACACGCATATCTCTCCAAGCTTCGCCATAATCGTGATTTTTATCCATCATTAACTGCTTAGTTACGGCAACTTTCTCATCGTAAAGTGCTGTAGCTTCTTCTAAAGACAAATCTGGTTGTTCAACAACGCCTTTATCCAATTGTATTAAAGCCATAGTACAATAATTGATAATCCCAATAAACTCACTCACTTCCCCTTCATCCACCTTACGTTCACTATTTTGTTGTAAACTTCTTATACGCTGAGCTTTTATAAAAATTTGATCGGTTAAAGATGGTAATCTCAAAATTCGCCATGCACTTCCGTAGTCTTTCATTTTGTTAACAAACAGACTTCGGCATTGCGAAATCACATCATCATATTGTTTTGAAGTATCTTGCATTTAAAACATTTAATTTTCCGTAAATTTCGCATAAATTAATCAGATTTAAAAACTTTAACCTCACTATATAATTTTGAGCAAAAACATCAATTGTAAAGGGCAATTAATAGACCTAAACCAACCGAAAGTTATGGGTATTTTAAACGTTACTCCTGATTCATTTTATGATGGAGGACGCTTTAGAAATAAATCTATGGTTATACGGCAAGTAGAGACTATGTTGAGTGATGGTGCAACGTTTATTGATGTTGGTGGATATAGCTCTAGACCTAATGCCGACCATATAAGTGAAACCGAAGAATTAAAGCGTGTCCTTCCAATTGTCGAACTGGTTATTAAAAATTTCCCTGATGTATTATTATCTATTGACACCTTCCGTAGTGAAGTCGCAAAACAAGCCATTGATGCTGGAGCGTGTTTAATCAATGATATTTCTGCAGGTCATTTAGATCATCAGATGTTAAACACAGTTGCAAAGCTCAAGGTTCCTTATATTATGATGCATATGAGAGGCACGCCACAGACGATGAAGCAAATGACCGATTATGATGATTTAATCAAGGATGTCCTCTTTTATTTTTCTGAACGCATAGCCAAAGCTAGAGATTTAGGAATCGTCGACCTTATAGTAGATCCTGGTTTCGGATTTGCAAAAACTATAGAACAAAATTTCGAATTACTTAATAGATTAGAGCTTTTAAAAATGACCGATTTACCCATTTTAGCTGGTGTATCTCGTAAATCGATGATCTATAAAACACTTGATAGTTCTGCAGAAGAAGCACTTAATGGGACTACAGTTCTAAATACTATTGCACTACAAAAAGGCGCCAGTATCTTAAGAGTTCATGATGTTAAAGAAGCAATGGAATGCATAACACTTACTCAACAATTACATTAATGAAACATTTATATATCTTACTTATTGCTGTTACTTTATTCTCCTGCGGAAAAGGAAAATCAGTACTACTTCCTGAAATTGAACATGCAGAAATCACCGAAATTTATGATGTATCCCATGCCTATTTGTTTTATGATGAAACTCAACCTGACAGTGTGGAACTCAATCGAAAAAATTTAATTAGCACAACCAATTGGTTAATTAATGTGGACAAGCGTTTAACTCTCGAACAAGCCATTCCGAAGATCAAATTCTTACAAGATAAAAAGCGAAATGCTAAGATGCATAAAAATGAAAATGCCAAGAATTATTACACCTGCAATGATACGAGTATTGAAAATTTAGGATTTTTGGAGTTTACTGAAATTCACTATACTGAAGATTATTCGGCATCTGCGCTTAGTAATACATCACAACTATTTTCTGATAGGATTTTTATTCATCCAGAAATTTATAAAGACCGAAAAATCCGTTCAATGACATTCAACAAATCGAATCAGCCTGAATTAAAACTAATAAATTATTCAGATTTTAGTGATTATTTAAAAGCTATACAAAAAAACAACACTAAGGATTCGCTAATAGTCTATTTGAATTTTCAAAAGAATCTAAGTTTTCAAGATTACATAGATTTTAAAGCTGCCATAACAGACATAAAAATTAACGGTGTCAGAATCGATAATAGAGAATTCATTTATTAAGCAATAATTATTACATTTACACAAACACGCTAGCCTTGGAGAAATTCAAATTTTGGGATTTTGGGATTATAGACTTTATCGACGTTTTTCTGGTCGCTATTCTTCTCTACTATGTCTATAAGCTTGTTAAAGGCACCGTTGCAGTTAATATTTTTATTGGAATCATTATTATTTATTTGGTTTGGAGAGTCACCGATTTTCTAGACATGTACATGCTTCATCGCATTTTTGATGGCTTCATTAAAGTTGGAATTATTGCACTTATAGTTGTGTTTCAACCCGAAATACGGAAATTCCTCCTCATGGTTGGCTCCACAAATTTAAGTGGTCGTGGAAAGTTTTTCAAGAAAATGAAATTCCTAAAAACAGAAGTCGAAACCGAAACCGATATTAATGCACTTGTAAATGCTTGTGAACGTATGGGGAAATCAAAAACAGGAGCACTTATTGTTATAGAACGCAATAATAATCTTGATTTTTTGGTCAATACAGGTGACGAAATGAACATAAAAGTAACCCAACCTATCATTGAAAGTATATTCTTTAAAAACAGTCCGTTACATGATGGCGCCATTATTATTGAAAACAATGTGGTGAAAGCTACACGTGTCATATTACCAGTGAATAATGAAAAAACCATCCCTCAGCGTTTTGGTTTACGTCATCGTGCAGCAGTTGGTATTACCGAAAAAACAGATGCTGTTGCTTTAGCTGTTAGTGAAGAAACTGGACAGATTTCTTATTTAAAAAATGGAGAGTTCGTCATGTTTGAAGATATACAAGAACTCACAACTTTACTGTATAAAGATCTGACTTAAATGAATTGCAAGAATTGTAATAGTCAACTTTCAGAAGATTTTAATCGTTTCTGCTCAAATTGCGGTGAACGGATCAATGCAAACCGCCTAACGGTAAAATCTATTGTTTCTTTATTTTTTTCAAATTTCTTAAGTTATGATAATAAGTTCATAAAAACATTTCGAGATCTTACGCTAAGACCAGAGAAAGTCATCAATAGTTATAACCAAGGCTTTAGAAGAAATTATGTTAACGTAGTTAGCTATTTAGGCTTAGTCGTAACACTTATTGGATTACAGTTTTATATATTCAGAAGCTTTTTTCCAGAATTGTTAAGTGTTGGTGATCTTATAAAAACCACAACTCCTGTAAATGAAAAGATTTTTGACCCTGAAACCTTTCTTGATAACTTTTATCAGTATCAAGGATTGTTAACTGTAATGTTTATTCCTATTTATGCATTCGGTTCGAAGCTACTATTTTTAGATTCGAAGCGCTATAATCTTGCCGAACACTTTGTGATTAACATATATACAAATGCACATTTTTTCACCTTTTGGTTTGTGGCTAGCATGATTTCGATCGTTTTTAGTATCAATTATAATCTCTTTTCTCAGTTTGCCATTATTCCAATGTTGATTTACATGACCTACGTATTTAAAAGGCTTTTCGACATAAAAACCTTTAATGCCTTTATAAGAGTAGTTGCCTATTACTTAATTGCGCTAATAGTTATGATCATTTCTGCCATTATAATAGGAGTTATATATGGCATCTACTTAGGCGCTTCTGGTCAAATACAACCTATAGATTTGCACTAATATGAATTGTAAAAACTGTCATACCGAACTCACTTCAGAAAGCAATTTTTGTAATAATTGTGGCGGGAAAGTCATACGCAACCGCCTGAGCTTTAAAAATCTTTTTGAACATATTAGTGAAACCTTCTTCAATTATGATAATAAATTACTACGTACGTTTATCGATTTATTTAAGAAGCCTGAAGCCGTTATTGACAGCTATGTGCAAGGCGTGCGAAAACGTTATGTGAACCCTTTGAGTTTTTTAGGTATCACCTTAACATTAAGTGGGTTGTCTATATTTATTATCAAGAAATACTATTTAGAGTATCTTGATTTTTCAAAGTTGTTCACCGCAGAAATATTTAATAATCCAACCTCTCAACAAATGTTGGCCGATATGGCTAATGGTGGAGGAGGTGCCTTCGAATATAATTCATTGATAATTTCGGCAATGATACCTTTATTGGCCATTGTATCGGCTGTTGTTTTCTATGATAAGCGTTATAATTTAACCGAGCATATTATTCTTTATATGTATAGTATGTCAGCATTACTTTCGGCCTCGGTTATTATTGGTATGCTTGTACTATTAGCAATACCTGAGCATTATTTGATCTATAGCATGCTATTTTATGTTATTATCTTTGCCTATCATTGCTACGCACTAAAACGCATATTTAAACTAAGCGCGCTACAATTATTTCTAAAGGTTTTACTTTTCTTTGCTGTGTTTATAGCACTTTATATTATACTCGTAATCATCATGACTATATTCTTAATAGCCACTGGAGGTATAAAAGATTATATTCCAAAAAAATAATTTATACAGCTTCAGCTTTTAAAAACTGGACCTCATATAGATTTCTGTAGTAACCGTTTTCTACTTTAAGCAGCTCTTTGTGTGTCCCTTTTTCTACAATTTTCCCTGCATCCATAACAATAATTTGATCGGCTTGTTGGATTGTTGCCAAACGATGTGCAATAACAATTGACGTGCGACCTTCAGTAATTTTGTCTGTCGCATCCTGTATCAATTGTTCAGAATAAGAATCGACAGATGATGTCGCTTCATCAAGAACCAATATACTCGGATTGGTCACGTAGGCTCTAAGAAATGAAATCAGTTGACGTTGACCAGAAGATAACATAGCTCCACGTTCTTTAACATTATAATGATAGCCATTAGGAAGGCTTGATATGAATTTATGAATTCCAATATCTTTAGCAGCTTGAATGACTTCCTCTTCCGAAATATGAGGGTTTTTAAGTGTGATGTTATTAAGTATGGTGTCTGCAAACAAGAACACATCTTGAAGTACTACAGCAATTTGTGAACGCAATGATTTTAAAGTTAAACTTTTGATATCTGTCCCATCAATACAAATCGTACCATCATTAATATCATAAAAACGATTTAATAAATTAATGATAGTTGATTTCCCAGCACCTGTTGCTCCAACAATAGCAACTGTCTCTCCTGCTTTAACATCTAATGAAATACCTTTAAGAACCTCTTCATCTTTAATATATGAAAAGCGCACTTCTTTAAATGCTATATCACCTCTAAACTCTTGAGCAATTGCTTCACCAGAATCATCTATTTGTGATGTAGTGTCTAAAACTTTAAATACACGATCGGCTGCCACCATTCCCATTTGGAGGGTGTTGAATTTATTCGCTATTTGGTTTAAAGGTCTAAACAACATAGGCACAAACATGATAAAAGCTGTTAGATCTCCTATGGTAACTGTTTTGTTAAAAACTACCATTAATCCTCCTACCCAAACAATAGTTCCCAATGTAATGGAAGACAATAAATCGGCAATAGGAAAAAATACAGAGTTATACCATACGGTCTTTAGCCAGCCCTTTTTATGACGCTCATTTATAGCTTTAAACTTTTTGAATTCAGTATCTTCTCTAGTAAACAACTGAAGTATTTTCATTCCTGTGACACGCTCTTGCACAAAAGAATTTAAGTTAGATACTTCATTACGCACTTCTTCAAAAGCGCGTTTCATATACTTCTGAAATATCTTTGTCGCAAATAAGATAATAGGCATGGTTGCAAAAGCAATTAGGCTCAATTTCCAATTTAAATAAAACATAGCTGCAGCAACTGCCAACATTTTAAGAAGATCGCTAAAAATCATAAACAGTCCTTGCCCAAAGATATCCGCAATACGCTCCATATCTGTAACTGTTCTTGTAATTAAAACTCCAACTGAGGAGTTATCATAATATTTCATTTTAAAATTCAGAACATGGTCATACAATTTGACGCGAATGTCTTTAACAACAGATTGCCCTAACCAACTTGCATAATAGATAAATAACAATTGACTTACTACTTCAAAAATCAATAGGCCTAACATTACTAAAATCCAAAATAGAAATCCGTCATAAGCTTTTATAACGACATAGTCATCAATAGCTTTTTGGAGAACTAATGGCCGAGCAACTCCAAAAAGAGCAAGGCCAATAACACATAGCAAGGATCCAAAGAACACTAATCTGTAAGGCTTAATGTACTGCAGTAACCGTTTGAATAGTGTTAAATCAAAAGCTTTGGTCTTTTTGTTTTCCATTTAATTTCCTTCTAGTTTTATATGTTTTGGATAGTCTACATTAACGAGATATAACCCGTGAGCAGGGACCGAAAAACCGGCCTCACTCCTATCTTTAGATTTTATAATATCATGCAAACGTTCCAATTCCAACTTACCTAAACCAATATTAATGAGTGTGCCAACTATAGCGCGAACCATATTTCTTAGAAAACGATCTGCTTTGATCGTAAATAGTAGTTCGTTGTTCTCAATAGTCCAATGAGCTTGCATGAGTTTACAATGATACGTTTTTACATCTGTATTCACCTTCGAAAAGCATTGAAAATCGCTATACTGCAATAGGATATCGCAAGCTTTGTTCATTAACTCCACATCCAATGATTTATGCAAAGCATAGGAAAAATCAAAATTGAAGACATTTTTTTTGGTAGAAACCCTATAGTGATATGTTCTACTCAAAGCATCAAAACGAGCATGTGCATCAGCAGAAACTTCAAATATAGTTGTAACAGCAATATCCTTCGGAAGGAAAGAATTCAACTTGAATACAAAATTATCTGGAAACTTCTGTTCGGTATCAAAATGAGCAAATAACTGTGAAGCATGCACTCCAGCATCTGTTCTACCTGCTCCCATTATTGAAATATCATGTTTTAATAAAGTCGATAAAGCCTTTTCAACAACTTCCTGTACAGAAATGGCGTCAGGCTGATTTTGCCACCCATGATATGCTTTTCCGTTGTATGATAATTCGATAAAAAAACGCAATAGAAACCTTACTTTTGTAAAAGAACAAAGATAAATGTTTTTGTCGCTTTTTAATCGCTATTAACATAATTAAAAGGTTTTCTCCAGAAAACCATACAACCACAAAATGAAGCCGTTTTATGACAAAAATCCTACTGCTATCAGATACACATAGTTACATCGATGAAGCTATTTTAAAATATGTTAAACAAGCAGATGAAGTATGGCATGCTGGAGACATTGGAGATCTAAGTGTTACTGATGCTATCAAAGCGCTTAAGCCTTTGCGCGCTGTTTACGGAAACATTGATGATGCGAAGGCTAGAGTTGAATTCCCTGAAAATAATCGGTTCATGTGTGAAGACGTAGATGTTTGGATAACTCATATTGGCGGTTACCCTCCAAAATATAATATGCGGACTCGACATATGATCAAAGAACACCCTCCACGTATTTTTATTTCAGGGCATTCACATATTTTAAAGGTTATACCTGATAAGCGCTATAATTTAATCCACATGAATCCAGGTGCAGTAGGCAAGCATGGTTTTCATAAAATAAGAACAATGCTTCGCTTTACAATAGATGGTAAAAACATCGAGAACCTCGAAGTAATAGAGTTTCCAAAAAGATAGTTCAAACTTTTAAAAATAATAAAAAACCCAAGGTCTTCACCTTGGGTTTACGCACTAAAATAATTAAGATAATAGGGTTTATCGTAATCGATCAACAGATTTTACGAGGTCTTCATCCTTTTTTATGGCTTTATTGGCTAAGACCAATAACACGATAGATAAAATAGGTATGAATATCCCAACACCCTTCTCTGAGATTTGACTCTCTCCAGGTGGCATTAGCAATTGATATACAAAAAATCCTAATAAAATAAAGTTTAATATGATGTTGAGTCGGCCCAAAACAAATTGAAGCTTCCTATTTTTAAAACAAAAAATTGAAATTAAAGATAATAAAGCAGATCCTAAAAACAAACCTAAATACAAGTGTTCATCTTTTGCGTAAACTATAACATCTTCGACCTTAGTCCACAAATGAAATACAAATATCAAACCAGCAGAAACTCCTGCTGCAAATAAAAGATATATGGATTGTATACGTTGAATCATTTATAATTATCAATAATAAGGCACAAAATTAATAGTTTCTTTTTAAAAGTAGTATTAAATTTTAAAAATAAAATTGTATTATTGCATAAACAATGCGTTACCTACAGTGTAGCAGGTTGTTAATCTTCAGATTTTTTTCAAATTTTTCCCATTTTATATTTTTCAGAAAAGTAAGAAACTAATCCATTTCAAAGAATAAACTTAATTAGTACACATTATACATGTTCGAAATTTCCGAATTAAAAGCAAAGAAGCTTCCTGAACTTCAGGAAATCGCTCAAAAATTGAACGTTCCTAAATACCGTTCGTTAAAGAAACTGGATCTCGTTTACCAAATCTTAGACTTCCAAGCAGCCAATCCAGACGCTGTAAAAAAAGAAGTAGCAGCTCCTGCTCAAAAACAGGAACAGAAGAAACCTGCGCCTCAACAAAGAAAGCCTAGAGCTCGTGTTGAAAAAAAGCAGGATGATAAAAAACAGGATCAAAAACCTGCACAGCAGCAGAAGATGAACCTAGAAGAGAAAAAAGAGGATAACTCTCCTAAATCTCATCCTAAGGACAAAAAAGACAATAGAAATAATAATCAGAGAAGTGATAATCGTTCTAAAAACTCTAATGACAATAAGCAAAATAATCGTCAGAAGAATGATAATAAACAGAACAATCCGCGCTCCAAAGATGGTAATCAACATAAAAACAACGGTAACAAAGATAGTCGTAACCGTTACAGAGAGCCAGATTTTGAATTTGATGCCATTATTGAAAGTGAAGGTGTATTAGATATTATGCAAGATGGTTACGGATTTTTACGTTCATCTGATTATAATTATCTATCGTCACCCGATGATATTTATGTATCTCAATCTCAAATTCGTCTATTTGGATTAAAAACAGGAGATACAGTTCTTGGTCATGTAAGACCTCCAAAAGAAGGTGAAAAATATTTCCCTTTAATCAAGGTTAGTAAAATTAATGGTCAAAAACCAGAAGTTGTAAGAGACCGCGTATCTTTTGAACATTTAACACCTCTGTTTCCTCAGGAAAAATTCAATATTGCAGAAAAGCAAAGTACGATTTCAACACGTATTATGGATTTGTTTTCTCCTATCGGAAAAGGACAACGTGGTATGATTGTGTCTCAACCAAAAACTGGTAAGACGATGTTATTAAAAGATGTTGCCAATGCCATTGCTGCAAATCATCCTGAAGTATATCAAATGATTTTATTAATTGATGAACGCCCAGAAGAAGTAACAGATATGCAACGTAATGTTCGTGGTGAAGTAATCGCTTCAACTTTTGATAAGGAAGCCCATGAACATGTAAAAATTGCAAATATTGTATTAGAAAAAGCAAAACGTCTTGTAGAATGTGGCCATGATGTAGTCATCTTATTAGATTCTATTACACGATTGGCAAGAGCTTATAATACAGTTCAGCCAGCATCTGGAAAAATATTAAGTGGTGGTGTAGATGCAAATGCGCTTCACAAACCAAAACGATTTTTTGGTGCTGCCCGTAATATAGAAAATGGTGGTTCATTAACTATAATAGCTACGGCATTAACAGAAACTGGCTCTAAAATGGACGAAGTTATCTTCGAAGAATTTAAAGGAACAGGTAATATGGAGTTACAATTAGATCGTAAGATATCTAATCGTCGTATTTTCCCTGCAATTGATTTAACATCATCTAGTACACGTCGTGACGATATCCTATTAGATGAAACTACAATTCAAAGAATGTGGGTGATGAGAAAATATCTTGCCGATATGAACCCTGTAGAAGCTATGGAATTTATCAACGATAGATTTAAACAAACTAGAAATAATGAAGAGTTTTTGGTATCTATGAATGGCTAAATACATAAAAACTTGATACAACAAAAAACTCTTAATATAATATTAAGAGTTTTTTTATGAGTAAATGCAAATAATTCGTTTGTTGAATACATCACATAAAAAAAGCTTCTCATATGAGAAGCTTTTATAATTTTAATTATAATAAGTTCTTGTTAGCTTAGGGAAGCTACATGCTTAGTTAATTTCGATTTCAAATTAGCCGCTTTATTATCATGAATGATATTGTTTTTAGCTAATTTATCTATCATTGAAATAACTGAAGGCAAGTATTCTTTTGCGTCTTTAGCTTTTTCCATATCACGTAATCTCTTGATAGCACCACGAGTAGTTTTGTGTTGGTATCTGTTACGTAAACGTTTAGCTTCGTTACTTCTAATTCTTTTTAATGCTGACTTATGATTTGCCATTGTATTTTCTTTCTTATTAAAAATTGTAGCCCGTAGGGGAATCGAACCCCTCTTACCAGGATGAAAACCTGGCGTCCTAGCCGATAGACGAACGGGCCATTTGAGTTATTTCATTTGTAGTTGGACATTTTATTAGTTTTCTAACTACAATTTCAAATGAACATGCAATTACTCATTGCGGATGCAAAAATACAACTATTTTTAAATGTTGCAACACCTAAATAAACTTTTTTAAAAAAAAATTAATACGCCTTTGCAAATAACACTCTTTTCGTTGATGGTTTCCCACTGTAAACACAGACTCCATCTGTTGTTTCAGCATCTGTTGGTATACATCTAATGGTCGCCTTTGTCAACTCTTTTATTTTCTGCTCTGTCTCTGCAGTACCATCCCAATGCGCAGAAATAAAACCAGTTTTGGACTCTAAAACATCTTTGAATGTTTCAAAATCATCAACTTCTGTGATATGCGTATCTCTAAAATTAAGCGCTTTATTAAATAGTTCATCTTGAATCACTACTAATAATGAACTTATTGTAGATGACAATTCAGACATTGATACAATTTCTTTGCTTAAAGTATCACGTCTAGCTAACTCTACTGTTTGATTTTCTAAATCTTTAGGACCAATGGCTATTCTTAAAGGTACTCCTTGCAATTCATGCTGTGCAAACTTAGCTCCTGGCCTATGCGTTGTTCTAGAATCAAATTTACAAGTCACGCCTAGAGTTTTCAATTCTTTTATAATACCATTTGCCTTTTCAGTTATAGTATCAAGCTGCTCGTCATTTCTATAAATAGGAACAATCACCACTTGAAAAGGGGCTAAATTTGGAGGTAACACCAAACCTTTATCATCACTATGTGTCATAATTAAGGCTCCCATTAATCGGGTAGAAACACCCCAAGACGTCGCCCAAACATGATCCAACTTCCCTTCATTGTTAGTAAATTTCACATCAAAGGCCTTAGCAAAATTTTGTCCTAAAAAATGAGATGTTCCAGCCTGTAGTGCCTTTCCATCTTGCATTAAAGCTTCAATACAATAGGTTTCTTCAGCACCAGCAAAACGCTCACTTTCTGTTTTCACACCTTTGATAACTGGTATGGCCATAAAATTTTCAGCAAATTCTGCATAGACATTATTCATGAGTTCTGCTTCAACTAGTGCTTCTTTTTTAGTCGCATGAGCAGTATGTCCCTCTTGCCATAAAAATTCAGCCGTACGCAAAAATAACCGTGTTCTCATTTCCCAACGCACCACATTAGCCCATTGGTTAATTAAAATTGGTAAATCTCTATAACTTTGAATCCATCCTTTATAAGTATTCCATATAATAGCTTCACTTGTAGGCCTAACAATAAGCTCTTCTTCTAGCCTAGCCTCAGGATCAACACGAAGCTTTCCTTCATTATCTGGATCATTCTGTAGCCTGTAATGAGTCACTACTGCACACTCTTTAGCAAAGCCCTCAGCATTTTTTTCTTCAGCTTCAAACAAGCTTTTAGGTACAAAAAGAGGAAAATAGGCATTTTGATGTCCAGTTTCTTTAAACATTCTATCTAATTCTGCTTGCATTTTTTCCCAGATTGCAAAGCCATAAGGTTTTATAACCATACATCCTCTTACTGCTGAATTCTCAGCTAAATCAGCCTTTACGACCAATTCATTATACCATTTTGAATAGTCTTCTGCTCTACTTGTAAGGTTTTTACTCATTTTAAGTGTTTTGGCACAAAATTTGTGATACTGTTAAATAAAAAAATAGTTCAACAAAACTAACTATTTTTGTAATGTTCAACAATAAAAATCAAGAGATATGCAATTAAACAATTACATACAGAACAAATTTCCATTTTTTGTTGCACTAAGCTTAACATTTCTGTTGGCTTCTTGTGGTTCATACCAATACGTTGGTTATGACAGCGATGGTATCTATAGTGACAGTGAAGTAGTATATGAAGAAACAAGAACCGTTCCTGCAGAAAATAATAGTTATTTTAAAGATTATTTTACAGAAAAATCAGATCAGTATGATAACATTCCCGATGATGGTAGTGCTATATTCACTGATATAGATTCATATGTAGGTGAGTATGATGATGTCGCTTCTGATGAAGTTCAAACTGGTAATGCTGGCTGGGGACAAGATCCTGATAATGTTAGCATTAATATTATCAACAACGGTTGGGGATGGAACAATTGGGGATGGAACTATTGGGGATGGAATAGATGGAACAGATTTGGTTGGTCTCCTTGGGGAGGTTTTGGAGGCGGTTTTTATAATGGCTTTAATTATGGCTGGGGTTATTACGGCTGGGGCGGCTGGAATGGCGGTTTCGGTTGGGGCTGGAATGCATGGTGCCCTCCAGGCTATTATGGATATGGTTTCAATAACGGTTATTACAACAATGTAGCCTATAACTATGGAAGAAGAGGGTCTATAAATGGACTCAATAGAGCAAATGCACGTCGAGGTGTTTACAGCAGTAGATCAAATGCCGCATTAACAAGAGCTAATACACGACGAAATAATGCAAGTATAAGAGGCAATACAAGAAGTAATACAAGGATTAGAACAACTAGACCTAATACTAGAATTAGAACGACGAGACCAAATACTAGAATTAGAACAACTAGACCAAATACCAGAATTAGAACTAGACCAAATACACGTAGCAACTCCAATGTTAGAACGCGTCCAAGTAGAAGTAATAATTCTAGTGTTAGATCTAGACCAAGCAGAAGTAATAACTCTAGTGTTAGAAGCAGTAGATCTTCTAGTAGAGGCAGCTCTGTAAGAAGTTCTGGTGGTTCTTCAAGATCATCTGGTTCATCTAGATCATCATCTAGAGGCGGTGGTCGTAGAGGATAATCCAAATTTATTTATCGAAAAATTATAAAATTTTACTATGAAAAAATTAACTATACTAGTCATAGGTGTACTTTCTATGTCTAATATTATGGCACAAGATATCTCTGATGCCCTAAGATATTCACAAGATGAAATTCAAGGTTCTGCTCGATTTAGAGCCCTAAGCGGTGCTTTTGGCGCACTTGGAGGTGATATGTCTGCAGTTAGTATTAATCCAGCAGGTTCTGCAATTTTTAGTAGAAGTCATGCATCGATATCACTTTCGGGTTTGAACATCGATAATGATGTAACCTATTTTAATGGGCAAAGCGCGTCTTCAGATTCTAAAACAGACATAAACCAAGGTGGTGCGGCTTTTGTTTTTTCTAATAATAATGAAAATTCACCATGGCGTAAATTTGTACTAAGTGTAGCTTATGATAAAACTGGGAACTATGATGACCAGTGGTCAGCAAATGGGCAGAATACAAATTCTATAGATAGCTACTTTTTAGCTTTTGCACAAGGTAAAAGACTTGATGAAATATCTGCTTTTCCTGGCGAGACCATATCTGAGGCCTATGGAGAAATTGGTGCGTTTTTTGGCTTTGGAAATCAACAAGCTTTTTTAGGATATGAATCTTTTATTTTAGAACCAGATGCAAATACTGATGAAAATACAATATACACGTCCAATATAGCTCCTGGTACTTTTAATCAAAATTATAACTATACCTCAAGAGGATATAACGGAAAAGTCAGTTTTAATGCTTCTGCTCAATATGATGATAGATTGTATTTGGGTATAAACTTAAATACACATTTCATTAATTATGAAAGATTCACATCTTTTAATGAATCTAATTCTAACACTGGTTCTTTAGTAACAAATGTAGGCTTTGACAATAATTTATTGACAACTGGAAATGGGTTTTCCTTTCAATTAGGTGCCATTTTAAAACTTACAAATGAATTAAGAGCTGGTTTTACATATAATTCACCAACATGGTTGACCATTACAGAAGAAACTTCGCAATATGTAGAAACGGTAAGAAATGATGGAAGCGGTAATATTTCCACATTTATAAATCCAAATATCATAAATATTTTTCCAGATTATAGACTACAGTCTCCTGGCAAAATTACAGGAAGTTTAGCTTACGTTTTTGCTGAGCAAGGATTACTAAGTTTCGACTATTCAAGAAGAAATTTTAAAAACACTAAGTTTAGACCTACTTCTGATGCGTTTTTTGCAGCTCAAAATGATATCATCGATGATGTTTTCAAAATCGCAAACACATACAGAGTTGGTGGCGAATATAAAGTTAAGCAATTTAGCTTTAGAGGTGGATACAGGTTTGAAGAAAGTCCTTACGAAGATGATACGTTCTACGGAGACTTAACAGGTTATTCTTTAGGTTTAGGTTATAACTTCGGAAACACTAGACTAGATATTACATATGATCAAGCTGAGAGAACAACTAATAATCAGTTATATTCTGTTGGATTAACTGATGCAGCAACCTTAGACACAAACAATTCTAACATTACATTGACCTTAGGTTTCAACTTGTAATTTATAAAGCAAAATATAGACTAAAAATGCCGAACGTTTGTTCGGCATTTTTATTTGATAAAACATAGTATATAAATAAATGCATTACTTTCCAGAGTTCTTATTTCAAATCCAAATAAAACTAGTAACACTAAGATAAAAGAGTATATCACATCATAATATTGGTTTATTAAAACAGTATGTTATCTCGAAAAGGCATTAAATAAAAAAGCCATGCATGTGCGCATAGCTTTTATATTTATTTATCTATCTTATTCCCAACTTATCTTTTCAGGGTAAAATGGGCTTTAAATTCTTTACGGTCACCTGTATTAGGTTCATTATACTCAACTACAAACCAATAGTCACTTGTTGGCATCTGGTTCCCATTATAGTTACCATTCCAACCT
>NZ_JAHVXI010000005.1 GCF_021032705.1 Psychroserpens luteolus | reverse complement strand
AGGTTGGAATGGTAACTATAATGGGAACCAGATGCCAACAAGTGACTATTGGTTTGTAGTTGAGTATAATGAACCTAATACAGGTGACCGTAAAGAATTTAAAGCCCATTTTACCCTGAAAAGATAAAATTAATATGAATTTGAAAAAATATTATATAATAGCAAGTTTAGCCTTGTTTTCATTTATAGGAACAGCGCAAGAAGGACTACCCATTTATTCAGATTATTTAACAGATAACTATTACCTCATTCACCCGTCTATGGCTGGTGTAGCTAATTGTGCTAAAGTAAGACTTACTGCTCGTGCACAGTGGTTTGGACAAGATGAAGCTCCAAATTTACAGACTTTGAGTGTAAATAGTAGATTGGGTGATTCACCATCTGCACTGGGAGGTATTGTTTATAATGACAAAAATGGATATCACTCTCAAACAGGAGCTTATTTGACCTATGCACATCATATTATGTTTTCTCGTAATGAGATTGATTTAAATATGTTATCCTTTGGTTTAAGTGCTGGATTTATTCAGTATAAGTTAGATGAAACAGAGTTTTTAGCAGATGGATTTGATCCTATCATTGCAGGTGTAGAACAAAGTGCGACAAATTTTAATGTTGACTTTGGATTCTCTTATCACTTAATTGATTTTTATGCTCATGCGACAGTTAAAAATGTTTTAAATAATGATGGAATTAATTTTAATGAGCAAGGATTGAGTTATGATAATTTGAGAACCTATTTGCTTTCTGCGGGTAATACATTCCATAAATTTGGAAGCGATTGGAGTTTTGAGCCATCTGTTATGTTCATGTACCGAGATGCAACCGAAGAAGCGTCAATAGATATTAATGCTAAAGCATACAAGGATATGGAGTTTGGTAAACTTTGGGGAGGCTTGTCCTACCGTAGAAGTTTGGATGGCGCAGAATTTTTAGATGGATCAGGAGTTAGTAGCCAAAAACTACAGTATTTTACACCTTTTGTTGGTGTAGATTATAACAGCTTTGTATTTGCCTATACGTATTCATACCAAGCAAACTCAGTCGTATTTAATAATGGTGGATTTCATCAAATCACACTAGGTTATAACTTTAACTGTAGACGTGAAAAGTACGAATGTAACTGTCCGGCAGTTAACTAGAAAAAACGCAATAATAAAACAAAAAGTCTCGATATTATCGAGACTTTTTGCGTTAGTGATGGAGGTATTGTTGAAGCTCTCCAGAGTTGCCTCTGGAAGCGACTACCGAGAGCACGACGTTCTTTTACATTGGTGAAAATGTAAAGAACGTAACGCCCAAATATTACCATGTATATTTCTTGTCTTTTGCTTGTGTCTTTATTGCTTTAATCATGGCATTTTCTAAGCCATTACTATCTTCTTTCTGTTGCGATTTTATATACAGTCGGCGTTTTTCGTTTAACTGCTGAATTTCTTTTTGAATCGCTTCACGTTCTAAGCGTTTGTTTTTGACATATGCTTTGATTTCCAAAACGCTTTTATCTTTGAGTTCCTCAGGCAGCTCCTCTTTTTTTAAGTCTTCAAATTTGAAATCTTTTTCTTGTTCTGCGTCAACTAAATCCCAATTAGAGTTTAGATAAAGATGTGAACTTTTACTAACTGTTCTACTCACAGCATTAGCTTCGCTATACCCTCTCGCATTGGTGTCTTGTTCTGCTTGAAGAGCCATTTTCTTTTTACCTACACGACCATAAGCTACATAAGTGCCATTTAGTTTGTGATTAAGTTTTAGAATTTTATCATCATATGGTGTGGCTACATAAGTGGTTACGTGATTATGATTAATGGCCATATAATCACCATGAGATAGGTCTGCTCCATCTTTCCAATAGGTTGCAATACCTTGATTGTAATCTCCGCAAAAAATGGTATTTACGCTCACCCCATTTTTATGTGCCTGCTTAGCAGCATCTTGATAACTTATTTTGCCTTGTGAAAATGGCTCGTTTCCTGCAATGAAAATAAGTTTTAAGTCATCTTCGTTTTTTCCCCACTTTAATTGATTTAATGAGGTTTGAATAACATGACCACAATATTCGTTACCTCCATTTGTGGTTAATGAGAATAGTTGTTTAGAAATCTCATCTAAATCATCACTAAATGCTAGCACTTGTCTGATAAAACCTTCGTCACCATTAAGATTATCATTTCCGTATTCATATAAAGCAATTTGTAATTTTGGTTTTTCATCACCACATTTGGCATATGATAATTCGTTTACAATATCCCAAAGTTGGGCCTTGGCTTGGTCAATCAGTCCATCCATACTATTGCTAGTGTCTAGTAACAAGGCTACTTTTATAAATTGCTTATTTGGGTTGTGAGCCTTTGTTTCTGCAATTGCTAGTTGCTTTGTTTCTTTTTTTTCATTAGCGTTACAAGACATGAAATTAACCATGCATAACGATATAATGAGTGTTTTGATTATTGTTTTCATAGATTCTATTTTTTAATTATTACTTATTGTTTTCTGTATGGAAGAGCCTTCATAAACTACCCGTTGATCTAAAGGGAATAAAAGCTCAGATAACTCATAGACATTTTTATAGCCATAACCATAAAGATTAATATAGGTTGGAATATTGAGCGCAAGAGTTATTTCTTTTTCTGTCTCTAATTCTGGCAATACAGATTTTGTCATAAAGTGTATTTGATCACCTTGAAAGTTGTTGTTACAATAGATTAGGATTTTAGTGTTTTTGCTTGGAATAATCCTAGCTAAATTGTCTTGAGTAAAGTCTGAGAAATTAAGGTGTAAAGCGCCTTTGATATGTTTTTTATCGTACATGTCTTTAGAACGAGTGTCTAGTATTATTACATCTTTTTCTTTGCTTTTAGACAAAAACTGATTAAAATCGATCAATCGTTTTTTACGGTGTTTTTTTACTTTTCTTACGAGTGTTTCAAAATCTGAATAACTCACTTTAGATCTCCTAAAATCTGGTAATTCATTTTCTACTGGAATGCATATTAAAAGTGTAATACATGCAAATAATGCGGTTGTTGCTTTCATAATAATAACGATTAATTGGTTTGTAATGCTTTGATATCTAAGGTGCCATTAGGAGAAACGACATAGTATTTGTGCTTAATCTCTGTTTTTACAACGGGTTCAGGTTTTGCTTCTTTAGGTTTTGGTGTGTATTGAAGTCTTATATTCATTCCTATTTGAACAACAGGTTCTAAAATGGAAGGATTGATAACTACATCATAGTTTTCATAAGATAAGGGTTGGTAGTAATATGAGGTTTGTTTTTTTGCAGTAGTGACTCCCTTTTTCTTTGTAATGGCTTCAAAAGACACACTATTGAAAGCTTGGTAGCTTTGATAAAAATCTTTAGGGAAATAACAATACTGATCATCTGCAATTGCAACATTATAATTGGCAAGATCAAAACCTAAAACTTTATAGTAAGCTTTTTTTTCTTCAATAAGTTTTAAAAGTTTTGTTTGCAGGTTTTTATAAACTTCAGCAATATTTTCGATATAATAATCGACTTTAACGAGATTGTATATTTCGCTTTTAGCGCATGCTGTTAAAATGTTCTCAAACTGATTGGTCTTTGTAAACTGAATGTGTAAATTTTGTTGAAGTTCAAAACCGTTTGGTACTTCTGTATAGGTTTTACTAAATAACTTTTTCTGAACCTCTATTTCATAATTCGGAACAAATGAAATGACATCTACAGCAAAGTCTTCTTCTGATATGCCTATAGTTTTTAAAGCACTTTTTATTTTATCTACACGCTGGTTCATTAACAAATTAGTGCTGTCTGCTGTTGGTCCAATTTGAGACACATTAAAAATAGCAGTATAGGTTGTTGCCGATATATTTTGTAGTGCTTTAACATCAATAAATACATTGGTACTCGGATTTAATATTTTATTGATTTGCTGTTGTACAGTAGGATTGTAAATAGTTGCATTTCCAGAATGCAAAATATTCTGTCTTGAGATTTGATCATAGTTTCCTTTGTGCTGTGCATTTGATATGACCATACACATTAACATTAGCATGACGCTAAGGGCTTGATTTTTCATTGTTTTTTTCGATTTTTGATTAATGCGGTAAATCTAGAATCATCTTTTTTTAATAAAAAACAAGAATGAGTGAAGTAAGCGTTTAAATGAGTGAAAAGGATAACTAAATGAGTAACCTAATCAATTTGATCTTAAATTTTGGATGTAACGATAGTTAGTGATTTTATTTAACCAATTAAAGTATGTAAGTTTATTCCATTCAAATAAAATAATGAAACAAATACTTAAATATAGCATCATTATCTTACTGTTATTGTTTTCTATAGAAACAGTAACAGGTCAAAACAATAAGAAAGTACAAGAGAATGAGGCGCTGAAGCTGAAAGCAGAAAAAAACCCTTTCTTTAGCATAAGAGGTTCTGTAAGGGAAAGTGATACGTACAAGCCTATTTCAAAAGTAAATATTGAGGTTAATGGTGGTGATTATACGCGAACAGATGCCAATGGTGCATTTGTAATTAAGGCTCGTAAAGGCGACGAATTAATTATAAGGCATAAAGATTTTCAAACCGTTTATCATATTATAGAGAATAATGATAGAATAACTGTAGAAGTAGAGCCTGCTGAAACAAGACAAAAAGGAAATTCAAAATTTAAAACAGATATAAAGGCATTTAATGCCTATATCGATTCGGTATCCAAATACAAAAAGCTTGATGTAGAAAAGAGTATTGCATTTGTAGGAGATGCACTATCACAAAGTACAACACAATCTCAAAATGGACTTGCTCATTTAGTTTTAGCTGATGTGTATATGTACTGGAAACAATATGATTTAGCGGTTACTAGTTATAGGGTTAGTTTGCAAAATGAAGAAACTAATGAAGCTAAATTAGGGCTTGCAAAAGCTTATGAGCGTAATAAAAATTATCAAGAAAGTTTAGAAACTTACAATGCTATAGACAAGAAATCTCTAAGTAATTATCAACTTGTTACACTTTATGAAGGCTTAGGAGATACGTACTTTAGTATTAAGAATTATCAGTCTTCTGTTGAGGCATATGAAAAAGGTTTAGAGGTGGCTAATAAACATTTGATCAAGCCAAAGATTGTTGACCTCAATTCTAAAATTGCACAATCATATAATAGTGATGGTCGCGTAGACAAAGCAGAGCAGTTTTTTGGAAATTCTCTTAATCTTGCCGAGAAAGAAACTAAAAAACGGGCTTTAGAAGAAAAAGTTACGGTAGCCGATTTTCAGAATACAAACAGAAACTATTCTGAAGAGATACAATTGCGAAAGGAGATTGTTGAAGATGTAGAAGGTGTTCAAAAAGATTCTATCATAGTGAATGAAAGTCCCTTGACACTTCAAAAACAAAATTACAAAATTGGTAATGCTTACTTTTTACAGAAAGACTATGAAAATGCTATTCCTTATCTCGAGAAAAGTATTGAAGAAGCTGATGCTAAAGGAGATTTAATTGTTAAGAAAGACGCCACGAAAAAGCTTTCAGATGTGCATGTTGATGCTGGAAACTTTGAAAAAGCGAAGGAGACTTTAGAGGATTATAAAAATGTGGTTGATGAACTCTACATTAAACGAGAACAAGAACTGTCGCAAGCCGATCGTTTTAGACGTAACATTATAGCGCAGCAAAATCGAATTACAAGTTTAGAAAGTGATCGTGTACTAACAACTAGTTTAAACCAAGCACGAACCAAAAATCAGCAATTGATTATCTACTCATTAATTGCTGGATTGATTATGTTACTCATTACTGCGTTTTTTATGTACAAATACATCAAACAACAGCGATTAGCTAATAATTTACTGGCTTTAAAATCGTTGCGCAGTCAAATGAATCCGCATTTTATTTTTAATGCATTAAACTCGGTTAATAGTTTTATTGCAATTAACGATGAACGTACTGCCAATAAGTATTTATCAGATTTCTCATATCTCATGCGAGCAGTATTAGAAAATAGTGAAGAAGATTTTATTCCGTTACAAAAGGAAATAGAGTTATTAGATCTCTATACCAAATTAGAGCATTTCAGATTTCAAGATAAGTTTGATTATAGTATAACAGTTGATGAAAATGTCGACGTCGAGTCGTTTCAAATTCCACCAATGCTTTTACAACCTTATATCGAAAATGCTGTATGGCATGGATTGCGTTATAAAACTGAAAAAGGACACTTGTATATCGATGTGTCTAAAAAAAGCAATGATGAAATTACCATTACTGTGGCCGATGATGGTATTGGAAGAGAACGTTCTAAAGATTTGAAAACAACCAATCAGCAAAAACAGAAATCTAAAGGTATGGGTAATATCCAAAAACGTGTGGCAATCTTAAACGAAATGTATAAAGATAAAGTCGACGTGTTTATAGATGATTATCAAGATGCCGAAGATGCAGGAACTAAAGTTGTTGTAACCATAAAAAAGGATTAATGATGAGAATAAAAATGGTAGTTGCAATAGTAGTTATGTTGTCGATTTCATGTCAAAATGAAACAGAAGATAATAGATTAAGCTGGATTCAAAATATAGATAGACTGGTGTCAGAATATAATAAAGAAGCCAAAATTGAGCATTCTGAAACAATTGTTGATGGTACACATGAAACTGGCGTAATCATTTATAAAAAGAACTCACGAGGCATATCTAAAGTTACCGCAGCATCTCGATTTTCTGAGAACTTTCCCATTAAAATGGAAGTTTATCTCAAAAACGATAACATCATTATGAGACGAGTTTCAGGTTTAAGTCCATATATACATAAAGGACAAAAGAGAGAAGGTGATAAGTGCTGTGCACTATTTGAGAATGTGACCTATTTCAATTCGAATACGGAAGTAACTTTATTTGAGAGGAAATTAGATTTAATGAGTACAGAAGAAATGGATTCAAGAAGATCTGAGTTTGAGTCGTTGGTTTTTACCGAAACACTCATAGAAAACCCTGATGAAGAGTATCAGCAAGCCATGGCGTCCTTAAAAGAATTTAAAGACACAATAAAAAAATAAGATCATATGAAGTTAAGATCAATCATTGTAGAAGACGAAGAAACAAGTAGAAAAATTCTAAAAAATTATCTCAACAAGTACTGTCCTAATGTTGATGTTTTAGGCGAAGCTGCAAATGTAGATGAAGCATTAGTACTTATTCGAAATACAGAATTAGACCTCGTGTTTCTTGACGTAGAAATGCCCTATGGAAATGCTTTTGATCTATTGGACAAAGTTGGTGATATTGATTTCGAAACCGTTTTTGTTACCGCTTATAATCATTATGCTATTGATGCTTTAAATGCGCATGCTTCCTACTACTTAATGAAACCTGTTTCTATTGATGAGTTAATAAAAGCTGTTGATTACGTCACAGAAATAAGAACAAAAGAAGATGCGCTTCAAGATCAAGTTTTAGTGCCAAAAACCAATAGTGTTGATGGTAAAATTACGATACCACAACAAGATGGATTTGAAGTTTTGGAAACTTCAGATATTATGTATTGTAAAGCCGATGATAATTACACCGAAATTTACCTTAACAATAACAAAAAGAAATTAGTAAGCAAGACCCTAAAGTATTTTGAAGAAGCCTTAACCGAAAGTGGTTTTGCAAGAGTTCATAAAAGTTATCTGGTTAATGTTAATGAAGTCACCAAGTACGTAAAAGGAAAAGGAGGTAGTGTGGTGTTGAGCAATGGAAAAGAGATTATGGTTTCAGCGTCTAAGAAGTCCGACTTGCTGTCTTATTTTAAATAATATGAATGTCAAAAATCACAAATGGTTGCTGTTTTTGCTTGTGTCATTTTTTATGACATGCCAATCTGATTCTGACAAAAAAAGCAAGGAGTATTCTAATGAGAGTGTTATAAAAAAAGGGAATGTTACAGAAATAACATCAACAGATATTGAACGTCTTGGTAAGGTTTTGGATTTTGGAAAACACAAGCCTATAAAAGTGGAATATCGCTATGTGATTATTGATAATTCGGGTCAAAATGATAGACTTTCTGTTCCAGGGCCATCCGATTATAGTCTAGAGGCCGTTTTGTACTTTAACGAAAAAACCTTTCATGCTATAAATGATTTTGAAATGGATTTAGAGTGGATGGAACAAAACCATAAAAAAGATGAATTTAATTTTGAATGGTTACCTCAAAGTGTAAAAGAGGAGTTAGTACAAGATGATAGAGCCAACTATAAAGGGCATCCAGATTTTTTCTTCGGAACTGGAGTTAATGGGAAAGCCTGGTATTTGGATAAAAAAATAGTACTTCAGGAACATACAAATTAATAACTATGCCAATTATAAAACCTGTAAACGGAAAACATCCTCAGATACCTAGCGATTGTTATATTGCCGAAAACGCGACTATTGTAGGTGAAGTTACTATGGGAAATCAATGCAGCATTTGGTTTAATGCTGTTATTAGAGGTGATGTTCATTTTATAAAAATGGGAGATAAGGTGAATGTTCAAGATGGTGCTGTAATTCATGCAACCTATCAAAAATCACCAACTACTATTGGTCATAATGTCTCTATTGGTCATAATGCAATTGTTCATGGTTGCACCATTCATGATAATGTTCTGATAGGTATGGGAAGCATTGTGATGGACGATTGTATCGTTGAGAGCAATAGTATTATTGCGGCTGGTGCTGTAGTGACCAAAAATACTATTGTTGAATCTGGAAGTATCTATGCAGGTGTTCCTGCTAAAAAGGTGAAGGACATTAGTAAAGCTCTTATTTCAGGAGAAATTAATCGCATTGCCGATAATTATGTCAAATATTCGAGTTGGTTTAAAAGCTAATTTTAATACTTAGCTTGAGTGCGTATTACTTAAATAAGAATTTAAAAGTCTAAATAAGACACCTTAAATTTTTCATTTAAGATACGATTCAAAACAGTGACATTTCCGTTAGAAAAAAAGATGTTTTCTGGATGTGTGGTTCTTGAATTTACAAGATGATGCTTTTCAAGTACGAGTTTAGTTTGTTTAGCAACGGCTAAGCCCGAATCGATAATTTTAACATGTTTAGGGAGTAGTTCTACTAATATTGGTATCAAATAAGGATAATGTGTGCAACCTAAGACTAAATAGTCTATATCGGCCTTTAACATAGGCTCCATATATATTTGTAAAAGTTCCTTCATTTCGGTAGTACTCACTTTACCTGCTTCTACCAATGGGACAATGCCCTCACCAACCTGTTCAATAACTTTTATGCCATTGCTGTATAGGTCTGTTGTTTGATGAAATAAATCACTGCTTAATGTACCTTTAGTTGCAAGTATACCTATGGCTTTCGTTTTTGTGTTTAAAGCCGCAGGTTTTATTGCAGGTTCTATACCAATAAATGGAACATCATAGGTGTTTCTTAATACGTCTATTGCATTGGTTGTTGCTGTATTGCAAGCCACAACAATAAGTTTACAGTTTTTTTCTAATAATAATTCTGTGTTTTTGATACTTAATGCTAAAATATCGTCTTTACTTTTTCCTCCATAAGGTGCATTTTTACTATCGGCTAAGTAGATTGTGTTTTCATAAGGTAAAAGCGTATGAATCTCTTTGAAGATGGAAGTTCCTCCAATGCCAGAATCAAATATGCCTATAGGTTGTATGCTCATGAACTACAAAAATAAAAAAGCCACTTGTTTAAAGCGGCTTCCTTATGTATTTATTTAAGTATTCTTTCTTAGAATCCTAATTCTGTCTTTACGTCTGCTAAAAGATCTTTACCAGCAGCTACAAGAACACCACCACCTTGAGTAGAATCTAGAACGTAGTTAAATCCTTGTGCTTTTGCAACTTTATCAATAGCTGCTTTTGCCTTTTCAAAAATAGGCTTTAATAATGCCGCTTCTTTTTTAGCTAAATCGTCTTGAGCTCCAGCTTGGTACTCACGGATACTTTGTTCCATTTGTTGTACTTCTTGAGCACGCTTAGTATTCTCTTCTTCAGTTTTAGATTCAACTTCAGCTCTATATTGCTTTACTTTATTTTGAAGTTCAGTTACCATTTCTTTATACTGTACATCGTAAGTTTTAGATAACTTTTCGATTTCTGCTTGAGCTGCTTTCATTTCAGGCATAGCTTGAACCAATTCAGTCGTATTTATATGTGCGACTTTACTCTGTGCTGTTGCAAGATTTGTTGTACCAACAAATAATATAGCTGCGAATAAAAGGGTTTTTAAGTGTTTCATTTTTAAATTTGTTACGTGTTATAATTATTGTTTTTAGTTATCATCAGGAACGGAATCTTTGGCTTTTTTCTTTGCCTCACGTTCTTCTTTTGCTTTCTTTCGGTCTTCTAATATTTTCTTTTTACGTTCTTCAAGTGCTTTTTTTCTTGCTTCACGATCTTTTATTTTTTGTTGTTTTTTCTCTTCGGCTAACTGTGCAGGAGTTTTTGTTCCTGTTACAGCTTTCGCTTTTGTTGAGTCTGTTTTTTTAACGTTTCTATCCTTTTCAGTCGAACCAGTTTTTTTTGCAGCATTGGTGCTATCTCTTTTGGCTTTCGCTTTTGCTCTATCATCTAAAATCTTTTGACGTTTAGCAGCAGCGGCAGCTTTAAGTGAATCTCTTCTTTTTAACTGCGCTTCTTGTCGTTTTGCAATCTCTGCTTCACGAGTTGCTTTTTTATCTTCAATCGCTTTTTGACGTTCGTCTAATTCTTTATTTACGACAGGAACAACATCTTCTTTCTCAGCTTTTTTACGCTCAGCTCTTGATTTTGCCTGCGTTCTTTTTGATGAACGAGTAATACTTCGTATCACTAATTCACTTAGATCAAAACGTTCTGCAGAAAATAGCATGACAACATCTGCCGATTTATCAAAAATGAAATCATATTTTTTACCACTAGCAATTTCTTGAACTGCAGCAAAAATTTGATCTTGAATAGGCTGAATCAATTGTTGTTTTTGAATCATTAAATCGCCATTAGGACCAAATCGTTTTTGTTGATAATCTAAAATTTCTGCTTCTTCAAAAGAGATATCTTCTAAACGCTCCTCATACAATTCCTTCGTTAATAAAACACTTTCACTATTCAATTGCTTTTTTTTAGAATCAATTGTAGTTAATCGTTGTTCTATCTCAGTTTTCCATTGTTGTACTTTTTGATCAAGTTGAGACGATGCTTCTTGATACTCAGGGATATTTTGTAAAATATATTCAGTATCTATATAACCTATCCTTACACCTCGTTGTGCGTTAGATACAAAGCTCATTAGACTTAAAAGGGTCACTAAAAAAAGAACTTTACTTTTCATCTGTATTATTTTTGATTTTATGATATCTTTTATAAACTCTATAACGACAGATTAAAATTACGATCCTGTCATTGTGTTTGGTTTTTCAAATAAACGAAATATATTCTGAAAAATTTTAACACAAACATTAAATCGTCATATTGCTAATAGAAAATATCGTGCCAAAATTAAAATTGCTGTCCAATTATAAAGTGAGTTTCTAATCCATTTCTTACAGTTTGACCCGGAAGAGCGTCAAAACCATAACCGAAATCAATACCCAATAATCCAAATGCAGGCATAAATATTCTAATACCAGCTCCAGCAGAACGATTCACATTAAAAGGATTATAATCCCTAAAATTATCAAACGACGCTCCAGCTTCTAAGAAAGTTAATGCATAAATTTTCGCTTGCGCTCCTAATGTAATTGGATAACGCAACTCTAAAGAAAACTTATTGTATATAGAACCACCATCTTGAGACGATAATGATTGGTTTGGATAACCACGAAGTTGAATTACTTCTCTACCATCAAGTGCGAAATTTCCAAGACCATCTCCTCCTAAGAAGAAACGTTCAAATGGGATAACACCTCTATCTTGATTATAAGCTCCAAGGAAACCAAACTCAACGCTAGATTTAAAGACAAGTTTATCTACTAATCTAGTATACCAATCACCCTTAAACTTTACTTTGTAAAACTCTAACCAATTAAAACGTTCTTGGTCAATTTCTCCAATTCTGGCAATATCATCAACATCGGTTGGATCAAGAGATTCGCGTTCTTCTTTTAAAGCTTTATAATCTACATCATTAAATAATGAATAAGGTAATGATAATTTTGCGCTAATTGAAAAATTAGAACCACCAGTAGGATAAATAGGATCGGTACGTGTATTGTTTCTTGTTAATCCAACGGTATAGGATAAGTTATTAGAATAACCATCACCAAACGTAAATAAACCTGTATTGTAATTTTTTAAGTCATAATGTTGGAAGCTCAAGGCCTGAGATAATTGGAAAAAATCATCTGGCACTTTTAAACGTTTTGCTAATCCAACAGTAATCCCTGTAATATTAAAACGTCTGTCTTTATCTGCCCTTCTTGTGATTGGGTCAAATAAAAATTGTCGTGTATGTGATACAGATGTCGATAATTGTACTGGACGCTTTCCGCCTAACCAAGGCTCAGAAAATGAAAAGCTATACGTTTGGAAAAACTGTGATGCTTGTAAACGTAAAGCCAAACTCTGACCATCACCTGATGGAATTGGTTTATACGCTTCTTTTTTGAAAATATCTTTAATCGCAAAGTTGTTAAAAGATAATCCAAGTGTTCCAATAAAACCTCCGCCACCATAACCTCCTTGGAGTTCGATTTGACTAGATCCTCTTTCTACCACTTGATATTCAATATCTACAGTACCATCCTGCGTATTGAAGTTTTTCATGTTTGGCGTTAACTGTTGTGCATCAAAGAATCCTAATTGACCTAATTCTCTAATAGTTCTAATTACATTGCTCTTACGGTATAATTGCCCAGGTTTGGTTCTTAGTTCTCTGTAGATAACGTGGTCATTTGTTTTATCATTACCACTAACCGTTACATTATTGAAATAGGCTGGTTTACCTTCAGAAATTCTAATCTCCATATCTATAACGTTACCTTCAGCACTTGTTTCTACTGGGTTAATCGTAGAGAATAGATAACCACTATCTTGGTAGAGGTTAGTTAAATCTAGAGCGTCTGGTTTGCTGTTATCAGCTATTCGCTTACGTAGTTCAACTCCGTTATATGTTGAACCTTCTCTAATCTTTAAATAGTTTTCTAAGTACTTGTCGGTGAAAACAGTATTTCCAACGAATTTAATTTTACCAAATTTATATTGCTCACCTTCTTCAACATTAATAAAGAGTGTGACCGTTTTATCATCTTTATAAACGATAGAGTCTGAGATCACTCTAGCATCTCTATACCCTCTCTCTTTATAAGCATCAATAAGTGTGATTAAATCCTCTTCATACTTGTCTTTGATATATTTAGAGCGTTTTAAAATACGAATTGGATTCTTTTGCTTTGTATTCTTCATGGCTTTTCTCAGTTTCTTGTCAGAAACTTTATCATTACCATTAAAGATGATTTTATTAATTTTTACTTTTTCACCTTTGTCAATGTAAATCAACATATCTACTTGACTCTTTTCTATAGAATCATTCTCTACAGCTTTTGTATTAACGGTTACTTTCGTATTTAAATACCCTTTCTTTTTGTATTTATTAGTAATGTAATTACGTGTAGTTGTGATTAAGTTTTCGGTAACTTTAGAAACACCTTTAGATAGGTTGTTTTCTTTTTTTAGCTCTTCTATCTTACCTTTCTTTACACCCTGAATATCAATATTATTTAACTCGGGAAGATCAATAAGGTTGATTTCTAAAAAGGCTTTATTGCCTTCTGTTTTTGCTAAATAGACATCAATACTACTAAAGAGGTTAGAATCCCATAGCTTTTTAATAGCGTTACTAATTTGTTCACCAGGAATGACGATTTCCTCACCAATCTTTAGTCTAGAAAATGAGACAATAGTTCCAGGGTTATAACTCGTATTTCCTGTTACAGTAACTTCCTCTAAGATATATTTTTTACCTTGGTTAAAATCTGATTGTTGCGCAACTACTATATTAGAAGTAATAAAAATAAATGCTAGGAGTAGTGGCTTAATATATGTTTTCAAAAGTAAGTAATTAGCTAAGTTGTTCACTTGTTTTTCCAAATCGTCGTTCTCTATTTTGATAATTTATCAAAGCTTCATAAAGGTCCTTCTTCTTAAAATCAGGCCAAAGAATGTCTGTAAAATATAATTCGGCATAAGCAATTTGCCATAACAAAAAGTTGCTTATCCTTTGTTCACCGCTAGTTCTTATTAACAAGTCTACGTCTGGTAAATTATGCGTGTAAAGATGCTTATTTATAATTGATTCATCAATACTTTCAACAGAAATTATATTATTTTTAACTTTATCTGTTAATTCTTTTATAACCTTAACAATCTCTTCTCTAGAGCCGTAACTTAGGGCTAGAGTGAGTGTCATGTGTGTATTATTTTTGGTTTTATCTATAACTTCTAACAGCTCCTGATGTGCTTTTTTTGGTAAATCTTTAAGATTTCCAATAGCTAAAAGGCGAATGTTATTGTCTTGAAGTGTTTTGATTTCCCTTTTTAATGATTTAACTAGAAGTTTCATAAGTGTTTGAACTTCCAGTTTAGGGCGTTTCCAATTTTCAGTAGAAAAAGCGTATAGCGTTAAATTTTTAATTCCAATTTCGGCACTAGCTTCTACAACATCTCTTACAGACTTCGTCCCATTTTCGTGACCTATTACCCTTAGCATCCCTTTTTGTTTGGCCCAACGGCCATTACCATCCATTATTATGGCGACATGATTAGGAAGTTTATCGGTTAATATTTGATCTTTCAAATTCATTTAAAAATTGCAATAACAAGGTCTTTGACCAAATGTATAAGTTAATGTAAAACCAGTAAATACATACCAGTCGTTACTATTTGTATTACCAAAGGAAAATACCTCTAATTCTTTTGCATCAGGAACACTGCCATCTATTTCATCTGAAAAGGTATAACGTGCGCCAACCTCAAAACCTAAAATTAAATGATTAGTGATGTTACTTTTAATACCAAGTGTCATAGGTATTCCAAAAGCCCAGCTATCTGTTCCTTCGGCTGTATACTCACCTGCCGCATTGAAAAAATAGTTTGGGTGTTTTGCTGTAGATATTCCTGAATATATATATGGTGTTACTTTTAAATCTCCTTGGTGTAAATCAAAATCCCAAAAGGTGAACTCCATACCTGCAGAAATCTCCAGTAAATTAGTATCGAAGAAATAATCACGTTCTATACGTCTAGGGTCATCAGATTTTTCATCGTAGCCTTTTAAATCAGAATAAATAATTGAAACTCTCCATGAATGTCTCGGGCTGCGATTCCATTTTAAAAGTAAGCCTAGTGTAGCCGTATTAGGGTTGATGTAGTTCGTACGACCTACATCACCAATAAAATTACTTCCACCAGCAAATACACCAACTTCATAGATTTGAGCCTGGCTTTTTTGCGCGAAACATATACCCAATAAAAATAAGATTAAATACCTCATAAATTTTTAAAAGTTTGCAAATATAATAAATATGAATTGCCTACGGTAATTTGTGGCAAATAGTCTTACAGAAAACAGATTTTATAAGGTTTTATTGTTTAATTACGTTTGTCTTCGCCCCAGAGCATTTTCTTTCTGAGCGTATCAATAAAGCTTTCATCTAAAAGCTCTACCATTTTAACTTTAAAGTTGGCTTTCTTTATGGTGATTAGGGTAGCGTTTGATAAAGTGACTATTCGTGAGTCTAATGACATTAAATGTTGATCTTCTCGACCATCTACTCTTAATTGAATAGTGGTATCATCTGGAATAACTAAAGGTCTTGCATTTAAGTTGTGAGGCGCAATAGGTGTTAGGACAAAACTATTGGCTTCCGGTGTTATTACTGGTCCTCCACAACTTAAAGAGTATCCTGTAGAACCAGTTGGTGTGGCCACTATGAGTCCATCTGCCCAATACGATGTCAAATATTCATCGTTTAAATGGGTTTCTACGGTAATCATCGAGGTTGTATTTTTCCGACTTACAGCAATTTCATTAAGCGCAAAATTGGTGACTTTTAAGTCCTCATTCCCTGGATTAGTTTCTACACTCAACAATGTGCGTTCTGAGGTTTTATAATTTCCATTTAAAATATGCGTAATGGCAACTTCAATATCATCGGTTTGAATGGTGGCTAAAAAACCAAGCCGACCTGTATTGATGCCAACAATTGGAATAGAAAGATCTCTTACATAAGTAATAGCCCGTAAAATCGTACCATCTCCACCAACACTAATCAAAAGATTGTAACTATTGTCCAATTCGGTGAATTTTTTAACAGCTGGATTTTGTTTTATACCATCATTTAATTCGTTAAAAAATGATGCTTCTATATGAATGGAAACTTGATTCTTGTGAAGTACATCGATAAGATCTTCAAATGATTTTAAAGGTTTCTCTGGATAATACTGACTGTAAACGGCTACCTTCATACTATATGTCTAAGTATTTTTTTAGGTATTCTGAGCGATCCTTGAGGTTTTCAAGGTGTGTGTCTTCCTCATGACCCGAAATAATATTATAACTATAGCGTCTAAAGGTTTGAATCACATCATTGAGTCCAGAATTACCAATTTTTAAAGTAATTTGGACAACGCCACTGTCCATTCGAGATACAAAAGCACCTAAAATTTTTGCGTCGTTTGATTCAACGATCTGGCTAATTTCACTAAAGGAATAATCCTGAATGCCTTTTTCAACAATAAGAATACCTCCAGGCTCGGCAAAGAAAGGCGTTTCATTAAATAAACCTATAATATCATTAAGTTCGTAATAGCCCAGATAATTATTATGCTTATCTAGAACTGGCATGATATTACAAGAATTTTGTGCAAATGTTTCCAGTACATCCAACCAGTTGGTGTCAGATCTCACAAAGAAACCATCTAGAGCATAATTACAATCAGCAATCGTTTTTTGAGACTCAAAACAATGGGCATCAGTTTCAGATATACAACCTTGATACGTACGATTATTCTCAACAGGAATATGGGAATAGGTCAATTCATTAAAAATCAATTGAACATCACTCACCTTATCATTTATATTGAGTGGTTTTATATCGTTAATAATATATTCTCGTAATGGCATAGTCTTGTAAAATTCTAATCAAAATTAATTAAAAATAACCACAATTAAGGTTGAAGGACTTTGTATTTTTGTAATCAAATTACAAAGTTATGACCAAGTTAAGTGTAAATATCAATAAGATAGCAACCTTGAGAAATTCTCGTGGTGGAAACACACCAAACGTTGTTCAATTTGCCAAAGATGTGCAGCGATTTGGAGCCGAAGGTGTTACTGTGCACCCAAGACCAGATGAACGCCATATAAAATACCAAGATACACGCGATCTAAAGCCAGAAGTTTATACCGAATTTAATGTGGAAGGAAATCCAATACAATCCTTTATGGATTTGGTGCTCGAAGTAAAACCAACACAAGTTACTTTGGTTCCAGATGCTGTAGATGCCTTAACATCTAATGCTGGTTGGGACACTATAAATCATAAAGCGTTTTTGACCGAAGTCATTTCAGAATTTAAATCCAATGGCATTCGTACGTCCATATTTGTAGATCCTGTTTTGGAAATGATAGAAGGAGCTAAAGCTACAGGAACTGATCGTATCGAATTATATACTGAAACCTTTGCGCATCAATATGGTTTAGGAAATGAAAGCGCGATTGAACCGTTTACAAAAGCTGCTGAATTATCTAATAATATAGGATTAGGTGTTAATGCTGGGCATGACTTGTCATTAGATAACATTAAATTTTTTAAACAGAACATTCCTGGTTTATTAGAAGTATCTATTGGTCATGCTTTGATTTCTGAAAGTTTATATTTAGGTATTGAAAACGTAGTACAAATGTATTTAGAGCGACTTAAATAAGCGAGATATTAGTATTATAACGCTGTAAATACGAGTTCTGGGATATCAATCCGAAGAATAAATGAAGAAAAGCTTCGGAAATAGGAGAACTGTGTTCGACGCGAAGTTTTCAAATTGGTTTTTAGTTGTAAACTGAAAAATTCCTTGGCTTGAAAATGTCTTTTTTGGTTCGTTTTTTGGACAAGCAAAAAATGAACGTAAAAACTTAAACTTTTAAATGAATCTACACTCAAAAATTATAGGACAAGGACAGCCTTTCGTTATTCTTCATGGTTTTTTAGGGATGTCCGACAATTGGAAAACACTAGGCAATAAATTTGCTGAAGCCGGTTTTGAAATGCATCTGGTAGATCAACGTAATCATGGACGTAGCTTTCATAATGACGAATTTAATTACGAGGTTTTATCTGAAGATCTTAAGCGTTATTCTGATGTGCATCAACTCGAAAATATGACCTTACTAGGTCATTCTATGGGCGGAAAAACAGCAATGCTTTTTGCGTCAGAATATCCAGACTTGGTCTCAAAATTAATGGTGGCAGATATTAGTCCGCGCTTTTATCCTGTACATCACGATGCTATTTTAGCCGGATTGAGTGCCTTAGATTTTAATGACATTAAAAGCAGAGGTGCTGCAGATACATTCCTTTCACAATATGTTTCCGAACCTGGTGTGCGCATGTTCTTGCTTAAAAACTTGTATTGGATAGAAAAGGGGCAACTCGGACTTAGAATTAACCTTGATGTTTTAAAAGAGAATGTCACCGAAGTTGGAGAAGCCTTACCTATACATTCTAAATTTGAAAACCCGACACTCTTTTTGAGAGGTGACAAAAGTGAGTATGTGATGTCAACAGATGAGAAGCTTATCAAGCAGCATTTTCCGCTTGCAGCTATTGAAACCATAACCAATGCTGGTCATTGGTTGCATGCCGAAAACCCAAAAGACTTTTACGAAGCCGTTATAAATTTTGTAACTTCATAAACGTAAATCAAGATCTTATGAACCTTATTATTAGAATATTACTCACCGCTGGTATCGTAATGATTTTAGCTCATTTTCTACCAGGTGTTGGGCTTCAAGGCTATCAATCGGCCATTATCGTAGCTGTAGTTTTAGCATTATTAAATGCTGTTGTAAAACCTATACTTATCATTTTAACTTTACCTATTACCATTCTTACTTTAGGCTTGTTTCTATTTGTGATTAATGCGTGCATTATTCTACTAGCGGATAAATTTATAGATGGTTTTGGAGTGAATGGGTTTTGGACAGCCTTGCTGTTTAGTATCTTATTATCTATCTCACAATCTATTGCCTATTCCTTTTTAAAAGAGAAGAAAAAGTAGACACAAAATCAGTTACTTAAACTATTGTTGGGTTGCAAAAAATATCGTATTTTTGCAGCCCTTTTTAATACCTCGTGTGTATTAAAAACATAAAATGTAAATACCCTTTTGGGTTTAGAGTAGATACAATGAATATTACAAGAGAAAACATCGATGCATTAAATGCAGTGGTAAAAGTAGACATCGCTAAAGAAGATTATAGCGATAAAGTAGAAAAAATATTAAGCGATTACCGTAAATCGGCTAATATCCCAGGTTTTAGAAAAGGTCATGTACCAATGACTTTAGTGAAAAAGCAATATGGTAAAGCGGTTTTAGTTGATGAGGTAAACAAGCTTTTACAAGATGCTTTGGGTAAATATTTAACCGAAGAAAAATTAGACGTTTTAGGTAACCCGTTACCAAAACCTCAAGATGATTTAGATTGGGATTCTGATGCCTTTTCTTTTGAGTTCGAATTAGGACTTGCGCCTGATTTTGAGGTAAACTTAAAAGGTAAAAAAGCCATCACTCATTACAACATCGTTGCCGATGATAAAATGTTAGATAATCAAGTAGAGCATATTAGAAAACAATATGGTAAAATTGTTTCTGAAACAGAAGTAGCTAAAGACTCTGAAATTACTGGTGTTTTTGCAAATGAGGAAAAAGAGATCAATAATTCTACAATGATCACTTTAGATAAGTTTAAAGGAAAAACGACAGAAAAGAAATTTATTGGTGCTAAAGTTGGAGATGTCATCACACTAAAAACTAAGGGGTTGTTTAATGACGATCATGATCTTATGACATTCTTAAAGGTGTCTCATGATGATGCTCATGGTTTAGAGATTGAAGTGACATTTACAATCAATGAGATCAACTCAAGAGAATTAGCTGATTTGGACCAAGAATTATTTGATAAATTATTCGGACCAAAAGCAGTGACGTCTGTAACAGAATTGAAAGCTAAAATCAAAGAAGATTCTGAAAAGCAATTTGCACAACAAGGTGATCAAAAACTATTAAATGACGTTACTGAATATTTAGTTGAAAACACAAAATTTGATTTGCCAGCAGAATTCTTACAGAAGTGGATGCAAACTGCAGGAGAAGAAGTAATGGATGCAGAGCAAGCTAAAGAAGAATACGAAAAGTCTGAAAAAAGCATGCGCTACCAATTAATTGAAGGTAAAATCATTGAAAAGCATGACCTTCAAGTGTCTTTTGATGATCTTAAAGATCATGCTAAAGAAATGATCAAAGTACAAATGGCGCAATTTGGACAAACAGGTTCTAGTGATGAAGAGTTAGAAGGTATTGCTGCAAGAATCTTATCAAATAAAGATGAGGTAAAGCGCTTATCTGAGCAATTGATGAGCACTAAATTGTTAAATCTTTACAAAGCCGAAGCAAATCTTAAGACAAAAGAAATAACTTACGACGATTTTGTAAAAGAGTTTTATAGCTAAACCCATAATGGGTATTATGCTAAAAGAAGTAAGAGCCAAGATTTGATATTTGAGTATAGGCTAATGCTATTTTGTTAAATAGAAGAAATAATATTATAAATTAGTATCTTTGAGCGTAAGACTTCACCGTCTTACGCTTTTTGTTTACATTAAAAAAATTTGAAAACTATATATGGATTACGGAAAAGAATTTGAAAAATTCGCAATAAAAGATCAAGGTATTAGCAGCACATATTACAATAAAATCATTAGTAGTATGTATCCAACAGCATTAACGCCTAATATCATTGAAGAACGTCAGATGAACATCGCTATTTTTGATGTATTCTCTCGTTTAATGATGGATCGTATTATTTTTATGGGTACAGCGATCAATGATCAAGTAGCCAATATCATTCAAGCACAATTACTGTTTTTAGAAAGTACAGATGCATCTAAAGACATTCAAATATATATCAATTCACCAGGAGGAAGTGTTTACGCAGGTTTAGGTATCTATGACACAATGCAGTTAATTAAACCAGATGTAGCTACTATTTGTACAGGTATGGCAGCGTCTATGGGAGCTGTGTTATTATGTGCTGGTGAAAAAGGAAAGCGTAGCGGATTAACACATTCACGTGTGATGATTCACCAACCGTTAGGAGGTGCGCAAGGTCAAGCCAGTGATATCGAAATTACGGCTCGTGAAATATTAACCCTTAAAGAGGAGTTATATAAAATCATTAGTAAGCATTCAGGTCAGGATTACGACAAAATCTACGAAGATAGCGATCGTGATTATTGGATGAAAGCTGATAAAGCTAAAGAATACGGAATGATAGACGAAGTACTATCAAGAGGATAAAAAGAACAAATGCTTGATGTTTCCGTTGGAAATGTGAGGCTTTAAAATGATTTATGGCAAAGGAAGAATTAGAATGTTCGTTTTGTGGACGAAAAAAACCGGAAACCAATCTGTTGATTGCTGGTTTAGATGCACACATTTGTGATCGATGCATCGAACAAGCACACGGTATTGTTCTAGAAGAATCTAAGCAGTCTGATAATGCAGAGTTGTCATCAGAGTTAATGCTTAAAAAACCACAGCAGATTAAAGCTTTTCTTGACGAGTATATTATTGGCCAAGAACACACCAAAAAAGTGATGTCTGTTGCAGTTTATAATCACTACAAACGTTTATTGCAACCACCAACAGATGATGATATTGAAATTCAGAAGTCAAATATCATTATGGTAGGACAAACAGGAACAGGTAAAACCTTAATGGCAAAAACTGTGGCAAGAATGCTTAATGTACCTCTTGCTATTGTAGATGCTACTGTTTTAACCGAAGCAGGTTATGTTGGAGAAGATGTTGAAAGTATTTTAACACGTTTATTACAAGCAGCAGATTACAACCTAGAAAAAGCCGAGCGTGGTATTGTGTTTATTGATGAGATCGATAAAATTGCTCGTAAGAGTGATAATCCATCTATTACTAGAGACGTTTCAGGCGAAGGTGTGCAACAAGCCTTATTAAAGTTGCTTGAAGGTACTGTTGTTAATGTGCCACCAAAAGGAGGGCGTAAACATCCAGACCAAAAATTTATTGAAGTTAATACAGAGCATATTTTATTTATTGCTGGTGGAGCGTTTGATGGTATAGAGCGTGTGATCTCTAAGCGATTAAATATGGCTGCTATTGGTTATAAAGCATCTCATGATGATGAAATAGCCGATCCCGATAATATGTTGCAGTATATCATTCCTAAGGATTTAAAAGACTTTGGATTGATACCTGAAATTATTGGTCGACTTCCAGTACTTACTTATATGGATCCGTTAGATGGAAATACATTAAGAGCCATTTTAACCGAGCCTAAAAATGCCATCATCAAGCAGTATAAAAAATTGTTTGCTATGGATGATATTGAATTTGCTATTACCGAAGGTGCTTTAGAATTTATCGTGAATAAAGCTATAGAGTATAAGTTGGGAGCAAGAGGTTTGCGTTCGCTTTGTGAAGAAATCTTGACCGATGCGATGTTTGAAATGCCAAGTTCAAATGATAAAAAACTTAATGTGACTAAGTCTTATGCAGAAACCAAGCTTACCAAGACGAAGCTTAAAAAGCTAAAAGCGGTCTCATAAATAATAGATTTCAGAATAATATAAAAAGAAACCACTCTTTCCCGAGAGTGGTTTTTTTATTAGGATTTAAAAACTAATATTGCTAAACAATATTTTGAATATTTTTTTACAATTTTAAGTCCTTTTCAAAAAGTTTTTTTCTTAAAGACTTCGTAAATATAACTGCAATAACTTCAGAATAAAAACGACTTTACTTGCTTTTGGATGAACATCAATAATACTCGTTGTTCGGGAAAAAATAGTGTTGTTCGTCGATGTTTTAAAAGTTAGAGATGACTAGTCATTGCTAACAGCCGATATTTTTGTCGATAATTTTAAAGTCTCTTTATAGATAATAGCATCGGTTTTATAAGATGAAAATCTAGACTCAAATTTTTCGAAACCATTTTTTAATACTTTAATAGAGTAACGCTCGTAAGCTTTCACTTTAAAACTATAAAAGGCATCAATCTCTGTAACCTGTCGTTCGATCTCATTTCCGTCTACATCAAATAATACAACAGTTGAATTAGGAATAGGTTTATTGTTTTCATTCACAACCACACCTTGTAACTGTTGGTAAATAACATTAGCTTTGAAACGATACATATCAAAACTACCTTTCCCTTGTTTTTTATTCGAAGCGAAAAATCCTTTGTCTTCGGTTGTAAACATAAAGGCAATTTCATCGAATTCGGAGTTTACATTTTTTCCTAAATTTCGTGGCGTTTTAATATCTTCTGAAATAGAACTTACAAAAATGTCAAAACCACCAATACTCTCATGTCCTTTAGATGAAAAGAATAATTTTTTCCCATCTTTTGATAGATGCGGAAATTTATCATCAAACCTTGTATTTATTTTTGGTCCCAAATTAACAGGATCATTTAAAGTTCCATCTGGATTAATTTGAGCGACATATAAATCGAAACCACCAAAAGAGCCTGGCATATTTGATGAAAAATATAATTCGGTTCCATCAAATGAGACATGCGGGTTTTCGATAGAGTAGTTGAGGTCGCTAATGGCTAGCTCTTGCTCATTTATCCAATTACCATTGGAGTCTTTTTCTAAAAAAGCTTTATATAATTGGTAATTCTGAGAGTTTTCACGTTTACTTCTTGTGAAGTACATGGTTTGTTCATCAGGAGAAAAGGCAACTTGACCTTCATTATCTTTTGTGTTGATAATTCTCGAAAAGAACAAAGGGTTCTTTACCGAGCCGTAAGCATCAACATCAAGACAGAATAACTCTAAGTACGGTTCGTTGGTATGTTTATCTATACCATTTCCTAGTCCGCCAATTTTTTTAGAAGACACCATAATCAATTTGTTTTTGAATACAGCTGAAGGAATCTCAGAATATTTTGTGTTTACTTTTGAAGTATAGACATAAAATTCAAGTCCGCTTCTATTGAGTTCATCAAAATGTTTAGGATCGTTACGATTACCATCTAAGTTTGAGATCGTAGGTGAAGATACCATACAAAATAATATGGTAAACACCGTGAGGATAGGCGTTTTCATTGTGAGGGTTTTGGGATTAATTACATTTAAAATTATAGTCAAAAATATAAAAAATCTTTTTTTATGACATTTATTAGATAAAACTATGCGTAAATCCGACAAATTTAGAGGCTGTGCGAATTTTACCGATGAATGACTATGAGGTAGTATTAAGGCTCAATAATTCGTCGATATACTCTCTACTGTTAGATAATCTAGGAATTTTATGCTGACCACCCAATTTATCATGCCGCTTGAGCCAATCATAAAATAGACGTTCTCTAGCCATATGAACTGTTGGCATATTTAAGGTCATATTATTGAGGCGTTTAGCTTCATAATCTGAATTAAGTGATTTTAGTTTGGTATCTAGAAGTTCGTTAAATGCCTTGAGGTCTTCAGGTGGTGTTTTAAATTCAATGAGCCATTCGTGTGATCCTTTATCTTTTCCATTCATAAAAATAGGAGCAGCCGTGTAATCAACTATTTCAGCATTAGTTGAAAAGCAAACCTCTCTTAGGGCATCTTCGGCATTTTCAATAATCAATTCTTCTCCAAAGGCATTAATGTGGTGTTTTGTTCTACCAGAAACTTTTATACGATACGGACTTATAGATGTAAATCTTACCGTGTCACCAATTTTATAACGCCAAAGTCCAGCATTAGTTGTAATGATAACGGCGTAATTCTTACCAATTTCAACTGCACTCAAAGGAATAATCTTTTGATTAGCTGTTCCGTAGGTATCCATAGGAATGAATTCATAGAAAATTCCATAATCCAACATCAAGAGTAACTCACTGCTATTATTTTGATCTTGGATTGCGAAGAAGCCTTCAGAAGCATTATAAATTTCGTAGTATTTAAAATCAGGTTTAGGTAAAATAGCCTTGTATTGATCAACATAAGGTACAAAACTCACACCACCATGAAAATAGACTTCTAAATTTGGCCATATATCAAACAGGTTGTCTTTTCCGGTTGTTTCTAAAATAGTATTGAGTAGCACAAGCATCCAAGAAGGAACACCAGCCAAACTGGTTACGTTTTCATTTCGGGTTTCTTCAACAATGGCTTTCATCTTTACTTCCCAATCACTCATTAAAGATACTTTACTGCTAGGTGTGCTACTAAACTCAGCCCAAAAAGGCATATTATCTATAAGTATAGCTGATAGATCGCCAAATACGGTTCCGTTCTCTTTGTATAGTTCTTTACTGCCTCCTAAGCGTAAACTTTTTCCAGTGAACAATTGCGAATCTTCATTATTATTGAGATACATACAGAGTAAATCTTTACTTGCAGCGTAATGACAATCTTCTAATGATTCTGTACTTACAGGTATGAATTTGCTTTTAGCATTAGTTGTCCCACTAGATTTTGCAAACCACTTGATTGGGTTGGGCCAAAAGATATTGTGTTCTCCTCGGCGAGACCGTTCAATCATATCTTGACAATCTTCATATGAAGAAATAGGAATGCGTTCACAAAAGGTGTCATAAGTGGAAATAGATGCAAAGTCATACTTTTTGCCAATTTCAGTATCCTTTGCGGTTGAAAGGAGCTGAAAGAGTAATTCGTTTTGCACTTCATTTGGGTATTTTAGGAACAATTCAATTTGATGGAATCGTTTTTTTAAAAACCAGGAAGCAATAGAATTTACTAATGGAATCGGCATTTTTATAGTATCTTTAAGTTTTAAAAATAATACTTTTTTTTATGTTTTATCAAGGTGTTTTAACAAAAATGCAAACAGAGCTAGCTGAGCCAATTCAATATTATTTGATATTAGAAAATGATTTCCTGAATATGAATCAGTTATTGAATAAAACCATTACAATGGAGTTTGTAAAACATCAATGTTTAAAATGCGGATTAGATAAACCTATTTATCGCCAAGGGTTTTGCAAAGAAGATTTTTTTGATATTCCGCAAGCGGGAGATTGGATTATGCGACCAGAATTAAGCACTGCGCATCTAGGTAAAGAAGATCGTGATTTAGAATATGAGAAGAAAGTTCAATTACAACCTCATATTGTATATCTTGCCAATTCTAGTAATGTAAAAGTTGGTGTGACCAGAAAAACTCAAGTACCAACACGTTGGATAGATCAAGGTGCACATGAGGCTATTGAAATTGTAGAGGTGCCTAATAGATATCTTGCTGGAATTACTGAAGTAGCATTAAAAGACCATGTTGCAGATAAAACCAATTGGCGAAAAATGCTTAAAAATGATAATGAAGATGAAAATTTAGTCGAATGGAGAGAGCGCTTAAAAAAATATATTCCTCAAGAAGTTAAAGATTATTTTATTGCTTCAAATACCGAAACAAATCTTGAGTTTCCAGTGCATAAATACCCAGAAAAACCTAAAAGCCTTAATATCGAAAAAGTAGGAACATATACAGGGAAGTTGGTAGGTGTTAAGGGGCAGTATCTTATTTTTGAAGATAATACTGTTTTTAATGTTCGTGCTAATGAAGGCTTAGTTGTTAAGTTCGTTATGCACTAAAGATTAACGTAATTTTATAAAGCTATTTTTGTTTCAAAGGCCTGTTGTTTAGTATCTTGTAAATAAAACAACATGAAATTCCCAGTACTATTTTATGTCGTAGTTACCACATTGTTGTTAGTGACAATCACAATTGCAGCAGCAATGGATATGCCTTTAAATTGGGTGTTCTTTTTAACATGTATAGGTCAGGTTTTTGTTGTAATAATGGTCTACAAAGTATTAAGAGATAATTATACAACCGAAAAAACTTTTAAAGATTTTTATGAAGATTACCCTATTGGTGATGTTGACAATTACAGATAAAGCAATTTTATAAACTCAATTTTATAGCTTGAGCGATACCGATAACAATTAATAATATACCTGTTACTTTATTAATTACCAAGGTGATATTTTGAACTTTGTTTTTTATGGCGATACTAAATTTACTATAGAGATATAATGTTAGTAGCTTGCCTAAGTATACTCCTGCAAAAAACAGAAATAATACAAATAGAGGAGAACCTAATGATAACATAAGATCATTATTGTTAATTATTCCGAAGGCAACAATCCAATAAATCAAAACCGGAGGGTTTAAAATTCCTAGAAGAAATCCAGTAGCATATTTAGATGATGTTAGTCTCTTCTTTCTAGACGATTTTTCCTTATTCTTTTTAAAAATTAAAAAGCTGCCTACTGCCATTAAGATTACAACAATTACAATTTGAATCCACATATTTTGATCAAAGAAATCTCTAACAATCATATTACAGTGTAACGCATAATAAGAAAGAATGACTTCAGCAATGCCAGCTGCTATTGCTATTTTAAAAGCCTGTTTAGCATTTTGCTTAATGGTTGTATTAATTACAGCAATATTGGATGCACCCAAAGGTAATGCGCCAATTACACTTGCTAAAACACCAATTATGAAGTATATAAATATCATGAGGTATTTGTAGAGGTAATGACAAAATACTTACATCATATTTTGAAATTATCTAAAAAAAAGAAACCCTTTCAATTTAGAAAGGGCTTATTTTTTACTTTACAATAATCTTTGTTCGGTAGTTATAATTGTCTTTAGATTCAAGATTGAGAATATACATTCCCGAATCTAAATTTAAAGGGATTGAAGATCTTCTATCTAATGTTTGATTAGAAGAAAAAACCACTTTTCCAGTAATATCAATAATAGAAATATTGACATCATCTAGAATTCTACTGCTTAGTATTGTTATTTCATTTTCAATTGGATTCTTCTCAATCTTAATTGATGTTATCGTTTCAAAATCTGTATTTGATAGTGTTTGTTGAAAAATCTCAGTAAGTGCAAAAGCCACATTTTCCTCGGTGAGTTCAACATGATTTTCATTATCATCTGGCATATACCAATTCACAAAAGGTGTATTATTTAGTGTGTCTCCTGTTCCACCTGGATCACCAAGGTTAATATCATGATACCAATTAACTTCATTGTTGGTGATTTCTAAAGCCATTCCACTTACTGAAGGGATAAAGCTAAACTTATCAATAGCTAAAGACATTAAAAAACTATCAATTAAAGGGTCACTTCCTAATCCAGATGTAAATGCACCAAGATCAAAAAGTCCACCTGATGCTGCATCTACACCATCTGAAAACGTTGGTGCTTGTGCATCAATCTCTACATCAACTAATGTTATAAATCCAAAAATTAAAAAGCCTTCAACAAAGACTTTGCTTATCAATTGAGGCCCATCTGCTGTTGCCGGTGTTAAATTAATATTGATATCTGCATTAGTTTGTGGTAATGGAGAACCTGGAATTTCTAGATTTTCGATGGCTAAAGCTGGAAAGCCAGTTGTTACATCTGTAGTGCCGTCGCCAGCTTTGTAAGGTGAGCCAATACCACTTCCATTAATGATGGAGACATTTCTTGTGTTTTGAGGAAATCCAGTTGATGTCAAACTATTGATACTACTTTCAAAAACTGCTCTATAAGGATGAGCTTCTGGTAATAACTTTGTAGGGTCAAAATCAAATTCACTACCATCCATAAGATGAGCTTCGAAATGATCAACTAACAATTGTCTTGCAGCTGGTGATTTTAATAGTCCGTTTACAATACCTTGTAATTCAACAACGTTTAAATCGTCACCTAAACCAAATCCTAGAAAGTTAAATTGATGCTGAAAGCCTAATGGGACATTTGCACCAAGATGAGGAGAATCAAATGACATCCATAATCTTGTTTCATGATCTTGAGCGTCATCTTCCATGAAATTCAATGCAAAACGAGAGATTAACCCACCCATGCTTGGGCCAATAATAACTAACTCCTCGTCACCAACTTTATCAGCATTTAACGTGTTAATTAAATCTACAAGTAACATTGCATTACGCTCTATAAAATCTGCGCCACCATTCACAAGCGTGCTTCCAGGGTAATCGAGTTCGTCAATAACCATATCGGCATTATTGTCTGTAGCATCATCAATATTTAAAAGTGAATTATCATCAAGCCTAAAGTAAGACGGGAAATTTAAAATAACAACATCATATCCTTGAGCCCTAACTAAATCGGCTAAATTTTCAGGACCTGAAGACCCAGTAAAGTCTAATAAACTATATAGACCAGCAATGGTTCTGGTATCACCTGGATCAAATCCATCTACCAAAATAATTGGTTTATCCAAAACACCAGTGTCGGTATCTAGAAATACTTCGTATTCTCCCAAACCAGCAAAATTAGTGACTTCACTATTGATTGCGGTATATGCACTTAAATCTGCAGTAAGTGTCGATTCAAACTCAACTGTTTGAGCTTGGATACAGAAAGGGAATAATAATAAAATTAGAACGTATTTTTTTATCATAATCGATTAATTGATAGTTGCGACTAACAAGATACAAAGTTTCGTTTAGTTAATTATGTGTTATCAAGTGATTTAAGATTAAAAGCAAAAAAAAATCCTCAAACTGTAACATTTGAGGATTGTAATATGGAATTGTGTGAGATTTTATCCTAAGAATGGATAGCGATAATCTGTTGGTGTCACAAACGTTTCCTTTATCATTCTTGGTGATACCCAACGTAATAAATTAAGTGCGCTACCAGCTTTGTCATTTGTGCCTGAAGCTCTAGCACCTCCAAAGGGCTGCTGTCCTACAACAGCTCCAGTTGGTTTGTCGTTGATATAGAAGTTCCCAGCACAGTTTTGTAATGTTTTAGTTGCTTCCTGAATAGCGTATCTGTCTGTTGCTAGTACAGCTCCTGTTAATGCATATTCGCTAGTGTCATCAACCAGCTTTAAAGTTTCAGAATATTTGTCTTCGTCATATACGTAAATAGTGATTACAGGACCAAATAATTCTGTGCACATGGTTGTGTATTTTGGGTTGCTAGTCACAATAACGGTTGGTTCTATAAAATAACCTTTGCTTTTATCGTAATTTCCACCAACGATGATTTCAGCATCCGAATCATTTTTAGCGCCATCAATGTATGATGCTAGCTTATCAAAAGAACCTTCATGAATAACAGCAGTGATGAAATTATTCAAATCTTCAGGAGATCCCATTTTAAATGACTTAACATCAGCAATAACACGTTCTTTTACTGTATTCCATAGGTTGGAAGGAACATAAGCTCGCGAAGCTGCACTACATTTTTGTCCTTGGAATTCAAAAGCACCTCTAGTGATGGCTGTTGCTACTTGAATTGGGTTTGCTGTTTTGTGAGCGATAATAAAGTCTTTCCCGCCAGTTTCTCCTACGATTCTAGGGTAGGTTTTATAGTTATGAATATTGTGTCCAATTTTCTTCCAAAGCTCTTTGAAGATGAACGTAGAACCTGTAAAATGTAATCCAGAAAAATCTGGGCTGTCCATAACTGTATCAGTAATCATTACAGGGTCTCCAAATACCACATTAATAACACCATCAGGAACACCAGCTTCTCTAAAAACATCCATAATGATTTTGGCTGAAAATATTTGACTATCACTAGGTTTCCAAACTACAACATTTCCCATCATAGCCATACATGCTGGAAGGTTTCCTGCAATAGCTGTAAAGTTAAAAGGTGTTACGGCATAGGTGAATCCTTCTAGTGGTCGATATTCCAATCTGTTCCAAGCACCACTAGTGCTTTCTGGTTGTTCATGATAAATATCTGTCATGAACTGTACATTAAAGCGTAAGAAATCAATTAACTCACAAGCTGCATCTATCTCAGCTTGGTGAACTGTTTTAGATTGCGCAATCATAGTTGCTGCATTAATTTTTGCTCTATAAGGTCCAGCGATTAGTTCGGCCGCTTTTAAGAAAATTCCAGCACGTTGTTCCCAAGGTAATTGAGACCAAGTTTTTCGTGCTTCTAATGCCGTTGCAATAGCTTCCTCTATATGAGATTTTTCTGCTAAATGGTATGTTCCAACAACGTGTTGATGATCATGAGGTGCCGACATGGTTTTTGTGCTTCCTGTTGTCACATCTTTTCCGTTGATATACAATGGTACATCAATTTTAGTGTTCCACATGTCTTTGTAAGCAGCTAATACTGCTTCGCGCTCAGGAGATCCTGGAGCATAAGATTTTACGGGCTCATTTATAGCTACTGGTACGTTGAAAAATCCTTTTCCCATCTTAAAATTAGGTTTAAAAATTGCTTATTATTTTGAAGGTGCAAAGTTACGATTTTTTGACGACTAATGACTAAATGACTATTAAAACAAGCTTAAAATACTGCATAAATTTTTGTAAGTTGCCACTAATTCTATTCATATGAACGACGGAATCATTCTCACACTTGCCTATCCAGAAACTATTGTCTCTCATGCCAAAGAGTGGTACTCTCCATTTTTGCGGTTTTTATTTGTTGGTAGTAGAAATCATGTGAGAGCTGGTCATGCAGCATTAGTACTTATAGATAAGTCTACAGGAGTTTTAGAATATCATGATTTTGGCCGCTATATCACAACATCTCCATACGGACGAGTAAGGGGGAAAGAAACAGATTTTGAACTTAATTTCCCTATACAGGCAACTATTGAAAAAGGTGAAATACAAAACCTAAATGAGATTTTAAAATTTTTGGCAACACAACCAAAACTCACTCATGGTGAAGGAAATATGTATGCTTCGGTTTGTAAGACGATAGATTATAAAAAGGCAAGAACATATATAACAAATGAACAAAACAAGGGATTTATTAGGTATGCTGCCTTTATAAAACAGGCCTGTAATTGTGCGCGTTTTGTTACAGACGTTTTAATTGCCAGTGTTACTAATAAGAAAATCAAATCTTCACTTATTAAATCAAAAGGATTTACACCAAGTACGATTGGTAATGTGGTTATTGCAGATACCGAAGATTTTATATATAAGGTGTCTGAAGTTGGTGATATTTCAGAGTTTGATTCTACTGTTAGAAAAGAAAATCGCCGTTTATTTTTAGATGTACTTAAGGGGCATCGTCCAAGTGTAATAGGAACTTTAGAGCCCAAACATAATGATATAAAAAGTGATCATGCACAATGGTTAAGCGGAATAGGCACAGGCGCTTGGTTTGAGTTGCATCATATTGGGAGTCATGAGGAATTTCGTTTTAGACGTATTTCCCCTTATGGAAATGTTGATTGTGATGGTATTTATAGAGTGTCTTCAGAAGGTTTTAGCTTTGAAAAAGCATATAGATTTAGCCATTATTCAAATTGCCAATTCTTACATATCTATCAAGATGATGATATATTTAGGTTTGAATACTTAAAAAAGTATAGCGAATCTTAGTTGAGTGCAAAAGGAGCACTTAATTTAAATGAAGGAATAATCACCTTAAACTTATTGGTGTTTGTAAAATTAACCATGTTATAGTGACCTTGCATTGCCCCAAAAGGAGACGTTAATAAACAACCTGAATTGTAGGTGTGAGATTCTCCTGGTTTTAAAACTGGCTTTTTACCAATAACACCTTCACCTTCTACAATATCAACATTATTGAGAGCGTCGAGTATTCTCCAGTATCTTGAATTGAGTTGTACAGAATCTTTACTTTGATTTTCAATAGTTACTTTATAGCCAAAAGCAAAGTGCACTTTATAATTTTTATAAAATGTACCTTCAAATGATGTTTCTACAGAGATCTTAATCCCACTTGTAACTTGTTGAACCATGAAGTGTTGAAAATAATAGCTTACAAAAATAATTAATTTCCAACTAAATTGGAGACTTTTTTAAAATTAAGCAAAATTTTAACAGGTTTACGATATTCAACCGATTAACGGGTTTAAATATCAGTTGAAACTGCAAAATCTTCAATGGTTTTAAAAAAGTTGATAATGTCTTTTTCTTTTAATACGCTATTAATGGTGACCATTCTTACAAAATCTTGATCATTAAAATTTCCGAAACCAACCATGAGTTTGGCATTTTCATATAGCGCAGTACATAATTTTTTTGCAGGAATATCCTTGTAATTAAAACATACTGAAATTGAATCTTCAAAGCTGTATAATCTATAATCTGGGTGATTATTGATATAGTTTCTTGCAACTTCGGCAAGCTTGAACTGATGATTAATTATGGTTTTTAATCCGTTATTGCCAACAGACTTCCATAAGGTCCAAAGCTTTAATGCATCATTTCTTCTACCACATTGAAGTGATGTTTTTCCGAGATTAAAATCGTCATCGTTGGTTTGATAAAGATATTCTGCTTCATTAGAAAACGATTCATATAAATGTTTTTTGTCTCTAGTTACTATAATTGAACAGCTTAAAGGCGTGCCTAACATTTTATGAGCATTAAAGCTAAACGAATCTGTATGCGCAATGCCATTCACTAAATGCTTGTGGTCATCACTAAAAATCACACCACCACAATAGGCACCATCTAGATGTAACCATACGTCATACTTTTTACAGACTTTACTTATGTTGTCAACAGAGTCAAAAGCACCTAGAACTGTAGTTCCCGCCGTGGCATTTACAAAAAACGGCTGAAATCCTTGTTCGATATCCTTTGAAATTTTAACATCTAAATCTTCACTTAGCATTTCGCCTCTATCATTAGTTTTGATTGTGCGTACTTGTTGTCTTCCAACTCCAATAAAAGCAGCGTTTTTTGCAATAGAATAATGAGAAGCTTCAGATGTATAGAGTGTCATGGTATTGTTTATACCTTCGTTTTTTGCCGAAGGATTATACTTGTCTCTAGCCATCAAAACTGCCATGTAGTTGCTCATAGATCCTCCTGGAGCAAAAGTGCCATCTGCAACATCTGGATATCCAATTATATCACAAATTTTTTTAAGTAGTATTTTTTCAATCCCAACTTGAGGTCCAGCAACTTTATAGGTATACATACTATTGTTGAGCATAACAGCTAATAAGTCTCCAAGTGTTGCTCTAGGGATTCTTCCGCCAAATAATTGATTAAAAAATGAGGTTGATGCTGTTTTAGGTGTATGCTTTATAATATCTTTTAATATAGATTTAAACTCATCGTCTATTGTTGGCTCATCATTAAGTTGAAGATCTAAAGTTTTATAAAGTGCTTTTGTATCGACAGGAGCAGCCACAGGCTGATTTGTTTCTTCGGAAATTAAAAGCTCTGCAAGTTCTGTGAACAATGATAAATCGTTATGCATTTGTAGTGATGGGTCTTAAATTTTGGCTTGTGTAAATTTATTCCTATTTTTCGGAATAATATGAAAATCCCCTAAAAGATCAAATTCATTACTTGAAATCCCAAGAAAACATTCAGCAACTGATAGCGCTTTTGTCGCAATCTTCAATTGAAGATTACAATGCTATACTCAATAATTTCAATTTTAATTCAATAGATTTTAAACCTTTTGAAAGTTGGTCTCAACAAAAGTATACACGTAATTGTTTGTATAGAGATGTCAATTTTGAAGTTATTCTTTTATGTTGGGAAAAGGGCCAAGAAACAGCAATTCATGGTCACGATGGTGAAGATTGTTGGGTATTCCTTTTAGAAGGCGAAATGGAAGAGGTGTTTTTTAATATGGAGGATCAGCATTTAAAAAAAGTTGGATCGCAAAAGGTTTTACCACATCAGCTCACCTTTATGAATGACAACATAGGGTTTCATAAATTAAAGAATAGTTATGAAGGCAAATCTATTAGTTTGCATGTCTATGCACAGCCAATAGAACATTGTGTGTCTTATAATGAAACCTCTCAGCAATTTATCGAAAGACAATTAACTTACGATACCGATAAGCAGCTTATTGTTAAAACTTAATTGGTAATATTAACCGAATTCGCTTCACCAAAACCAATAAGTTGATCAAAGCGAGCGCCTAGGTCTCTGTAATACACTAGAACTTTATAGTTGTTTTCAGTTTGCCAAAAATCACCGCTAATTTTTCCCTCATCGAGATTTCCATCTTTATCTACTACAACATATTTGTAGTTATAGAATCCTTGTTTGAGTTTTATAATAGCCTCATAGCGGCCAGAACTACTATCAAATGATAGTTTGTTTAAACCCTCCTCTAAGGCATAGTTATTAAAGTTGCCATAGACATACATGCTTTCGCCATCTTCAAGTTTTGGGTGAAGGATTGAAAAATGAACATTAGTATAATCGGCTTCAATATCTACGTCGTCAGTGTCTAAAGCAGTAATCAAAAAATTACCATTAATGTCTGGGTTGTATGTGTAAGGTTGGCTATATCTTGGTCCGTCAAGAAACAAATAACTGTGATAAATATCTTTTAGATCAATAAACTGAACACCAACGTTAGCACCTCTAACATCTTTGGTTTCAAAGAAACGAAATTCATTACTTGCCCAAAATGCAGTTTCGGTAGTGTATTTATATATCAGCTCTTTTCCAATAGTATATTGAGGTTTAATATCTGTAATCGCTGTGCGTAAATTATTATTTTGAATAATTAAGGTCTTAACAGTTTCTTTTGGATTGTTTAAATTCAATCCGCCAGAATTTATGATAATATCAACACTTTGTTTACTTTCAATATACTTTACATCTCTAGATCTTTTAATATCTAACCCAACACCAACTTGTTCTTTGTAAATCATAAATTTCCTAGAGAAGACTAATTCTTCATCTTCATTAAAAATTGAAATGATATAGTTACCAGATTTTGTCAAGCCACGTGTTTGCTTATTAGGAATTTGCAAATCATAATGAGAATACAACTGATAAGCATTAAATGAGTTTTGGTAATTAACAATCCTGAAATTGTCAAAGCCAGTCATATATTCCATTTTCACCAGATTGGATCTTGTCCAGTCATAATTATAATGTTCAATCGTGTAATAAAAGTCGGGTTCATCAGTAGTAAGAACATCAAATTCTAAATGAAATGCTTCACCTAATCTAATGATAGGCAATTGACCTTGAGAAGAGGTTCGGCTTTTAAAAGTGATGGTCTTTATATACTCTGGAGGATTGACTTCTTCTACTTGAGAAAATCCTTGTCCTGTAAAAAGTAAGGCTAATAGAAAATAATAGATGTTCTTAATCATTAATAATAGTTTGATATGTAAAGATAAACAAAATCTGTGCCTTAATATTGCGTACGTTATTTAGAATCTTTAAAAATAACAAACTTAGAAAGTCAGACTGTTTTATTACGTGGTAAATTCGTAAATTTGCACCGATTTTTAGACAACTAATTTCAATATAAAGCGTATGTCAAAAGACATTAAAATTAAAAAAGGTCTGGATATAAAACTTGTTGGTGAAGCTGAAAAAACAGTTGAACAAGCCATTATAAGTAATTTCTGCACTATCAGACCTGAAGATTTTCACAGCGTTATTCCGAAACTTGTAGCCAAAGAAGGAGCTACTTTAAAAGCAGGAGATGTTATCTTTTATGATAAGTCTAATGAAGACATAAAGTTTGTGTCTCCGGTTTCAGGAACTGTGGTAGAAGTACAAAGAGGTCCTAAGCGTCGTATAGATGCTATTAAAATTCAAGCAGATAAGGAGCAATCTTTTAAAGATTTCGGAGCCTTTAATATGGATTCCGATACTGCAGCTGTAAAAGCTCATTTGCTAACTTCGGGTTGTTGGCCTTTTATCAAGCAAAGACCTTATGATGTTATTGCAAATCCAGAAAAATCGCCAAAAGCGATTTTTATCTCTGGTTATGCTTCAGCACCTTTAGCAGCAGATTTAGATTTTGTTTTATCAGGAAAGGAAGCAGAGTTACAAGCTACTGTTTCGGTCTTATCTAAATTAACTGAAGGTCAGGTTCATATTGGTATTGGGTCTAATAACTCACCATTAGCAGGTATGAATGATGCAGTAATACACAAAGTGTTTGGTCCTCACCCAGCTGGAAATGTTGGTACACATATTAACAAAATAGACCCAGTAAATAAAGGAGAAACAGTTTGGACAATCAATGCTCAAGATTTAGTTGTGATTGGTGAATTGTTACTTACTGGGAAATTCAATCCAGAACGCGTTGTTGCTTTGGCAGGTTCTTCAGTAAAGAAACCAAGATATTTCAAAACTAGAATTGGAAGCGAGGTTGCAACAATGGTTTACGATAATGGCGTTGAGAAAGACGGTAATGATCGTATCATTTCTGGTAATGTATTATCTGGAAAGCAATTGAAACCAGATGGAAGCCTAGGTTTTTACGATAATGTAATTACTGTGATACCTGAAGGTAATGATTATGAATTATTTGGTTGGAATAAGCCCATTTTTAATAAGGTATCGACGTCTAGAGCGTTTACTTTTTCTTGGTTAAACCCAAAGAAGAAATACGATTTGAATACTAATACTAATGGTGAACACCGTGCTTTTGTTGTCACAGGTTCCTACGAGCAAGTATTTCCTTTAGATATTTATCCAATGCAGATTTTAAAGGCTTGTATGTATCAAGATCTAGATGAAATGGAAGCTTTAGGAATGTACGAAGTGGCTCCTGAAGATTTTGCTTTAACAGAATTCATATGTGTGTCTAAACAACCACATCAAGATATAATAAGAAAAGGATTAGACTTAATGCTTAAAGAAATTGGATAATTATTCATTTTTCAAAGTAAAATGAAAAATATAAACAAATGGGTTTAAAAAGTAACTTACATAACTTAAAGGAAAAATATAAAGGGACCAAAATGGCTCCGGCGTTTAACGCAATCCATACCTTTTTATATTTACCAAATGAGACCACACATAATGGAACTCATATAAAAGCAGCAGATGATTTAAAACGTACCATGAACATCGTTATTATGGCATTGGTACCTTGTTTAATCTTTGGAATATTTAATGCTGGATACCAACATTATTTGGCTTTAGGAGAAATTGAAGCAGCTAATGGATTTTTAGGATCTTCATTTTGGACCATGGACAACCTAATTGTTGGTCTGTGGCAAGTATTACCATTAGTAGTTGTTTCCTATGGAGTAGGTCTTGCAGTAGAATTTGTTTTTGCCGTAATAAAAGGACATGAAGTAGAAGAAGGCTATTTAGTAACAGGTATGTTAGTACCATTAATTGTTCCTGTTGATACACCATTATGGATGCTCGCTGTAGCTGTTGTTTTCGGTGTTGTCATCGGTAAAGAAGTATTTGGAGGAACTGGAATGAATATTCTAAACCCAGCCTTAACAATTAGAGCGTTTTTATTTTTCGCATATCCTACTTGGATGTCTGGAGATAAAGTATGGGTTCATGGTGCAAAAGCAAGAGATGAAGCTATAGCTGTTGCAAAAGAAGCTGGGAGTTCTTTAGAAGGCTTAGATGCTATTTCAGGTGAAACGATTTTAGGAAGCCTAGCTCAAAACAAAGGTCTTTTAGATCATAGTGTTATGGATATGTTCTATGGAATTATTCCTGGCTCAGTTGGTGAAACATCAACCCTATTAATACTTTTGGCTGGATTGTTCTTAATCTTTACTAAAATAGGAAGCTGGAGAATCATGTTATCTTCTGCTATTGGAGCATTAGTAATGGGATTAATTTTTAATGGTGTTATAAGTTCTGGATTGATTACTGAATCTAGTAAATTTTATGGATTGATGAGTACTGAGTTCTGGCATCATTTACTAATAGGTGGTTTTGCTTTTGGTACAGTTTTTATGGCTACAGACCCAGTAACAGCTTCACAAACTAATAAAGGAAAATGGATATATGGATTCTTAGTTGGGTTTATTTCAATTATGATTCGTGTATTTAACCCAGCCTACCCAGAAGGTGTAATGTTAGCCATTTTACTTATGAATGTATTCGCTCCAACTATTGATCACTATGTGGTTCAAGGAAATGTAAAACGAAGATTGAAACGTCTAAAAGTTAAAACTGCTTAACGATGGAAAAAAGAACAGATAAAAATTCATATACCGTAATATTTGCAATAGCAATGGTATTGGTTGTAGGGGCTTTATTGGCATACTTAGCGTCATCATTGAAACCTACAATTACAGAAAACGAGCGCTTAGAGAAACAGCAAAATATTCTCTACGCCATGGGAATTAATGAAAACGAGGGTACAAGTGCAAACTTTGTTTCTACAGATGATGCTCCTGAATTATTTGATAAATACATCAAACAACAATTAGTTGTAGACTATAATGGTCAGGCAACCGAGAATGACCAAGCCTATTTAATTGATGTGAAAAAAGAACAAGCTAAAGCTAAGGATGGTGGTGTTAGACAATTGCCTTTATTTGTTGGAGAAGATGAGAAAGGTAAAAAGTACTATATCGCTCCAATTAGAGGAAAAGGGCTTTGGGATGCAATTTGGGCTTATGTTGCTATGGATGAGAATATGATTGTTCAAGGTGCTTATTTTGATCATAAAGGTGAAACTCCAGGTTTAGGAGCTAACATTAAGCAACGTTTTTTTATGGATGATTTTATAGGTGAACACTTAATGTCTAATGGAACTTTTAAAGGCATTAATGTGGCTAAAGGTAATGCAGATCCTAAGAATAATGATAAAACAGATAATGAGGTAGATGCTATTGCAGGAGCAACCATTACAGGTGATGGTGTGTCAGCAATGATCCGAAAAGATTTAAAGCTTTACGTACCTTATTTTAAAAATTTAAAACAATAATCATATGGGCTTACTTTCAAAAAAAGACGCAGCTTTAATTAAAGACCCTTTAGCAGATAATAACCCAATTACAATACAAGTACTTGGTATTTGTTCAGCTTTAGCGATTACTGCAGAATTAGAGGCATCAATTGTAATGTCTATATCAGTATTGTTTGTATTAGGTGTAGGTAACGTGGTGATCTCTTTAATGCGAAACATCATTCCTTCAAAAATTAGAATTATTGTACAGCTAATTGTAGTTGCTACTTTAGTAATTATAGTGGATTTGGTACTAAAAGCTTTTGCTTATGAACTGAGTAAGACACTTTCCGTTTTTGTTGGATTAATTATTACCAACTGTATTATCATGGGACGTTTCGAAGCCTTTGCTTTAGGTAATGGACCATGGAAGTCCTTCTTAGATGGTATTGGTAACTCATTAGGATATGCTGTGATATTAATTATCGTTGGATTCTTTAGAGAACTTTTAGGCTCTGGAACTTTATTAGGTATACCAGTATTAGGAGATCCTATTGAAAAAACAGGATTATATGCCTTAGGGTATGAGAATAACGGATTTATGTTATTATCGCCAATGGCATTAATTGTTGTAGGTATTATCATTTGGATACAACGTACAAGAAATAAAGATTTAGTAGAAGATTAAATAAGTGTCATCCTGTAGTTTCAGGATTTCAAACTCAAGAATATGGAACATATAGAATTATTTTTCAAATCAATATTTATAGACAACATGGTATTTGCTACATTCCTTGGGATGTGTTCTTACCTTGCTGTATCTAAAAAAGTGTCTACGGCTGTTGGACTTGGAGCTGCAGTAATTTTTGTATTAGCAATTACAGTTCCTTTAAACTGGTTGTTAGATCAATATATTTTACAGCCAGGTGCATTATCATGGATGGGACCAGAGTATGCAGATTACGATTTAAGCTTCTTATCATTTATCATGTTTATTGCAACCATTGCAACCATGGTACAATTGGTAGAGATTGTGGTAGAAAAATTCTCACCTTCGTTGTATAACTCACTTGGTATTTTTTTACCATTAATTGCAGTAAACTGTGCCATTTTAGGTGGATCATTATTTATGCAATCTAGAGAAATAGCAACACTTGGTTTAGCCTTAAATTATGGTGTTGGATCTGGTATTGGATGGTTTTTAGCAATTTTAGCAATTGCCGCAATTCGTGAAAAAATTAGATATTCAAGTGTTCCACCAGCATTGAGAGGTTTAGGAATTACATTTATCATCACAGGACTTATGGCTATTGGCTTTATGAGCTTTGGAGGAATGTTGACTGGAGGTGATGAAGAGACAGAAGAAAATAAAACAGTTGAGACTAAAGTAACTCCAACTGAAGATGACAATACAGAATTGGCTAACAACACTAAAATAGTAGAATAGTATGATTTTAGCAGCAGGAACATTAGGAACAGTAATAGCTACAGTAGCAGCTTTCTTATTAGTAACATTAATATTAGTTGCACTATTATTGTTTGTTAAACAAAAACTATCACCTTCTGGTCCAGTAACGATCAAGATTAATGGTGAAAAAGAAATACAAGTAGCTTCGGGTGGTACCTTGTTATCAACTTTAGGAGGTGAAAAAATATTCTTACCATCTGCTTGTGGTGGAGGTGGAACATGTATTCAATGTGAATGCCACGTTCTTTCTGGTGGAGGTGAGGCATTGCCTACAGAAACACCACATTTTAGTAGAAAAGAATTGAAACATGGCGCTCGTTTATCGTGCCAAGTGAAAGTAAAACAGGACATGGAAATTACTATTCCTGAAGAAGTTTTCGGAATTAAGAAATGGGAAGCGGTTGTAGTACGTAATTATAATGTAGCCTCATTTATTAAAGAGTTTGTAGTTGAAATTCCTGAGGATATGGGTTACAAAGCTGGTGGTTATATCCAAATTGAAATTCCGCAGTGTGAAATAAAGTATTCTGATATGGATATTACTGCGCATCCTGAAGAGCATGAAACACCTGATAAATTTCAAGCAGAATGGGATAAATTTGGTCTTTGGCCATTAGTAATGAAAAATGATGAAGTAGTGGAAAGAGCTTATTCTATGGCTTCTTATCCTGCTGAAGGACGTGAAATTATGTTAAACGTTCGTATTGCGACACCACCATGGGATCGCGCTAAAAATGGATGGATGGATGTAAATCCTGGTGTAGCATCATCTTATATTTTTGCTCAAAAACCAGGTGATAAAGTAGTGATTTCAGGACCTTACGGTGAATTCTTTATCAACGAGTCTGAAAGTGAAATGTTATATGTAGGAGGTGGAGCTGGTATGGCACCAATGCGCTCTCACTTATATCATCTATTTAGAACTATTAAAACTGGACGTAAAGTAACGTATTGGTATGGTGGGCGTTCTAAACGTGAGTTGTTCTATATCGAACACTTTAGAAAATTAGAAAAAGACTTCCCTAACTTTAAATTCTATATGGCTTTATCTGAGCCTTTGGAAGAAGATAATTGGAAAGTGAAGACCGATATTAATGATGAAGCTGGTGATGGTTTTGTTGGATTTATCCATAACTGTGTAATTGATAATTACCTTAATCATCACGAAGCACCTGAAGATATTGAGTTATACTTCTGTGGTCCTCCATTAATGAACCAGGCCGTTCAAAAAATGGGAGAAGACTTCGGTATTCCTGATGAACATATCAGATTTGATGACTTTGGTGGCTAGGTCGTAAAGCGACTTATCATTATAATTATCACTTCGCAATTATTGCGAATATCATATAACAAAAAACCAACTCTGTAAAGTTGGTTTTTTGTGTCTTTAAGCGTCATCCTTAAGAGAATCTTCTTTATTGTCTTGTTTCATTTTAATATAGCCCGCAACTAATCGTATCCCTAGTCTAGCACATAGAATAACAGCAATTACTACAACAATATCAAATCCGTTCATTTCTTATTTATATTCTATAATCAAAAAAACTGCTGTACTATCACCAATGTTTAATACTTCATGTACAGAGATCTCATTTTTACTAAAGCTATAGCCAGTAGGAACATTGACTTCTTTGGTGCCAGTGGTATCTTTAATTCTAAATCTGCTTCCGGCTATTGTGTACCCAAAATGCGGATTGTGATAATGTTTTTCATGACCAACTCCAGGTGCGAATGTACATTTTAATATTCGAGTCTTTACATTATCCTCAAGAACTTCGCAAACCGCCTCATTGTTCCAGCCTGCTTCTAAAGGATCTGGTAAGCTATTTCGATTTTTGCAATTAACTATAAGTAGTAAAATACATAGATACGTTACAGATCGAATACGTTTTGTTGAACATACATCAAAGCCTTTAATCATTCATTAGTTTTTTAAATCCTTCATAATATCTTCTATGGCCTTATCTAACTGAGGTTGATTTCCTGATAAGCGATCTTTAAAATCTTCTTTAACATAAATGTCAGGTGTTACTCCTGTAAATTCTAGATTGTCCCCACTCAAGGTGTAACAACCCCAAGATGGTAATCTGTAGAAAGAACCATCTACTAAGCCAGCACCTGAAGTGAAAATAATCCAACGGTATGTTTCTGTACCAATAACTTTACCTAATCCTAATTCTTTAAAACCAGCAGATGTAACTTCGGCGTCACTAAGTGTTTGTTCGTTTACTAAAATAATAATAGGCTTTGCTGCTGGACCAAAATTGGGTTGAGATGCCAATTTTCCTTCACGATATTTCCATTGTGCATACGGTTTTTGAGATAAAAATTGCAACACATCATCATGGACATTTCCTCCAGTATTATTCCTCAAATCTAATATCAGCGCCTTTTTATTATAAGCTTCTGAAACCATTTCTCGCTTAAAGTTATTTAATTCACCGCCTCCCATATTTTTCATGTGAACGTAAGCAATTTTGTTTTTACTCATACGATCGACATAAGATTGATTGTTGGCAACCCATTCGTCATATAATAGACCTCTTAAATTACCTGATGAGATGGGATGAATATTTACTGTTACAGATTGATTATTTCTGCTAAATGTTAATCGAATCTCGCTGTCCCTAGATGGCTTGCTAAAATAACGTTCTCTATTCATTTTAGTGTCTACAGCTCTACCGTTTACATGAGTAAGTATATCACCAGGCTTGATGTCTTTTCCAGTAACATCAGCAGGACTTTTAGAAACAACACGTTCAACCATATAAGGATTGTCTTTTGAAAATTGAATACCTGTTTCTAGTGTTCGACTACCATAATAGGTGTTATCTTCTTGTCCAAAAGATCTAAATCCAAAATGAGACGTGTTTAATTCACCTAGCATATCATTAAATAATAAACTCAATTGAGAACGTTTTGTAATGTATGGTAGAAATGACGCATACTTATCTCTTAATTTTTGCCAGTTTTCACCATGGAAGTTTTCATCGTAAAAATTAGATTCGAAACCAGCCCATGCTTCATAAAACATTTGGTTAAATTCATTGATCAGATTTTTCTGAAATGTGGCATCCATTTTAATTTTAGTAAGTTTATTGGCACTAAGATTCACTGTATGAATGGCACCATTAATCAACATATATTGACTTTTCTTTACAACTTTAGTTTGAAAGCCTCTAGTGCGTTGTGTTCCTACTTTTTCGGTTTTATTGTTTTCAAAAGGCTTGATTGTGGTTCGCCATAGATTAAAAGTACCTTTATCGTGATTGGAAAAATAATAGACATATGTTGTATTGTCTTTGCTTATAATATCTGTACCGCCTTGTTGTCCAAAATTAGGGCCTATGCGTTCCAACCGATCCATTAATCCTACTTCATTAATAACAACTGGAGTAACTGTTTGCTCTTCTTTTTTGTCTTTGTCTTTAGACTCTTCTTCTTTTTTTTCTTCTTCTTTAAAGAGTTCGTCAAATTTATCTAGTCTATAAGGTGCGTCATATTTGTCTAACGCCATTCTATAGATATGAACGCTATTGTTTCCTCTTGGGAAACCTGGTTCGGTTAAATTAGATTCGAAGAATATATATTTACCATCTGAAGACCATACAGGATTTGATTCGCTTACGCCTGTATTGGTTAAGTTGATTACTTTTTTTGATGGAATATGATAGGTGAAAATATCCAATTCAAAATTGCGATAAGCATTGTAAAGTAGATAGGAATCATCTGGAGAAAAATACGCAGCACCTGCATATAAAGCCCAAAACTCATCCTTTACTACTGTTGTGCTTTTAAAGGTTTTTAAACTCATAAGTTTGAGTTCATCCCTGCCACTTATATAACAGGCATTTTCTAATTTGTGGTCTAAAACAATATTGATATTATTTCTCGCTTCATTGGTCAAACGTTTTTCAGTGCCATCTCTATCTGCAGAAATTGTATAAAGATTGCTATATCCATTGGACGTTTGATTGTAAATAAGTGTTCTACTATCTTTTAACCATTTCACTTCAAGAACACGCTCGTCTGGAGTTGTATTTAGTTTTTTTATAAATTTTCCTTTTATATCTGAAACAAAAAGTTCTCCGCGAGATATAAATACCATTTTTTTATTGTCGGGCGACACGTCAAAATAGCTAATATTATCTTTTATTTTAAAATCTTGTGATTTTGAAAGGGTGTTATTTTTATTAATACTAATGGCAACTTTTTGTGTTTTATTATTTGCAACATCATATAGATGTATTTGATAATCTTTAGTGAATACAACTTTTTGTCCGTTAGCACTTACCTGAGGTCTGCCAATAGAGCTTTTGAACTTTGTTAGTGCTGTTTTAGTAGTATTAGAGAACGTGTATAAGTTATATTCGTCATTGGCTTCATCTGATGCAAAGAAAATAGTTCCATTTTTATCTATGGTTGCCCACATATCCTTACCTCTATAGCTAGTATATTCTTTATAAGTTCCTGTTTTTGGGTTGTATGATTTGATATCTGGATTGTAATCACCTTTATACCGTTTACGATGTGTGAAGTTTTTACTTTCCCAACTTTCATTAAAGAATACTTCTCCTGTAGACGGATGCGTAACGACATTATGCACATTATTGAAGTAATGCTCAAATAATCGTTTGGGTGTACTTCCATCTACTGTAACGCTATAACCAGAAAATCGGTTGTAACGCGACGATGTAAAATGGATTTGTTTTGAGTCCCATGACCAACTATCAACATCATCTGCAGCATCATGAAAGGTGAGTTGTTTGATCTCACCACCATGTATAGGCATGATATAAACATCCTTATTACCATATTGCGTTGCACTAAAGGCAACCCATTTACCATCAGGTGAAATACGTGGTAATGTTTCTTCACCTTTCATGGCAGTTATACGCAAGGCTTCACCACCTGATGAAGGGATTTTCCATAGATCACCATCATAACTAAAAACTATAGTTCTGCCATCAGGAGATAAGGTTGGATCGATTTGGAAATAAGCGTCTTGAGCATAGATATTTCCGCTAAAAAACAAAGACATGAAAATGAGAAGTAATTGATGTGCTTTCATAATGTTGATTGTTATTTTGGTATTGTGTTTTATATACTTGGTGATTGACAAGTGTAATTTAGTCATCAAAATTTATTTTAAATAGATTTCTGTCCATTTTAACTATTCACTATAATTTTAGGTTTTTTCTATGGTGACAATAACACTTTTAGATGATGGTGTTTTTGCTGTATGTGCATAACTATCTATTGGTACCAATACATTAGCTTCTGGAAAATAAGTGGCACAACAGTTTTTGGGAATTTTATATGGAATAACTTTAAAATTATGAGCAGTTCGAATGACATTGTTAAACTTGGACGTAATACTAACTATGTCTTTTGATTTCAATCCTTTATGTTCCATATCTTCTGGGTTCATAAAAATAATTCGACGTTCATTAAATACACCTCTGTAACGATCGTTTAAGCCATAAATAGTGGTGTTGAATTGATCATGGCTTCTTATGGTAGTCATTATAAATTCACCGTTTTTTAATTTCCAATCGGGTAATTTATTAATAGAAAAATGAGCCTTTCCTGTTTCGGTTTTAAAATGTCCTTGTCGTGCACCATTTGGTAAGTAGAATCCTTCAGGGCGTTGCAATTTATTATTGTAATCCTCAAATCCAGCAACTACCTCTTCAATATCATCTCTTATGAGTGCATAGTTGTCTATGTAACGAAGCCAGTCTATTGTTGACTTTTCCTTTAAAGTTTCATGAGCAATATTACAAACAATAGCAACTTCACTTTGAAGCTCGGTTGAACACGGCTTGAGTATTCCTTTAGTAGATGAGACAATTCCCATTGAGTTTTCGACACTTTGTAATTGTTCCTTCCCGTTTTGAATATCCTTTTCAGAGCGTGCTAAACATGGGAGAATGAGTGCTTCTTTTCCTGTAACTAAATGTGATCGATTTAATTTAGTACTCACATGAACTGTTAAATTACAGTGCCCTAATGCTTGAGCAGTAAATACTGTATCCGGAGCCGCAGAAATAAAATTTCCACCCAAGCCAAAAAAGACTTTTGCTTTTTTCTCATGCATTGCCTTAATAGCATCTACAACAGGATAGCCATGCTTTACTGGTGGTTTGAAATTGAATTTAGCTTCGATTTTATCTAAAAATGCTTGAGGAGCGGCTTCCCATATGCCAACAGTACGATCACCTTGAACATTAGAATGCCCTCTTACAGGACATGTTCCTGCGCCTTCTTTTCCAATACTTCCTTTTAAAAGAAGGATATTTACAAACTCTCTAATATTGTCCACGGCATTTTTATGCTGTGTTAGTCCCATTGCCCAACAAATAATTATTTTATCCCGATTGATAATTAAATCGACAATCTCTAAAATAATAGCTTCTGAAACACCAGAAAGTTTAACACACTCGTCAAAATCATATGTATTTAGATCTGAAATAAAATCAGAATAAAAACTCGTGTTTTTTTGAATGAATTCATGATCAAAAATAGTACTACTATGTTCTTCAGCTTCTACCAATTTTAATAAAATAGCTTTAACTAGAGCAACATCTCCGTTAATCATGACTTGTGCAAATACATCGGCAATTTTGGTGCCTCCCGTGATGATTTTTTGTGGACTTTGCGGATTTACAAACTTTATCAAACCAGCTTCAGGTAATGGATTTATAGCTACAATCTTTCCGCCATTCTTTTTGCATTTCTCAAGAGCAGTTAGCATTCTTGGATGGTTAGTTGCAGGATTTTGTCCTACGACTAAAATCAACTCTGCTTTGTAAATATCATCAAGCTTTACTGAGCCTTTTCCAATGCCTAGTGTTTCGGTCAAGGCTTTACCGCTTGCTTCATGACACATATTTGAGCAATCAGGAAGGTTAGAAGTACCATAGGCTCTAACAAACAACTGATATAAGAAAGCAGCTTCGTTACTTGTTCGACCAGAGGTGTAGAAAATGGCCTCATCTGGCGAATTCAATGTGTTAAGATGTTCTGCTACTTTTTTATAGGCATCAGACCATTTAATGGGTTTGTAATGTGTAGCGCCTTCAGAAAGATACATAGGCTGAGCCAATCGGCCAGATTTTCCAATGTCGAAATCGGACAACTTTGCGAGATCATCTATGCTGTTTTTGCTAAAAAAGGCCTCGTCAATTGTTTTATTTTGAGCTTCTTCAGCCATGGCTTTGAGACCATTTTCACAATACTCACCTAATGAGGAACGCTCATCGTCTGGATCTGGCCAAGCACACCCAGGACAATCGAATCCACCTTTTTGATTTATCTTTTTTGATATTTCAAAAGCTGTTTTAGCATCCATGTACTTTAATGCATGTTGTATAGCCGAAGCAACTGCTGGTAAACCAACACTATTTGTAGCTGGTTTTTTAAGTTTTAAGTCGGTGAATTTTTCTGATGTTAATGCCTTTTCAGAAGATGATGAACTCATATGCCTTTCTTATAGGATAAAGATACTAAGTTTTTACTCTAGATAAGTATAGATTTAAACTTAGGATTCAATCATATATTTTAAACTGTTTTAGTTTTTATACAGTTCTTTTGATGCACTTTCATATTTATCGCCTACTGTCCATGTTGGAGTTTTTGGATCATTTCCAATATGACGTCCAGATAAGACATAGGCTCTAAAAAACTTAAGTAAGTAATCGTAGTCTAGACTATCGGCTTCATCACCTGGTCTGTGATAGTACTTGGTAACATCACCATTAAAAGCCTTAAACCCTAATGAAAATGTTGGTGCGGGAATTCCTTTTTTTGCAAACTGCACATTGTCACTTCGGTCAAATAATCCTTGTTCGGGAGCTGGATCATCAATAGCAGTTAAGCCAAAAGCAGTAGCAGCATCTTTAATATGTTGTGAAGCTGTGGTTCTTGGTAATCCTATGATTGTAGCCAAAGAGGTGTCATTGTAGCCAGCATTATCACTATTAAAGCAATAGACCATTTGATTAAGAGGGAGCACTGGATTTTCGACATAGAACGTACTGCCTAAGAGCCCTTTTTCTTCTCCAGTAAATAATATAAATAGTGCCGAACGCTTTGTAGGATATTTAGCTAAATTCTCAGCAATACTTAATACTGTCGTTGTACCAACAGCATTATCTCTTGCTCCATTATAGATAGTATCGCCAGTTTGGTCTGGTGTACCAATTCCAACATGATCATAATGCGCAGAATAAATAATAAATTCATTTTTAAGGTTGGGATCTGAACCCTCAACCATTCCTATGACATTTTGAGACATAACAATCTCTTCTTGTTTTTCACCAATAGATACCGATGTATAAATGTCTTTTAAAGCGCTCAACTCATTAGCCATATTGTAATCTTTATCCAATATCCAAACATGTGAGATTTGGTCGTCATTTTGGTTGTCATCTCCAGCAATCATTAATTTTGAGGTATTAAAATTATGGTCAATAAATCCCCACATATTGTCACTTGCATTTAAAAGTTCTAAGATGGCAACAACACCATATTCATCTGCTAATTTTTGCTTTTCTCTTCTCAATTCGAAGGCAGCTCTTGTGTCTTTTTTTTCTTCACTTCCAGCTTTAATGATAATGACTTTTCCTGTTAGGTTTTTTCCTTCATAATCTTCAGCCATACCATAGTTTAAGTAAACAGCATCATCAATTTCTGTAAAAATTGGAGACGGAAATACAAGTGCATAATCTTTTATCTCTTTAGTATTGATCTTTATGCTAACTTCGGAAGGAGGAGACACACGTTTTAACTTTATATCTTGATAATAGGTTCCAGTTTTAGGATTAGGTTGAACACCATAACTTCGCATAGTATTAGCCAAGTATGAGGCAGCTATTTTATTTTCAGGAGTTCCTGTTTCTCTACCTTTAAGTAAATCATCTGCTAAAAAATAGATGTGTCCTTTTATGGTTTCTTTACTTGTAGTTTCGATAACTTTTGCTTTTTCGGTCTGCGCAAAAATCGAATTGGTAAACGAAAATGTCAGAGCAATTAAAATAAATAGTTTTGATCTCATCATGTCTTAATTTAATAATTATGTAAGTTGTTAGTGAACTTAATCAAGTATTAAGTTTTAAAAGTATATTTTAGTTTGATTAATACTATGTGCCATTTCATTTTTGAAGACACTATAGTCAATGTTTAAATTTACACTTTTTTATTTGTTGAATAACAAAGCTATAGGTGTTAGCGTTAATGATATTATGAAAAAATTTTCACTTGCCATTTGCATTCTAGCGTCTCTTGTTGCTTTAGCATTTCAGTTAAAACCTGTAAAAAGAGTGGCTCATACATTCAAAGCAAGTTTAGACACACCAAGTTTAATTAACAAAGACAGTCTAACAATACGATCACGAGTTAATGTTCCTGAAGGTTATAAACGTGTAGTATACGCTAAAGGAAGCTTTGAAGACTATCTCAGAAATTATAAACTAAAGCCCTTTGGAAGTAAGATTATAAATTACGATGATACCGAGTATTTCTGGCAAGGAGGTCATATTGGAATTTTAGAGATACCAGTGCCTAAAAACGGATTACAACAATGTGCAGATGCGCTTATTAGAATTAGAAGTGAGTATCTGTGGAAAAACAATAGAAAGGATGAAATAGGCTTTAATTTTACGTCGGGTCATTATTGTTCATGGAATAAATACGCTGAAGGTTATCGACCTAAGGTTAATGGAAGTAAAGTCACATTTAATAAAACAGCACGTGTTGATCATTCCAAAGCCAACTTTTACAAGTATTTAAATTTGATTTATATGTATTCTGGAACATTATCACTGTATAATGAGCTTTCAGAAATTAAAGATGTTAGTACATTGAAAATTGGTGATATGCTCATTAAAGGAGGAACGCCTGGACATATTGTTATGATCTGCGATGAGGTCATTAATGATCAAGGAGAAAAACGTTTTTTATTGTTTCAAGGTAACACACCAGCACAGAGCGTTCACTTAGTTAAAAATCTTGAAGATTCTAATATTTCCCCTTGGTATCAACTTAAAAAAGATGCAGTAATACCAGTGTCTAATTATACATTTGACAGTTCAAAATTTGTACGATTTAAATAGCAAGTTCGTATCTTTGCACTATGAGTACACCCTTAACAGAGCAAGAGCTTCATAATCTGGCAATGAATCACGTTGGAAAGGATCTTGAACAGCGCGGATTTGAATTTGTTGCGATTAACAGCAAGCTGAAACGGCATCCGCAGTTTGTTTGTATTGATAAAAACAGCCAATACTTTTTTGTGATTGTGAGAGCTGTCAAACTTCCTGAAAACCCAAATAACTATGATGTTGTTTGGATGGAAACATTTAAAAAACATGCTTACGATAAAGATGCCAAAGTGTTATATGCTGGTGTAGGATTAGGGAATCCAAACGGTGAAGATTTACCTGTGTATTTAAACGAAGATTATCTTATAGAATACAATGGCATTCAAGTATTAGAACCTAACTTAAATTAAATGAAACCATTATTGCTACTACTGCTGTTTTTTGTTATCTTTTCTTGTAAAGAAAACTCTAAAGAGGTTGTTCAGGACAACCTAAAAGTAGAGGTTCAAACACCACAAAACACTAAATTATCTGGACCTGTTTTTGGCACAACATACAATGTGATTTATCATTCTGAAATCGACTATACCAAACAATTTGATAGTTTGTTTGCAGTAGTGAATCAATCGATGTCTACGTATATTGCTGATTCTGAAATTTCAAAATTTAACCGAAATGAACCTTATAAAGTTGATACACATTTTGAAACTGTTTTTCTAGCTTCTAAAGACGTATATAAGTATACTGATGGCGCTTTTGATCCAACAATTGGAAATGTTGTTAATGCTTGGAGTTTTGGTGCTGATAAAAATAAATTTTTAACAGATAGCACGACGATTGATAATTTGATGCGTTCTGTAGGTTTAGATCAGGTAGAGCTAGTTCGTAATAGAGCAGGAACTATTAGGATTTTAAAACCCAAAGACACATATTTAGAATTTAATGCTATTGCCAAAGGTTACGGTGTTGATGTGATTGGAGAATTTCTAGAGCGTAAAGACGTTAAAAACTATTTAGTAGAAATAGGAGGCGAGATTCGTGTTAGAGGTAAAAACATGGAAAAAGATATACCATGGAGAGTTGGTTTGGACGAACCGCGTTTTGATGGTGGCCAATCGGTTTATAAAGCTTTAAGTTTGAAAGACGAAGCAATGGCAACTTCTGGGACTTACCGAAAATTTAAAGTAGATGAGAATGGGAATCGTTTTACGCACATCATTAATACAAAAACAGGATATCCTAGTAAAACTAATATTTTGAGTGTTTCAGTTATTACTAAAGATTGTATGACTGCAGATGCCTATGCTACTGCATTTCAGGCTATGGGAATTGAAAAAGTGACTCACTTTTTAAAAACACGTCCCGAATTTAAAGTGTTTATCATTTTTGAAAATGAAGACAAGGAATTAGAGGTCTTAAATCTGAATAATTTCCCCGAGAATTAAGCCTTATAGACTACAGGAATAACTTCTCCTTTTGCTAAACAATATTTTTCAATGTCTTCTTTAGAAAGTTGAGCGGTATAGTCTACTTCTTCAACTTTAAATCCTATACTGCGCAATTTGTCAAAATAATCACGACCATAAACTCGAACATGATCATACTGACCGAAGATTTTTGCGCGTTCCTTTTTATCAGTAATTGTATTATCTTCAAAAGTATGCGCTCGTGAAAGGTCTTGCGGAATTTGGAATACACCATAACCACCAGGCTTTAAAACACGAAATAATTCTTGCATCGCTTTCGTGTCATTTGGTATGTGTTCTAAAACATGATTACACAAAATTATGTCGTAACTATTGTCTTCAAAAGGGAGATTGCAAATATCAGCTTTGATATCGGCAATAGGTGATTCTAAATCTGTGGTAGTATACTCCAAATTTTTGAGCTTTTTAAAACGTTTTAAAAAACATTGTTCAGGTGCGAAATGCAGCACTTTTTTTTCTGCAGAAAAAAAGCTTGTCTCATTTTTTAAATATAACCATAATAGTCTGTGACGCTCTAAACTAAGTGTTGAAGGTGATAGTACATTATTGCGTTGATTCCCATAACCATATGGTAAAAAACTTCTAAATCCTTTGCCATCGATAGGATCTATAAACTTATGTCCTCTTAACAAAAAAGCTAATATAGGGCGTGCCACATAACTTAGTCTTATTAATAAAGGTCTAGGTATAGTATTTAAAATTATTTTGAAGAGCTTTTTCATTACTTATAATCTTCCCTTACAGGAGAAAATACATCTGTAATTTTACATGCGGTTAATGCCTTTCCTGAATGTTCAATATTTGAAGGTATAATGACTAACATTCCTGGAGTATAAACTTTAGTTACATTATCGATGGTCATTTGAAATTGACCTTCGGTTACCATAGAAATTTGTTCGTGAATGTGAGAGTGTATTGGTAATTCGGCTCCTGCTTCTACCTCCCAAAAAGCAGTTGTTGTATGTGCACTATGAACAAAACGTGCTTTAAAACCTGTAATGATTTCTTTTTGCGGGATATTTGAAATTTCAATAGTCATTATAATACTAGAGCTTCTTTTCTAAACCTATCTTCTTCATCACTTTCAATTCCTAATGCTTCATGCACATAAGCGAACGTTGATAATATTTCTGGTTTTCCATCAATAATTGCAATATCATGCTCAAAATGAACACTTGGCTTACCATCTTGAGTGACAATGGTCCAACCGTCTTTTAATTGTTTTACTTTATGTGTTCCACCATTAATCATAGGTTCTATTGCTACAACCATACCTTCAATAAATTTCTTACCACGACCTCTACGACCATAGTTAGGCATTTCAGGATCTTCATGCATTTTACGACCTATACCATGACCAACTAATTCTCTAACAACACCATAACCATGTGCTTCACAATATTGTTGAATAGCATAACCAACATCTCCAACGCGATTACCTATTTTAAATTGCTCAATACCAACATAGAGAGATTCTTTAGTCACTTGAATTAGTTTTTTTGTTTCAGGAGCAACATCTCCAATTTCAAAAGTATAGGCATGATCACCGTAAAAACCATTCATTAACGCTCCACAATCTATTGAGACAATATCACCATCTTTAAGAGGAATGTTGGTTGGCAGGCCATGAACTACAGCTTCATTTACACTACATAATAAAGTCGACGGACAATCATACAAACCTAAAAAACCAGGTACAGCACCTTGTTCTCTGATAAAATCCTCAGCAAGTTTGTCTAATTGCATTGTTGTAACACCTGCTTTTACTTCTTTTGCAAGCATTCCTAAGGTTTTTGAAACGACCAATGCACTTTGACGCATTAACTCAATTTCTTCTCTTGTCTTAACTATAATCATGTCTAAAAAATATGCGCAAAGATACTTAAAATTAAAATGTAATTCTTTTTTACTGAAATATGATATTTGACAGTTTTTAAGTTTATATTCTACTGTAATTTTGTATTGTAGAAAAAGACGGGAAATCATGTATAAATCGGTAACAGCAGAAGACGCAGTAAAAGTTATAAAATCTAATAGTCGTGTGTACATTCAGGCAGCAGCTGCAGCTCCTCAAACACTTATAAAAGCTATGACGGCAAGACATGAAGAGCTAGAAAATGTTGAGGTTTGTCAATTGCATACCGAAGGGGAAGCACCATATGCAGATCCAAAACTTAGTAAAAGCTTTCATGTCAATTCATTTTTTATAGGAAAGAACGTGAGACATACATTAAAAGCAGGAAACGGATCGTACACGCCTGTGTTTTTAAGTGAGCTACCCTTATTATTCAAAAGAAATATTATCGATTTAGATGTGGCATTAATTCATGTATCCGTTCCAGATAGACATGGTTATTGCTCCTTAGGTGTATCGGTAGAGGCCACTTTGGCTGCGATTGATAATGCAACATATGTGATCGCTCAAATCAATACACAAATGCCTAGAACTCATGGAGCAGGAATTATTCATGTATCTGAAGTAGATTATTTTGTAGAATCTGATGAGCCATTACCTATACATCATATGGCCGAACCATCAGAAGTTGAAAACAGAATTGGTAGTTATGTTGCTAACCTGATAGAAGATAGAAGCACATTACAGATGGGAATAGGCAGTATCCCAAATGCCGTATTATCACGTTTAACAGATCATAAAGACCTAGGACTACATACAGAAATGTTCTCTGATGGTGTTATTGATTTAATTTTAAATGATGTTATCAATGGAAATTATAAAGGAATTAACAGAGGAAGAGCATTAACCACTTTTTTAATGGGTTCTAAACGTTTGTATGATTATGTAGACGATAATCCGTTTGTAGAAATGAGGGCTTCTAATTATACCAACGATGTTTCGATAATAAAGCAGAACCCTAAAATGGTAGCTATTAACTCGGCTATAGAAGTGGATGTCACTGGTCAAGTATGTGCAGATTCTATAGGTCCGAATATCTATTCAGGTGTTGGAGGTCAAATGGATTTTATTAGAGGCGCTTCGTTAAGTGAGGGTGGGAAAGCTATCATCGCCTTGCCATCTGTTACAAAATCGGGTATTAGTAGGATTGTTCCATCATTAAAACCAGGTGCAGGTGTAGTCACTACCAGATCTCACGTGCATTATGTAGTGACCGAATATGGTGTTGCTAATTTATACGGAAAAACGATAAAAGAGCGTGTCAAGGCACTAGTAGATATAGCTCATCCAGAGCATAGAGAGTATATTGATAAAACGTATTTTGAATTAATTAGTGGTAAGCGATTAGCGCTTTAAAAAGGAAAAGAAACCTTTCTTTTGTTTGGTGGCTTTTATATTTGGTTCTTCATTGGTGATGAGATGATAGACTTCTCCCCAACCTAAAATTCCACCTATGTTTCTATCGTCTATATAAATATCTGCATAGATTTTTCTACTAACTGAATTGTCATATTTTTCTTCTGGGAAACTCTGATTTACAGCATAGAATGTAATGCCATTATCTTTGCAAAAAGTAACGGCTTCCTCTAATTTTGAACCACTTCTGTAAGTCCAGAGGATAAGCCTGTGACCATCGGCTTGCAAACGCTTCATGGTTTCAAATGCGAAAATACGAGCTTTACCAACTTTTGGGTAGGCATCTTCAACAATAGTACCATCAAAATCTATGGCTATAACTAGTTTGTCTTGAAAATTCATTTACTAATCTTTGTAATGCTTCAAAAGTACAATTTTCAAAATTAATTTAAACCAAAGGTTCTTGAGTCATAGACTCTGGCTGCTCAATCCCCATAAGTTTGAGAATTGTAGGTGCTATGTCACCCAAAATACCATCTTTAATAGTCAATTTTTCATTATCTATTAAAATAATAGGAACAGGGTTAGTTGTATGTGCTGTATGAGGCGAACCATCTGGATTGATCATCGTCTCACAATTCCCATGATCTGCAATTAAAATGGTAGAGTAGTCGTTATCAAGAGCAACATTTATAACTTCTTTTACACATTGATCTACTGCTTCACAAGCTTTAATTGCCGCTTCCATAACTCCAGTATGACCTACCATATCTCCATTTGCAAAGTTAAGACATACAAAATCCACGTCGCCTTTTTTTAGTTCAGGAATAAGTGCATCTTTTAATTCAAAAGCGCTCATTTCTGGTTTTAAATCGTAAGTAGCAACTTTAGGAGAATTTCTAAGTATTCTTGTTTCGCCTTTAAAAGGAACTTCTTGTCCGCCAGAGAAGAAAAATGTCACATGCGGATACTTTTCAGTTTCAGCGATTCTAATTTGGGTTTTATGATGCTTTTCAAGAACTTCACCAAGTGTTTCAGTGAGATTATCTTTGTTGAAAACGACGTTAATTCCATGATAGGAATCATCATAATTTGTTAGAGTAACATAATGTAAATCTAACTTATGCATATTTTGCTCATGAAAGTCGGCTTGTGATAATGCTTCGGTCAATTCACGACCTCTATCTGTTCTAAAATTGAAAAAGATCACAACATCACCATCTTTTATTTGAGCGATAGGTTGATTTTCCTGATTAACCATAACGATAGGTTCAATGAATTCATCAGTGACATTTTTATGATAACTATTTTCAATAGATTCTGTAGCAGAATGCGATCGTTCTCCCAAACCATTAACTAGTGCATCATAAGCAAGTTTAATACGTTCCCAGCGTTTATCTCTGTCCATGGCATAGTATCTCCCAGTTACTGTGGCTAGTTCTGTATTTGTGTTTTTGATATGCGTTTCTAAAGATGTAATAAAACCGAATCCGGATTTTGGATCAACGTCTCTACCATCTGTAAACGCATGAACATAAGAGTTCTGTATTCCAAAATCATGGGCAGCATCAATTAAACCAAATAGGTGATTGATGTGAGAATGCACACCTCCATCACTCACTAATCCTAAAAAATGAACAGGTTTATTATGATCTTTAGCATATTGAAAAGCGTCAATAAGTACAGATTCATTTCTTAGAGTATTGTTTTTTACGGCTAAGTTTATTTTAACTAAATCTTGATATACAATTCTTCCTGCTCCAAGATTCATATGACCAACTTCACTGTTACCCATTTGACCTTCGGGCAAACCAACATGTAAACCATCTGTTCTTAATGTTGCATGAGGGTAATTGTGATACAACGAGTCAATATATGGAGTTTTTGCATGATCAATTGCTGAAACTTTTGGGTCTGGAGACATGCCCCAACCATCCAAAATCATTAAAATAACTTTTTTATTCATTGTTAAGGAATATTATAAAATCAAAGATAAAAGTTTAATGCTTTTTATCTGTATATGGGATTACAAAATATAATTAATTATCAATCAATCAATTAATGTTTTAATTTGAGTTAGCTTGTAAATGGACAATGTTAATATCTTAACAGATTTGTTTACAAACAGTTAAATAAATGTTATTAAAGATTTTTTTGTGTAACACTTTAAATTTTATGTCGTCTCTTTATTATAATCAAAAAACTAAAATCAATTAATTAAAATCTTTCATCATGAAAAAATCAGCAGTAATTATCGCAATCGCATTAGGATTTTCTTTTACATCTTTAAATGCAACAAACGACATTGTAACACCTTCTACTTACGAAACTACAGTAACTAAAAGAGTTGTAGATCCATTTTGTGTTTCTATTATCAAAGGAGATTTAGAAACCGTAAAAAAATTAATAGAGTTAGGTCAAGATGTAAACAAGAAATCAAATGGTTTGACTCCTGCAATGTATGCAGCTAAGTATAATAGATTAGATATTTTAAAACTTCTTGTAAAGGAAGGCGCGAAATTAAATTTAAAATCATCTAAGGGAATGACAGCAAAAAAATATGCTGAACTTTCCAATGCTAAAGATGCTCTAGCTTACATTAAGGGGTTAGAATCTTAAACGAGAAGTTTCTAAAAATTAGAAACAATTATTTGAGTTAGTTAGTTTGAAAATGCACTTTAATCAATTAAAGTGCATTTTTATATTTTTTAATAGATTCTCTAATTTTTTCTTTTCTGTTTTCAGGATCTGGATGGGTACTCATACGTTCAGGAACACGATTAGGTCCTGCAGCTGCTTTAAGTATTTCCATAACGCCAATCATTTCTTCAGGATCAAAACCAGCTTTGATCATAAATTTAACACCTAGATCATCACTTTCCAATTCATCATCTCTACCATTAGTTAGTAATGTGTTTTGACCAATACCGCTTACTAGACCTCCAATATCACCACCAACAGATCCAGCTGTTGCTAAACCTTGCCAATATTCGCTTTCTGCAATACGTTCGGCGCTATGACGACCTAAAACATGACCAATTTCATGACCTAGAACACCTGCGAGTTGTGATTCGTTTTCAAGTTTTGAAAATAAGGCAAACGTGATATAAATTTGTCCTCCTGGTAATGCAAAAGCATTAATTGTATTGGGATCTGCTAATAAATGAAACTCATAGTTATATGGTGTTTCTTTAGCAATGCTACTATTAACTAATCTATTGCCAATATCATCAACAAGTGCTTGGTATTGATTATTTGGATGCATACCTCCATGTTGAGCCTCCATTTGAGGAGCACTAGCTAAACCAATTTGTATTTCTTTATCGGCCGTCATTGAAATCGTTTGCATGCGACCAGTATATGGATTTTCTTCTCTCTGACTGCAACGTTTTATAACGAAAAAGAGAGCTATGGCAACGCCAATAAGCAATCTCACTTTTAAATTTCTTCCTCTCATGATTGTAATAATTAGTGATTATAAATTTACAAAAGTTCTGGATTTATATCCAAAATATTTTGATTCAGGTAATTAGCTATAAACTCTTCAGAAAAATAATCTGCTCCCATCAATTGTTCTGAAGTAATAATATCTTTAATATTTAATTTTAAATAGGTATCTAAATATGGTTTTGAAAGTGGTTTATAGCTGTAATGCCAAGGTTCATATTTAAACCCTTTGCGTTCTTTCTTATCAGTGTATACGAGATAGAAACCAAAATCATTGGCATGCTCATCCATCCACTCTTTAAATTTAGAAAACACACCATCACCTTCAAAATGATTAGGGTTTAATACACGACGTGGTTGTTTGACATTACTGTCAATAAGATCGAGATCGGTTCCCCAATGATGACGAGATGTTCCTGGAATTGTAGAGTACTCTATAATTTTCTTAATGTTTTCAATTGGACTTAACCCATTATTGGAATTTTGTTTATACTTTCTTTCCCAAATTCTATTTTGGTGATTAAAGCCTCTATAACTAGACACAACTTGTACACGAATGTCACTTTTTAAAGCAGCTGCAGATAGTTTTAAAAAAGCATCATTGGCCTCTTTTCTTAAATTAAATCCATTACCATATAATTGTGGTTTGCCTTTTCCAATGAGTTCCTCATACGATATTAATGTTGTTGCATCCTGAAATGCCAACTGCGGGAAAACCGATATACCTATTCCAGTTAGGGATGTTATTTTAAAAAAATGTCGTCTATTCATAATGCTTTAAATAGTACATAATATGTGCCACTTTTTAATTTAAAATTTGTTTAATTTTTAGTCTTTTGATTAGACGCTATTTTTATCACTTCCTGCTTAAATTTGAAACCCTTTGTGTATCAAACTTAAGCAAAAATATTTATCTTCACTTAAAATATCTATCTATGTCATTTCAGTTTAAAATACTCGAAAAATCACAAATAAATGATGTTGTTCCTTTAGTTCAAAAGCTTAATGAGTTTAAACTTTCCGAAGCGTTATTGAAAGAACGTTTTGCTGAAATGGTTGCACAAAATTATGAATGTGCCGTTATTTATGATAATGAAAAACTTGTTGGTGTTTCTGGATTATGGTTTTGTACTAGACACTATGTTGGAAAAACAGTGGAGATTGATCATGTTTATATTGAAGATGACTACCGAGGTAAAGGTTTGGGGAAACAGTTTTTAGATTGGATTTATACATATGTTAAAACAAAAGGATGTACTACTGTAGAATTAAATACTTATGTTCAAAATTATCCTTCTCATAAGTTTTATTATAATGAAGGTTTTGAAATTTTAGGATATCATTTCTTGAAAAAGTTCTAATAATCTTTCCCTGAAAGAAAAAAGATAGTTTATATTTGCGCCCAGAATGCGAGAGTAGCTCAGTTGGTAGAGCGTCAGCCTTCCAAGCTGAATGTCGCCGGTTCGAACCCGGTCTCTCGCTCCAAAAGCTTCATAATATTATGAGGCTTTTTTATTTTAAATGATTGAGCTGTGTTCCAGATTTTACTTCGTAAGGCGCTTTGTTGTATTCAAAAATTCTAGCGTCCAATGGCCCTTTTAAAACTATTGAATCTCCTTTAACTTCTAGCCAACTGCCTTCTCGAATCCCAACAACAGGTTGCGTATTAAATTTATGAAACTCCTTTATTCTGGTCTCTCTTGTTTCGCCCATGTGCTTACTTGTTGGGTCTGGATCTAAATAATGCGGATTGATATTAAAAGGTACAAATCCAAAGGTTTTAAAACTTGGAGGGTATACAATAGGCATATCGTTGGTAGTACTTACTGTAAGACCACAGATATTACTTCCTGCACTTGTGCCTAAATAAGGCGTTCCATTTCTAACTGCAGTTTTAATGGTATTTATGAGATCATTTTTATAAAGTTGATTTACCAATACAAAGGTGTTTCCACCACCTGTAAATATACCTTTAGCATTTTTAATGGCTTCTTTCGGATCGTCAAATTCGTGAATACCAATCACTTTTTTGTCAATTTTTTTGAATGCTGTATTTACTTTTAAAGTATACTCATTATGTGTGATGCCTCCAGGTCTAGCATATGGGATGAATATGATTTCAGAAGTTTGCTTAAAAAAATCACCTAACTCTTCCAGTAAATACTCTAAGGGTTCTCCACCATGAATAGTTGAAGTGCTTGCGATGATAATATTTTTCATTGATCGTAATTTGTTGTAAATTTAGGTAAAGGATTAATTTAACAAAAGTTTAGTGAGTCTTTATTAATAAATTAAGTTTTCAAATCATTTCTTTACTTAACTAAAATATCAACTATGAAAAAACTACTACTCTTATGTATAGCACTAACATCTTTTTTGGCAATATCCCAAGACATTAAACGTGTAAAAGTTGATGGTAAAATTATTGTCGAAGGAGACGATGTAGAAGGAATAACTGTATTTAATACGTCGTCAAATAAAGGTGTAATTACTAGTGAAAATGGAGAGTTTACTATTGAAGTAGCATTAAATGATTTTATTGAGTTTAGAGCTTTGCAATATCAAAATTTTGACCTTCAAATTAGTGAGGCCATTATAAAATCAAAACGGATGCGTGTGTTTTTAATAGAAGAAATTAACAAGCTTGATGAAGTTTTGGTTTTAACCAAAGGGCTTTCGGGTGATTTAAGCACAGATGTATCTACAGTTAAAACATTTAATCCAAAACTGGATGCCCTTTACTTTGGCATAAAAAAAAGTGATGAATATGATTTCTCTGATGATGAACGCTCCCAAATAAAAAATGAGGCTATCCATTCACAATCTAAAACGATGGTCAATGGCCTTAATGTAGTTAATGTAGTTGACCAATTATTATTGCCGTTGTTTAGGAGTAAGATTAAAGACAAGAAAGATAAAGGTGTTCCAGATGTACCAGTAAGTTCTATTAAATACTATTTTGGTTCAGAATTTATAATAGATAATTTTAATATACCAGAGTATCGTGTAGAAGAATTCATACAATTTGTTGAAGACGATAAAGCCTTTGATGTGAGCTTATTAAATTATGGCAAAGAGCTAGAGTTTTTAGAAGTTCTAAATAAAAAAAGTAAAGAATTTTTAAAGAAAGATAGTGATAAGGAATAAACTTTTTTTCTTTTTACTGATCGTTTTGTTTTCTTCAGGATTAGTTGCACAAACTAAAGATATTTCGGGCAAAATTGTAGCTAGTGGTGATCTCGTTGGTATTCATATCATAAACAAAACAGCCAGTAAATTTACTATTACTAACGATAAGGGAGTGTTTGAGATTCCTGCAAAGCTAAACGATACAATTATGGTGTCTGGTGTTCAGTATAAGCCAAAAGAAGTTATTGTTACTGATATTATCATGCAAACCCAATCGATGATTGTAAACCTTGAGGATAATGTGAATTTGCTAGATGAAGTAGTTGTTGGAAAAGTACTTACTGGTGATCTGATGTCTGACATTGAAAACACAGAAGTTAAACGGGATATTAATTTTTATGATGTAGGCATCCCAGGATATACTGGGCCTAGAATGAAACAAAGCGAACGACGATTATATGAAGCAAAAAGTGGTGGTGGAATTGTGCCTTTAAATCCATTGATTAATTGGATTTCTGGACGAACAAAGCGATTAAAAGAACAAATTAAACGTGAAGAACTGAATAAAGCGGTAGATCAAGTTGAAGCTAAATTTTCTGAAATGCTTTTCGATACTGATACTTTGGATGCTACCAAACGAAAAGAATTTTTTTATTTTAGTGGAGATGATCCAAAATTTTTACCACTCAGTAAAACAAAGGATGAAATAAAAATGCTAGAGTTTTTAAAGGAAAAACTCAAAAAATTTAAACGAAGGCTTGAAAAAGATTGAGTATATATTATTTTTAATTTTTGCAGTGTTCAGTTGCAACTACAATAATGCTCAATCCATACAATTAAAAGGAAAGGTTGTGGCGAGCTCAGATTTGGAAAGCATCCACGTGCTTAATATTACAGCTCAAAAGTTTACTGTTACTAACGATAAAGGAGCGTTTGAAATCCCAGTAAAACTCAATGATACACTTTTAATTTCTAGTGTTCAGTATATACCTCAAAGCTTTGTAGTTACCAAAACAACCTTAGATATGAAATCTGTAGTCATTACACTTACTGATAGAGTTAATGAATTAGATGAGGTCGTTGTTGGTAAAGTTTTAACAGGTAATTTGTCTTCAGATATCGAAAATAGTGATGCGAAACGCGATATCAATTTTTATGATGTCGGGATACCTGGCTATGTTGGAAAACAAAAAACCCAAAAAGAGCGTAAATTATATGAAGCCGATGCTGGCAAATCAATAGTTATAGCACCACTGTTTGTTGGGATTAATATTCATAAAATCCTAAATAAAATTTCGGGTCGAACAAAAAAACTCAAACGCGCTGTCTTACTTGAAGAGCAAGATAAGTGCTTAAAAAAAATGATGGCTGAGTTTTCAGATTTGTTGTTCGAAAACTATGAGATAGATACACAATTAAAAACAGAGTTCTTTTATTATATTTCTGATGATCCAAAATTCACAGGGCTATGTAAAGGTAATAATAGCTTAAAAACCTATGAATTCTTATTACATAAACTTTACACATTTAAAGATGTTGATGAAGAGACAAAAGATTAATACTTCAAAAACTTAAAGATATTATTAACATTTTTTAAGGTAAAATAATTTGGTAAAATGGCTATTTTTACCACTTATTGATTGTTATGAACTTTTTAAAGGTCACTTTACTGGCTATTATTTTTCCTTTTGCAGCAACAACTGCTCACAAATATTATGTGAGTGTGACTCAGGTGAGCTACGTAAAAGAGAAAAAAGCGGTTCAAATCATTTCTAGAATCGATATTGCCGATTTAGAGTTGACACTTCAGGAACGCTATGATGAAAGTATTAAAATGACTTCTGTTGACGAGAAACCAATCGTTGATGAGTATGTCAAAAAATACTTAAACCAAAAAATTGAGATCAAAATTAATACTCGGGAAGTCGCATTCAACTATATAGGTAAAGAATATGATAATGATATAGTGGTTTGTTATTTGGAAATTGAAAACATTGACAAGATAACCACTATAGAAATGAGTAATACTGTGCTTTTTGATGCATTTCCGAAGCAAAAAAATGTCGTAAAAACGAAAATAAATTCCAAAGTCAATAATTTGATATTTACTAAAGACGATACGAATCAATACTTAAATTTTAAATAAATCAACCTTTTTTAATAACAGCTATGAAATTAGTAAAATACCTTTGTTTATCTATTGCATTTATTTCCTTCAATGCAATAGCACAAGATCAAGAGCCTGAGCCACAAACTGGTCATACGAACCAGAACAAGTTTAAACAGCTCTATGATGAATTTTCCACTCCAAACATGTACAGAACAGGTTCTGGAGCTCCCGGTCCAGCGTATTATCAGCAACAGGCCGATTACAAGATGGACATTGAGATCAACGATGATACGGCTGTATTGAGTGGTAATGAAACGATTACCTATACAAATAATTCTCCAGATGAGTTGAGTTACTTGTGGGTGCAATTAGATCAAAATGTGCGTCAGAAAGATTCACCTTCAAGAGATATCAATTCAAGTAGAATTACACCAGCAATGTCACCTTCAAGATTTACGTCATCTTATATGTCTGAGCGTTTTGATGGTGGATTCAATGTGGAGAGTGTGAAAGGAACAGATGGTAAAGCGTTACCTCACATGATCAATCAAACCATGATGCGAGTTGAATTGCCAAAGCCAATGAAAACGGGAGATAAATTTTCTTTTAGTATTAAATGGTGGTACCAAATCAACAATCATGTGACTGATGGCGGACGTTCTGGTTATGAATTATTCCCTGACGGAAATAGAAACTATGTAATCGCTCAGTTCTACCCAAGAATGGCAGTTTATAACGATGTTGAAGGTTGGCAAAATTCACAATTTTGGGGACGTGATGAATTTGCATTACCATTTGGAAATTTTGAAGTGAATATTACCGTTCCAGCCGATCACTTATTAGATGGTACTGGTAAGTTGACCAATAGAAAAGAGGTGTTTTCAAATGATATGATGAAGCGTTACGAGAAAGCCAAAAAGTCATATAAAGAACCTGTTGTTATTTCTACTCAAGATGAAGCAGAAGCCAGAGAAAAGGGGCGTTCAAATAAAAAGAAAACCTGGAAACTCTATGCAGAAAATGTAAGAGACTTTGGATTTGCTACATCTAGAAAATACATATGGGATATGATGGCTGTCAAAATAGGCAATAAAGATGTAATGGCAGTATCACTATATTCTAAGGAAGGAAATCCACTTTGGGAACAATGGTCAACTAAAGCTGTAGCGAGTACATTAAAATCATATTCGCGTATGACATTTGATTACCCATATCACAAAGCAATTTCAGTTCACGCAAGACGTCAAGGAATGGAATATCCAATGATTTGTTGGAACTATGGAAGACCTGATAAAGATGGTAATTATGACGATCGTACCAAATATGGAATGATGAGTGTAATTATTCACGAAGTAGGGCATAACTTCTTCCCAATGATTGTTAATAGTGACGAACGTCAATGGACCTGGATGGATGAAGGTTTAAATACTTTTATGCAGTATGTAGCCGAACAAGATTTTGGCGAATGGTATCCTACAGCTTTATCGCCAGGAGATGATAAGTACCCATCACGTCGTGGACCTGCTAAGAATATCACAAGATATATGGGAGGAAATCAGGACTATATTGCTCCAATCATGACAAAAGGTTTAAATACATATCAATTTGGAAATAATGCCTATGGGAAACCTGCTACCGCATTAAATATCTTGAGAGAAACAGTAATGGGTCGTGAACTATTTGATTATGCATTCAAGGAGTATGCTAACCGATGGATGTTCAAACACCCAACACCTGAAGATTTTTTCCGTACCATGGAAGATGCTTCTGCATTTGATTTGGATTGGTATTGGAGAGGTTGGTTCTATACGACAGATTGGGTAGATATTGGTCTTAAAGAGGTTAAAAAGTACTATGTGACTTCAGAACCAAATCAATATGCCAAAAACTACGCTTCGAGCAGAAATATCAATTTGGATGAGGTGGAATTGGTATACTTAGTTGAAGAGGGAAGTGAGGAGTTTGATGAAAAATTACGTAAGGGAACATCAGCAGATAATTCGCCAACTTTAAAAGAGTATATGATGGATAACTTTACTGCCGAAGAACGTAAAAGCATCAAGCAACCTAAGTATTTCTATAATATTACGTTTGAGAAGCCAGGCGGATTAGTAATGCCAATTATTGTTGAATTTACTTATGCTGATGGTACTTCAAAAACAGAAACATATCCTGCTCAAATTTGGAGATTTAATGATAATGAAGTAAGCAAAGCCGTTGCTTCTGAAAAAGAAATTATATCTATAAAAGTTGATCCAAACTTAGAGACTGCAGATATTGATACGTCAAATAATTCGTGGCCAAGAGAAGTGAAAGAAAGTGATTTTGACAAATTCAAAAACAAAGTAAAAGGATAATCAATTCTTTGAATACATATAAAAGCCGATATTATAATATCGGCTTTTTTTAACTCCATAATTTATATAAATAGTATATGTAATAACAAACAACTCATTATATTTGCATCGTGATACAACAAGCTACATTATTATTTATTGGTACTACAGAGATTCTTTTTATTCTTGTTATTGTAGTCATGGTATTTGGTGCAGATAAAATACCTGAAATAGCTCGTGGCTTGGGTAAAGGTATGCGTATGCTAAAAGACGCATCTAGTGATATAAAATCTGAAATCACTAAAAGTGCCGAAAAACAAGGTATTGATTCGAGTGTTACAAAAGAGATCACTCAAGAGATTAATAAAGTAAAGGATGATCTTGAAGACTTTACAGGTTCTGTGCGTCGAAATCCCTAATTATCGAATTCATAATTTGTGTTTATTTTTTCAATGAAAATCGCAATTTTTTATGCGAATACATTTTGATTATTTAATATATTTAGAAAATCATTAACCATCTAAATTATATTAAATGAAAAAAATGTACTTAAAGGTGTTGCTACTTATAGCAATTACCATGGTATCTTGTTCTAAAGAAGATACTAGTATTGAAATCGAATCTCAAGATATTCAATTCCCCAAAGACCCACTTACCGTTGATCAAATCAATAGCCGTATTAGCCAAACCATTCGTGAAACAGGCGACTTTGATTGGAGTAAAGAAGATGCACACTTTTTATGGAGTGCCGTTGTTCATGGACAAAACGTATTAACCATTGGTTATGGAAATGAAGGCCAAAGTTTTAGTGAAGCAAGAGACTCAGAATTGGAAGCCAAAAAGAATGGCTTAATAGACATTGTAGCCGATAATGAGAAAATAGATAAAACAGACCTCATACTTGTAGAGCAAGATATTTTAACAGTTATAGATATTGGTGTCGAACATATTGAAACAATCATTGCACTTAAAAAACATAAAGATGTTCGTTATTTAGAGCCTAATGGTTATAATCTATTTAGTTTCAATGAAAATGCTGAGCGTTCAAGTTCAGGTTGTGATAAAAATGGCGATTATATTAATCCTGCTCATTATTCAACAATAAGCCCTAATAATGCACAAGTATCTTGGCATTTCGATGAGCATAACATTCAACAAGCATGGAACTTATCAACAGGGTCTGGTGTTACTATTGGCCTCATAGATACAGGTGTGTCTCAATCCCAATCCTTATTAAATTCTTCTGGGATAAATGATGGCTATTCCAATGGTCGTTTTGTTCAAAAATATGGAACATTTATAGACTCAGCTTGGTGGTGGTCTAATAATTATGATGGTCCGCACGACAAATGCGGTCATGGTACAGCTATGGGGTCAACTATGGCTTCGCCTCGTAATGATAATGGCATGCCAGTTGGTGTTGCTTATAATGCCAATTTAGTAGCTTATCGTGCAACAGAAGATGTATTATTAAATGATTATCACGAACGTAAAGGCGTGTCTAAAGCTTTAACACAATTAGGAAATAGAAGTGATGTGAAAATTATCTCTATGTCTATAGGATATGTATGGTCTATAGGAAATATAAAAGACGCCGTAAAATATGCTTATAGTAAAGGGAAGCTGATATTTGCAGCAGGAGGAACATCAACAAGCTTTACAAATGGGTTTGGAGTGATTTTTCCAGCGACTATGAGTGAAACTGTGGCTGTAACAGGCGTTGATGATGGTAGTAATTATGAGCGTTGCGACACGTGTCATAGCGGAAGTAAGATTGACTTTACCATTGTAATGGAAGGCGATAATAATACGAGTAAAGCACCTCCAGTATTAGGGTTTTATAATGGTGATCGTCGTTATACAGGTGGATCGTCTGTAGCAACTGCTACTACGGCTGGAATAGCTGCTTTAGTATGGTCCAGACATCCAAGTTGGAGTAGAACACAAGTGCTCAATAGATTGAAGCAATCGGCCGATTTTTATCCATACAAAAATGGAAGCTTTGGCTATGGAAATATTGATGCTTTACAGGCCGTTCAATAAAACGTTTGATTTTTAATTAATGAAAAACCTCTTCATATTTTGAAGAGGTTTTTAAATACCCTTTAAAATCAATGTGCATTTCATCGATTTTGGTTTTCGTTTTGTGAAGTTTATCCGATAAAAAAGTGTATTCAACGATTATTTTGTTGTAACTAAGCTACTATGAGATACTTTGTCCTTCCCAAATTAACTTAAATTGATATATGAAAGCAAACCTACTCTGCTGTTTTCTGTTGTGTTCCCTTCTGTCTTTCAGTCAAACAGAACGAGATATTATCAAAAAAATTGATAGTATCAACGATCGTGCATTATATCATTATAACAATAATGACCTTGCAAAATCCTTCAACTTATTTAATCAGGCTATTAAACTATCAGATTCAATAAATGATAGCTACGGAACAGCATTGGCTAATTTTACCATTGGTAAGATTTATAAATTTATGCATGAAGACAAAAAAGCAAAAGCCAGCTTTAATACAGTTATTGAAGCGTCAAAAAAAGAAGGCGATAATTTTTTATTAGCGAGTTCGTATTTGAAGTTAGGTCAAATGTATATGCATAAAATACCTCCAACAGATGCGATACAGTATTTTGAAAAGGCTATTTATTACGGTAATAAATACAATGTAAGAGATCAATATAATGCCGATAAGAGAGATGAGGTCTTATTTGATATAAGATTAAACTTATCTAAACTATATATTAAAACTAATAATCTTCCCAAGGCATTAGTTCATTTATCAAGAGCAGAAAGCTGTTTGGCATATATTGAAGATCAAGGGTTTTCTAAAGCGCGATGGTATTTCATTCAAGGTGAATATTTTATTGCTAAAGAGCTATATAATAGTGCCAACTTATCATTATTAACTGCAGCAGATCTTTTGGAGCATCATAATTCGATTGATTTTGAAAATAAAAATGAATTACTAAGTAATATCTATAAGAAAGTATCAACAACATATGCGTGGTTAGAAAACGACAAGCAGGCTTATGAGGCATTGTTAATGCATAACACTTACAGAGATAAATACATTAATGAGGAAAAGATTAGACAGGGCATTATTGCAGAATCAAGATTTTCTATTGAAAACTACAAAAATGTAGCTCAGTTAGCTAATAACGAGAGAATAGAGCAATTAGTGAAGAGTAATAAGATCAAAAATGTAAATGTCATCATAACCATTACTGTATTTTTATTATTTATCTCCTTATTGACAATGTATAGAAGTTATGTGTCTAAACGTAAGTTAAGTCATATTTTAGAAGCCAGAAACAAGCAATTAGAGGTGGCTAAAAATCAAGCCGAAAAATCATCCGAACTAAAAAGTAATTTTATTTCCAATGTGACTCATGAATTAAGAACACCACTATATGGTGTTGTAGGATTAACGTCATTACTTCTTAAAAATAATGACCTTAGTGCTAAAGATACTAAGTTTCTAAAATCGTTAAAGTATTCTGGGGATTATTTACTTAACTTAGTTAATGATATTTTGCAGATAGGAAAAATCGAATCTCAAAAAATAGAACTAAAAAATGTCACTGTTAATATTAGAATGTTGATAGAAAATCTAGTGAATTCTTTTGATTATAGATTAGAGGAAACCAATAATCAAATACAGATTTCAATAGATAAAAATATTCCCGATTTCATCAAATGTGATAATGTTCGCTTGTCTCAGGTTTTAATAAACTTAATTGGAAATAGCATTAAGTTCACTGAAAATGGAAAAATAGATGTTAGAGTAAAACTTTTAAATACTAGTGCAGATAAAGTCTCATTAGGCTTTGAAATAGAAGACAATGGTCCAGGAATTCCGAAGGAGAAACAGCGATTGATATTTGAAAACTTTTCTCAACTAGATAAAAACAGCAATACTAATTATCAAGGGACTGGATTAGGATTACCAATTACCAAAAATATCATAGAGTTGTTTGGAAGTACCTTAGAAGTCGATAGTGAAACAGATATGGGTACTACATTTAGTTTCGAATTGACTTTTGAAATAGATAAGGATGCTAAAGTTGAAAAAACGAAAGCTAAAAAAGCAAAAGGCAAAGCAATATCTCTAACTAAAAAGTATAAAATATTAGTTGCCGAAGATAATAAGATCAATCAAATCGTTACTCAAAATTTACTCCAACGTGAAAACTATGAATGCGTGGTTGCCAAAAACGGATTAGAAGCTTTAGAAGCTCATCAAGACACCGGTTTTGATTTAATTTTAATGGACATCAACATGCCAGTTATGAATGGAAATGAATCCACTAAAGCTATCCGTGAATTTGATGATGAAACACCAATTATTGCCTTAACTGCAGCAGATATTGAACAGGTGAAAGAAGATTACAAGGGAATAGGTTTTGACGGAATTATCACAAAGCCGTTTGATAACTATGAATTTTTCCAAACCATTTCCGAGCACATTCAGAAGAGAAAACCTTCCGGTGATCAACCAGAATTTAAACTTGAAAAGGTGTCGTAAGACTACTTTTTTCTGCTTATAGTCAATCCATCTCGTATAGGAAGTAATACAGTTTCAACGCGTGTATCATTCTTTAATAAAGTATTGTAGGCTAAAACCGCTTTGGTCGAATGATCTTTAGTATTAACTGGCTCAATAACTTTTCCATGCCACAATACATTGTCTGAAATAATAACACCTCCAGTGTTTAACTTGTCAATTATTAAATGGAAATAATTAACATAATTGGGTTTGTCTGCATCAATAAATACAAGGTCAAAGGTCATGTCCAATGTTGGTATAATATCAATCGCACTTCCTAAATGCTGATGAATTTGCGCGCCAAAAGGTGATTTGTCAAAATATTTACGTTGAAAATCTACGAGTTCTTCATTAATGTCTATAGTGTGTATGTCGCCATTACTTTGCAGGCCTTCAGCTAAACATAAGGTTGCATAACCCGTAAATGTTCCTAATTCTAAAATGGTTTGCGGTTGTATAAGCTTAGAAATCATACTCAGTACACGACCTTGATAAGGTCCACTAAGCATAATAGGCTGTAATATTTTCTGATAGGTTTCTCTGGTGAGTTGTTGTAGTAATTCTGGTTCGTCTTGAGAATGTGACACCACATAGTCATCTAATTTTTCTGGAAGAAAATGCATTATCCTAATATTCTATTTACCAATTTATCTTTAGCATTTTGATCATCACCACAAAGCCATTGAATGACATTGTCTTCCCAAATAGCATCGCGTTCTGTTTCAGTTATAATATCACGTTCTATTGCTAGATCTAGAATCTTTCCAGGATAAGACGACTGCTTTTCACTTTCCATTTCACCTAAAGGGTATGGGTCATCTAATCCCATTAAGACTTGTTTAGACGTTTGGTTTTTAATTAATAACTGTAAACCACCAGTATCATGAACTAATGTATCAAAAAAGATGTTTGGATGTCCTACGGCCTTTCTTGGGTGACTCTTCCCTTCAAATAGATCTGGTCGTCCATCAAAACCTTGAATACGTCGCCCTAAATTAATTTGAGCTAACTGCCCACCATGAGCAAAGCATGTACGCATATTTGGATACTTATCTTGATAGCCATTTAGAGTTAAAAAGTGATAGGCATCGGCACATTGTGCTAACATCCAAATCAAATGAAAACGCCAAGACGTGTTTTCTAGTTTGATAAATTTTTCACCATCATAAGGGTGTATTTCTACCGCAAGATTATATTTATTAGCCAATTCAAAAATGGGCTCATTCTCTTCATCAAAAATACAACGCCAAGTTCCTATAGTATCCATATAATGTGTAGGTAGACACAATAATTGCATTCCTAATTCTTCTACACAACGCTCAATTTCCCAACAAGCACCTCTAACAAATCCAGGATGAACTACAAATCCACAGGTAAATTTACTCGGGTTTTCATGTTGAATTTTGGCATTAAAATCGTTTTGAAAGCGTAAGGCTTGTTTCATTTCTTCTACGCGTAATCCATTTCCGTAGAGTTGAGATAAGTTTAAAACAACCGCATGGTCAATATTAAAGCGTTCCATCCATGCGAGTTTTTCATTTAAAAAGAAACTCGAATCTGTAATTGGACGATTCCAGTCTTTTTGAAGCATGAATTTTCGATCTTTGTCTACCCAAAAAATTCCTTTGTCTTTCATAAACTGAGGAATTTCCTCAGGATAAGGAAGTAGGTGAGAGTGGCCATTTATGCGAAGTTTTCTTTTCATTTATAGTTTAGGTTTTAGACATATCATTGTGGCTTGCATTGTTGCATAGATTAGGTCTTGATTTTCATTGGTAACAACACCTTCGCAAAACGTAAGTGTATTGCCAGATTTGATGACTGTACCCTTAGCTATGATTTTATCGGTTTCAGCAGCTCTAATAAAGTTAGTTTTAAACTCTACAGTGAGTACATCAGATCCCTCAGGCATGGTGCTTAAGGCAGCATATCCACAAGCTACATCTGCAATACTTGTCATCACACCTGCATGAAAATAACCATGTTGTTGTGTTAACGTGTCATTTAAAGTACACGAAATCTGTACATGTCCTTTTGTGATAGAAATCAGCTCAGCACCAAGGGTTTTCATAAAACCCTGATTGTAAAAACTTTGTTTAGCGACTTCTATCATAAGGTATTAATCTAATTGAACTTTTTTTGGAGGCTGCATCACTTCTCCACAATTAGGGCATGAGCGTTTATCTGTATCGCCATAATATTTATCAAATATTTTTGGCATATCTGTTTCAATATTGTCTAATGTAAAATCCTCTTCATATAATTTTGTAGTACAGTTTTCACAAAACCACAATAAGGCATCCTGAACACCTTCTTCTCTTGGATATTCAATCACAAGTCCAACAGTATTAGCACCTCGTTGTGGAGAATGCGGAACTTTTGGAGGTAATAAGAACATCTCTCCTTCTTTTATATGTATGTCTTTTGGAGTGCCTTTATCAATAACTTTAAGGGTGATATCACCTTCTACTTGATAAAAGAATTCTGGAGTTTCATTATAGTGATAGTCTTTTCTGCTGTTGGGTCCACCAACAACCATCACAATAAAATCACCATCTTTCCAAACCACTTTATTACCAACAGGTGGTTTGAGTAAGTGACGATTGTCTTCAATCCATTCTTTAAAATTTATTGGCGAAACTAATTTACTCATGGTATTATTTTTTTGGCGTTCCCTTATCAGGTCAGGCTTTCCGCTATATCTTTTTTACGTGTTCTCACGATGCTTAAACAACGATAAAAAGGATGTCGCTTCAATCCTTAACGCGAATTCATCAATTCAATAAAATTAATAATAAAAAACGGAATTATTGGCTTACAAAGATTTTGTTCGTCCTCCATCTACCGGAAGGTTAATTCCGTTAATATAAGCAGCACGCTCACTAGCTAAAAATGTAATGGCATCTGCCAATTCTTCGGGTTTAGCAAAACGTTTAGCTGGTACGGCATTTTTCATGGCATTGGCAGCTTGTTCTTCGGTGTGTCCTGTTTTGGCCGATTTGTTTTTTATGATTTCTGTGAGACGCTCTGTTCCGGTGGCTCCGGGAAGCACGTTGTTTACCGTAATTCCAAATTGACCAAGTTCATTAGCTAATGTTTTACTCCAGTTGGCTACTGCACCACGAATGGTATTGCTTACACCTAAGCCATCCAAAGGTTGCTTTACAGAGGTAGAGATCACATTAATAATACGACCAAAGCCTTCACCTTTCATAAATGGAACAACAGCTTGTGCTAAGACATGATTACACTTTAAATGTTGCGTGAATGCGTTTTCAAATTCCTCAACTTCAGCAGAAAAAACAGGACCGCCTTTTGGGCCACCTGTATTATTAACTAATACATGAAATCCGTGATGCTGATTGATATAAGCTTCCACACGTTCTTTTAGAGCGCTCGGATTAGAAAAATCGGCAACAATATAATCATGATGCCTATGTTGAGGTAGTTGCTCAAGCGTAGCCTTGAGCTTGTCTTCATTTCTTGCAATTAGTGTCACTTGAACGCCTTCTTCGGCTAAGGCTATAGCAGTAGCCTTACCAATTCCTGCTGTGCTACCACAGACTAATGCATATTTATTATTTAATTCTAAATTCATTTATTTTACTTTAAAACTAGTTATGATTTTATCGCTTGTTTTAAGATAGTCGTCATAGCTCGAACTAAGAGCAGAAAATGTAAGTATGTACATGACTTCTTCTTTGTAAATAAGGACTTGTTTAAATTTTAGTTTATTGCCAGATACGTCACCACTCAATACAATGGTATGTTGTTTATTGTCACCTGTACTTTCAATAACCTTTCCATTTTCAATCATTGCTTTTGTTTGGTTTATTGAAGACTCTACATATTGGTCCATCGAAACATTTGCTCCCTTTAGGCTTTGTATGATTAAATTAATGTTTTCTTTGAATTTATCGCCTTCAGTCAACGGAGAGTAAATAAAAAATGTCGTCTGCATTTGACCAGAATCATCAAATATCCAGTTATCAGGATATTTTATACTGTAAGTCTCGTTTTCAAAATTGGTCCAGTCTTCTTGGCAAAATGAGATATTAATAGTTAATAAAAAGAAGAGTAAAATTAGTTTTTTCATGGGTTGTTTATTTTTAGTCAAAGTACATAAATTATTCAATGATGTATGTGTGTTATGTGTTATTTTTTGAATGCCTTATCCGATAGGTTCTTAATATGACTTCAAGTCTTGCAGGTTTTATCTTTAGATCTTCAAGGCTTATTTTAAAAAATCTATCGTCGGCGTCATAAAATGTGAGGTGAGCTGTTGATGATTTCCCCATACCTTCATAAGTTATAGCGTCTTCATAAATCTCAAACCAACTAATTTTAGGTTCAGAAACTAACTGTATACCGTTATTGTCTATCGTAATTTGAACACTGTTGTTAAACGTTTTTTTAATAGACATGAACGCCAAAGAGCCGCCAGTAGCTAATAAAAAGCTTCCTATAATATAGCTTTTAATACTATCATCAAAAAGCAGTGCAAAACTGATTATTACCGTGACAATTCCAAATAAAAGAATAAATATGCTATGCTTTTTAGAATAGTAAATTTTAGTCACTGAGGGAACCGACGGGTCTTCTTCATAAATATCATCTTCACGAAACTTATAATCAAGTGCATCTAATTTCAGTTGATCTTTTTTGGATCTAATTTCTGTTTTTTCAAAAACGTGTCCATCAGCCCAAATCAATTTTTCTTCAATGGCTCTTTTTTTTAATTCATGAACATTTCTCACGTGTTCAAAAGCCCAAATACGCCATTTGGTAATTAGGATACTCCAGATAAGCCACCCTAATCCTAAGCCTAAAATAATAGCAATAGCAATCATCCAACTCGGAATAATGTCTTTTTTAGATAAAAAAACAGCAAGAGCAGGACAACCAATTAGGCATAATATTACTGGAACATTAATTGTTAAATGTCCTCTTTTAATGGCTTTATCTACAGAAACGTCTTGCTTCAAAATATACTTTACAAAAGTCTTTCATGGTTGAAGTTAGTATTTTATGCATACATTTTTAGCTTCGGTAAAAAAGCGTAAGGCTTCAAAACCACCTTCACGACCTACTCCAGAAGCTTTTACACCTCCAAACGGTGTCCGTAAGTCACGCATCATCCACGTGTTTACCCAAACAATTCCAGCTTGAAGTTGATTGCTCATACGCATAGTGCGTTTTAAATCGTTGGTCCAAAGTGTTGCTGATAAACCGTATTTAACCTTGTTGGCCATTTGTAAGACATCATCTTCACTGTGAAACGGCATAATAGTGACCACAGGTCCAAATATTTCTTCTTGGTTGACTCTGCATTCATCATTTGGTACTTCAATAACCGTAGGTTCTAAATAATATCCATTTTCAAACCCATCAACGACAACGTCATCACCACCACACAAAATAGTTCCGTTTTCATCTTTAGCAATTTGAATGTAGTCTTTGACTTTTTCTAAGTGAGGTTTTGATACTAGAGCACCTATGTTTGTGTCAGGTTGAGATGGATGACCAACTTTAAGTTGCTTCACTTTTGCCACAAAATCGGTTTTAAATTTGTCATAGATAGAAGCTTCTACAAAAATCCGACTTCCACAAAGGCAGATTTGCCCTTGATTAGCAAATGACGAACGAACTGTTGTGTTGAGCATATCATCATAATCGCAATCGGCAAAAATGATATTTGGATTTTTCCCGCCTAATTCTAAAGACAACTTCTTAAACATTGGAGCAGCAACTTTAGCGATATGAGCACCTGTTGCAGTTCCTCCTGTAAAAGAGATAGCTTTGATGTCTGGGTGTTCAATAATAGCTTGACCTGTAGAACCTCCAAGACCATGAACAATATTGAGGACACCTTTTGGTAGTCCTGCTTCATTACAAATTTCGCCAAGCAGATAGGCAGTCATTGGAGTTACTTCACTAGGTTTTGCAACCACACAATTGCCAGTGGCTAATGCTGGTGCAATTTTCCAAGTAAAAAGATATAACGGAAGATTCCAAGGGGAAATACAACCTACAACACCAATGGGTTGACGCAAAGTGTAATTGATAGCTTGTTGACCAACACTTTCATGGCTTTCACTAGCGAATTGAGTAATGGCATTTCCGAAGAACCTAAAATTACTTGCCGCTCTTGGGATGTCTACTGTTTTAGCTAAACTAATAGGTTTCCCGTTGTCCTTGCTTTCAGCTTCTGCAAAACGTTGTAAGTTGGCTTCGAGTAATTCTGAAATTTTAATAAGAATGCGACTGCGTTCCTCTAAAGTGGTTTGCGACCAACTTGGAAAGGCAGATTTTGCTGCTATATATGCATTTTCAACATCGTCTTTATCTGAGTTTGGAATTTGTCCGTAGATTGTCCCATTGGAGGGATTATAATTATCTATCCAATTATCTTGAATTGGATTATGAAAATTGCCGTTGATGTAGTTTTGGATGTTCATTACAACTCAATTAGATCGTTAATTTGCTAATTCGATGACTAAAATTAAGTCTTTTATTTTGTTTGTAATGAATCAATCTCATCTTTATTTAAACGGGAACTAATTAAGGCGTCTACTTTTTTGATTTGGTTGATCGTATTATTAAACTGATATGAAATTTCACTTTCAATACTTTGTATGATTACAATATTATTTCTAAACCCTAAAGACTTTAAAGTCTCAAATGATTCTATGTGCAATGTATTAAAGTCGACATCATCTTTCAAGGCTTCAAAGAAATTATTAATTTTTATATCAATCCCTTTTTCAGAAATGGTTTGAAGATCATATTCCATGATTTTTAGTTCTGACAGCTCCTTGTTAAGTTCAGAAAAACTGTCATCATGCAAATTGATATAATTGATGAGATTAGTTTGTGTGAATGTATAGGATGTAGATCTAAAAATGTCGGCGAGATAATTTTTTAGCTTAGCTTGTTGGTTTTCTATGGAATCGCTGGCTAAGAATACATTAAAATTCTCTAAAGTTTGATCAAGATTTTCACGATACTCATAATCTGAATTTAGATCATCTAGATTTAATCGATTCTCTTCCTGTAGTTTTTGTAAGAGTACTTTTTCGTTCTTCTGTGCTTTTAAATTTTCATTCCAGTTATTGATTCCTAATGCAATTAAAATACCTATAACGACAAGTAGAATCTCACCAATAGCATATTTGAGATACTTAGCTGTTTTGCCTTCCGAGAGAAGTGATCTACGAATATGTCTAAAGAATTTTATCATTAATTATGACGTCTTATAGGCCATCACCTTAATCTCAACCACCAAATCTGGATGCGGTAATTGATGTACTGCAACGGTTGTACGTGTTGGTCCTGTGGCTTTGTCAAAAAATTCTGCATAGGCTTTATTGTAACCTGCAAAGTCATTCATATTTACTAAAAATGAAGTGACATCTACTACATCTTTAAGCGATGCACCAACTTTAGCTAAATTCTTTTCTATGTTTTTTAATACTTCGCGTGTCTGGGTTTCAATATTGAGACGTTTGGTGCCCATCTCATCAATAATGTCTACGCCAGCAATAGTATTATCTGGTCTACGTGAACTCGTGCCTGAGACAAAAATAAAATCGCCAACTTGCTTTACATGTGGATAAGCGCCTCTTGGTGTTACTGTGTTTTCGCTCATAATATAGTTTTAATGATGAAGTGTTTTTGCTATTTTGTCTTCATCTAATATGTTTTCGGTTTCTTTTTTTACTTTTTCTAAAAGGTCTTTTAAATCATCAGAAGGTGAAATCACACCATCATCCAACATATTTAAAATAGCTTTGTCTTGTGCTCTTCCTCTAAGCATAGCCTCTCTATAACCAATATGTTCATTAAAAGTGACCAAACTATACTTTGATGAGTAGTCATTTGGAAATTCTTTTTCCAAAGCCATTTCAATTTTGCGTTTCTCTTGAAAAATGGGATTAGCCACATGATCTTTCATTTCATGAAAGTTATCAATGGCCAGATCTGCAATGGCGTCTGTATCTTTCTTCCTTGTTTTTTCATAAGCTGTAAATACAGTTTCCCAGTTACCTTCATGCTTGTCTAAAACGGCATCAAATTCTACAACATCCTCAAAAGAAGCGTTCATTCCTTGTCCGTAGAAAGGAACAATCGCATGAGCAGAATCTCCCATAAGCAAGGTGTTGCCTTTATAATGCCAAGGCGCACATTTTACAGTTCCTAAAGGTGCTGTTGGATTCTCAAAGAAATCTTCAACAAGATTTGGCATGAGTTCTAGAGCATCTGGAAATTCTTTTTGGAAAAATTCGGTAACCATTTCTGGCGTCGTCAAATTATTGAAATTGTACTCGCCTTCATCATAACTTAAAAAGAGCGTTACGGTAAAGCTACCATCTAAATTGGGCAAAGCTATGACCATGAAATCACCTCTAGGCCATATGTGCAATGCATTTTTGTATGTTTTGTAATCACCAGTTTCCGTAGGAAGAATAGTGAGTTCTTTATAACCATGTGTTAAGTAATTTTGAGAAAAACTAAATAAAAATTTTCGCTCTAAATAGTAGCTTCTTCTCAGTGCCGAACCAGCGCCATCTGTTGCAATAATGGCATCTGCATCTTCTATAAACTCATCTTTGGTGTCATAATCTTGAAATAGAGCTGTTGTGTTTTCAAAATCAACAGACAAACATTTTTTATTAAAATGAATGGTAACATTATCGTGTTTTTCGGCTTCGTCTAGTAATAATGCATTTAAGCCACCTCTTGAAATGGAGTTGATGTATTCGTGGTCTCGTCCGCTATAATTTGATAAAAATGTATTGCCCTCTTTGTCATGAAGCATTCTGCCGTTCATTGGAATGCAAAGCGCTTCTACTTTGTCTTCGATTCCGACCAATTTCATAGCCTTATTGCCACGATCAGAAAATGCTAAGTTGATTGAGCGCCCAGCTGAGATATCAGTTTTGCGTAAATCGGGACGCATTTCATAAACAGTGACATTGTAGCCACGCTGTCCCATGCGTAAAGCGAGTAAGCTTCCGCAGAGTCCTGCACCAATAATAAGTATGTTTTGTTGTTTCATTTTAATTCAAAATCGTTTTCAAGCGTTCTACAAATTGATAAATATCTGTATAAGAATTATAAAGTGGGACAGGAGCGCATCTAATCACATCAGGCTCTCTCCAATCGGTTATGATTCCAGCTTCCGTAAGCTTATTATGCAAACGTTTATCGGCATTTTTTACTTGTATTGAAAGTTGGCATCCACGTTCATCAGGATTGCTTGGTGTGATGATTTTAATATCTGAATTATTGAGTTCATTTAGCAAGAATTCAAAATAGCCTGTTAACTGTTTTGATTTTTTACAAAGTACATCAAATCCAGCATCTGCAAACACATCTAGTGATGCTCTAATTGCAGCCATTGAAAGAATTGGCGGATTACTTAGTTGCCAACCTTCGGCACCTGGTAATTGGTCAAATTCATCACGCATTCTAAAGCGTGTTTGTTTATTATGAGACCACCAACCTGTGAAGCGGTTGAGTTCTTTATTATAAGCATGACGCTCATGAACAAACGCACCAGATAAACTGCCTGGCCCAGAGTTTAGATATTTATAACTGCACCAAACGGCAAAATCTGCTCCAGAATCGTGAAGGTCAAGTTTTACATTTCCTGCGCCATGAGCGCAATCAAAACCAACAACACAACCATGTTGATGACCTAATTGAGTAATTCGTTTTAAATCAAAAAATTGTCCTGTGTAATAATTGACACCTCCAATCATGATAAGTGCAATCTCATCACCTTGTTCTTTCAGTATGGTCTCTAGATCATCATAATTAGCTAGCTCTTCACCTTCGCGCGCTTTCCAAAGAATTAAACCTTCCTTATCATCATAACCATGATGACGCAATTGTGATTCTACAGCATATTTGTCACTTGGGAAGGCATCGGCTTCTATTAATATTTTGTAACGTTTAGGAGTTGGTTGGTAAAAACTCACCATCATAAAATGAAGATTTGCAGTTAATGAGTTCATCACTACAACTTCCAAAGGTTTGGCGCCAACAATGTTGGCCATAGTTTCTGTTAGAAACTCATGATAGTGTAACCAAGGATTTTTGCCTTCAGTATGACCTTCTACACCTAGGCTTGCCCAATCATCTAATTCTTGATTGATATAATCTTTTGTGATTTTTGGTTGCAATCCTAACGAATTTCCTGTCATGTAAATGAGTTCATTGCCGTTGCTGTCCTTTGGCATATGAAACTTATTTCTATAAGATGAAAGTTGGTCATTCTGGTCTTGATACTCAGCAAATTCAGGACCTAATTGATAATTAGACAAGGTTTTTAGTTTTATGTTGTCTAACAAAAATAAGGATTATATGTCAGGAAATGAAGTGATGAAAGCGCCATTTTTAGTGAGAAAAGGAAATACTTTTTTAGTATCTTTAAAGAAATCATAACGATATGGGAAAGACAAAAGAGTATAGTAATGGTGAAGTCACAATAGTTTGGAAACCAGAAGCGTGTATCCATTCTGGTATTTGTGTAAAAGGCCTAGGAGCGGTATTCCAACCTAAAGAACGACCATGGATTAAAATTGATGCGGCATCCACTGAGATTTTAGTGAACCAGGTGAAAGCTTGTCCTTCAGGCGCATTGAGTTATTATATGAATGACGAACAGAATAAAGAAGCAGAAACTTTAGAAACTAAAGTTGAAGTGCTTGAAGATGGACCACTTTTGGTGTATGGGACATTAAAAGTAACACATAAAGATGGTCGTAAAGAGACAAAAAACAGAACGACTGCATTTTGTAGATGTGGTGCATCACGCAATAAACCTTATTGTGATGGTACACATACCAACGAAGGTTTTAAAGGCTAGTTAAAAGTAAAAAGCGCTTCAACTAAATGCAGTTGAAGCGCTTTGAATATATATGGACGCTAACGCGGAATATTATACTTTATATACGTCCATTAGTCGTGAGTTGGATGTTGTCATTACAACAATTAATCAACTTTAATATTTTTTTAAGACTTTCTGTTACTTAATCTTAATGTTTGAAAAGTAGAGATTGAAGTTTCCATCGGCCATTTTATGATCTTTTGCTATTTTGATACCGTTAAACTCCTCATAGTTTTCAAAGGTAGTTGTCATTGATGGTTCTTCTTTATTTCCTTCTCTAAACACCCATTCTCTAATGATATAGTCATTATCATAAAAAATATCGTAGGCATCACCAGGTGTATAACCACCTTCGTTTCCATAGGTAAGTACAATTTTATTGAGTTCGGTTTTTGAGATTGGAGCGACTTCCTTCACTGGATCTGATATGGTTGTGCCTTCATCCCAAACCAATTGAAACGGAACCAATAACCAGTATTTATCATTGATAAAACCTTTATCAATTTTTTCATAATTAGGATTCAATATTGTGTCTCTCGTATACATTGTAATTGAATCCATACTTACAGTTGAAACAACATAATTATGTTTTGGTTGCCAGGACCAACGCCTTTCAAAATGATTTTCGCCTCTATCGACATTAAACGTAAATTCAATTTGGTTTACTTTTTCCCAATTTTCAAAGCCATGAGCTTGTGCAATCTTCTCAGCTACAGTTAATTCCTTTTTTTCTTCGGAAATGGTCTCAGGAGCTGTGTTTTGGTCTTTAGTTTCAGTTTTGCATGATGCTAGTAATATACATAAGCATAAGATGGTAAGTAGTCGTGTCATTTGTTTTTTTGTAAAGGTATGACAATCTTTACATTTCAGAAGTTATTATTATTTTAGAGTTTTAAACTAAAGTCTATGAGTAAAGATCATTTTGAAGTCAACAGAACTACCTGGAATGAAAAAGTAAAAGTTCATTCTGAAAGTGAAATGTATGATTTAGAGGCGTTCAAAAACGGGAAATCTTCATTAATGACCTATGAATTAGAAGCACTTGGAGATGTTAAAGGGAAATCATTATTGCATTTACAATGCCATTTTGGCCAAGATACGTTGAGTTGGAGCAGGTTAGGAGCAAAGTGCGTTGGTATAGACCTAAGTGATGAAGGCATAGCGCTTGCCAAATCTTTGAATGACGAGCTAAATTTAGACGCAAAATTTACATGCTGTAATGTTTTGGATACGTCTGAGTATATCAAAGAAAAATTTGATATTGTATTTACTTCTTATGGCGTGATAGGTTGGTTACCCGATTTAAAACCTTGGGGACAAATGATAGCAGATCGATTACATAAAGGAGGAACATTTTACATAGTCGAATTTCACCCAATCGTTTGGATGTTTGATTACTTAGATGGAAAATCAATTATGAAGTATGGTTACATGCAGGATGATGCTATTTATGAAGAATACGAAGGCACCTATGCTGATGAGGGTTCTAAAATGGTTAGTAAAGAATATGGTTGGAACCATGGATTGAGTGAAGTTATAAATGTACTTATTGAAGCTGGATTAAAAATTGACTATTTGAATGAATATGATGAAAGCCCATATAATGTATTGCCAGACCTAGTAAAAACTAAATCTGGCAACTATGTAACAAAGGATAAACTATACCCTCTTCTTTTTGAAATTAAAGCGACTAAACTCTAGTTTTTTACAATCAATTTTGAACCTAAAGATTGCTCATTAGTATAAAAAGTAACTAAGTAAGAGCCAGTTCTTAAACCAGATAAGTCTATTGACGATTGCTCATTATTGATAGCGATTGTTTTTACACGCTGTCCAAGAATACTATGAACTTTTACTTCTGAAAGTAGAATAGTAGATTCGAAGTTTAAAAGACCAGTAGTTGGATTTGGATACAACTTTACAGTAATAAATTCTTCTTCAGAAACACTTAAAGCATCATTTGTTATTTCGATGTTTCTTGAGGTATTGTAGAATCTATTTGGAGAGCTCATTGCCGATGTTGGACCTACAGAATAAGTAACTGTATAGTTGCCAACAGCAGAGGCAGACGTATCTATAATTCCTGTGTCTTGGTCTATTACTAATCCAGCAGGTGTACTGAGGTAAATTCCACCTGATATACCATTTGTTAATGAAGGCGTTGGATCAACATCAGTAATGTCATAGCTAGCGGCATCATAATCAAATTCTGAAAAATTATCATAATGAATACTCAAGTATTCTAAAATCACATTGGCATAATCGATAGCAAAAGGGTCTAAAGTGTTAGGCATAGCATCATAAGGACTTCCTAAATCTCTAAGGCGACTGTTCACTTGGATCGAAATACCATCAATATTCCCGCCTCCGCCAGTACTTGCAGGGCCTCCAGTTCCATCTCCAGAACCATGTCTTCTGTTATTGTAATCATTTCCGTCATCATAAGAATGAGTTAATGGCATAGTGTCGTCACAAACATCATTACCATAATTTGAATTGCTTGGAACAGCTCTGTAACCAGAACTTACACCACATTCTTGATAACTTGTTTCTGAACCAGATGGATCGATACTATTATAATAGGTGCCTGGAGCATTTTGGAATAATTGTCCCAAGCTATTGTTTCCTCTAGCTAACTCCTCGTAAGACAAGCCATTTATGTTGTTATTAATTAAGTTATAGATTGTAGATTTGTCAATGATTTGAGTGCTGTTTAAATCACTAGTATTAAGTTCTGATGCAGTAATGTTATATCCAATTTCAATTCTAGGAACTGTATGGTCATGACCGTGCAAGTCAATATAGAGGCCTTTGCCCCAATTTGCTTCGACACTAGCACTAGCATCATTAATGAAATAATGAAAATCACTCCAGTAAGAAGCTGCATGACTATTTCCACATGACCCTGCACTAGGCATACCATTTGGATCCATTTTAGATCTGTGAAGATTGTTTATTATAATATGGGCATAGCCACCTGTTTGCGCATATAGTTCGTCTTGAATTCGACGTATAAGTACATCTGTATTGACATCTCTATCATTGTTGCCACAAGTCCTGTCTGGTAAATTAGAGTCATCGTCAGGATAAAATACACCACCAATGGTTTCTCCAGATTGTAGTATACCTCCATGAGGAACAGCGATTATAATCGGTAGATTTCCTGGGATATATTCTATGTATTGATTTGGATTTGAATACATTGGTACACCAGGAGTTTGCGCATAGACTACACAAGAGAGTAATGCAAAACATAGTAGGTAAGTAATTTTTTTCATCGTAAAAGTATTTTGAGATTTGGGGTAATCTTTAAATTACTGAGTCGTCAAAATACATTTTATATCGACAAAAATCCAAATTTAATCGACGAAATACACTAATGTTCAGATTTTTCTTTCAAAACCTCTGGCATTTTTGCTTTAAATCTATTTAATCTTGGAATAGATACATTTCTAATATAGCTTTGATTAGGATGTAATTTTTCATAATCTTGGTGGTAATCTTCTCCCTTCCAAAACTTTTGAAATGGATATACTTCAGATGCGATTTTGGCATTTAATTGTTTTGCTAAAGCAGCTTTTTTCTCTTCTATTATTTTCTTTTGAGCGTCATTTTGATAAAAAATAATGGAGCGGTATTGTGACCCTCGATCTGGTCCTTGTCCATTAACTTGTGTAGGATTTTGAGATGCAAAGTATACATCGACTAAGGTTTCAAAACTAACTACTTTTGGGTCGTATATAATTTCTACGGCTTCTGCATGACCAGTTCTTCCTGTATTGCTAAGTTCATAGGTTGGATTTTCGGTAAAACCTCCTGAGTATCCGCTAATAGATTCTTCAACACCTTTTACGCTCTCATAAATGGCTTCGACACACCAAAAACATCCACTGGCAAAGTAGGCTCTGGCTTTTCCATCTTTTATAGGAACCTCAATGGGTTTGGCATCGATGACTGCTTGTTGTTTTTTGCTGACTTGAGCATTATTTTGACAGCTAAATAATACGACAACGGCTAAGGTACTTAATAGTCTTTTCATAATGGTTTCTTTCTTTTTCAATAGGTCGAATAAAGATAAGAAACCTTAAAATTAAGTTTGTGAAAGTTTTATTAAAATGAAAAAGCCTTTATCGATTAAGATAAAGGCTTTGTTCTAAAGTATTGTTAGGATTAAAGTTTAGCAAACATTTTCTCCATTTTTTCTTTTTCTTCTTGAGCCAATTGTGCATCAACTAGAATTCTACCACTATGTTCATCTGTAATTACTTTTTTACGAGATGCAATTTCTACTTGAATTTGTGGTGGAATAGTAAAGAAGGATCCTCCAGATGCTCCTCTTTCAATTGGTACAACTGCTAATCCGTTCTTCACATTATTTCTTATACGTAAGTAAGCATTTACTAAACGCTCATCTAATTTCTTTTGGAAATCTGCAGATTTTTTAATTAATGCTTCTTCTTCTTTTTGAGTTTCTGCTAGGATAGCATCTAACTCACCACGTTTATGTTTTAAGTGTGTTTTACGATCTTTAAGACGATCTTTTGTCTCGTCGATCACTTCTTTTTTCTGCTCTATTTGAACTTTAAATTCTTTGATGTGCTTTTCAGCTAGTTGAATTTCTAATTCCTGAAACTCAACTTCTTTAGTTAAAGAATTGTATTCTCTGTTATTTCTAACGTTCTTTTGTTGCTCTGTGTACTTTTTGATAAGCGCTTTGGCTTCTTCAATTAAGTTCTTTTTTGATTTAATTTGATCGTCAATTAAATCAAGATTCGTCGCTAACTTTTCAAGTCTCGTATTTAAACCTTCAACTTCATCTTCTAGGTCTTGAACCTCAAGAGGTAGCTCACCTCTAACGTTTCTTATTTCATCTACTCTAGAATCGATTAATTGTAAATCATAGAGTGCTCTTAATCTATCTTCAACAGATGCTTCAGCTTTTTTTGCCATAATTATAAATACTTTACCGGATTTGTATTCGTCGTTGATAAAACGACTGCAAAATTAGTGATTTTTTTTGAGAGATAGTCTACTAAAAAGTTTTTTGTGAACTGTTCACTCTCATAATGTCCAATATCTGCCAAAATAATGTCACCTTCGGCCGAAAAGAAATCATGGTATTTTAGGTCGGCCGTAATCAAAATGTCTGCTCCAGCACGTTTAGCAGCAGAGATGGCAAAGCTTCCTGAGCCACCTAAAACAGCAATTTTTTTAACTGTATCTTTTGTAATTTGAGAATGCCTAATACAGGACACCTTCATTTTTTCTTTTAGAAATTCAAAAAACGATGTTGTCGTTTGTGCATTTTTGAGTTCTCCAACCATTCCCATACCAATATTTTGGTCATAATTATCGAGAGTAGTGACTTCAAAGGCAACCTCTTCATAAGGATGCTGTTCAAATAGTGTCTGTAGTAGCTTTGATTCTATGTGTTTATTAAATGTTACTGAAATTTGAATTTCTTCTTCTTGATGTAATTCACCTTTTTTTCCTAATGTAGGATTTGAAGCTTCATTTCCTCGATATGTTCCTATGCCTTGTGCATTAAAACTACAGTTGTCATAATTACCAATATTTCCAGCACCTGCTTTAAATAGTTGAGCTCTTAAAGCATTTGCATTTCCGAGGGGAGCATAGGTCGTCAATTTTTTAATGGTCCCTTTTTGCGGAATTAATATTTGCTTGTTCTCTAATCCAAGTGTATTACAAATAATATCGTTAACGCCTTTGAGAGCGTTATCTAGAGCTGTATGGATGGCATAAATTGCGATATCATGTTTAATGGCTTTTAAGACTGTTCGTTCTACATAGGTTTTTCCGGTAAGTGATTTCAAACCTTTAAAAATAATAGGGTGAAAGCTCACAATAAGATTACAATTGTTTTCAACAGCTTCATCTACAACAGCTTCTAAGGTATCTAAGGTGACCAAAACTCCTGAGACTTTAGCTTTTTTATTGCCTACTAAGAGTCCGACATTATCAAAATCTTCTGCATAAGCTAAAGGCGCCAAATTTTCTAGATAGGTTATCACATCTTGAACAATCATATTATTTATGGTGTTAAGTTTAAAAACAAATATAAAATATTAACTTCGTTCTAATGAAGCTACTCAGAAAAATACTTTTTCCTTTTATTCCTATTTATTATTTGGTGACTTGGTTACGAAACAAGTTTTATGATTTAGGCTGGTTCTCTTCAAAATCTTATGATATCCCTGTAATTTGTGTAGGTAATTTAAGTACCGGAGGTACGGGAAAAACACCAACAACAGAATATATTATTGGTTTACTAAAAGAAAAGCAATATCAATTAGCCATTTTAAGCAGAGGTTATGGGCGTAAAACTAAAGGGTTTGTTCTAGCAGATGAACATGCCTCCGCCGAGACTATAGGCGATGAGCCTTTTCAGTTTTATAATAAATTTAAAGGCCATGTGTCTGTTGCTGTTGATGAAAATAGACAGCATGGGATTGAGACTTTACAATTGATGAAGTCACCTGAAGTAATTGTATTGGATGATGCTTTTCAACATCGCAAAGTGAAGGCAGGTTTTTATGTTTTGTTGACAGCCTATGGTGATTTATATAGTAATGACATTGTGTTGCCAACGGGTAATTTAAGAGAGCCTAGAGCCGGAGCGAAACGTGCCGATTGTATTGTGGTGACCAAATGCCCTACGTCGTTATCATCTTCGGAAAAAGAACATATCACGCAGCAGTTAAGACCATTACCGCATCAGAGCGTTTATTTTAGTGCGATATCTTATTCAGAATATATTTATAACGGGTCGGATCGTTTTCCGCTTCAACATTTAATAGGAAAGACTATTACATTAGTAACAGGAATAGCAAATCCTAAATCATTATTAGATTACCTTAGGTCTAAATCTATAGATTTTGAGCATTTAAAATTTAAGGATCATCATGTGTTTTCTACTTCAGAAATTGATGTATTGAGGCAAAAGGAAGTTATTTTAACAACCGAAAAGGATTATATGAGGCTTCAAGATAGTTTTGATGCTAATACCTCGCTGTTGTATTATTTGCCTATCACTTTTCAGATAGATAAAAGTGATGCGTTTGATACGGAAATCATATCATTTATAAGCTCTTTTTAGAACGAAGATGCTGTGTTTTGATTGGCTGCAAGCACTTCATAAAGTTTCTTTTCAAAATCTTCTTGCTTGAATGGTTTTGAGATAATATCATCAAACCCTGCTTCGTCAAACTCATGCATTTTATCCTCTAGTGTTACAGCGGTTAAGGCAAAAATAGTTAACTCTTTATCAAAAGTTCTAATGATTTTAGTGGCTTCTAATCCGCTAATGCCAGGCATATGGATGTCCATCAAGACCACATTGTAAGTGTTTTCCTTGACTTTCTCTACAGCTGCCTCTCCATTATCTACGATATCACATTCTAGATTCATTTTATTAAGAATCTTTTTTGTGATCATTTGGTTGATCTTATTGTCTTCAACAATCAAGATCTTAATGTTACTAATGTCCAATTTGCTAATGTTTTTAGAATAGTCTTCTTTTTCGATTTTAACAGTTTCTGGAGCGTAGGTTAATGGAATCTCGAAGAAGAATGTTGTTCCTTTTCCAAGTTCACTTTTTAAGTAGATTTTTCCTTTTAATATTTCAATAAGACCTTTTACGATTGACAGACCTAAACCTGTTCCACCATATTTCCTATTGATCTGTATTGAGCCTTGGGAGAAGCTCTCAAACATATTGTCTTGTTTTTCTTTAGAGATACCAATACCATTATCTTCGATTTCAAATCGTAAGGTATAATCGTTTCCTTTATTGGCAATACTATAAACTCTAACCCAGATGTCTCCATCTTTTGTGAATTTGATGGAGTTACCAATAAGGTTTATTAGAATTTGAGAAATTTTAAGGTTATCACCAATGAACGTTTCTGGTAAGTCTTTTTGGTAATCATAATGCATGATTACATTATTATCTAATGCCGAGTTATTAAGAGCAGAGCATACGTTTTCAACCTTAGTTTTAAGATTGAACAATACAGGGTCTAACTCTACTTTATTGGCTTCGATTTTATTAATTTGAAGGATATCATTGATAAAGGTCAATAGATAATCTCCTGAGAATTTTAACGATTTTAAATGCGGAATTTGCTTTTCACTTGGTTCTTCCTCTAACAACATATTTGTTAAACCTGTAACAGCATAAAGTGGAGTTCTTAACTCGTGCGTTACGGTAGACAAGAAATTAGCTTTAGTTTTTGAAGCAAGCTCGGCTTTTTTCATGGCTTCAATTAAATCATCATTTTTTTCTTGAAGCATATTGTTTGACTTCAATCTAATGTTATTGTTCTTATATAAGGACAATGTCAATAGCGATAGAATAGTAATTAAGGCAATACTTAAAATAGTTGTAATCTTAGCTAGATTACTGTCAGATTCTTGATCTTCGACTTGCTTTTTTAGTTTCTGAAATTCGGCTGCGTTGTACGTGCTTATGCGTTCTGCTCTTTTTTCAGGAGATAGATTTGCACGTTCTATATTTAAGATAGAATCTGAAAACTGCACATGTTTTTGAAGGTAATCATGCGCTTGTTCAAAATTCTTATCATTTTCATATATAGCGCTTAAAGTAAGGTAACCCTCATTAATATTTTCTACTGATTTCTCGGCTTTTGCAATTTGTAAACCTTCATCAGCAAGGGCGATACCTTGTTTATTGTTTCCTAATTTATCTAATGCTTTTCCATTGTATATTAAAGCATTGGAGAGAATCGTATTTTGATTGTTTTTCTTTGCAGAAACAATCGTGTTCTCAAATAATGCCTTTGCTGTTTTGTAATCTTTTAAGCTTAAATGAATTTTAGCTTGAGTAAGAGTTACTTCTGGAATTTTATTTTCCAGATCTTCTTCCTCAAAAAGTGTTTTGGCAGATTTTAAATACTCTAAGGCATCTTTATATTCTTTCTTACTGGCATGAAGCGTACCTCTAATACTATATGTAATGGCGAGATTGACATCATCATTTAATTCTCGTTGTATTCCAGCTGCTTTAGTAAGAGATACTAATGCTTTGTTGTATTCGTTGACAGTGAATTGAAGTTTTCCAATTTTAGTGTGTATAATCCCTTGACTCTTTTTATCATCTATGCTAACAGCAATATCTAATGCACTTTCAAGATTATCTTTAGCATTAAAATAATCACCACGTTCTCTATCTAAATCCGATTGAGCAATGGTGTTTTTAATACGCATTTTTAACACGTCAATATCCTCAATATCATTAGATTGAGCAAATAGTGCGCATGAAAAACTTATTAAAAAAGCAACTATGTAATACTTAGTTTGGGACATATTTGGCCACTTTCATTTGAACAAATATAAATATTTATTCGATAAAAGACACTATTTCATCGATAAATTGCAAATTAAATCTAAAATTCTACTTGAATACCCAGTTTCATTGTCATACCAGCCAACAATTTTTATCATATTTCCTATAACAGAAGTCATTTGGGCATCAAATATACAGGAGTGCGAATTACCAACAATATCAATTGATACAATTGGATCTTCAGTGTATTGAAGAATATGTTTTAGATGTGTTTTAGATGCATTTTCAAAAGCCTTATTAATGTCTTCAATGGTCACTGTTTTTTCAACGTTAAAAGTGATATCTGTTAAAGAACCATTTGCCACAGGAACTCTAATTCCACAACCACCAATTACATCGGATAAATCAGGAAAAATCTTAGTTAGCGCTTTAGCGGCTCCAGTTGTTGTGGGAACAATAGATTGTCCAGCGGCTCTTGCTCGGCGTAAATCTTTATGCGGTTGATCATGTAAGCTTTGATCTGTAGTGTAGGAGTGAACCGTTGTAATATAAGCTTGCTTTACACCACAAAGCTCATGTATTACAGAAATCATTGGTGCGGCATTGTTTGTCGTGCAGGAAGCATTAGAAAGAATGAGCTCATTACCATCTACTTCATTGTCATTAACACCCAAAACAACTGTTTTAATGTCATCTTCAATAGGAGGAACAGATAAAATTACTCGTTTAGCACCATTATTAATATGATGCATCAAGTCAGTAGACGTTTTAAACTTTCCTGTGGATTCAATCACAAAATCGACATCAAAAGGAGACCAATTAATAAGTTTAGGATGACTACAGTTGAGTAGTGGGATAGATCTATCATTTAAGGTAATGTGATCTTGAGTATAAGAAATATCATGTGTAGAAACCCCATGAATGCTATCATATTTTAATAAATGACTGAGTGTTCGAGCATCTGCCAGATCATTGATGGCTACAACTTTAATATCGTCTCTGTTTTCAATAAGCCTGAACACTCTACGGCCAATACGACCAAATCCATTAATAGCGACACGAATCATTAATTAATATGTTTTTGAGCTTTGTAAGACGATCGAACTAAGGCACTACTTTCTACGTGACGAAATCCTAATTTTAAACCAATGTCTTTGTATTCGTCAAATTGATCTGGTTGAATAAATTGTTTTACAGGTAAATGTTTTTTACTTGGCTGTAAATACTGTCCAATAGTCACAACGTCTACGTCATTTTCTCTCAAATCGTGAAGTGTTTCAATTACCTCTTCACGTGTCTCTCCTAGACCTAACATGATGCCAGATTTAGTGCGACGTTGTCCTTGTTGTTTTAAATATTTGAGCACAGACATGCTTCTATCGTATTTTGCCTGTATACGAACGTCTCTTGTGAGTCGTCTTACCGTTTCAATATTATGAGATACGACTTCGGGAGCAACGTCAATAATTCTGTCGATATGTTGTTCAATACCTTGGAAATCTGGGATAAGTGTTTCAAGCGTTGTTTCTGGGTTCATACGTCTTACAGCTTTTACCGTTTCACTCCACATGATACTTCCCATATCTTTGAGGTCATCTCTATCAACACTTGTTAAAACCGCATGCTTTATACCCATAATTTTGATTGAGCGTGCTACTTTTTCAGGTTCATCCCAATCCACCGTTTCTGGTCTACCAGTTTTTACACCACAAAATCCACAAGAACGCGTACACACGTTTCCTAAGATCATAAAAGTGGCAGTGCCTTCTCCCCAGCATTCACCCATATTAGGACAACTTCCAGAAGTGCAAATTGTATTGAGTTTGTATTTATCTACCAGTCCTCTTAACTCGGTATATTTTTTCCCAGTAGGAAGTTTAACACGAAGCCATTTTGGTTTTGGTTGACGAGGTACTACAGGTTTTGATTCGGTATTTGTATCCATCTACATTAATTAGAGACAGCAAAGATACGAAGTATTCTATTAATTTTTCTCTTAAAGTAATTGAGTTAGCCAATCATAAAATTGAATAAACATATCTTTATTTAATGCGATATACCAAATGCTAAATCCCACCAAAAATAAAAGCCCTAACCAGCTTAAAATATGGATACCTGTTGATGGTCTCCATTCTTTAGGTGTATGACGACTTGAGATTAATACGTAATTCGCAATAGCGTATAAAGGAGCAGTAATAAATGATAAAACCGTAGCAATAGTTATTAGCAACGCCATATCAGATTTGAATTTGAAGAAAATAAGAATGGTTCCAGAGATCAAAATTAAAATCCATACTAAGTAAGATCGCTTCATTTGATTACCAAATAAGAGTTGAGTTGTTTTGACCATAGCTCTTGGTGACGCATCTAGTGTTGTAAGGGTTGTGCTGAACATGGTCGTAAAAGCTGCAATGCCAATAATGAGATAAGACCAATTTCCTAAGCTTTTAGTATACATTGAAATGAGCTGATTTGAAAACACATCAGCTTTTCCACTAAAGTTTTCTCCACTATTAAACATGACCAAGGCGCCTAAGGCCAAAAAGCCTAATCCAAGTATAATCGTAGCAAAATAACCAACGTTGAAATCAAAAAGTGATGATTTTACACTAAAATCAGTGTCTTCTTTTTTCTTTTCTATAGCCCAAAGTGAATGCCAAACGGAAATGTCTAAAGGTGCTGGCATCCAGCCCATAAATGCAATTAGAAAGCCAAATTGCATAGCATTTGGAAACACTTGCGTTAGTGCTGTTGGTTGTGTAGAATTTTTAAATGCAAAACAAACAGCAACTATGGTACTTAGAGTTAGTGTAACAATGATAAACTTCATGAGTTTATCGAGAAAACTATATTTACCAATAATCAAGATAACAAAGCAAATACTAAGAATAATAACGGTCCATATTTTCGTAGAAATAAAATCTCCAAAAATTGATTCAGCTAAACCAGCTGTGACAATAGTTACAGCAGTTTGAATAGTGAACATTGTAGCAATAGTCAAAATGAAATAGGCTATAAGTACACCTTTCCCCAATTTTTTGTAACCATCTAAAAGTGTCTCTCCTGTAGCCATTGCATAGCGTGGACCAAATTGAAAAAACGGATATTTAAAAATATTGACTAGCAATAGGGCCCAAATCAATCCAAAACCAAAATCAGCCCCAGCTCTTGTAGATTGTACAAGATGGGAGACACCAATGGCTGCGCCTGCAAATAATAATCCCGGACCTATTTTTTTAAGACTGAAAGACATTACTTTTTCTTAATAATTTCGGCAAGCAGCTTTTTAGCTCTTAACAGTTTTACTTTTACATTGTTGATAGGTTCATCTAAATGTTTTGAGATTTCTTTATAGGTCAACTCTTGAAAATATCTCAGATTAATGACCTCTTGATAATGAGGTTTTAGCTTCTTAATATCTCGTAGTAGCTTTGCTAAATTTTGTTCTGTTATTAGTTTATCTTCAGGTGAAGGAGATTCGTCAATAATCGTATAATAGTCATCGTCTTCATTAGCGTTTGATCGACTAGATATTGTAGATTTTTGCTTTCGTACCAAATCGATATGAATGTTCTTAGAAATGGTTACAAGCCATGTTTTAAATTCATATTTGTCATTATACGTATGAATTTTATCAAAAGCTTTAGAGAATGTTTGTATGGTAATATCTTCAGCATCGTTTTCATTTTCGGTACGCTTCAATTGAAATCCATAAATAGTGTTCCAAAAGGTGTCTAATAGAAAATTAAAAGCGATTTGATCATTTTCTTTAGCCTTTTCTATCGCGTCTTTTACTTCCAATGTTGAGGTTTTGATGAGAGATTTTTTATAAATATAAAGAATTGAAAAGTAATTAGAAATAATTCAAGAAAAGGAATGAATAAGATCAAATCTTTTTCTTTGAGCTTAGCAGCTGCAGAATAGAGTGTTGCATATTGAACAATAAATCTTAAGGAAATGAGTCCCACAACAATTTGCCATTGATGTAGTATAATTAATAATATAATGGAAAGGCCCCAAAATAGAAATTGCGAACAATAAAATAAGGCTAAAAGCACTTTATGCTTTAGTTTATAATGAGAAGCCGTACTCACGTGTCTACGTTTTTGAAGAAACCATTCTGAAAATGTATGCTTTGGAATCGATTCTGTAAAACTTTGTTTGGCAATACAAATGGCAGTGTTTTTTTTGCTTGCTACCTGATTTACAAATAAATCGTCATCGCCAGACAGTACTTTCATGTGATCCATAAAACCATTGGCTTCAAAAAACAGTTCTTTCCTATAGGCTAGGTTTCTGCCAACTGCCATATATGTTTGTCCTAATAAGGCATAAGAAAAATATTGAACAGCGGTCATAAAGGTTTCAAACCTAATAAGTAAATTGAGTAATGACCCTTTGATTTTTTGATAAGGTCCATAACCTAAAACAAGTGTTTTTTGGGAATCAAAGCGTTCACTCATTTTGCTAATCCAATGCTTAGATGTTGGCCTGCAATCGGCATCAGTAAATAAAAGAGTATTGTATTTTGCAGCTTTTATGCCTAGTGTTAATGCGTATTTTTTATTTCCCCAAAATACTTCTATAGGTTTTACATTAACTATTTTAATGTTTTCATGATCTTTACTAAATGCTTGCATCACTTGTAATGTATCATCTGAAGAATTATCATTGATGAGAACTATTTCAAAGCTTGGATATGCTTGAGATAATATTGACGGTAAATTGGTTTTTAGGTTTTCAGCTTCATTCTTTGCACAAATAATGACTGAAACAGGTTGGTTTTTAACTGAAGTCTTTTTTTGTTTTACTGAAGCAAATTTTCCGAAGATAAATCCGTAGTAAATAATTTGAATAGCTACAATAGCAATAAAAACGTAAAAGAGTACGTCAAAAAGAAGCAACAATGGTTAGGAGTGTTGAGGTTCGTTACAATTTTCGAACTGGTCTGGTGTTTTTCCGCAGAAGCCACAAGCTTCCCCTTCTTGGTTAAGCATTGGGTTTTGACTAGCACAAGTGCCAGCAAATTTACCGTCTTTTTTTGCCCATATTTTAATTGCAATTCCAGCAACGCTTAAACCTAAGAGTACTAAAGTTATTAGAATGAGTTTCATCTGCTTCTGGTTATTTTTTGTTTGTGCAAAGATAAAAATTTTGAATGTTTTTAGTCCTTATTATGAATACTAATTATAGGAAGCAAAGACAAATATGTGACCTTGTTAATTGTTTAAGTGTCTTATAATTAATAAATTAATCTTTTTACTAACTAATATTAATTATTATGAAAAAATTATTAGCAGAGTTCTTTGGAACATTTTGGCTTGTTTTTGGAGGTTGTGGTAGTGCAGTTTTTGCTGCTGCTTATCCAGAATTAGGAATTGGTTTTGCTGGCGTGGCATTGGCTTTTGGTTTAACAGTGTTAACAATGGCCTATGCTGTTGGACATATATCTGGAGGACATTTTAATCCTGCAGTCTCTTTAGGACTGTGGTCGGCAGGAAAATTTCCAGCAAAAGACCTCATTGGTTATATTATTGTTCAAGTTATTGGAGCTATAGCTGCAGCTGGTGCTCTTTACCTTATTTTAACTGGTAAATCTGATTTTGTAGATATAGGTAGTTTTGCCTCTAATGGTTATGGTGACCAGTCACCAGATGGTTATAGTATGATGTCTGTGCTTATTGCTGAATTTTTATTGACATTATTCTTTTTGTTAATTATTTTAGGGAGTACCAATGTAAGAGCTCCTAAAGGTTTTGCTCCAATTGCTATTGGTCTTGGATTAACTTTAATTCATTTAATAAGTATTCCTATTTCTAATACTTCTGTCAATCCTGCGCGTTCAACAAGTCAGGCTATTTTTGCAGGTGGAGAATTTACGTCACAATTATGGTTGTTTTGGCTGGCTCCTATTGCTGGTGCTATAGTGGCTGGATTCATTCACAAGGCATTTTTTGATAAAGAATAAATAACGATCCATAAAAAAAAGCCACTTTAGTCATCCTAAAGTGGCTTTTATATTTGTTTAAATAACTGTTAGTTATTTCGATTCTTTAATTCTATTTCTGCAACAGCTTCATCAGTTTTGTCAGCATTTTCTTTTGGTCCAATTGTAATACTTAACCCTAAAGCATTTTCCATATAAGGTACAGATTGCATGTTTTTTTGTGAAGGGTCAAGAATACCAAGGCTTACAAAATGATCTTCCATTTCAGCCCAAAGGTGAATAAATTGATCTTCAGATAACTGAGGTAAAGAAACAACATCAATCATAGATGTTTTTTCAATAGCATTTATATACGCTACTGTTTTTAAATCTTTAGCACGAGCATTTCCTCTTAACACATATTTTTCAGTTTCAGGATTATTTAACTTCATGAACTGACGCATTAAATTGTCAAGCTTTTTGTTATTGTCTTCAATATCACTTCTCAAATCAAAAATTTCGTCAACAACAACTTGGTTTTCTTTGATTAATTCTTGATTTTGTTGGTACTTCATATAGTAACCACCAGCAAAAAGAAGAGCGACAATACTAGCAGCAATGCTATACCAAGGCGTTCTTCGTCTTGGTCTTTCAAGTGTAATTACAGGAGTGGCTTCTTCTTCTAATTCATTTTTGATGTTATCTAAAACAAATTTAGGAGCTTCTACAGCATCAGCTTTGGCTAAAATCTCAAGATTATCTTGCAATCTCAGATATTCGCTTTCCACTTCTGGATAGGTCTCAATAAATTGCTCTACTTTCAGACGTTCTGAAGCAGATATTTCATCTAGTATATACTTGTCAAGTAAACCAGATTGAAAAAAAGTATGTAATTTTTTTTCCATTTCTTAATTTATTTCTGGATCGTAAACCTTTTTTAGTTCTCTCAATCCAATTTTTAATCTAGACTTTATAGTACCTAATGGTATATCAAGCTCTTCACTTGCTTCTTGTTGGGTCATTCCCTCAAAAAACAAGGCTTTAAGGACTATTTGATACTTCTCATCTAGCCGTGCAACATGCTCCTTTAAATCCAAGACATCTTGGTTTAAACTTGCTGTTGGTAAGATATATACGTTTGATTTATCGATTTGGACTTCTTTTTCAAATCTATTGTTGAAACTTCTTAATTTATCTATAGCTGTATTTTTCGCAATTCTGAAGAGCCAAGTAAATAATTTGGCCTTTTTAGAATCGTATTTTTTAGAATTTTTCCAAACCTTCACAAATGTTTCTTGAAGGGCATCTTGTGCTAGTTCTTCATTAGTTGTAACTTTTAAGATAACACCATAGAGGCTATCTGCATAATTTTCGTAAAGAAGATTGAGTGCTTTTTTATCGCCTTTAGCGAGTAATTCTACAATTTGTTGTTCTATTGAAGTGCTCAAAAACTAGAAATTAAAATTTTATTAAAAAAAATGAATTTTAAAACGTCTAAAAATAAATTTCATCCGTATATAGATTAAGTTGGTAAAATTAGTAAAATAATACCAAAACAGAATTTAATCCATTTAACATATAATTTCTGTGGAATAGAATTTTTTCTTCCTAAAGGAAAATTGATTAATAGCATTTTCAAAAAACTATTCTGTAGTGAACAATAGCCTCATTTATTTGAGGCTTTTTGCTTATATAATATTAACTTCTGCTTCTATGTTAATATCAAAAATACGAGCAACTGTCTCTTGAATTAATTGTGATAACTCTAAAATATCATTTCCGCTTGCACCACCATAATTTACCAAAACTAAAGCCTGTTTTTTGTGTACCCCATAATTATCAAAAGTTTTACCTTTAAAACCAGCATGTTCAATAAGCCAGCCAGCTGGAACTTTAACTTCTTTATCTGAAACGATATAATGTGGAGCATCAGGAAAATTCTTCTTGAATTTTAAAAACTCAGATTTTGAAATGATAGGATTCTTAAAAAAACTACCCGAATTCCCTATCTCTTTTGGGTCAGGGAGTTTGCTCTCTCTAATAGCAATTACTGCTTTAGACACATCCTGAATTGTTGGCTCAGTAACCATCATAGCTTGCAATTCTGAAGTGATAGCGCCATAGTTAGTATGTAATATATGTTCCTTGGCACTTAAATTAAACATAACGCTAGTAATAATATACTTCCCTTTAGCCTGTTGTTTAAAAATAGAATTTCGGTAATCAAATTCACAGGTATCTTTAGTAAAGGTTTCGACCTCTAAAGTTTCTAAATTTAGAGCGTTACAAGAGTGAAAAACATCTTTTAATTCAACTCCGTATGCACCTATGTTTTGAATTGGACTTGTACCAACATTTCCAGGAATAAGAGATAAGTTCTCTAAGCCGCCAAAATCATTTTCAAGTGTCCATAATACAAATTCATGCCAATTTTCACCAGCTAGACTTTGTACTAAAACCTCATTATCAGATTGAGAAATAATCTGTTTTCCTTTTAGGTTTAAATGAATAACAAGAGCATCAATATCCTTTGTAAGCAACATGTTACTACCACCTCCCAAAATAAATTTTTTCGGATATGCACTTGAGGTATAGATATCCTTTAATTCTTCAATAGATGATACCGAAACAAATTGCTTTGCTTTAACATCAATTCCGAAGGTATTGTATGGCTTTAGAGATATGTTATGTTGTATATGCACTAATCTTGGTATACTTTAAGGGCTTCTTTTAAAATATTTACAGCCTTTACAAGGCTCTCAGTATTAAGAACGTACGCGATACGTATTTGATTTAAACCAACACCAGGCGTGCTGTAAAAACCTGCCGCAGGAGCTACCATTACAGTTTCATTATCGACATCAAAAGATTCTAACAGCCATTGTGCAAAGGCATCTGAGTTTTTTATAGGTAATTGCGCAATGCAATAAAAAGCGCCTTTAGGATTGGCAACTTGAACGCCTTCTATTTTACTTAACTCTTCAATTAGAATATTTCGACGCTCTACATACTCAGCAATCACATCATCAAAATAACTTTGTGGTGTATCTAATGCAGCTTCACTAGCAATTTGAGCAAGAGTTGGCGGACTTAAACGCGCTTGAGCAAATTTTAAAGCTGTTTTTATGACGTCTTTATTCTTCGAAACTAAACATCCTATTCGAGCTCCACACATGCTATAACGTTTTGAAACAGAATCTATAACGATAGCATGGTTTTCTAGACCTTCTTCTTGTAAGATAGAGTAATGTGTAGCGCCATCATAGGCAAACTCTCGATAGACTTCATCAGCAATTAAAAATAAATCGTGTTTTTTTACAATATTGGCTAATTTTTTTATTTCTTCTTTTGAGTAGAGATATCCTGTTGGATTTCCTGGGTTGCATATAAGTATTGCTTTGGTTTTTGGTGTGATTAGTTTTTCAAACTCTTCTATTGGTGGTAATGCAAAATTATTTTCAATTTTAGAGATTACTGGAACCACGTTTACTCCAGAAGCTGTTGAGAATCCATTATAGTTAGCATAGAAAGGCTCTGGGATAATCACTTCATCATCTACATCCATAATACTTCCAAAAGCAAATAATAAAGCTTCACTGCCTCCAGTTGTAACAATAATATCATCATGTTTAACATGAATGGCATTATTTGCATAATAATTAGCGATTTTTTGGCGATAAGCCTCAGACCCTTCAGAACGACTGTAAGCTAATATGTCTATTGTGCTCTCTCTAATAGCATCAAGCGCAACTTTAGGCGTCTTAATATCTGGTTGACCAATGTTTAAATAATAGATATTTTTACCTGCTTTTTCAGCTTTTTCAGCAAAAGGAACTAATTTACGTATTGGAGATTCTGGCATAGAAACTCCTTTTTTGGAAATCGTTGGCATGTTTATTTATTTTGATGGTAAAGTTCTGAAAATTATCTTAAATTTTATTTAAAAAATTGATGTAAAAACTAAACATCTATTAAAGATTTGTAACTTGTTATTAATACTTATGATTTTTTCCAAAAGAACATACGCACTTATTCTGTTATTCGTAATGAGTTTTAGCTTTTCATTTGGGCAAGGTGATTTTAACTTGCCAAAGCGGAAAACTGACAAGATACGATTTCAACTTATTAATAATCTGATCATTATACCCGTTGAAATCAATGGTGTTAAATTATCTTTTTTACTTGATACAGGTGTTAGTAAGCCGCTTTTATTTAACATAACGAATACAGACTCTCTGCAAATTAATAACGTGGAGACTATTTTTATTAGAGGTCTTGGAGATGGAGAATCTGTTAAAGCACTTAAATCAAATAATAATTTCTTTAAAATTGGAAATGCGGTTAATATAAATCAAGATGTATATGTGGTTTTTGACCAAAATATAAATTTCACACCGAGATTGGGTGTTCCTGTTCATGGAATTATTGGTTATGATCTATTTAAAAACTTTGTTGTTGAAATAAATTATAGATCTAAATATTTAAAACTCCATAGAAAGGATGTTTATCAGTATAAACCCTGTAAAAAGTGTGAGACTTTTAACCTGTCCTTTTTTAATAATAAGCCTTATATGGATTTAAAAGCCAGATTTGGTGATCAAAATGTACCCATAAAATTGCTCATTGATACAGGTAGCAGTGATGCGCTATGGTTATTTGAAGATGAGTCTAAAGGCATATCCACAACTCATCACAACTATTTTCATGATTTTTTAGGAAGAGGATTGAGCGGTAACGTTTATGGCCTTCGGTCTATTGTGAAATCGTTAGATCTAAAGAATTTTAAGCTAAATGATGTTAATGTTGCTTTTCCAGATTCGTCGGCGATAACCTATGCAAGACGCCATAAAGAAAGAAATGGTAGTATTGGTGCTGAAATGCTTAGGCGTTTTAACCTAATAGTTGACTACGGAAACTCTAAAATAACTTTAAAAAAGAACTCAAATTTTAAAGCAGGATTTCAGTATAATAGAAGTGGTATTGTATTGGAACAAACAGGAGTTAGAGTTGTTAGAGAGCGTTCTAATAATAATATACTAGATTCTTATGGACAAAATAGAGATAAGGTAAATATTGATATTGTTAGATCATATCAATTTAAGCTAAAGCCTGCATTTACTATTGTAGATATAAGAAAAGGTTCTCCGGCTGAGCGTGCTGGATTAAAAATAGATGATGTTGTTCTAAGTATCAATGGAAAAGAGGCACATCTCTTGAAGCTACAGCAAGTTATAGGGTATTTTAGAGAGCGTCCGGGAAAGTCGGTAAGACTTAGAATTGAGCGAAATAAAGAAATCATGAATTTTGATTTTAAACTCGAAGATGTCTTTAAAAAAAAGAACTCTCTAGATAAATAGAGAGTTCAGTTAATTTATATATAATGTAGCCTCTTATTGCTCCATTACACTTTTGTTTTTCTTTTCTAATACACTTGTTTTACTTGGGTCAACAACTAAACCTTTAATTTTCAAGGCTACAGTTGGAGTGTCAGCATTAGAAGTTACAGTAATTGTTTTTCTAATAGGATTAACTCTATTAGTATCGTACTTTACTTCGATTTCTCCAGTCTCTCCTGGTAAAATAGGACCTTTTGGTTTCTTAGGCACTGTGCAGCCACAAGTTGACTTTACATTAGTTATTATAAGTGGTGCATTTCCTGTATTAGTAAATTCAAATACTCTTACACCATCCGAACCTTTTTCTATGGTTCCATAATCAATAACATCTGTTTTAAATTCAATTTTAGCTACCTTTTCTTGGGCATAAGCTCCAATGCTTAAGAATGCTACACATAAAATTATTACTAAATTTTTCATCATTTTAATTTTAAATTGATACTATCAAAACTACTTACTTTTTGTGATTCCGCAAAATAAATTAGCCGTATGACCATATAATTAACATTAATTACAGTTTAGTTGGTCATTATTTCTTTTAATCATTTCGCAAAAAAAGAAATATAAGTACTTTTGTCAGTTATAAAGCAAAAACAATACCAAACGCATGGGCATTCCATCAAAATATTCAGCAGAATCAGTAGAAACTAAGTGGTACAACTACTGGATGACACACAATTACTTTCATTCTACACCAGATGAAAGAGAGCCATACACCATTGTTATTCCTCCTCCAAATGTAACAGGAGTACTACATATGGGACATATGCTGAATAATACCATTCAGGATGTACTTATCCGTCGTGCACGTTTAAAAGGAAAGAATGCGTGTTGGGTTCCAGGAACAGATCATGCATCTATTGCTACTGAGGCAAAGGTTGTAGCTAAGCTAAAAGCCCAAGGTATAGACAAAAATGACTTATCCCGTGAAGAATTTTTAAAACACGCTTGGGAATGGACCGAAGAGTATGGAGGCGTAATTCTTGACCAACTAAAAAAACTAGGATGCTCCTGTGATTGGGATCGTACAAAGTTTACCATGGATGATGATATGAGTGAGGCTGTAATCAAAGTATTTGTTGATTTGTACAACAAAGGCTTGATATATAGAGGATACCGTATGGTTAATTGGGATCCTGAAGCTAAAACAACATTGTCTGATGAGGAGGTAATTTATGTTGAAAAGCAAGGTTTTCTCTATTACATTACATACCAAGTTGAAGGAAGTGATGATACCTTAGTTATTGCTACTACTAGACCTGAGACTATTTTTGGTGATACAGCCATTTGTATAAATCCAAATGATGAGCGTTTCACGCATCTAAAAGGTAAAAATGCTATTGTACCTATTTGTGGAAGAGTGATTCCTATTATTGAAGATGAGTATGTAGATGTTGAGTTTGGTACGGGTTGTCTAAAAGTGACACCTGCGCATGATGAAAATGACAAAGTTTTAGGAGATAAACATCATTTAGAAGTCGTAGATATATTTAATGAAGATGCCTCACTTAATAGCTTCGGAATGCATTACGAAGGACAGGATCGTTTTGTAGTAAGGAAAGCAATAGTAAGGGAGCTCAAGGAGGCAGACAAATTAGTTAAAACCGAAAATTATACCAATAAAGTAGGAACGTCAGAACGAACTAAAGCCATAATAGAACCGCGTTTGAGCGATCAATGGTTTTTAAAAATGGAAGATCTGGCAAAACCAGCTTTAGATGCTGTGCTAACGAATGGAGACGTAAAACTATTTCCAAAGAAATTTGAGAACACGTATCGTCATTGGATGGAAAATATTCGTGATTGGAATATTTCACGTCAGTTACTTTGGGGACAACAAATTCCTGCTTATTACTATGGTGATGGTAAAGAGGATTTTGTGGTGGCCGAAACTATAGATGATGCACACGCTTTAATTAAAGAGAAAGGGATTCGTATTGAGCGAGAGGATATTCGTCAGGATTCTGATGCCTTAGACACATGGTTTAGTTCATGGTTATGGCCAATGAGTGTGTTTGATGGTATTCGAGATCCTGAAAATGAGGAAATCAAGTACTATTATCCTACAAATGATTTAGTAACAGGACCAGATATATTGTTTTTCTGGGTGGCTAGAATGATTATTGCAGGATATGAATATAAAGACCAAAGACCTTTTGAAAATGTATATCTCACAGGATTGGTTAGAGATAAGCAGCGTCGAAAAATGTCTAAATCTCTAGGAAATTCGCCAGATGCTTTAAAATTGATTGAAGATTACGGTGCAGATGGCGTTAGAGTAGGCCTGTTGCTAAGTTCTGCAGCCGGAAATGATTTGATGTTTGATGAAGATTTATGTCAGCAAGGAAAGCAGTTTGCTAATAAAATCTGGAATGCCTTTAGATTAGTCAAAGGCTGGGATGTAGATGATACGATTATTCAGCCCAATTCAAGTAAAATAGCGATAGAATGGTTCGAATCTAAATTTCAAAAGACCATTGCAGATATTGAAGATCATTTCAGTAAATATCGATTAAGTGATGCGCTAATGGCAACTTATAAACTGATTTGGGATGATTTTGCATCATGGTTATTAGAAATTATAAAACCAGCGTATCAGCAACCTATTGATGCGAAGACCTTAGAACAAGTTATTGTGTTATTTGAAGATATTTTGAAAATACTACATCCATTTATGCCATTCTTAACCGAAGAGATCTGGCAATATATTGAGGAACGCTCACCTGAAGAGGCTTTAATTATTGCTAAATGGCCAGAAACAAAAGCGATTAATGAGAGCTTAATTTCTGAATTTGACTTTGCTTCTGAGGTGATTTCTGGCATTAGAAATATTAGAAAACAGAAGAATATTGCTTTTAAGGATGCGATTGCATTTTCGGCTGTAAATAACGAAAATGTTTCGACTAGCTTTGATGAGGTGATTTCTAAACTAGGAAATCTAGAAAGTTTTGAGTACATCAATGAATCTATTGATGGTGCTTTAACCTTTAGAGTAAAATCTAATGAATATTTTATACCTATGGAGGGCAGTATTGATGTTGAGGCTGAAGTAAAGAAGCTTACCGAGGAATTGAATTATACTGAAGGCTTCTTAACCTCGGTACAAAAGAAGTTATCTAATGAGCGCTTTGTTAATAATGCGCCCGAACAAGTTGTTGCCTCAGAAAAGAAAAAAGAGGCAGATGCTTTGGCTAAGATAGAAACCTTAAAGTCAAGTTTGGCCAGTTTACAATAGTCAAACATCTTATAAAACATTAAGGAGCCTGTATGGCTCCTTTTTTATTATAAATTTTATTTATGTTTATCATAAAAAACATAAATAAAAATATATGGAATTATATTCGGATCTTTACTGTATAAATTAGAGATTGTCAAATTGTTGGTGTGAGAGATGTCTAAATTGTCAATGGTCGAATTAGTCTCATAATTTCAGATAATTCTAGAATCTCACATCTCATGCTCGAATTTGAAGTTAAGTTTTTTTAGAGTCTTAATTTTCAGACAAAAGCAGTTACAAGACACTAGGTATTACCACTAACTGATTGATTGATATAGTTAGGTTGTAAGCAAAACAGTTTTTTAGTGGTATTAAAGCTATACCTAGTGTCTTTCTTCCTATAAAGAAAAAGAAAAAGTTAAGTTGTATTGAAAAGGCTGTCTAACTATTGTAGAGGCAGCTTTTTTTATTACCACTCGTTAATTTTATTGCTATCTAATTTTATAAAAATAAAAAGTAGTATAGTAAAACCCCAAAGACCCGATCCTCCATAGCTAAAGAAAGGTAAAGGAATCCCAACTGTTGGAATTAAGCCCATAACCATACCAGTATTGATGGTAAAATGAATAAAAAAAACAGAAGCTACGCCATAGCCATAAACACGGCTAAACTGGGATTTTTGGGATTCGGCTAGATATAATATTCGTATAATTAATGCCATAAATAAAATCACAACTAAAGTGCTGCCAAGAAATCCCCATTCTTCACCAACAGTACTAAAAATATAATCAGTTTCCTGTTCTGGTACAAACTTACCAGTAGTTCGCGTACCTTGTAAAAAACCTTTACCAAAAAGCCCACCAGAGCTTATAGCTTGTTCAGATTGAATAAGATTATAAGCTTCTTCTTTTTTCATTTTTTCTAATAGAACAGGGTCTTTTTCTAGACGTAGCCACAGACTTATTCTATTTTGTTGGTGTGGTTGTAATACATGTTTATAAAATAATTTCACACCTGCTGAAAAGGCTATGCATACTAAAAGGAGAACTATAGATTGTATAAGAGAACTGCGTTTTTTCCTTCTGAAGAAATAAACGATAATGAGAACAATAACAGAAACAACAGCAGCTGTTATGAGTCCAAATTTTAATGCTAAAACTGCAAGCACTATGGTTGATAGGGCAATAATCAAATAGACTTGTTGTAGGCCTTCCCTGTAAAATACGAAAAAGAAAGAAGTGTAAACTAAAGTACTTCCAGCATCATTTTGAAGTAAAATTAAAATAGCTGGAACCATAATTATCGCTACAGCTCTCAGTTGATCCTTTAGTGAATTCATATTGGTTTGCAAGTCGCTCATGTACTTTGCCAGCGCTAGAGCAGTGGCGAATTTTGCAAATTCACTTGGTTGTATAGTCATACTACCTATACCATACCATGAACGCGCACCATTTACATCTTTTCCAAAGATAAAGAGTCCAACAAGGGCAAGCATGGCTGCTATATAAATAATACTGGCAAACCGTTCATAGAATTTAGCTTCTAAAGAGAGTATAAGAACAATTAAAACAAAGGTAAGTCCAATAAAAACAAGGTGCTTTCCATAGAGCTGACTCATGTCAAAATAGCTAGTAATTTCACCTTCGTGAGATGCTGACAAAATATTTAACCAACCAAAACCTACCAACAGTAAAAACAAAACAATAGTAATCCAATCAAATCTAAAACCTCTATGATTTTCTCTATACATTACTTCTGATTTGGTTGGTTTGCATTTATTCTAATAGAATTGCTCAGATCGTCATTCTCTAGTTTTTCAACTTTATCTGCAACAACTTTATCTACAACCTGAAGTGTTGTTTCTCCGTTGATTTTAAAAGGTTCACCAGAATATGGTTTTGCATACTCATTCTCTAAGCTATGCGTTAAAATCCAATGCTCCATATCTGTTCTGGTAATTTCGCCTTTAATATATTTTTCAATCATCAAGCTTGCCATTCGTCCAGCGAAACGACTTCCCCAATATCCGTTTTCAACAAATACTGCGATAGCAATTTTTGGATTGTCTTTAGGAGCAAAGGCCACGAAAATAGAATGATCGGTTAGTTGTGTTTTTACACTATCAATTTTGATGAAATTTTCGGCAGTTCCAGTTTTTCCACAAATATCAATCCCAGGAATTCGAAGGGTTGCTGCAGTTCCTTTGTTGTATACATCAAACATTCCTTGTATCACAGGTTCAAAATGCCTTTTGTCTATTGTCGTATATTTTGGTGTTGTATATTTCGTATCAATAGTTTCGCCTTCAATGTCTTTAATGATATGTGGTGTGTAATAATAGCCGCGATTTCCAATGGCAGCCGCCATATTAGCAAGTTGAATTGGTGTCGCTTCAACTTCACCTTGACCTATAGCATTTGAAACAATATAAGTTGATCCCCAACGATTATCACCATAAGCTCTATCATAGTAATCTCCATCAGGGATTCTACCTTTTTGTCCAACAGGTAAATCATAGCCTAAGTAATTTCCTAGTCCAAAACTTTTGGCATGTTTGGCCCATGTATTCATAGCATTCCCTGCATCATCGTATTTGTCGACTATTTTACGATAGGCATTTACAAAATAGGCATTACAAGATTGTGCAATACCATTATTCATGTCTACCGGACTTTTATGATGGTGACAACCTGTAAGTTTTCGGCTTCCATAGTAATATCCCATTCTACAAGTCACTTTGTCGCCAGTATTGATAACGCCTTCTTGTAAACCAATTAATGCATTAATCACTTTAAAAGGGGATCCAGGAGGGTATTGGGCTTGAAGACCTCTATCAAAAAGGGGTTTAGCTATACTATCTCTAAATAGTTGTGTGAAGTTTTTTGAACGTCCGCGTCCAACCAATATATTTGGATTATAACTAGGCGCAGAAACTAATGCTAAAATTTCCCCATTACTAGGGTCAATAGCAACAATCCCACCTCTTTTATTGGTCATTAATAATTCGCCATACTGCTGTAAGTCAGAATCAATCGTAATTTTAATGTCTTTTCCTGGTTGAGGTAAGGTGTCATAACGGCCCTCTTTATAAGGGCCAATATTTTTATTGAATCGATCTTTTTGAATAAACTTGATGCCTTTGACACCTCGAAGAATATTTTCATAAGATAATTCTACCCCTTGCTTACCAATAAGGTCTCCCATTTTATAGTAAGGTTGCCTTTCTATAATTCGCTGGTTAACTTCTCCAATATCACCTAAAACATTGGCGCCAATAGATGTTCTATAGTCACGCAGAAATCGTTTTTGAATATAGAACCCTTTAAACTTCCGCATCTTTTCTTGAAGCACCGCATAATCGGTTTTGGATAACTGCGGTACAAACACTGAAGGTAATCGTGGTGAGTAATTTTTTGCTCTGTTGTATGTTTTTTTAAAGTCGTCTTTAGAAATCTTTAATAGTCTACAAAATTCTAAAGTGTCTAATGGTTCAACTTCTCTTGGAATAACCATGACGTCGTAAGAAGGCTGATTAGCAACTAGTAGTTTGCCATTTCTATCATAGACATAACCACGTTTAGGGTAGTCATATACTTTTTTAATCGCACTATCCTCAAAAAGATTATAGGCTTGCTTATTGTATACTTGTAAATAGAACAAGCGAGCAATAAATACAAGTCCAACAGTAACTACGGTTAATAAAAGTAGAAGTTTTCTCATCGTTGTTTATTACTAAAAAGTACTGAAATTAATACGCAAAGTATAATCGTAAAGATACTTGAAAATAACGTTTTCTGTAATATTAAAATTATGTTCGAAATGTTAAAAATTTCCATGGTGAACATAATAAAATGATGAATCGCTATTAAAATTGAAAAGTAGATCAATCGGTTACCAAATTCGGTATTATTGAACTTCATGTTTTGATGTTCATATACCATACCAAAGGCAAACTTCAATACTGCTGGTCTTATAAATGCAATAGTGACACAAGATGCGGCGTGAACACCACCTGAATCAGAAAAAATATCTACAAATAATCCCAACATAAAGCTCATAAAAATAAAAAGAGAACGGTTATTGTTTACCGGAAATAATAAAATGAAGAGTATGTATGGGTAAGGATTGATATTCCCTAAAAAGTTAATGTTATTAAATAGTAAAGCCTGCACTAATACAAGTACAACAAACCTAATGATGCTATTGAAATTTAAACTAGTCATCAACAGGGTTTTCTAAGAGTTTTATTTCATCGGAATCCAAATTCTCTATGATATAGACATGAGATAGATTGGTCATATCATTAAATAATTTAATGTTAACGATATAAGTGTCACCGCTAATATCTAGTTCGAAATTATCTACAACGCCTATGGGAATACCTTTAGGAAATATAGAAGATTTTCCACCAGTTACGATAGTGTCTCCTTCTCTTACAGGTGCAAATTTTGAAATATCAGTCAGTTGAACAATTGAAGATGACTTTCCATCCCATTCTAATGATCCAAATTGATCTGAAGTTTTTAGCTGAGCGTTAATTTTACTTTTTGTGTTTAAGATGGAAAGCACTCGAGCATAACCATTAGATGTATTGTCAATAATACCTACTATACCTTTAGATGTAATAACACCAAAATCTTCTTTAATACCATTTTTTTCACCTCTATTAATGGTCAAATAGTTTTTTGACGACGCATAATTATTATTGATAATTCGAGCTGATTGTATTTTATAACGTCCACTGTAAGATATACTATCTATGATTATTTTACTTGTAGAATCTGAAGCGTTAAAAACTTGAGATCGTAATCTGTTGTTTTCTTCAATGAGAATATCATTTTGTGTTTTCAGATCAAAATAGTTAGAGACCCCACTGGCTTTGTCATAAATACCACCAGTTATAAAATTAGCAGAATTAATAAACTTGCTTTTGTGGTAAGAATGTGATTGTATGGTTAGTGCTAAAGAAATACCAAACAGCAACAGAAACAAAAGGGACGTTTTGTTTCTAATGACAAAGTTGATAATTTGTTGCATGCGATGTAGGTGTTCTCAGTTATTTAATCAATACACTTTTAAATTTAGCAAGGTTTTTAAGTGTAATTCCAGTACCACGAACAACAGCTCTTAAGGGATCTTCAGCAATGTAAACAGGTAAATCTGTTTTTTGAGATAGACGTTTGTCTAAGCCTCTAAGCATCGATCCACCACCTGCTAAATAGATACCTGTATTGTAAATATCAGCAGCTAATTCTGGAGGTGTTTGTGATAAAGTTTCCATCACAGAATCTTCAATTCTTAAAATAGATTTATCTAATGCTTTTGCAATTTCTCTAAAAGAAATCTGAACTTGTTTTGGTTTTCCTGTTAATAGATCACGACCTTGAACACTCATTTCTTCTGGTGGAAGATCGAGGTCTTCGGTAGCGGCTCCAATTTGGATTTTTATCTTTTCAGCAGTGCGATCACCTACATAGAGGTTGTGCTGTGTACGCATGTAGTATATAATATCATTAGTGAATACGTCACCTGCTACTTTTACAGATTTGTCACAAACAATTCCTCCAAGAGCAATTACCGCAATTTCAGTGGTACCACCTCCAATATCAACAATCATGTTTCCTTTAGGTTGCATAATATCGATACCAATACCAATAGCAGCAGCCATTGGCTCATGAATTAAGTATACTTCTTTACCATTAACACGCTCACAAGACTCTTTTACTGCTCGCATTTCTACTTCTGTAATTCCTGATGGAATACAAACGACCATACGAAGAGCAGGCGTAAATAATTTCTTTTTCAAAGCAGGAATATTTTTAATAAACATGCTTATCATTTGCTCTGAGGCATCAAAATCGGCAATTACACCATCTTTCAAAGGTCTAATCGTTTTAATGTTCTCGTGTGTTTTACCTTGCATCATGTTGGCTTCTTTACCAACGGCAATGATTTTGCCAGAAATTCGGTCTCTGGCAACTATAGACGGACTATCAACAACAACTTTGTCATTGTGGATAATAAGTGTGTTTGCAGTTCCTAAATCTATGGCTATTTCTTCGGTTAAGAAATCAAAAAATCCCATTCGCTATTCTAATATTATGAGGTCGTTATTGTTCTAATTTTTTGGTGTGTTGTAAATGTAATAAAATTAATGCTTAAAATGGCGTGTTCCTGTCATTACCATCGCTAAATTATTTTCATTACAATAATCAACGGTTAATTGGTCTTTAATAGAACCTCCTGGTTGAATCACAGCAGTGATTCCTGCTTTATCTGCAATTTCTACACAATCTGGAAACGGGAAGAATGCATCACTAGCCATAACAGCACCTTGTAAGTCGAAGTTGAACGACTGTGCTTTATGAATTGCTTGGTTAAGTGCATCTACACGACTTGTTTGTCCTGTACCGCTGGCACACAATTGTTTGTTTTTTGCTAAAACAATTGTATTAGATTTGGTATGCTTGCAAATTTTTGAGGCAAATATCAAATCTTCTAACTCATTTTCAGTAGGTTTATTGTTGGTTACATGCGTTAAATCTGCAGTGCTATCGGTTTTGTTATCTCTATCTTGGACTAGAACACCATTTAGACAGGTTCTTACAGTAGTTTTTGGAAACTCTATATCATGTAGAATTAAAAGTATTCGATTCTTTTTTCCTTTTAAAATCTCCAGCGCTTCTTTAGAAAATGAAGGAGCAATAACAACTTCACAGAATAAAGAATGTATTTTTTCGGCGGTTGCTTTATCAATTTCAGTATTGGCAATCAAGATACCACCAAATGCAGAAACAGGATCACCAGCTAGTGCGTCTACATAAGCTTGATGAATCGTGTCACGCTGTGCAAAACCACAAGCATTGTTGTGTTTCAATATAGCAAAGGTTGGTGCTTCACCTTTAAACTCGTTCATTAGATTAACAGCTGCATCAACATCTAAAAGGTTGTTATAGCTTAATGCTTTTCCGTGGAGTTTAGTAAACAAGTCGTCAAAATTTCCGAAGAAAAATCCGCGTTGATGTGGATTCTCACCATAACGCAATACTTGTCCATTTGTTTCACTAATTTTAAGTGAAGCAATCTCATGATCTGCATTGAAATAATTAAAAATTGCAGAATCGTAATGTGATGATACATTAAAAGCCTTAGCTGCAAATCGTTTTCTGTCGGCTTCAGAAGTTTCTCCGTTTTGAGATTTCAGAAGGTCTAGAAATTCAGAATAGTCATCTACAGAAGATACACAAATCACATCTGCATAATTTTTGGCAGCAGCCCTAATCAATGAAATACCACCAATATCAATTTTTTCAATAATATCTTGGTTGGAAGCGCCTGAAGCTACTGTTTTTTCAAAAGGATATAAATCAACAATAACTAAATCGATTTGAGGAATATCAAAGTCAACTAATTCTGCAACATCACTTTCGTTATTTTGTCGGTTTAAAATACCTCCAAATACTTTTGGGTGCAATGTTTTTACGCGTCCGCCCAAAATAGAAGGATAGGAAGTAACATCTTCAACAGGCACGACATTTATGCCTAAGTCTTTAATGAATTTTTCTGTACCACCTGTAGAATAAATGGTTACATTTTGCTGATCAAGTTGTTTAACAATAGGTTCTAATCCGTCTTTGCTAAAAACTGAAATTAAAGCAGATTTAATGGTTTTGTTGTTGCTCATTGTTGTGTTGTTGTCGTTGTGTTTCGGTTATTAATCGAAGTTGTGAAAAATTAAAGCCCAAAAATACGCAATATCAAGAGTTAATGTAAATGGAAATAGTAGTTTATTTAAGTTTTTTGTAACAATAAATTGTTGAAAACCTAGTATCTTTCAATTTCAAAAAACCAATCCCATAGAATGCTCGTTTATTTAAGGTTATTTAAGGAAAGTTTTTCTTTTGCCATCAATGCATTACGTAATAATAAGCTTCGTACGTTTTTGTCGCTTTTGGGAATCACTATTGGTATTTTTTCAATCATTGCAGTGCTAGCTGCCGTTGATTCTTTAGATAGAGATATAAAAGAACAGTTGAGCGGTTTGGACAGTAATACGATGTATTTAGCGAAATTTTCGTTTGGCCCTAGTAATGTACCAAGATGGAAACGTTTACAGTTTCCTGAAGTCTCCTACAATGAATATAAGTATTTAAAATCATCGCTTTCAGATGCCGAGCATGTTGCCTATCAGTTATTTGTGAGACGAGAGACGGTTAGGTATGAATCAAATACTGTGAGTAGTGTTAATACGGTTGTGGTAAGTGATGAATTTGATGATATTCAAGCGTTACAGTTTTCTAAGGGTCGTTTTTATAGTGAATCAGAATCGAATACTGGTAAACCTGTTATTGTTATAGGAGATGAAATTGCGAATTCACTTTTTGGCGAATTAGAACCTATTGGTAAAAAAGTAAGATTGTATGGTCAAAAATTTACAGTAATAGGAGTTGTTAAAAAGCAAGGGTCTGGATTGTTTGGTGATAGTAATGATATTTCTATTTTTCTGCCAGCAAATTATGTGAGAAATCGTTATGGCGATAACAATAAAAACATGAATCATATTGTGATTATAAAGCCTAAAGGTAATGCAGATGTTGATGAATTGAAGGCAGATGTGGTTCAAAAAATGAGAGCCAGACGCGGTTTGAAACCTGATGAAATAGATTCATTTTTCATTAGTGTAATCTCAGGATTACAAGATGCCATAGATGGTATTATTTCAACATTGAATATTATTGGTTGGATTATAAGTGGATTTTCTCTATTGGTTGGTGGCTTTGGCATCGCTAATATTATGTTTGTGAGTGTAAGAGAACGTACAAACCTTATTGGTATTCAAAAATCCTTGGGTGCTAAGAATAGATTTATTTTATTTCAGTTTCTATTTGAAGCTGTGATTTTGTCGCTTCTTGGTGGTTTGATTGGTGTAGTCATGGTGTGGCTTGGCTCATTAATTGCCAATGCTGCTATTCAAGATTTTTCTTTTGTACTGTCATTCACTAATATATTTTTAGGATTCGGGTTATCTTCATTGATAGGCTTAATATCTGGTGTTATTCCTGCGATATCGGCATCTCGATTAGATCCAGTAGAGGCTATTAGAACAGGAATGTAGTATTCTTATAAAAATAAGAAGCGTTTGATGTAACAATATAGGTTAGACCACGTCTTACAATTATAGTCTTATAAATTTAAACTAATTCTTATGCTCGTTTATTTAAGGTTATTTAAAGAAAGTTTTTCGTTTGCAATCAATGCTTTACGAAACAATAAGTTGCGTACTTTTTTATCTCTATTGGGAATTACCATAGGGATTTTTTCAATTATAGCAGTACTTGCAGCTGTAGATTCTCTCGATAAAAGTATCAAAGATCAATTGAGTGGTTTGGACAAAAACACCATGTATCTTACTAAATACTCTTTTGGACCAACAGAAGTACCGAGATGGCAGCGTGAAAATTTTCCTCAAGCAGAGCATGACGATTACCAATTTATAGAACGAAATGTGCCAGATATAGCTGCGATTGCTTATGTGATTTTTGGCAGCTCTGAAAATATTAAATACGAAGGTACAACAGTTACAGGAGTAGATATTACGCCTATTTCTGATGGTATTTACGAAATTGAAAATTTAAAAATAGCTGAAGGTCGCTTTTATACGGAAGCCGAATCTAACTCCGGTTCAAATGTAATGGTAGTTGGAAGTGCTACTGCCGAGAATTTATTTGGAACTGTAAACCCAATAGGTAAAACTGTTCGAGCCTATGGACGTAAAATGACTGTGATTGGTGTATTGAAAAAAGTAGGAACTGGGTTAGGTGATTCTCCTGATGAGAAAGCATATGTCCCAGCCAATTTTGTGCGACAATTTAAAAATGGAGGTGCAGATGGTTTACCAGGAGCTGTGATTATTAAACCAGAAAAAGGTGTTGACATAGGTGCTTTCGAATCGGTTTTAAAACAAAAATATCGCGCATACAGAGGCTTGAAAGCTGACGAGCCCGATAATTTTTTCATCAATAAAATTTCAGGATTTACAGCATTTATAGACGGTATAATAGCAACACTTAATATGATAGGTTGGATTATTAGTGGCTTTTCACTTCTTGTTGGTGGTTTTGGTATCGCTAATATTATGTTTGTAAGTGTACGTGAACGTACAAATCTTATCGGTATTCAAAAATCCTTAGGCGCAAAAAATAAATTTATCATGTTCCAATTTTTATTTGAAGCAGTAATTTTATCTGTGTTAGGTGGTTTAATAGGAATTATTTTGGTGTGGCTGATATCTTTTATAGCTACAGCTGCTTTAGATTTTGAATTTGTATTATCTTTCTACAATATATTTTTAGGATTTTCATTATCCACATTTATTGGCTTAATCTCTGGAGTGATTCCTGCATTAACTGCATCACGCCTTGACCCTGTGGAGGCCATTAGAACTGGAATGTAAATAAAACGCAATCATATGTCTGATACAAATTCTCGAAAAAGTTTTTGGTGGTATTTTATAAGAGTAACCATATTAACTATAGTGTTTTTTGCTGCTGTGTTGATATTAAGTGATTTTAACTATGGACTGAACAAAACTGTAGGTTGGGCATGGGATTTATCTAATATAAGATTTTGGTTAGGTGTATTGCTTTATTTCAGTATTGCTTTTGGTTTTTTGTCTTTGATAACAGCTCTTGTGATGAAAATATCTAAGCTTACGCAATAACATGGGTGTCAAACCTAAAAGAACGTTTAGTTGGTTTCTAGAGCATGGTATGGTCTATCTGCTCTTGATTTATATTATTTTCTTTTTTTCTGTAGGCGGTTTGTATCCGTTTAATACATTTGGATTAAATAGAACAGTAGGTTGGTTATGGGATATAAGTAATGTAAGATTCTACTTTCCGTTCTTTCTTTTAGTTTATCTTTTGGGAAGTATAGTGTTGGTCTTGCTTAAAAGAAAAACAAATAAAATAATAGCCTTATTCTTTCTTGTTAGTATTGCAATGAGTACAATAATGAATAGCTTTGGATATTATGAGGTCGAAGCTATTTTGAGTTTACTCTCCATGATTGTATTCGCCGTACTGTTTTTTAAAGCGCTTTTTGCAAAAAAAATAGTTTAAAGTAGTCCTGCTACTTGCTCACAAACAAATTCTAAAAAACGTTCATCTGCTTCAGAAAAAGGATCAGGCGTGTTGGAGTCGATATCAATCTGACCAATATTTTCACCATTCACAAAAATAGGAATCACAATTTCAGCTTTTACAGTAATACTGCAGGCAATATAATTATCTTGAGCAGCGACGTCGGGAACGACAAAATTTTCATTAGAAACCGCAACTTGACCGCAAATCCCTTTTCCGAAGGGAATAATAGTATGATCGGTAGGTTCACCAACATAAGGCCCTAATTTGAGTTCGTCCTTATCTCCGTTTTTAAAATAAAACCCTACCCAATTATAATAATCTATATGGTTTTCAAGAAGTTCACATATCGCTAATAAGCGTTCATCTATGGTTTGACTGGTTTGCGATACAATAGTTTCAACTTGAGGTTTAAGGCTCTCGAATGTCATAGGTTTCAAAAATTTTGGTAAAAGTATTTAAAAAGTACTATTTCTAGATTCATTTTGTATAATTTTAACTCGCATGAAAGCACTTCTTATAAAATATAAGTCTGTCGTAAAGTTCATATTGACCTTTCTCACTGTTTATTTTGTATTAACGTTAGCGTATAAATATTATTTAGATTTCTCAGATGGATCAAAGTACTATCCCGATTATATGACAAATCTGGTTGCTAAACAAAGTGAATCACTTCTAGAAACCTTTGGCTATGATACGGCAGTCGTACCTCATGAGGATCAACCTTCAATGAAATTAATAGTTAGAGGGAAATATGTGGCCCGAGTTGTAGAGGGTTGTAATTCGATTAGTGTTATCATTTTATTTCTTTCGTTTATTATTGCTTTTGCTGGTAAGTTTAAAACGACATTTATGTATATATTAGCTGGAAGTGTTCTTATTTATTCGGTGAATGTATTCCGAATCGCTATTTTATCTATTGGCTTATATAATTACCCTTGGCGAAAAGCTATTTTGCACAATGCTATTTTTCCACTAATCATTTACGGAATGGTGTTTTTATTATGGATGTTTTGGGTGAGTCGATTTTCAAAACTAAAAAAGAGAGATGCGTAACCCTATAACTTACATAGTGCTGATGGTGCTTTTTGCATTGCTGGTTTTGATTCGCGTTTTTGAAAACGAACTGTTTTACGACCCATACCTATTATTTTTTAAAAATGACTATTTGCATATGGATTATCCAAGGCGAGAGATTTTGAAATTATCACTATTTACAACACTTCGCTATATTTTGAATTCAGCAATTTCCGTTGGAATCATATATATATTCTTTAGAGATAAATCGATAGCGAAGTTTTCTACATTGGTGTACATTATAGCTTATGTTATCTTGATGGCATTCTTTCTTTATTTTGTCATCAATCCAAGACAGGAAGATTATTATTTGTTTTTTAACTTCAGACGCTTCTTGATTCAGCCTATACTTTTATTGCTGTTAGTGCCTGCGTTTTATTATTATAAGCTTAAGCAATGATGTGTTAATCATTACTTAAAGAAGAGGCAGTTTATACTTTTTTTATAACTTTGTAGCATGTTAAAACAAGTTTTTCACAAGATAGGTTCTATGGTAATGGCACTGCTGTTATTATTTTCTACGGTATCTTTTACTGTAGAAAAGCATTTTTGTGGAGATGTTTTAATAGATGTTGCCGTATTTAGTGATGTCGAAAAATGTACAATGGAAGCTTTTGAGATCGAGCAAGAAAAAATCACAAAAATGTCGTGTTGTAAGGATACGATTGATATTGTTGAAGGTGTTGATCAATTAACATCGAAGACTATAGATGATTTAGATGCCGATCAGCAACTGTTTTTAACATCGTTTATACATAGTTACAACGCTTTGTTTGAGGTATTTCCCAAACAAAATGTTCCTCATAAACAGTATTCTCCTCCAAACTTGATTGAAGACATACAGGTTCTCGATCAAGTGTTTCTAATTTGATACCATACAGTATTACAGATTTTTAAAAGACTGAAACTTTCAGTCTATAATTGTATGATATCAAAACAAGATAATGAAACATTTTATATATATAATATTATTGTTTCCTCTACTCTCACTTTCTCAAGATAAGATTGAAGGTGTGATTTTGGAAGCAAATACAAATAATGAGACCATACCATTGGCAGGTGCTAATGTGTTCTGGCTCGACACATCTGTTGGAGCAGTAACAGATATCGATGGAAAGTTTAGTTTGGCTTACCAATCTAGTTATACCAAGTTGGTGATTAGTTATGTTGGTTATACAACCGATACACTAACTATTACATCACCAAAATACATTAAACACTATTTGAATCTCTCAAGTGAATTGGGAGAGATTACTGTTACAGGTAGAAAGCAAACAAGTGCAAAATCGTACTTGAATGCGCAAAATATTACAACGGTAAGTAGTGCCGAGTTGCTCAAGGCAGCCTGCTGCAATCTATCTGAAAGTTTTGAAACAAACCCTTCGATAGATGTTAATTTTTCTGATGCAGTTACAGGTACACGTCAAATTAAAATGCTAGGCTTAACGAGTAAATATATTTTAATTACAACTGAAAACATTCCCTCAATACGAGGTGCGTCTCAGGCTTTCGGATTAAGCTTTATTCCTGGAACATGGGTAGAAAGTATTCAAATCACTAAAGGCGCTGGGAGCGTTGTAAATGGTTTTGAAAGTATTGCAGGACAAATTAATGCCGAACTTCAAAAACCATCAATTGATGATAAACTCTTTGTGAATCTTTATGGTTCTGTAAATGGTAGACTTGAGTTAAATACTCACATAAACACAACCATTAGTGATAAATGGAGCACAGGCTTATATCTACATGGTAATATAAGAGATAGAAGATTTGATAAAAATGACGACGGTTTTTTGGATGTACCGCTTAAAAAACAGATTAATGTGATGAACCGTTGGCAATATACCAATCCCGAAAAGGGATTAGTTAGTTTTATCAATGTTCGCTACTTAAATGATAATAATCAAGCAGGACAAGTGAGTTTTGATCCAGATACTGATCGATTGACTACCAATGCTTGGGGAAGTGAAATTGATACCGAACGCTTTGAAATCTCAACCAAGTTTGGTTACGTTAACCCAGAAGTACCTTGGCAAAGTCTTGGTGTACAGCTGGCTTATAGTCATCATAGTCAAAACTCTTATTTTGGATTAAATACCTATGATATTAATCATAATAGTGTCTATTCTAATGTCATTTACAATACCATTATTAGTGACTCTAGGCATAAAATAAAAACAGGACTTGGTTTTACCTATGATCATTATGATGAGTTTGCCTTAAATACCGAGTTTGAACGTAGTGAACGTTCGGCAGGCGCTTTCTTTGAGTATGCCTATGACGACTTGGATAAACTAACCTTAACGGCAGGTTTGCGCTTTGACACGCATAACTTGTTAGGTGAATTTATCACACCGCGTTTACATGCAAGGTTTACCCCTTGGGAAAAATCGGCTTTAAGAGCGTCAATTGGCAGAGGGAAGCGTAGTGCCAATATTTTTGCCGAAAATCAAAATATTTTTGCAACCTCTCGAGCAATTAGTATTTTGAATACCGATGGAAATATCTACGGATTAGATCCTGAAATCGCATGGAACTATGGTATATCATACCTTCAAGGTTTTAATCTCTTTGGAAGAAAAGCAGATGTGATTTTAGATTTTTATAGAACCGATTTTAAAAATCAAGTCGTTGTTGATTGGGAAAACCCGCAACAAGTAAATTTCTATAACCTTGAGGGCGATAGCTATGCTAATAGCTTTCAAATTGAATTGAACTATAACGTATTTGAGCATTTCGATTTTAGAACGGCATATAAGTACTATGATGTTAAAACAGACTATATATCTGGTAAGTTATCAAAACCATTAATTCCGAAGCATCGATTTTTTGCGAATGCATCTTATGAGTTACGCAATGAAGTTGATGAAATTGCCAAATGGAAGTTTGACATAACGTATAATTGGTTGAGTGAGCAACGTTATGCATCTACAGCATTAAACCCTATAGAATTTCAGTTACCAAACGAATCACCAACTGTAGGAACTTTAAACGCTCAAGTAACCAAAGTGTTTTCTCCTAAATTTGAAGTATATTTAGGTGGTGAAAATATCACTAATGTAAGACAAAGCAATCCAATTTTAGGTGCAGACGACCCTTTTGGACCAAATTTTGATACGACATTTGTATATGGCCCAATTTTTGGAAGTATGTATTATGCAGGATTGCGATTTAAAATTAAATAACAATTAAAATGAAAAAGATAATAGTAGTACTAGCTATACTAGTCACAACAGTAACATTTGCACAAAATAAAAATGCCAAAGCTTCATTAGAAGTAGATGGTGTGTGTATGATGTGTAAAGATCGTATTGAAAAAGCCGCCATTAGAACTAAAGGTGTAAAGTCTGCAATTTGGAATGTAAAGACGCACGAACTCAAGTTAATTTTTGACGAGCGTAAAACCAACTTAGAAACGATAAGTAAGAAAATTGCTTCTGTTGGTCATGATACTAAAACGATAAAAGCTACTGATGAAGCTTATAATTCGGTACATCCTTGTTGTAAATATAGAGACAAAGAGGTGGTCGATGATCATGACAATTAATAGTAAAAAGCCTGGATTTAATCTAGGCTTTTTTTATTTCAAAACTTTCAAAATACTATCACAGCTATTTATACCTCGTTGTGTAGCATCTCTTTTTATCATAAAGGAACCACGTACGCTTTGCATAATGTTTTTTAGAAGTTTCTCATCCGTAAAAGGTGATTTGCCTTCTCGCATCAAATCGTAATCGGTATTATATATAAAATAGCGTCCTAAATAGTCTTTATTAATGGCTTCCTGACGTTGATACGCTTTTTGGATGTCTTTATATATAGAGTAGTGTTTCAATATATCTGATTTCAGTTTAAAATCATTCATTAGTTTTAAATCTCCCGAATTCACTAAGGTTTGATGTGTATAGTCTTTAGGGGTAAAGTTTGTGAGATTGGCTATGTTGTATACACCTCTTAATTTGGTTGGTTTTTCAGGATCATTAGAGCCAAGAACAGGAATAAGCGTACCACAAAGTTCAATTTTTTCGTTGATTTTGACGAGATTGGCTTCTAATTGTATTTTATCGGCTTCTATATCTTGTTTAAGATTGTTGATATATTGTGCTTTTTGAGCATTATTGGCGGTATTCTCACCCCATTTACTCATTGCAAAAGCCAATGATATTCCAATAATTACAATGAGTATTTCGCCAAAGGCATAGACAAGCTTTTTTTTCATGATGGATTGGTTTGTCTTAAAACTATGAAATTTATTCAAAAGAAAAGCCCTTGATTTTTCTCAAGGGCTCTTTTTGTGTATAATTAACCTATTTCAGCAGTTACTTATTAAACTCACCTGTAACTACATTTTATACATGTGAGTAAGTCGTTGCATGTTGAGGCTCTCGACTACATCATACCTGGCATTCCGCCTCCCATTGGTGGCATTCCACCTCCGGCAGGTGCGTCTTCTTTAATATCTACTAAAGCACATTCGGTAGTTAAGATCATTCCAGAAACAGATGCCGCATTTTCTAATGCAATACGTGTTACTTTCTTAGGATCTATAATTCCAGCTTTAAGCATATCTACATACGTTTCAGTTTTTGCATCAAAACCAAAGTCTTTTTTACCTTCTAAAACCTTATTGATAACAACAGAACCTTCACCTCCAGCATTTTCAACAATAGTTCTTAATGGAGACTCGATAGCTCGTGCAACGATTTGAATACCTGTAGTTTCATCAAGGTTTTCAGTCGTGATTTTTTCTAATACTTTTATGGCTCTTACCAAAGCAACACCACCACCAGCAACAATACCTTCTTCAACGGCAGCTCTTGTCGCATGCAATGCATCGTCAACCCTGTCTTTCTTCTCTTTCATTTCTACTTCAGAAGCAGCTCCAACATATAAAACGGCAACACCTCCAGCTAGTTTAGCTAAACGTTCTTGTAATTTTTCTTTATCGTAATCGCTTGTAGTCGTTTCGATTTGAGCCTTAATTTGGTTCACTCTAGCCTTGATGTCAGAAGACTTCCCAGAACCATTAACAATGGTTGTGTTATCTTTATCTATCATTACTGACTCGGCAGTACCTAACATACTTAAATCGGCATTTTCAAGAGAGAAACCACGTTCTTCAGAAATCACTGTTCCTCCTGTTAATATAGCAATGTCTTCAAGCATAGCTTTACGACGATCACCAAATCCTGGTGCTTTTACAGCAGCAATTTTTAATCCACCACGTAATTTATTGACTACTAATGTTGCTAAGGCTTGACCCTCTACATCTTCGGCAATAATCAATAACGGACGACCAGATTGTGCAACAGGTTCTAGTATTGGCAAGATTTCCTGTAAGTTTGAAATTTTCTTATCAAATAATAAGATATATGGATTCTCTAGATCAGCAATCATTTTATCAGAATCTGTTACAAAGTAAGGCGAAAGATAACCTCTATCAAACTGCATTCCTTCAACTACATCTACATAGGTGTCAGTTCCTTTTGCTTCTTCTACAGTAATGACACCCTCTTTGCCAACTTTGTCAAACGCTTTAGCTATTAAATCACCAATAGTGTTATCGTTATTTGCAGAAATAGATGCTACTTGCTTAATCATTTCTGAGGAGTTGCCAACTTTCTTAGATTGCTTATCCAAGTCGTTTACAATAGCTTCAACCGCTTTATCTATACCACGTTTTAAATCCATTGGATTGGCACCAGCAGCTACATTTTTCAATCCTTCTTTCACGATTGCTTGTGCTAAAACAGTAGCTGTTGTTGTTCCGTCACCAGCAAGATCGTTGGTTTTAGAAGCGACTTCTTTTACCATTTGAGCTCCCATATTTTCAAGTTCATTCTCTAGTTCAATTTCTTTAGCTACAGAAACACCATCTTTTGTTACCTGAGGTGCGCCAAATGATCTACTAATAATTACGTTACGACCTTTTGGTCCTAAAGTTACTTTTACTGCATTTGCTAATGCATCGACACCACGTTTCAATCCGTCACGTGCTTCAATATCAAATTTTATGTCTTTTGCCATTTTATTTTTAGTTTTTAAGTCTTAATTAAACAATTGCTAGGATATCACTTTCACGCATGATGATGTAATCTTTACCTTCTAACTTTAACTCTGTTCCAGCATACTTTCCGTAGAGAACAGTATCACCAGATTTTACTGTCATAGGCTCATCTTTTGTGCCTTTACCTACTGCGACAACCTTTCCTTTTTGTGGCTTTTCTTTAGCGTTGTCTGGAATAATAATCCCTGAAGCGGTTTTAGTTTCAGCCTGCATAGGCTCAATAAGAACTCTATCTGCTAATGGTTTAATGTTTATGCTCATGTTATGTAAGTTTTTTTAATTATTTGATTGTGATTAACGCTAAAGCGTTATGCGAAAAATGTGCCAATGAAATTTTACTGACAAAGTTGCAGAAATAAAAAATGCCAACTGTTACGGTTGGCATTTTATATATATGGTTTTGTTTCCTAATTAGCTTCCAGTAGAATCTGCCGGATTAGCAATATCGTCAGATGATGTACTAGGTGTTGATACAGGTGTTGTTGACTCTGTACCATTTTCAGTATTTATTTTAGAGTCTTCAGAACCACCAGCACCAGGGATCGCAAAATTTGATGCTAGGATAAGTGCTAACAATAAGGTTGCTAAAGCCCAAGTACTCTTATCTAGAAAGTCTGTTGTTTTTTTAACACCTCCTAATTGTTGAGTGCCACCTCCACCAAATGATGAAGATAATCCACCACCTTTTGGGTTTTGTACCATAACTACTACGACGAGTAAAAATGAAACTATAACGATTAGGATTAAAAATATAGTAAACGTATTCATTAGTTCTATGTATTATTTTCTTGTAATTCTTTTACTGCTTTAATTTGGTCTGCAAAGAAACCACTTTTTTCTGGATATTTCAAACTTAAAATTTTATAAGATTGAATCGCCTTTTCATAATTGTGTTGTTCGAGGTAAATTCGAGCTAAAGTCTCAGTCATAAGCCCATCATGAGCGACTTTGTCACTAGTGTCAATATTGATTTTAGGTGTGTCTTTAGAAGGTACAATTTTAGGGTTACTCTCTAGGAATTTATCTATAAGTTCAAATTTCTTGCTTACTATAACAGATTTGTCGTCTTTAGATTCTTGCTCTTTGTCTTCCGAAATTGGCTCATCTTCAGTGCGTTCTATAGGTTTAAAGCTCGTGATTTTTAACCACTCGGTAAACGAATGTGTTTCAGTTTTATCAAACTCTAAAGGTTTTCCTATTTGAAGTTTTTCTTTAGCCGTTTCCTCTATACGTTTGGCGTCAATATCGATAATCACTTGTTCGGGTGTAGTATCGGGTAATGATAAAAAATGTGCCACCTCTTCAGGTTTTACCTTTTGTTCAAAAAGGTGAGGGTCTAGAACGCCTTCAGTATTTTTAATGTGTTCTTTTAAGGCATCATCGATAGTCACACTTTTATCTACCGAAATATCATCTATGTCATTTACAGTAATCGCTTTGAGATGCTCTGAGTTTTGCTTGATGATCTGTGAGATCTCATTTTGGTTAAAGGCTTGAGACGTTATATAATCAAACAAAATACTTCTATCTGTGGTGTAGGCAGCAGTTGTTTTTAATTCTTGATTGTATTTGTAGCTTTCCTTGTTTTTAAGTCCTTTTAAATATAGAGCTCTTGCAGATTGAAAGTAAGGATATGTATTGGTAAGTGCATACAATGCATCGGTTTGCGCAGTGCTAATATGTTGCGGATTTTGAAGTATGTATGTGAAATCTTTAATATTCATTTACCATTTAGCTAGTGTTGCATTAAAAATGTCTTGAGTTAAACGTTCAAAAATTTCTTCATGAGCCGTGTCTTTTAGAGCGCCTTGTAAGAGTGAACTTCCATCATAGTCGAAGAAGAATGAAAAGCGTTGTTCAAATTCTTCGTCGGGTTCGTTTTTATCAAATAGTCTAACATTTACAGCAACAGTTAATCGGTTTTGAGCAGCTGTACTATTGGCTTGAGCTGTTGTAGGAGAAATTCTGTACTCGACAATTTCACCTTCGTATACTAAGTCACCATTTGTGGTTGTTAAGGTTAAATTGGTTTGATTGACGATTAAATCCTGTAAAGCTAAGGTAAAGTCACGATCAAAACCTGGCTCAATTTGATTAGCATTATTAATAAAATAATTGACCTGAAAGGTTTCAGCCTTCAAATCCTGAACACCCGTAAACGAATAAGGTCCGCAACTAAAAAGTAGCAGAGATAATACTAAGACTAGATATTTAGTGTATTTCATTAATTAATACGTATTAGGACGTTTCATTGCTATAAATGCATAAATGTAACCTGCTTTATCGGCGACATCAAAATCAACACTAATTAATCTATAGCCTTGATAGTGTTTCTCATTAATCATTTCTTCGGCTTCTTTTCTAATCGCTTCAGAGCTATTTCTTCCAAACGATTTTCGAATCATAAATATTTCTACTGCCTTCATTTGTATTTTGTCGTTTTCTTTTGTCAAATGTAAGCAACCACAATTAAAAAGAACAGGAGCATTTATACTTTATTATGGTTGATGTCATAAACTTTTCTTAAAGATCGTATTGTTTTATTTTTCTATACAATGTACGTTCACTTATACCAAGTTCGGCTGCTGCTAATTTGCGTTTACCTTGATGGCGTTCAAGTGATTTTTTGATAAGTTCTAACTCTTTGTCTTGTAAAGATAGTGTTTCTTCTTCTTCGATTTCCTCGGCAAAATGATATTTGTCTTGGTTTTTATCGTCGGGATCAAAATGATCTTCAGTCTGTTCAGGAATGGCTAAAATCTCCATGTCTTCGAACTCCTCAGAGCTTGTGTCTTTTTGAGGATCGCCGTATATCTTTTGAATCAATCCTTCATTATCCTTTTGAACGTCTGAAGCATTGCCACTTTTCATAAGTTCCATGGTAAGTTTCTTAAGGTCGTTAAGATCACTTTTCATATCGAAGAGTACCTTGTAAAGAATTTCACGTTCGTTACTAAAATCACTTTCAGCTTTGGAGGTATTGATCACGGCTGGAAGGTTACTACTTCCACTAGGTAAATATCCTTGTAGAGTAGAAGCGCTAATCGTTCTGTTTTGTTCTAGTACCGAAATTTGTTCAGCTACATTTCGCAACTGACGAATATTCCCATTCCAGCGATGTTTTTGTAAAATACTCACGGCATCATCATTTAATTTGATGGTAGGCATTTTATATTTTAAGGCAAAATCACTGGCAAATTTTCTAAAGAGTAAATGAATATCTTCCTTACGTTCACGAAGTGGAGGGATATTAATATCAACAGTACTTAGTCTGTAATACAAGTCTTCACGAAACTTCTCCTTTTTGATAGCTTCAAACATGTTGACATTAGTAGCAGCGACAATTCTAACATTGGTTTTTTGAACCTTACTAGACCCTACTTTTATAAATTCTCCATTTTCAAGTACACGTAATAAACGCACTTGGGTGGTGAGTGGTAATTCACCCACTTCGTCTAAAAAAATAGTGCCACCATCGGCCACTTCAAAGTAACCAGATCGTGTTGAGGTTGCTCCAGTAAAGGCGCCTTTTTCGTGTCCGAATAATTCACTATCGATAGTACCTTCAGGAATAGCGCCACAGTTCACGGCAATGTATTTACCATGTTTACGATGGGATAGTTGGTGTATGATTTTAGGAATACTTTCCTTACCAACACCACTTTCACCAGTAACCAATACCGAAATATCGGTAGGTGCAACCTGTATCGCTTTTTCGATAGCTCGGTTAAGTTTTGGGTCGTTTCCTATAATTCCGAAACGTTGTTTTATAGCTTGAATGGATTCCATTAATTTGTTTTATTGTTCGTAATAGTTGTAAGTGACAGATTTCATTAGACCATCGCTTTGTTCATTGGTATCAGTATCGATATCTGTTGTGGTCACACTTGAACTTATAGGATGGTCAAATTCATCATATACATAGGTATAGTTTGTTGTTCTTTCTAATGCTATGTTTTGGTACGTTCGAGTTCTATTCGTTATGTTGTGAGTAGCGTAATTATTTGCGTTACGAAATACTGAGAACGAATATGGTTCTAAAACTTCCAGGTTCATAACAATTAGTGGATTGGCATCAAAAAAGAGTCTAAATGGATTTACTTTGTCGTCGTAACTTATGGTTTCTATGTAGGCAATCTCTAACTGACTTGTGTCATCGTCAAATAGGTATTTAGTAATTTGAGAGATATTTCCATTTTGGTCATAATTGTATTCAAAACGGTAATCAGGATTTGAGTTTTCATCTACATAAGGTTGAACGCGCTCATAGCTCATTAGTTGTTGATAACTGGTGTTAGAGAAATTGTAAGTAAGTTTCGCTTGAAAAATTGGTCCAACATCAGAAATAAGCACTTCAATACTGTTTCCGTTATAACTAAATTGGAAAGTTCTAGCGCCAGGTCCTGAGGCGATCTCATTTATAGATTCGAGGCTGTTATTAGCATAATTGAAATTGTATTCTTGAGGTTCAAATCCATTATTATTTTTGATAAACTGGTCGATAGTGTTATCAGCATTATAGTTGATAGATTCTTCATCTGTTTGCGTGTTGTTGAGTAAAATTACCGTAACATCTGTTGAGGTTGGTCTTCCAGTTGTGTCAAAAAAATTATTGTACTCCCTTTGTTGTTGATTGAGTTCTGTTGTTTCCAGTTCGCTCAAAATCAACTGTATCGGATCATTTTGGGATTGAGCATCATCTGCATTATCACATGACATTACAACTAATAGACTGAACAAGATTAATATTGAATGTTTCATGATTAATAAATTAATTTGACAACTCAATTGCTTCACCAATAAGTGTTGCACTTGTGCAATCGGTTACCTTCACTTTGACAAGATCTCCAACATTATAGTGCTCCTTTGGAAAAACGGCAACTATATTTTGAGAGGTACGTCCAGACCATTGCGCATCTGATTTTTTCGATTGACGTTCAATTAAAACCTCTACAACAGTATTTAAATATTCTTTCGTTCTAATTTCACTGTGCTCTCTTTGACGTTGTACAATTTCAGCAAGTCGACGTTTTTTTGTTTCCTCCGGAACATCATCTTCCATTTTACGTTCGGCAAGTGTTCCTGGTCGTTCAGAATAGGTAAACATATAACCAAAATTATATTTCACATAGTCCATAAGGCTTAACGTATCTTGATGGTCTTGTTCAGTTTCCGTAGGAAAACCAGCAATGAGGTCTTGACTAATGGCACAATTAGGGATAATACGTCTAATATTGTCAATGAGTTGAAAATATTCTTCGCGTGTATGTAAACGATTCATTTCTTTTAAAATGCGATTGCTTCCGCTTTGAACAGGTAAATGAATATGCTTACAAATATTATCAAACTTCGCCATGGTTTCAATCACGTCAAGTGTCAAATCTTGTGGATTAGACGTGGAAAAGCGAATACGCATTTTTGGTTGAGCTTTGGCACACAATTCCAATAATTGTGCGAAGTTTACAGCTGTTGCCTTTTGCATATCACTCGCTTTGATGAAGTCTTTTTTGAGTCCGCCACCATACCATAAATAGCTGTCTACATTTTGACCGAGAAGTGTAATTTCTTTGTAGCCTTTGTTCCATAAATCGTTCACTTCTTCAATGATACTTTGTGGGTCACGACTTCGTTCACGACCACGTGTAAAAGGAACAACACAAAAGGTACACATATTATCACAACCACGTGTGATAGAAACAAAAGCAGTAACGCCATTGGTGTTGAGTCTTACAGGAGCAATGTCTCCATAGGTTTCTTCCTTAGATAAAATAACATTAATAGCATCTCTACCTTCGTCAACTTCGGCTAAAAGGTTTGGTAAGTCTTTATAGGCATCTGGACCAACAACAAGGTCTACAATTTTTTCTTCCTCTAAGAACTTTGTTTTGAGACGTTCTGCCATACATCCTAGAACGCCAACTTTCATTTTTGGGTTAATGCGTTTTACTGCATTGTATTTTTCAAGACGCTTTCTTACCGTTTGCTCGGCCTTATCTCTAATAGAACAGGTATTGACCAATACTAAATCGGCATCTTCTAGGCTTTGCGTAGTGTTAAACCCTTGTTCGGAAAGTATAGAAGCTACAATTTCACTATCACTAAAGTTCATAGCACAGCCATAACTTTCAATAAAAAGTTTACGTGTATTATTTACTTTAGGCTCTAAAATTAAGCGCTCTCCTTGTTTGCTTTCGTCTATTGTTTTCTCCATAAATCTTTGAAAGTATTGTACAGTCAATAAGCATGCAAAGATAGTATAAAATTAAGTAATATGACAAAGTGTCATAATCGAATTTCTTTTGTAGATGTGTTTTATTTCACGTAATTTGAAGCATAATTTAAATCAACCAATAATGCGTTTATCTGAAATTCAACAACGAATATTAAATGCTAAAGATCTCGACTTTGGCCAAATTTTTAACGACAGTATAGAACTATTTAAAAAAGTATGGGTTCAAGGACTTTTAATGCTTCTGATCATATTTGCGTTTATGATCCCTTTTATTTTTATTGTATATATCCCGTTAATAGTTTTAGGAATATCAGATTTTTCAAGCCCTGGAGACTATAACACTTTAGCTCCAATTGCTATGTTGGTAGCGATTATCGCTTATTTATTATTCGTATTTGCGATGATGGTTATTACATTTGGACTAAAAGCTGGACTATATAGAATTATGCGTCAAAAAGATCAAGGTATTGTTGATAAAGATGATTATTTTTTCTTTTTAAGAAAGCCTCATTTGAGTAAAACGATAAGCCTTTCTTTAGCGACCTTTGGAATTAGTTTATTAGCAACTCTATTGTGCTTTTTTCCGGTGATATATGTTATGGTGCCTTTAAATTTATTAGTGGTGATCTATGCATTTAACCCTGAAATGTCAAGTTCTGACTTGATAAGGTTGAGTTTTGATTTGGGGAACAAAAAGTGGTTTATCACTTTTGGTTTAACTATAGTTGCTGGATTATTGGCACAAATGGTTGGAGCTCTTATGTGCGGTATAGGTGTGCTGTTTACAGCGTCTTTCGCAGCCATACCACTGTATTTTATTTATAAAGAAGTTATAGGTTTTGATGGTTATGAAGAAGGTGGTCTTAAAAGAATTGGAGATAATCCAGAATTTTAACGCAACCTTTTACTGTTTTTTGCATCTAAAAAGAAATGTCTTTTTATGAAAATAGCAAAATACCTAACTCTATGTATATGCTTTGCATTGCTTTTAATGAATACACAATGTGATGAAGATGATTTCGTTCCCGAGCCTTGTGATCAAGTTGCTGTAATTGATAACGGATTTTATCAATCTGCAGAATCAAATGTTTATACTTTGACAGGTGTTGAAGTAAATGGAGATTGTTTGACTATTTCTTTATCCGCCAGCGGGTGTGATGGGAGTACTTGGAGCATGGTCTTAGTCGATTCTGGAGATGTTTCAGAGTCATTGCCAGAACAGCGATCATTAAAATTTGTGTTTTCTAATACTGAAACTTGCCTAGCTGTATTTGGTCAAGAACGTTCTTTTGATCTCAGACCATTACAAGTTGAAGGGAGTAATGAAGTCATTCTAAATATTGAAGACTTTCCCGAACCGATAACCTATGCATATTAATTAATCAAAATATATATCTAATGAAAAAACTAGCTTTTATTTTAGTTATTATCTTGTGTTGGTCATGTAATAATGATGATACGCAATACGAAACCGTAACAATTGCAGTGCCACAAACGATGAGTAAAACGGCGTTTAGAGCATCAGTTGTAGTAGAAGCACCTAAACCTATTTTAGATGTTGGGAAAATTTATGCCTATCAGGATTATATTTTCATCAATGAAAAGTTTAAAGGTGTTCATGTTATTGATAACAGTAATCCATCATCTCCTCAAATGGTAGCTTTTATTAATATTCCAGGTAATGAAGATATTTCAATAAAAAATGATTACTTATATGCAGATAGTGCCGTAGATCTAGCTGTATTTGATATTTCCAATTTAAATGCTATTGCTGAAATTGAACGTCTGGAAGATGTTTTTGATGCTTATGATTACCAAATTCCGAATGATGTTTTATATGCCGATTATAGTAATTTTAACTCGGAAACTCAAGTCATTGTTGGTTGGGATTTAATTGAAGAACGCAGAGAACTTATAGATGATGATATTATTACATTTGATGGTGCCGAAACATTTAATGATATAGGTGTTGGTGGTTCATTGGCTAGATTTCAAATCGTTGACAATTACCTTTATACTGTAGAACAGTTCGAAATGAATGTATTTAATATTACTAATCTCGCTCAGCCTAATTTAGTTCATTCTTATTATGCTGGCTGGAATATAGAAACAATGTTTCATGCCGATGGCTATTTATATTTAGGAGGAACAAATGGCATGTTTATACATAGTATTGAAAACCCAGCACTTCCTGAGTATATCTCTCAATTCACACATTGGATAGGTTGCGACCCCGTTGTTGTAGATGGCGATTATGCATATCTCACTTTAAGAGGTGGTAATGCTTGTGGTCAAGAAGAGAGTGTTCTGGAGGTTATTGATGTGAGTGACAAGTATAACCCAACTTTAGTAGCGCAACATATTTTAGACAACCCTTATGGTTTAGGTTTTAAGAATCAAAATTTATTTGTGTGTGATGGTACATCTGGCTTAAAGGTTTTTGATAAGACCAATCCTTTAGATCTGCAAATCGTAAATACGTTTACCAATGTGCAAGCGACAGATGTTATCCCATTGCAGGATAAATTATTAATGATTTCTGATAATGCGCTCTATCAATATGAGTATGATACAGAAAACGCTATTGAATTAATTAGTACATTTATTTTAAATTAAAAAAGTCAATCGATATAATAAAGAAGCCTGAAAAATTCAGGCTTTTTTTATAGAAGAACAATAGATGAAAACCTCTTTTTTTAGATAAAATACAATCGAAGTTCACTAAAATTAGGAAGATAACTTTTTTTTCACATACATTTGTAGCCTCAAAAATTGATATATGCCGAAGAATTTAGTCATTGTAGAGTCACCTGCAAAAGCCAAAACCATAGAGAAATTTCTTGGAAAAGATTTCAAAGTAGAATCTAGTTTTGGTCACATTGCCGATTTACCGTCAAAAGAATTAGGAGTTGACGTTGAAGGGGATTTTAAACCTAAATATCAAGTTTCTAAAGATAAAAAAGACGTTGTCAAAAAGCTTAAGGATCTAGCGAAAAAAGCAGAAATGGTTTGGCTAGCAAGTGATGAAGATCGTGAAGGAGAAGCTATTGCTTGGCACTTGGCCGAAACTTTAGGTCTGGATAAAGCAAAGACAAAACGAATCGTTTTTCATGAAATCACAAAATCTGCCATAAAGAAGGCAATCGAAAACCCTAGAGGAATCGATTATGATTTGGTAGATGCACAACAAGCACGTCGTGTTTTAGATAGAATTGTTGGTTACGAATTATCTCCAGTATTATGGAGAAAGGTAAAAGGAGGATTGTCTGCAGGTCGTGTGCAATCGGTTTCAGTAAGATTAATTGTTGAGCGGGAACGTGAGATTATAAATTTTGTAGCAAAAGCTTCCTATCGAATCGATGCCGAGTTTTCAAATGAAGATGGGCAAACATTTAAAGCAAAGCTTCCTAAGAATTTTTCTTCTAAAGAAGAGGCATATACATTTCTAGAATCTAACGCAAACGCAAGTTTTAAGGTTTCAGATCTAGAGAAGAAACCTGCTAAAAAATCACCAGCGGCACCATTTACAACCTCTACATTGCAACAAGAGGCATCAAGAAAATTAGGATTTTCTGTAAGCCGAACCATGAGTAATGCTCAGCGTTTGTATGAAGCAGGTTTGATTACTTACATGAGAACAGATAGTGTTAACTTATCTGATGAAGCTCGTAAAGGTGCGCAAGCAGAAATTGAAGATGCGTATGGTTCCAAATTTAGTGAACCTAGAAATTATAAAGGAAAATCTAAAGGTGCTCAAGAAGCTCACGAAGCAATTAGACCAACAGATTTTAAAAGACATTCGGCAGATGTAGAAAGAGATCAAGCCCGTTTATATGATTTAATATGGAAACGTGCCATAGCATCTCAAATGAGCGATGCGCAATTGGAACGTACAAATGTGAAAATTGAAGCCTCTACTCACAATGAAACATTCTCGGCGAATGGAGAAGTTATCATGTTTGAAGGGTTTTTAAAAGTATATCTTGAAGGAACAGATGATGAAGATATCGAGCAAGAAGGAATGTTGCCAGCTATGAAAGTGAATGAGACATTATTAAATAGCTATATTACTGCAACCGAACGTTTCTCTCGTGCTCCATATCGATATACCGAAGCCTCTTTAGTAAAGCAACTTGAAGAGTTAGGTATTGGAAGACCATCTACATATGCGCCAACAATTTCTACAATTCAAAATAGAAATTATGTTGAAAAAGGGTCTAATGAAGGTGTTGAGCGTGAGTACTCTCAATTACTGCTCCAGCAAGGTGCTGTAAAAGATAAAACACTTACAGAAAAAGTGAACAGTGATAAAGGCAAATTAGTACCTACAGATATTGGTATGATTGTTACTGATTTTCTAGTCAATCACTTCGGAAGTATTTTAGATTATAACTTTACTGCCAAAGTTGAAGCTGATTTTGATGAAATTGCTGAAGGAAAGGAAGACTGGACTAAAATGATGAAAGAGTTCTATAAGAGTTTTCATCCTAGAGTAGAAGATGTTCAAGAAAATGCTGAACGTGAATCTGGTGAACGTGTTTTAGGAACAGATCCAAAATCAGGAAAACAGGTTAGTGTTCGTCTAGGTAAGTTTGGACCAATGGTTCAAATAGGAACTGTAGATGATGAAGAGAAACCACAATTTGCTAGTTTAGCGCCAGATCAACAATTAACAACTATTACCTATGATGAGGCTATGGAGTTGTTTAAGTTACCAAAAGAACTAGGAACTTACGAAGGCGAAGTTGTTGAAGTTAATAATGGTCGATTTGGACCCTATGTTAAGTTTGGTAAAAAGTTTGTCTCGCTTCCAAAAGGAATGAATCCTTTAGATGTTGAAATGGATCTTGCTATTGAACTTATAAAAGAAAAACAAAAGGCAGACGCTCCTATATATATGTATCAGGATTTACCAGTTCAAAAAGGTAAAGGTCGTTTTGGTCCATTCATTAAATGGAACAATATGTTTATTAATGTCAATAAAAAGTACGATTGGGATAATTTATCAGATAGTGATATCGTAGAATTGATTGAAGATAAAATTCAAAAAGAAAAAGATAAGTTAATCCACCATTGGGAAGCAGAAGGCATTCGTGTAGAAAAAGCAAGATGGGGAAGACACAATATTATTAAAGGTAAAATAAAAGTAGAATTACCTAAGACAGTTGATGTTTCAGAAATGACCTTAGAAGAAGCTCAAGCACATATTGAGAAAAAGGCGCCAAAGAAAAAAGCAACTGCTAAAAAGAAAACCACCAAGAAAAAAACAACTACAAAAAAATAGCACAAATGAACTTTAATTTTTTGTCTCCTGTTTCAGATGCAGTATTAGCTCATAACGAACTATTGTCTGAACAAGCGCTGGGCAAAAAAATAAAAATTCATTCTTCACAACAAGGTATTCCAGATTTAGATGGCGTCAAATTAGCGATTATTGGCGTTAAAGAAAATCGAAATGATGTAAACTATATGGGCGAAGACTTAAATTTCGAGACCATTAGAACATCTTTATATGCATTGTTTCCAGGTAATTGGCATACTGCGATTGCCGATTTAGGTGATATACCAGCAGGCGCTACAGTTGAAGACACCTATTATGCGGTTCGTACAATTATTTCCGTTTTAATTGAAAACAAAGTGATACCTATTATTATAGGAGGTAGTCAAGATTTGACCTATGCAAACTATCGCGCATACGATACCATGTCTCCAATGGTCAACATTGTGAATGTTGATAGTAATTTTGATTTAGGTGATGCTTCCGTTGAAATGAAGAATAATAGTTTTCTTGGTAAAGTTATCTTAGAACAACCATACAATTTATTTAATTACTCCGTTGTAGGGTATCAAACCTATTTTAATTCACAGGAGGAAATCGATTTAATGGAGAAGCTCTATTTTGAGGCCTATCGATTAGGTGATGTGACGCATAATATAAATATGGTAGAACCTGTAATGCGAGATGCACATATTGTGACTATGGATTTAAAGTCGGTAAGAGCTGCTGAAGTAGGTGCAAAGCAAAAATTTTCTCCTAATGGTTTTAACGGAAAAGAGATTTGTGCTATAGCAAGATATGCAGGTATAAGTAATAAGGTGTCGTCGTTTGGGATTTATGAATATAAACCATCGAATGAATTGGAAGCAACTCCAATGCTTATGTCGCAAATGATTTGGTATTTCATCGAAGGTGTTAATTGTAGAATAAATGATGACGATTTTGATAACGAGGCTAATCATCAGAAGTACAATGTATTGATTGAAGATGAAGAATTAATTTTCTATAAAAGTATCAAAACGGGTCGTTGGTGGATAGAAATACCTTTTTTACCAAATGTTAATAATAAATTAAAAAAGCATACGTTATTACCTTGCACACATGAGGATTATATAGAGGCAAGTCACGGTAAAATACCAGAAAGATGGTATAAAGCGTATAAAAAGAACAGTTTTTAGTATATTTACCTTTTGTTAATTAACAAATTTTTAATCGATGAAATGTTAACTTTTCGGGATTAAGTGCAAAAAATATTGAAAAAAAATTGGTTTTTACAAAATATATAAATATGTTTACTGCCTTAAAATAATTAAGAACACTATTTAACACATAATTACAACTAAAATAATTTAACCTCGAGTTTCTATGAATATTAAGAAGTTTGCTTTATTAACCGCCGTTTTAGCCCTAATGGTTAGTAGTTGTAACTCTGGTGACAGAGGACAACTTGTAGGCGTTAAAGGAAAGAAATGGCACCCAGAAAAACCTTATGGTATGGTACTTGTTCCAGGAGGAGCATTTATAATGGGTAAGTCAGATGACGATTTAGCTGGAGTACAAGACGCTCCTACAAGAACAGTCACAGTGAGAGCCTTTTACATGGACGAAACAGAAATCACAAATAGTGAGTATCGTCAATTTGTAGAATGGGTAAGAGATTCTACTCTTAGAACAAAACTGGCAATACTAGCCGATGAAATTGGTGAGACTCCAGGTAATGGAGGTATTGGTGAATTTGCATTTAAAGATTCAGATCCAGAAAACATGTCAGTTTATGAAAAGTATATGTACAATAACTATAGTGGTTTAGGACCTACTGGTTATGAAGGTAGAAAGTTAAACAGCGATGTTGATTTAATTTTTGATACAGCCGATTATCCAGATGAATACTATGCTGAGGTTATGGATACAATGTACTTACCAATCGAAGAATCATATAATGGTCAGCGTACTTGGGATGTGAAGAAATTCAAGTTCCAGTATAAATATATGGATATTGAAAAAGCTGCGAAAAACAGAGATCTTGAACGTAAGGATGTTATTATTACTGAAGAAGTAGAAGTGTATCCAGATACAACGGCTTGGATTAGAGATTTCTCTTATTCATATAATGAACCAATGCACAATGATTATTTCTGGCATGATGCTTATGGAGATTATCCTGTAGTAGGTGTATCTTGGAAACAAGCTAATGCATTTTGTCAATGGAGAACATTGTACCACAACAGTTATAGAAAATCTAAAGGAAGACATTTCGTAAATAAATATAGATTACCTTCTGAAGCAGAATGGGAATATGCTGCAAGAGGTGGTTTACAAGGCGCTACTTTCCCTTGGGGAGGCCCTTATGCTAAAAACGACAGAGGTTGTTTTATGGCTAACTTCAAACCATTACGAGGTGACTACGCTGCAGATCAAGCATTGTATACTGTAGAAGCAGATGCATATGAGCCAAATGATTTTAACTTATACAACATGGCTGGTAATGTTTCAGAATGGGTACAAGGATCTTATGAAGCATCTTCATATGAATACATGGCATCGTTTAATCCAACTGTAAATGACGCTAGTAACGAACGTAAAGTGGTTCGTGGAGGTTCATGGAAAGATGTGGCTTACTTCTTACAAGTAAGTTCAAGAGATTACGAATATGCAGATTCTGCAAGAAGCTACATTGGATTTAGAACTGTTCAAGATTATATGGGAACAGAAGTCACTAAAAATGCAGCTACCAACTAAAATTTAAAATAATTAACTCAACTAAATATTTATTAATCTACTTAAGTTAACTATCGACTTAAACTAAAAAAAAAACAAAATTATGGCACAGAAAGGAAACATCACACTCACTAACATGGTCTATGGACTAGGAGCAGCAATCGTAATTGTTGGAGCTTTATTTAAAATTCAGCACTGGCCTTTTGGATCTGAAATTTTAACTGTTGGTATGATTGTAGAAGCCTTGGTATTTACATATTCAGCATTCGAAAGACAACAATCAGAATTAGATTGGTCTCTAGTATATCCAGAATTAGCTGGAGGAATGGGATCAGCTAAAAAAGCAAAGAAAGAAGAGCCTAAAGATGCTGAAGGATTATTATCTAAAAAATTAGACAACTTATTAAAAGAAGCTAAAATTGATGGTGAATTAATGGCAAGCTTAGGATCTAGCATTAAGAACTTTGAAGGTGCTGCCAAAGGAATCAGTCCTACGGTTGATGCAATGAATGCGCAAAAGAAGTACAGCGAAGAAATGTCTTTAGCTGCTGCTCAAATGGAATCATTAAATAGCCTTTACAAAGTACAAATGGAAAGCGCTAATCGCCAAGCTGCAATTAATGAAGAAGCTGTTGAAAACGCGACTAAATTAAAAGAGCAAATGCAATCTTTAGCATCTAACTTATCATCATTAAATGGTGTTTACGGAGGAATGTTATCTGCAATGAATAAAAACTAATTAGTTTTTTGAACTATAATTAATTTAATTAACAACTAAAAACTAATTAAACATGGCAGGAGGAAAATTATCTGCAAGGCAGAAAATGATTAACTTAATGTACTTAGTCTTCATTGCGATGATGGCTATGAACATGTCGAAAGAAGTATTATCTGCTTTCGGTTTGATGGAAGCAAAATTTGCTTCGTCTAACTTGGCAACAACAGACAGAAATGAGACGTTATTAGCCGATTTAGAAAGAAAGTCAGAAGAAAAACCAGAAGAATTCTTAGTTCCAGCTGCAAAAGCTAAGGAAGTTAGTAATGCATCTGAAAAATTCTATAATTATCTAGAAACTTTAAAGAACGATTTATTAAAGAAAGGAAAGTATACAATCGATCCTGAAACTGGTAAATTACCATTTGAAGCGATGGATAAAACAGATATCTTAGACGAAGCTTGGTTTACTGGAGATCGTTTCACGAAGAAAGGTGATGAAGTAATGGCTAAGATCGGAGAATATAAATCTGAAATAAGAAGAATTTTAGGTGATGATATTAAATATAAGAAGGCGTTAGAAAGCTTTGAAGACTTATTTAATACTGATAAAGTTCCTAATAAGGATGATAAAAAAATCGAATGGTTAAATTATCATTTCCAAGGATTCCCAGCTATTGCATCTTTTACAAAGCTAACCGCTATGCAAAATGATGTAAAAGTTACCGAGGCTGGAATGATGAACCTTTTCTTAGGTAATGTATTAACAGATGCCGTTTCACTTAACAAATACCAAGCTATTATTTTGGCTGATAAATCAGCATTCTTTGCTGGTGAAAAATTCCAAGGTAGAGTAGTAATTGGTAAATATGCTAAAGTACCTCCAACAGGTATGAGTATAGGAGGTCAAGCGATAGATTTAGAAAAAGCGATTGATTCTACTGGTGCTGCACGTCTTGACTTTAGTGTTGGTGGCGTTGGGGAACATGAAATCGATGGTAAATTCACATTCTTAGAAGATGGTAAACCATTAGAAATTCCAATTAAAGGAAACTATGTGGTTGTACCACGTCCAAATTCTGCAACAATTTCAGCAGATAAAATGAATGTTGTTTATCGTGGTGTAACTAACCCAATGACTATTTCTTTTGCTGGTGTACCAGATAATAAAGTTCAAGCAAATGGAGCTGGTTTATCTAGAGGTTCTGGAATGGGTAAATATAACATGGTACCAACATCTGGTAGAGAAGTAACTATAAATGTTACTGCGACATTAGACGATGGTTCTAAAGTAAGTGATAAAGCGGTATTTAGAATTAAAGATATTCCAAAACCAACAGGTAAGATCGTTGGAACAAGTCAAGGTAAATTGCCTAGAAACAATGTTGAAATTGGTAAAGTTTCTGCAGAGTTAGAAGACTTTGATTTCGATTTACCTTTAACAGTAACTAGCTTTAAATTTAAAGTACCTGGTCAACCTTCTGTAACATGTTCTGGTAACAGACTTAATGGTGCAGCTAAGTCGGCCTTACGTAAAGCGAAGCGTGGTGCAACAGTTCAAATTTTTGATATCAAATCAAGAAGTAATGGACCAGTAATTAAACCTGCAACACCAGCTGTTATTGAATTAGCAAACTAATCAACCTTTTGTATTGATTAACCCAAATTAAAATTTAAAAAGATGAATTATAAATTTATATTATCAATAGTTGCCGCAGTGGGATTCACATCTAGTGTGTGTGCTCAGGCAAATCTGTTAAATGCTAAAACACCTCAGGAAATTGGTGTTAAAACTGAAGCTCAGTTAGCATTAGATAATGACAAGCCTTTAGAATATGGTTATGTTGATGATAGAGACATTCTGTTTTCTAAAATGACTTGGGAAAAAGTTGTTTTAGACGAACGTGTCAACTTTCCAATGTACTTCCCTGTAGATACCAATAATATTGGTAAAGAGCGTAGATCTTTATATCATACGTTAATTGCAGCGGTTCAAGAAGGAAAAATTAAGAACGTTTATAATGATTCTTATTTTACTGAAAAGAGATCAATGAAGGAGCTAGGTGATATCACAACTAAAGTAGATACTTTAGATATTGGTTATGACCAATTAAATGCTGATGGATATGTAGATCCTGAATATATCAGAACCAGAAATATTGAAGCATTTGATATTAGTGCTTACTTAATCAAAGGACTTTGGTATTTTGATAAGCGTCACGGAGAGTTAAAGTATAGAGTTCTTGGGATTGCTCCAGCAGCACCAGACATTAACTTTATCGACTCTGAAGACGAAGCAAATAAAGTGCCTAATGCATTGTTTTGGGTATTCTTCCCAGAAGCTAGAGAAGTATTACACGAAGGAAAAGCGTTTAATAATAGAAATAGCGCAATGCCTATCACTTTTGACCATTTGCTAAACTCGAGACGTTTTAATGGCTACATGTACAAAGAAGAAAATGTATATGGCGATAGAGAAGTTAAAGATTATATTGCAGATAATGCATTGATGCAATTGTTAGAATCTGATCGTATCAAAGATAAGATTCGTAACTTCGAACAAGATATGTGGTCTTACTAAGTAAAGACATAAATTATATGAAAACGCTCACTAATTTTTAGTGAGCGTTTTTTATTTGACTTACTTTTGTAGAAATGAAGACAATCGATTATATCATTGTAGGTTGCGGATTGGCAGGAATTGCATTTTGCGAACAATTAAGAGCTGCAAATAAAACGTTTTTGGTATTTGATAATAACTCACAACACTCGTCCAGAGTTGCAGCTGGGTTATATAATCCAGTCGTATTAAAACGATTTACGAAAGTATGGAAAGCCAAAACTCAATTAGAGCTGGCCTTACCTAAATACAAAAGCTTAGAACAATTTTTAGATGTTAAATTAGACCATAAAATCCCAGTCTATAGAAAGTTTGCCTCTATTGAAGAACAAAACGAATGGTTTATCGCTTCAGATAAGCCTGTATTAAGTGATTTCTTATCCATCAACTTGGTCAATAATACCAACGCCGCTATTAGTGCTAAGTATGGCTTTGGCGAGGTGTTGTATTCTGGAAGAATCAATACAACACGATTAGTACAGTCTTATAGTGCCTATCTTAAAAGTAATCAGCAACTTTTCGAAGATGAATTTCATTATGACTTACTAGATATCCAATCAGACTTTATTCAATATAAAACTATAAAAGCAAAGCATATCATTTTTGCTGAAGGCTACGGTTTATCTAAAAACCCATTCTTTAATTTTTTACCCTTAAATGGAACTAAAGGAGAAATGTTAACGATAAAAGCACCTGACTTAAATATGGATTTTATCTTAAAGTCTTCGGTGTTTATAGTGCCATTAGAAAATGATTTATACTGGATTGGTGCTACATATGAATGGGAAGATAAAACGTATCGAATTACTAATAACGCTAAAGAAGAACTTCTAGAGAAGGTGAAACAAATTATTAATTGTGATTTTGAAGTCGTAGATCAAGTTGCAGGAATACGGCCTACAACAAAAGATCGTCGACCTTTAATTGGTTCACATCCAAATCATAAAAACATGTTTGTTTTAAATGGATTAGGCACAAGAGGTGTCATGATGTCTCCATATGTTGCAGAGCAACTATTTAATCATATTGAAAAAGGAAGTGATCTAGACCGAGAAATTGATATCAAAAGATTTAATGCCTAGCTGTTTTTTGTTGCTTTTTTGTCATAACTCACAAATAAATTAATCCAAATATTTCGAGATAACCTCATAATGATTGGTCCCAAGATTATAAGTGTGCCAACAATAGCTAAAAATGCAGTAAACAAAGTGGTTTCTAAAAACAGATAACTAATTAAGAAAGCTGCTACGGCAAAAGCAATTCCAACGCCATAGCTTACATACATGGAGCCATAAAAAAACGAAGGCTCTAATCGGTATTTCATACCGCAATGCGAGCAATTATCATTAATTTTCAATACATCATTAAGTATGTAAGGATTTTTTCTTTGATACATAGACTCGTTATGACATTTAGGGCAAGATCCCGTGAAAATACTATATATTTTTGTGCCTTTTAACATGACTTAAATTTGTTTATTTTTGTTGTCTTTACTGGTTGCAAAATTAATTTATTTACTGGTATTAAGTCTAACAATTATAATGTTTATTGTAATTGTATTATTTGAAAAAACTATGCTCAATATTCATAATCTATCAATCTCTTTTCAAGGCGAATATTTATTCGAAGATATTACCTTTAAACTTAGTCCTGGTGACCGAATTGGTCTTATCGGAAAGAATGGTGCGGGTAAATCGACCATGCTAAAAATCTTGTCTAAAGAATTGGAACCAGATTCTGGGCAAATTGCGGCCGATAAAAATTTGAGTTTTGGATTTCTGAAACAGGACATCGATTTTGTCTTCGGAAGAACTGTCTTAGAGGAGTCCTATGAGGCTTTTGAAGAGATCAAGTCACTTGAAGCCAAAATGGAGGATGTCAATACACAATTGGCAGAACGTACAGATTATGAAAGTGAAAGTTACAATCAGTTAATGATTGACCTCAATGATATACAGCATCAATATGAAATCATAGGTGGTTACAACTACCAAGGCGAAACAGAGAAGATTTTACAAGGTTTAGGTTTTAAACGAAATGATTTTAATAAGCTTACAGATATGTTTTCTGGTGGCTGGCGAATGCGAATCGAATTGGCGAAACTTCTATTGCAGAACAATGATGTATTGCTTCTCGATGAGCCAACAAATCACCTAGATATCGAATCGATCATATGGCTTGAAAGTTTCTTGAAGAATTACTCTGGAGCTGTAGTTATTGTATCTCATGATAAAATGTTTTTGGATAATGTAACGAACAGAACTATAGAAATTTCCCTCGGAAGAATATATGACTACCCAAAACCATATTCTAAATTTTTAATCTTACGAAATGAGATTAAAACCCAGCAATTAGCATCACAAAAGAATCAGCAAAAACAGATAGAGCAAACCGAAAAACTCATTGAGAAATTTAGAGCTAAGGCAAGCAAAGCAACAATGGCTCAGTCGCTGATCAAGAAGTTGGATCGAATGGAGCGTATTGAAGTTGATGAAGATGATAATAGCGTAATGACGCTTAATTTTCCTATTTCAGTAACACCTGGAAAAGTAGTTATTGAAGCAGAAAATATCTCTAAGAGCTATGATGATAACCATGTGTTATCCAATATCACTTTAATGATTGAACGTGATAGCAAAACAGCTTTTGTTGGACAAAACGGACAAGGGAAGTCGACGTTGGCCAAAATTATCGTTGGCGAACTCAAACATAAGGGCGATTTAAAATTGGGTCATAATGTGCAAATTGGTTACTTCGCCCAAAATCAAGCCGAATATCTAGATGGGAGTAAAACGGTTCTAGATACCATGATTGATGCAGCCAATGAAACCAATAGAAGCAAGGTTCGTGATATTTTAGGGTCATTTTTATTTAGAGGTGATGAAGTCGAAAAATATGTTCGAGTACTTTCAGGAGGTGAACGAAATCGATTGGCCTTAGCCAAATTAATGCTTCAGCCACTCAATGTTTTGGTGATGGATGAGCCTACAAATCACTTGGATATAAAATCTAAAAATGTACTTAAAGAAGCACTTAAAAAGTTTGAAGGTACTTTAATTTTAGTGTCTCATGATAGAGATTTTCTTCAAGGTCTGGCTAATGTCGTATACGAATTTAAAGATCAGAAAATAAAAGAATATTTAGGTGATATTGACTTTTATTTAGAACAACGAAATGTTGAGAATCTTCGTGAAGTTGAAAAGCGAACCGTTGTTAAATCATCACCAAAAGAAACGAATAAGCAATCTTACGAAGATCAAAAAAAGCTCAAATCTCTCAATAATAGATTAAGTAATATTGAGTCTAAAATTAGTCAGTTAGAAAAGGACATTAAAGACGATGATGTTGAATTGGCTACCAACTATGATGCTACTGTTGCCGATACGACGTTTTTTGATCGTTATCAAGCTAAAAAAGAAAAGTTGACTAAACTAATGACAGACTGGGAGAGCATTCAATATGACTTAGAAAAATTGTCATAAATTTAAGCATGCAAGAACATTTTTTTCAATGTCCGTATTGTTGGGAAACCATCTCAATGCTTATCGATATATCACAATCTCGACAAAAATATATTGAAGATTGTGAAGTGTGCTGCAATCCAATTCAATTACAAATAACTACTGAAAATCAGGAAATAACAAGTTTTGAGGCCCAAAACATAGAACAATAGCTATTATTTAAATAGTTGTTTATCAGTAGTTTAGCAATATTACCGTTAAAGAAACGTGTATTTCGTCGAAAATAATTGTATTTCATCAGGTATTCGGCTATTTTCGTAGTAGAAATTGTTGTCCCTTAACAAATCTACTATTATGAAAACCGCTAAAATTACATTACTCATGTGTCTTGTTACCTTGTTGTCCTTTGGTAACGTTTCAACAAAAGAAAAAGAAGCTCTCGAAGCTTTGTACACGTCTACCAATGGTCCACTTTGGAGAACCACTTGGAACTTAAAAGCTCCCGTTAAAGATTGGCATGGTGTCGTCGTAAAAGATGATAAGGTCATTGCGCTTAACTTAGAGTTTAATGGTCTTAGAGGAGAAATTCCAGAAGCTATTGGTGATTTAGTTCACTTAAAACATATTAATTTCTTTAGAAATAAATTAACAGGAGCAATTCCTTCATCGATTAAAAACTTAAAATCTTTGGAGACATTAAATATTGCTTTTAATATGCTTAATGCGCCATTACCAAATGAAATTGGTGAGTTAAAGTCATTAAGAAACTTAAAGTTGTTCATGAATGCTATTGATGGAGAAATCCCAACAACAATAGGCCAACTAGCTAACTTGAACACTTTAGAATTATATAGTAATCAGTTAACAGGAGAGTTGCCTTCAACTGTTGGAGGCCTTACTAATTTGAAAACGATGCTATTGAGCAGTAATAAGCTGTCTGGAAAGCTGCCAGCTAGTATTGCCAATGCAAAAGGTTTAAAAATATTAAGCGTTTTTGATAATAATTTCTTCGGGACATTGCCTAATTCAATTTGTGATTTAAAGAATTTAGAAGAATTGGTATTATCTGATAATGCATTTTATGGAAACTTGCCTACAGATTTAGCAAGTTTAACGAACTTAAAAGTATTGCTGATAGGAAATAATGATTTCAAGGGTGAGTTAGTTCAATTAAAAGAACAATTGCCTAATCTTCAGCAGTATGATTTTGTAAATATGACCTCTGAAGGTGTTATAGTAACCTTAGATGATGAGGAAGACGAAGACGATAATTAATTAACATAGAGTTTTATATTAGATGGTAGCTCTCAGCATTTAAGTGTTGGGAGTTATTTTTTTGATATTATTATTGTAGAAATGAAAAAGGGTTGTATATTTGCTGTCCAATATCGCGGGATAGAGCAGTAGGTAGCTCGTCGGGCTCATAACCCGAAGGTCACTGGTTCGAGTCCAGTTCCCGCTACAAAGAAGCTCTTTGAGAAATCAAAGGGCTTTTTATTTTGGAAACATTTGAAATTTAATTCAAAATTGTGGACGAAATAATAAGACTGAATTATATAATAATTGAAGCTTCTTTGTACAAGCTTCCCTTTATGGTCCAACGAGCAAAGCGAGTTAATCCAGTTCCCGCTACTAGGAAAACCAATTGTGAAAGCAATTGGTTTTTTTATGCATAAAATTTTAGAAATCTTGGTTAGTTGCGTTGGCAAGGACTAAGTTAGCAAAAGAAAACGAACCAGAGGAAAATCCGTAGGATTTTGCTTGCGCCAGTTCGCTACGCTCGTGCCCGAGTATACACAGAATGAGCAATTGGCTATACACGTTGTTGTACAACGTTATTTGAATTCGACTTTAGATTCTTGTAAATTGTTAAACATTACATGTTTTATTTCTGTTCTTTTTTCTCTGACTTCTTCATAATGTTTATCAAACGAAAAACTGTATTCAATGTCGAATTGACAATTGCAAGAACATTGATTTCCAAATGAATGATATATTATATTTAATGTGGATTCATCTATAATCTCTGCTTCGCACAAGAATTCTGAACAACAATTTTCAATTATAGAGAAATCAATCTTGAACGATTCTTCATTAATTGTAACTTCGTTGATTTTCTGATCATTTTCAATATTTGGCTCATCTAGTAAAGATTCGTCACATGATTTTATGTTTATTGATTTTAAGTTATAGCCATCTACTATTTTTAAATGCCTAAGTTTTACACTTTTATTGAATAATTGATTCCCTTTTGGCCTAATTACTTTAATTTCTGATTCATCTTGTCCTAAAGCATCAACTTTTTCAATATTAGATTCTATTATTGTCGTGTCGATAATTTCCGTTTGCTTGTCTTTTTCATTACAACTTAAAAAAGAAAAAACTATCAGGATTAAAATGATGATTTTGTATTTCATTTAGTGCTTGGGTAATGTTGTACAACGTGTGGTTTGTTGCGGTTAAGTAAGCGAATTACATTCCGCAATGTAATATAGTGAATTGTAAGAAAAGATCTTGCTCTTAGCCAGCAATCCGCACTGAATTATACACGTTGTTGGCAATAGTTGTTGTTCTAGTTTTTAATTAATTCTATTAACTTTTTCTGTGAGTCTATATTTCCAAACTCAATTGCTTTTTGATAGCTTTTTATAGCATCTTCTTTTAGGTTATTTGCCTTATATCCATCGCCTAAAGAATCCCAAAGATTACCGTCTTCTGGGTATAATTGAACATTCATTTTAAAAAGTTCTAATGCCCAGTTCAAATTTTCATTAGACTTTAATAAGAGATTTCCAATTGTGTTAAAAAGTCCTGAGTTAAAATCATCTGCGTAATTTTCTTTAAGTAAAGCAGCAAGGGCATTCGATTTATCTGTTGAATGTTGATTGATATAACTCATTGTAAATGAGTAAATGTTATCTTTTATAGGTTTAGGAACATAACTTTTATCTAAAATTATTTTTGCAACAACATAAGCAATGTTCTCTACTTTTGTGCTATTTGCATTTGTAGAGTATACTATATATGTGTTTTTTTTCGGGTACCATAATATAGTATGTGAAAACGTTCCATTAGAGCCATTATGAGAAAATCTCAATGTATTGGATATTGATTCATTAATTACCCAACCATAACCATATTTATGCGTTTTTTCAGAGTTCATTGAAATGTACGGTGTCGTTAATTTTTTAAATGATTCTTTTGATAAAATTGTATTGGTTTTTAAAGCTTTGTACCAAAGTAGCATATCATTTTGAGTCGAGTTAATTCCTCCATTTGCTTTTAAATGCCAAGTTACATCTCCATCTCTTTGATAACGTGTAATTGTTGGATCAGTTTCTAGTACATTTCTATTGTATCCACGAGACATCTGTTTTGTGTTCCACTTTGGCAAAAGGTATCCTGTTTGTTTCATGCCTGCAGGTGCAAAAAGATATTCATTTAAGAAAGTTTCGTAAGATTGACCAGAAGATAATTCTATGATTCTTCCCAATATGCTATAACCAGTATTAGAATACGAGTATTTTTCTCCAGGTTCTGATAATAATTTACTTGCGAAAAGTTTTTCAAAAAATTGCTTTTGAGAAATTTTATCAAAGTCATTTCCGATTGCATCTATAAAACCTGCTGAATGCGATAATAATTGATGTATTGTTATGTATTGTTTCTCCTTAGGTAGATTTATAAAAAATTTACTTAAAGAATCTGTTAAATTTAACTTTCCTAATTCAGCTAGTTTTAAAATTGCTGTTGCTGTAAATTGTTTTGAGTTAGAACCGATATCAAAAATGGTGTTTGGGTTATTAAGAATTTGGGTGTCTTTGTTTGCTATTCCATAACCTTTATTAATAATGATTTCTCCATCTTTAACGACAGAGATTGCACCAGAAAAACCATTTTTAGAACCAGCGGTTAAATATGTGTCTATTTTAGAATAAAGACTTGCTTGCTGAGGTTTTTTTTGGGCTTGTGAAAAAGAATTCACAATAATTAGCGAGAGAATAATACAGAAATTTGTTTTGGTCATCATTTTATTTTTTTATCAAAAATCATTAAAAGTGATAGTGTAATCACAAAAATGAACCTGACAATAATGTGTCAAAGAGATGACAATGTGCCGACAGTGGTTGCTTTGCGTTAAATGAAACTGAAATTAAGCTTAAAAAAGAGCTTTTTATTTTTATCTATACTTGCAGTGTTTACAAGTATTAAAATGATATTAACTAATATCAGAACGACAAATACCCAAAGCATAAGGTGACGAGAAAGCGATAACGTAGTTTTAAGAAACCCTGCTATAAAGAAAATCAGAGTTGAAACAATAGTCCATAAAATTTGAAGTGATAAAATTTGTTTCGTAATACTATTAAATTGTTTGTAAAATTTCATAATTATGAGAGGCACAATAATATTTAACAATGGAATAGAAAATACAAATACTGAGGATAGGTTTATGATTTTGATTAATGAATAATTTCTTTCTGTTGAAGGTGTTTTATTTAGTGTATCTATATCTAAACGAAGTGCTTTTGCAAGTGCTTTTGCGGTATGCCCTTTAGGTTCTTGTCCTGCTTCTATCCGCTGGATTGTTCTTATGGAAATTCCAGACTCTTTAGCAAGTTCTTCCTGAGTAAGATGTTTTTGTTCTCTCAGGTTTTTAATATTAATAGACATTTTGTTTGTATATGGTCAAATTATTGCCAACGTGTTCGTGTATGGTTTACCTACGGTGATTATTTTCCCTAGGTCGTTTTTGTTTGCGTCATTTTTTCAAAACGCCGAACAAAAATCTACTAGCTTTAATAGTTGTTGCGTTGGCTAGAACTAAGTTAGTAAAAGAAAACGAGCCAGAGGAAAATCCGTAGGATTTTCCTAGTACACACAGAACAAGCAATTAAACATACACGTTGTTGGCAAATGTTGATGACCTATAGATAATTAATTTACTTACTAACGACCTTAACTTGGCCAACCAAATTTTTTATAAATGCGCTTTTGTTCTCTTGGAGTTAGTAATCTCTTTGGTAAATAAATTTCATCTTGTTTTAACCAACGTCTCAAGGTTCGAGGTGAAATTCCATATTCAATAGCAATTTGTTGCCTTGTTTTGACCTTTAAATATTTCATAATACAATAATTTAGGAATAAGTAGTCATCTACAAAACAGAAAACTGACCACCTAACTTCAGCTATTTTAAATCTAAAGGAGAGATTTAAATATACGAAATAATAATTGTATTGTCCTTTCATGTCCGCATATGTCGGTTTATGACCTTTGATTTTAATAAGCATGGGTTTAAATTAGTTCTATGAAAAGTTTATTATATAAGAATTTTATATTGGTAGGTATTATTTGCGCCTTTTATTCAAATGTAAATGCGCAAATTGAATATACACCTGAAAAGTGTGTTGTGCCTGAAGGTGCCGCTGAAAAAAGTATTATTAAATCATGTACATCCTGTAAAAAGAGCAGAGCAATCGCGTGTGCGGAAAAAGCCATTGCTGATGAACTAGAAGAAGTATGTCGTAGTGATGATAAATGTAAATTAACTTGCACTGCGCCAGGCAGGATTTGGAGTGGAAGAACTGGATATCAACTAACAGAAGAACGTGTTTGGATGAGCAGGTCAGAAAATAAAGAATGTGGAATATGGCCATTTAAAAAAAGAAAGTGGATTGTTAGAATTGAGGCTAAATATAAATGTTGTTGTTGGTGCAAATCTAAAACTATTAGACTATAAGCTATAGTGCCCTAGAAAATTACATCTGACGTGTTTCAAAGTATATATAATTTTTAATTTACATTTTTTACTTTTTACTATTATTTCTTTTCCATTACAAAATTGATTTTATAAATAAGTTATGTTATTTACGTATACTATTCTATAATTCAAGCAAGAATAAGTTCAGTTTTTGTTTTTATTTCTAAAAGAGAAGACTAAAATCAGTACGAAATGCTTTAGCTTTTCTTAAATGTTTGCCAACGTGTTCGTGTATGGTTTCGTAGTGGAATCATCCGCAGGATTATTCCGCCGAAATCCAGCCGTTTGATTTATAAATTAAACTTTGTTTTAGCTCTTTACCACAATGAATTATAGCTATTGTTGGCAAACGTTATTTTAAAGGTTTAATATTTCAGTTATCAGGGTTTTGTACTTTTCAGTATCCTTTTTAAATTTTCTATTAACAGCAATCCAAAGAACTATTCCTAAAGCGATTATTAATCCGCCGAAAATATAATTTTTGGTTGTTAGGAATAGTCCAAAAATAAGTCCTAATCCCAAAATGACATGAATATATATTATTAATTGAATTAAAAAATGCTGATTAAATGAGATTTCCACATTCGTGTCATTCTCTACATTATCATTCAATAGTTTTCCGTTGACAATAGTCCAATTTTGAAAAACCATATAAAAAGGGTAAAGAATTCGTTTTCTAAAACTAAAAGTTGTCGGTTTTTTTTCGTCAAATGCGAAGCCACCGATAGAATTAAGTTCAGATTTTAATTTCTCAATAATTTCTTTTGGCCTCTTTTTTATTTTAAAATTCCAATTTTCCATTCTTCTTGATTTTAATGTTTGCCAACGTGTTCGTGTATGGTTTGTTGCTCTGCGACTAAAGATAGCAAAAGGGAACGAGTCTGAGGGAAATTCGGAGAATTTTCCGATTAGCCAGATAGAAACTCTAGCAATTAACTATACACGTTGTTGGCGTTAGTTTATTATTAAAGATAATTATACAATTTGAGCCTATCAGATTAAGTTAATTCTTTTAATTCAATAAAAATATCTCTTTTAAGTTTGCTAAAGGGTCTTTTCATTAACTTAGTCTCTTCATAATATGTCTCAAATATTACTCTATATGCATCTTCAAAGGTCAATCCATAATTATTTTCTAATTGTTTAATATAGTTGTCAGAGTATGTTATTCTTTTATTGATTACATCCATAATCAAGGCTTTATGATTTTTGGTGTAGATTTCAAGAATATTAAAAAAATTTAGAGAATTATCTACTTGGAGACGAATTAAAGGAGTAGAGGAGTATTTTGCTGTTTCTATATCAATTGATAAGTTATTGCTTTTACCTAATATTGCGTCAGAATCAGATGGAGTAAAGCCAAAGTTGAAATATTTGATTGCTTCATAATTTGAATAGGGATAATATAAATTCCTAACTAATGGATCTTCTGAACCTTTATAATGAGTGTTACAAATATTACAACTAGGAATTAAGTTATAGAAAGATAGTGCTAACAGAGGATAGGTTGATCTAGGTAAATAATGATCAAATTCGGGATAAACATTCTTCGATTCACCATCCACTCGATGAGATGTGGTGTAATTTCGATTACAATAAGGGCATACTTCAATATTCAAGTTTTTTGCCAACCTAAATCCATTATATTTAATTTTCTTAAATTTTCTAAAAAGCTTATAATTAAAAATATATTCTAAGTCTTCTTCTAAATCTTGCGAATTTGGTAGTAAGTTGAAAAGACGATTCTGAAGTTGTCTAAGTCCAGTTAATTCCTTTGAGATAATATCTTGAGAATTACCTTTTATAAAAGTTAAGAGTATTCTATAATCTAGTCTACTAAGACTTGTATTTGAATTATCATATCTACTTTGAGCTCTTTTTATTATCTCGTCTTTTAATCCTTTGGTATGGATTTGAAGAGCATATTTAGTTTTATTTGTAAGGATATTAATCATCACGTTTTAATTTAGATTGAAGTCTATCAATTTCTAATTGAATAGCTTCATTATCATTAGTAGCTTCGATATACATTTGCCTTAGCTTATTCTTAACTATTGGTTCATCAATTAATTCAATCAACCTAGTATGATATTTCGGGTTTTCTTCTAACTCTGTGAATTTAATATTTTTATCATATTCTTTTTCATTTTTCATATTTAGCCAAGCAATAGTCCTTGATATTTTGTCCTTTGCAAAATCACCTACTAATCCTCCTTTTATAAAATATGAATGAGTCAATAATTCAGCAATATTTGCTCCAAAAGATCTATTTGGATGTTCGGAATCGGAGTTATTTAAAACCCTTACTTTATCATTATCCGGCTTAAGATAAACAATATTAGAATTTGGTATGTCTGATAGTGAAAGTGGATCATGAGTGGTAAATAATATTTGTATTAGTTGTTGTTCCTGTTCAACACTTTCAATATTTGGAATTTTGTGTTTAAAAATAAGAGGCAATAAATCCAATACAGTTTTTACATATTTTTTTTGCCATTGAGGATGAAATGAAAGTGCTGCTTCATCGAGCAACACAATTTGAGGGCGATTCTCCTTAAAATATTCATTAACATAAAAACTTGATAGCAAGTTCAATAGAGATTCTTCGCCTTGAGATAATGGATAAGCTGGTGATACTGCACATAATTGCATTTCATAATCACGGGAATGCATATTTTTTTGGTTATGGTCTGTGTTTTCGAATAACCTTTGCAATTCATCTTGTTTTACTAGCAGATTATTTTCAATTATCAAAATAAGTTCTTTTCGATTAACAGATTCATCTTTTGGGAGTAATGAATGCCATTGAATAGCTTGATCAATAAAATAGTTGATTGATTGATTTCCCTTGAAGTCCTTTATGGAATATTTTAGTTCTTTTATCCATCTTATAAACGCACTTTCATTAAACTCTAATTTTTTATCCTTTAAATAAGGCTCAACAATACTTATTTTTGAGTCCGCAAATCTTTCGTACTTTTCAAAAATTAAAATTCGAGTCATTACGTACAGTTTTTGAAGCGCATTTACTCTAAAATCTTTGTTTTTGTTACTTTTAAATTTATTTATGAAATTAACTTTTGGAATGTATTTTCCTTTATTAATTAGCTCTAGTAATGAAATTTCATCTACTTCATTTGAGGGCATTAAGGCAATTGTTTTCGGACCGACAATTTCTTGTTCAATTTGCCAAAGTAAGTAATCACTAATCTTATTAGAAGAGATTACTATATTTTGAAATCTTGGAAACTCTGGTAAAATATCATTTATCTCGTCCATTAATTTCTTATTACTCATCAATCTTAAACTTCTTTCGAGTTTTATTGCATCTAGTTCTAAACTATTTTTGAACTCATCATAAACTGTAGTTATATTAGAAAGAAAATAATTTGTTGATGCAATTGGATTGTAATAAGATATTCTAGGAGTATGGAAAATTCCAAAATTTAATTGTTGTCCGTCATAAAATTTACTTTTCAGACTATCCGATTTAACAACTAATTTATCAGTTTCCGTAAAATTCAAATTTAACCATCCTAATTTGACTTCTTTACGATATTCATTTTTGACTAGCACAACTCTATCGTCTATTTCAAATAGCAGAAGCAAATCTGGATTGTTTATCAAATCTATGAATAGTGAAGTTTTTCCAGTTCCATTAGCACCAACAATGGCATTTATAGAAGTGACTTTTGACCCAAAAAAACCATCAATATAGTCTTCATTTACTTTTCTTTGTATGGAAATATCTTCTTCTGTTAAGTTTTCAAATTCATAGAAAAACTTACCTCCCAGATTAATTGTTGTTTCATTATTAAATAATCGATGCTCTTTTAAATAAAATGCCGCCAATTGCCAGTTTCTCATAATAATTTAAATATTTATAATGCTATTCTTTTTTTATAAGTTGCAATAAGAATAGTTATTGACTACAAAATTAAGTAACGTTTCTAAATGCGCTCTATAATTCAGTCGCATATATGATGTAGTCAAATTAACGCCAACGGTTGGGCTATGGTTTCGTTACGGAATGTCACGCAGTGTCATTCCGAGGTTGAACGAAAGATAGCAAAAATGCATGGAATTTCCGATAGGAAATTCCGCCGTAATGAATTATAGGTAGTGTTAGCGACAGTATTTTTAATAACCGCTAACATAAGCCGTTCTGCTTTTCAGTCCGACGTTAGAGTAGGCGAGCGATTCAGATTGCAACGGCACCAAATTTGGCGGACGAGAAACGAGTCCGACGTCAAACATGGTTTTCAAGAGTTGAGTTTTTTAGTTTTATCTAGCTTAAAATTCTAAAAAAAATTGCGAAGTGCATTGTCGCTAACGGTCTTGTGTATGGTTAGTTGCGTGGTTAAACAACTAATTTAGTAAACAAAAACGAACCAGAGGAAAATCCGCAGGATTTTCCGAGTACGCACAAACTAGCAATTGATTATACACGTTGTTGTGAGCTGGCTTTAATTCACGATAAAATTATTCCGTACAACCATGAAAGTCCGTAAATATTGATTATTCCGAATAGTATTCCGAAAATCAGCTCTTTATTAATTCGGTAATTTTCTAATTCCGAACTTATTGTTTTTAGATTATATTCTTTTTCAATTCCAATTTTAGTTCTCGCAATTCGATCTCCGATTCTGCGTTCAGGACTGAAAATTGTAAAAAGCAATTCGATAGGAATTATTGGTAAAAAATTCCGCAACGAGTTTTTCCATTCTGATGCTTTTTGGTTATTCAGGTTTTGCACTTGGATTCCAAAAATTCTTTTTCCGATACTTTTTCCATTTAGGAAGTCCTTATTCATTGTTATCGGATAAACTATCATCATTCCGAGAAATAGATTGTCAGTCAGCGCTACAATTCCAAGTCCGATTAGTCCCATAATCAAATAATCAACTGCAAATGCCTTAATTCTATTTTCTAATATTGGTTTCAAATGATTTTTTTGCAGCTTGCTCACAACGGTCTCGGCTATGAGTAGTTGTGTGGGTTAGCATTTAACTTTACAAGTACACACCAAGTTGGAAATTCCGCAGGAATTTCCAAAGTAGGCAAGAACCAGCAATTACTTATAGCCATTGTTGTGCATAGTCTTTATTTAAATAATTCCTTTCTACTCTTCAAATTAATTCCTTCAATTTCATTATGCTCTTCGCTTAATAAATCTTCAATAGTCAGATTTTCAAGTGTGTTAAATTTTATCAATAATCGCTGTAATTTTGGAAAAGATAATGAGTTATAAAAAAGAAGAAAAAGTTCTGGAATAGACATTTGTGCTTGAATAAATTCCGCATACTGTTTAAATTCCGCTTTGGCTTTCTCAATTTCTTTATTTCTTTCCCGTTGGTTTTTAATTAATTTAAGTCTTTCTATTCTTTCGTTTTCTGTTCTTTCAACAAATAATAATATGTGGTAAATATGTCTAAAGTAATGACCTATAACGAAATGAAATTTATTAAAGAATATAGCATAAAGTCTTTCCGCTCTTTCTAATCCTTTCAACTTTGAAGAACTTTCCCAAAGTTCCGAGTCAATTTTATAGTACTTAAAAGTGAATGAGGTTTTTCTCCATTTAGTTAAACTCTCTTCTTCCTCTTCACTATGAGGTTCATCTTCTGGACCTTGAGGATTCCATACTCTATGTTCTATAAATTTAGGATTTGACAATGCATTGTCGATACGTTGTAGTTCAAATCTTGACTGATTGAAAAAATCTCGTCCTTTAGCTTCTCTACTGTTCCTTTTATCGTACGACTTTAAATCAAAAATCGAAGTTGAAATATCAATAGCTATTTGGTGTTGAGATTTCAATAGATTGAAAAAAGTCGTTTGAAAATTTTGGTCTTTAAATTCTTCTTTAGTTTCCTTTAATTCAGTTCTTTGCAAAGACAATTCTTTTTGCTGAAGAAAGATAGAATAGATTATTCCTGCTAATGCAAGTCCCGAAAAAAGTGAGTTAATAAACCCAAACTTATCTCCAAAAGCACCTCTATCGGTCACAGAACAATATAAATTGTCGACGACTATCCAACTGATTATCCATAGTGCAACTACGAGTAATATCAGCCAAAAAAAATTCTTTATTTTATGTTCTTTTTCGATGGTTTCTTAGATTATGCACAACGGTCTTGTATATGAAAAGTAGCGGGTTTTATGCACTACATTTTCAGTTTAGAAATGACCTTTAATTTATTCATTTTGTTTCGATTAAGCGATTAAACCGCTATTTTTTATATACGTTGTTGTACGCTGGCTTTCTTTTCCGCAAACTTACTAACGTTGGCGTGAAAGCTCTTTTAAATTTGTGAGGCACGAGCAAACTTTAAATGTGCTTGAACATTGCATTGGTCCGGATTTATTCAAAAAGTGATTCAAATATTTCATCTACATCAAAGTCAGGTGAACCTTGTCTAGCATAATAATTCGAATATCTTGAAATAATATCCTTTAAAAAAGGCATTGAAACAGTTGCAAGTCGAACACATTCCTTATTATCTAATTTTCTTTCAACTGTTGCCACACTAACAGTGGTTTTATCCTGAAAATCAATTAAACCAGCTTCTATTTCGTTATGCTTTGGTATGAAATGAAAATTGCCGCCTGAATTATTACCAACGAATCGATTAAGACGTAACCGATTGCCATTAGATTTTCCCGTATCATTTTTTAACAATTCATAATTTTTGACTTCATCCGATAGTCCTTTAATTTTACAGAAAAGAATTCTTCTTGTATTTCTTGAGCCATCATCCCTTAAAACAATGTCGCAAGAAGGTGTTAAAACTATATAACGACTACCATCATATTCTACTATGTCACCTGTATAAATACTCTCCTTGATTGGTTTAGTTATATAGAATTCGCTAGGATGGTAATTTTTTTCATCTAAATACTCCAGCATATGAAGAATAGTGTATCTCAAAAGTGAATCTTCCTTTTCCTTGGAAGTACGCTTTCTATCCTGAGTCCAATTATCTAAAGACGTAGAAATGTGATTCCAGAAAATGTTTTGAATTAATTCTTCAATGCGTCCATTTCTGTTCAAAAGATTTAGAATTCCAGTTCTTTTAATTTCATAAAATCGGTCAAAAACATTATCTAAATCAACATCATCTCTTTCAAATACACCAAATATTGTACTAGGAACGTTTAGCTCTTTTGAAAGGTTCTGAGGCGTACCAGTTATCACAAAGGTTGGAAAACGCAAGTTTTCTTTTATTTCTGTTACCACTTCATTCCCTGAAGAATCAGTTCCGCCAGAACCCTCTAAGTCTAAATCTACAATTGCACCATCGAATTTATTCTCGGGATTCTTTAGTTTATCAATTGCATCATTTTTATCTACACCAAACTCTTCTATAATATTGCAATCCTCTTTATCTAAATTATAAGCTTTAATGAAGCGAGAATAGTCATCTCGCTTACCTTTATCGTCCTCAACTATTAATATTTTCAACTCTTCCATAACTATTTGCTGATTTCTATTTGGAAGTTTACTCCGTTATTACTTTTTCTAGCTAATAACTCACCGTTTAATCTATCTGAAGCTTCACCAGCAATAGCTAAACCTAAACCTGTTCCATCAATTTTTTTGGAATAACCAGGTTCAAAAATTGCTCCTGATTCAATTTCTAAATCAGTAAGACCAGGTCCCGTATCTTTATAATCAATTATAAGTGAGTCGTTATTATTTATAACCTCAATTGCGATTTCTTTTTTATCAGATTTAGAAATTTGTAACCAATAAACACTATTTTCAATAAGGTTTGTTAAGGCAATATAAAGGTCTTCTGACCATCCAAAAATTTCGGCTTTTTCATCGCCAATAACATTAACATTAATGTTCGCTTCTTCAAGACTAGATTGAAATACATCTAAACTCTCTTCAATAACTTTAACAACTGAAAAATTTGATTTCTTATCTCTTTTTTGCTTTGCTAGTGGTGATATTCTTTTGAATAGCGTAGAAATGAATTTGCTATTGATTTTAAAACCATTTATACTTTTGGTTAGTTCATTTAGATGCTCTTCATCATTTGTTGCACGATAAAATTTTAAATATCGTTCCATTACCTTAGTTTCTGAATTAAAGAATTGTAATGGTTTTCTACCTTCGTGAAGAATAAAATTGACAATTTTACCTAAAGTTGCTTGACCTTGATAAATAGCTATAGTTTTTTCTATTTCCTCTTTTAATTCTGCCTTTTTCTCTTCTTCCTTGGTTAAAATAGTATCAATTTCATCAATAGCTTTTTTATCTATTTTAAACTCAGTCAGCTTTTTCCCAATTGATGTTTTGACCTCTGCGAGACTAAATAAAGAGTTAATTGTATCTTGAACCTTTGTTGTTTTCCCACGACTTTTATCACTTTTTATTCTATATGCTAGTCGTCTTGTTTCTAATTCAGAAATGGCTCTGCTTGCTAGTTCAATCAATCCGAAATAGTTTTCATTTTCCTTTAGACCGTCTCTGGCACTTTTTTCTATCAGACCAGATTCCTCCTCAGATTGGATAGTTACAAAACCAACAATTTGATTATTACTAATTCTTAAAGTAGGATTTTGTATTCTTCTATGGTCTAATTTTAACCAATCAACACCGCTGTTGCCATAAGGTCTAATTCTAAAACTATTTTTGTAAACATTTACTCCAAACACTTCGTTTAATAATCTTCTTGCCTCATTTTTACCCATATATTTTTTTGACACAGGATTTATAAGACCTTTATTAATAAGGTTGTCAATTGCTTCGGGTTCTCTATCGAAAACTCTGAAATCAATTTTCAGTAAGCCACAATATTCTTGAGTGTCATCTAATTCGAATTTTACTGTTATTTCTTCCTTTTGAATTACGTTTGGATTTATATTGTTTTCAAAAAGAAGTGTTGCATTTCCTAGATTATTGATAATACCTGAAATACGATAATCATAATATTTTATAATTGGATAAGTGTCAATTTTTATATTCTCATCTAGCTCAGGAAAAGGTGAATTTTCAAATGATAGGTTTATTTTGAATTCGTCTTCAATTGATTCGTCAAAAGGTGAGATGAGTTTACGTAATTCATTTACTAACTGAACAAGCGTTTCTTTATTCCAATAAGATAATTTAGAATCAATTTTTTCTACAGTTTCTTCTTCTCCTTTTTCATTGATATATTTTTCAATATACTTCTCATCTTTAGCAATAATTAGCAGGTCTGTTCCAGATGATTCTTTTGTTTGTGTTTTTTCAACAAGAAGTTCAATGTTTTCTAAAAAATCATCTGTTTTAAATATTCTCCAATCAATAACAGCTTCAGATTTTTCTCCTGCCTCATCAACGGTAGAAAGAGTCATTTCTTGACCTAAAATTGAAGCTGCAAAACGACCAATGCCTTTTCTTCCTTGTAAGATTCTTGAGCCTTTTTTGCTTATTTTTCTTTTTAACTTATCATCGGTTGCAGGTACTAACCATTTATTTATTACGGTATCGAAACCCATACCGTGACCATCATCCTTGATGGAAATCATCAATGCCTTTTCTTTGTCGATTTCTGTATATTTAAATACTATGTCTACTTTGTTAGCGTCTGCATCATAGGAATTTTTAACAAGCTCAACCAATGCAGCGTAAGAGTCACCAATTAAATCACTTCCAATTGTATGGATTAACCTTGCTGCAGGTTTTATTTTGTATGTTAAATCATCACTCATTATAGCTGTTTTTTAATTTGAAAGGCGATTTCCTTTGCCATCAATGGTGGAACTGCATTTCCAATTTGTCTATAAGCAGCTGTTCGACCACCTTCAAAATAATAATCATCAGGAAAAGATTGAATCCGTGCAGCTTCACGCACTGAAATAGACCTTACTTGTTTAGTATCTGGATAAATATAGTGATGTCCATCTTTTGCTATATGTGCTACCATAGTATGAGAAAGCCCATTTATATCGACTACCTTAAATCTATCGACAAATGCTTTCTCATTTTTATGAGTTTTAAGTTTGGTAGGTAAATCAGGATATTTTAACCTTTCTGTTTTTTCTAACCATTTCTTTATAGCTATTTTGTAGATGTTTAAATCACGCTCATTGTGTGGTCTAGCAATATGTTGTGTCACAAAATCTACTCCATTCCTCAATTCAAACCTTTCAAGATATACCGTAGTCTTATTGGCGTATTTTGTCACATTGTTTTGTTCTCCAGGTTTCAACTTTTTTAAATCTGAAAAAATTTGACTTGTATTGAACTCTTCTTTGATTTTGTCAAATACTGGATATTTAAAATCAGAGCCTTTTTTCCAACCAATTAATATTATTCTTCTTCTCTTTTGTAATACTCCGAATTCTTCAGATTTTTGAATTGTGAAGTCTAATTCATAACCGATTCGTTTAAAATAGGCTCGCATATTTTTAAAATAACTCCCATTTTTAGCAGTTATTAAACCCATTACATTTTCAAATACAAAAACTTTCGGTTCATATTTTTTAAGGAATTTAGCGTATTCTTTATAAAGAAAATTTCTAGGGTCATTCTTCATTCTATTTTTATCTCTTGACCTTCCAACAAGGGAATATGCTTGACAAGGTGGTCCACCAATTATTAAATCAATTTCTTTTCCTTTTGCAAGCTTATCTATAGTTTCAAAAATAATTTTGTTATTATTTCCACCAATAGCGATGTTAATGACAGAAGCCGAAATTTCAGGGCTACTAAAGTCTTTTAATAAGTCAATTCGAGATATTTTACCTGATATGTAATCGTAGTAATTCTGAAGATTATTTTCAGAATTAAGCTTGTGATATACTAATCTAGTCTCTAAAGTTTCACAAGCTTTTTTATCAATTTCTACGTGTGCAATAGGTTTGAAACCTGCGTTGATGAATCCTTCTGATAATCCTCCAGCTCCTGAAAATAAATCTATGAAATTCAATTCTTTCATTGTTAAACTTTCAGTTTTAAATGTCCATATATTTTTTCTAAAATCTCATTTGGGTCAGCACCTATGGCTTTAGCAATTAGGTATAGTTCTTCTGCTTTTAAATTCGTTTCTTCTTTGGTGCTTAGTTGGCTAAGACGTGATTTTCGAATTCCGGTTTTGCGAGAAACTTCTGCCTTATTTATTGATTTATCTGTAAGGTACTTACCAAGATTAGTCATACTTTGTATGTTACAAATGTTTTTCAAATGTAATCAAAAGTTTCGATTTAAGAAACATATGTGTTTAAAAAAGATACTTATATATTCTTGTTCGGGTGGCGGTGGGGAAGTGAAAGCTCTTTTTATTTTGTGAGGAACGAGCAAAATGAAATGTGCTTGAACGTGTGGTGTCATTTTTCAGCTTGCGTACAACGTGTTTGTGTATGATTTCGTTGCGTGTTTCAGCAACCAATTTAGTAAATACAAACCAAATAGAAAATCCTCGCGGATTTTCGTAAGTAGGCGAGTACTAGCAATGAATTATACACGTTGTTAGGCACAGTTTTTTATTTATTGTACCACGAGTTCACGATTTCGGTAATTTCTTCCACTTCTTTTTCATTCACAGAAAGCCCATAAGTTGCAATTAATTCACTCGCGATTATTCTTTTTATTTTTTCCAATTCATATCCGTCTTGAAAATCAAGAATCAGTTTCTTACTTAACTTACTAAAAGAGCGACTATTTCCAGAAGGCATTACATTCGTTTGATAGAGTATTTTGCTCAACTCATTAATGTTATGTTGGTCAAGGACTTTCATTCAGTTTATCATAGATGTTATAAATAGTTATTGTTATTCTGGAATAGGGTCTCCTTCTCCAGGTTTTAGTACTGAAAATGCCCAATCCACTGATTTTGGAACATTTAATTTGTCGAGCCACTCTCCACCTAATCCAGCTACTTGAACTTTATTATCAATTACTTCTAATCCTTCTGTTTCTCCAAAAAAGAATTGAATTCCGTTGTCTAGTGCAATACCCATGGTATCTGGTATTTTAAATACATAACTTTCGTTTGGCTTAATTGTCACTTTTTCATTGGCACTAATTGAATTTGCAGTTTCATTGAAAATAAAAATGTTATATACTTTCCCTGTCGCATTATATGTTTCAGGTTCGGTAGTCTCTCCGCTATAATTTGGATTAATGTAAACCTTATTATTCTGAGTGTCTTCAGTCTCGTTCGACTTATTTTCCGTTTGTGATTTACATTGGAAAAAGAAAATTGAGACAAATGTTACTATGTAAACTAAATACTTTCTGTTTTTCATTTTCTAATTGTGCCTAACGGTTGGGCTATGGTTTCGTTACGGAATGTCACGCAGTGTCATTCCGAGGTTGAACGAAAGATAGCAAAAATGCATGGAATTTCCGATAGGAAATTCCGCCGTAATGAATTATAGGTAGTGTTAGCGACAGTATTTTTAATAACCGCTAACATAAGCCGTTCTGCTTTTCAGTCCGACGTTAGAGTAGGCGAGCGATTCAGATTGCAACGGCACCAAATTTGGCGGACGAGAAACGAGTCCGACGTCAAACATGGTTTTCAAGAGTTGAGTTTTTTAGTTTTATCTAGCTTAAAATTCTAAAAAAAATTGCGAAGTGCATTGTCGCTAACGTGTTCGTGTATGGTTAGTTGCGTTGGCAAGAACTAAGTTAGCAAAAGAAAACGAACCAGAGGAAAATCCGTAGGATTTTCCGAGTACACACAGAACAAGCAATTGGCTATACACGTTGTTAGCCACTGGCTTTATTCATTTATTTTTTTAATTCTTTTATATGTATAAGTTTTACGAAGTTTATTTCTTTTGTTTGGATAATAAAAAGTCAGTCTTCTATCTGATATTTTAACAGTAAAATTAAAATCAGTTTCATTTCCATTTCTATATTCGGTAAGAGTATAAAATTCCGCTTTTTGAGTGACTTTCCCAGTTGATATTTTCGGTTTAAATAAATTGTATTTTTCCCAGTCTTTCTTGTTCTTCAATTCCCATGTTTTCCATGTATAAGTTGAATCAGAATGAATAATTATTTCGGCTACAGCGTATGAATATAACATACTTTCACTATGATCATGAGCTAAATATGTTCTGTCATTATTTTGTCCAGACAAATTCAAATAATTGATTAATATAATCGATATTGTTATAATTCTTATTTTCAATTGGATTTTAAGTTTTGTTATATTTGATTAATGCTAGAGAATTATCCGAGAAATCCATTTTTAATTTTGTTATTCACTTTTGTTGGAATGGTAATTCGTTTCTGTTTTTTCAACTTTATTTCTTTTTTAAGAGGAGTAAAGTCAAATGGTTTTTGGTCTTATTCTCATGGTTTTAAGCAAGTAGTTTATAATCTTCTTTTGACCTTCTTTCTTTTACTAACAATTACTGTGTTTTTTATTTATAAATCTTTTCCTATCGTTGATTAGAGTTTGAGTCGGTCAGCTTGTGGCTAACGTGTTTGTGTATGATTAGTGGCGTGGTTCAAGCACTTAATTTAGCAAATAAAAACCAAATAGAAAATTCGTGATGATTTTCGTAAGTAGGCGAGAACTAGCCATTAATTATACACGGTGTTGTACACTGGCTTTTTCTTTCCACAAACTTGGTAGCGTTGGCAAAGACATACTCTTTTGCAATTTTTGATTTAGCGTTGGCTTTAGCGAATTGCAAATGTGTATGGCTTTAAGCGTTGGAAAATTAAAGTGTTAATCCTCTGTCAAAATCTGCTTGATACTGCGCTGGAACTGTTCCTCGAATATTAGCAATGTTTTGTGTTGCACCCATAACAAAGTTGTGGTTTGTTGCAATATTTTCTACAAACTCATTACAATTTACTCTTGTAATAATGTTTCCAACGCCTGCGGTATGATTTAACGAACAGGTTAACGGTGGATTAGCAATATAGAACTTTATTCGTCCTTCACTTCCCCAAGCACCTTGGTCTTCATTATGTTCCCATACAAGTGAGCTAGTTCCATCTGATTTAGCTAAATAGCCTAGAAGTTCGTAGTATTCACTTTCGTTATTGAATTGTACTTGATTTTGAGTTCCGTAATTTGGCTGATACATATTAGTTTATTTTAAGTTATGCTCTTGCATAAGTATAGTTTATTATCTGATGTTTAACTTCTTCATAATCCATTCCTGTATTGAAATGGTCTGTTTCAAACCCAGTGTTTAAGACATTGATAAAATCTTCTAGTGAGTAATCATTTTCTCCAGAGCGATTATTTATTTCTATAGAATCTAATTTTGAAATCAGACATATTGCTTGGTATTTCTCGTCTATAACTGAAGTTTTGTTATTTGGATGTGCTCTATAATAATGCTGATTAGGTGTTAGTATAATTATATTTTCAGGTAAATCTGCGATTTGAGGAAATTCACTTTCCATAAATATGTGATGTGCTTGTAATCCTGGATATTGCTCAAACCTATGAATTTCACTATAAGGTTGATGTTTTCGAACAAAATTCTTTGCTTTAGTTACTTGATATCTAAAGAAATTCTTATTGTCTACAACATCTTCAAATAAAGCTTTTGCTTCTTCCCTTGTAAGAGATTTATCTTTATTAATGTCTCTCCAATTAGGTCTGTTGTAGTATAATTCATCAAGAGAAATTACTGTCTGTGAAATTCTCCCTCGTCTTGTTCCGAATTTTTTTTCTTTGTAAGCTAATGGATTTATAATTTTTGTAAATATCCTTGAAATATCAACAGGGTCGTTTTTGGGTGTGTTTTTAATGACAAAATCAATAAAGCGAGTTTTTAATCTTTCATAACCAGCGCTATTTTGAGAAGTAAAAAATTCCTCAAAAAGAATTTTAATGCCACTATCGGATATTATTTTCTCTAAATATTTTTGTAAAAAAGTAACTGCATTTCTTTCACGCATTCCAACAAAATCTAAAACTACGTTATTTGAAACGCAGTATTTATAAGGTCGTTTTGTTAAGTCTTCTTCTAATATGCCTGCATATGCAAACATCTTTATTGGTTGTGCGAAGAATTTATCATACTCATTTTCGGCTTTTTGTACATCTGGTTTATTAAACACTTCCTTCACTAGTTGATTTGAATAATCAAAGTATCTAATGTCGTTTATAGTGAAAGGTTCGTCATTTACTCTCAAATATTCCAAAATACATTCTGCAACTCCTGAAACTACATCAGGTGTTACTTTTTGGTCCATAAAAGTTCCAATATTCTTTTTTCTAATATCTAAATCTAAACCATCAAAATGGTCATCTATTATTTTACTCATTCAGTTATTTCTTTTAATAAGCCAAAGAAAAACACAGAGTTATTGTCAATGTTCAAAGAACGAGTTCCGTGATTTCTTGCTACTCGATAATAATTTTCAAACTCTTTCGTACTATAAAATTCCAAATCTTGTTCAGTTGGTAATCTACTTCCGTTTTTTAAGGTCAATAAAGCAACAGAACCATCTACAATTGTATTTTTAGGTAAGAATGTCGCTCTTGGATAATAAGTTAAATTAGGGATCATTACAACATCGTCTTCATTAATGTATTTCGAAACCGCCAAATTTTCCATTGTATCAACATAACAATCATAATTTTGAAGATTTTTTATTTCATTGTTCCCAATATTTCTTGCTTTTAAAACCCTTATTTCACCATTATTTTTAGTTAAGGATTTAGTGATTTGTCTATCTCTAAAGCTATTGAAAATATCAAGCTTCATTTTAGAAACTACTTTGTCGAAACTAACATTTCTGTATATTAACCAATATGGAAAATTATCATCAAAAATGTAACTTTTGCTTTCTTTTTTATACGAGTTTTTGATGTAGCTTTCTATTAAAACGTTATCACTTGTTGAAGTAGATGATGAATATAAAAAGCTCACAGTCTCAATTTTTACGCCTTTGAAAGCTTTTTCTCCATAATCACAAATTTTCTGTAAATCACAATTCTTTAAAAGCTCTCTTGTCTTATTAAATTCGGGTGCATTTAATAAGCTTTTAGGCACAATTAAAGAGACGAAATTCCCTAATCGTAAAGACTTCTCTATAAAAAAGGAAAAGATGTTATTAGTGTCTGAATTGTAGGCTCTAAATTTATATAAATCTAAAAGCTCTTTGTTTTTGGTTACTTTGCCATAGGGTGGATTTCCAACAACAATGTCATATTTTGATTTACAATTCCAAAGAAGAAAGTCTGTATGCTTAAAATTAATTTTAAAGTTTTTAGGGACTTTAATTTTTGACAAAATAGTCTTTAAAATTTGCAAAGAATTATTGTCTATATCACAAACGTCAAGTATTACTTCATCTTTATCTCCGTATTTTTCAAATAATAGTGGAATGAAATTTCCAACACCAACAGATGGTTCAAGAATTCTAATTTTCTTTTTCTTTTTTAGCTGTGGTAAATCTTTAATTACAGAATAGGCAATGTCTTTTCTTGTAAAATAAGCACTTGTTTTTAATCTCTCCGAGTTTGAATGTTCTGCTATTAAAAAAATATTGTCTAAAGAATAGTTTATAAAGTTTGTCTTGATGAAACTTATAATATTTTCTGTTTTGTTTAGTTTGAACTCTTGTTCAAGAGATTTAATTTGTGATAAAGACAAACTTTCATTTTGATTAGCTTTTTTAATATTTGTAGCAATATTTTTGAAAACTCCAGTAGGAACTGCTTCTCCTAAACAATGCCTAATATTAAGTTCTTCCTTTTTTAAGAAAACTTTTTTCTCTAATTCTGTGAACTCATTAAGATTCTGCGTTTTAATATGTGACCATTCAAAAGATTCTGGAATTGATAACATTCTCATCAATTCTCTTATTGAAAACACTCTGTTATCTGAAGGATGAACAGTATTTTGACTTGCTAAAATATCATTTCTCGTATGAACACAAGGACCTTCCTTATCCCAATACCATCGAGCATATTTGTCACCGTTTTTACTCTTGTTATAAACAACTTCTCCGTTAATAATTCTATGAGGAATTCTTTCAGGTTCAGAATTTTCAAACGCTGATTGACCTTCTTCTAAATTTTCAATCCAAGGAAGCATTCTTTGTTGAAACTCTCTGTAAGAATGAAAAATATCATTTGAAATTTCTCCCATTTCTGTTAATGAAGGTAAATCTCCTATTAATTGACGCAAAGTCTTTGATTTTTGTTTTTTTGGGAAAATGTCATAAGGTGTTATGTTTGGAATATCTTTCCTTACTCCAATAACTAATGTTCTTGTTCTACTTGAATTAGAGCCATATTCTTTGAAGTTTACAATTTTGTATAAAATATTATAAGTACCTCCAAGATTATGTCTAATAGCTTCTTTTATTGGTTTTACAACTCCATCAACGTCAGTACAAGTAGTATTCAAAAATGCTCGAACATTCTCAAAGACAAAATATTTTGGAAGTATTTTGTTTGTTAATTTTATTGATTCAACAACTAAAGAATTTCTTGATATTTCGTCATTTTTTTTGTGATTGGCAACCGACATACCTTGACAAGGTGGCGTTGCTATTAAAACATCTGGTGTTTTAATTTTGTGTTTTTCTTGCCAAAACTTTAATTCATTAATAAGTTTTTGTTTTACTTCTTGTTTTGTAATATCTCCATCAATGTATCCACTATCGTATTTACATTTGTTGTTAAAAGCTTGTATTTTGAGTCTTTTTGTAAGAAGTTCATTAGTTGCAATACATTCAAAACCATTTAGTTTGAAGCCATAGCATCCAACACCAGCACTACTGAAAAGGCTAATATATGTTAATGGTTTTTTCATAATTCTAATTTCCCTTGTTTTACATTCACATTTCTATAATAGTTTGCAGTATCCTCTGCAACTGAAAAAATAGAATCAGAACATTTGTATTTTAATGCTTCTTTAACGAATTTATCAGCAAAAAATAAGTCCGTAATAGTTTGTATGTCAGTTTTAAAAAGTTCAGCTAGTTTTTTCAGTTTAGACTTACTGAATTTTTGACTTCCATTTTCAATTCTGCATATGGCACTTGTATTAATTCCAATTTTTGTTCCGAGTTCGGTCTGTGTCCATTCTCGTTTTTCTCTTTCCGTTTTGATATAATGTCCGAAACTTGTCATTTGACCTATTTTTAGCAAATGTAAAAATAAATTGCGATTTTTGTATCAACTTATCGGTTTATTTTCGGAAAGCGTTGGGAAAAGGCAAGCTCTTTTTATTTTGTGAGGCACGAGCAAAATGAAATGTGCTTGACTGTGCGGTTGGCTTTTCAGAGCTTGTGTACAACAAGTGGATAAACGTATTGTTTTTATACCCACTATATTTTACATGACTAAATGTACATATTATTCTTGCTAATCTAATGGGTTTTTAATAGAAATAAAATTGTTTGATGCAACATGCGTGTAAATTTCTGTAGTCTTGGTAGAACTATGTCCCAATAACAATTGTATGTACCTCAAGTCAGTGCCATTTTCTAAAAGATGTGTAGCAAAACTATGTCTGAGAGTATGAGCAGTAACGTGCTTTTTAATTCGTGTTTTTGTAACTGCATTTGCGATGATTTTTGCAATACTTGTTGTACTGTATTTTTCATTCTTTTGACCCTCAAATAAATAGTTTTTCGGTCTAAATTCTTTATAATATAGTCTAAGATCCTTTAATGTAGATTGTGCTAAAAGTGTCAATCTGTCTTTCTTCCCCTTAGCATCATTTACCTTAATAAGCATCCGTTTACTATCAATGTCAATTGGTTTAAGATTAATAAGTTCACTTCGCCTTAATCCTGCAGAATATAAGAGAGAAACTATGCATCTGTGTTTTATATTGTTTGTAGCATTAATAAGTGCCTTTGCTTCAGAAGGTGATAATACAGTTGGTAATTTTTTTTCTTTTCTAGGACGTTCAATCTTATAAAATCTGTTTGGCATACCTAATACAATTTCGTAGTAAAATTTTATGCTATTGATACTCTGGTTAATGTACGAATTAGATCGATTATTTTGAATTAAGACTCTTAAGTATTCACGGACATCTGTTTCGTTTAAGCTTTCAATGTTTTTATCTGGATAATAATTTATAAATCGTTCAAAGCAGGATACATATGTTCTAACTGTATTATTAGCATAGCGTTTTATTTCGAGTTTATCTAAGAACGATTCAGGACAAGTTTTATAGTTGCTAGGTCTTTTTCTTTTTCTAAACCATTGCAAATCAAATTTTTCATCAAGGTTTTTAGAATTGGATTTATCAAAAAAGTAATTAGTATTTACCCATGCAATACCTTTAAATAATGAAAAAATAGAGTCTAGGTTACGTTTGTTGTTTAGTAAGCAAAACATGTCATGTTTATGGCTCCACTCTAAATTTTTTAAGTTCTTAACTAAAGTGTTTAACACTTTATCAGAATTAAATTGTAAACCAATATGCTTTTTGTTGTCGATCAATAAATGTTTTAGAGTAATATATTTGTTGGGTTTCATATTGTAATTTATATTAAGGATTTTATATAAAAAGATATTATACGTATATTATTCGAATAACATACACTTATAATATGGATAGTAGGTTTTGTTTGCATTGTTCAAAAGTCATAGAAGGTAGGTCAGATAAAAAATATTGCGATGTACATTGCAAGAGTTCTTATCAGTACCAAAAATCGAAAACAGAAACACCACGATTTTACAATAAGGTGGATAATCAACTTAAACTAAATCGTAAAATATTAAAACAATATAATAAAGCAGGTAAAGCTACAGTAAGAGCTTCTGTTTTACATAAAGAAGGTTTTAACGCCAATTTCTTTACTCATTTTTGGAAAAACAGTAAAAAAGATGTTTATCTATTTGCATACGAATACGGATTTTTAAAAAAGAAAGAAGGTAATACAACAAAATATGTATTGGTGAAATGGCAGGATTATATGGAAAGTTAGATTACCTATGCCCTAATTTATAAAACAAAACAGTTCGAGAAATAGTAGGCAGTATTTAATGTATTTATCTTATTTTATAAGTTGACACTGAAAAACTGTTTTTTGGAAGTATTAATTGGATTGGGTATTAGTAAATTACTCAACATAAAAAAGCGCGCTGTAGATAATTAAAAAATGCAACAAAAACTCCTATCACATCAAGCTACTATTCTTCCTGTGTCAAGTGTAGAAGATAGCATTATTTACTATACTTCAAAGCTAGACTTTTCTTGTGTATTTAAATGGGACGAGCCTGCCAGTTATGCCGTATTAAAAAGAGATGAAATTACGATAAACCTTACTTTAAGTAAAAATCCGCTGGATTTGGATAATGCATCAGTTTATATTTTCTGTTATAACATTAGATTAGTATATCAGGAATATGTAAATAATGAGGTGATTTTTGAAGAAAAACTCAGTTCAACCGATTATGGGATGAATGAATTTGTGATTTCAGATCCTGATAATAATAAACTGGTATTTGGCCAAAGCATAAATACGAACAATTGAGTTTATTCTTAAAGTAACAGTATGTTTCTCAAGTTTCTTCACAATCCTCTCGCTCCAATGAAAACAATCATGTGCTTTTTTTTATTAAAAGTATTTTAGATATTTTTATAATTTGAAATTCGATCTATACAATATACTTCTTCTCTGTTCTTCATTTAGTGCAGGTAATATAGGTTTGTATTATCTAATACAAGCTCTAAGAGGAAGAAAGCGATTTTATCTTCCTTTGTCGCTATTAATTGTCTCTTTATGCATATTGTTCGCTTTTTTTGAGCTTAATGCTTTATACCTTAAATATCCTCATCTTACATGGGTAACAGGACCTTTATTATTTGCTATAGGACCACTGTTTTACCTTCAAGTAAAGACTAAATTGTCTAGATATGATGTATTGCACTTTTGGTTAGTACCATTGATTTATATAAGGTTATTACCATTTTATATAAAGTCAAAGACAGAAAAAATTGAGATTCTTCAAGAATATTTTGCACTTCCTGGTGCAACTTTACGTGACTTTAGACTCTATTTATATGTGTTGCATATTGCTATTTATACTATTCTCGGGTATTTGGTTTTAAGAAAGCGCCATATAGAAATTGGTCACTCAGAATCAGATTTTACGCAGTTATTGAAAAACAAACGATTTCAAGTTTTGTATTTACTTATTGCCTTGTTTGCCTTAGTAAATTGCTCCAGCTATTTCTTTTTTGACAATTTTGGATTAAAGGGAAATAGTGCCTTCGCATATACATTATTGTTGTTTGTGATGCTTATTTTATTGGCTCAATTGTATCTAACAACAGTCGGTTTAGATTCTATAAATATGCAAAATTCAAAATCACTTACTAAAGATGAAAAAGAGAGGAGTCTAAAGAAAGAGACCCATCATAAATCTATAATTGAAAGAATCGATAAGCACATGAATACTGAAAAGCTCTATAAGAACCAGGACTTGAAACTTGCAGATGTTGCTAATTCAATTGACTTATCTTTACATGAAATATCGGCAGCAATAAACTCTCAAAAAGAAATGAATTTTTTTGATTATGTAAACCGTTTTAGAATTGAAGAGCTAAAAATTACACTTCTAAGTAATGAAAATGAAAACTTAACCCTTTTTGCCATTGGAGAAAAAGCGGGCTTTAAAAGTAATAGTTCTTTTTATAGGGTATTTAAAAAGCACATAGGTTTGACGCCAAAACAGTACATTAAAAAATATTCAGAAAATCCTTAGAAAACTAGACTGTAGTGGTAAATTGTTTTTAGATGTCCATTAACCAACTCTTTCTGTTTTTTCGTTAGAATCTAATACCATACCAAAAGTAATTCTATGTCCATCAATAGTTTTTAAAGGAAATTCACGCATTCCCCAAGGCTTGTCTTCTGGAGTATGACGAATTTGTGCTCCTTTTGATGCAAACTCTTCATATAGCAAATCGATGTCTTCAACTTCTATATAGGCGAAATAAGCGTGATCACCCAATTTAGAATGAGGGATAGCATCTTTACATTCACCTAACATGAGCATGCAATTATCTCTTTCTGCAAAACGCCATCCTGGATCATCAATGTTGTATACGTCAAAGGCTAATACTTCTGAATAGTATTTTGCCGATTTTTCTAAGTCATGTACAGCTAATACATATCTGTTTTTTGTCAACTTCATTTATTACTGCTTTTTTATTGACACCCATTCTGGTTCGCCATGATAGGCTTGTGATGTGGTAATTTGTTTTTCATTTTTTCCACTTATATCTATAGTGTAAAGTTGGTCTTTACTATTACGTTTGGCGTGGAAAACTATTTTCTTTCCGTCTGGAGAAACATCAATTTCTTGGTAAAATTTTTCGTTGTTGGTTATCTGATTTTTTTTATTGGTTTTAAGATTCACAGAAAAAATATCGTTGTGCTCATTGTTCCTTTCATCAGAATAGTGATAAGTATAAACAATAGCCCTTGAATCTGGCATCCAAGATGTATATTTCTCACTTTTCTTCGAGTTTGTCAATCTTTTTGAAGCGGCTTTTTTAAAGTCATAAACATACAACTCGTTATTTCCATCTCTATCCGAAATAAAACTAAAGTAATCTCCATTGGGCGACCAATCAGGTCTTCCATTATAGGAAGGATTAGAAACAAGGAGTCTGTTTGTACTTTTGACAAGGTCAAAAACACCTATATATCTATTGTTATTATCCTTTAAGGTGTAGAGTACTTTTGTTCCATTTGGGGAGAGTATAAATTCTTCCATTCCTTTGGTGTCCAATTTTTTTTCCGTTCCATTGATGCTGATCAACTTTATGGAAAATTTATTCAAAGTATCATTAGAATTATAAATAATTGCCTGTAACTCTGCGTTCCATTTTGGAGACCAATCCCAACCTTTGTTCGTAGTAAGTTGCTGTTTATTATTGCCATTTTCATCAATAATAAAAATATCGAAATTACCAGATTCATTAGTTAGATATGCAATTTTATTTTGAGCGTAAGAACTATCAGAAATAAAAAATGGCAAAGTTAATAACAATAGGTAGATAAATGATCTCATCGTTTTTTATGGCAATTTAAAATCTAAAATTTAAAAAAATGTTAATATTTTTTTAAACGAGTTTCTTAGTTTATCTCATGTTATAAAATAAGATATAAAGGTGTTTCTTAAATCGTGGGTATTAAAGATAGAGATTAATATATTTACTTTATTCTTTGATAATTTGGTTTGGGCTTTTTTATTTTTGTACCATGATTAACAACTTTGAAAATGAATTCTTCGGAATCGGTATTCAAAATGGAAAAACACCTGAGAACCTTGGTGTGCTTTGGCGTTCTGCTCAAAATCTAGGTGCTAGTTTTATTTTTACCATCGGAAATCGTTACGCTAAGCAATCTAGCGACACGCATAATGCTGTGAAGTCTATGCCGTATTTCCATTATGAGAATTTTGATGAATTCTATAAAAACTTACCAAAAGGCGCTCGTATTGTTGGTGTAGAGCTTACAGATGAAGCTAAAGATCTAGAAACCTTTAATCATCCAAGACGCTGCGTATATTTGTTAGGCGCCGAAGATCATGGACTGTCACATAAGGCCATTGAGAAAAGTCATTTCCTGGTGAAATTTAAATCACAATTAAGCCTTAATGTATCTGTGGCTGGAAGTATTGTGATGTACGATAGGCAATTGGCTAAACCACGTTCCTAGTATCTACAATTAATTATCGGCTGCATTTAGAATCTGATACGATTTGTAAGCAAAAACCATCGCATATAAATCGACGATAATATGAAGTAAAATAGGGAGCCATAGTGAGTTGGTTAAAAAGTAAGCACCAGAAAAAATAAATGCAAGAATAAAGGCTCCAAATGTATTCTTCTTCCCAGTAGTAGTTAAGTGACCTAGAGCAAAAGGAAGATTGGCAAGTATCATCGCAGGAACTAATGACATATACTGGTGCAAATACCAAAATAGAAATCCTCGGTATATAATTTCTTCACAAATACCAGCTATAAATGAAACAATAATAGTGATGTTAAGTTCAGGTGTTGTATTTGGCATCAAAAAAGAGATCTCCTTATTGGTCTTATAAAATTTCTTTGCTGTAGTTTCATTTAGTTTTACAGACTTAAGAACAAATAAAATCAAAAATGATAGTCCAAATAATCCAATAACCCATAACGGTGTATTGATAAAATTTAATCCAATAAGATCTAGACTTTTGTTGTTTAACAGAAATGACAAAAGAGATATAGTTGTCAAGATGATAAGAATGATACCAGTCTGACGAAAGACCAGAATTTTAGCACTTGGATCTTCAATAAGCAGTTGCCTTGCTTTCTTTCCGTTCAAAATGGCATATAATGGAAATATAACTCCAACTATCGCCGCAGCAATATGATATAAATTAGTGCTTTCCATGTCGATCTAAGTTTAAAAGGGTTTTCCAAATTTTTTCATTTTCAGTAATAACGAACTTGTTTTTTATAGTGTTCTCATTTGGTAAACTATTTTCAATTTTCGGCATGATAGACATAACCTTAGCTTTGGCTATATCTTCGTTTGAATACCCTTTTTCTTTGATGTGGGACTTTAAATTCAGAATCATACGTTCTATGTTTTCTTTAATGTCGTCAATACTGTCAACTTCAAATATTTTAATAATAAAACCATCTGGTCCAACCTGCATTTCAGATTTGATCTTTTGAGCAATCGCTTTTAAATCGTCTGGCGCCAAAGCGTAATATTTTTTAAACGCTCTAGTAAAGGTTTCATAATCTTGATAACCAAAGGCTTCGGTTAGTTCATGAATCTTGTAAGATCCTGAAATGAGCATAGTATATGCTTTTTTCATTTTGATCTCTTCTGCAAATTTAAAAGGGGTTCTGCCAGTTTCTTTTTTAAAAACACGATGAAAATTACTAGCAGACATGCATGATACGTTTGCCAAATCACCTAGCGTAAGTTGTAATGATAAGTTACTTTCTATATAGTCTAAAGCTTTTTTTATGCGCCTATCCATAAATCAAATGTAAAAAAATGTAGTTTTAGACTGTATGACAAATCTTGCATTAATTTGCAGACCATTCTATAGGTTAATTGCGATCTTATAATAGATTAAGTATTAAAGGTCGTAACTTTGTAGCCTATTTAATAAGAATATAATGAGTCATAAAGCAGGTTTTGTAAATATAATAGGTAATCCAAATGTTGGGAAATCTACCTTGATGAATGCTTTTATTGGAGAAAAGTTATCTATTATTACATCTAAAGCACAAACGACAAGGCATCGTATTTTAGGAATTGTAAATGGTGATAATTTCCAAGTGATCTTAAGTGATACACCTGGTATTATTAAACCAGCTTATGAATTACAAGAATCTATGATGGATTTTGTAAAATCGGCTTTTGAAGATGCCGATGTGCTTATTTATATGGTTGAAATTGGAGAAAAAGAGCTCAAGGATGAAGCCTTCTTTAAAAAGATTACTAATTCTAAAATTCCAGTATTATTATTATTAAATAAAATTGATAAATCAGATCAAGATCAATTAGAAACTCAGGTGCAACTGTGGTCTGAAAAGGTGCCAAATGCAGAGATCTTTCCAATTTCAGCATTAGAAGGTTTTAATGTTACCGAAGTATTTAATAGAATTATTGAGCTATTACCAGAGTCTCCAGCTTTTTATCCTAAAGACCAATTAACAGATAAACCAGAACGTTTCTTTGTAAATGAAACCATAAGAGAGAAAATTTTAATGCATTATAAAAAGGAAATTCCTTATGCTGTTGAAATTGATACTGAAGAGTTTTTTGAGGAAGAGAACATCATTAGAATGCGTTCGGTTATTATGGTAGAGCGTGACACACAAAAAGGAATTATTATTGGCCACAAGGGAAGTGCACTAAAACGAGTAGGTATAGAGGCTAGAAAAGATTTAGAACAATTTTTTGGAAAGCAAGTGCATCTCGAATTATATGTAAAAGTGAATAAGAATTGGAGAAGCGATCAACGTCAACTGAAACGTTTTGGTTATAACCAAAAATGATTTAAATATCTGCGTGAATGCCTTTACTTCTTAATGTATCTCGCATAAAATGATGCAATTGGTGCATTTCGTTAGTGCCAGTTTTTTTGCCTAAGCGTCCACCAAAATACAATGCAAACCAAATGATAACCATAAACAGCGTAACAAATAGCTGAATGGCAAAGTCATTACCTAAAGTCCAATTCACGTAAGCCCAGATTCCAAAACCAATAAACAAACCAGCAACAATAAAGTGTAAAAACATAAACATAGTCCAAACGGTTGGGTTAGGTCCAAAAAGTCCATAAATCGTGCTGCCTTTGGTGGTGTCATTTTCATTGATTTCTAAATGTAATTGTGGTGACCAAAAGTGCTGCTTTGCTTTAGGGATTTTAATAAATACATGATCGTCAATACGAGTTACAATAAAATCAGATTGAGCAGTCTTAGTCTCCTCAAATAATTCTAAAAGCATCTCATTATTTTGCGCCACATTAAACTTAAAACGCGGTCTTAAAATAATTTCGTTAGCTGTAGACATTTTAATTTTGAAATAGTAACTCAAATTACTATTTTTTAATCAAACAACGAAAAGATGTATTCTTTAACCTAAAAAACACATTGCAACTTAGATATTTAGTATCTTTGCAGCCGCTTACAGGATATGTAATGCAGATAAAATATAAAAGTTATGGGTAATATAGTTGCTATTGTAGGAAGACCAAATGTAGGGAAGTCTACTTTTTTTAATCGCTTGATACAGCGTCGAGAAGCTATTGTTGATGCCGTTAGTGGTGTGACTAGAGATCGACACTACGGAAAAAGTGATTGGAATGGAAAAGAGTTTTCTCTTATTGATACTGGTGGATATGTGAAAGGAAGCGACGATGTTTTTGAAGCTGAAATAGACAAACAAGTAGAGTTGGCTATTGACGAAGCAGATGCTATAATTTTTATGGTGGATGTCGAAACAGGCGTGACAGGGATGGATGAAGATGTCGCGAGATTACTTCGAAAAGTTGATAAACCTGTGTTCTTGGCAGTTAATAAAGTTGATAATAACAAACGTGCTGAAGATGCCGTAGAATTTTATTCACTAGGTTTAGGAGAATACTATACCATTGCTAGTATAAATGGTAGTGGTACAGGTGATTTGTTAGATGCCTTAGTAGAAGCACTCCCAGAAAAAGATGATGAAGAGGAAGAAGAAGATCAACTACCAAGATTTGCTGTTGTTGGAAGACCTAACGCTGGTAAGTCATCATTCATTAATGCGCTAATTGGCGAAGATCGTTATATTGTAACTGATATCGCCGGAACAACTAGAGACTCTATTGATACCAAATACAACCGATTTGGATTTGAATTCAATTTAGTAGATACAGCCGGAATTAGACGTAAATCAAAAGTAAAAGAAGATTTAGAATTTTATTCCGTAATGCGAAGTGTAAGAGCTATTGAACATTGTGATGTATGCTTGTTAGTTCTAGATGCAACACGAGGTTTTGATGGTCAGGTGCAAAATATATTTTGGCTAGCAGAGCGTAACCGAAAAGGTATTGTGATTCTCGTTAATAAATGGGATCTCATAGAAAAGAACACACAATCTACAAGAGATTTTGAACGTGTAATTAGAAAAGAAATCGAACCATTTACTGATGTACCTATCGTTTTCATTTCTGTATTAAACAAACAACGTATTTTTAAAGCTATAGAAACTGCTGTTGAGGTATATCAAAACAGATCAAAAAAGATTAAAACAAGTAAACTCAACGAAGTACTACTTCCTATAATAGAAAATTATCCGCCTCCAGCGTATAAAGGTAAATTTGTTAAGATTAAGTATATCATGCAATTACCTACGCCACAGCCACAGTTTGCTTTTTTCTGTAACTTGCCACAATATGTGCGCGATCCATACAAGCGATTTTTAGAGAATAATTTACGTGAACATTTCAATTTTAATGGTGTTCCTATAAGTGTATACATGCGTAAAAAGTAAATGAAAAGATGAAATTAAAGGTGTTTTTTGTGTTAGCATTTGTATTTGGATTTTCCAAATATAATCATGCGCAAAATGTGCCTCCTGCGATTACAGTTGAAGGAAATCAGGAGTTCTGCGGAAGCGCTCCAATGAATATTGTTACAAGTGTAAGTATTACCGATCCTGATGCTGGTGATGATACCTTAGATAATGTGTTTATTCAAATTTCTGAAGGCTATACCATAAATCAAGACCTTCTAGTTTTAAACGGAACCTATCCAAACATTACCTCAAGTTGGTCTGCCCAAGAAGGGAAACTCACTTTAGAAGGGCCTGCGAATTTTACCGAATTTATCGATGCTATAAGTAATGTGACGTTTCAAACAACACAAACTAATTTTACGCAAGATAAATCGTTTTCTATAAACTTAGGAGGCGCTAATTATTTACCCTCAACTGGACATTACTATTTGTACGTGCCAAGCGATGGAATTACATGGACTGCCTCCCGTAATGCTGCTGAAAATTTAGAGTATTTCGGACTGCAAGGGTATTTAGCAACCTTAACGTCAGAGGAAGAATCGGTGTTTGCAGGAGAACAAAGTCCAGGAACGGGATGGATTGGTGCAAGTGATGTTGGTGTCGAAAATACATGGCGATGGGAAACAGGTCCAGAAGCTGGTACTGTGTTTTGGATGGGTACTGCAAACGGAGAAACTGTAAATGGTGAGTATTCGTTTTGGAATGATGGCGAACCTAATAACTTCGGAAATGAAGATTATGCGCACATAACTGATCCTAGTATTGGAAATATTGGCTCATGGAATGATTTACCCAATGCAGGTGATCCAGCGGGCCCAGGAAACCCTTATTATCCAAGAGGCTTTTTTGTCGAATTTGGAGGGATGCCTGGTGATCCTGAAGTGAATTTATCTGCTAGCTCGGTAATTATTACACCAAAGATGACTTTTGATGATGCTATAGTTATATGTAATGAAGGTGAAGCAAGTGTGACCATAAATGCTAATACAGATACGGTTCTATGGTATGAAACACCGTCCTCAACAACAGTATTAAATGACGGATTTACCTACAATGAGTTTATAACGACCACTACTACATATTGGGTGTTGCCTTTGTTTGATGGTTGTACTGGTGGGCCACGAACACCTATTACGGTTACAGTGCCAGATTTACCTGAGGCAAATAATATTACTATTACACAGTGTGATGATGCTACCCAAGATGGTATCACATCGTTTAATATTGATAATTCTTTTGAGTTGATTACTGGTGGAGTAATAGATAACAGAATTATAAATTATTTTGAAGATGCTGATCTAAATAATGAAATCAATGGTAGTGACTATACGAATATGTCCAATCCGCAAGTCATCTATGCACTAGTAACTAATACACTGGATGGTTGTGCCAACATCGCAGAGATTACTCTAGATATTGTACTATCTTCAAACGGTAATTCTGCACTTATTGAAACTTGTGATGATCTCGTCGAAGATGGGTTTGTGTTTTTCGATTTATCGGAGGCAGACGTGCAAGTCTTGTCTGGAGCGCCTATAAATGCTTCGGTTAGTTATTATACTACTTATGATAATGCCTCTTTAGAAGTGAATAGCTTACCTAATTCTTATTTCAATACTATTGCAAATGAACAGGTCATCTATGCCAGAATCAATAATGGTGATGCTTGTTATAGTATTAATGAAGTTGTTTTGAGAGTAAAACCGCTTCCCAATATTAATACATTTGAAGAGTTTTATTATTGCTTAAATAACTTTCCAGAAACCATAACATTGAGTGGAGGTATTATAGAAGGCATTCCAAATAACTATTATTACAATTGGTCTACTGGAGAAACAACGATGACTATTGAAGTCAATGAAGTTGGCGCATATACAGTGTTAGTCACCGAACCTGATGGCTGTGTTAATGAAAGACTAATTAATGTGATAGCTTCAAACGTGGCAACTGTAGACAATGTTATAGTTGAAGACGTGTCTTCAAATAATTCGATTACAGTCTTGGCGTCAGGAGAAGGTGATTATGAGTATTCTATCACAAGTGCTGATGGTCCTTATCAAACGTTAAACACATTTGAAAACGTTGTCCCAGGAATCTATACGGTTTATGTAAGAGATACGAAAAATGATTGTGGTGTTTCGACCGAAGATATTTCAGTCGTTGGTTTTACAAAGTTTTTCACGCCAAACAACGATGGCTATAATGATACATGGCAACTCAAGGGCATTTCTGAACAATTTCAACCTAACAGTAAAGTTTTTATTTTTGATCGCTTCGGAAAGCTGCTCTACACATTAAATTCACCATTAGATGCATGGGACGGTACGTTTAAAGGCAAACCATTACCAGCAAGCGATTATTGGTTTTCTGCTACTTTGGAAGATGGAAGATCGTTTAAAAACCACTTCACTTTAAAACGATAATTTTAAAATTTTTCAAAACATTGATTTTTAGTGTTTTACAAATTAAAAAGCAATTATATTTAACAAAAAGTAAAGTAAAGTTTACTTTTTGTAAATTTTTGTTTACCTTTGAACTCTAATCTTAAAATTAAATTATTATGAAATCTAATTATTTAATATCGAATAAGTGGAAAATTCCAGGGTGGATTTTATTATGTACAGGTCTAATTGTTGGTGTATTTTTAATTGCTTCAGAATTTGAATCCGACATATTAAAAATTAAAGTGCTATCCATTTATAATGATGATGCTATGTTTTCTGATAACAGCGGATTTTTTAAAGTTGTTGAAAATAGTATACTTGATGAAATTATTGCTATTGCTATCATAATTGGAGGTCTGTTAGTTGGGTTTTCAAAAGAAAAAGTAGAAGATGAATTTATTTATAAACTCAGAAAAGATTCTTTGGTTTGGGCCATTATTTTTAATTATATCGTCCTTATGTTTTCTATTGTGTTCATTTATGGGTTTACATTTTTTGATGTATTAGTCTATAACATGTTTACGCCATTACTGTTTTTTATTATTAGATTTAATTTCTTAAAAGTAAGATCATCACAATGAAGAATAATATAAAAATAGAACGTGCGAGGTACAATATGACTCAGGGTGATTTAGCTGAAAAAATTGGTGTAAGCCGACAATCAATTAACGCCATTGAGAAAGGTAAATATGTACCATCTGCTTTACTCGCCATTAAAATTGCAAAACTGTTTAAGCTACCTGTTGAGGAATTATTTTTCCTAGAAGAAGGAGAATAAGCAATACTTTATCATAAAATTAAGAAAATTCATACGAAAACTAATTTATATTCGTTCTCGAAAAAGCTATTAATCATCAATCAATCAACCTCATGAAGAAATTATTTTTTTTCATATTACTTTTAAGCATATCTCTTTCGTTTTCACAAACTAAATCCTTTAAAATTTCTGGAATCATTGTTGCCGAAGACAATAAACAACCCTTAGAATCTGCGACTATTTATCTAGAACGTGTCAAAGATAGTAGTTTAGTAACCTACACGATTTCTGATAAGGATGGGAAATTTGAGCTCGTTAACGAAACCTATGACGATAAACTCAATTTATTTATTGATTATGTGGGCTATCAAACATATGTAAAACAAATCCTTATCGATAAAGAAACTATCGATTTAAAGACAATCCAATTAAAGATAAGTAATACCTTAGATGAGGTCGTTATAAAATCTAGGTCACCTATAACTGTAAAGAAAGATACCCTTGAGTTTAATGTAGCTTCTTTTAAAACTAAAAAAGATGCCAATGTAGAAGATCTACTAAAGCAATTACCTGGAGTTGAGGTGGACGAAGAAGGCAAGATTAAGGTTAATGGAAAAGATGTGAATAAAATTTTAGTGAATGGAAAGCCTTTCTTTGGAGATGATCCAACTATTACAACACGTAATTTAACCAAGGATATTATTGAAAAAGTTCAAATAACAGATACAAAATCTAAATCTGAGGCGTTTTCGGGAGAAGAAGGTGATAAAGAAAATAAAACGATAAATCTTACCATAAAAGAAGAGAATAATAAAGGCGTTTTTGGTCGAGTCGCCGCAGGTGCTGGAACTGATGAACGCTACGAATTGGCTGGAATGGTTAATCTTTTTGATAATGATAGACGCATTAGTGTGTTAGCGGGAGGAAACAATACCAACTCTCCAGGATTTAGCTTTGGTGAAATTCAAAAAATGTTTGGAAATTCAGGAGGCTTTACTGTGAGAAGTAATGGATCGTTTAATATTAGCGGACGATCATTTGGAGGTGGACAAGGGATTACCACGTCGCAAAATGCTGGTGCGAATTATGCAGATCAGCTCACTGAGAATATTGAAGTGACAGCCGATTATTTTTACTCTGGAAGCGATTCTGAAAATGAAACATTGACCCAACGCGAGAATATCTTACCAGATTCTAGATTCTTTTCAGATTCTAGATCACGATCTGTAAATGATGGTCAAAATCATAGCGCTAATTTAGGGTTTGACATTGAGGTCGATTCAACATTTTTAATTAACATTAATCCATCATTTCGATGGTCAACATCTAATACCTCTTTTTCTCAGGATGAAGAAACGCGAGATGAAAATGATGACTTAACCAACCAATCAACAACAGGTTCTTTTGTGCAAAGTAATGCGCAAAACTTCGCAACCGATCTTAATCTTACAAAACGCTTCGGAAACAATGGTGCTTTTCTAAAATTTGAGTTCTATAATAGTATTAATAAAAATGATTCTGATGATTTTTTGACTTCCGAAACTAATTTTTTTAATACCACAGATGATGATATTATAAGAGACCAGTTTACAGATTCTGAAACCGAAAACAAAACATTGAGGTTGTCATCAACATATAGATTACCACTAAAAGCTAAGGAACTATTTTTAGATTTCAAATATAGTTTTAGAGATGAAAAACGAACCAATTTGAGAAGCACCTTTGACCGAGATGACGTCACTAATGTATACGAAGATTTTAATTTTGATCTAAGTACAGATTTTGAATATTTCAATCAGGAAAATACACCATCAATTAAATTAACACTCAGAAAAGAAAAGTGGTCAACAAGCATCACATCAAGTTATGTGTTTAGAACCTTGGAAAATCGAGATTTCTTAAGACCAGAATTAAGTCTGAAACGAAATTTTCAAGCGATACAGTTGCGCTCCAATTTTAATTACAGGTTTAGTCCAAAATCATCTATGTTTAGTGGTTATTCTTTAAACAATTCACCACCTAGCTTATCGCAATTACAACCGTTTCAAGATGTATCCAATCCTTTAAATACAATCACAGGTAACCCAAATTTGGAGCCAACCAACAGACACCGCGTGTACATGGGATATAACTCGTTCGACTTTCAGAAGAAAACGGGTATTTATAGTTATGCTAGCATTAATTTCACAAATAATCAAGTGGTATCCAGAACCATCGTAGATCCCGAAACTTTAAAGAGAACTACGACTTATGCAAACGTTAATGGAAATTATAATGCCTTTGGAAACATCAATTTTAGTAAGAGTATTAAAGCAGATTCCTTGAGAACAATTAAGTATGATATTGGCGTGTCTGCCAGTTACAACCGAAATATTAACTTCAATAATGAAGTTCAATATAAAAGTAATGTGACATCATTAACACCAAGTATAGGTTTACGTTTTAATTGGAAAAAAGTAATGGAGTTTAGACCAAGATACCGAATGTCATTTACCAAAAACACCTATGATATTGATACTTTCGAAGATGTAGATTTTTTAAGACACGATGTAGATTTAAATTTTACCACCTATGTGCCAAAGAATTTTGAATGGACTAATACCATCGATTTTGCCTATAATCCAAATGTTGCTCCTGGCTTTCAGAAAAGTGCCTGGTTTTGGAATTCTACTTTAGCCTATTCTTTTATGAAAGACAAAGCTGTAATGACCTTGAAGATCTATGATTTACTCAATCAAAATACAAATGCCAGACGTCGTGCGACGCAAAATTATATAGAGGATCGACAAAGTACAGTGTTGCAGCAATACTTTATGTTGAGTTTTAGTTGGAAATTTAATAGTCTTGGTTCAAAAGGGGAAGTAGATAAAAACAGCTTTTTCTTTTTTGACTAATGCCATGTTTTCATGATACGATCTAAACCTTCATAGATTCCTAAGTAGTAATTACCGTCTTTAAAGTATGGAATCATGGTGTTGTCAATAATGTCTTGACAAATAGAATCAGTAAGTATTTTAGATGTACCATCACCAGTTGATAACCATATGTGTTTTTGGTTTTTTCGCAAAACGATAACCAATCCGTTGTCTTTATCTTTTTTGCCAACGCCCCAATAATCACCAATAGCAGAGCTGTAAGTATGTATATCGTCAAAAGGTGAGATCGAATCTACAGTAAGGACAACTATTTCGTTTGTAGTTTGTTGTTCGTAATCAATAATTTTTTTTGAAAGCTCGTCTATTTGAAACGTATTAAAAACCTGTGATAAATCAAGAACAACCTTATGCGTTTCGTTTTTAGGAAGTAAACTGTAATCTACAGCAACACCAGGTTCTGTTTTGCACGAGAAACTAAAAATAATGACTAATATGAATGCTATTTTTTTCATCACTATTACCAACTGCCTCCTGCGCCACCACCAGAGAATCCGCCGCCACCAAAGCCACCACCAAATCCGCCTCCTCCAAAGCTTCCGCCAGAAGAACTGCCTCCAAAAATGCCTCCACTTGAACTCCTTCCACTTCTACCATAACTCCCTCGTCCCATGTTGCTCAATATAATGGCATCTAAAATGCTTGTGCCATTGGTACGTTGACCACCTCCATTATTACCACCATTGCGTCTATTCTTTGAAATGGCAATGACGAAAATGATAAAGATGAAAACCATAAATAAGAAAACTAATATTGGAAATACATCTCCAGAATTGTCTGATCGTCTTGTCGCTTGAAACTTACCTTCTAAAGCTTTAAAAATTGCATCGACTCCTTTATCTAACCCTTGATAATAATCATCGCGCTTAAATTCTGGAATAATAACATTTCTAATAATTTCCCCTGTGATTCCTGCTGTAAGCCTGTCTTCTACACCATAACCAGGAGAGATCCATATTTTTCTGTCATCTCGTGCAAGTAAAATAAAAACACCATTATCTTCTTTCGCTTGTCCAATTCCCCATTCATGAGCCCATTTTGGAGTTAGAAGTCCAATATTTTCACCTTTTGTTGTAGCAATAATGGCTACTACTATTTGTGTGGAAGTAGTATCAGAATAACGAATAAGTTTTTGTTCAAGGCTACTTTTTTCTGAATCTGATAATAGTTTATAATCGTCATAAACACTGGTTTGTTCTTCTGGAATAGGCGGAACATCATATTGTGCAAAAGCAGAATAGGATAAACTACTTATACAACTAAGAAGAACGATAATTACAGTATGTTTTAGTTTTAGCATTTATCCTTTTGAAATCTCGTTTGGTAATTCGTTTGTATCTCCATGAATCCAAGGAAAATGCTTTTCCAATTGTTCTCCAGCTTTAAGAACGCCTTCAATGAGGCCTTGCTTAAACCGATATGCTTTAAAATACGTTTGCATAATATCTTTTGTGCTATCCCAAAAGTTTACTGGGACTACATCATTAATACCTTTATCACCATAGATGACAAAGGTTTTGGCATCTACAGCAACATAGATCAATACACCATTTTGAAGTTTGGTATTGTCCATTTTAAGATAGTGAAAGACTTCCATGGCACGTTCAAACGCATCAAGCTCAGAGTTGCGTTCTATATGAATACGAATTTCGCCAGAAGTGTTTTTTTCGGCTTCTCGTATAGCTTCTATAATCTCCTGCTCTTCAATTGCAGTAAGAAAGTCTTCGATTTTTGACATAGTGTTTACTTTGAGAAATCTACTTCAACAGGTTTTTCAGCACCTGCATCTGCATCAAAGTATGGCTTTTCAGAGTATCCTATAATACCCGAGATTAAAGATTGCGGTGCCTTATTCACGTATTGATTATAGGGCTTAATCGCTTCATTGTATCTTGTCCTAGCGGTTTGAATAGTATTTTCGGTACTCGTGAGTTCATCTTGAAGCTTCAGAAAATTTTGATTAGTTTTTAAATCAGGATACTTTTCAACAACTAACAATAGTCTAGATAATGCGCTACTTAATCCGCTTTGAGCCTTATTGAGCTGTTCAAGTTTTTCAGGACTTAAATCGTCTGCATTATTTATATTGATTTCTGGTTTAGTCGCTTCAGCACGTGCTTTTACAACAGCTTCCAGAGTGCTTTTTTCAAAATCTGCTGCACCTTTTACCGTATTGACTAGATTTCCAATCAGGTCATTACGCCTTTGATAAGAGTTTTGAACATTTCCCCATGCTTCTTTTACATCTTCATTCAAATCTACTACTGAGTTATTAACTCTAAATCCCCAAATTGCAATGAGTACTAATATTAATATTGGAACAATCCACTTTTTCATAATGATATCGTTTTAAAGTTGTGATTTTATTTTAATGAGCTGTGCTTTTACACCTTCTAGTTTTTCTATAATTTCATAGGTGTTTAGCGATTGCTTTTTGCCTTCTTTGAGATGAATTTTTGCACCTTCAAGTGTGAAGCCGCGTTCTTTTACCAAATGATAAATAAACTTTAGGTTCTTAATGTCATCAGGCGTAAACTTTCGATTTCCTTTGGCATTTTTTTTGGGTTTTAAAACATCAAATTCCTTCTCCCAAAACCGTATTAATGACGTGTTAACATTGAAAGCTTTAGCGACTTCGCCAATGCCATAGTAACGTTTTTCAGGAAGTTCAATATGCATAGTCTTAGTCTAATGATTGATTTTCTAATGATGCTTTTTCCAGCAGTCGTGCGTATTCTTCAGCAGTCAAATTTCCATAGTAAAAATTTATAGGATTAATCCGTTCACCATCCTTAAAAACTTCATAGTGTAAATGTGGTGCTTCAGATCGCCCTGTACTTCCTACATAACCTATTAAATCGCCACGCTTTACTTTTTGATTGGCCTTAACATTGTATTTGTACAAATGTGCATATAATGATATATAACCGTAGCCGTGATCAATTCTAATGTGCTTCCCGTATCCAGAAGAATTACTATCGGCACGTTTTACAACGCCATCGCCCGAAGCGTAAACAGGAGTACCTCGAGGAGCCGTAAAATCCATACCAAAATGAAATTTACGAACCTTTGTAAACGGATCTGTTCTATAACCATAACCTGAGGCCATATGTTTTAAATCTTCATTTTTAACTGGCTGTATGGCTGGAATTGATGCCAAAAACTTCTCTTTGTCTTCAGCGAGAATTGCAATTTCATCTAAAGATCGAGACTGCACTACAATGGCTTTTTGAAGTTGATCAATTCGTTTATTACTTGTTATAATTAATTTAGAGTTATCAAACCCTTCATATTTATTATAGCGATTAACACCACCAAACCCAGCTCGTCGTTGTTCTTCAGGAATTGGATTAGCTTCAAAATATAAGCGATAAATATTATTATCACGTTCCTCTACACTTTCTAGGGCTGCAAAGGCATTATCGACTTGCTTATTTAATAAATCGTACTGTAATTGTAAATTGGTAAGTTCGTGTTTTAAAGCACGTTCTCTTGGAGATTCAATGAACTGACTCGCTACAAAAACAATAAGAAATCCAAAAAGTCCTGCAGCTAGTAAAAATATAAACCCATACTTAATAGTATTCCCTTTCTTACGCTCTATTTTGCGATAAGAGAGTGTTTCAGAATCGTAATAATATTTTACTTTAGACATATCTTAAAAAATTCTATTTTTGCAAGAATAATAGAACGTAACACAAATATATAAATTGTTTCTTATTTAAAGGAATTAAATAAGAACAAGGTACTTAACAACTGATTATGAAGTCTCAAGACATTCGACATACTTTTTTAAATTTCTTTGAAGAAAAAAAACACAGCATAGTGCCTTCAGCGCCAATGGTTTTAAAAGATGATCCAACCTTAATGTTTGTCAATTCTGGAATGGCACCTTTTAAAGAGTTTTTCCTCGGAAATGCACAACCTAAGAATAACCGTCTTACAGATTCACAAAAATGTCTTCGTGTGTCAGGGAAACATAATGATCTCGAAGAAGTTGGATATGATACCTATCACCATACACTTTTTGAAATGCTTGGAAACTGGAGTTTTGGAGATTATTTTAAAAAGGAAGCTATTGCTTGGGCATGGGAGTTATTAACTGAAAAGTACGGCATAGACAAAGACATGCTTTACGTCACTGTTTTTGAAGGGAGTAATGATGACGATAAGTTGCCAATGGATCAAGAGGCTTATGATATCTGGAAAGAATTTATTCCAGAAGATCGTATCCTGATGGGAAATAAGAAAGATAACTTCTGGGAAATGGGAGAGCAAGGGCCTTGTGGACCTTGCAGTGAGATTCATGTTGATATTCGTTCTGAAGAGGATAAAGCAAAAGTTGACGGGAAGTCACTAGTCAATATGGACCATCCGCAGGTGGTAGAAATTTGGAATTTGGTATTCATGCAATACAATCGCAAAGCAAATAAATCACTTGAAAATTTACCCGAAAAACATATTGATACAGGAATGGGGTTTGAACGCTTGTGTATGGTATTACAAGGTGTACAATCTAACTATGACACAGATGTATTTACACCAATTATTCGTGAAATTGAAACCATTACCGATAAAGATTATGGTAAAAATGATAAGATAGATGTTGCTGTTCGTGTTATTTCAGATCATGTACGTGCTGTAGCATTCTCTATAGCAGATGGTCAATTACCAAGTAATACTGGAGCAGGTTATGTGATTCGTAGAATTTTACGTCGTGCTGTACGTTACGGATTCACGTTTTTAGATAAAAAAGAACCTTTTATTTATAGACTGGTTGACGTCCTTGTTAAGAAAATGAGCAAGGCTTTTCCAGAATTAAAGGAACAGCGACAACTTATAGAAAATGTAATTAAAGAAGAAGAAACGTCTTTTTTAAGAACACTTGAGCAAGGTTTGATTCTTTTAGATCGTATCGTAGAAAATGCAAAGACTAAAGAAATTTCTGGGGCAAAGGTATTTGAACTTAAAGATACCTATGGATTTCCAGAGGATTTAACAGATCTTATCCTTCGTGAAAAAGGATTTACATACAATGCTGAGGATTTTGAGAAGAAGCTTAAAGAACAACAAGAACGGGGTAAACAGGCATCAGAGCTAAAATCTGATGATTGGACAGTCCTTATTGAAGATGAAGAGCAGGAGTTTATAGGTTACGATGCTTTAGAAGCAAAAGTAAAGATTACCAAATACCGAAAGGTGACCTCCAAGAAAGATGGAGAATTGTACCAGCTGGTATTTAATATGACACCGTTTTATGCAGAAGGTGGCGGACAAGTAGGTGATAAAGGCTATTTAGAAGATGCTCATGGTGATGTGGTCTACATTATCGATACCAAACGAGAAAATAATGTGGCGATTCATTTTGCTAAAAGTTTGCCTAACCATATCAATGAAACATTCAAAGCTTCGGTAGATGCTAAACAGCGCTATAGAACCGAATGTAATCACACGGCAACACATTTATTGCATCAAGCACTTCGTGAGGTTTTAGGAACGCATGTAGAGCAAAAAGGATCTGCTGTACATTCAAAATATTTGCGTTTTGATTTTTCTCATTTTTCTAAATTAACTGTTGAAGAACTTAGAGATGTAGAAAATTTTGTAAACAGACGTATTGAAGGGAAATTGCCATTACAAGAACAAAGAAACATTCCAATGCAACAAGCTATCGACGAAGGCGCCATGGCTTTATTTGGTGAGAAGTATGGTGATACTGTTCGTGCAGTACGTTTTGGACAATCGATTGAGCTGTGTGGTGGAACCCATGTGAAAAACACAGGTGATATCTGGCATTTTAAAATTGTATCAGAAGGTGCAGTTGCTGCTGGAATTCGTCGTATTGAAGCTATTACAAGTGATGCTGTAAAAGACTTCTACCATGAAAATAATAGAGCATATTTTGAAATGAGAGATATGCTTAACAATGCAAAAGAGCCTGTAAAAGCTTTACAAAGTCTTCAAGATGAAAATACAAGTTTAAAAAAGCAGATTGATACCTTGTTAAAAGAAAAAGCTAAGTCTATAAAAGGCGATTTAAAGAGTGAATTAACAGAGGTAAACGGCGTACAATTTTTAGCCAAGAGATTAGATTTAGACGCGGCAGGAATTAAAGATGTATGCTTCGAACTTGGAAGTCAGTTTAACGATTTATTCTTATTATTTGGTGCAGAACATAATGGTAAAGCTATTTTGTCCTGTTATATATCTAAAGAGTTAGTAGCTAGCAAAGACTTGAACGCAGGAACCATCGTTAGAGAACTTGGGAAACATATCCAAGGCGGAGGAGGTGGTCAGCCATTTTTTGCAACAGCAGGTGGTAAAAACCCACAAGGCATTGATGAAGCTCTAAAAGCAGCCAAGGATTATTTAAACTAAATGAATTGAATCTTCAAACCAAAATACCAATACAGCCACAATCGTTTAATCAAATCGATTACAACTCCAAAGTGTTGCTGTTAGGGTCGTGTTTTTCTGAGAATATAGGAGACAAGTTTGCGTATTTCAAATTTCAGAAACTACAAAATCCGTTTGGAATTTTGTTTCACCCTTTAGCTATAGAGACGTTGGTTGCCAATGTGATTAATGAAAAAAAATATACTAAAGACGATATCTTTTTCCATAATGAGCAATGGTGTTCTTTTGATGCACATTCTCGTTTGAGTCATAGTTCCGAAGCACACCTTCTTCAAGGTTTAAATGCTCATATTGAACAAACACATCAATTTTTAAAAGAAGCTACTCATGTGATCATTACGTTAGGAACCGCTTGGGCGTATCGTTATATAGAAACAGATACATATGTGGCGAATTGCCATAAAGTTCCGCAGAAAAAATTCTTAAAGGAACTGTTGTCAGTCGAACAAATATCAGCTTCATTAGATGCTATTATTTCCTTAATTAGGAATATCAACCCTAAAATTTCAATACTATTTACAGTGTCTCCTGTGCGACATACAAAAGATGGTTTTATTGAAAACACGCAAAGCAAGTCGCATTTGATTGCTGCAATTCATCAGGCAGTAGAACCTAGACATCACAACTACTACTTTCCGTCATATGAAATAATGATGGATGAACTTCGCGATTATAGATTCTATGGCGAAGATATGGTGCATCCAAGTTCATTAGCTGTAGATTATATATGGGAACGTTTTGAGACCACTTGGATTTCTGAGGACGCTCAAACCACAATGAATGCTGTAGAAGTTGTTCAAAAAGGAGTAACACATCGACCGTTTCATTCAGAATCTGATGCGCATCAAGCATTTATTGAACAGCTTGAGAAAAAAAAAGACTTACTAAAATCTAGGTTTCCTCATATCCGATTTTAGAATTGACTATTTGTAATTTCAACTCTACTTATACGAGGACAAAGGCAATCTTGAAAAAGGAATATTGTTATTAAAATTATAATTAGGCGTAATTTTTGTAAGATTACGCTTAATCTTTTTTAATTGCCTCTTGTCGAAAAAATCATACAGAACCTCGAAGTAAGTCATATATTCGTCTTGCTATTAATCAATTTTTATAAAAGAGCGTCAGTTAATTTTGTTGTCCCTAAAGGCCCATCAAATCTGATGCTTTTTTTATACCTAAAAGTGAACGGAAATTACTTATTTAATCCTAACACTTTTAGGAACCAACTTTGTATAATCGCCATCATTCCTTATTACATCTCTTACAATTGAAGAAGAAATATACGATGTGCTTGCAGCTGTTAATAAGAATACAGTTTCAATAGGCGCTAAATCCCTATTGGTATGTGCAATGGCTTTCTCAAACTCAAAATCGGCTGGATTTCGTAAGCCTCTTAAGATAAATTCAACATTGTTTTTTTTGCAAAAGTCTACAGTAAGTCCTTTATATGTTACAACCTTTACACTTGGTTCATCTTTAAAAGCGTCTTCAATGAACTGTTGTCGTTCTTCAAGAGAGAACATGTATTTTTTTTCGGCATTGATACCAATGGCAACAATAACTTCATCAAAAAGTTTTACACTACGTTTAATAATATCGTAGTGGCCAAGTGTAATAGGATCAAACGATCCAGGAAAGATTGCTCGTTTCATAGGATAAAGATACAATTCTGTTTTAATTTGTCGTATTTAGAGTTAATGTCGATCAACTTCGTAGATAAAGTTTTCAAGATATAAGTCTTTAATATCTTGTTTTGAAAATTGATCTTTTAAAATTTCCATATAGTTTTCGGCTTTATCAATACTATAAATTCTTGCTCGCCTAGGTGTGCTTTTTATATTATAAATCACAAAGATACTATCTTGAGTGACTTCAGTGATTTTTATGGTTGTGTAGCTCTTTTTGTTTTTTTCCAAAAAGAATCATGATGTTATTTTAGAGAAGATTCAATAGCGTTTTCAAACAACTCATTCAAGCTTATACCAGCTTCGGCTGCTTGTTGAGGCAAAATACTTGCAGCAGTTAAACCAGGAACCGTATTCACTTCTAATAGATGAGGTTCGCCATCTTTGAAAATATATTCGCTTCGGCTAAAACCTTCTAATTTTAAAACCTCGTAGACTTTTTTGGCAACAACTCTTACTTTTTCAGCTTTATCATTATCAATTCGTGCTGGTGTGATTTCTTGCGATTCGCCCAGATATTTGGCTTTGTAATCAAAAAAATCATTATCGGAGACAATTTCGGTAATAGGTAAAACTTTCGTTTCGCCTTTATAGTTTATAACACCTACAGAAACTTCTGTGCCATCCAGAAATGCTTCTATGATGACTTCATCATCCTCTTTAAAGGCTACATCAAGAGCATGTTGTAGTTCGTCTTTCTTATACACTTTAGTGATGCCAAAACTACTACCTGCTCTATTGGCTTTAACAAAACAAGGTAGCCCAACTTTAGCAACGATGGCGTCTTCATTAATTGTATCTCCTAAATTGACAAAAAAGGATTCGGCAGTTTTAATGCCGTAGGGTTTTAATGCGCTTAAACAATCTCTTTTATTAAAGGTTAAAGCTGCTTGATACATGCCACAACTAGTATGTGGAATTTGAAGTAATTCAAAATAACCTTGCATAAATCCGTCTTCTCCTGGAGACCCGTGAATGGCATTGAAGACACAATCAAAAGTAATTCGTGTTTCATTGACAAGTATTGAAAAGTCATTTTTATCTATTTGAAACTCTTCATTAAGATCATTAACAAAAACCCATTTTTCTTTAAAAATATGAATACGGTAAGCATTGTATTTTAACTTGTCTAAGGTATCATAAACGACTTGTCCGCTTTTAAGAGAAATTTCATATTCGCTGGAAAATCCTCCCATAATGATGGCAATATTTTTTTTCATAAGTCTAGTGCGCTGATGTGGAAATCTTTTTGTTTATATTCTAACGTATATCATATTTAACAATAATATGTCGTAAATCGAGTTAAGCTAAAATAGCATATTAAACCCACAAAAAAAACGCTTTCGTTTTTATATATTTGTCGCATAGCAATTTTTTCGCATGAGTTTTATACAGTTTCTTAAGAGTAAAACATTTTTCAAACAATTGGGATTAGCCTTTGTGGCCATTATTGTCATATTATTCTTGACAATGCAGTGGTTAAAAAGTACTACCAATCATGGAGAGTTTATTAAAGTTCCTGATTTAAAAGGTAAAACGCTTGAAACTGTTGAGATCGAACTCAATGATAACGATTTGGTAATGGAAATTCAGGATTCTGCTAATTATAATCCGAAGTATCCTAAATATTCTGTTATTGAACAGTACCCTAAAGCAGGAGCACAGGTGAAAGAGGATAGAAAGATATATCTAACCCTAAATCCCTCAGGGTATCGCAAAGTTGCGGTTCCTAATGTAGTGCGTCGAACCTTCCGTCAGGCCAAACCAACACTTGAAACACTAGGTTTTAAAGTTGGAAAAGTAACTTACGTTAACGACATAGGAAAAGACGAGGTCATTTCTATTAAATTTAAAGGAGAGACAATCGAAGCTGGGAAATTGCTTCCACTTACTTCAGAAATTGACGTTGTTTTAGGAAACGGAAAACGCGGATCTAATTAACTAATGACCACAGAAGATACATCAATAGAACAGAATGACGACGAGTTATTCGAACATCATGCTTTTACAGTAGATAAAGGTCAGGCACCACTTCGTATTGATAAATATTTGATGAATCGTATTGAGAATGCGACACGAAATAAAATTCAGACAGCCGCGAAAGGTGGAAGTATATATGTGAATGATACACCAGTAAAGCAAAATTACAAGGTGAAACCATTTGACCAGATTCGTGTGCTTTTCGAACATCCACCATATGAGTATTTATTGACACCAGAGAATATTCCGTTGGATATTGTCTATGAAGATGATGAGTTATTAGTGCTCAATAAACCTGCAGGAATGGTTGTTCATCCTGGTCATGGCAACTACTCTGGAACGTTGATCAATGCACTAGTCTATCATTTTGAAAATCTTCCAAATAACTCAAGCGAGCGACCAGGTCTAGTACATCGTATTGACAAAGATACAAGTGGTCTCTTAGTTGTTGCAAAAACAGAAGAGTCAATGACTCATTTATCTAAGCAATTTTTTGATAAAACTAGCGAGCGAGAATACATTGCCATAGTTTGGGGCAACGTTACTGAAGATGAAGGAACGATTGAAGGACATATTGGACGACATCCTAAAAATAGATTGCAAAACACTGTTTTTGAAGGTGATGATATAGATAAAGGTAAGGCAGCTATTACACATTATAAAGTCATTGAACGTCTAGGTTATGTTACTCTCGTATCTTGTAAGTTAGAAACAGGTCGTACACATCAAATACGCGTGCATATGAAACATATTGGTCATACACTTTTTAATGATGAACGTTATGGTGGTGACCGAATTTTAAAAGGGACTACTTTTTCTAAGTATAAGCAGTTTGTTGAAAACTGTTTTAGGGTGTTACCTAGACAAGCTCTCCATGCTAAAACTTTAGGATTTAAACATCCAAAGACTGGAAAGCAACTTAGTTTTGATTCACCAGTTCCAGATGATATGCAACAATGTATAGAGAAATGGAGGCATTATGCTAAGCACCAAGATGCGAAATAAAATTTAATTTTGTAATTAAAAAAAAATGCTATTTTTGTGTAAGAAATTTAGTTCAAACAAATGAAGAGAAGAGACTTTATAAAGAAATCAGGACAAACCTTAATGATAACCTCAGTAGCTAGTATAGTTGGATTGTCTGCAGTATCTTGTTCTACAGATTCAGACGACGATGACAATGGAATGTTTGATGATGGTTACTATGATGATGGATACTATGACGACGGTTACTATGATGATGGCTATTATGACGACGGTTATTACGACGATGGCTATTATGATGACGGTTACTACGACGGTGGTTACTAATACTCTTCAAAAGAATTTGATAAGATAATAGAATTTTAATTCTAGATATTTAGTGTTTTTTAAGTTATACAACGATGTGTAATTTAAAAAACACTTTTAGTTAATAAACATATTTGTTAATCTTCCCTTACTTTTAACAAATCAAAAATTTTAAAAATGAGCTCTCTTAAAAGCGCTACTAATACATCTATTCTAGTTTATAAAAGTTATGGAGGAATAGGCGATATTTTTTTTACTATTCCGTCACTTTATATGCTAAAACAGCAGTTTAGAGAGGTGACTTACGCCACGCAACCACGACTGGTTAATCTTTTTAAAACTCATTTGAAAGGTATCACTGTTATCGATGAGACTACAACAAATGAATCTGAATATGATACTGTTATTGAACTTGGTAATTATCCGAAATTTAATAATGATCTAGAGAAGCAACCGCAAATTGTTTATCATACACATAAAAAAGTAAAGCAACACTCTATCGAACATTATAAAGATGGGATTATTTCTGAGTTTCCAGATATCACTAAAACAAAAGACGCTTATCCTTATTTCGAAAGACGTAAAACTTCAGAGTTGTTTTATACTGTTCATCCTGGAGCTGGGTTTATTTTAAAAGCTTGGCCAATAGATTACTATGCACATCTGATCGAATTAATTCATAGCCATTATCCACAATTAAAAGCTAAAATTATTATTGGTCCTAATGATCCTAATCCAGAACCTTATTTTAAAAATACAGCACTGGATTATGAGCTCATTACCGGAGACATAGATGAGGTGGCACACGAGGTTTCTGGGGCTCAATTTCATATAGGAAATGATGCTGGAATTACACATTTAGCAGGTGCATTCAATATTCCAATACTTACTATTTATGGCCCAACTGGTCCTGGATCGTGGGGCGCCTTTTCTGAAAATGTTGAATTAATCTGGGGCAAGAGAGGGAACTGTAATTTGAAATGTAACTACGACGTTATTATAAATTGCAGTGACAAAGTGTGCTTAAATAAAGTACTTCCAAAAAAGATGTTCTTTCAGCTACTAAAATTACTTAATAAGATATTTAAGTCACCTACCCAGTTATACATATTAAATCCAGATTTTAAAGTTATAATAGAAGGGGAGAGTTATATATTTAAAAATAAAGACAACGAATATCTACTAGAAATTAAAGACTTTGAAAGCCGTAAATTCTTAGCCAATAACTTGACCGATAAGGATATTAACATTCGTACTATGCCAACGCAATTTAATGAGACCTTCAGGGCTCTAGAGCAATTGGATGTATTTTATCCGTATCCTAATATTAATCATAATATGAATGCCAATGCTTAATTTAGAAAAGGTTACATTATTAGGTGTTGATTGTATTGATATTAATAGGTTAATACTAGCCGCAGATATTTCACAAAAATTTGTCAATTTTAAATCAGTTAAACTATTAACGCATTTAGAATCTAATGATCCCAGGATCGTTCAAATTCCTCAAATTGATTCTATTGAAGCTTATAGTCAATTTATGATTAAGGATCTTAATAAGTATGTAGATACCGAATTCGTACTAGTGTTTCAATATGATGGGTTTATACTTAATCCCAATCGTTGGTCTGAAGACTTTTTAAATTACGATTATATTGGAGCGCCTGTTTTTTGGGGAATGGGAAATGGCGGCTTTAGTCTAAGGTCTAAGAAACTATTACAGGTTTTGAGTGCTGATAATCATATCAAAGCGTATCATCCCGAGGATTTAAAAATATGTAAAACATATCGGGCGCATTTAGAATCTGAAGGCATTCAATTTGCTCCTGTAGATATTGCTCAAAAGTTTAGCGTAGAAAATGACAGTTGGAATGGGCAATTTGGATATCACAATGCAGATATTTCACTTTGGGACAGCGCAAAGTTTTTAGATACCGAAGCACATAAAACATTTGTTGACAATATTCAAAATCAAGGGCATGATGCTAATGAAATTAAGCTAAGCTATGTTGTTCAGTTTTATTTAGAAGATAATGAATCTAACCCGTTACAAGAACTTATTAGTGTGTATAGTAGTTATAGTCGAGATATTTTAAATAAGATTCATTTTGTTTTTGTAGATGATCATTCAAAAACCCCAATTGAAATTCCAGAAGATATCGTATTAAATTATACGCTGTTAAGAGTGACATCAGATATTACCTGGAATCAGGGTGGTGCGCGAAATCTAGGTGTAAAATATGCTAAATCTGAACATATTATAGTAACAGATTTAGACATCTTATTTCCCGAAAACCTTTTAGGTAGACTTACAGATTACAAATTACCAAGTAATTCAGTATTTAAGTTTAATACCATTTCTAATTTACAAAAAGTTAGACCTCATGTTAATGTGTTTTTTATGACTAAGTCTATTTACATGAAAACTAATGGAGTTGACGAAGAGTTTTGTGGACATTATGGTTATGAAGATATATTTTTCTATCATCAACAAAAGGCTTTAGGAACTAAGTTCTATCTGTATACGTACTCAAATATTGTACATAAAGAACACAAAAACTCTAAAACGACCCAACACAATAGTTTAATAAGAGATGTAGAAACTAACGAAAAACTTATAGCAGATAAGTTAGAAATTATCAAAACCTCAAAAAACCCTTTAGATGCGAGAAGTGATTTATACCTTAATTTTGAGTGGGAGGTCGTTTCAGAAGAAATTCAAAAATAAGGGCTATAAATTTTAATTATTATTGTATTAGATTTAGCATTAATACGTCTAATCTTATATGAGTTTATCGTTGTATCTTTAATCTGAAAAATTAAAGAATTATTGTAATTTAGTTAACGAAAAATATAGTATATGAAACTCGTACTCTCTCCAGCAAAATCATTAGACTACGATAGTAAGTTGCCAACAACTAAAGCAACCGAAGCTTGCTTTTTAAATGAAGCTTTACGTTTAAATAAGTTGTTGAAGAAGAAATCTGCTAAGAGCTTATCTAAATTAATGAAGATCTCTGATAATTTAGGGCAGTTAAATTATGAACGTAATCAAGAATGGCACTTGCCTTTTACTCAAGACAATGCCAGACAAGCAATTTACGCCTTTAGTGGTGATGTTTATAGAGGTCTAGATGCTTACAATATAGATGCGAAAAAATTAGATAAGCTTCAAGATACGGTAAGAATCATTTCGGGATTATATGGCGTACTAAAACCTTTAGATTTAATTCAGCCATATCGTTTGGAAATGGGAACCAAGTTTCCTGTCGGAAAAAATAAAAACTTGTACGAATTCTGGAAAAAGAAAGTCACTCAAGCTTTAAATGAAGAACTTGAAGATGATGAAGTATTCCTTAACCTTGCTAGTAACGAGTATTTTAAAGCCATAGATACCAAAGCTCTAAAAGCACCTGTTATTACAGCAAATTTTAAGGATTTTAAAAATGGAGAATATAAAACAATTATGACCTTTGCTAAATTAGCACGTGGTTATATGACACGATATATTATTGATACAAATGCTAAAACCATTGATGATGTCAAAGGTTTTAATTATGAAAATTATCGTTTTTCAGAAGACCTGTCGAGTGAAACAGAACTCGTGTTTACAAGATAATTAGGCCTTTTTTCCTGGCTTAATTTTATCTTCGGTCTTTGGACGTTTTTTTATCCGTGGTCGTCTCACGCCAAAAGTGCCTCTGTGTATTTTTCCACGTTTGGTTTTTTTGTCACCTTTTCCCATGGTTTTAAGTTATTTGGTTTACTATAAAATACGAAAAATAAAATTTAATATCAAGTAAACGTGTTTCTACATAAACATCCTTATAAACCTTTTATCCAGGACAATACAACTAAACTTATTGTAGGTACGTTGCCTCCTCCACGTTTTAGCACAGGAGAATTACTTGAAAAGGATGTTGATTTTTGCTACGGAAGTTATTACAATTCATTGTGGTTATTTATTGATGAAATCCATCAGCTAGGTCTTAAATATGACAATTCTCAAGAAGCTATTGATGAGCGCAAAGCGTTTTTAATTGCCAATAAAATTGGTGTTTGTGATATTGTTGAAAGTGCTAAACGCGAGAAAATAGATGCTTCAGATTTAGGCATGAAAGATATTATACTGAGAGATGTTGTTAGATATTTAAAACAGTTCCCAAATATTAATACGCTTTTATTTACTGGTGGAAATAGTAAAAACGGACCAGAATACTTCTTCCGAAGACACCTTAAAACGTATGATAAAAAGTTAAATCTAGTCTCGAATGAAATTCCTAGAGTACATGAGTTTGATCTTGATGATAGACGTATAAAAACAGTATCGTTAACGTCTGGATCTGGTGCTGCAAATATTTCTATAAGTAGGCTGCCACTATACAAACAACTCAAGGCAAAGAATCCTAAATTTAATACGTTCGATTTTAGAGTGCTACAGTATCGGGAGTTTTTTTAAAACTTAAACTAATGATTTGGTTTTTTGTAAATGCCAAACATAAAATCGGAAGGATTGTTTTTTAAATAGCTGTCTTCAAATTCAAAAAGAACGTCTAAGGCATTTTTCTTTTCATCATTTAAATCAATAAAATGGTGAGAGATGTCTTTAAGAACATTCATTAAAATATTTCCACCATAGGGCTTCTCAATAACACTATCAAAATGCTTGTGAATTGAAGGGATTATACTTGCCGAATCTACACATTCTGAAGGATCAGCAATAACCATTCTTAAAAGCCCCGAACCAGAAAAACTATTTTTATAGGATGATGATTTGTAGCGTTTCCTGAACGTCTTTGGAATTAATCTAAGCCCTTCATTAATCTTTTGTATTTGCAGTCTTGAAAATTGCAGTCTATTAGGACCAACATATTCATTAATAACCAACAGTCCAGATGTATTTAAACAAGGTCTGATTTTTTTAGATAATAAAGCATCTACATTTTTAAAATGATGAAGTGATGCATTAAATAAAACAACATCATAATGATTGTCTTTAAAATTGAAATCATCAATATTAGAGCAAATAAATTCTATGTTGTCTAGCTGTTTCTGCTTTGCGGTTTTTTTAGCTTCAGCGATTCTATATTCCGATAGGTCGAGGCACGTTATTTTTTCAAAATTATCATATTGAGCCAATTCTATTTCATGATTACAAGTGCCACTTCCTAACGAGAGTAGTTTTAAGTTAGAAGCATCTTTGAGAACCTCTGCAACAAGATATTGTTTATAGTTTTGATGCTCGTCATTGGTTATCAATGTATTCCATCTTTTTTTTACATACGGAATTTCCCACCAATTGGCACTAATGCTAGCCGAACTATTGAATGCGCTTTTTGTACGTTCACTATTACGCACGTTGAATTTTGAAAGAATAAAATCCCAACCTCTTTGCTTTCCTTTAAAAAAAGTATCTCTAAAATCGTCTAGTGTAACTAATCTCATTAAGCCTAAAAATAACAGTAATGCTTTGCACAAAGTTAACCATTCAACATCTAGGCAAAACCATAAACAGATTATTTTTTTAACTAAATCAAATATATAGAGTTAACCATTAAATTAACAGTACCTTTGCTCAAAATAACAGAGGTGATATTTTAATTAAATGGTCATCTCAAATGCCTTTTACTGGCCCAAATAATTTTTATGTCATTTCAATCTTTAGGCTTATCTGATGCCTTGTTAAAAGCAATTAGCAAAAAAGGATATACATCACCTAGTCCAATACAAGAAAAAGCGATTCCGCCTGTTTTAGAAGGAAGAGATGTTTTAGCTTCGGCACAAACAGGAACAGGTAAAACTGCTGGTTTTACGTTACCATTATTACATTGTTTATCTGAAAACCCTAAGGCTAAGTTTAGACCTATACGTGCTTTGATTTTAACACCAACAAGAGAGCTAGCTGCTCAGGTTTATGAAAGTGTTAAAGACTATAGTGAATTTTTAAATATTAAAAGCGCTGTCATCTTTGGAGGTGTAAATCAAAAACCACAAGTTGCTACGCTACGACGAGGTGTTGATGTTTTGGTAGCCACACCTGGTCGATTATTAGACCTGCAAAATCAAAATTTACTGTCTATAAAACGTGTTGAGATATTTGTGCTCGACGAAGCCGATCGTATGTTAGATATGGGGTTTTTAAGAGACATTGAACGTGTGATGAAACTGATGCCAGATAAACGTCAGAATTTGATGTTTTCAGCGACGTTTTCAAAAGATATTAGAAAACTTGCTAATGGGATTTTGAATCATCCTGTTAAAGTTGAAGCTACTCCAGAGAATTCTACAGTAGATGCCATTTCGCAAAAAGTGTATCGCGTGGCTAAAAACAAAAAAACCGGACTTATTATTAAGCTTATTTCCGAAGGAAATTGGAAACAAGTATTAGTGTTTACAAGAACCAAGCATGGCGCCAATCGTTTAACAAAAAAAATGATCTCTGCTGGAATTAGTGCAGCAGCTATTCATGGGAATAAAAGTCAAGGTGCGAGAACTAAAGCTTTAGCAGGCTTTAAAAATGGGAGTGTTCGTGTATTGGTAGCGACAGATATTGCTGCACGCGGATTAGATATTCCGTTGTTACCACATGTGGTGAATTTCGAATTGCCTAATATTTCTGAAGATTACGTACATAGAATAGGTAGAACAGGAAGAGCAGGAGCAAACGGACAAGCTATTTCTTTGGTGAGTGCAGACGAAACCTCGTATTTAAAAAACATAGAGAAACTTATTGGAGAACGAATTGAAGTAGATATTGTTGAAGGCTTTGAACCAGATCCGAATGCTTCAACAGAGCCAATTAAACCAGGTCAAAATAGGCAACGTCGTAATTCTAGAAATTCCAATTCAAAGAACTCAGGGCAACATAGAAACCGTAGAAATAAAAGCAATAACAATTCGAGAAATCGCAAGGATAGGCGCAATTAGTATGACTGAGGTTTTAAAGCAGAAAATAATAGAAGTTTGCAATAAAAAGATGGCACAAAAAGGCGATAACGTGGGCGTTTCTTTTTATGCTTTTTTCAAGAATAAAAATGACAATCCAAAGTTGTTAATGGAAGCTGCAACCTGGTGGATTGAAACACATCAATTGGATCATTTTGAAAAAGCAGTTAAAATCAAAAATCTAGTAGAGAAATTGTAATGACTGCACAAAAAAACAATCCATTGCATGGTGTAAAGCTCGAACAAATTGTTACCGAGTTACAAGCCCATTATGGTTGGGAGTATATGGGTTTTCAGATCAATATTCGCTGTTTTACTCATGATCCATCACTAAAATCTAGTTTGAAGTTTTTAAGACGAACACCTTGGGCAAGAACCAAGGTTGAACAGATGTATTTAACAATGCTCAAAAATAAGCAGCGATAGCTACTCTTCTCTAAAGAAGTAAATGGAGTTCTTGTCATCAAACTCAGTTGGTCTTGCAGAACCACCAAACCCTACTGCCAAATGCATTTTGTTCTCATTTTCAAATTCTACAATGCCAAATATTTTATTAGATTCATTAGTGTCTAGAATGGTGATAATAAAATCGAGTTCCATAGGTTTGGTGCTGGTATTTAATTCATAAGTCATTTTAGCTTTTTGACCTTGCATGATGAATTCTTTTCCTCCTATTTTTTGGTCTCCTGTTTCAAATAGAGCATAGCCTTCTTTGTCAAAATGTACAAAGCCAATATCACCTTTGTCTTCACCTTTCCATTTTCCTATAATACTTACTTCAGTATCTACAGAATGAAACGCAAGAAAGGGAATTGTAAATAATAGTAGTATTAATTTTTTCATGTTAAGTTGTGTTTGTGAGTTATTAAATGTAGTCATAATTATTTTAAAATAATTCTTTAGATATATCGTCGTCGTCCTCTTCTTCTCTTTTTTCGACCTGTTCTATAAGGTCTTTGGGTAAATTATCTTTTTGGTTGAATTGCATCGGAAATGGAACAATACAAGCTAAAACGATTATAAAAATCAAGGCTATCAACCTTAATGTTTTTTTAATTTTCATAGTATAAGTGAATAAGGCATCTACAGAAATGTGATGCAGTTAAAAATAAGTGTGTCATCAACCAAAGCTTGATGATTACTGAAATTACACTATGAAATTATTATAGACTATTTTGTTGTTGTTGGGAGTGTACGACTCGGTATGAAGTTTTTCCAATCTTATAAAAAAAGCATTGTTCGTATAGCATTTATATAAGGTTTGGACGTTTAAATTCTGTGTGTATTTATAATTGGAAAATGAAAATTTGTAATAAATATCAAAGCTAAAACTCAGAATTTTTTTTGCCTTTTGAAATTGAATTGAAAAGCGTGTTTCTGGTTGATAGTCTTCAACAATTAAAGCGGTTCTTACCGATTCGTTTGGCGTATTATGAGCAACACTAGAGAACGTGACTAAACTCAGGACAAGTGTTAGTCCAAAAAACAATACGTTGATGTTTTTCAAGCGTCTCATATTCAAATGTAACAAATAACTTAGAATATTTTAAAGAAGTTATGTTAATTAGAGTTGTTGTTCAGATAGGAACGATGGGAGTTTTTTGTCTTTCTTTTTATTGAGATAACGTCGCAAAACACCACCTCGCACATTGTTGACGTCAAACTCTACTATGAATGCATCTTTGTCTATTTTAGACACTATTCGGTATATTTTTTTAATATCGATACGATTAATGATGGTATGAATAATATCAAAGTCTTGTATTTCACCAGTACTACCAAAGCCCTTTTTTCCTTTATATAAGGTCATACCAGCACCAAGCTCTTTAATGATGGCCACTTTAATTTGTTCGAATTCTTTTGAGACGATAGTGATACCTATAAAATCTTCAAAACCTTCAATGACCAAGTCGGTCACCTTGGCTGTAACAATATAAGTAAGAATCGAATACATGGCTACTTCTGTAGATATGATAAAAGCAGTTATAGAGAATAAAATCACATTAAAAAGGAGAATTACTTTTCCAATACTAACTCCAAAACGATCATTTATAAATACACCTAAAATTTCAGATCCATCTAAAACAGAACCATTTCTAATAGCAATTCCAATTCCAGATCCAAGAAATAAACCTCCAAAAATTGAGATAAGGAACTTATCGTCAGTTATGGTGTCAAAGTTTTCAAAATGGATGAAAAGTGCTAATCCCAAGATGCTAATAATAGATTTAACGACAATTCGTTTTGAAACAGTGTAATAACCCAGAATTAAAAATGGGATACTTAAAGCGATTAACAAATAAGACAAACTGATATCAACTTGAGTGCGAATTAAAAGTGCAACTCCTGTAACGCCACCATCCAAAAACCCGTTTGGAAGCAAAAAAGCCTTTAGACCAATACTGGCCAGAACTATACCTAATGCGATTTGAAAGTATTCGGAAAAAACCCTAAAATATTTGGATAACATGTGTTTGCTATTGTAGCTGTCTTAACCCTTCATAAATCACAATACTCACTGCATTTGCAAGGTTTAAACTCCTAATGTGCTTACTATATAAAGGTATTTTATAAAGCTGAGCCTTGTATTGTTCAATTATTGATTTTGGTAAACCAACCGATTCTTTTCCGAAGATAAGAAACAAATTGTTTTCAAACGGGATTTCCCAATGCGATGTCTCGCCATGGCTTGAAAAAAAAGCAAAGTTCCCATTGGCATTTACTTTAAAAAAGTCGTCAACAGATTCATAGATAGTCACATCTAGATGCTGCCAGTAATCTAAGCCAGCACGTTTAAGTCTGCTATCACTCAATTCGAAACCAAAAGGTTTTACTAAGTGTAATTTTGACCCAGATGCTAATGCTAATCGACCAATATTACCTGTATTGTTTGGGATTTCAGGTTCAAATAAAACAATATTAAGTGGCATGATGTCTTCTGTTTTGTGTTTTGACGAGTTCTGTTGTAATCAACGCAATTATATGTGAGGCGATACACATTGTAATATGTACAAAATGACTCTCTTCAAATATTGGAAAAATATTTTTTGGATCACCGTCTAAGTTTTTCCAGAGAATTAAAAAAACGGAGAATAGTATAATTGATAGGACGACATAAACATAAATTGAAATTGATTTTTTTTTGATGCGTTCAAAGACTAATAAAATTAAAACGCCAAACAGTGAAGGAGCACTTAAAACCATAAGAATTAGCATAAAAAAGACAAAGCCTCTCAAGTCATGATAGCTTAGCGCATAAATTAAAGGAAATACTAAAACGTAAACCAAGGTAAATAGTGCGATATGCCAATCCTTTTTCAAACTAATTCAAAATATTAGTTACAAATTCATCAATTTTCTCCAAGTTATTATTAGTTAAAAACTTAATAAACGCACTTCCAATAATAGCGCCTTTAGCATATTGAGTTGCCTGCGTGAACGTCTCATTATTTGAAATTCCAAAACCTACTATTTGAGGGTTTTTAAGTTTCATGTTAGCAATGCGTTTAAAATAAGCTGTTTGCTCATCTCCAAAGCCAGAGCTGCTACCTGTAACACTTGCCGAACTTACCATATATATAAATCCATTGGAAATTGAATCTATAAAATTAATACGTTCTACAGAGGTTTGCGGTGTGATGAGAAATACATTTATTAATCCGTAGGTTTCAAAAATAGCTTTGTATTGGTCATTGTATACATCAATAGGAAGGTCGGGAATAATCAATCCGTCAATTCCAATGTCCTGACATTTTTTGCAAAATGCTTCCACACCATATTGTAAGATAGGATTAAAATACCCCATAACAATCAACGGAATAGAAACCGTTTTGCGAATGTCCTTTAATTGATCAAAAAGCACATTGGTTGACATCCCATTTTTTAGAGCCTCAGTCGAACTAGCTTGTATCGTCGGTCCATCTGCTAAGGGATCACTAAAAGGCAACCCAATTTCAATCATATCAACACCGCTTTTTTCAAGATTTTCGATGATAGGTACAGTATCGTTTAAGCTAGGATATCCTGCGGAAAAGTATATTGATAATAACTTTTTATCTTCTTGTAGTTTTTGGTTTATTTTGTTCATGTTTTCTATCGTCACCCTGAATTTATTTCAGGGTCTCATTATTCATTTTATAATTTAAAATAATCAATATAGTTCTGTAAATCTTTATCACCACGACCAGACAAATTGATGACTACAACATCATCTGTTTTAAATGTCTTTTGATCTAGAACTGCAAATGCATGAGAGCTTTCAATAGCAGGTATGATACCTTCTAGTTTACTTAATTCTAAACCTGCGACCATAGCTTCATCATCTGTAATTGAGATAAATTCGGCGCGACCAGAGGCATACAAATGTGCATGCATTGGTCCAACACCTGGATAGTCTAATCCAGCTGAAATAGAATAAGGCTCGGTAATTTGTCCATCATTTGTTTGCATTAACAAGGTTTTGCTGCCATGAATAATACCTTCTCGACCTAGAGCAGAAGTTGCGGCACTTTCACCAGAATGCACGCCTTTTCCAGCAGCTTCAACAGCGATAAGCTTAACATCAGTATCATCTAAATAATGATAAAACGCTCCAGCTGCATTACTACCTCCTCCAACACAAGCCACTACATAATCGGGTTTTGATGTTCCTTCTTTTTCTTTTAGTTGCCATTGAATTTCTTCGGAAACAATAGCTTGAAAGCGAGCTACCATATCTGGATAGGGATGAGGTCCGACGACACTTCCAATGATATAATGCGTGTCTACTGGATTATTAATCCAGTCGCGAATGGCTTCATTGGTAGCATCTTTAAGTGTTCTACTTCCCGATAATGCTGGTCTCACTTGGGCGCCGAGCATTTTCATTCTTGCTACATTGGGCGCTTGTCGAGCAATATCAATTTCACCCATATACACGATGCATTCCATACCCATTAGCGCACAAACAGTAGCTGTGGCTACGCCATGTTGTCCTGCGCCAGTTTCAGCAATAATTCTAGATTTTCCTAAACGCTGTGCCATTAAAATCTGCCCAATCGTATTGTTGACTTTATGCGCACCTGTGTGATTAAGGTCTTCGCGTTTGAGATAGATTCTCGTATTGTATTTGTCACTTAATCGTTTAGCAAAATAGAGTGGTGACGGACGGCCTACATAATCTTTGAGTAATTGGTCGAATTCTTCTTTGAATGAAGGTTTGGCCATAATCTTAAGATAATTTTGTCGAAGCTCTTCAACATTGGGATAGAGCATTTCTGGAATGTATGCACCTCCAAATTCTCCGTAATAGCCTTTGTCGTTAATATTATAACTCATGTTTAAATGTTTCTAACTCATTTGTATTTTTTAATCCAGGATCGATTTCAAATTTACTGTTCACATCAATTGCATAGCAGTATTTTGAAACTTTAGTGTGCTTAAAAGCGTTTAGTTTTTCAATTTCATGTATACCAATACCACCACTTAAAAAGAAAGGTTTGGTTGATGGATATGATTTTAAAATATCCCAATTGAAGGTATATCCATTTCCGCCAGGCAGCTTGCCTTTGGTATCAAATAAAAAATAATCACAGATGTTTTCATAAGTAGTCAAGACCGAAAAGTCAAAATCATTTTTAATACTAAAAACTTTAATGATTTCCATGACATTACGACCTGAGTCTATTAGTGCCTTTCTAAGATTTTTAATATACTCAGATGACTCTTGACCATGTAATTGAATCGCTTGTAAATTATGGGTATTTATGTTTTCTATCACGAATTTCAAAGGAGCATTAACAAACACTCCAACTTTTTTGACGGTTTTTGGTAATTCTGGAATCGTACCATTAAAAAACCGACTTGATTTCTCATAAAATATAAAGCCCAAATAATCGGGTTGCAATTGAGCAACCGCTTTAATATTGTCTTTATATTTCATTCCGCAAACTTTCAGTTTCATTGCTTCAAGTCGTTTATAAATTGCGCTGCACTTTCTCCTGCATTATCAGTTTTCATAAAATTTTCACCAATTAGAAAACCTTTATAGCCATAGGGTTGTAATATTTTAATGGCATCAATACTACTAATACCGCTTTCGGAAACTTTTACAAAATCGTTAGGAATCGACTCACTTAATCGTTTACTGGTTTCTAAGCTTACCTCAAAGGTTTTAAGGTTTCTATTATTTACGCCTAACATATCCAGACTAGGCATAATTGATTTATCAAGTTCCTCTTGGTTATGCACCTCGAGCAATACATCTAAGTTGAGCTGTTTTGCCAATTCTGAAAATTGTTTGATTTCAGCTTTAGATAGAATAGCAGCAATTAATAATATTACATCGGCACCATGAGCCTTAGCTTCTACAATTTGGTATTCATCGATAATAAATTCTTTGCGAAGTAGGGGTAGGTTACAGCTGGAACGTGCTGTTAATAGATCATCTAAGCTTCCGCCAAAATATTTCCCGTCGGTTAGAACAGACATACCACAAACGCCAGCTTTCTCATAACCTTTAGCAACATCAAATACATTTAAATTATGATTAATGACTTGCTTAGAAGGCGAACGTCGTTTGTGTTCAGCAATGATTCCTGTATGACTTTCTTTAAGTCGTTTTGCTAATGAAATGGTCTCATGGTCAAACAAGATAGATTCTTCTAGTTGTTTGATTGGAATTAATTGTTTCCGCAAATCAACCTCGACACGTTTGTCCTTTACTATTTTGGTTAGAATATCCATTAATTGCTTAATTCTATTAATTTTTCAAGGCTTGCTTTTGCTTTTCCATGATCTAAGCTTGCTTTGGCAAGTTTAAATCCTTCTTTATATGAAGTTTGATTGACAGTTGCTATAGCCACACCAGCATTAGCACAAACCACATTATTTTGCGCTGTAGTTCCTTTTCCATTAATAATGTTCTTAAAGATTTTTGCTGCTTCTCTTACTGTAGCGCCACCAAATATATCAGATTGCTCAATTTGTTCAAGTCCTAAATCTGAAGGACTGAGCATGGTTTCAGTATTGTTAGAAATGATTTTTGTATTTCCTGTAAGAGAAATTTCATCGTAACCATCTAAGGCATGAACAATACTATATTTTTTATCTGTGTTCTGGTATAGATATCCATAGATGCGTTGCAATTCTAAATTAAACACACCTACCATTTGATTTTTTGGAAATGCAGGATTCACCATTGGACCTAACATGTTAAAAAAGGTCTTTACACCAAGTTCTCGTCTAATTGGTGCTACATTTTTCATTGCTGGATGAAATAATGGTGCATGCATAACACAGATTCCAGCTTGATCAATAGTGCGTTTTAATGTGTCGACATTATTAGTAAATTTAACACCTAATGCTTCTAGGACATTAGAGGATCCTGAAGCCGATAACACGCCATAATTTCCATGCTTAGCTACTTTTACTCCTGCGCCTGCTGTTATGAAAGATGCTAATGTCGAGATATTAAACGTATCTTTACCATCACCACCAGTTCCGCAAAGATCAATCGCATTAAAATCTGATAAATCTACAGGAATACAAAGTTCTAATAGCGCATCTCGGAAACCCTGAAGTTCTTCAAGAGTAATGCTTCGCATCATGTATATGGTTAGAAAAGAAGCGATTTGACTTTGGTTGTATTGCCCTTCGGAAATATTAACCAAGACGCGTTTTGCTTCGTCGCTAGAGATGCTTTCTTGATTGATTAATCTGTTCAGTATGTGTTTCATGTTAGCTCTTTATCCAGTTTTCCAAAATTTGCTTTCCGTTAGGTGTTAATACCGATTCTGGATGATATTGAACACCTTTTACATCATAGACTCTATGTCGCAAAGACATGACTTGCCCATTACTATCGAAAGATGTGGCTTCTAATACTTCAGGTAAATTAGCATCAACAACCCAAGAATGATAACGCCCCACTTCTATGGTTTTATTCATATTGTTAAAAAGGGATTCATCATCAACACAAATGTCTACTTGAGTAGCAACGCCATGGTACACATCTTCTAAGTTAATAAGGGAACCACCAAAAACTTCACCAATAGCTTGTTGTCCTAAACATACACCCAAAATACTTTTAGTAGGTGCATAGGTTTTTATAATATCTTTTAATAATCCGGCTTCGTTTGGAATACCTGGTCCAGGCGAAAGGACTATTTTTTGAAATGAATCAACCTCTTCAAGAGAAAGTTTGTCGTTTCTTTTTACGGTGACTTCACAATTTAAATCTTCCAAATAGTGGACGAGATTGTAGGTAAAACTGTCGTAGTTATCTATTACTAATACTTTCATATGGTTTCTGCTAATTCGATAGCTTTTGTTAAAGCACCTAATTTGTTATATACTTCTTGTAACTCATGTTCTGGGTTTGATTTAGAAACCAATCCCGCTCCAGCTTGCCAATGGAGTTTATGGTTTTTACTCATAAAGGTTCTGATCATAATAGCGTGATTGTAATTTCCATTAAAATCCATAAAACCAATAGCGCCTCCATAGAATGCTCTGCTTGTTTTTTCGTATTGCTCAATAAGTTGCATCGCACGATGTTTTGGTGCTCCACTTAATGTGCCTGCAGGAAATGTATCTGCTACAACTTGCATGGTTGCTGTCTTCTTATGAATTCTGCCTGTGACTTTACTCACTAAGTGAATTACATGAGAGAAAAATTGTGCCTCTCTATAGGTTTCTACTTTTACATCACTTCCGTGACGACTTAAGTCGTTACGTGCTAAATCAACTAACATTACATGCTCAGCATTTTCTTTATCATCAGCAGCGAGCTGTTTTGCTAATTTCTGATCTTCTTCGTCATTTCCTGTTCTTCTAAATGTCCCAGCAATAGGATGAATTTCGGCTCTTTCGTTTTTTACAACTAATTGGGCTTCAGGTGAACTTCCAAAAATTTTAAAATTTCCGTAGTCAAAATAAAAAAGATAAGGTGATGGGTTGATACTTCGCAACGCGCGATATACATTAAATTCGTCACCCTTAAAAGCTTGTGAGAATTTTTTGGATAATACTAATTGAAATACATCGCCTCGAGCACAGTGTTTTTTAGCCAATTCTACATGACTTTTATACTCTTCATCAGTAAGATTTGATGTGATATCAGAATCTTTTTTAAAGTTATAAGATGCAAAATTTTTAGAACTAATGAGCTGTAAAACTTCATCAATATTATTTTCGGCTTCAAAACAATGTGCAAAAATATAGGCCTCATTTTTAAAGTGATTGATGGCAATTATATTTTGATAGACGGCATAATAAATGTCTGGTATATCTAAAGAGTTAGGTTTTTTTCTAATGTCAATATCTTCAAAATACTTTACAGCATCATAAGCCGTATAACCAAAAATTCCGTTGTTAATAAACTTGAACTCTTCATCAGAATTTACTTTAAAACGTTTTGTGAACTTATGGATCTCTTCGGTTACAGAGATGTTTTTTGCCTTATTGATTTTTGTACTTCCATCTGGATAGTGTTGTTCAATACGATAATTTTTAACTTTTATAGAGGCAATCGGATTAAAACAGATATAAGAAAAGCTATTATCGTTAGCGTGATAATCACTACTCTCCAATAAAATGCTATTTGGAAACTTGTCTCTAATCTTTAAATAAATACTTACAGGTGTGATGGTGTCTGCTAATATTTTTTTGTAATGCGTGTATAGACTAAATGTTTTCATTTTTTATTATTAAAAAAGGCTTGTCGTGAATGACAAGCCTTTTTGATATGTTAGTTTAAATATACCTATAGGGTTAGTTCACGAAGTTTCGTTTCGAGACATCCACCACCAAGTATGATTTAAATTTGTGTTCATTGTTGTAATAAAGTTCAAATATAGAAATCAAATTTTAGTTTTCAAATTTAATTCTATAAAAAAGGAAAGATTCCCATAAACATGGGAATCTTAATCACTAAATGTTGCTATTAATCAAAATTATTTAAAACTTCAATGTGACATTTAGATCAAACTCGTCAGAAATAGCTTTGTCTTTTAGTCCGTCAAAAAAACTTGAAGAACCATACTTAATGCCATATTTAGTTCTATCAATTTTTAGATTAGCAGTAGCAGCGTCTTTTGTCACATTCATATTGAATGTCGACTTATGTGTTTTTCCTTTGATAGTCAAATCTCCAGTTACTTTGTAATTGCCGTCGTTACCGCTAACATTTGTGATTTTAAATGTGGCTTTAGGGTAGCTGCGTGTGCCAAAAAAATCATCAGAGTTAAGGTGTCCTTCTAACTTTTCTTTTCCTTTTCCAGCTTTTAAATCTGTTACAGTAATACTTGTCATATCAATGGTAAAGTTCCCACCTGTAAGCTTTTTATTTTCAAATGTAAGTGTGCCATCACTTAATGTTATAGTACCTTCGTGCGAACCTGTTATTTTATGGCCTTTCCATGTAATTGTTGACTCTTTAACTTTTATTTCTTTTTTCAAAATAGTGGTAAAGGATACAAATGATAAAGCTAATACGACTAAAGTTGCTGATTTTAAAATGGTGTTTTTCATTGTTTTATAATTTAAATTTGTATTTGGGTTATTATGGTGTTCTTAATTTATCTAGAAGTTTGTTTAGTTGAGATAATTCAGAGCTATTTAAACTTTTGGTAATTTCTATGTTGATTGTTTTTACTTTTTGATCTAATTCTGTTAATAGATTGAGTCCCTTTTTGGTAATGAAAATTTCTATTTTTCTTCTATTTGATGCGCACATTTGACGAGTTACAAATTCCTTTTTAAGAAGCTTGTCAATTAAGCGTGTTGTATTACTCATCTTATTAAGCATGCGATCTTGAATGGTGCTTAAATTAGCCGGATGTCCTTTTTGGCCTCTTAAAATTCTTAGAACATTATATTGTTCTTGAGATAAATCATACGCTTTAAAAAACACATGCATTTTTTCTTTTAACCAATTATTGGTGTAAATTAAATTGATAACAGTTTTGTCTTTTTCATCAAGTTTAACTGTGCTTTTTATTTCTTTTTCTATTGACATTTGTATATACAATTGTTGTGTGTACAAATGTAATATAAAAAATGATTCAATTTTCTAATGTTTTGTTAAATTTATTCATGTCCGTAATTTGATTCCTAAATTTATAACATGAAACATATGGCTCTTATAATTACTATTGTTTTAATGTCCTTTGGAAATGGGGCATCACAGATAAATTCTTTTGAAGAAACACATCTTGATCGTCCCGATAATAGTTTGAAAGTTTTCAATTTTGAAGAGCTTCAATCGTATTTAAGCGCAAAAGATGCCAAAAAAACCTATGTGATAAATTTTTGGGCAACATGGTGTGCGCCATGTGTAAAGGAACTTCCATACTTTGAGCAGTTGAATACTAAGTATTCTAATCATAATGTTGAAGTTATTTTAGTAAGTTTAGACTTTCCGAAGCAAATTGAAACAAAGCTCAAACCTTTTCTAAAGAAGAACGCACTTAAAAGTGAAGTCGTTGTTTTGGATGATGTCGACTCCAATACGTGGATACCAAAAGTAAATAAAAACTGGTCTGGAGCTATTCCAGCAACCTTGATTTATAATAAAGATAAAAAAGCGTTTTATGAACGCTCTTTCAATTACAAAGAATTAGAAACCGAAGTAAAACAATTCATTAAATAGAATCATCATGAAGAACACATTTAAAACACTATTAGCCATAGTTGCATTTATTGCAACTACAGCGTTTACACCTGTAGGAACAGGTTATGATATTGGAGATATTGCCACCGATTTCGAATTAGAAAATATTGACGGAACAATGGTCTCAATGGCAGACTTTAAAGACGCTAAAGGATTTATTGTAGTATTCACTTGTAATACTTGTCCTTATGCAGTAGCCTATGAAGATCGCGTTGAAGCCTTAAATAAAAAATATGCTGATAAAGGGTATCCTGTTATTGCGATTATGCCAAATAATACCGATGTAAAACCTGGAGATAATATGGCTGCTATGAAAGCAAGAGCAAAAGCAAAAGGATTTACATTTCCATATTTAATGGATAAAGGCCAAAAGATTTATCCTCAATATGGTGCTACCAAAACACCTCATGTTTATGTATTAGAAAAAACAAAAAAAGGACCTCAAGTAAAGTACATTGGAGCCATTGACGATAATTATAAAGACGCAAGCGCTGTAACTAAAACTTATGTTGAAGATGCTGTAGATGCATTGTTAGTTGGGAAGGAAGTTCCAGAAGCCAAAACAAGAGCAATAGGCTGCTCAATTAAAGTATAATAACAATTTAATTTTTAAATTTTAAGAATCCGAAGTGTAACACTTCGGATTTTTTTTCGTCTTTATCATAAGGAAACGTTAAATTTGCATGATTATTGATGTATAAAAAATATGGCTGATTTAACTCAACAAGAATGGACCTCTAAATTAAACGCAGATGAAAATGCGGTAATATTAGATGTTAGAACACCAGAAGAAGTAGCACTTGGGATTATACCAAATGCTATTGCTATTGATATTTATAAGGGTCAAGGATTTATCTACGAGCTTGAAGAACTCGATAAATCTAAAAACTATTATGTGTATTGTAAAGCAGGTGGGCGAAGTGCTCAGGCTTGTAGTGTAATGAATCAGTTAGGATTTAAAAACACATATAATCTCATTGGAGGCTTCAACGAATGGAAAGGTGAAGTGGCTTCAATCTAAAAATCAATCAAAATGAAAAACAAGGTACTTATCTACTGTTTTGCACTTTTTGCTCTCGCATTTAGTTGCAAGGAAGAACCACAAAGCGAAATTAAAATGATTTCTGCTGAAGAGATGCAATCACGTTTGGAGCTGGAAGATATTCAGTTAGTTGATGTAAGAACTCCCGAAGAATACAAAGAAGGCTTTATAGAACAGTCTCAAAATATAGATTTTAGATCGCCAACCTTTGATGAGGACATTGCCAAGCTTGATAAAACCAAACCTGTCATTGTATATTGTAAGTCAGGTGGAAGGAGTTCCAGATGCTCAAAAGAACTTAAAGAGAAAGGTTTTGTGAAAATTTATGATTTAGAAGGTGGCTTCGAAAAATGGAAATTTGGTGGGAACCCCATCGAAACCTATCAATAAATAGTATCAACCGAACATTAAGTTCGGTTTTTTTTATGCTTTTAATTCTCGTTTTATAATCAAATCTTAAAGCTAGCGATTAATCTTTTAGTTTTTCATAAATTAGCGTCTTTCAAAACCTAATTATTTCTAATGAAGAATTTAATTATTACCCTACTTAGTGTATTGGTTTTTACAATAGCTTCAAAAGCCCAAGTATTAGAACCTGTAGAATGGGAAACGTCTGTTGAGAAAATTTCAGATACCGAATATGATCTAATTTCAACGGCAACTATAGATAGTGGCTGGCACTTGTATTCTCAAAATGTGCCTGATGGTGGTCCAATACCAACAACATTTGTTTACAAGGCTAATGATGCTTATGAATTAAGCGGAAAGACGAGTGAAGAAGAAGGGCATACTGTTGACGATCCTGTGTTTGACATGGTTATCAAATTCTTTGAAGATAAAGCCGAATTCAGACAACGTATCAAGGTGTTAAATCAAGAATTATCACTAGTTGAAGGTGAGGTGGAGTTTATGGTGTGTGATGATGAAAAGTGTTTACCACCAACCTATATTGATCTTCAATTTAATTTAAAAAAAAATGATGAGTCACAAGGCGGTTTAAGTTTATCACCTTTTGATTCGCCAGATGATACTTCACAAATTCTAGAGCCTGTAAAATGGGAGTCATCGGTTGAGAAAACTTCAGATAACGACTATATTTTAGTCTCAAAAGCTAGTATTGATAAGAACTGGCATTTGTATTCTCAAATACCTCCAAAAGATGCAGGTCCTATACCAACTACTTTTGAATATGATCTTGGAGAAAATGTTGAACTTGTTGGTAAAACTTCTGAAGGCAAAGGAAAAACTGTAGAAGATAAAGTCTTTGGGATTGAGGTGAAATACTTTGAAGATATTGCAGAGTTCAGACAAAAAATAAAAGTTTCCAATGCAGAGGATGTCAAAACCGTGAAGGCTGAAATAGGATTCATGGCTTGTGACGACAAGCAATGTTTAACACCTACTTTTATAGATTTAGATTATGATTTAACTAAAGCGGTTAAAGTTGAAGATAAAGGAACAGAAGAGGAAGAAGGCGAAACTAGAGGGTTATGGTCTATTTTTTTAGTAGCTTTTCTTTCTGGTTTTGTTGCATTACTTACACCATGTGTATTCCCAATGATTCCAATGACTGTAAGTTTCTTTATCAAACAAAGTCAATCGAAAGCTAAAGGGATTAGAAATGCCATTATTTATGGGTTGTCGATTATCGTAATCTATGTATTACTAGGTACGATTATAACAGCTATTTTTGGTGCAGATGCATTAAATGCATTAGCTACTAATGTGTGGTTTAATCTCATATTCTTTGCATTACTGGTTGTATTCGCTATCTCCTTTTTAGGTGCTTTTGAAATTGTATTACCTAACTCATGGGCAAACAAAGCAGATCGACAAGCTGATAGAGGAGGGCTTATTGGAATTTTCTTTATGGCATTAGCATTAGCTATTGTTTCTTTTTCATGTACAGGCCCAATAGTAGGAACCATTTTAGTTGAAGCAGCATCAAAAGGAGGGATTGCTCCTGTTATAGGAATGCTAGGTTTTTCTTCTGCTATTGCATTACCTTTTGCTTTATTTGCTGCATTTCCAGGTTGGTTAAATTCATTGCCTAAATCTGGAGGATGGCTTAACACTGTAAAAGTGGTTTTAGGGTTTTTAGAACTCGCATTAGCGTTTAAATTTTTATCACAAGCCGACTTGGTGTTACAATTACATTTATTAGAAAGAGAAGTGTTTATCGCGATATGGATTGCCATTTTTGGAGCACTGTCTTTATATCTACTCGGAAAAATAAAATTACCACATGATTCACCCTTGGAGCATATTTCAGTTGGGCGATTAATGCTTGGGCTATTAACTTTATCATTTACCATTTATATGATTCCCGGACTTTGGGGCGCACCATTAAATTTAATTAGCGCGTTCCCTCCACCATTGGATTATAGTGAATCGCCTTATGGTGTAGGTAATTCGAGAGGTGGCGGAAGTTCTGCAAGTCATTCTGGTTTGCCAGATGGTGCCCATTTATTAGCACCTCATGATATTCTGGCTTTTAACGATTATGATAAAGGACTAGCATATGCGAAACAAGTAGGAAAACCAGTCATGATTGATTTTACGGGTTGGGCATGCGTGAATTGCCGTAAAATGGAGCAAAATGTTTGGGTTGAGCCCAAGGTATTATCTAAGCTAAAAAACGATATCGTTTTAATCTCCTTGTATGTTGATGATAAACGGAAACTTACTGATGAAGATGTTTCAGATTCTAAACTAAGACCAGGTAAAAAACTTAAGTATATTGGTCAAAAATGGAGTGAAATGCAAACCCTAAAATACAAGACCAATACGCAACCTTATTATGTGTTGATGGATCATAATGAGGCGAATCTTATCAAACCGGTAGGTTATACTCCAGATGCAGATGAATATTATGATTGGTTAACTAATGGGATTAAGAATTTTGAGAACTAACTACCTCTCAAAATAAACCTCGTCAAAAGGCACTCTAAAACGAGGGCCATAAATGCCTTTATCTTTATGACGTATACCACAACCAATCACCATATTGATTTCGGCACCTCGAGGTAAGGATAGGATTTGCTTTACTCTAAGTGTGTCACTGCCTTCCATTGGGCAGGTGTCATAACCAATAGCAGACATACTGAGCATAAAATTTTCGGCAGCTAACGCAGCACTTTTATGAGCAACAATTCGCATATCACTCAAACGTATTTGACGATAAATGGGTCTAAAGAGTCCAACAACCTGAAAAACTAGATATTTAATAAAACCCAGAATTCCGAAGAGATCTGTATAAATCGTAGGAATGAGTTTATTATAATAACTGATCGCCATTTTTTTGCGTTTTAACCATTGTTCTTCTAAGTCAGGTTTATCGTAAATCTTATTTATAAATTCAATATTAGCTTTGGCACGCTTACGCCATAAATCTTTTCTTGTGACCACAACAACGAGCTGTTTAGCAGTTTTTGCTGCATTTTGACCAAGACAGGCTACTGTTAGTTTTTCGAGAGTGCTTTCATTAGTAACGTGATAGAACTCCCATAATTGAAGATTACTACTAGTAGGCGCCAAAGAAGCATTATAGAGACATTGTTTTACCTTTTCGGTGTCGATAGGGTCCTCTTTGTAAATTCTAGTTGATCTTCTGTATTGTATCGCTTCTGAAACAGTTTTTTCCATAGGAATTCTTTAGTTTATCAGTGTTAGAGTGCAACCTTTCTTAATTTGATGCTTGAATGAATTGATGTGTCAAGTTAATTATTTTTTCAGGGATTTCCTCCTGTATAAAATGTTTTCCTTCGATGACATGAATGTTCTTTGTTTTGATGTTCAAAGCTCGCTTTATCTGATCTTGTTGAGGTTCCCATTTTAAAAACTCATCATGCTTACCCCAAATAACTAGAACTTGTTGTTCTAATGTTGGAAGTAAACTAGAGTAATCAGGTAAATTATGACAGGTTTTAGAGAAGAAGTAATACATGCCTTTAATTTTTCCTTGTAGCAGAGGCATCTTATAACCTTCAATATCATCTTTGGAGAGATTGTTTTCTAATAAGCCAGATTTGAAAAGTCCTTTCATCAACATAGTATTAGTGAGCCTGTAACTGTATAGATTCATAACAAACTTAGTTAGGAAATTATTTCCAAAACGCATTGGAGGAGTAAAGCCAGGTTTTAAAATGATTGTATTTAAAATAATAAGTTGTTTAATAGATTTTGGCTGCTGTTTTAAAAGTTCCCAGGTCCACAAGCCACCAGCATCATGAAACATATGTGTCCATTTGTTGATGCTTAAATGTTCCATCAGTTTTGAAAGCCGTTCAGCTTGGAACTTTTCGTGATATTTTTCATAACCCTTTGGTGAATCACTAGATCCATAACCAAACATGTCAGGCACAATAACACGATACCCTTTTTGTACTAATTCTGGAAATATATGTCGATATAACCAACCAGAGGTTGGTACACCATGAAGCAATAGTATGGGTGCGCCATGACCTTCATCAATATAAGCGATGCGACCTTCTGGTAATTCTAAAAATTGCTGTTTAGCTTTAAATTCAGTATAGGTCATAATCGTTTTTGGTTTAGTCTTTCAGAATTAATTTGTTAAGCCATTTTTCAAGATCTTCTTTACGAGGATTACGTAGTTTTTTAGAACCAATTGTTAGTGTTGGAAAGTTAAGTTTTCTGTTTAAATAAAGACCACGCAATTCTTCTGCGTGGTCTTTATTGGTTTCTACATCCAAAAAATCATATGGGAGGCCAGTTTCGTTAAGGAAACTTAAATAAAACTGTGTTTTATGGCATCGTTTTGCACCATAGAGTTTTATGGATGGAATAGACTCTTTCGTGTTCAATATAGTTTCAATTTATGTCACACGTGTTTTTAGCTTATCTGCATGTAATTGTCTCAATTTTGCCAACTTAGGTGTAATAACAAAACTACAGTAACCTTGTGTTTGGTTGTTTGCATAGTAATTTTGATGTACAGCTTCTGCTTCAAAGAATTCACCTAAAGGGCTAATCTCAGTAACAATAGGCATTTCATAGTAAGGTGTCATTTCCTTGATGACAACTTCTGCAATTTCTTTTTGTTTATCGTTATGATAGAAAATTACAGAACGATATTGTGATCCAACATCTGCGCCTTGACGGTTTAAGGTTGTTGGGTCATGGCTTGTCATGAAAATCACTAGTAAATCCTCATATGAAATTATATTTGGGTCAAAAGTGACTTGAACAACTTCGGCATGACCTGTTAAACCTGAGCATACCTCTCTGTAAGTTGGTTTCCCAGGAACAGTTCCGCCACTATAACCAGACACCACTTTTTCGATACCTTTTACTTCGTTGTAAACAGCTTCAATACACCAAAAGCATCCTGCTCCAACAGTAAGTTTTTCTAAGTTTTTATTTGCCATTAGTTTGTCTCCTCTACTTTGGAATCTAATTGCATAGATTCAGAATTAATACAATAACGCAATCCGCTTGGTTCTGGTCCATCAGGAAATACATGTCCTAAATGTCCATCGCAAGTATTACACATCACTTCTACGCGAACCATACCAAAAGAGGCATCTTTTTCATACTTGATTGCATTTGGCTTGATAGGTTGTGTAAAACTAGGCCATCCCGAACCAGATTCGAATTTAATAGTCGAATCAAACAAAGGTGTGTCACAACATATACAATTGTACTGACCTTCATCATAAATGCTACATAACGCTCCGCTATGAGGTCGTTCGGTACCTTTTTGACGTGTAATTCTAAATTGTTCTGGAGTTAATTGTTGACGCCATTCGGCATCTGTTTTTTCCACTCTTCGGTCAGGCGTTGGATTTCCTTTTACAGCGAAGTTGATGACTTCTTTCCAAGTTAACATAACTATTTGTCCTTTCTGTTTTTAATTAATATGATATAATTAACTTATTGTGTTAGTCGAAATTTAAATGGGTTTCTTACAAATTTAAGCTTAATTCAATGAGTTAAAGAATCTAATTTGGTTTGAGGCTTGAATTAGAAAAAATCTTTATAAATGGCTGCAATTATTGTCATCACAAATGGGAGTATTATAATAAGTAATAACCAAATTAATTTTGCAGTATTTTTTCTTATGATGATAAGATTTTCATTTTGCATTTTTTGATGGAACAATAATTCCTTTAAAGTTTCAGTTTTATTAAGTTCTGAATAAGATTCTTCAAATTGTTTCCTTTTAAAGGCTAATGTTGAATTAGGATCGTACATGTGTTGAATATTTTGAGTAATGATTAAAAATAAAGAATTAAACTGACTAGAATAAATAATTCATTTTTAAAACATCGATTCCATTATTTCGTTCGTATATAGTACATAACCTTATATAAAACTCTATTTATGAAATTTACTTTAAAGTCTGTGTGGCTTAAACGACTTTTTAAAGCAGTAGTCACAGGCTTTTCGTTACTAGTGTTGTTTTGGCTTTCGATTTACGTTGGACTATGGGGAAAACTACCAACTAAAGATGACTTAAAGGGTATTAAGCAAGCTGAGGCATCTCTGCTTTTGGATGCCGAAAGCGAGCTACTAGGTAAGTATTTCATTTTTGATAGACAAGTTGTGCCTTATGAGGACCTACCCAAGCATTTGGTTGATGCTTTAGTTGCTACTGAAGATGCACGTTTTTATGAACACGATGGTGTTGATTATACAAGCCTGATGCGTGTGTTTTTTAAGTCTATTTTGATGCAAAATAATTCGTCTGGAGGCGGAAGTACTATTAGTCAGCAGTTGGTTAAAAATATCTATGGAAGACAAGATCATGGTTGGTTTTCAATGCCAGTGAATAAGGTTAAGGAAATGATTGTTGCTAAGCGTTTTGAAGACTTATATTCGAAACAGGAGATTATCGCCTTGTATTTAAATACAGTACCATTTAGTGAGAATGTCTTTGGAATAGAAAGTGCATCTCAACGGTTTTTTAATACCAAAACAAAAGATCTTAATTTGGCCCAATCTGCTACACTCATAGGCGCACTTAAGGCAACACATAGCTTTAATCCAAGATTGTTTCCAGAACGAAGCCAGTTGCGACGTGATGTCGTATTACAGCAAATGGAAAAATATGGTTTTATCGATGAGGTCACTCAAAAGGAGACCAGTGATATGCCCTTAAAAACAGATTACAGAAAGTTTGATCATACAGACGGAGTAGCTCCATACTTTCGAGAAAAAATACGGTTAGAGGTAAAGAGCCTATTAGATAGTGTAAACAAGGCTGATGATACTAAATATGATTTGTATAAAGATGGCTTAAAAATTCACACGACGCTAGATATTGATATGCAACGCTATGCAGAAACCGCGATGCAACAGCATATGAAAGCCTTACAGTCTCAATTTGAAAAGGCATATGGCAAGAATGCGCCATGGCTTAAAAACAAATCATTAGTTAACAAACGTATTAAAGACTTAGACCTTTATAAAGCCTTAAAGAAGAAAAAGTGGAGCGACAAAGCCATCATGGACAGTTTAAATGCTAAAGGCAAATTTAGTTTGTTTTCATGGGAAGGAGATATAGTAAGAGAAGCTTCGGTAATTGATAGCTTGACCCATACCATGAAATTTTTAAATACAGGTTTTGTAGCTGTCGATCCAAGTTCGGGAGCAATAAAAGCTTATGTAGGAGGAATAGATTTTGAGCATTTTAAATTTGACCATGTCTCAGCTTCAAAGCGACAAGTAGGTTCAACATTTAAACCCATTGTTTACACCACGGCTTTAGAGAAAGGGATAGAGCCATGTAGTTATTATTCAGTTAAAGAGGTGACCTATACCAATCAAAAAGGATGGACGCCTACTAATGGAGGTAAAGAAGAAAATGACAGACATCTTAATTATTCCCTAGAAAAGGCAATGAGTCAATCTATTAATACAATTGCTGTAAAGGTATTGGAAGATGTTGGTATAGTCCCAGTGATTGAGCAAGCTCAAAAAATGGGGATTACTTCTGCGCTTCCAGAAGTGCCATCATTAGCTTTAGGTACTGCCCAATTATCGATGCTAGAACTTATAGGTGCTTATACAAGCTATGTTAATCAAGGGAAGGTGTCCAAACCATTTTATATTACTAAAATCACTGATAGATCTGGAACTGTTATTTATGAGCGTTCTAAAGCAAAAGTAATGCCCGAAGCATTTTCAAAAGAGACAAGGCAAACCATGATAGAGATGATGAAATCTACCATCAATACAGGTACGGCAAAGCGAATGCGCTCTCAATACGGACTCAAGAATGATCTCGCAGGAAAAACAGGGACAACACAAAACAATAAAGACGGTTGGTTTGTTGGTATAAGTCCTAAATTAGTCATGTTATCCTGGGTTGGGAATGATGATCATCGTATTGGTTTTAGTCATACATCTGTTGGTCAAGGAGCCAATTCTGCTTTGCCAATTACAGCTTTGTTTTTAAAGCAAATGAATAAAGACAAACAATTTAATTATATCACTCAAGCTAAATTTGAAGCACCATCTCAAGACGTTAAAGATGCATTGGCATGTGAAGAAGAAAAACGAGATGGCTTTTTAAAACGCCTCTTTAAGAAAGACAGAAAAGAGCGTGAATTTGAAATCGATTCTGAAGACGAAAAGACGAAAAAAAAGAAAGGTTTATTTGGGTTTTTGAGGAAAAAAGACAAAAAAGAAACCAATCAATAGGTGTGTATATTTAATTTTAAAAACCTTTATAAGTGTTGTCTTTATTGATGTAATTTACTGCAGTGTCTTTTTTGTAACCCTTTTGTAACCCTGTGCAATTAATTAAACAAAAACTGTTTTTATACATTTATACTATAAATGTATACCCCCTTTAAAATGAAACGTTTTTTCATAGGCTTCTTTTTTGTGCTATTATGCCAATCTTTTTTTGCTCAAACAAATAGCAATGATCTTACCAAAGAATCTTTAGACCAAAAGGTTAAAGAACTAAAGCAAAAAATTGAATCCTCTACAGAAGGAAAACGACTTAAATTGTTAGATAGTCTTTCAAGGCTTGTCAATAATAAAACAAAATATAGTTTCGATTCTATTGCTAAAATAACTATAGATTATGCTTACCAGTTGGATTCAATCAATATGGCATTGAGACACACTTCCAGCCTTATGTTTTATTATGCTAATAGAGCTTCTAATGCACAAGCTGGAGTGAAAGTTTTTGAGGATTTTAAAGCAAGAAAAACAAACAGTAAAGATTATGATCTTTTAGGGCGGCTTTATACAAATGCTGCAGATAGTTATTATTTTTCAGGAAAAACAAATGAGTCTCTGGATTTATATAATGCAGCCGAAAAATTTTCTCTTAAAGCCAATGATTCTATATCCTACGCTTTAGCACGATCGTACAAATCTGGAGTTTACGACGTGACCGGAGATTACGCTACAGCATCTAAACTACTTTTAGAAACATCACAAATATTTGTTAGAGCTAAGGATACGTCTAATTTATTATGGACTAGAAATCAATTAGCGACTTTATACACTAAAATAGGTTTTACAGAAGAAGCGAAAAAGGAAAGAGACAAAACTATTGCTATTGCTCGTCATAGACATGACCACTTATCATTGATTCCAAATCTATTTAATGCAGCTTTAGAGCAAAACTTTCAAGGGAATCAAATCGCGAGAATTAGTTATTTAAAGGAAGCCTATGAACATGTTACAGAGCCTGATTATGATTTGCCAAATAAACCAATCATATTTTACGGACTTTTAAATGCTTATGCTGTAACTGATAGTCTAAGTAAAGCCACGTATTTTTTTGATAAAATACAAAACAGTTTTGCAAAACAAGACCCAATACCTAATGAATCTCATTACAGAACAGCTTTGTCAGACTATTACATTGCAACTAAAGAATTTAATAAGGCGCTAGACGAAGGATATTGGGTGTTGAATTATCACAAAAGAATAGGAAATGTTTGGGGTAAATACCATATGGATGAAAGGTTGTCAAAAATTTATAAGGCTTTAGGCAATATTGAAAAATCTCATACGCACTATGTAGATTTTGTTACGGTAAGAGACTCTATCAATAGTGTTAAAAGAGCGAATGCCTTATCGTATTACCAAACGCTTTATGAAACTGAACGACAAGAATCTGAAATTCAACAACAACAGGCCGAAATAGCTCAACAAGAATCTGAAATTGAAATCTTAGATGAGCAAAACAAAATCAAACAACAATGGATGCTTTTTGGTGGAATTAGCATTTTAGTGGTATTCATCTTTTTTTATGTGCGTTATAAGCAAAGATTAAAACTAAAAGTTTTAGAGAATGAACTGTTGAGTTCTGAAATAGAACATAAGCAAAAAGATCTAAAGCATTTGGCATTAGATATAACAAATAATAAAGAATGGGCATTAACCTTATCAGAACAATTGGAAAGAGTTAAAGCCTCTACGGGGAAAAAAAGATCAAAAGAGTTGATTAATCTGGAAACAGAAATTAAAAATAAAATCTGGGTAGACGAGAGTACAGAAGATTTTCATAATAAGATAGAAACTTTAAGTAGTTCGTTTTATGAAAAATTAAGAAGTAATTATCCCGATCTAACAAAAACCGAAATTAGATTGTGTTCATTAATCAGGATGAAAATGGACACAAAACAAATAGCTATTCTTCAAAATATCAATCCGTCATCAGTTAAAATGAGTCGTAATCGATTACGTAAAAAGCTAAACCTTACACCAGGAGAGGATTTATATGCATTTTTATTGTCCTATTAAAATATGTCAAAAAACTCAGTATTTATAAGGGTTAGGTCTTTTTTTACGAAGCTTTTGTAACCCTTTTGTAACCCTGTACTTCTTTCATGTAACCCTTTTGTAAGCCTTTAATTTTCGTTTAAAGGAGGTGTCTTCATATAATTTTATCAAAAAATTAAACACCCCTTTAATTATGAAAAACCTTACTCTAATTTATTCATTGAATAACACATTAAAATCTAAGATTATGAATTCCCTTTTTACCAATCGACTAATAATCGTTGGCGTCACTTTTATGCTTTCATTCTATCAGGTACAAGCACAAACAACATTTACAGTTACCAAAGTAGAAGACACTAATGACGGTGTTTGTGATAGCGATTGTTCTTTAAGAGAAGCATTACAAGTAGCTTATCAAACTAACGGTGACAATATTATAGCATTTTCATCCTTATTTGATTCACCACAAACCATAACATTAACACTTGGCCAACTAGAAATAGGTCCACCATCTGGAGGCCAAGGAGGAGATTACATCATTAATGGTCCAGGTCAAGATTTGCTTACTATTGATGGCAACAATGCATCAAGAGTATTCTATGCTGGTTTTGGTCATATAGATGTTGAGATTAATAATTTAACTATTGCTAATGGAAAACCTGATCAGCCAGGAACTGAAAATGACAGCCAACCTTATCCACAATGGGGTGGTGGTATCATGAAATTAGGTGGAGATCCGGGGTCTTATTGTCGATTGGTTAATGTCACCATTGAAAATTGCCAGGCCCTTAGAGGAGGAGCGATCTCTTCTTATGGAGGTAATATGTATCTCGATGGTGTAACTCTTAGAAATAATCATTCTGATGGATACGGTTCGGCAATCGAAGAGGAAGGAAGGGTTTTCGAGATCAAGAATTCTGCAATCTATGGCAATACAGGAAGTTCGCCCATACGCATGCATGCTAATATTGCAGATGTTGATTTTAAAATGGAAAATTCGACCATTAGTGGAAATACTACACCAAGTGGCGCTTCGGCGATTGAATTTATTACCAACGGAGGGCGAACGCAAATACATAATATAAACAGTAATACGATTACCAACAATACATCAGATAGTGATGGTCTAGCTGGTGCTGCAATTACTTTTGGAGGAACAGGTGCAATCGACGGAACTATAAATAATTCTATTGTTTCAGGGAACTTGGCAAACGGCTCACCTTCAGATATTGGTTCAGATTTGTTTGATGCTGATAGTGATTATAATCTTATTGGAACAGGTGCTACTCAAATTAGCGGACCAAATAATATTCTAAATATCAATGACCCATTGTTGGCTCCTTTAGCCGATAATGGAGGCAATACACTTAGCCATACACCTTATGGGAACAGTCCCGTATTAAATGAAGGATTTACGAGTCTCACTATCGATCAAATAGGTAATGCCAGAGGTGTTTTTGGCACGTCCGATATTGGTTCTATTGAGCTCCAATCTGTAGGGAGTTATGTAGTGACTAAAACTGAAGATACCAACGATGGCGTTTGTGATGGAGACTGTTCGTTAAGAGAAGCATTTATAGCGGCTAATAACGATCCAGGAACAGATGTTATTGAATTTTCATCATTATTTAATTCGCCTCAAACCATTACAGTAAGAGCACCAGAATATCAAGATCCAAATAATACATCGTCTCCCGTGCTTTTTGGTCAGATGGAAGTTGGCGCAGCTGGTGGATTTGGAGGATCCTTGATTATTCAAGGACCTGGGCAGGATCTATTGACCATTGATGGAAACAATGCCTCGAGAGTATTCTACAATGGCTTTGCGCATCTGAATTTAAGTATAAGCGATTTGACCATCGCCAATGGTGATTCTGCAACTATCCAAGGTCCGTATACTACCTATGGTGGTGGTATCCTGTTATTGGGAACTAATACAACGACTTTGAACAACGTGACAATTGCGTCTTGTACTTCAGCTAATGGTGGCGCTATTTCCTCATGGACAGGAACTATAAACTTAGATGGTGTTACGCTAAGAGATAATACAGCCAGTTATGGCGCTGCTGTAGAGAGCGAAGCAGGAACATTAAATATCAATAATTCAGCAGTCTATAACAATTCAGGAGCAGAGGCACTTAAGGTATGGGCTTCAAATTCATCCTCAGGTCAAACCTTTATCATAAATAACTCAACTATTAGTGGAAATACCGCCCCAAGTGGAGGCTCTGCTATAGAAACAAGAACTAATACAGGGCGTACTACCACGATGACTATCACGAATAGTACCATAACTAATAATACAAGCGAAGGAGCAGGAAATTCAGCAGCAATAAGTCACCAAGGAACTCTCAATTCTACAACGTGGACAGTTCATAATTCTATTATTTCCGGGAATACAGGCAGTGGTGTGGCAGCAGATATTGCAGTTAATGATCTTGAAACAGGGAGTAGCTATAATATTATAGGTGCCGGAACTGGTATAACAGATGACACAGATAATAACATAATAGGAGTAAACGACCCATTATTGTTGCCATTGGCAGATAATGGCGGAAATACCATGAGCCATTTGTTTTATAATACTAGTCCAGCTTATAATAATGGAAACTCTTCAGAGTCTACAGACCAAATAGGAAATCTAAGAAATCAGGATGGTGCCTATGATATTGGAGCTATAGAATTTACGGCACCTCTTTTTCGAGGTCGTGTGTTTTTGCAAGGTGCTGCTCTTGATCGAAGAACAAATCAAGATGAAGAGAACTTGATGCGTGATGATTTGAGAGCATCCGATTTAATTCCAACAACTAGCCCTTATTCAGATGGTCTAACTTGTGATAGTAGTGTTTTTGCAGCTGTTGATGATGAGAGCATTGTCGATTGGATTTGGGTAGAGTTTAGAGATAAAGATGATAACACGATCCAAGTTCATGGGCAATCTGCATTACTAAACCGCAGTGGTTTTATCTTAGGTGTTGATGGACAAAATAATTTGAGACCTTCGGTGTTGAGTGGAGATTATTACATCGTAATAAAACATCGAAATCATTTAGGGATAATGACGGCTTCTCCTGTCACAATAAACGATAATACGACTTTGGTTGATTTTGCAGATGCCAATAATGACATTACCTACGGTACAAATGCTCAGTCTACATTTGGTATGCCTGAAGATATTGCAAGTATGTGGGCTGGCGATGCTAATAATGATGGTATCGTTCAATATTCTGGAGGTATTCCAGATAACCCTAGCATATTATCTTTTGCATTGAATGATTCTGGCAACTTTTTGAATTTACCTACACATTCGGTTAATGAATATTCAAAGAACGATATCAATATGAATGGAATCATTCAATATGCAGGAAGTGATTCAGAATTACCATTCATTTTACAAAATGTAATTGGTTTTCCAGGAAACTTTCTAGGATTGAGTACCTGGCCAATTGTCGAACAATTACCAGAAAATTTTGCTAGTGAATTGGGACGCTACCTGGAACAACGAAATGAATTTGAAGCCTCTAAAAATTAAACCCAATGATACCTGATTCAATATATAAACAAGGAAAAATAAAAATAGTTATAAGTAAGATGAACCTTTTTAAATCAATTATTATGAAAATATCTACCCCTTTAAGCATCATGACCACTTTTATAATTTGTCTTTTGTCATACAATGGCAATACACAAAACTATAATTTCACTTTAATTCAGAACAGTAATTATAATTTTACCGTTGCCGCAGTATCTCAATTCGATTCTGGAAGTTTTCAACCAATAACACAATCTTATGGTTTTGTATTAGTTGTACCAGATGGCGTTACTATAACAATAGATCAAGTGATGCCTTCTGGTACTAATGAAACTATAACTGCTATACCAGGAGCTAATGTAACTCCATTGGATTCGAGCATGTCAGACAAAGATTTGTTTTTAATTACAGCAGATACTGCTGGTGCTACCTTTAATGCGCATTCTAATTTTGTAGTCATTCCGTTAGTAACATTGACGGTTAATGGAAGTCCCACCTCAGGAGAGATTAGAATTTTAAGTAACAGTTCAGATTTAGCAAGTCATCCCGCTATTAATGGTTCATTAGATGCCTTTTTACAAGTTGATATTACTGATGATAGTATTGTAAATTTTAGTAATGAATTTGATACACTTACGGGTATTGAGGCTTATAGTTTTGACACACTTTCAGTAGAAACTGTAACAGAAGATTTAAATATTTCGTTATATCCAAATCCTGCAAGAAATGAAATAAAAATTATAACAAATGACATTGTTATTGATCAAGTAGAAATCTATAATGTCAACGGACAAAGGATTATGTTAATTGAAAATCAATTCGAAAAGGTAGATATAAGTCAGTTACGATCAGCATTGTATTTTGTAAAGTTGCGCAGTATGGAAGGGAACTACAAAACGATTAAACTTTTAAAACAATAAAAATTTAACACAAGTACAAATGTTTAAGTCCCCAAATTCCCCTTTAAGAAGTAGAATTAATTAATAGCCAAAGTAGCTTTTTTGATTAAAAGGGGCAAAAGGTTACTTAGTAAAGCCTCCTTATTTTAATGTAGGGAGGTTTTAATCATACTTTTAATGTTAGCGTCATTATGAAAAAACTTAACCTCAAACATTACAAAATAGAAATATTCTTAGTCTTTTTTTATGGATCAATTGTATTAGGCATATACATGTCTAATTAAAACTAGATTACTATTTAGTTAGTTGTATGTCCTTATATTTCTTCGAAGGATTTTTACAATGAACCCATAGCAGAGGGAAGACTATGGGTTCTTTTTTGTATAGTGAGGTTTAATTAATTATAAATCTTTCATTCTAAACTTGAAAGTTAAGTATGTAGACTTAGAATACATCTATATAGAAGTTAAACACCAATATCTTCATTCCAGAGTTCTGGACGATTTTCGATGAAGTCAGTCATCATTGCAATACATTCTTCATCGTTTAGTACAACAACCTCGACGCCATTGGCTTTTAAATGGTCTTCAGCGCCTAAAAAGGTTGTATTCTCGCCAATAATTACTTTTGGGATACCATAGAGTAAAATGGCACCAGTACACATAGGGCACGGAGAAAGTGTCGTGTACAGCACCGATTCTCTATAGACTGATGCTGGTTGCCGACCTGCATTTTCTAAAGCATCCATTTCACCATGTAACACAACACTACCATCTTGAACCCTTTTATTATGTCCTTGCCCTAAAATGTTGCCATTATGAATGAGGACACTTCCAATAGGTATACCACCTTCTTGTAATCCTTTTTTTGCTTCGGAAATAGCTATTTTTAAAAATTCGTCTTGCATACACACACGTTTAATAGGTTTAGAATTGAAGGGATAAGATAGTAAATTTAGAGTTCAAACATCATAAAATCCTGGACTGTTAAGTCAATATCGCTTCGTATTAGAAAAACTTTTGCGGCTTCATGATGTTGGTCATTTTTTAAAGCATAATCATAAGCTAAATTTGTGACTGAGTTTATAAATGCAGCTATAATTGACATATCGACATTTTAAAACTAAAAAAATATATGTTAAATATGAAAAGCGAGCATCCAAATATTACACTATTAAAACGATTTAATCCAGCAAATCCAAATACTTTAACCGAAGTGTTAGACGACAATTTCGTTTGGCATTATATAAACCCAGAGCTGAAGGAGTTAGAGGGCGATTATTATGGTCTTTCTGGTTTGACAGAGTTTTTTAATACATTGGCTGGTCGTACAAATAGATCTTCTGAAGAAATATTTAGAAATTGAAAAAGATAGGCATGAAAATCAATTACACGTTAAATGGAAATTATTGGGTTTAGATGAAGAATTTCAAACACCAGCTATGATTTTACAACTAGTGGTTGAGAATAGTCTAAAACATGGCTTTAAAAACTTAAATCGTGTGTTAAATATTGAGATTGAAGTCAATTTTCAAAAAAAACAGTGACGATCAAAAAAGATGGAAATCCATTGGGTGAAAAAGTGAATAAAGGCATTGGTTTAAAAATAATTACACAACGACTAAAGTATTATTTTCCAAACACTAGTTGTTTTAGTATTTATCAAGACAATGAATGGGTTGTTAATAGGCTAAGCTTTAAATAGAGCTCTATTTATAGCACTTCCAAGATTAACGGTATATTAATTCTGGATATTTAAATTATATTCTTAAATCTTACATCAATTTTAAAGTTAGACATTATTTTTTTATACAAAAAAGATGAATCTTATAAAATTTTAGTTAATCAGTAATTATCATTAAGTAAATTTTCTTTGATAATGACCTTTATTGCTTCTTCTAAATCTTCATCCGATAAAATATTGTCTTTATGTAATTCTAACTTATTCTCAAGGTTCGCAATAATTTGGCTGAAATCTCCATCTTTATTTTCTAACTTGTTGATGACTCCTCTTCCAAGCCGCTGTAACTGTCTACCATCAAAATTGAACAATTCCTCTACAAACATTTTCAAGGTTACTCCTAATAATCCTGATGCAGGTCCAGAGACAGTTGGTTCAAGTAAAGGAATTATATCAAGTGTTACATCTAGATAAAAAGAACTTATCGCAGCAAATAAAAAAGTAATGATATTTCTTTTAGTGTTAGGAACACCGTCAGGCAATTTAAACATAAAATCAAATTTCTAATTGGATGATTCCGCCAGGATTATTGGCGAGGGTATTACTCAAGCTAACAGATAAGAACCTGAACTGTTTACTATATTCTTCGATTAGAAAAACATTTAATTTGTCCATAAAATCCTCAGGTAATTCAATCTCTTCGTGAATAACTATAGAGAAGGGGTAAAATCCGTTTATGACATAAATTTGATCAATTTCATATTCATGGTATATATATTTTTTCAGGTTATTACTGTCAAAAACCTTAACCATTATGTCGTTAATATTATTTATGAGTTTTGATCTGTGATATACACCGCTTATATAACATACTGCGGATAACGAATTATTGAAATTCTTTACTTGATAACTAGGTGTAGTAGTTTCATGATTATATAAATCTCTACTTGCTATCATGATATCAACATCTTCAATATTGTTTTCTATCCAATCATCTATAAAATCTGAAAAATTATCATTAACGAATTCGGGATTGTCATAATCTGAAATTAAGAAAGAGATTAAATTTTTATAAAAAATAATTTGTTTGGTTTTTTTTGCAAACTCAGTATTAAATTTTAATAATTTCGAAAATTGATACGCAGTCTTTGTGGCATGAATGGTCAATTCAATAAACCTTCTTCTATTTGATGTGAAATAGTACATTCTTGAAACAATTTCTGGATGTTTTTGAGCAATTGAATAAACAAGGGAGTTTGATTTTAATTCTTCAAGAGCGTAATCAATTCTTTCTTTTCTTTTCTCAATAAATTTTGATTTAGTCAAATCATTAACAGCCTCAATTGGGTTATTAGACTTATTTAGTATTTCCTCAGCGATAATTTTTTGAATAGTTCTAATATTGACTATATTTTTTGATTTAATTTGTATTTTATTAAATGCTAGAAAAGTTATTTTAGTCCCAGTCAAATCTTCTATTTTGTTCAAACCTTCAGTGTTAATGATAAATTTATGGTAATTAATCAAATCAATATCATAGAGATATATATCCGAAGATGGATCAAAATCAACGTTATTTATTCTTTGAAATCTTTTAGAAATAAATCCATTATCCCAATTCGAATATATCGAGACCGAAATTTTGTTTTCAGTAAAAGTTTTGAATGATTCAGAAAGATTTTTGCTAAGATTAATATTAGACTTTGTTAAATTTTCAAATCTCTCATTAAATTTATCTAAAATAATTTTTGATTCAGTAGTTAAGAAATTTTGAGTAGAATATAGTAAGTCTTGATGTTCATTAACAACAAGTTCGTTTTCCTTTAGATTATACAAATCTGATTTATCGGTTTTTTTTCTAGAAAAAGGAAAAATCACCCATAACGTTACAATGTACAAAGCAAGAATTATGAACCAAGAAACATAGCTTTCACTTGTATGATCAAGTTGAGTATTGTATATGAGAATAGTAATATAAAAAACAGAGATTAATATCAAGTAAAATAAATTTACAGATAAAAATTTTTGATTTTTTTCTTTAGATTTTGAAAACATAAGCATCTAAGTTAAATATTTTCAGTTAATTACCAAATACTTACATTAGGTTTATATATGAGTTTTATAAAATTTTCAACTAATCAAAGAGCATAAACAGAATGGTAGTGAAGACATGTGAAACTAATTTGCATATTTTAATCACTTGCTAGGAGAATTTTCAAAAGTAGAAATATCTAAACCAGAATTTAGAAAATTACTAATAAGTATTTTAAGTATTAATGGCTAAATAATTGCTAATAAAAGTCTCAAAAAATTGAATAAAAATAAGTTAAAATTATAAAAAGTGGAGTCGGAGAGATTGGCTTCACCTTGCTCACCTTTCCGTTACTGCAAATGCAATTTATTGCCTTTGCAAGGCAAACGCTTTGAAACAAAAAAATCTGATCAAGTAAACTTGTCAGATTTTTTAATTCCAAATCGCAATTAAATTGCGCTTGTTGTGGAGTCGGAGAGAATCGAACTCTCGTCCAAACAAGCTATTAAAGAGCTTTCTACACGTTTATTCTATTATTAGATTTTCGATTGCAAGCTGGCAAAAGACAACCCACTTACAACTTAGCTTCTTAATCTCGACAATACATCAAAGCGCTACACTGTCTTAGTTAATATTTACGATGCCTCTAAATAGAACGCCATTAACCAAGGCTTTCTGGAGACATTTAGCTTTCCCGCCTTGCGGGACTAGGCCAATCCTACTATAATTCAGATTATGCAGCTAAAGCGTAGTTATTCTCGCCGTTTAAAATTTGGTCTAGCCTTTAACGTGTTTCAATGCCATTACACGACGTGCTTACCGTTTAATGAGTCTCGCTGTCAAAACCAGTCGACCCCATTTTAATGAGATAGCAAATTTTAATTTGATATCTCTTTCAGTAGTTTAGCGTTACCTTTCAGGTCAGGCTCTCACTACTCGCTCTCTACGAGGAGCTCAAACAAACCGTTCCATCCTTAACGCGGGACGCAAAGTTATCAAAAAGTTTGTATAACCCTACATTTCCTAGTATTTTCGTGCAAATTTTGTACCAAACACATAAGATTTTTAGCAAAATGTTATAGGTTAAAAAAAACAGAATGCCATTTGTAATCTAAATTTTGGTAAGACATGTTCAGAACCAAGAAACAACGTTTAACTTTTGCTTCCGTCAATCTGTAGAAATGATGAGAGAAAAACGTAATTGCAAAGCGTAGCTTTAAGCATGAAGTTTTGAAGCGAATGTTCCGTAGGAATTTCCTCAGATTGAATTGATTTTTTTGGTTCGTTTTTGTATCAATACAAAAATGAACAAAAGTAACATAGATATTAAACTATTAAAACCACATTATGAAATTCGCTATCATAAAAGAACGTAAAAATCCACCAGATCGTCGCGTCGTATTTTCACCAGAAAAACTTGCCGAAGCAAGGTCCCAATTTCCACAAGCAGAATTTGTTGTGGAATCGTCCGATATTCGCGTGTTTTCAGACGAAGCTTATAGATCTCAGGGATTTACAGTGACAGATGATGTGTCAGATTGTGATGTGATGATTGGCGTAAAGGAAGTTCCTCTCGATGCCTTGATTCCAAATAAAAAGTATTTCTATTTTTCGCATACCATAAAAAAACAACCTTACAATCGTAAGTTATTGCAAGCCATGCTTCAAAAGAATATTGAAATGTTTGATCATGAAACGATTGTAAAACAAAGTGGCGCCAGACTTATTGGTTTTGGTCGCTATGCTGGATTAGTTGGCGCTTATAACGGATTTAGAGCTTTAGGACTTAGAGATAGATTATTTAATTTACCAAAGGTCGAACACCTTGCCGATCTCAATGAGGTAAAAGCCGAACTCGATAAAATTACCTTACCTAATATCAAGATTGTACTTACTGGAACAGGTAAAGTAGCCTTAGGAGCTAAGGAGATCTTAGATCATTTAAAGATAAAACAAGTAAGTGATGCATTGTATTTGACCTCTCAATTTACAGAGCCTGTTTATGTGATGGCAGATGTTATGGAATATGCCAAACGTCTAGATGGAAAGGTTGGTGATAAGTACGAATTCTATAAAGATCCTAGTGGTTATGAAAGCAATTTTATGCCGTATGCTAAAGAGTCTGATATGTTCATTGCTGGCCATTTTTATGGAGATGGAGCGCCTTTTATTTTTACCAGAGAGGATGCAAAGGATCCAGATTTTAGAATCAATTTAGTGTCTGATGTATCTTGTGATATAGATGGTCCAGTGGCTAGTACAATAAGACCTTCAACAATTGCAGATCCATTTTATGGTTACGATCCACATACCGAAAGCGAGGTTGCATTTGATGCCGATGAAGCCATAACGGTTATGGCTGTCGATAACTTACCTTGTGAATTGCCAAAAGATGCTAGTGAGGGATTTGGAGAGATGTTTTTAGAACATGTTATTCCTGCATTCTTTAATGGGGATCAACGTGGTGTATTAAAACGTGCACAGATGACCACAGCCGATGGAAAATTGACCCAGCGTTTTAGTTATTTACAAGATTATGTAGATGGTTTTTAGTTACTAATTAAATAGGATAGTACTCTACAGCTTTAGCGTTTTCATTATTAAGATCTAAATAAAAGTAATGCATTTTGTCTTTTTTATTGAATTCTCCATTACGATCAGTATCTTCAATACTTTTAAAGAATAGTTTATTGGCTTCTAATATCACCTTCCATGTTACTAAATCTTGAAGGTGAGGTGATAATTTTCTAAATGCTGTACCATTCAAATTACTAATATAAATTGATTTTAAATCATTGAAATCAAGGTCGCCATCGGCATTAGTGTCTTTGTCAATAACTTCATAGAGGAAATAACCTTTGCCATTCTTTTTGAAAACCTTACGTAAAAATAAGATTGACCTTATGCTAACGGTGTTTTCTGTTAGAGATTTTAATTCATTAGAATTGACATTTTGAAATTTTAAGTTAGAGATGTCACCAGTAATTCTATCACCACTGTTGCTCGTAACATCAAAGGTGTTTGAATAGGAATCAGACCTATAACTGCCATATTCTGAATAGTCGGATTTGTTTCTACTGAACACATAATTTCCTATAGGATGAATCAAGTAGCTTGTACTATCGATGTGAATAGGCAGATCTGCCATAACAACAGTCTTACGTTCGTTTTTTTCTTTTGTAATACCATCTATCTGTTCAACCACTTTTCTATTGTCTGTTTTAGTGCATGCCGACAATGAAATAATAATGATAAATACTGTGATACAATTTTTCATAATAGTTTAAGTTTTAGAGTTTGAAAAGGCTTTTAACATCCAATAGCTTATGGCTAGAAATGACGCAAAAGTTAAAGTGAATATCCATGCTTCAAGGTTAGGCTCAAATAGGAGCCAAAACATGTCCGAAAGAATATCGATAGGGTTATTTACTATTTCCCATGAATTATACCTAAGGAATCGACCTAGATAAATACCAAAGGCCGTCAGTCCAAAAATGGAGAGCATTATAGGAAAGACAAGTTTGGGGTTTATATACTGCTTTAATAATTTTTCCATATCGGAAAGCGATAGAAAAAATAAGATCAATCCATTAAATGCAAATGATACAATAACCAATATGTCTAACCACATCAAATGGAATTTTGAATTGATTAAATGCAAGAAATCGGTTACGATATAAGGCGCATTAGGTAAAAAAAGCAGCCAGACACCAAACCAAAGTAAAAACAAGAATTTATTGATTTTTGATGTACTGGTAAGTCCTGTGCTAATGGCATATGGAATAATGGCTAAGAATAGATTCCAAACTAGAAACAATAAGTAAAAAGAATGGTGCAACTTCATACGTATCATGAGTAAGACGATGCTTAAGACTATAGAAATGGTCAATAAGGATAAAATTTTGAATCTAGTAAAGATGAGTGTTTTTATGGTGTTCATGAGCTACTTGTTTTTTTGTCAATTAATAAAATGGTTATAATACCCAAGGTGTAGGCAATAAGATCGGTGACTTCGAAAGTGCTTCCTAAAATAATGGTAGCCATTTTGTTATGTCTTAGATTCAAATAATCTAAAAGGTTAAACAGTTGCAGAAATTCTATAACAAAAGCAATGATAAAAACAACAATGGCAATGTAAATAGGTTTGGTTTGAATAAAACTTCGCAAAAAGCAATAGATCAAAATGACCACCAAAAAATCGCCAAAGGTATGTCTAATGAAACCTTCAGATAAAAATGCTGCGATACCCACTTCTGTGAGTAACAGCAGCAGACTTGATGCAAAAAAGGGTTTGTTGAATTTGATGGTCATTTGATTTCTATTTTTTCTCCTAAAAATTTAGGTTCTACGTTAAATAATACATCCATAGATGCTTTTGCTCTAGCAAGATATTCGCGAAGTTGTACTTTAAGTCCGTAACGCCCTTGAACATCTTTGGCATTATAAGCGATAGCATTGATGTTGTTATGCTTTGCTAGGTAAATAGCACGTTCATTATGAAATTGCTGTGATATAATAGTTACTGAATCTTGACTAAATATTTTTTTAGAGCGTATCACAGAATCTAATGTTCGAAATCCTGCATAGTCTAAAAAGATCTTGTCTTCAGGAATGCCTTGTGCGATCAAATCGGTTTTGAATGTGGTGGGTTCATCATAACTCTTACTTCCATTATCACCACTTATGAGTACAAATTCTATTTTATTGGCATTATAAAGTGCTACAGTTGCATTAATTCTATAGGTATAATACAAGTTGATGTTTCCGTTAGATAAGAATTTTGAAGTTCCTAAAAGTAAACCAACTTTGTTTTTTGGAATGTCTGTTACTGAGTTATAGACATAGTCTTTTGCTTGATAACTGACCATATAATTGGTGATAATCAAGGCAAATAAAATAAATACAGTCAGTAATACTAGGAGTCTCAGTTTCTTCATAATTTTTTAAAATATATAGTCGATTACAATAGAAGTATACACTATTGCAATTGGGATGTTAATGATTAAGATACCAATAGATTTTAACGTTTTAATAGGGTTGTTTTTAAGAATCAAAGTGCCTAATAAATACAACACCATTAGGCTATTGACGATTATAGCAAATAACAGATAATAGTAGCCAAATAGTGCAATTGCAAACTCATTTTGAAAACAAAACTGTAGGACTAAAAGAATAGTACCTGTTGTAAAAGAAATTAGTGCTGTTTTTTTTGCCAGTATTAGTCTATCCATTTGCGTTTGGTATTAATATATTACGTTGTTGCTTCGAAAAAATTGCATGTCTTAGGTCTTCAATATTTACATATAGTAAGTTCTTATAATTAAAATGATGAAACGGATTTGCGTTTTTCCCAATATGATATGAACGGTAGTAATACTTATAATAATCTGGTAAAATAAGGATGCCTAAAATCATAGCGCCATATAAATATAAACTTCGTTTTCCGTTTCCAAAACAAAGACATTGCAAAGCAATTTCATCTTCAACTCGAGTTCCATATCCTGTTAGTGTATGGTAGGCATCATGTCGTTCTACTTTGGCGATAAGTTCAAAATCATTGTTATCCAAAAACTCGCCTAGAGATCTACCAAATGATGCTTTGGGATAGGTGAGGAGCTCTTGTTTGTAAATTCCCCAAGGCTCATGGTTTTTAAATAGCCTAGTATACACCTTTTGAGAGTGTTCAAATAACCATTCTATAAATTGCTTTCGTATATGCTTCATCTTTGTTTTTCTTTAGCGAACCAAATCCAGGACTGACTCGTGGTTATAAAAGCGGAAGTAAAAAAAGCAATGATATAGATGTCAAAACCGGAACTAATAATTCCAAATACGGCGATTCCAAAAGCAGTAATAGCATAATACGGATAAAAGGTTTTATAGACTTGCCTCTTGCTAAAACCGTTCTTTACCCTTAGCCAAAAAATAACATATATAGAACCTAAAATTACTATAGTGGCTATAAAAAATATCGGTATAAAAGACAGAAAAATAACAAGGATCATATCTATGTCCATATAGTCTGTGCCTGCAATTATCCAGAAAATAACTGTAGCTAAAAGGCAGGATTTTGCGAGATTACTTACAACATGCATGCTATTCAGAATTAGAGTTGTCATCTTCAATTAAAAAATTCTCATAACTCCACTCTTGCCAATCGCGTTGTCTTAGTGTGATCATATAGGTTCGGTATTTTGCGCTAATTCGGTTTTTGTCGCTTTCAGAAATATTTAAAACGTCCTTTTTATCATTAAGCAAAATGGCATTTCTATTTGAGAGGTTAATCAAATAATTGACATCAAAACCATTAGCATGTTTAAGATTGTATACTGTTATGGTTTGGTCCCAATTGATGGCACTCATTAGTATGAGTACGATAAAAGCAATTTGGGTATTTCTTCTAAAGAGAAAGGCCATGTTTTTTATATTCAACACTTTTAAGAAAGTGGTAATGAGACCGACCAAAGTCAATAAAATATAAATGTGAACACCAATACGCTTATAGGTTAAACCAAAAGAAGTAATGTAGTTTTGATTTTTAATAGCGATTAAAGCAATGAGTATGATATTGAGAAAGATCCATAAAAATGTCAAGTTTTTTAAGGTTCTATTTTCACTATAAAAGTTAAGGTTACCTCTAAAAAAGTAGAGAATAATAACAATGGCAATAACTATTGAAGCAATAAGCGTGTAGATCCCATTGTGTACCAAACTAGAAAGGGTTGGAGCACTAGTGTCCTCTCCAATGATGAGTGATGCAATATCGGTGATTATGTAGAGAACGATTAACAGGTTGAGTAAGCCTAGCAGCGTTGTTCCTAATTGTTTTTCTTTTTTTAATTTTTCTTCGGAAACGTCATCAGGTTTGACCAATTCATTTTTAGTATTCAAATCTGCTGAGGTTGCAGATTCTACTATGATTGGTTTTGAGATATTACTGAATAAGTAATAACCTAAAACACAAAATAAAACCCACTGCATGTTGATGAACTCAAAGCTTATTTTAGAAACCAAGTTGTTGAACATTGGATTCCCATTTTTATACAAAAGAATAAATACGACAATAAAAACTAATGGGATACCGATAAGTTTTGTAAGATGAATGACGTCTATATCTTTTTTCAAACTTACTTTTTCGACATCATCATCCACTTCAAAATTTCTATGAAAGAAACCAGCAATAGACGTATAAAGACCATTAAGCCAACACACATAAATTGAGGTTTTATCCTCAGATACTGCACCAACTAAAGTAAAAAACGCTACACAATTTGCTATGATCGAAAGATAGGAGTGTTGCATAAATACAACTATTGCCGTAGCGATATATAGTATGGCGTGTACGATAGTGTATCTGTTTTTAAATGCTTTCGGATTGTAAAAAACTAATATAGCTATGGTGGCTAATGAAAAAATTGAAAGATTCAATCCAATGTGCTGTTCGTAAAAAAGAACGCTAAATAGGATTGCCGCAATACCAATTAAAATATGTTTCATAATATGTGTTTTAAAGTACTTTGAATTTCAAAGTTTGATAATAAAAAAATAGTTAATTTCTATGAGTTTAAATGATTTAAGGATTTTATATCTTCTTTATAATTTGATGGTAATATCATCGCTTTTAATAAACGGTCTAAATGTATAAGTCTACTAAACTTGTAAAGTGAAATTAACGGACTTATAAGCGATACGTTTCTTAGTTCTAAAAGTTGACATACTGCTTTTGGTACAATTAGAATTTGTGATTCTAGTAACAATCGGTATCGCATGAATCCAAGATGTTTTCTATATTGTTTATATAGATTTTTAGTGAATTCTCCATTGTAAAGATGATGTTTAATATGGTGATGTCTCATGTGTTTAAAGGCTTCATAATCTTGAGGAAGGTCTTTTATATGCATTCGTTTACCTACTTCTAAAAACACATTAAAAATGTCGTGTCTTTCATGGGTTTCGAGTTGGCGCTCTAATAGTTCAAAAGACCTAATCGAGTAATCGATAAGCATAAATAAAACATCTCTATAGGCCCAATCGGGAATGGATTGACCACGTTTTTTTTCTACTGAATGGTGGATGTTATTAATTGTTTCTATGGCTTTGTAGGCAGACTCTTTTTCAGAGAACACAATTTGACGCGCATAAGAAACGGTAGAAAATAGACGGCCTAAAGGGTCTTTAGGAAGACGGCCAGTAAAGTAAAGCCAATCTACAGCTTTATTGAGTGCAAATTCAGCAGAAGCACCAGCAAATATGAGAAGTATAGTGTCGCTATTTCCCCAAATTTCTCTTACTATTGAATTTTTGTCTACAAAGTTTTTCATTGAATTTAACTGTTTTCTACTTTGAAATTCAAAGTAGGCATGTAAATTTTTTTTATTGTTTATTAATTAGTTTTTCCAGTGCTTCTATGTGTTTTTTAAATTCTGCTCTACCTAATTTGGTAGTAGAGTAGCGTGTGTTTGGTTTTCGCCCAATAAATTGTTTTTCTACTTTAATATATTCTGCATTTTCCAATGCCTTTGTATGACTTGCAAGGTTACCATCGGTTGCTCCTAATAGTTCTTTTAACATGTTGAAATCGGCATATTCATTTACCATTAAAACTGACATGATACCCAATCTAATACGATGGTCAAAGGCTTTGTTTATGTTATTGATAATGCTCACGCTTATGGTTTCAGATTAATGGTTCAAAGTTATGAAATGGCTAACTTATGTTGTTCTGTCGTATTTAAAATGCATAATTGTTCCATAGAAAATATGACAAATACCAAAGCCAAAGGCCCAAAAAAACAATCCGTAACCTAAAAAATACGTTGAAATTAAACCAAGAACAATCATAGTAATTCCCAAATATCTGATATAACCTAAAGTATATTTGCTAGCGTTCACACAAGCCAAACCATAAAAGATCATTGTAAGCGGTGCTACTAGAGCATACACGTTTTTTTCTAATAAAAGCATAATGAAAATCCCACCAGTAACCAGAGGAATCATGAAATTAATAATGAGACGCTTTGATGTAGAATCCCACATGCTTTCATTTTGCTTTTTTGCTTTTGCATAACTTAAAACAATACCAGTAAGTATAGACATGACTACAACGGTTATGGCAATTAAAAAAATCTGATTTGTACCTTGTTTTGTAATAATCAAAGTGTTGTAGCCATCTATAGTAACCAAATTATCAGAATAGATAATACGATACCCTATATAGGCACCAATTAAAGCATAGATTCCTGCTAAGATACCAGATAGACCACTAATGGATAAAAAACGAGACGATTTACTCATCATGTTTTTGATATCACTTATATCCTGAAGATAGTTTTTTGATTCCATATTAAAGTACTTTGAAATACAAAGTAAAAAAATAAAAATGAAACAAACAATTATTTTTCAATTTTAAAATCTAAAATCTTTTCATTTTCATAATATAGACTCAATACATTTGAAACATTAGACCGATACTTTAATGAAGCAACGTAGAGATTATTGCCTTTTTTTATAAGGTTGAGTTCTTTTGAATGCTTTTTGTTTTCAAACTTATAATAGATCTTTGAAGTGTTTGCTTTTTCTTTAAAAACAATTCTAATGGTATTGTTCTTTTCTTTTAATTCAATAAGTCCTTTTTGATTATTGGCAACTCTCACACCACTTTCGAAATATTTAGCATAAAAAATAGGAGTTTCAAAAAATGATTTGATGTTTATAGGATGTGCTACAAATTGTAAGGTCGGATTTTCGGGTAGATGAGAATTTAAAAACTCATTTGGATCGGTAAAAAAGTAAAAATCATTAAATCGCTTAGTCCATGACCTTGTATTCATATTTTCATAACCATTAGACCAGGTTACATCCACAAGTCGCCATTTATCATTAATTCTAACAGCGTTCCAAGCATGATTTTTTATGTTTCGTGTAGAGTTAATTTCGTTTGTAGACAATTTGGTTATGCCTTTTATAATCTGTGAATCAATCCCAGATCTTAAACAAAGTTCATTAAACAATGTGCTAAAACCTAAGCAAATTGCCTTTTTGCTAGTTAATGTTCTCTTTATGAGTTTCTCATTTTTTTGCCTTTGAATACTTTTATTGAGACGCTCAGAATCAAAAGTGATTTGCATTTCAGGAGGACTATAACTGTAGTATCTATTAAGGTCGTAGCTTATGTTATGTGAAATCCAAGTATAAAAGGCTCTCACTTTTTCTTCATCTGTATTAAAATCGTTCGAAACTCTTAAGAGGAGTACCTCTATATGACTAAAGTTTGGATATTTTTTTACTTTATTATCTATCCATTCATAATTTTGCGAAAAGACAGTATTCACTAGAAACAGTGATAATGTTAAAAAAATGTATCTCATAAACTAAAGATAATAATTATATTTATAGGATAACAATAAATACTTTAAGATCATGATTGGACTACTATTAACAATTGCAAATATTTCGGGAGGCGTACTATTGGGTTTAGCAACCTTAGATAAATGGGATGGTGAGAGCAATTTCTTTAATAAAATTGCAGGTGTGTTAGCACCATTTCAAACCGTTATTGGAGGCGCACTTATTGTACTGGCAATACTGAAATTTTGGAATGGAACCTTGTATAATGTTGTAAGTATTTTAGGTGGAATCCTACTCTTAGCGCATTCTATTGGTAAAGTACCAGCTTTAGGTGATGGTTTAAAAAAATTGTCCGATAAATTGATGCCATTTAAGGCTATTATTGGTATTGCACTCCTGGTGATTGGTATTATAAGGATTTTCTAAATTGAGTGAACCCAGCTGAAGCCTACATATTAAAGCAGCCTGAGCCATATAAGTCTATATTATTGCATTTGCAAATACTTATTGAGCATACCTTTCCAAATGCCGAAATGAAGTATAAGTGGCGAATCCCTTGCTATTATGTAGATTCTCGACCTATTTGCTATCTCAATCAGAGTAAGGATTATGTTGATGTTGGATTTTGGCATTCGGCACATCTCACAAAGTATACCGAATTTATGGTGTCTGAAAAGCGCAAAGTTGTTAAGTCTATGCGTTATAAAGCGTTAGAAGATATAAATGATGAACTGTTCATTAATATTCTTAAAGAAGTTGAAAAGCATAAGAACAAATCGTTTTTGAAATAAAACCTATAGATCTTTATATACTATATAGTTTTCAAAAACCTGCCCTTTATGTGATTTTTTCTGTTTTTTTTCGACCTCATAAAAATGGGAGTCAAAAAAATCGAGTGCAGTTATACTCACATCAGATTTGATGGTATCAAAACCATTTATAGACACTCTTGATTCCATAATTCGCAATAGCTTTGAGGCTATGGTTCGTCTCTGGAAATCTTTATGAACAAATAAACCGTCTAAATAATAACCTTTACTTAGGTAAGAGAAACCTACAATGGTAGTTCCTACTTCTGCAACTAAAAAGTAAAACTTCTTAATGCGTTCTTCCCATTTCTCAATATCGTCAGCACCAGAAGCCCAAACTTCAATTTGTTTTTCGTTGTAATCTCTACTGTTAACAGTTCTAACAGTATCCCTGAAAATTGATGTGATTTCTGGAATATCATCCAGCGTAGCTTCCCTAATTTCTATGTCTTCTATCATGGTTTATAAGCTATTAACCGTTTTTCTAATAGCAACTAGGTTGGTCAATAAGGACTCAAGATTATCCAAATGTAGCATATTGGCACCATCACTTTTAGCATTTGCTGGATCGAAATGAGTCTCTATAAATAAACCATCAACATTATTGACCACTCCAGCTCTTGCAATAGTCTCGATCATATCTGGTCGTCCGCCAGTAACACCAACACTTTGATTAGGTTGCTGAAGAGAATGGGTGACATCTAAAACCGTGGGTGCAATGGCACGCATTGTTGGAATGCCTCTAAAATCAACAATCATATCTTGATAACCAAACATAGTTCCGCGATCTGTAATCCAAGCTTTATCACTTCCGGAGTCTTTTACTTTTTGAACTGCATGTTTCATAGCTTCAGGACTCATGAACTGACCTTTTTTAAGGTTCACCACTTTGCCAGTCTTGGCAGCAGCAACTACTAAATCGGTTTGGCGAACTAAAAACGCCGGAATTTGAAGTACATCTACATATTCTGCTGCTTTATCGGCATCGGATGCTTCATGAATATCAGTCACTGTTGGGATATCAAAAGTTTGGGATACCTTTTGCAAAATTTTAAGTGCTTTTTCATCTCCAATACCAGTAAAACTGTCAATTCTACTTCGGTTGGCTTTTTTAAAACTACCTTTAAAAACGTATGGTATATCTAATTTATCAGTTATAGATATGACCTTTTCAGCTATACGTAACGCCATATCTTCCCCTTCAATAGCACAAGGGCCACAAAGTAAAAAGAAGTTGTTTGAATTCGTGTGTTTCAGTTTTGGAACGTCTGATAAATGCATCTGCTTAAAATTTCAAATTTCTGCGCAAAGATACAAATCAAGAATGGTATTAAAAGCTTCTATTGAGACTATTTCGAATCATCCACAGCGCCATAACAAAGTTGGCAATGACAAATATGCCACCATAAACGATAAATTGTTTAGCTAACGACACGTTTACTATGTTAAAAATGTTTGAAAGATACGCTAGAATCAAATAAGAAGATAAACACACAAAGGTGATGCCTAACGTGAAATTTAGTTTTTTGTTAGGCTTTATCAATTGCCATAAAAATGGAATTCCAAATAAGAGAATAGGATATGCTGTGAGGCCTTCGCTTCTATTTACATCGGTAAACCAATAGACAATTACCGCTAAAAAGTAGAGGTAAGGCACAAATTTTGAATATTTACTAATCGTTTGCATCTGTTATTAAATTCAGATGTAAATCGCCAAATTTGTGGTTGGTAAGGAGGCTATTTACTATTAATCAATTGGATAACGAAAGATACGCATGGAAATTATATTCTGTTATGAGAATAACATTTAATTAACTTAAGCTTCGGAAATTTTAACACATCAACAGAAAAACTTTAATGGTATTAATTATCAGGTGATTATACGGTTTGTAAGGCGTTGAAGTTACTTCACAAGGCAATTAGAAAGTGAGAATTTTAATTATTCACAAAGATTGATTGTTTAAGCGGAATTTAACGTACCTTTGCACGCTTAAAATAAGGCATAATTATGGCTACTATTAAAAACATTGCAATTATTGCACACGTCGATCACGGAAAAACAACATTGGTTGATAAAATCATGTACCACTGTCAGTTATTTCGTGAAAATGAAAATACAGGAGATTTAATTCTTGATAACAACGATCTTGAGAGAGAAAGAGGGATTACGATTACCTCTAAAAATGTTTCTGTAAAGTATAAAGACACTAAAATCAATATTATTGATACACCAGGTCACGCCGATTTTGGAGGAGAAGTAGAGCGTGTATTGAATATGGCCGATGGCGTATTGCTTTTAGTTGATGCATTTGAAGGACCAATGCCGCAAACACGTTTCGTATTACAAAAAGCGATCGATTTAGGTTTGAAACCTTGTGTAGTTATCAATAAGGTTGATAAAGAGAACTGTACACCTGATGAAGTTCATGAAAAGGTATTTGATTTAATGTTCGAATTAGGCGCAGAAGAATGGCAGTTAGACTTCCCAACAGTTTATGGTTCGGCTAAGAACAACTGGATGAGCGACGATTGGCAAAATGAAACTGAAAATATCGAACCACTTTTAGATATGGTGATTGAACATATTCCTGAGCCAAAAATTGAAGAAGGAACAACACAAATGTTAATCACATCTTTAGATTTCTCTTCGTTTACCGGTCGTATTGCGATTGGGCGTTTAACACGTGGTGAATTAAAGGTTGGTCAAAACATTTCATTGGTGAAACGTGATGGCAGTGTGGTGAAATCTAAAATAAAAGAATTACATACGTTTGAAGGTTTAGGACGAAAGAAAGTAGATGAAGTACAAGCCGGAGATATTTGTGCTATTGTTGGACTAGAAGGATTTGAAATTGGTGATACTGTTGCCGATTGGGAAGCGCCTGAAGGACTTAAAACTATAGCGATTGATGAGCCAACAATGAGCATGCTTTTCACAATTAATGACTCTCCTTTTTTTGGAAAAGATGGTAAGTATGTAACGTCAAGACATATTAAGGAACGTTTAACCAAAGAGCTTGAAAAGAACTTGGCATTACGAGTTGAAGAAACTGATAGTGCAGATAAGTTTATGGTTTTCGGTCGTGGTGTATTGCATTTATCGGTTCTAATCGAAACAATGCGTCGAGAGGGTTATGAACTACAAATAGGACAACCACAAGTAATCATTAAAGACATTGATGGTGTGAAATGTGAACCCGTAGAAGAGATGACTATCGATTTACCTGAAACAGTGTCTGGAAAGGCCATTGAAATGGTAACCATGCGTAAAGGAGAAATGCTAAGTATGGAGGCTAAAGGTGAGCGTATGGTGTGTGAGTTTATCGTGCCTTCAAGAGGAATTATAGGGTTGCGTAACCAGTTGCTAACAGCTACTGCTGGAGAAGCGATTATGGCACACCGTTTTAAAGAATATCAACCATTAAAAGGTGGAATTCCTGAACGTCAAAATGGAAGTTTAGTGTCTATGGAAAATGGTCAAGCCATTCCATATTCTATCGATAAATTACAAGATAGAGGTAAATTCTTTATTGATCCAGGAGAAGATATTTATGAAGGTCAAGTCATTGGAGAGAATTCTCGTGGTGATGATATGACAGTTAACGTCACTAAAACTAAAAAATTAAGTAATGTACGTAGTGCTGGTGCAGATGATAAAGCTAAGATTGTTCCTGCAATTAAATTTTCTCTAGAAGAAGCCTTAGAGTACATACAAAAAGATGAATATGTTGAGGTGACACCAAATCACTTAAGACTTCGTAAAATCTACTTAAAAGAAGTAGAACGTAAGCGTAATAAAAGCATTTAGTAACCTGCAAATATGTAGATGAAGAAAAGGAATTCTGTATTGAATTCCTTTTTTGTTTATTTTGGTCCAGTATTTATAGCAATTAATAAACGTTTTGCAGATTTGAAGCAGTTTTCCAAAATAATAAAGTTGTGGAATGAAGTTTTTAGATAGAGTCTTAAGAGATTGGAGAATAAAACAAGGAAGTCATTATATTAGATCTAATGACAAGGTTTTGGATATTGGCTGTTTTGATGGGCACTTGTTCCAATCACTTAAAAATAAACCAATTCAACCTAGTATTGGTTTAGACCCATTGTTAACAGACACAATCAAGCAAGGAAAGCATACTTTGATTCCTGGTAAATTTCCAGAGGCTATACCAGAAGATACACAATTTGATTGTATCGTTATGTTGGCGGTTTTAGAACATATTCCTCGAGAACAGCAACTACTATTTAATGAAGATTTTAATAAATTACTAAAGCCTTTAGGACGTGTTATTATTACTGTGCCGTCTCCTTTAGTAGATCATATTCTAACAATTTTAACCACCCTCAAATTGGTAGATGGTATGTCTTTAGATGAACATTACGGTTTTAAGACAAAAGAGGTGTATACATTGTTAGACAAGCAACAGTTTAAATTATTAACCCATAAAAAATTTCAGTTAGGATTAAACAACCTATTTGTATTTGAAAAACATGGTTAACCTTTAAAATGAAATGCTAGGTTATTGAGATTTGCTTTTCAAACTAAGAATACTAAAAAATAGACTAAATAAAATAATTTGAATTCCGAATAGTATTGTAAATACAGCTGGAATTATTATTCTAAAGGTACGCGAAGGATCTAGACTTCCAAAATTTAAAGACTCCCAAAAGAAAATTCCTTTAATACTTAAAAACACACCAATAAGTAAGGATAGTACACCAGTTAACAAACCTTTTTCTAAATTTAGGTATTTAAACAAATTATTGTAGCGTTTACTTTTGGGTAAGAGTCCGTTTTCTACTGCAAAAATTTTAGTCAGAGCATAAAAAATAAAAAATTGAAACCCAATGAGAGTCATACTTGCAGCATATAATAAAGTATGAATGTCAAACATAATGTCATCATAAGTAATAGGTTTTATAATAAGTATTATTGACGTGATTAGACCAAAAATTAAAAGAATTAAGCTAGGGTAAAGAAATAGCCACTTAGGACTATAAAGTAATAGAAAGCGTAGGTGACGCCAACCGTCGTTCCACGTATTTAGGTGTGGAGCTCTTGTTCTCCCATCTTTATGCAGAATAGTTGGGACTTCCGTTATACTAAGGTCATTAAGCTTTGATTTCACAATCATTTCCGAAGCAAATTCCATTCCTGTTGTTTTTAAGTCCATTTTATAAAATGCTGCGTTAGAGAATCCTCTTAATCCACAGTGAAAATCACCTATTTTAATTTTAAAAAAGAGCTTGCCAATAAATGATAAAACAGGATTTCCTAGGTATTTGTGCAAAAAAGGCATGGCTCCTTTTTTAATTCCACCTTTAAAACGGTTTCCCATAACTAGGTCGTATCCTTCTCTTAGTTTTTCTAAAAAGGGCATTAAATTTTCAAAATCATAGCTATCATCTGCATCTGCCATTATAACATAGGAACCTTGGGCAGCTTTTATCCCTCCTTTAAGGGCGTTTCCATATCCTTTTTCTTCAATATGAACTATTTTGACTTGATGTTTAGTGGCAATGGCTATCGAATTATCTGTGCTACCATTATCTGCAATTATGATTTCACCTATAACCTGATTTGTTTGCAAAAAACTTTGAGCTTTCGAGATGCATGTAGCGAGTGTTTCTTCCTCGTTTAAGCATGGCATTACTATAGATAGTTCAATTTTTGATTCCATGTCTTAAAAGTTTGATTAATAGAACTCCTATGATAAATATTAAAACGTAATTATAGAATAGATATCTTATAATCGAATGGCTGGCAAAAGCAATTAACATTGCATTAGATAAGGTTAGAGCCGATAAAAACAGTAACAATGTTAAACGTTTATCACTTGGGTTAAATAAAAACTTAACAATACTAAAAAGAAAAATCAATACCACCATAATGAATAAGAAGCTTGAGTAAAAACCGTGTGAGATATTTGCATAGTAAATGTTTATCCATTTTTTAAAATTACTTTTAATTAAAATCAATGTTATATTTCTACATGACTTTTCAATATTGTAATATGCTTTAGCATGAGCGAGTTTTGAGTTTTTTTCCTTTTGTAATTCCTTTTCATAATAAAAATTTTTGCCTAAATAATGAATAGTCCGATTACATATGTCAGGAAGGTTATCATGGTAATACTTATAGTGTTCAGAATAAGACTGTAAACTGTCTCGTGATGAGAGTAATAATTTTTCTTGATTTAATTTAGTGTAGCACAATTCGAAAATAGCCCTATCATTGTCACTTTGCATATCATTTATATTATGACTTTCGGACACATAAAAAGCAGATCCAGATGCAGCTACAAAACCAAAAGGCGTTGTCATAAAAATACCATCTTTTAATTTGTGATAAGTTGATTCAATCAAAACTAAAACAACAGGAATACAAATCAATACAAGGGATTTAAAAATTAAAGAACGCTTTAGCAACTTGTTTTTGTTTTTAAAAAAATAAACAAAAACAACTATTAAAGGAATAAGTATAAACTGTCCTCTTGTAAATGTTAGTGCAAAATAAAGTAAGATAAAAGCAATCCATTTTTTCCGATTTTCATTAAAGAACAAATCCAAGCTATAAGCAATAAATAATAGATATAGTCCATAACTAATCCCTTCTGGACAAATATTATTGGCAACAGATAGGGGTTTGAAAAGGGGAAACAATAAAATTGCAAGAAACACGAATTTTATGATTGTATTGAAATGGAGTAGTTTACATATTTTTTTATAAAATACATGAATCGAAGTTAGCGTGAATACAGTTTGAAAAATAATAACGCTAATGTCAAAGAATCCATTAAATATCAATTTAAAAACCTTTAAAAAGATAACATAACCTAAATGTCTGTAAGGTAGAGCATTGATATAACTTCTTGTGTCAGGAGAATATATGGCATCATTGCTGACTACCGATAAAAACACAATAAAAAAAATAGCCCATAAAATGGGGTTTTTATCAAGTATATGCTTATAATTCAAAATTTAGTTTTATCGTTGTCCAAATATAAAATAATCGAACTGAAAAGTGATTTTAAGATTCAAAAATATCGTAATTTGAACGCAATTTAAGAACTTAACTTATGCATATTTAAAGTTGATGCATTTAAAAATTTCAAAATATAGTAAAAGTCATAATATCATTTGGGATGTGTTTATTGCTAATTCTAGCAATGCCACATTTTTATTTCATCGCGATTTTATGGAATATCATCAAGATCGTTTTGATGATTTCTCCTTGTTGATTTTTGACAACGATGAACTTTTAGCTGTTTTCCCTGCGAATATGTCAAATGGTGTAGTGCATTCGCATCAAGGGTTAACCTATGGAGGACTTATTTTTAAAGATGCCCTTAATACCAATCAAAAAGATGAGATATGTGCTGAAGTTATTCAGTATTTAAAAGCTCATAAGGTAAAATCTCTAATTGTTAAACCTCTGCCAGAATTTTACAATTCTAAATCAGAAGAAGTACATAACTTTTGGCAAAGACATAGCAGTAGTAGTGTGATAACACAACATATTATTTTAGCGGTTGATTATAACTCAGACTTTAAGATTCACAAAACAAAGCTCAAACGGTTTAACAAATTAAAATCTAAGGGATTCATCATCAAAGAAAGTCCAGAAGAATTGAGTGTATTTTGGAATGAGGTTCTCGTCAATCGCCTAAATGACAAACACAACGCTAAACCAGTACATAGCTTAACCGAAATAGAATACTTGAACAGTAAGTTCAAACAAGAAATACGTCAGTACAATATCTATCGTGATGATGAGGTATTAGCTGGGATTACCATTTTTAAAAAGGGTGACGTTGTAAAGTCTCAATATGGAATGGCTTCTGCTATTGGTGAAAAATTAAATGCCTTGGATATGCTTTTTGTATATTTAATATACCTATTTCGAGATGAGGGATTGAACTATTTTTCGATGGGAACAGTTAATGATAATTCAGAATTGGGTTATAGCGAAGGGATGCTAAAACAGAAACAAGAATTGGGTTGTCGTATATTTACACAAGACATATGGAAAATAGACATTAATGATTAAATTTTTAGACTTAAATAAAATCAATGCTAGATATGAGGACGTATTTTTATCTCGATTTAAAACGTTTTTAGATTCTGGATATTACATAAAAGGTTCTGAAGTAAAACAGTTTGAAAAACAGTTTGCAGCTTATTGTGGTGCGCAGTACTGCATTGGAGTAGGTAATGGTTTAGACGCACTTATGTTAATCTTTAAAGCCTATATAGATCTAGGTAAATTAAATAAAGGAGATGAGGTTATTGTACCAGCAAACACCTATATCGCATCAATTTTATCTATAATTAACACAGGTTTAAAGCCTGTTTTTGTTGAACCAGATGAAGCTACATTTAATATAGATCCGTCAGAAATAGAAAAGCATATTTCCGTAAGGACTAAAGTCATTTTGGCTGTTCACTTATATGGTCAGTTGGCTGATATGACCGCAATAAATGCTATAGCCAAAATTCATAATTTGTTGGTTGTGGAGGACGCTGCCCAAGCTCATGGAGCATTATCAATTTCAGAAGGAAAAAAAGCAGGTAATCTTTCACATGCAGCTGCTTTTAGCTTTTACCCAACTAAAAACCTTGGAGCCCTTGGTGATGCTGGGGCAGTAACAACAAATGATACAGAGCTAGCACATTATATTTTATTATTACATAACTATGGGAGTTCAAAAAAATATGTCAATGAAACCATAGGTGTCAATAGCCGATTAGATGAATTGCAAGCTGCTTTTTTAAATGTTAAGTTACATGATCTTGATGAAGATAATAAAGTCAGACAAGGTATAGCAAAACGTTATTTGGATGGTATAACTAATACAAAAATCAAGTTGCCATTTTATGATCTATCTGCCAATCATGTGTTCCATGTATTTGTTATTCGCGTACAAAATAGAGAGGATTTTATAGACTATTTAAATAAGAAACAAATAGGTTATTTAATTCACTATCCTATAGCGCCTCACCACCAAAAAGCACTATTGCCATTTAAATCTTTATATTTGCCGTTAACAGAGGCCATTCATGAGACTGTGGTGAGTATACCAATGAGTCCAGTAATGACTACTGACGAGATTGAAACAATTGTTAATGCCCTAAACCTTTATTAATTGAAAAACTTAATAAAATACATTAATACTAATGTATTGTTTAAAGTTGCGCATCTTAACTCGGCAACTATTGTTACCAAGATCATAGCTGGCATTTTAACATCAAAAGCTATTGCTATTTTTATTGGTGTAGAAGGCATGGCGCTTATAGGAAACCTTAGAAACTTTCTAAGTGCGGCACAATCGGTATCTATCTTAGGATTTTATAATGGTGTTGTTAAGACTATAGCTAAGTTTAAAGAAGATAGTGTTAAGCTAAGTCAAACCTTATCAACAGCATATTATTTGTGCTTTTTTTCAACGATACTTGTATCGTTTCTCACGTATTATAATGCACAATACGTAAACGATTTCTTATTTTCTTCCAATTATAATTTTGCATATATCATAAAAATAATGGCTTTAGCATTGCCATTCTATGCATTAAATATGATGAGTTTTTCAATAATGAATGGGTTTTCTAATTATAAAATGTTGCTCATTATAAATATTATTGGTCAAATTTTAGGCTTACTTATTACCTTACTCTTAATCTACCAAAATCATATTGATGGCGCTTTAATAGCTGCTGTCGTTGCGCCTTCGCTCATATTTCTGATTACTTTGGTTGGAATTATGAATCGAAGAAATTTGATGACTTATATCAAAGCAGATCATATAAGCTTTACTATTTTGAAATCGTTTGGTCCATATGCAGCAATGGCATTAGTGACTGCAATAGCTTTGCCAATTATTTCAATTTACATTCGTAACTATATCATAGCCGAAGTTGGTATTAAAGAAGCCGGTTATTGGGAAGCGATGAATAGAATATCTGATTATTACTTGATGTTCATTACTTCTATTATTACGCTTTATATAGTCCCTAGATTTAGTGAGATAGACAGTAAAAAAGAATTTAGAAAAGAAGTATTTGGATTTTATAAATCGGTGATGCCTATTTTTGGTTTGGGTTTGCTCTTGCTTTACTTTTTAAAGCCATTCATAGTGCCACTTATCTTTTCTGATGAATTTAAACCTGTAGAACATCTATTCTTCTGGCAACTTCTAGGTGATTTTGTAAAAGTATTGTCTATTGTTATCGCTTATCAATTCTTAGCCAAGAAAATGTTTACACACTTTATCATAATTGAAGTGTTCCTTGTAGTAATGCTATACATATCTAGTATCTATCTTATTGATGTTTTTGGTGTTGAAGGAGCAGTTATTGGGCATTTTTTAAGCTATTTAATGCACTTTGGAATTGTATTGCTTATTTTTGGTTCATCCCTATTTGGGATAATTACTGAAAGTTCTAAAGAGTGATAACAGGTAATGCCTAAACATAATAGAGACTATACGAATATTTTAAAATCTACTTCTCTCTTTGGAGCAGTGCAAGTATTTAGTATTTTAATTTCTATAGTTCGTTCTAAAGTCGTAGCACTTTGGATAGGACCCGCAGGTATGGGAATTATTGGTCTTTTATCTTCGACATTGAAAGTCGTTGGAGAAGTCACCCGATTAGGCTTAGACACCACAGCCGTTCGTGAAATAGCGTTATCTGATAATCAAGATGATCATAATCAAGTATCTGAGGTTGTCGCTACGATTCGAAAAGTAGTTTGGTTTACAGGATTGCTAGGTGTTGTCGTAACTATTATACTTTCTCCATTATTAAGTCTGTTAGCATTTGATAATTATGAGTATACTATCGGGTTCATCTGGATCTCGTTATCTTTGCTCTTTAATCAATTATCATCAGGACAGCTGGCATTGTTACAGGGTTTTAGGAAACTAAAATTGTTGGCTAAAGCAAATCTTCTTGGAAATTTTATTGCGCTCTTAGTAAGTCTGCCATTATACTACTTTTTTAGATTGGATGCTATTGTTCCAGTAATTGTACTCTCGTCATTAGCAGCTTTAAGTGTGAGTTGGTTTTACAGTAATAAACTCAGTTTTGAAAAAGTAAAACTTTCAAATAAAGACGTTTATTTAAAGGCAAAAGGCATGCTGGGCTTAGGTTTTATGTTGAGTGTAAGAGGGACTATTACTCTAGTAGCGGCATATGTTTTTCAGTTATATCTAAGTCATGCTGGAGGTGTGGATGAAGTAGGGTATTATGTAGCAGGTTTTATGATTATGAATTCTTATGTAGGAATGGTTTTTAATGCCATGCAAACGGATTACTTTCCAAGATTATCAGGAATTGTTTCTTTTGAAGACAAAGTCAATTCAACTGTTAGTCAACAGGCAGTTATAGGCATTTTAATTATTGGTCCTCTAGTTGTTGGCTTTTTATCTTTCTTACCAATAATAGTAAAGGTCTTATATTCAAACGAGTTTCTGGTCATTACTGGTTTTATATCTTGGGCTATTTTAGGAATACTATTTAAAACCCTATCTTGGTCAATGGGGTATGTGATTTTAGCAAAAGGAGATTCGAAATTATTTATTAAAACAGCGGTATTTTTTAATGCTTTGATGTTAATCTTTAATATTTTGGGATATTATTTTTATGGATTGGAAGGTTTAGGAATTAGTTTTTTAGTGTATTATATATGTCATTTTTTAGGAATGAAGATGGTTACAGGTAAATTTTATAAATTAAAGCTTAGTACTGAACTAGTGTCAATTTTTATAATCATGTCATTTTTGGCCTTAGCGACGTTTTTTACAACATATATAAATACCTTATTATACAAGTATATATTATATGCGGTTTTAATTGTAATGTCTATAACTTACTCCTATGTTGAACTTAATAAAAGAGTAGATCTTTTTGCTATCATAAATCGTTTTTTTAATAAGTCCGATGATTAAACTTTTAAAACATATTTATTTTTATTTCTATTCGATTTATAAAAAAATCAGGTTCTTTTTTTCTGTAAATTGGATAAAGACATTGTATTTTAATTTTAAAATGCTGCCATTTAGACAAGCAAAAAAATTGCCTTTCTATTTTTATGGAAGCATTAAATTTTCTAGCCTAAAAGGTTCGGTTAAAATAAGTGCTCCAATAAAAAGAGGAATGATTGGCTTTGGTCAGCAATATGAGATGAACACCAGATCAAAGGGTATTGCAGAACTATATCTTAGAGGCCGTATGGAATTTAATGGTTTTGCACAATTTGGTAAAGACAACTTCATATATATCAAAGAAGAAGCTAAATGTGTTTTTGGTAATATGGCATCTATAGGAACTAGTGGGAAACTCATTTGTACAAATTCAATTGTATTGGGCAATTATGCAAGGTTTGGTTCAGAATGCCAAATCATAGATACCAATTTTCACAAGCTAATTGATGTTGAAACCAAAGAAGCATTTAGACTCTCTTCTCCGATTGAAATTGGAAATTATAATTTTGTAAGTACTAGAGTAACGGTTTTATCAAAAACCAAGACACCAGACTATTGCACCATTGCTTCAAATAGCTTGTGTAATAAAGATTACATTGAACTGGGGAACAATATTCTTATTGGCGGTGTTCCAGCTAAGCTCCTCAAAACTGATATCACAAGAGATTGGGAAGGGGAAAAAGATAGAATGGATAAACACTTGATAGTTTAGCTAATTATTATTCCAGGTTTCTAAATAACGTTTAGTAACCTTTAATAAGTTGTGCTCTTTTTCAATAAAACGACGGGCATTTTTAGAAATTATTTCAATCTGTTCAGGATTGTTAATTAACCACTCTAAGTTTTTAACGAGACTGTTTACATCAGGTTTTGCATTTATAGCAACCGTATTTTTCTCTAACCCATAATGTTTAACCCATTCTTTTTCTGCTCCGGTAAACACGACTTTCCCTTTGGCCATCGCTTCAAGTGCATTGTAACCTTGATCGTATCCGTAAGCTTGATCCAGTAAGATATGACAGTCATCGTAAAGTTTAATATACTGTTCGTACGGAATACTATATGTGGTTTTAATTTCGACCTTGTCGGCATACTTTTTTTCTATGATTTTTAATGCCTCTTCGAAGTAGATATTACCCTTCTTTACAATGGCGCTTTTATTGACGCCATGAAAAATTTTAATTTTGCCATCAGTTGTAAACGGAATGTATTTTATCTTTTCAGTATTTATAGCGTTAGGGATTAATCCTAAATATTTGGGATGTCCCACTAAGGGCAGATGATAGTCCATATCTGTTGCAATCACACCATTGGCATGTTCATAAATAAAATGATGCAAACGTGTAAACTCAGAATTTAAATATTGAAGCTGAAATTTATAAAGTTTGTATAACGACCTGTCTGCCAAATAAGGGCTCATTATACTATACCTAAACTTGCCATCCATCATAAATTTCATACATTGATGATCAATACCACAAGACAATAAGAATAATTTTTTATTGTGCTTAAGTAGGCGCTTGATAAATCGTTTTTCATATTTGGCTTGAATAACCAAAGGAGATTCATTGATAAGCTGGACAACATCAAAGCCTTTCATTTTTTTGAATTTATAAACAGCTTTTAAATAGATCTCTAGCGAGCCTAAATCGACAGATGTTAATTTATAAAAGGCAACTTTAAGTTTTCTGAGAAAAGGTTTATGAAACGAATGATCGAGAAATAGATCAACAGGATAGTTTTTGAAGCCATCACCGTTTCCTACTATAACAACTTCGTGTCCTAATTTGGTAAGTCCTTCTTTTAAAGAATTATGAAGTCTACTATATTCCCCAACCAACAATATTCGCATAAAAAATATTACTTTTAAGCAAAAATAAGAATTCCCCTAACATGGTAAGGGTTTAGCTAATGTCATTACAAATTGAAATTTTAATATCGACTATGTTTAAAGAAGATTTGAGCTTCTTAGAACCTATATTTCAGCATAATGATATAACCGATTTTGATATCATTATTGTCAATCAAACCACAGAGGATAAATTCTTGACATCTGAGAATCCCAAAATAAAAGTGATTAATTCTTTAGAACGTGGATCACCTGCAAGTCGAAATTTAGCCATTCAAAACGCTACTAAGGATATTTGCTTGATGTCTGACGATGACATTGTATATCAACCCAACTTACGAGATACTATTGTCACTGCTTATCAAAATTTTACAGATGCAAGTATGATTTCTTTTGAAGCCATAGATGAAGAGGGTAAACCTTATACTACGTATTATCCAGAGGGAAGACACTCTAAAGATTCACTCAAAAGAATTTATACATGGGTCATTACATTTAGACGATTGGCGTTTAAAGATGCGCAAGTGTATTTCAATCATTATTTTGGAGTTGGATCGGTCTTTAAAGGCGTTACAGAATATGTATTTTTGAGAAACGCTTATGATAAAGGTTTACCAATGCAGCATGTGGCGAAAACAATTGTTATGCATCCTAATGAAAGTTCAGGACGTCGAATGGGCGGTGATAACGCCATATATGCAAGAGCAGCTATGCATCAACGGTTTTATGGTAATTTAAGCTATCTTTGGCTTATTAAGTATATCTTTTTTCTCGTAAGATGCCGTTTTATCGGGATTGGCGATATTGCCTATAAATTTTCGGTAGGAATTAAAGGCATTAAGATGTACAACACATTGAAGTCTCAGGGTAAAATAGACCAATTACATGAATATTAAAATAATTGACATTCCCAAAATTACTGATCCTAGAGGGAACCTTGCTGTTATTGAAAAGGATACAATTCCCTATCCTATAAAGAGAGTGTATTATTTATATGATGTGCCCAGTGACGCCTATAGAGGTGGACATGCTCATAAGAATCAGATTGAGTTTTTAATTGCATTGAGCGGAAGTTTTGAAGTTGTTCTTGATGATGGTGTGAATAAGAAAAAAATCATGCTTAATAAACCCGATAAAGGATTACTTATACCTACTGGTATTTGGAGGGAGTTAGAGAATTTTTCGTCTGGAGCAGTATGCTTGGTTCTAGCTTCTGACGATTTTGATGAGTCTGATTATATTAGAAATTACGAAGATTTTAAATCTTATAAAGACTTGTAGTATAGCTTTTTACCGCTTAAACTTTTAATGCTTAAAAGGAAATTAATCGCCCACTTAGGGAGTTTCAATAACAGATTTTGTTTCCAGTTGAGATTTTTTACGTCAATATCAGCTTTGTAAAAGTCAAACGCCTTTTTATCATCATATAATTTACTGAAAATAGCCAAAGTGTATCTGTTTCGGTCTAAATATTTTTTCAAATAGATATTCTTTTTTTCTTCTTGGTAGTAGTTGTCATATTTAGGCTTGCCTACGACACTACTGATGCTGTTTGATAAACTATTACGATCATAAACGTAATGCACCAAAATTTTAGTGATGAACACTACAGGATGATGTAAACCTAATCTAACCCAAAAGTCAGTATCCTCTCCAGAGGTGTAATTCGTGTCAAAATTTCCTATAACATCTAAAATAGAGGTTTTAAAAACGACACTAGAACCCGATAGTATAGCATGCTTGTTACTCGCTTTAAAGAAATCTAATACAAGTAGGTCTTCATAAGCCTCAAAGCCATATGAAACAGGAGCAATATTATCATCATATTTGTGAGCAATAGCACACGAGAATACAGATTGATTTGGATGCATTTTTATAGCCTTGTTCATTTGCTGTAAAAAGGTATTCTCCCAAAGGTCGTCACCATCTAAAAGTGCAATAAATCTTCCCTTTGCTATGCTCATCCCTCCATTTCTAGCTTCGGATGCCCCAAGATTATCTTGGTTAATGACAGTAATTCTAGAATCCTCAAATTGATGTATGACGTCTAGACTATTGTCGGTAGAGCCATCATTTACTATGATTATTTCAAAATCATCAAAGGTTTGATCAAGTACAGAATTAATGGTGTTAGCCACGTGCTTTTCCTTATTGTAAACCGAAATGACTATTGAAAAAAAAGGATTCATGAGTTTAAATCTTGATAGCAAATGTAACTCAATTTATATAATTGAAGCATAAGCATACTTGGTTTTTGACTCAGCAAATTGGATGTTAAACGGCTTTTAAATTTTTTGAATAGCCACGAAAATAAGCTATTTAATCGCCATTGTTTTAAGGTTCTAAACACAACAATTAAACTATTCTCAGTAGTGTTGATTAACCCTTGATTATCCAATTTCAACAAGGTGTCTACAGATTGTTCTACTTTATTTAAATAGGAAGTATTGGATTCTAAACCTAAGTGAAACACTTCATTATCAATGTGACATATTTTCGATTTTTCAGTTTTTAAAAGCGATCCGAAATAATTATCATAGCCATAGCCTTTATAGGTGATTTTTGAATTGATGTGTTTAAATACTGATGTTCTTATGAGAAAATTTGCCGAAATGGTAATCTTATAAGGCTTCTTGTTTCTAATATCAGCTTTCACTTGCTCTTTGGATTGTCCATAAGTCCAGCGCAATACAAAATCTGGTTGAGGTGCTTCTTTTTTGTAAGCAAAACTGCCATATACTGCATCATAATCCGAAGTCAAATACGTCAAATAATTAGATACAAACGTGTCTGAAGTTGGTAATACATCAGCATCCAAAAATAAGAGCCAATCAAACGATGCTTGAACTGCCAATGCATGTCGCGTAGCCACTCTTCCCTTGTTACTGGATGATACATGATAAGATGTATGTGCGAGTTGTTGTATTTCAGAATTGATGGAACTTATATCTGCTTTAGAACAATCATCAATACAAATGATCTCAAAGCTAATTTGTGCAGACGTCAGTTGTTCATGAAGTGTATTCACGAGCGGCCTAATATCATAATTATAAACAGGGATAAGTACAGATAGCATGCTAAGATCTTATTATCCAAAAATACACTTTTTATGGTATTAACTATTTTGAATGTCTATTTTTGGTACAGTAATTGGAAATACTTGTTTATGATACAACGATTACTCTATATTTTGTTATTCTTAGTTGGGCTTTCTGTAAATGCGCAACAGGAATTTCATGTTTTTCCTAAAGATCATAAAGAAACACCTGGTACAACTAATGGAACTGGTGCAATAGATGATCCATGGGATCTTCAAACGGCATTAAAACAAAAGCCTAAAAGTGTTAATGCTGGTGATATTATTTGGTTGCATGAAGGTATCTATAATGGGAAATTTGTGAGTACACTTAGATGTTTAGAGCCAAATAAATATATTACAGTTTCTGCTTATAAAAATGATAAGGTTGTTCTCAACGGAAATGTGAGTTCGAACAAGAAACATGTGCTTGAAGTACGTGGACAACAAGTTATTTATAAAAATTTCGACATTACATGTTTGGGAGATTTTTCTAGAAATGGGGAAGATCCAGACTTTGTGCGTATTAATGGGTTAGAGCATTCCATTGGTGAAGATTGTCAGTTTATAAATCTAAAAATCTACAATAATCCAGGTCTTGGTGTTGGGTCATGGAAGCACACAGGAGGAACTATTTTTAATGGTTGCTTGATTTATAATAATGGCTATATGTACAGAGGAAAAGGTGTTGGAGAAGGTGTGTACACCCAAAATAATAGTGAAAAAACAAGAGTGTTTGAAAATTGTATCATTTTTAATAATTATTATAAGGGCATTGAAGTATGGTCGGCCAATAAAAGAGCTAAGGTAGAATACGTCAAAAATTATCAGTTGAGAAGTAACGTCTTTTTTAATAATGGTTCACCTGCTGGTAGGACTAAAGATAATTTGATTGTGGCATCTGGTGATAGAAATGGGATTAACATTGCAAAGAATATCAAGGTGTTAAATAATATTTTGTATCACAATACTAATGTGGCTAATGCTCAAGTTGCTGGTGATGGTGCATCCTTGACACTAGGATTTCATAAAAATGCACCTATTGAAAATGTGACTGTGAAAAACAACATTATTATTGGGAGAAATAACGGGCTCCGAATTTTACATGCAAAATCATTAACCTTCGAAAATAATAAAGTGTATTGTGGTTATGTACATATGCAACCTTCAGTTTTAGAACATATATCGAAATGGAAGTTGAAAAAGAACACCTATTATACTAAAAACAATACAGGATTTAGGATTTTAAAACATGACGATTATGATTTGAAAACCTGGCATTCAAATTTTGGTTTAGACGGAAATAGTAAATCTAAAAGTATCACACAGTTTGATATGAAAACTGTCACTAGTGTTGTGAGATATAAACATCGCGACAATACATTTAAAGTTGTTATACTTGATAAGGAAGGTCAATCTGTTTTGGCCGATTTTTCAAAAACTGGTCTGGCAGCTGGAATGGTCTACACTATTTATGATGTTGAAAACTTAAGTTCGGTTCTAAGTACTGGGACACTTTCCGAAGACCTTAAAGTAATGCTTCCAATGCAACAGACTGCATTTGAAAAACCACTTCATAATACTAAGGCCAATAAAACCTTATCTAATTTTGGCGTGTTCATTGTCGAATTTGAAACACAGGAGATAGCTGAAGTATCTACCAAAAAAAAAGATAATGCTTTTAAACGTTTTTTTAAGTGGCTAGGGTTTTAGCCTTTACGCTGTACAACTTCAAACACTTTGTTTTCGTCGCACTTTAACGTCTTACTTGGATATTTCAGTAATAAGGCATAATCGTGAGTGGCCATCAAAATAGTATTTCCGTTCTTATTGATGTCAAGTAATACTTCCATGACTTCGATACTTGTTTGCGGATCTAAATTACCTGTAGGCTCATCGGCCAGAATCAATTCAGGATCATTTAATAATGCCCTAGCAATAGCAATACGCTGCTGTTCTCCTCCTGATAATTCATGCGGAAATTTAAAGCCCTTGGTTTTCATGGCTACTTTATCTAAAACAGTTTCAATACGTTCTTGTATTTCAGTCTTGTCTTTCCATCCTGTAGCTTTTAAAACAAATTCAAGATTACCATTGATGGTACGATCAGGTAACAATTTAAAATCCTGAAAAACAATACCCAATTTTCGTCTTAAAAACGGAATGTCTTTTTCTTGCATTGTTCTCAAATTGTAATCTACAATGTGACCTTCACCTTCAGTAAGTTCTAAATCGCCATAAAGCGTTTTCATAAAGCTACTTTTTCCGCTTCCTGTCTTACCAATAAGATAAACAAAATCCCCTTTATTCATTTCAAAATTCACATCAGATAATACCATGCTATCCCCTTGGTAGATAGATGCATTTTTGAGTTGTAAAACAGTTTCAGACATAATGTTTGGTGACAATTTAATAGAAATGTAAATGTATTATAAAAACTAGCAACTACCAATAGCCAAAAACTAAATTCTAAATTGCTTTAGATAAAACGTAAAGTGTAACAGAATCTTGCCTAAACAGTCTATTTAATAAGTCCGTGTATAATTATAGCACGATTGTTGCGTTATAGGTAGGAGATAAATTATCTTTGACATCAATTAAAAATCGAACTTAATGACTTTCAGAAAAATAAGTTTTGTACTTAGCTTTTTGTTATTGGCTTCTTATTTGCAAGCCCAGCAAACAGCTGCATATACTAGTGATCTAGTCGACTATCAAAAAGCACTCACGCTCTATAATAATAAGCAGTATCAAGCAGCTCAATCTATGTTTGAAGCTATAAAAAATGATGCGCCAAATGAAACCGTAGAGTCAGAATGTGCCTATTATATTGCCAACTGTGCAGTGCGTTTAAACCAGAAAAATGCTGATGATCTTATTCAGGAGTTTGTGGATAATTATCCGACGAGTACCAAAAGAAATACGGCATTTTTAGATGTGGCCGATTACTATTTCACAAATGAAAAGTATGCCTATGCTCGAAAATGGTATGATAAAGTAGATGAAAATAGTGTATCGCGTTCCGAACGTGATAAATTTAATTTTAATTATGGTTATGCTTTGTATTCTACTGGAGACGAAACAGGAGCCAATAAGTATTTAAACCGAGTAATTACATCAAAAAAATACGGCTCACAGGCTAAGTATTATATAGGTTTTATGGCTTATGAAGGTGACGATTATGACAAGGCCAATGAGTACTTTGATCAAGTTAGCGATCAAGAAAAATACAAAGAGAAACTGTCCTATTATCAAGCCGATTTAAACTTTAAACTCGGTAAATTTGAGAAGGCGATTACCTTAGCCAAGGAGCAATTAGACAATAGTAGCCCAAAGGAGAAATCTGAACTCTCCAAAATTATAGGAGAAAGCCATTTTAATTTAGAACAATACACCCAAGCCATTCCATATTTAAAAGATTATAAAGGAAGACGCGGCAAATGGAACAATGTCGATTATTATCAGTTGGGTTATGCTTACTATAAGCAAGACGACTTTGAAAGTGCTATTTCTGAGTTCAATAAAATTATTGGAGGTAACAATAGCGTGGCACAAAATGCTTACTATCACTTGGGTGAGAGCTATATTAATTTAGATAAAAAACAAGAAGCATTAAATGCTTTTAGAAACGCTTCTCAGATGGATTATGATTTGAAGATCCAAGAGGATGCATGGCTAAACTATGCTAAGATTAGCTACGAGATTGGTAACCCTTATCAGTCGGTTCCGCAAGTGCTAACAAGTTATCTAGATAAGTATCCAGATACGAGTTACAAAGAAGAAATAGAAACCTTATTGATAGATTCTTACATCACTTCAAGAAACTACAAAGAAGCCATAAAGCTTTTAGAGAATAAACGAAGTTTTGAAAATCGTGTGGCTTATCAAAAAGTAGCATTTTACAGAGGTATTGAGGTCTATAATGAGGGCGATTATAACGAAGCAAAAGCCTTATTTAATAAATCAATAGATGAAGCCAAAGATCCTGTTTTTACAACAAGAGCAACATTTTGGAAAGCTGAAACAGATTACCATTTGAATAATTTTGATGAGGCACTTATTGGTTTTAAACAATTCATGTTGCAAAGTGGAGCAGAAAATGTAAATGAAATTAATAATATCGATTATAACATCGCCTATACCTATTTTAAACTTAAAGATTATAATCAGGCCACAGCGAGCTTTCAAAAGTTTATCGCTAACCATAAAGATGATAAGCTACGCTTAAATGATGCTTATCTCAGACTTGGAGATGGACATTTTGTGTCTACCAATTATAATAAAGCTATAGCTGCTTATGATAAAGCCATTGGAATTAACGAAATAGAAGGAGATTATGCCTCTTTTCAAAAGACAATGAGCTATGGTTATGTTGGTCAAGGCTCAAAAAAAATTCAAGGACTGCAATCGTTTATCGATGATTTTCCTAGATCTTCCTTACGAGATGATGCCATGTATGAGTTGGCAAATTCGTATGTAAAATCAAATGAAACAGATAAGGCGATGACGATGTATGAACGACTTATATCAGAATATAGAACAAGTGTTTTTATCTCAAAAGCCTTATTACGTCAAGGGTTATCATATTACAACGCTAATGATAATGAACGTGCCTTGCGTAAATTAAAAAAAGTAGCCAATAATTATCCGTCTACAGGTGAAGCTAATCAAGCGGTTTCAACCGCACGACTCATCTATATTGATCTTGGTCGTGTAGACGAATATGCTGCTTGGGTTAAAACCTTGGATTATGTTGATGTCACAGATGCAGAGTTAGATAATACAGCCTATTTAGCTGCAGAAAAGCAATATTTAGATAATAATACCGATGGCGCAATTCGTCAGTTTAATAAATATTTGAATGAATTTCCAAATGGAATACATGCGTTAAAATCACACTTTTATGTTGCCGAGTTGTATTCGAAAAAGGAATTACCTGAGAATGCCAGGCCACACTATGAATATGTGGTGAGTAAACAAAAAGGCGAATTTACCGAGCAATCGATAGTGAAATTATCTGAGATCTATTTAAATGCATCAAATTGGGATAAAGCCATTCCGTTACTTAAACGATTAGAATCAGATGCCGATTATCCTCAAAATGTTACGTATGCACAATCTAATTTGATGAATGCTTACTATCAAAGAGAGAACTATACTGAAGCTGTTGACTATGCTGAAAAAGTACTTCAGAATTCAAAAATCGACAATAAAGTAAAGAGTGATGCGCAGATTATTATTGCACGTTCGGCTATAAAAACAGGAGACGAAAACAAAGCTAAAGACGCTTATGCAAAAGTTGAAAAAATTGCTACCGGAGTTGTAGCTGCCGAAGCCTTGTATTACAATGCCTATTTCAAACACAAAGAAGGGAAGTTTCAGTCGTCCAATACAACAGTTCAAAAATTAGCTAGAGATTATAGCAGTTATAAATACTATAGCGCAAAAGGATTAGTTGTAATGGCTAAAAACTATGATGCCTTAGGAGATGCATTTCAAGCGACTTATATCTTAGAAAGTGTCATTACCAACTTTGCCGAATTTGATGATGTAGTTGACGATGCTAAAGAAGAATTGAATAGAATTAAAGCCGAAGAAGCCAAGACAAATGCCTCTGTCGAATCCGAACAAAATTAGAACTATGCAAAACAAATTTAAATATATCGTCTTAGTCATTTTAGCATTAAGCGTTACAAGGACCTTCGCACAAGAGCGAGAAAAAGATACGATTGATACTGATGTGGTAAATGTGGTTAAACCATATACACCAAAGATTTCTGATGCGTTTAAAATTAAAGAAACGCCATCATTAAACGATTCTACCACAACAAAAAAGAAGGAAATCAAGTATAATATTTTTTCAATACCTGTGGCATCAACATTTACACCTGCAAAAGGAAAGGCTGCAAATGTCGATAAAGAAAAGCCTGTAAAATTGTTCGATAATTATGCTTCTTTAGGTGTTGGAACCTATACTACGATTCTTGGTGAAGTCTACCTTAATCATGCCTTAAGTAATTCGGAACGAGTAGGTGGATATTTTAGTCATCATTCATCTGCTGGTGAAATTGATGGTGTGAATTTCGATAATAATTTTTCGGAAACTGCCTTAAATGCACATTACAGTCAGAAACTCAATGACTACTCATGGAAAGTTGAAGGTGGTTTCCAATTGCAAACCTTTAATTGGTATGGTGTTCCAGACCAAAGTATTCCAACTTTTGATGTCGATCATTCATTTTACACAGCTAATTTTGGCGGAAATATCAATTTTGAAGATGCCATTATCAATAGAGGTAGTGTGTTGTATAGACGTTTTGGTGATAATCAGGATTCTGGTGAAAACAGGTTTGTTTTAAAATCAGAATTTGATGTGCCTATAAATGATGAGGTAATCAATACGGAAGTGACTATCGATTATATTGGAGGTTCATTTGATAGAGCTTACTTTAATACCAATGAGTTAAACTATAGCAATGTCAATTTTGGATTGGCACCAAGCTATCAAATAATACAAGATGATCTTACAGTGAATTTGGGTGTTAACTTGGTATATCTTAATGATACTGAAGCTAGTGATGGTAAGTTTTTTATCTATCCTAATTTTACCGCGAGCTATCGTTTAGTTGACGAGTTGTTAATTGCTTATGGAGGCATAGAAGGTGGATTGATTCAAAATTCATATTATGATTTTGCACAAGACAACCCATTTGTTTCTCCAACCTTATTTATCATTCCAACAGATCAAGCTTATAACGTGTCTCTTGGATTAAAAGGAAGACTTTCCAATAGTGTGAGTTATGATATTAGTGGTCATTATTTAGCCGATAATAATCGTGCTTTATTTAAAGCTAATCCAGATGCAGGTGTTGATCGTGAGAACTATCAATATGGAAATTCTTTCGGAATAACTTATGATGATGTGACTACTTTTTCAGTGGCTGGAGCATTAAATATAGATGTGAATAGAAACTTTAAGTTAGGTCTGAAAGCTGAATATTTCGCCTATGACACAGATAATGAAGCCGAACCTTGGAATTTACCAGATATTAAAGCCTCTGCCTTTTTAGATTATCAAATTAATAGGCATTGGTTTGCAGGCGCTAATCTATTTTTTATTGGAGAACGAAAGGATGAATTTATTACAGGCGTTGGTACATTAACACTTCCAATACGGGAAACAATTACCTTAGATAGCTATTTTGATCTAAACGCTCATTTGGGCTATCGAATTAACGATCAATTGTCGGCATTTGCTAAAGCAAACAATATCGCAAACCAAGACTATAACCGTTGGTTAAATTATCCAGTACAAGGCATTCAGTTTTTGGCTGGAGCGACGTATCAGTTTGATTTTTAAAATATAGAATTAATAAATACAAAAAGCATTCAACTTCTAAACTTAGAGATTGAATGCTTTTTGTATTTTTATACGTCTAAACATATTAACTATGAAAAAACTAACCATTCTTTTACTTTTAATTGTGTCTTACTCCTGTTCAAAAGAACAGCAAACTGTAGATACTATTATTGTTAATGCTAATGTCTATACTGTTAATCATGATTTTGCCAAAGCCGAAGCTTTTGCCATTAAAGATGGAAAATTCGTTGAAGTAGGTACCACCGAAGCGATTAAAGCGAAGTATAGTTCAGAACATGAAATCGATGCTGAAGGTAAAACAATCGTTCCTGGACTTATTGATGCACATTGTCACTTTTTAGGATTAGGGTTTAACCAGCAAGCAGTAAATCTTGTAGGAACAAAAAGTTTTGAAGACGTTGTTAAACGTGTTTTAGATTTTCAGAATAAAAATAATGTCTCATTCATAACAGGACGAGGTTGGGATCAAAACGATTGGGAAGAAAAGAAGTTTCCAAATAACACACTGTTAAATAAAATGTTCCCAGATACACCTGTCGCTCTAACACGTGTTGATGGTCATGCGATATTGTGTAATCAAGCTGCTTTAGATTTAGGGAAAGTTACTATTGATAGTAAAGTTGAAGGAGGAGAAGTTGTGATTGAAAACGGTAAGCTTACAGGAGTTTTAGTAGATAATGCCGAAAATTTGGTCATGAATTATTGGCCTAAACCTACACGCGATGATACTGTAAAAGCGTTAATGGCAGCTCAAGATATTTGCTTTGATTTAGGATTAACTACGGTTGATGATGCAGGACTTAGTCAAGCTTCAATTGAAATTATTGATAGTTTGCAACAAGCAGGAGATTTAAAAATGCGAGTGTATGCGATGGTGTCGTTTTCAAAGGACAATGTAGAGTATTACACAAAAAAAGGAATTATTAAAACCGATAGATTGAATGTACGTTCATTTAAGTTTTATGCCGATGGCGCTTTGGGATCACGTGGAGCCATGCTAAGAGCTCCTTATAGTGATAAACCAAATCATTTTGGATTATTGGTAACCGATTTAGAAACGTTCAATGCTTCGGCTCAAAAAATTGCAGATTCAGAGTATCAAATGAATACACATGCCATAGGTGATTCGGCAAATCATGCGGTTTTAGAAACGTATAATAAAGTCTTAAACGGCAAATCCGATAGGCGTTGGCGTGTAGAACATGCGCAAGTGGTTTCACCAGAAGATTTCAACCTCTATAAAAATGTCTTGCCATCCATTCAACCTACACATGCGACAAGTGATATGTATTGGGCTGAAGATCGTTTAGGAAGTGAACGTGTTAAAGGCGCTTATGCTTATAAACAACTGCTCAATGCCTACGGAAAGGTGGCTTTGGGTACCGATTTTCCTGTTGAGCAAGTAAGTCCGTTTTTAACGTTTTATGCAGCTGTAGCACGACAAGATTTAGAGCAATTTCCTGAAGGAGGATTTCAAAAAGAAAATGGTTTGACCAGAGAGGAAACTTTAAAAGGAATGACCATTTGGGCTGCGTATTCTAATTTTGAAGAGAACGAAAAAGGGAGTATAGAACAAGGAAAGCTAGCCGATTTTATCATTTTGGATAAAGATATCATGACGGTTAATGAAAATGAAATTCCTAATATTAAAGTAGAACAAACGTTTGTTAATGGAGAAGAGCAGTAATTTTTACCAAGTAATCATAATGATTACCATCCATAATTTTTTCGCATTGCAAACCTACAGATTCACAAGCCAATTGTAAACGATCAAAATCGAGATATAGCCATTTCATTGGAGTTTCATCTTCGTCTTTATAACTCAAAAAATAATCTAATTCGCCATAATAGTTAGCATTGGTGTCAATCCATAAGCCACCATCGTCATCTTCATACATGTATTTTATATCTGAAGAATCTATTAAAATCTGACCTTCCGAATTTAAAAGTGATTTTAAATGTTTCAAATAGGTTGGAACTTGAGATAGCTCTTGAAAAATACCAGTCCCATTCATTAAGAGTAAAATGGTATCAAAGGTGTTAGTTTCATCTAGAATTGCTTTCAGTTCTATATGCTTAACGCCTCTAGCTTTTGAGACGGCAACTGCACCTTCAGAAATATCAATGGCTTTAACATTAAACCCTTTCTCCTGTAAGTATAAACTATGGCTTCCAGAACCACAACCAACATCTAATACAGTTCCTTTGCACAATTGCAAGGCCTTTTGTTCTAGTTTTGGCATTTCAGAATAGCTTCTAAATAAGTAAGGAAGTGGCAATTCATCTTCACCCGAAATATTAGTGGATGTGATGAGGTCTTCGGTATAATTATTGGTGTGATAATCTAGTAAGGCTTTCCCAAAAAGGTCTTTCATAAAAGTAGTATTTTTGTGTTATGCAAGACCTGATAAATCATCTTCCAAAACTCGCCAAAGATAAGCATAAGGAAAATAAGACATTCTTTACAAAGCTTAAAAAAAAGCCGCCTAAGCAATTAGATTATCTTATGCAAGAACTTCATGAGGCAGAATTTGAACGTACAGACTGCCTAGAATGTGCAAACTGTTGTAAAACTACAGGGCCTTTATTTACACCTAAAGATATTGAGCGCATCGCTAAGTTTTTTAAAATGAAACAGCAACAATTTATAGATACATACTTGCGTTTGGATGAAGAAAATGATTATGTATTGCAGTCTGTGCCATGTACATTTTTGGGAACAGATAATTATTGTTCTATTTATGAAGTGAGACCAAAGGCTTGTCGTGAGTTTCCACATACAGACCGAAAGAAATTTCAACAAATATCTAATCTTACACTAAAAAATGTAGCGATTTGTCCTGCAGCATTTCATATAGTTGAAGAAATGAAACAACGCATTAAACTATGATTTAATATGAAAAAAATTGTATTGATTTTATTATTAACTTTTCCTATTCTTGGTGTCTCTCAAGAAATAGATTGGTATACATCTCTTGACGCAGCAAAGCGATTGGCACTTATTCAAGACAAATTAATTCTTATGGTTTGGGAAGAATCTACACTATATCCAGAGCCAGTTAAAATAAGTAATGATAGAGGTGGTAGCGTTGTCATTGAAAATATGTTCAAAAACGAATATATTAATAATTTAATTTGGGAGCATTTTATTCCAGTAGTCGTAAATGAATCGCAGTATACAGAACTTTATGAAGAGATAAAAGGCAAGCGCAGTAAAAAGTATATTGATAAATTTAATGATGATTCTATTAAAATTTTAGATGCCAATGGCACGATAATTAACAGGATTGTCGTGTATGATAACTTCTTTCTAAATATGACAACTTTTGTTGAACGATATGCTTTAAACACGTCTATTTTAAAAGGAGAACTGACTAATTATTCTAAACAAAAAGACTTTTATACCACATTTCGTTTGGCTTCTAAATATATAGATTATGGTATTTACGTGAACAAAGAGGTTAGGGCCGAAATCATCAAAGTGTCTTCAATATATTTAGATGAGGCTAGTACCTATTTAAACGACACAATAGAAAATAAGCAGGCTTTACTTCAAAGAATGGATTTACTAAGAATAAAACAAAGTCTTGTACTAAATAAGCCTCGAAAAGCATTGCGACAGCTTAAACGTATGGATCCTTCTGAGATTATAGAAGCAAATACTGAGCTAGTTGATTTTCTCTATTACACCGCTTATGGATTACTTAAAGATGAAAAAAATGCTAGTACCTTGAGAAGTAAACTTTCTTTAGTAAATTTGAAAAAAGCAACTCAAATCATTAACAAGAACTTTTAGAACTATTGGAATCGATTGTCACTTATTTTGAAACTATACCATCGCTACATAGGAGTTTGATTCTTGTAGGTGGATTAACCTTATTTTGGCTTCTCGAAGGCACATTACCACTATTTAATTTTAAATACAAAAAATGGAAACATGCGGTTCCAAATTTATTTTTTACACTAACTACCATCATTATTAATTTTGGTTTAGCATTTATGTTAGTTAAAACAGCAGATTGGGTTAAGGTTAATGATTTCGGGATCATCAATTGGATTCCTAATTTACCACTTTGGGCTTATGTACTCTTGGGTGTTTTGCTTTTGGATTTTATTGGTGCGTATCTCGCACATTATGTTGAGCATAAGGTGAAGCCACTTTGGATGGTGCATTTAGTGCATCATACAGATCATAATGTTGATACAACTACGGCAAATAGACATCATCCATTAGAAAGTGTTATTCGTTTTGTGTTTACGTTGATTGGGGTCTTTATTATTGGTGCTCCAATTGCCATCGTCATGTTATATCAATCGATGTCTTTGGTCGCAACTCAGTTTAGTCATGCCAACATCAAATTGCCTAAAACGATAGATAAAGCAATTAGTTATGTGTTAGTTTCTCCAGACATGCATAAGGTTCATCATCATTATATGTTACCTTATACTGATTCTAACTACGGAAATATCTTCTCCATTTGGGATCGACTCTTCGGAACGTTCATGACTCTTGATAGAGATGCTATTGTTTATGGTGTTGATACTTTTCCAGATGAAGAGGCTAACGGTAAAATAGGAGAGCTCTTAAAACAACCATTTCATAAATACAGAAAACCTACAACTATTAATTCTTCTGAATGATGCGTTATCTATGGTTGTTATGTGTTATTTGCTTAACGAGTTGCAATTCTGATGAGGTATTCGATATTCAGGGGCATCGTGGCTATAGAGGTCTCTATCCAGAAAATTCATTACTTGGGTTTAAAAAAGCACTAGACTTAAATATTCAAACCTTAGAGTTAGACGTTGTCATCTCTAAAGATTATGAAGTCGTCGTATCTCATGAACCATTTATGAGTCACGAGATCGCTTTAGATCCCTTCGGAAATGAGATTCTTAAAAATAACGAAACGACATTCAATATGTATGCTATGACCTATGATAGCATTAAGCGATATTACGACTGCGGAACTAAACCTCACACAAGATTTCCATTGCAAGAAAAAGTAAAGCTCTCTAAACCATTGCTTGAAGAAGTGATTGATTTGGGTGAACATAAATCAAACCAAACTATTAGATATAATATTGAAATTAAAAGTAAACCTGAATATGATGGTATTTATACACCTCAAGTTAACCATTTTGTTCAGCTGGTTCTTAATGTAATTAAATCTAAAGGCGTCGAAAATAGAGTCATCATACAATCTTTTGATTTGAGAGCATTAGAGGAAGCGAAAAGGCAAAATGAAACGATACAAATAGCGCTGTTGGTCGACGAAAATGAATCGATAGCGACAAAGCTTTCGGCTCTATCTTTTAGCCCTGAAATTATTAGCCCAAATTTTAAACTCCTAAATCAGCAGATCATTTCAAATTATCAAGAAGAAGGGTTTAAAATTATTCCATGGACCGTAAATGAGATAGGCGATATTAATCTAATGATTGACTATAAAGTAGACGGAATCATATCAGATTATCCCAATCGAGTTCTTCAACTTAAAACATTAAAAAAGTAATAGAAATGTTCGTTTAAGTGTTCATTTTTAAGGGTTTACGTAATTTTAAATTCAAATAAAATATTTGATTTTTTGTAGTTTATCTATTTTTTAGGTCAAAATTTTCTGTTCGTCGTTGGTTTGCCTTCTTTTAACTAACAACTTAGATTCTAGTCTTAGTCTATTTTAACTTTGTAGTATATTATTAATCCAATTCCCTCAAAAAGAGGTTGGAATTGTTTTTAGTTTAATCTTTAAATGACCCCAATCATGAACAAGTTAACTATCCTTGGCGTGCCAATACATCGCCTATGCGTTATAGTGATGTTTCTACTTATGAGCAGTATCGTTTTTGCTCAAGAAGAAACCTACACTACTATTCGAAAAAATGTAAATCCATTAGCATTTGATTTAGATCACAATCTGTCGAGCTCTCAAGATTCTTTAGTACTTGAAAACAAGTATTTATTTAAGAAGGTACGTTTTCTCAATAATACTATAGAAAAGGTATTTGAGTTTAAACCAGCTGTTAAACGTGTAAAGATTCCATTAGATGAATTACCTTTAGGTAGCTATACCGTTATGTTCTACCAAGCAGATAAGATTATCGTTTTTCAAATTGATAGGATATTACCATTTGATTATAAGTCTGCATTAGACACGAGAGTTGCTCTAAATGATGAATTAATTAAAAAAGTGACAGATACCACCATATCATCAGATGTTATCAATCATACTTTAGATTATGATTCAGCTAACCTTAGTTTGACAATTGCTAATGCTGATAATGGATTTGAAACTTTGCAAATGCAGGCTAAAAGAGCCTATAATATTTCAGATCCCAATCGCTCTAATATGATATCTAGAGTCGAATATAGGCGTACGCATCTTAGACCAAACGGAAAACCTTATACTGATTAATCTGTGAGAAAATGCTTTACTTCGGTTTTATTTACCGTTCATGGAGTTTTTTGCTCGCCAACCGAAAAAGAAATTAGTTTTAAGGTTCGGGATTATAAAAATGCTATTAGTTCAAGTTTGTTGACGTTAACCAACGTTTATAAATGAAAACAGTATTTATTATAATCTTTTTTAGTTTAACCACTTCGTTAAACTTTAGTATTCAAGCCCAAAATGACTTTGCAAAGCTTGAAAAAAATGTCAACACAAGAGCCAAAGGTTTAATTCAAGAACTCAATTCCTCTAAAGATACATTAATCCTTAAAAGCGATACAATAATCAATAAAGTGTATGCTGTAAGTTCAGATTATGAGCGTGAAGTAGATATGACTATCAACAAAAAACACATTGAGATTCCACTTAATAACTTGTCAAAAGGAAAGCACGTTTTTGTTGCTGTACAATCTCCAATACGTATCGTATTTGTTGTTAAGATCTTTAGAGATAATGAATGGCTAGTGGCCATGGAGAAGGAGCGACTTGCTTCTAAGAACGAGAAAAAATAATCTAGTCATAAACCAAATACTTTGCTCTAATTTTTTTAAATGCGTCGAGGCCTTTAACCCAAGTGTCCTTAATCTCTTTTTGAGACATACCAGATTCTATTTGCGATTGTAGTTCTTTTGTGCCTGCAAGCTTGACAAAGAAATCATTAAAAAAGACAGATTTGTCGATTGAGTTTTTATAGGCACGAATGAGGTAGTTTAAATCTAGCGTGTTCATTTTTTCGTGCGCACTCAGATCCTCACCATAACATAGCACTCCATCATGCTTCGGATATTTAGTGCCTTCATTTGGTGATGGAATATATTTGAAATTGTAAACGGTTTTGTCTAGATACGGACTTCCATAAATCTGAAATTGCTTAGATGTACCACGACCAGCATTAACATTAGTGCCTTCAAAAAAACAAAGGCTAGGGTAAAGATTAATACTCGTATCATTTGGTAGATTTGGTGATGGTTTTATAGGTAAACCATAAGTCTTATTATGATTGTAGTTTTGCATTTCAATTACAGTAATATCACAAGTAATCCCTTTTTTAAGCCAACCTTCACCATTAATCATTTTGGCATATTCACCTATGGTCATACCATGTACAACAGGTATGGGATGCATACCCACAAAACTCTTATGTTCTGATTCTAAAATAGGACCATCAATATAGTGACCATTTGGATTTGGTCTATCTAAAATAAGCATAGGAATATTAGCTTCGGCGCAAGCCTCCATTACATAATGTAAGCTAGAAATATAGGTGTAAAAACGTGCACCAACATCTTGAATGTCAAAGACAACTAGATCTAAATTTTCCAATTGTTCTGCTGATGGTTTTTTGTTTTTTCCATAGAGAGATATAATTGGGATTCCCGTTTTGGTGTCAATACCATCTTTAACTACCTCTCCAGCGTCTGCTTTACCTCTAAAACCGTGCTCTGGAGCAAAAACCTTAGTTACATTAATATTGTCATAGTTGTGTAAATAATCAACCAAATGATACATCACAGAAGTGCTTCCCATAGTAGAGCTATCAATTGCGCGACGTTCTAAAATGGTCATTACTGAAGTTTGATTAGCTACAATTCCAATACGTTTTCCTTTTAATAATGGCAAATACAAATCAGTTCTATTTGCTCCAACTACAATGTTATCATTTAATTTTGAAGAATTATCGTCCTTAACTTGATTTAAGCTCTCATTATTTTTTACAGAATCTCCATTAGTTTTATTTCCGCAGGAAATCAAGACCAAAACAATCACAATAATTATTGGGAAAACCCTATTTTTGAACATCGATAAACGCATTTTTTAAATTTTGAATTACGAGTTTTTTATAGCTAAACGCATTATTGGTAGTAAAGCGTATAAAAGTAGTGTTTCGGCACCAATAATAAAAATTGGTATTGCTGCAATTACGATTGGTATGATTGTGATGCTTATTGCAATTGCTACCGGTTTAGGGCTTCAAAAAAAAGTGCGGGAAAAGGTAGTTGCTTTTAATGGTCATCTCACTATAAATGAATTTAATAGCAATGAGTCAAATGAGTCTTTTGTTCCTATTTCTATAGAGCAAGATTTTTACCCTAAGTTTAATTCTATAGAAGGCGTTAAGCATATTCAAGCTGTAGCTACAAAATTTGGTGTGATTAGAACCGAAACTGATTTTGAAGGTATTGTGCTCAAAGGTGTAGGTACAGATTACGACTGGACCTATGTTCAAGAATTTTTAGTTGAAGGAAAATTACCAACCTATGAAGGTAAGCTAAGTAATGATGTGGTCATCTCAAGTTATTTGGCAAATCGATTAGGGTTTAAGCTTGGCGACCAATTTCAGACAGTTTTTGGTAAAGAGAGTATTGATGAGATCCCTTTCCAACGAACTTTTAAAATTGTTGGGATCTTTAATTCTGGATTTCAGGAGATTGATAAAACTTTTGTGATTGGTGATCTCAGTCATATTCAGCGTATGAATAAATGGGCAGCAACACAAATTGGTAATTTTGAAGTGTACCTTGAAGATTTCTCTCAACTGACCCAAATGGAAAAGAAAATTAGGGACAATACACCATCTCTTTTAAATACACAAACCATAGAAGAGAAATTTGATACTACGTTTGAATGGATCAAAATCTTTGACAAAAACACCTATGGAATTATTGCTATTATGATCATAGTAGCTGGAATTAATATGATTACTGCGCTATTAGTACTCATTTTAGAACGTACCCAAATGATAGGGATTTTAAAGGCCTTGGGTAGTAGTAATTTGAGTATAAGGAAGATGTTTTTGTATAATGCGGCATATTTGGTTTGCTTAGGGTTATTTTGGGGAAACTTAATTGGTCTCGCACTTTTATTTGCTCAACAACAATTTGGATTACTGAAATTTCCAGATCCAGAGCAATATTATGTGTCTATCATCCCTGTTCATATAGGATTGGATTATATTATTTTGCTTAATCTAGGAACCTTTATCGCCTGTTTCCTTATGCTACTGATCCCTTCAATAATTATCACAAAAATTTCTCCTGTTAAAGCGATTCGATTCGAGTAATTTTCCAAAGAAAACCTAGTTAAATCTTGAGTTTTGTCTATTTTTGCATCGCAAAATAAATTAAATGGACTACGCAGAAAATATATTAGGTACAATTGGTAATACACCTCTCGTAAAATTAAACAAACTAACAGCAGATTTACCATGTTTGGTATTGTCAAAATACGAAACTTTCAATCCAGGCAATTCGGTTAAGGATCGTATGGCATTAAAGATGATTGAAGATGCAGAGGCTGATGGTCGTTTAAAACCTGGAGGAACTATTATTGAAGGTACTTCAGGAAATACAGGAATGGGTTTAGCCTTAGCAGCTATTGTTAAAGGTTACAAGTGTGTTTTCGTAATTAGTGATAAGCAATCTAAAGAAAAAATGGATATTCTTCGTGCTGTAGGTGCCGAAGTTGTCGTATGTCCAACAGATGTTGAACCCGATGATCCAAGAAGTTATTATTCGGTTTCAAAGCGTTTAGGTGAGGAGACACCAAATTCTTGGTATGTGAATCAATATGATAATCCGAGTAATGCCACTGCACATTACGAAAGTACTGGTCCGGAAATTTGGAAACAAACCGATGGAAAAGTTACCCATTTTATTGTTGGAGTAGGTACAGGTGGAACGATTTCTGGTGTTGGTAAATATTTAAAAGAACAAAACCCTAATGTGAAGGTTTGGGGAGTAGATACTTACGGAAGTGTTTTTAAAAAATACCATGAGACAGGTGTTTTTGATGAAAATGAAATCTATCCTTATGTCACTGAAGGTATTGGAGAGGATATCTTACCAGAAAATGTTGATTTTTCAATTATTGACGGATTCACAAAAGTAACCGATAAAGATGCTGCAGTCTATACGCAATTACTAGCCAAAGAAGAAGGAATGTTCTTAGGAAATAGTGCAGGAGCTGCTATAAAAGGTGTACTGCAATTGAAAGAACACTTTACTAAAGATGATGTTGTTGTTGTGTTGTTTCATGATCATGGCAGCCGTTACGTTGGTAAAATGTTTAATAATGATTGGATGCGTGAGATGGGGTATATAGAGTAACTTAAGATAGACTTACGATAAAAAAGAGTGCTTTTGCACTCTTTTTTTGTTTTATGAATTTTGAAATAAGTGTTTTAAAGTTTTACTCCAAAGCTTCCTTGAATTATTAATTCTTCATTAAGGTATGAAGCTCCACCAGAAATTATGATTCCGCCTAATCTTATCATGATACCAGCTTCGGGGAAATAATTTATGTTTTTTTCACCTTCAATAGAGAAATATATTGGTTCACCATCATTATCAATTAATCGTTCTCTGTAAGATGCGCCACCTCCAATATATATCCAAATAGGGTAAAGGACAGGGAAAGATGTTCCAATACTTAAAGAGCCAATAGCTTCTTTAGCTTCATTTGGGATTTCAGTAAGTGTATTATCACTTTTTTCGAAATTGGCTTCTGTTACAAATGTGGGATTTACTCTTAAGTTAGCATACCATCCTAGACCTCTATGATTTAGTTTTCCGAATGAGAGTCCGAAATTTTCGTCTAGTTCATAAACACCAGATAGAAACCCTGAACTTCTTCTTTTTAAACGTCTTGTTGATTTTGAGATACCTTTTCTCGCTACTTCATTATTCTCTTCAGAATTCGAATACTTCAAAAAACCATTAAAATAAGTTATCGTTGAAGTCCATTGTTTATTTTTTAGATTTTCTTTGCCTAAGGAAAAATAATAATCTTGTACATATTGATTTATAGTACTGATGCTGTCGTCATTTGGAAAGCGCTTCTTGTATTTATCATAATACTTTAATAATTTGGATTCATTACTTTTTTCAAATGCGTCTTTAGCAATAGACTTATATGAGTTTGATATTATTGATTTTGCATTTGAAATGTGTTTTCCTCTAGGATATTTATCTGCATAGTCTTCCATAATTTGAATCTCATTACTAATGTTGGCTTCTTGCCACAGACGTTCTTCTTTACTGTCATTTATTTTATCAGATGCAACTTGGTTGTTAAATCCTGAATTTAAGGCCTTTTGGTATTCGTTAATAGCATCACTAAATTTGGATTTATTGTAGTATTCATCACCTAGTTTTATGGCATCCGTATATGTGTTCTCACTTGAGATTTCAGGTGTTTGATTTAGTTTTTTTATGATATTTTGGGCTTCAATTTCATTTTTAAAAGCATCGTCTTTTAAGATGGTAATTGCTTTCTTGTACTCCTTTTGTTCGATATACAATTGTACGGCATTTAAACCGTATTCTAAGTTAGATTTATCTTCTTGCCATGCGCTTTCCCATTGTTGAGCGGCTGCATCTGATTGATTATTATCTTCAAGGCTTTTTGCGTTTTCAGCCGTGTTTTTTGCTTTGCTAGATTGGTTAATTGAGCTATCTAATTCGTTAATTTTTTTTGTCAATTCATCATCGGCAATTAACCTAGCTTTGTTTAAGTATTGTAAGGCTTTTTGTTTTTGTTCTAGTTTAAAAAAAGCATATGCTGTATAATAATAACCTTCTCCTTTATTTGGATTTGCTATTAATAAATCGGGAGCAAGAAGTAATACCTCGTCCCATTCATTTTTATTAATATGATTTTTGATGTCGTTCTCTGTAGTTTCAAAATCAAAGGTTTGACCATTAATAAATTGAGTACAAAGAAATAAACAGAGTAATATGATTCGTTTCATTATAGTTTAGTTAGCGTTAAAATTTCCAAGAATGTCACTGTATTTGTAAGAGTATCTGCTTTTTTTGAATGTAGAAAGGTCTTGATCTGAGATACCACCTACAAAGCGATTATAAACAGTTTTATAATAATCATATGCTTTTACGCATTCGCCTGTTTGATATGTGACGCTATTATATTTATTAATAGATGTACAACTAATAAGTCCATTGGCATTTGACCATATTTTAGACACAATATCACTTCCCCAGCATGAAGCACCACTTTGTTTGCAGGCACTCATTAAGCGTAATCGTTCATCTTCAAGAGTGTTAGAGTAGGATTTTATTTTTTGTCTAAAACTTGCTTTTTTTGTTTCTATAAGTCTTATAAATTCTTGAGTTCTATGTTTTCTTCCTTCTAATGCATCTCTAATAATTTGTCGTTTTGCTTCAAAAGCTTTTTCTATTTCCAGAACATATTTGTTTTGCAGTTGAGGTAAGTTTATTTGAAGTTGCCAAGCTTCGTCATCTAAGATTTTAATTTCATTTTCAATAAGCGTTTTTTGTCTTCTGAAAGTTTCTGTTCTTTGTTTTAAATCTTCTTTTATAGAATTTATTTGCCTATCCAAGTCTTTATGGATGACGAGCAAACTATCTAATTCTTGTTGATTGTATTTGGAAGTTTTTTTGAGTTCGCCTTTAATTTTAGAGCGCTCATTTTGCAAGTCTCTCAATTCTTTTTTAATTGGTTTATTGTTTGAGATTAAAGCAGTTTCGAGATTAATGAGCTCTCTTTTCTTGTTATTAATTTGATCTTTTGTGGTTTTAATGTCTTTTTCATTTTGCAACCTTAAGCGTTCACGAGCATTATCTCTTGCTAACTTTTCTTCTTCATCAAGCTTCTGGAATTTTGCATCTATTAGTACTGTTTTTAACTCTGAGAAATTCTTTTCAGCAACCATGTACATAATATCTTTAATCAATGATTGTTGCGATTTCTTGGCTTGTTCTTCAACTAGAGCGACATATTTTTTACTAAGCTGAGCAATACGTTTTCTTAGAGCTTGATTTTCGGCTTGAATTTCATTCATCTGGGTATTGAGATTATCTCTTTTTTGCGCAAATTCATTATCTTCAAATTGAAATTTTCTTAACTCTTCGTTTTTGGCAAGTAAGGCATTTTGATACTTATTCAAGTCTTTTGTGATTTTATCAAATTCTTTTTGTACTAAAGCATTGTATTCTGCCATTGCTTCTTGTACCGATACAAGATACCAGTGATTTGCAACACAAATTGGAGGAGGTCCACCTGCACTGCATCTACCAGGATTGTATTCTTTGTAACCGCTTTGCGCTGATTTTAACCTATTTTGCCATGAAGAGCTTGTTGTGATTTCATGTTTTTTATTTTCTATTCTTTGAGCAACTTGAATTTGATTTACTATGGTTTGTTGTTGTAAGTTCATTTGCTCTTGAGTGAGTCGTTTCAATTTTAAGTCTTCTGAAACATAAGTGTCCATATGTTTTCTATTCAGTTTAGCCATTCTTTCACTATTAGCGTTTTCTTGCTTTGCTAGTGATTCTATGGTAGCGAGTGTTCCTGATCCAGCTGTTTGAGCATGTGTATTTGGACATGACAAAATGACTAATGTAAAGTAAAACAGGAGAAGAAAAGTTTTCATAGTAAGTTACCGTTTTTAGTTAGCCAAATTAATTTGAAATTCAAGTGGCATACAATACCTATTACTGGGTATATATAAGTTTAACTTGATAAGAAGCTATTATGAAGAAGCTCTCTTGGCTATATAGATTAACTACGTCAACATGAGATAACAATTTTAAAGCCTACCATATATTGGATTCTATTTATACTAGTGAATTAACTTTATTAAAGAGAAAATTTAGAATTTCTTATATTTAGTACTAAGTCGTTTAACTAATGAAATTCTATAAGTATAAAGCATCAAAATCACTTGAGCATCTCATTGCTTATTTCTGGACGCTCAAATCATCACACAAGGATGCTTTTAATGTGTCTTACAGGTTTGTGCCAGATGCTTATGTAGATTGGGTATTTCATTTAGGTGTGCCTTGGCAATGTCATTTTCCAGATATAAGTTCTCAATCGCAAACAGGGCAATTTCACGTTTTTGGTCAAATAAAAAAATACGTTGATTTGCTGCTTCCAAATGGAGAATTGGATGTTTTTGGCGTAAAGTTTCATCCATGGGTAGCCAATAAGATATGGAAGATTGATATGCATTATCTCACTAATAGTTGTTTAAACTTAAATGACCTGGATCTTCCAAAGATTGAAGAATTGCAAGAGCGTGTTTTTTTGGCTCAAAATGTAAAAGATAGAATACGTATTGTTGAGAATTACCTCGAGCCATATATAAGTTATAATGATAAACAGAGTTTGAAAACAGTTGTTAGAACAATAGATATTCATACACAATCATTAGAGAGTTCAATACAATATTTTGGACAAAGACGACTTCAGCAACGTTTTAAAAATGAAATGGGTATTTCTCCTAAACTTTTTATGAGAACAATGCGCATAAACAACGTTATTGAACAAATGAAAGTAAATCCCAAACTATCATTAACGCAATTGACATATGAATACAATTATTTTGATCAAAACCATTTCATTAAAGATTTCAGGCTTTTTACGGGATATAATCCCACAGCTTTCCTGAAATCTATTAAACCTGACGGAGATATTCTAAATCTCCGTGCTTCTGGTTAGTTTCGCTTTTTTACTATTTCTCAATAAACTCAGATTGTACTTTGTAGGCATTAAAGAAAGCTACAAATGAAAGTAAAATATCTAATTAGAAGCCTTAGTTTTTGTCTGTTATTTCTATTTTCAAATACATCTTTTTCACAGAATTGGCAAACGCTAAATGCTAATACATTAAGTTGGCGTTTTGAAGACTTGCAGTTTGTTAATACGGAAATAGGCTGGGTTGTTGATGGTGGCGGACAAATATTAAAAACAATAGATGGTGGCTTAACCTGGAGCCAACAGTATTATGATAGCAATCAGTATTTCAGAAGTATTGAGTTTTTTAATGAAGATATAGGCTTTGCTGGAACGCTCGCAAATGGTAACCCTAATGTGACACTATTAAAAACTGTGGATGGAGGAGAAACTTGGCAAGATATATCTTCAAATTTACCTGCTAATGTCCCTGGAATTTGTGGCATGCATGCGGTAAATGAAAATACTATTTTTATAACAGGTGTTTTTTATGGTTCTGCGTATATCATGAAGTCTATAAATCAAGGCGATTCGTGGATATACATAGATATGGGGAATTTATGTAATGGATTAGTTGATATCTACTTTAAGGACGAAAATATCGGTTTTGCAGCTGGGCAAAGTGCTCAAGGTACAGGTTTAACGGGGACTATTGTTAGAACTGAAGATGGAGGAGAAACCTGGAACCCAGTTGTGTTAGGGAATAATTCTAATCAGCGTATATGGAAAATTCAACAATTAAACGATGATGTTATGTATGCTTCGGTTGAAGCGTTTACATCTACACCCGAATATTATAAATCTGTAGATGGCGGCTCAACTTGGGAATTAAATTCAGTAACATCTGCAGGTGTTTCTGGAACAATACAAGGGATAGGTTTCTTAAATGAATCTATTGGTTGGGTAGGAGGTTTTGATACGTTTTTATATGAAACAACAGACCAAGGTCAGAGTTGGGAATATAAACCTACAATTGGCACGAGTTTTAATAGATTTCAGCGTGTTAATGATACTCTTATGTATACATCTGGAGTAAATGTATACAAATACGTTGATGCTAATCAATTAAGCGTCGATGATTTTGAAGTTGTTAAACCCAAAGGTCATAACATGCGTATTTTAAAATCTAATATTGTTAAAAATAGAGCAGTGTTGGAGCTAGATTTAATAAATAACACCTATTGCGAGTTAAGTATTTATAATGATGTTGGACAGCGACTTAAAACAATAATTCAAGGAATGAGAAATGCTGGAATTTATGAGATTCCTTTTGAGGTAAATTCAATTGCAAAAGGCTTATACTTTATGGTGCTTTATACGTACCATGGATACGAATCTATTAGATTTGTAATCGATTGATAACTCGTTTACCCTTCTTCATTAAAAAACACTTTGTAATAGTGCATTTTTTTCTCTTCATCATAGCCGCGTTCTAAATATTCTGCAGACGCATCTGGAGCATCGACATCCAATTTGATTTGAATATTGGTATCTAATTTGATTTCTGTTTTAATTTTCTGCTTTTGCTTTTTTAGTACTTTTTCAGAAACATCAAACTGATTTCTTATGAGAACGTTATGATCGCTTTCATATGTTTTTTTGTAATCTTCAAATAACTGAATGGTATCTTCCTTTTCAAAGACTTCTTCCTTAAATGATTCTATATTTACAATGTCATGTTCTTTAAAAAAGTCGACTGTTTTGGCTAAAAAATTACTTTGTTCTTGTCCGCCAAATTGTGGTTGCATGATGTCTTTTGAAAACTCTCGACACATCTCAATGTAATGTTTAGTGTGTTGATTAGAATCGTCTGGATATTTGATATTCAAAAAACTCTTAATCCAATACTGTGCGTCATAATTGTTGTTATCTACACTCAATACTATTTTACCCTCAGTATCTGCAGCGTTTAAAATTAAAACACCTTTATCTACTTTTTTTGTTGCGATTCCTTTTTGAGTGATAATATCATAACTTCCATTTTCTAAATACGTTTGAAAGAAATGCGATTTGTTTTCAATTTTAAAAATACCGATAGCATCGGTTTGATAATCTTCATATTGGATGTCATGAAATAGGCATATGATGACATCTCCAGTCTTTATTTGTGCAGAATTTGATTGTTCAAACAAATGCATTACAATATGTTTGGAAATGTCTACAAAGTCTGTGTCATCTTGTAATAATTGTGAAGCATAACTATGTATTTCATTAAGCTCAACATTAGAATGGTGATTGAACCTGTACGATTCGGCTAAACTAGTAAACGGTCGTAATAAATACGGAAGCATCAAGTCGTAACTTACCTCTTCAAAGTCAATAGGTTGTTCTGAAAAAGCATTTTTAGTACTATTAAATTTGTTACCAACCTTATGAAGAATACACTTAGAAATTGATGCTTTATTACGTTTGATCATGACAAAAATTTAGAGGCACAATACTACTAATTTTGTTATTAATAAATAAGAAAACGCCAAAGAAATACTCTTTGGCGCCTTCATAAAGACTGAGGCATCGATTTGGTTGCCTTAAATACGTTATTGTGCTATGAATTCTACACGACGGTTTTGTGCTTTACCTTCTGGAGTCGAATTGTCTCCTACTGGCTCGCTTTCTCCTTTTCCATCTGAAATGAGCCTGCTTGAATCAATGTTATAGACTTTGATTAGTGCTTGTTTAACAGCTTCGGCTCTAGATTTCGAAAGTTTTATGTTGTTTTCATCTGTACCATCAGCATCTGTGTGACCTATAATCTTCAATTGTATAGTCGTATCTTGCTGTAATACCTGCGATATTTGACGAATGATACCATAAGATTGCACTTGGATATTAGATGAGCCCGAATCAAAAAGGATACCATTGGTAGAGATTTTGCCTTCAGCGAGTAACTTACGTCTAAGATCAACGCCTCCTTCGGCAACTTTTAAGTTTTTAATAAATACGCGCTCTTCACCATCTTTAAAATTATTGATATGGAATTTGATATGATTGAGTACGTTTGGGACTTCAATAAATCTAGGAATATCAACATATTTTGTTTGATTGACCCATAGTCTATAACGTTTTTTAGTAACAGATATTGAAATATGAGGCTGGTTCAAAATGTCGTTTCGAATATCAGACTTTAATGCAGCTTTTATATCACCGCCACCTCTATTAAAGTAGTTGGCAACTCTTATATTAAACGCTCCAAATTGTCCAAAAGGTAATGAAACATCAGTATAATGTTCTAAGCCAGTGTTAAATTTAAGATTGTCGCTTAGGTACACATGAAATCTTGCTGTAGACGATGTTTTATTGTCCAATCCACTAGTAAGTAAGTCAAACTCGATTGTAAAATCTTCTGGAAGATTTTCAATATCAGGAACGAAAAAAAGACCATAGCCAGATTTTAGTTCAAACCAATTTTCACCTTTAATGTTTACTATTTCACCAGATCCATTGGTGTTCCACTTTGAAGGGAAATCACCAACAAAGTCTTTAGAGAAGTCATCAAAAAATAACAGTTTGTCTCCTGGAACAAAATCATATTTACTCAATATTTCAAGGTCATCAGATATATTTTTATTGTCTTCTACTTCGGAGTCATCTGTATCACTACTCGAATTCTCACTGGAATCAGAATTATTATCCGAGTCTTTGGTAGAGTTATCTGTATCATCTTTTTCTTCTTCCTCCTTGCGTTTGCGTTCACCTAAAAGAAGCTCTTTAGCAGTTTTTATGCTGTACTTCAATGCTTTTTTAGCTCTATTAATTTGTAGTGTTGCCTTTCCTTGTTTCAGTACACTTTGTCCTTTTACATCTGATAGAATATCTGGAGCACTCTCACTTAAAACAGCAAGGTCTTCTAGGGCTTCCTCTAAAACATCAATGTCGTCATCATCTAATGGTGTTCCAGCTGCCGCATAACCATCATACATGTAAACTTTATCATAAAGATCGAAAGATTCACGTACAAAATTGTCGACACTGGAGATACCAACTCTACTTTTTGGTCTTTTAATTTTTTTTGTTTGCGAGTGCGATAAAGGAGCTATAAATAGAAATGCAAAACATATTAGAACAAGTTTTGAGCATGTGAATTTATATAGCATGAGGATTATAACAAATTGATTAATAGCGTGTTTAAAGGTAATTAATCAAAGTCAAACGGCAAAGAATGATGTGTAAATAGTTGTCTTTTTTGTATAGTTGGTTAAAATAAGATTGCTGACTTTTATCTAATCTCATAAACAATGATTGCATTATCATCTCCTTTAGTAATGACTTCTAAAGCATTATCTCGATCTATATTGTTCAGCTCTAATTGTGAGTTTGCATACACTGGAAAGTTAGCGATGGGTTTAGCTTGGCTATCAAAAAGATAACCTCTTTTGGACTGTAAATCGGTTACTGTTATATATAATTTATCATTGATATAGAAAATTTTTGGAGCAGTATAATCTCCAAAATCTAATTCTATGGTTTTAGATTTTATCGTCAGTTTATTGTCATTCAGGACAACTAATGTTTTACTTGTTGTTGCAATTTTATGCTCGCTATTAGCATTTAGGTTTTTGTGGTTCACATGGCCAGATTGATTTATTTCTAGAAGTTCACCGTTTGTATTAGACGTAGTAAATCGATTATTGTAGAGGTAGATTTCGTTTTCGGAAAAACTAATATTCTCCTTAGCAGTCACTCTTCTTCTGCCAACTCGATCTAAGATTTCAATCTTGTTTCCGTGAGCAAAAACAATATAGTCTTTACGTCCAATTCTAAAGTGTTTTGGCTGAGAAGAAATTGTATTTTGAGCAGACTTATAAGTGAAGCCTGTTACAATTTTACCGTTTTTGTCATACATCGACACAGATTTGCCTTGTGTAATCATTAATCGGTAATTTTTCTTTTTATCATAGTCAAACACTGATACAGGTTGGGTGATAGGGGTGTTAAAATTCAAAGGAAAAGGCTTGACTTCTTTGCCATTTCTGTCTAAAACATAAAGACGCTTTGAAGTGTTAAAAACAAGTTGTAAGCGACCATTTTTATAAATGTCAATTTGTTTAACACCTCCAATAATTTTATCATTCAATTGTTTTTTCCAAAACACTTTTCCGGTATTGGAAATTAAATATAGACTGTTGTTTACATCTTGAACAACAATATCCATTTGATTGTTAGTATGGTTTTTTATTAGCTGAGGGTTAGATAGTAGGTCAGCGTCAATTGAAATATTGAGTTCTTCATTAACAGAATTGCTGCGTGTTTTATTTTTGTGAGTTTTAAAAACGGCATTTACATGTGCAAAGTTTGTGTCATAAACATATTGTATCGCTGATGTTTTAAATTGAGATAACTTTAATTTTTTATCGTCAGTAAAATTTGTATTTAAAATTGCATTTAACTCGGCAGAATTGCCAAAAATTAACAGAGAAGCTTCATCACTTAAATCTTGTTTTAGGTTCTTGTAAGAAACATCTTCAGATAATGTTGTGTTATTTTGATAGTTTGATATTATTGATTTCAAAAATGAGATATCATCTGAGAAAATAATGAAATCACCTATGGTTATAACGTTTTCATTTAATGATTTAGATTTTAGAACTGGATTGAAACTATTTAAAATAGAATTTGAGTTTTCTAGTTCATATATAAGGACAGATCTAAAATTGTTACCTGTATAAGAAGTGTTTAGATTTTCTAATGTGTGGGACGGATCTATAGATCTCAATATAATAGCTTCTTGTCCTTTCTTTTTTATTTGCCCAATCTCTACAATATTCTGCAGAGCTTCATATGTTGTCGTTGAATCTTGAAATTGATGTTTAATTAAATTTTGATAAAAGGTGCCATAATCATCAAATGTTACACTTTTGAAGTAATCTATGGTGGCAGGTGTAATTGCGGGAATTTGATTTTCTTGAGGTATAGTATGCTTAAATATATTGATTAAGCTTTTTGTAGAATCTGAAGCTTTAGTAATGCCATTAATGAGAATTGAGTTTTGCGATATGTCGCTGTCAATCATCGTATAATTTGAAAACTGTTTATTATTTAATGTTGAATCATTAAATATAATAGGTTTGATGTTGCCGTTTTTGTGATTGTAACAGATAGACACCATTTTTTTGGTGTCAGATGTATTTAATAAGGTTTCTAATTCTTGATCTGTCTTTTTTTTATTTGAAGCATTTTTGGTGAGTTCTAATTTATTTGAAATAAATAGAGTGCTATCTATAATGGTACTGTAAAAACTATTGTTATTAAAATGAAACTTCTTTATGTTTTGATTTGAAACAAATGATGAGTCTATTTTGAGTTCGGTGATTGAATCTGTCGAAATCCCATTTTTGGAAATGGGAATAAGAAAACTTATATCTAAGCTGTCATTTTTGTTTTTAGATACTGCTATGAGGTTGTTATTATTTTGAGTCGTATTTAATGGTATAAGTAACGAACTGAATTCTTCAATTCTAGTATAGTTTTTTATAGCTTGAATAAGTGCATTATTTTTTAAGCCATTTTCTAGACCCTCTGTAGAATTTATCTTAATTATGAGTTGCGTGTTTTCTGGAATAAGTGATATATGGCTTGATGACTTTGACTTAGAATTTTTGCAACTAACTATTAAAGTGCAACATAAAAAGACGAACCAGAATTTTTTCATGTAAAAGATTTTTACAAATATAAAAAGTTACAATTCTAATTTGAGTTGTTCTGGCAATAATCTAAAAGATTTTCTATGATATTTTGTAATGCCATATTTTTTGATTGCTGCTCGATGTTCTTTTGTGGGATAGCCTTTGTTTTGTTTCCAGTTGTACATTGGAAATTCTTTATGAATTCGTTCCATGTATTCATCTCTATATGTTTTAGCTAAGACAGAAGCCGCAGCTATAGAAAGGTATTTTGCATCACCTTTAATAATAGTTTCATAGGCAATATCATGATAAGGCTTAAACCTATTGCCATCTACAATTATAAAATCGGGAGTCGTATTGAGTTGGGCTATGGATTTGTGCATAGCAAGAATTGAGGCATTTAAAATATTGATGCTGTCAATTTCATCTGGAAATATATGGCAGAAAGAGTAAGTAATTGCTTGTTCTTCTATTAGTGGTTTTAAGGTGTTTCTTTTCTTTTCTGAAAGTTGCTTGGAGTCATTTAATATAGTATTGGTGTATTCGATAGGTAAGATAACTGCAGCAGCAGTTACAGGGCCAGCCAGACAACCACGTCCAGCTTCATCTGTACCACATTCGAATTTTGAATTTGAAAAAGATGGTTTTAGTGCCAAAGTGTTAAAGTTTGAGCAAAGTTAAAATTTTAACGCAACCTATTTAAGGTTTATGTATCTAATTACTAGTAATTATAAGGTTTTGCAAGCTAAAAATCGATTAAAGCTATTTAATTACTTGTTAACATTTTTTTAGTATAAATACTTGTTTATTTAATATATTATTAAGATGTTTGCGCTAGACTAACTCAAATAATTGTTTTATGAAATTAAAGTTAACATGGTTAATGACGCTATTTATGGCGTTTGTGATGCAACTCTCTTTCGCGCAAGAGAAAACGGTCACAGGAACAGTTACATCGGCTGTAGACGGATTTCCGTTGCCAGGTGTAAGTGTAATAGTAAAAGGAACTACACGTGGAGTTCAAACAGATTTTGATGGTAATTATTCTATCAAAGCAAGTGCAAATGAAACTTTAGTGTTTACATATGTAGGTACTAAAACTGTTGAAGAGCTTGTAGGAAGTAGATCTTCTATCAATGTTTCAATGCAGGAAGATGCAGCTGTTTTAGACGAAGTAGTAGTTACAGGGTATAGAACCCAAAGTAAAGCGACTTCGAGTGCTGCGACTGTAAGAGTAACAGCAGAAACTATTGAAAACAGACCAAATGCGAGTTTTGTTCAAACATTATCTGGTCAGGCACCAGGTTTGAATATTACAACAAGTTCAGGTCAACCAGGTGGTAATTCATTAGTTCAACTTCGTGGTGTGGCATCTATTAATGGTAACACTGAACCATTATTTATTATAGATGGTGCTCCTGTAGATGAAGACAACTTTAGATCTCTTAACCCACAAGATATTGCGTCTATCGACATCTTAAAAGATGCTGGTGCAACTGCAATTTATGGTAATAGAGGTGCAAACGGTGTAATTATCATTAAGACTCGTCAAGGTAATTTTGGAGAAGGACTTAAAGTAAACTACAACGGTTTTGTAGCTTACAGTTCACTTCAAGATAATGACTATGACTTAATGGACGCTCAAGATCTACTTCGTTATGAAAGATCTAGAGGAAATGGTGCAGGTGCTGGTAACAGTACAGGTGTGTTTAACCCTGGAAATGGAACACCATTAACAGATGCTCAAATTGCAGCAGCTCCAAACTTTGATTGGAAAGATTTCTTTTTCCGTACTGGTGTAACTCAGAGTCATACATTATCATTAACAAGTGGTAGTGAGAATGCTTCTCAGTTTACATCTATTGGTTTCCAAGATACTGAAGGTGTTTTAGAAGATTCAGATTTAAAGCGTTTTAACTTAAGAACAAACGTTTCTGGAAAATCTACAAATCAAAAATTCAGATATGGTATTAACTTAAGTATTAACTACTCTAAGTCTAATGAACCAAATAGTATTGGTAGTGGAGCGATTAACAGAAACTATGTATTAGGTGCATATGAGTCTGTTCCTTATATTACTGCTTCTGATTATACAAATGGTGCAGATTTATTATCACCATTATCATTTACAAATACACCATTATTCTTATTAGATAGACTTAGAACGTATACGCGTTTCGAGGAAGAGGTTAAAGCGATTGGTAGTATTAACTTCAGTTATGATATTACAGACTGGTTAACAGCTGGTGTTGTATTATCTGGTGATTATCAAAGTGAGTTCTTAACTCGTGCTGAAGGACCAGAATCATTTAACGCGATCTTATTCGGTGGTGCTGAAAACCCAACATCTGGTTTCCAAGATCAACAATCAACAAGACAGTTTGCTTATAACCAAGTAACGTCTTTAAACTTCAACAAGACGTTTGCAGATAAGCATACAGTAGATGTTGGATTATATACAGAGTACTTTAAAGCTCACTTTAGAACTTTTGGATACAGACAAAATGGTTTAGATCCTAAGACATTCTTCCCTGGAGATGGTAGTGGATTTATTGCTCCTGCAAACGGTTTATTCGGAGATTTTGCTAATGCTAACATCTTAAATGCAGGTTTATTCTCTTACTTTGCTTCATTAGATTATGATTATGATACGAAGTATGGTTTATCTGCGACTGTTCGTCGTGATGCATCTTACCGTTTCGCTGGTTCTAATAGATGGGCAACTTTCTATTCTGTTTCTGGTCGTTGGAATATCTCTAACGAAGCATTTATGGATGACTCAGCAATCGATAACTTAAAATTAAGAGCGTCTTGGGGTACAGCAGGTAACCAAAACGTAGCAGGTGGTGGATACTTTACAGGTCCAGATTTAACTGAAGATTTCTTCGCTACTGGTGCTGGTTATGGTAATGCTAACTCTATTGGACTAGCTCAGTTAGGTAACCGTTCATTAGAATGGGAAACTGTGACTCAAACAAACATTGGTATTGACTTTGGTGTTTGGAATTCTAGATTACGTGGTGCTATTGATGTATATGAAAAAGAAACTTCTGATCTTTTCCAAAGTACACCATTATCAGCAACTACAGGTGTAACTCAGCAAAATGCAAACACTGGTTTATTATATAACAGAGGTGTTGATTTTACTGTTGATTATGATTTATTCCAAGCAAAATCTGAAGGAGGTTTCGCAATGAATGTTGGAATTGTAGGTAACTACAACATCACAGAATTAGAAGATCTTCCAAATGCGGAAGGTGAAATTATAGGACTAGGTCGTAATGGAGGAATCTTAAATGAAATCTTTACATTACGTTATGTTGGTGTTAATCCAGCAAACGGTGAATTATTATACTTAACAGCAAACGGTGACGTTACTGAATCTCCAGATGCTGATACTGACCGTGTATGGTTAGATAAAAACTTAACTCCTGAGTGGAATGGTAGTTTCAAAGTTAATTTTGATTACAAGAACTTCTTCTTACAAACTCAATTTAACTATGTACTTGGTGTAGATCGTTTTGATAATGATTATGCAAGTTTTATAGATGAAGATGATGTAGGACAGTTTAACTTTTCAAGAGATATCCTAAGAGCTTGGTCTCAACCAGGTGATATTACAGATATTCCTTCTCCAACAGCAGCGAACAGAAACTCTTTTGGATCTGATCGTTTCTTAAGAAGTGCTGATTATTTAAGATTACGTTTTGCAAGTTTTGGATACAATGTTCCTGCTAAATATTTAGAGAACACAGGTATTTCTAATGCAAGAGTATTTGTAAACGGAGAAAATTTGATCACATGGTCTGAGTGGAGAGGTTTTGATGCTGAATCTAACGGTGGACAGAGATCATATCCAACTCCAAGAACAATATCTGTAGGATTTGAATTAGGATTTTAAAAAAAAAAACACATGAAAAAATTTAGTAAAATATTATTTGTCGGACTCTTAACAGTAGTTATGGGTTGTAACGACGCAATCGATATCAGACAGCCAGGTAGACTGGATGCACAGAATGCTTTCCGTTCGGTTGAAGATTTAAGGCTAGGATTATTAGCTGTATACAACCAATGGGATTTAACTCCTGAGATTTCATTATCTGCTAACTTTACTGATGAAGTATCAGTAGGTTTTGATAGTGGTGGACAAGGATTTGCATTATACGATTTTGTATTAAATGCAGGTAGTGCTGCTGCTCAGGATTTCTGGGTACGTAACTTTAGAGTAAATAACAGAGCAACGATTCTTATTGAAGCTGCGGCTCTAATTACTCCTGAAGCCGGTGAAGAAGCTTTATATAATAATGTATTAGCTCAAACTTATGCCATTAGAGCTTATGCAAACTTAGAATTATTAACTTACTTTAGTCCAGACCCATCTGATGACACAACTTTAGCAGCTCCTGTTGTTGATTTTGTTGCACCATTAGATTACCAGCCACTTAGAAATACAACTGGTGAAATGTGGACTTATATTAATGATGATTTAGCGACTGCTTTAAGTTTAAGTAACGAGCAATCTAATGCAACTTTTATCTCTACAGATGCTATTAACGCTATGAGAGCTAGAGCTGCTTTAACTAGAGGAGATTACGGTACTGTGCAAACTTTAGCTAGTCAGTTATTATCTGCTTATCCTTTAGCTAACACTGCTCAATATCAAGCAATGTGGTTAGATAATGATAATACGGAAGTTATCTTCAAATTAGAAAGAGCTGTTAATGATGGATATGATGGTCAAGTTAATACTGGTTCTGTTGCCACTGGTGGTGGATGGGCTGGTTCTGTATTTGCTTTCGTAGATGCAACATTATCTGGTTCTCCATATTTTGAAATGGATAGAGGTGTATTTAACTTATTAGATACTGATGATATAAGATTTGATGTAATTGTTGCACCAACATCTGTAATCAACCCTAATTATGATACAGACCCTGATCCAGTTAATACTGATATCTTAGTAATTCAAAAATACCCAGGATCTGAAGGTAGACCATTAATGAATGACTTAAAAGTATTTAGATCTTCTGAAATGTTATTAATGTTAGCTGAAGCTAGAGTTGCAACAAACAACGATTTATCTGGTGCTGCTAACTTAATTAAGCAATTAAGAGATGCAAGATTTGGTTCTGCTCAAGCAACACCATCTTATGGTTCTGCTCAAGAAGCTTACGCTGCTATCCTTGATGAAAGAAGAATTGAGCTTGCATACGAAGGTCACCGTTATAAGGATTTAAAACGTTTAGGTGTTGCTGCTAACAGAGGCGTAAACAGAGATCAAACAGATTGTACTACTCAAAGTGGAGCTTGTACATTAGCTGCATCTGATTTCAGATTTACGTTACCTATTCCAATTATTGAGATCAATGCAAACGCTGGAATTGGAACACAACAAAATCCTGGTTACTAATAAAAAATTCTTATAATTATGAAAAATAATATATTAAAATTAACCCTTGCTTTATTAGTTGTATTCTCGTACACTAGTTGTGAGGAAGACTTAGTCATCTATGATGCAGATGGTGGTCAAACAGGATTATCTTTCGCAAGAGCTTCTCAAACTATTGAGTTCTGTGCTGGAAGTGGTACTGTTACTGTAGAGTCTACAACAAGAACTAATGCAGATAGAACAATTTCTATTAATGTGAATTCTGATCTTACGTCAGCAATGGCTGGAGAATACACTGTTGCAAATTCTGTAACGATTCCTGCTGGTGAGTTTGTTGGATCAACACCTATTGATGTTGACTTTTCAGCAATCCCAGAAGGATCATCTAGAGTATTAGCATTAGATGTTGTTGCTCCTGATGGAACAGTTATTAATACAAGAGGTACAACACAGATTTCTTTTTCTAGTGCTTGTACTTTAAATGAAGTTAAATTTGACTTTGTCTTTGATAACTATCCAGAAGAAACAGCTTGGCAACTATACGATGCTGATTCTGGAGACTTTATCGATGGTGATACTGGATTTGGAAACTATGATGATTTAGAGACATTCTCTGTAACATTATGTATTCCTGATGGAAACTATGATTTCGTAGTTTTTGATCAGTTCGGTGATGGTATTTGCTGTGCATATGGTAATGGTTCTATCAATGGTAATCTTATAGCTTGTGATGGTAATTCATCTCTATTTGACCAAATTGATGAATTTGGTGGACAGATCGTTAGATCGTTCTCAGTAGGGAACTAATACGTTTCACATATAAATATAAAAAGCGACCAATTTGGTCGCTTTTTTATTTTTTTTATGATTTCCTTATTTCAGAATTATTAATTTGCACATTAATTGAATTTTATTAATATGTTCAGAACATTTATTGTTTATTTCTTTATCATTTTTTCTGTGAGTGTTTTGCATACTCAAACTTTAGAACCTAATAAAAATCTAAAAAGCAATAAAAAAGTATTGCAGCCTAATGGTTTTAATGATAGTACATCTACAAGAAAAAAGAGTAATAAAGTAAATAATAGTATTGCGAAAATTGAGCAATATAAAATCTATGATGTAGAAGGAAATGTTGAATATATTGATACATCCTTAACAATTCAAAAACAGTATAAGTTTAATTATTTAAGGAAAGACAATTTTGGTCTAATGCAATTTGCCAATATAGGTCAGACTTATAACCAATTATCTAGAGATATCTCACATGATAGGTTACTTCCTCAATTTGGTGCTAGAGCTAGGCACTTTAATTACATGGAAGTTGATTATATTAGGTACTATGAAGTGCCTACACCGTTGACTGAGTTGTTTTTTAAGACAGCATTTAAGCAAGGTCAGTTATTAGATGCATTCTTCACTGTAAATACTTCAAGGTATTTTAATTTTTCTATTGCCTATAAAGGTTTAAGATCACTAGGAAACTATCAACATGCACTTACTAGTACTGGTAATTTAAGATTTACCACAAATTACAGAACTAAAAATGGTAAGTATAAAGCTAAAGCACACATTACAACGCAAGATTTAGAAAACCAAGAAAATGGAGGTTTAAAAGAAGAAGATATACCAAATTTCACTTCTGGGAATGAGGATTTTATTGATAGAGGTGTATTTGATCCAAATTTTGAAAATGCAGAAAACATTTTAGTGGGCAAGAGGTTTTATTTAAATCATCAATATGAGATTATTCAACCTAGTGATTCTTTGGGAAGTATACTGTCATTAAAGAATATTCTCAATTTTGAAGATAAATATTTTCAGTTTGATCAAACAACTAGATCAGACTTCTTTGGAGAATCATTTAATCAAAGTAATATTAAAGATAGAGCAACGCTAGAAAATTTTCATGCAGAACTGTCTATAAATTATGCACAACCAATAATAGGTAATGTCGATTTTGGAATAGGATACAATGATATTAATTATGGCTATGATAAGGTAACTATTCTTAATGATCAGCAAATACCGAATAGGATTAAAGATCAAATACTGAATGTAAATGGAAATTATTATAATCAGTTCGATAAGTTCAGAGTTGATTTTGGTTTTGGAGTCAATGTCATTGGTGATTTCGAAGGAAATTACTTTTTAGGTGAAGTTCAATATAAGTTTAGTGAAGACTTAGATGTTAAAGGAACACTTGGAACAAGCTCTCAGGCTCCGAATTATAATTTATTGCTCAATCAAAGCGATTATATTAACTACAACTGGGACAATATATCAAACTTCAAAAATCAAAAGAACACCAGTTTAACATTTGATTTTGCTTCAAAAAAGCTGCTCGATATCTCTTTAAAGTACATGTCCATCGATAATTTTTCATTTTTTGCTACAGAAGAGGAGTCGGGTGCCGTTAAGCCTAATCAATTATCTCAATCTCTTGATATTTTTAAAGTTAGACTCGATAAGGAATTTAAGTATGGTAAGTTTGCACTAGACAATTCTATATTATATCAAAAGGTGAACGATGAAAGTAAGTCTTTGAATTTACCTGAGGTTGTTGTTAGAAATACATTGTACTATTCAAATCATTTTTTCAAGAAGAAAGCACTGTATCTTCAAACAGGAATAACATTCAATTATTTTACAGATTATTATATGGACAGTTATGATCCATTACTTGCTGAGTTTTATACGCAGAATAAAACCAAAATTGGAGGATTTCCAAGATTGGACTTTTTTGTTAATGCAAAAATAAGACAGACAAGGTTCTTTTTTAAGTTTGAACACTTTAATGCTTCATTTACAGGCTATGATTACTTTTCTGCGCCTAACAATCCTTATAGGGATTTTAATTTTCGTTTTGGTTTAGTATGGGATTTCTTTCTTTAAACCCAACTCCTAATCACTTCATAATAAGGCCTTCATGAGTATTAGGGAAAAGATTTTAAAAAAAGATTAAAAAAGGTTTGGTGGAATAAAAATAGTGGTTGTATATTTGCACCCGCTAACGAGATAAGTTGGTTACG
>NZ_JAHVXI010000056.1 GCF_021032705.1 Psychroserpens luteolus | reverse complement strand
CCATCGTGGCCGCTGGCGGTCAGGAAAACATGTCCATGTCGCCCCACGTGGCGAACCTGCGCCAAGGCCAGAAAATGGGCGACATGAAATATATCGACTCGATGATCCGCGACGGGTTGTGGGACGCCTTCAACGGCTACCACATGGGCCAAACCGCTGAAAACGTTGCCGAAAAATGGCAGATCAGCCGCGAGCAGCAGGACGAATTTGCCGTCGCGTCGCAAAACAAGGCCGAGGCCGCGCAAAAGGCAGGCAAATTTGCCGACGAGATCACGCCCTTCATCGTCTCCACCCGCAA
>NZ_JAHVXI010000055.1 GCF_021032705.1 Psychroserpens luteolus | reverse complement strand
CATCCGGCACAGAGATGGTCATGCCTGGCGACAACCTGAAGTTCGACGTCGAGCTGATCGCGCCGATCGCGATGGAGCAAGGCCTCCGCTTCGCGATCCGCGAAGGCGGCCGGACTGTGGGTGCCGGTGTTGTGTCCAAAATCACTGAGTAACGACGGCTTAGCCGTCGGGTGGGTGGCAGGTTCGTTTGCGCAGCAAACTGACCGAGAACCCACACCCCTGACACTCTAGGGGTTACCGGTAGAAGAAATAGAGAAGGCCGTCCTGAATAGGGGCGGCCTTCTTACGTTGCATCGTATAA
>NZ_JAHVXI010000054.1 GCF_021032705.1 Psychroserpens luteolus | reverse complement strand
CCGCGCAATTGCGCAGCGCCTCGCTGGTTGTGCCGCTGGCGGACGACGCGGATGCGGCCCCGCAGGACATTCTTGCCGCAGCGCAGGCCGACTATGGCCGGCTGATTGGCGCGCTGTACGAAGAGGGCTATTTCGCCCCGGTTATCAACATCCGCGTCAATGGGCGCGAAGCGGCCGGCATCTCGCCTTTGGGCTCGCCCGGCCCGATTGGCCGCATCGAGATTTCGGTCAACCCCGGCCCGCAGTTCAAGTTCGGACAGGCCGCGATTGCGCCTGTCACGTCGCAAACCACCTTGCCCGAC
>NZ_JAHVXI010000053.1 GCF_021032705.1 Psychroserpens luteolus | reverse complement strand
AGCAAGATGACATTCGGCCCCGGCGAGAACAGCCCCGCGAAGACGAACAGATATAGCGGGTCGATGGTCACTGGGCTAGCAGGTCTTCGCGGGTCATCGCGAAGTCAGATGCAATCCACTTGGCCTGCAATTCCTTGATCCGGGCGCCCAAAGCTGCCCCCTCATAGGCCGGCATCAGGTCGCCCGCGTTCAGCGGAAAGGTTGCGCCCGCGGCTTTGGCAATCTGGTTTTCCAAATCTGGTGCAGGGGGGTGCTGCATGGCAACGGCCATCACCAAGGCGACGTTTCGGGCATGATCTGCCCCGTGATGGAAA
>NZ_JAHVXI010000052.1 GCF_021032705.1 Psychroserpens luteolus | reverse complement strand
CGCAGCGCAAGGGCGTGGGAACGGCGCTTGTCGCGCATGCCATTCAGGAGGCGGGTCGCACCACCGCCCCGATCCTGTTGCTCGAAGGCAATCCTGCCTTCTACGGGCCGCGCGGGTGCGCGCCATCCGGCGCGTATGGCATCCGCCGCCCGTCCCTGCGCATCCCCGAACGCGCGCTACAAGTGGTGCGGCTGCCGTCTTACACGCCCGAGATGACAGGCACCCTTGTTTATCGCGAACTCTGGTGGGACCTTGATTGCGTAGGCCTTCGCTAGGGGGTGCAATTTTTCGTCGAAAAATTGTCTTCAAATCCTTTT
>NZ_JAHVXI010000051.1 GCF_021032705.1 Psychroserpens luteolus | reverse complement strand
AGCCTGCTCCTGTGGTAACTGATGTAACGATTTGCTCTGATGAGTCGTATACGTGGGCTGAGAATGGTATCACTTATGATGGTTCTGGAGGATCAACTTCGGTAACTATTGAAGGTGTGAACTGTGCAGCTGACCAAACACTTAACTTAACAGTAACACCGGAGCCTGCTCCTGTGGTGACTGATGTAACTATTTGTTCTGATGAGTCGTATACATGGACGGAGAATGGTATCACTTATGATGGTTCTGGTGGTTCGACCTCGGTAACTATTGAAGGTGTGAACTGTGCTGCGGATCAAACACTTAACTTAACAGTAA
>NZ_JAHVXI010000050.1 GCF_021032705.1 Psychroserpens luteolus | reverse complement strand
CTGCTGCGCGTGGTGCTGGCTCTGGCGGTTATTGCCGTGGTGCTGGGCATCTGGAAGCGCGAGCAGATCATGCGGCTGATGGCGGTGAATTCGCTGTTTACCGAAGAAAAGATTGTGGGCAACTTCTCCAACATGAATTCCGCGTTCCTGTGGATCGAGATGGACCGCGGCGACGGCCCGGTCACGCCGCTGCCCGAAGGCCCCAAAGCCACCCTGCCCGCCGCTGTCGCGCCGTGGGTTGAGGCCCGGCAGGTCACCTCGCTGCTGGTGCTCAAAGATGGGGAAATCGTGTCCGAGGACTACTTCCTCGGCACCAGCGC
>NZ_JAHVXI010000049.1 GCF_021032705.1 Psychroserpens luteolus | reverse complement strand
GCCATCATGCCGGGAAGATGCGCAGCCCCGCCGGCGCCTGCAATAATAACCTGAAGGCCGCGATCCACGGCGGTTTTGCCATAGTCCCACAACCGGTCAGGCGTGCGGTGGGCAGAGACAATCTTGGCCTCATAGGCCACGCCCAAAGCGTCCAACATGTCGGCGGCTTCTTTCATGGTGGGCCAGTCGGACTGGCTGCCCATGATGATGCCCACTTTGATCTCTGCCATGACAAACGCGCTTTCAGCCGTAAAAGGAAGCGGCACTATAGCCAGCCGCCGCCCTTACGCAATGATATCCGGCGTCAGTTGGTCCTCAAGC
>NZ_JAHVXI010000004.1 GCF_021032705.1 Psychroserpens luteolus | reverse complement strand
CAGTTATCAGTGTATGTCCAATCGATATAAAGTGTTCCACCACACTCATCGTATGATCCACTTAATTCACCTTGAACTTCTCCTGATATCTCACATAATCCAGTTCCTCCATTAGTGTATCCTAATGCTCCGGCTACTACTGATGCTGCTTCCTCACATGAAACTTCCATGTCTTCTACTTCATCAAACTCAGCCATTGGTGCTGGTAATACTGTGATCGTCTTCTTAGCTGTGATTGTTCTATCACATTTATCAGTATATGTCCAGTCAACTGAAAGCGTTCCACCACACTCATCGTATGATCCACTTAATTCACCTTGAACTTCTCCTGATATCTCACATAATCCAGTTCCTCCATTAGTGTATCCTAATAAACCTGGCTCGAATGAATTTGCTTCTTCACATGAAATTTCCATGTCTTCCACTTCATCAAATTCAGCCATTGGTGCTGGTAATACTGTAATTGTTTTTCTGTAATCAATTGTTCTATCACAATCATCAGTGTATGTCCAGTCAACATAAAGTGTTCCACCACACTCATCGTATGATCCACTTAATTCACCTTGAACTTCTCCTGATATCTCACATAATCCAGTTCCTCCATTAGTGTATCCTAATGTTCCAGCTACTACTGATGCTGCTTCTTCACATGAAACTTCCATGTCTTCCACTTCATCAAACTCTGCAGTTGGTGCTGGTAATACTGTAATAGTCTTACTTGCTGTGATTGTTCTCTGACAGTTATCAGTATATGTCCAGTTTACTGTAAGTGTTCCACCACACTCATCGTATGATCCACTTAATTCACCTTCTACTTCTCCTGATATCTCACATGCTCCAGTTCCGCCATTAGTGTATCCTAATGATCCTGCCTGGTATGAATTTGCTTCCTCACATGAAATCTCCATGTCTTCTACTTCATCAAACTCTGCAGCTGGTGCTGGTAATACTGTGATTGTCTTCTTAGCTGTGATTGTTCTATCACAATCATCAGTGTATGTCCAGTCAACATAAAGTGTTCCACCACACTCATCGTATGATCCACTTAATTCACCTTCTACTTCTCCTGATATCTCACATGCTCCAGTTCCACCATTAGTATATCCTAATGATCCTGGCTCGAATGAATTTGCTTCCTCACATGAAATCTCCATGTCTTCCACTTCATCAAACTCTGCCATTGGTGCTGGTTCAACTGTGATAGTTTTTCTAGCATCAATTGTTCTTCCACATGCATCAGTGTATGTCCAGTCAACATAAAGTGTTCCACCACACTCATCGTATGATCCACTTAATTCACCTTCTACTTCTCCTGATATCTCACATGCTCCAGTTCCACCATTAGTATATCCTAATGGATTCACTTCATATTGGCTAGCTAACTCACAAGCTATAGAAATATCTTGTACATCATTAAACTCAGCCATTGGTGCTGGTAATACCGTAATAGTCTTACTAGCTGTGATTGTTCTATCACATTTATCTGTGTATGTCCAGTTTACTGTAAGTGTTCCACCACACTCATCGTATGATCCACTTAATTCGCCTTCTACTTCTCCTGATATCTCACATAATCCAGTTCCACCATTAGTGTATCCTAATGTTCCGGCTACTACTGATGCTGCTTCTTCACATGAAACTTCCATGTCTTCCACTTCATCAAACTCAGCCATTGGTGCTGGTAATACTGTAATTGTTTTTCTGTAATCAATTGTTCTATCACAATTATCAGTGTATGTCCAGTCAACATAAAGTGTTCCACCACACTCATCGTATGATCCACTTAATTCACCTTGAACTTCTCCTGATATCTCACATGCTCCAGTTCCGCCATTAGTGTATCCTAATGATCCGGCTACTACTGATGCTGCTTCTTCACATGAAACTTCCATGTCTTCCACTTCATCAAACTCTGCAGCTGGTGCTGGTAATACTGTAATAGTCTTACTTGCTGTGATTGTTCTCTGACAGTTATCAGTGTATGTCCAGTTTACAATAATTACTCCACCACACTCATCGTAATCTGGTGTAGCTTCGCCTTGAACTTCTCCTGATATCTCACACAATCCAGTTCCACCATTAGTGTATCCTAATGATCCTGCTTGGTATGAATTTGCTTCTTCACATGAAATCTCCATGTCTTCTACTTCATCAAACTCTGCAGCTGGTGCTGGTAATACTGTGATCGTCTTCTTAGCTGTGATTGTTCTATCACAATCATCAGTGTATGTCCAGTCAACTTCTAATGTTCCTCCACATTCTGTGTAAGATCCACTTAATTCACCTTGAACTTCTCCTGATATCTCACATGCTCCAGTTCCGCCATTAGAGTATCCTAATGATCCTGGTTCGAATGAATTTGCTTCCTCACATGAAATCTCCATGTCTTCCACTTCATCAAACTCTGCCATTGGCGCTGGTAATACTGTAATAGTCTTACTTGCTTCGATTGTTCTATCACATTCATCAGTATATGTCCAGTTTACGGTAAGTGTTCCACCACACTCATCGTATGATCCACTTAATTCGCCTTGAGCTTCTCCTGAAATATTACAAGTACCTGGCGCTTCTCCGTTAGAATATGCTAACAATCCTGCTTGGTATGAATTTGCTTCTTCACATGAAATCTCCATGTCTTCTACTTCATCAAACTCTGCCATTGGCGCTGGTAATACTGTTATTATTTTCTTGGCTGTGATTGTTCTATCACAGTCATCAGTAAATATATAATCAACATATATGAAACCTCCACAAGTTGTGTAATCTCCAATTACTTCTCCATCTACTTCTCCTGATATCTCACATGCTCCAGTTGCTCCATTAGAATATCCTAATGGACTAGCCTGAAATGCTAAAGCTTCAGCACATGAAACTTCCATGTCTTCTACTTCATCAAACTCTGCCATTGGTGCTGGTTCAACTGTTATTATTTGATCTTGAGATGTTGTGTAACCACAATCATCAGTTACAGAAAAGGTTCTAACAACAACACCTCCAGCACAAGAAGGTCCTAATTGATCTGTATTATCAGATACAAGAATTTCCAACTCTTGACTACAATTGTCTACAGCTACTACGGATTTGGTAGATGCGTCAGGAATTTCATCAACACAACTAACAGTTATATCTGCAGGCACAGCATCCAACATTGGAGCTGAAGTATCACCTCCAGAATATCTAATTACTATAGGCTCAGAAAAATTTTCACAATTATCTTGAATTGTATAAGTATATTCTGCCATCCATTTACAATCAGTTCCTTTTGAATAAGACGTTTTTGTAACAAAAACCCCACCACAATTATCTGAATATAAAGCAGCAATATCTTCTTCTGTTGGTCCTTGTGCTTTTTCAGAGAAGCATAAATTTAGACCATTCTCTCCAGAAGGTATAACAGCTCCTTTATTTAAGGTTGGCCCTTCATTATCTCCTCCCGAATACACTATATTTACTTCTTCAGCCATGTTACCACAAGCATCACTAATTGTATAGTTGTAGGTAACTGTCCATAGACAATCACTACCTTCTGGGCTACCAGACTTAACTACAATTACATCGCTACAGTTATCTGAATATAATGCAGCAATATCACCTATTGTAGGTCCATTAGGCACTTCACTAAAACATAGATTCAGACCACTTTCACCTTCAGGTAGTTCAGCTCCATCATTTAATTGAGGTGCTGTTAAATCTCCACCTGTATAGGCGATTTTGATTTGCTCTTCAAAGTCTCCACACTTAACATCGTAAGTGTACTCAACTCTCCAGTCACAATCATTTCCTTCCTGTAGGACAGATTTAACAACCTCAGCTGGAATATCTCCACATTGGTTTAAATAAAGATTCGCGACGTCGGCCTCTGTAGGACCTGGAGGCGCATCGTCTAGACACCGGTTGAAGAATGTACTTCGACCAAGGTCCTGTGCAAACACTGAGCCTGTACTAAACGCAAAAAGCATGATAAAGACAAGTAGTGTCTTCATGCTTTTAGTTTGTTTAGTCATAAGATCAATGCTACAACACGATAAGTTAGTAATAGATTGCCAAATTTTGGCGCGTCTACCACTTCGAGTAAAATTGCTCATAAACATAACATTTGGTTTTAAATTAAAATTATCTTAACATTTATATTGACAATACACGTATTGTCAGCAAAAGCGCAAATACATTATTTGCGTGTAAGCTTAAAACAAAATATGACGTACCGCAAATGCAGAACACCAGGTTAGAATGATGTCATTCTAAAATCAATAAATGCTAATAATCAATTGTTGTGCTATTAAACAATTTTTAAGGTAAGAATAGTAAATTAGGTTGCTATTATTTAATTCACTATCAAGTTGAAATTGAACATAATCCACCTCAACTTACTTTCAAAAGTATATTATAAAATACTGACTGCCAAATAAATTTATCCTTTTTTTTGATATTAAACAGTTGAACATTTTTTTTTGCAGTTAATCGAAAAGTAATTCATTTTCAATGTAAAATTCATCGATAAAATGTATGGTTTTTTCTATTAGCTTATAAAATACCAAATCTTCTTTTACGAATTGAACCTCAGCCCTATAGCTCTCTAAAAAAGATTCAATAAAAGCTGAAGACTTTAGCGGACTTCTAAAATGAATGGCTTGGGACGCATTAAGTAGTTCGATGGATAATATACGCTCGATATTGTAAACAATTTTAAAACATTGGGTTGCTGCATTTGCTCCCATACTCACATGATCTTCTTGACCATTACTTGACACAATACTATCTACACTTGCAGGTGATGCCAGTTGCTTATTTGCACTCACAATACTTGCTGCTGTATATTGTGGAATCATGAATCCAGAATTTAATCCAGGATTATCAACTAAAAATGTAGGCAAACCTCTAAGACCTGAGACCAATTGATAAATTCTTCTCTCAGAAATATTACCCAACTCAGCCATAGCTATTTTAAGATAATCTAAAGCTAACGCCAATGGTTGTCCATGAAAATTTCCACCAGAAATAATTTCATCTTCACCAACAAAAATATTTGGATTATCGGTTACTGCATTAATTTCAGTTTTGAAAACTTTATGAACAAAATCAAGAGTGTCTTTTGTTGCACCATGTACTTGTGGAATACATCTAAACGAATAAGGATCCTGAACATGTTCTTTTTTTTGTTGGATAAGATCACTGCCTTCTAAAAACGCTCTCACACGCTTAGCAGTTTTAATTTGCCCATTGTGAGGTCTTACCAAATGAACCAACTCATTAAAAGGTTCTGACCTTCCATCAAATGCTTCCAAAGAAATACTACCAACTAAATCGGCAAAATAAGAAAGCTTATATGACTTTATAAGTAAATGAATACCATAAGCACTCATAAATTGAGTTCCATTTAATAAGGCTAAACCTTCTTTTGATTTTAACTGAATAGGTTGCCAATTAAATTGAGCCATAATGTCTTGAGACGCACAAATTTTTCCTTTGTAAACCACCTCTCCTTTTGCTATAAGTGGCAATGCCAAATGTGCAAGCGGTGCTAAATCTCCAGAAGCACCTAAAGATCCCTGTGTGTAAACAACAGGTAAAATATCGTTATTATAAAAGTCGATTAGTCGCTGTACCGTTTTTAACTGAACACCACTATGACCATAACTCAAAGATTGTACTTTAAGCAGCAACATCAACTTCACAACTTCACCTGGCACTTCTTCTCCAACACCGCATGCATGAGACATCACTAAGTTTTCTTGAAGTTGGGTTAGTTTATCCTTAGAAATCTTAACATCGCATAAGGATCCAAAACCAGTATTTATTCCATATATGGGTTGATCTTGATTTTTTATTTTCTCGTCCAGATAGTTTCGACAGTTTTCAATTCTATCAATTGCTTCTTTTGACAGTTCAATTTTTTTATTTAAGAAAATGATATCGCTAATAGTAGATAACTCTAATATTTCAGAAGATATAAAATGAGTGGTATTCATATAAATAATTTACAGTGCCAAAATTCAGAATTATAGCTCTACTTTGCAACAAATGTTAATAATTAATAAAATATCACTTAAAATATTATTAATCTGTATTTTTGAGTAACTAAAACAATTATAATTATGAAAAGATTAATTATTGCCTTAATTGCGGTAGCTGTTTTTGCATGTGAGCAAGAACCTAAAATTGACTACGCTGTTCTATCTGGCACAATAGAAAACTCTAAGGCTAAAAAAGCCACATTGAGTAGTACCGATTTCAAATCTGAAATTGAAATAAAAGAAGATGGTACATTCTCTGACACACTACGTATTTCTGAAAATGGATTTTATTCACTCTCAATTGGTAGAGAAAGCACTGCTATGTATCTCAAAAAAGGAGATAACATTGATTTGACTGTTGACGCTAAGGAATTTGATGAGACCGTTACCTATTCTGGTGAAGGTTCTGTAGAAAATAATTATCTAGCCAAGAAATATCTAAATAATGAAGAAAAGACTAAAGATGTTGCTAGTTTTTATGCTTTAGAAGAAGACGCTTATAAAGATGCTATAGGCAAAATGAAATCGAAAAACCTTGAAGCGCTGAATGCTCTAGAAAATGCGGATACCGATTTTGTTGCTACAGAAAAAGAGAATTTGACTTATGATGAATATGGTATGATAGATCGCTATGGGAGATATCATGCCTACTATGCTAAAAAGCCAGGTTTTGAAGTTTCAGAAAACTTTGTTCCTGATGCTATAAAAAATATGACTTTTGATAATGAAAAAGCATACAAATCATCTGATGCCTATAGAAGTATCGCTATTGGAAAATCTCTTAATCCAATTTACGAAGCTATTGGTGACGATCATCTCGCAACTACAACTGAGCATTTAAAAAGCCTTGAGGATATTAAAATTCCTGCTTTAAAAAATGACATTATTAATAATTTAGCAGGCTTCTTAGTATCTCCTGGAAATCCAAATATGGAATCACTCCATAACTTTTTTATAAGTCATGCTACAAGCGAAGACACTAAGGAAAGTTTGACTGAGAAATTTGAAAAAAATAAAGATTTAATGAAAGGAAAACCTTCACCTGAGTTCAACAATTATGAGAACCATAAAGGAGGGGAAATGTCTTTAGCTGACCTTAAGGGAAAATATGTTTACGTTGATGTATGGGCTACATGGTGTGGACCTTGCATAAGAGAAATCCCTTCGTTGAAAGAAGTTGAAAAGAAGTTTCATAACGAAAACATAGAATTTGTAAGTACTTCTATTGATGAAGTTAAAGACCACGACAAATGGGTAGATATGGTAAAAGATAAAGATTTAGGAGGTGTTCAACTCATGGCTGATAATGCTTGGAAATCTAAGTTTGTCCAAGATTATGCTATTGATGGTATCCCAAGGTTTATTTTAATTGATCCAAATGGAAATATTGTGAGTGCTGATGCACCTCGACCTTCAAATCCGAAACTAGTAGAACTATTAGAAGAAGAGCTTAAAATGCAACCTTAAGTTTTACCAAATATAATTAATAAAAAAGTCACTTTAACTAGTGGCTTTTTTTTGTCTCTGATTCTTCCCGCTGCGCGTCTTCAACTTGAGGTTGTTCTGGTTGTTTGAACAAATCGATATAGGCTTCTCCAAGAGCCTCAATTATGTGACTTGCAATTAAGCCTTGATACCCTAAATCCTCAATAGCAATATCTGCTGATCTTCCGTGTAAATAAACACCAAAAACAGTAGCCATAAGTGCATCATAGCCTTGTGATATTAGCCCAGTAATAACACCTGTTAGAACGTCGCCAGTTCCTGCGGTTGCCATACCAGGATTTCCAGTAGTATTGACATAATATTTATCATGAAAAACTGTAATACTATTAGCGCCTTTAATAAGAAGAACAACCTTGTGTTTTTTTGAAAAAGCCTTGGCCTTTTTGAGCTTATCAAAATCATCTTTCCATTTACCAATTAGTCGTTCTAATTCTTTTGGATGAGGCGTTAAAACGCTCTGTTCTGGAAGCAATTTTAAAAGTGTTTTTTTCTTTGAAAATATATTTAATCCATCGGCATCAATAACTAATGGTATTTTATTCGTTTTGAGGAATTTTTCCAGTGCAGAAATCGTTTTTGGATCAGTTCCCATTCCTATTCCTAATCCGATAACCTTGGGTTCAATATCAAAAGTAATATCAGAGATCAGTGTATCATTTTCATCTGTTATAACCATAGCTTCAGGAAACGCTGTTTGCAAAACCTGATAACCACATTTTGGCACATAAGCCGTTACTAATCCTGCACCAATAGATAAAGCAGCACGACTCGCCAGCACGACCGAACCTATCTTTCCGTAACTACCTCCAAGAATCAAACTATGTCCAAAATCGCCTTTATTTGCATACTTTTCTCTGGGTTTATAAATAGGCAATACTTCATGTTTACTAATTAAATCGGCTTCAGTTTCTGTCATAAACAAAAATTCTCTATCAATCCCAATATCTAGGACTTCCCATTGTATAGTAAACTTAGCGGTTTCTGGTAAAAAAAATATCAATTTGGGTGATTGAAAACTCAAGGTATAATTTGCCCAAACAACTCCATTTTCATCTTCGGGAGCTTTATCTGTATAAGCGCCTGAAGGAATATCTACGGCTAATGTAAATGCTTTGCTATTTCTAAAGTGAACAAACAAAGATTTTACCCAATCATTTGCAGGTCTATTGAGACCAATTCCAAAAATAGCATCTACGATAATATCGTCCTTATGAATCTCAGGGAAATCTGCTTCACAATTCAACATATCTGGCCATTTTTTCGTGGTCTGTTTAATGCGATCATAATTGATTAAAAAGTCTTTTGAACGCTTGTCACTACAATTAACTACATAGGTTTTTACGTTATATCCATGAGTGACTAAATGTCTGGCGATTACGAGTCCGTCACCACCATTATTTCCAATTCCACAAAACACATGAATAGGCACTTGTGCACCTTGCATACGAACATGTAACCAATTAAAAATTTGTATTCCAGCGCGTTCCATCAATTCAGTAGATGAAATATTCTGTTTCTTAGAAGTTAGTTGATCGCCTTCGTAAATTTGTTCTTTAGAAAAAATCTTCATGTAAGAGGTTTATAATCAGTTGTTAAATTGTTAGTTTTTATCGCTTAAAAGCTACATAATATCATGTTTTCTGTTTTAAACTGAAAAAAATGTAAAATAACCTTTTAAGTTTTTTTATTCTTGTAAAAATAATACATTTGAAAGGTATAGGCTATTATTTATGCAAAACGAAACAAAAATATTCTTACAGTTTACTACGATAGATATCGAGATAACTTATCGTAAGTCTACCCTTAGGGGTGTTTAGTATATTAAATCTTCAATACATTACAAATCCTTCTCAAGGATTAATAAAGAAAACCCAATTCAATTATAAATAACTACAAATGAATGTTTTAAAATTTGGAGGAACTTCAGTAGGTTCAGCAAAAAACATAAATAATGTCATCACTATTCTTGATAATTACGCAAAAGACGATGCTGTTATTTGTGTCGTTTCTGCAGTTGGAGGTATTACTGACAAGCTCTTAAAAGCTGGTGAATTAGCTCAAGAAAAAGATGAAAACTATAGTTCAGAATTTGATACTATTGCGCAAAAGCACCATTCGATTTTATCTGAATTAATTCCTACGGAAAATAAAAAAATAGTAGCTCACTTGAATGATACATTACAGGAGTTAAAACATCTTTTAGATGGCATTTTTTTGATTAACGAATTATCACCAAAAACATCTGATAAATTAGTAAGTTTTGGAGAGTTATTATCCTCTTTCATTATTGCAGAGACAATGAAAAAGAGAGGCATGGATTGTCTTAGAAAAAACAGTCAAGAACTCATTGTGACTAACTCAAATTTCACCAAAGGTGAAGTCGTTTTCGACAGCACCAACACCAACATAACTAATTATTTTTCTGAAGCCACACAGCGCATTACGATATTGCCTGGATTTATTTCAAAATCAACGTCTGGAGAGCAAACAACTCTAGGCCGTGGAGGATCCGATTTTACTGCTGCCATTGTTGCTTCAGCTTTAAAAGTTAATCAACTTGAAGTTTGGACAGATGTTAGTGGTATGTTCACAGCTAATCCGAAGTTAGTAAAGCAGGCCATTCCGATTAAAAAATTATCGTATCAAGAGGCCATGGAACTATCTCATTTTGGCGCCAAAGTTTTATATGCACCAACAGTACAACCTGCTTTAGATGCACAGATTCCAATTCTAATAAAAAACACCTTAAAACCTAATGATGAAGGCACACTAATTTCTACTTCTAGTAAAGAAAATGGGCTGGCTGTAAAAGGAATTAGCCACATTAGTAATATCTCATTAATCACTTTACAAGGGAGTGGAATGGTTGGCATTCCTGGATTTTCTAAACGTTTATTTGAAACTTTGGCAAATGAAAAAATCAATATCATTCTAATTACCCAAGCCTCATCAGAACATTCCATTTGTTTAGGAATTGACGAAAACAATGCAGATGCAGCAAAATTGGCTGTTGATAGTACCTTTGAATATGAAATATCACTTCATAAAATAGATCCAATAATTATTGAAAATGATCTGTCCATAGTAGCCTTAGTGGGTGATAATATGAAAAACCATCAAGGTATTAGCGGTAAAATGTTTAGAAGTTTGGGGAAAAACAACATTAATATTAGAGCCATTGCTCAAGGTGCTTCCGAACGAAATATTTCAGCAGTAATTGCAAATAAAGATGTCAAAAAAGCACTTAATACGCTACACGAAAGCTTCTTTGAAGTTAAAACGAAACGCCTTAATGTTTTCATTACAGGAGTTGGCAATGTTGGGGAAAAACTTATTGATCAAATTCAGCAGCAGCATTCATTTTTAAAGAAAAAATTAAAAATCGATGTGAAAATTGTTGGAATGGCTAATTCACGTAAAATGGTTTTTAATGAAAATGGAATAGATTTAGATAATTGGGCCGCTCAATTTCATTACGCAGACAAATCAAGTTTGCGAGGCTTTTTTGACAAGGTAATTGCTCTTAATTTAAGAAACAGCATCTTTGTTGATATCACAGCAGACGAAGCCGTAGCGAACCTCTATGATGAGTATTTAAGACAAAGTATCGCTGTTGTAGCATGCAATAAAATTGCCTGCGCTAGTTCTTATAAAAATTATATGAATTTGAAAAGGCTCTCGCTAAAATATAATGCTCCTTTTTTATTTGAGACCAATGTTGGCGCAGGATTACCAATTATCAATACGCTAAATAATCTGGTTGCTTCTGGTGACAAAGTCACTAGTATTGAAGCCGTTTTATCAGGTAGTTTAAATTTTGTATTCAATAATTTTAGCAATAAGAACAACTTTCATGACACGGTAAAAAGAGCACAATTTGAAGGCTATACAGAACCGGATCCAAGAATAGATTTAAGTGGAATTGATGTTGCTAGAAAGTTATTAATTTTAGCTAGGGAAAATGGCATGGTCATGGAAATTGAAGATATTGAAAACAACTCATTTTTAACAAAAGACAATTTAGAAAGTAATTCTGTAGATGATTTTTACGACACTTTAACAGCTAGTGAAGCTCATTTCCAAAATCTCTATGCTTCGGCTAAAAAGAATAATTGCCAACTCAAATACGTAGCAGAATTAAAAAAGGGTAAAGCCAAAGTTGGGCTAAAAGAAATCCCAAAAGGTCATCCATTTTATAATTTAGAAGGTAAAGATAATATCGTCATGTTTCATACCGAACGTTATCCAGAGCAACCTCTTATAGTGAAAGGTGCTGGTGCTGGTGCAGATGTTACTGCCTCTGGTCTTTTTGCCGATATAATTAGAATAGGAAATAACTAATGAAAGAGCTCAAAATATTCTCGCCTGCAACTGTTGCAAATGTCTCTTGCGGATTTGACGTCCTAGGATTTTGTTTAGATACGATTGGTGATGAAATGGTCATTAGAACAACGGATAAAAAAGGGATTCATATTACAAAAATTGAAGGTTATGATTTGCCTTTTGAAGCCGATAAAAATGTGGCTGGTGTTTCTGCTTTAGCCATGCTTAATGATGCACAGCCAGATTACGGATTTGAGATAGAAATCTACAAAAACATAAAACCTGGAAGTGGTATTGGGAGCAGCTCTGCAAGTGCTGTAGGGAGTGTATTTGGTATGAATGAACTCTTAGGAAAACCTTATAATAAAACACAACTCACTAGTTTTGCTATGAAAGGAGAAGCATTAGCTAGTAAGAGTGAGCATGCAGATAACATAGCTCCAGCCATTTTTGGTGGATTTACACTTGTAAAATCTGTTGCACCTCTTGAGGTATTACAATTGCCTACACCTGCAAATTTATTTGCCGTAATTATCCATCCGCAGATTGAAATAAAAACGGCTGAAGCACGTGCCATTTTGCCAAAAGAAATTCCGTTAAAAGATGCTATAACACAGTGGTCAAACGTAGGGAGTTTGGTACACGCATTGCATACCAATGATTATGGACTTTTGAGTAATTCATTAAAAGACGTGGTTGTAGAACCGCATCGCAGTCGACTTATTCCACATTTTGACTTGGTAAGAGAACATGCATTAAAACACAAGGCATTAGGTTGTGGTATTTCTGGATCTGGACCCTCTATTTTCAGTTTATGTCACGGAAATGAAACTGCTCAAAATGTAGCTAAAGCCATTCAGAATATATATTCAAAAACGAAGATTCCTTTCGAAATATACATTTCAGAAATTAACACTGAAGGGATAAAAATTTTATAAATGAATTACTACAGTCTCAATAGAGAAGCACCAAATACGAATTTCACAGATGCTGTTATCAAAGGGCTTGCACCAGATAGAGGATTGTATTTTCCTGAAAAAATAACACCTTTGCCTGCATCATTCTTTGAAACTATTGATCGTAAGTCACGTTCTGAAATTGCATTTGAAGCGATTCAACAATTTGTAAGTCCGGACATTCCAGAATCTGTTTTAAAAACAATTATCGAAGAGACCTTATCTTTCGATTTTCCAATTGTAAAACTTAATGATCATATATCATCTTTAGAATTATTTCATGGCCCAACTATGGCATTTAAGGATGTTGGTGCACGCTTTATGGCTAGATGTTTGGGTTACTTTAATCAAAAAAATGTAAATGATATTACTGTATTGGTGGCTACTTCTGGCGATACTGGAGGCGCTGTTGCCAATGGTTTCTTAGGTGTAAAAGGCGTGAATGTTGTGATTTTATACCCTTCAGGAAAAGTAAGTGATATTCAAGAAAAACAACTCACAACACTTGGACAAAATATAACTGCTCTAGAAGTAGATGGTGTATTTGATGATTGTCAAGATATGGTTAAAAAAGCATTTTTAGACCAATCCATCACCAATACAATGCAATTGACGTCTGCCAATTCAATTAATGTAGCCAGATGGTTACCACAACTGTTTTATTTTATGTTTGCCTATCAGCAGTTGCACAACGAACATGATGACATTGTATTTTCAATTCCTAGCGGGAATTTCGGAAATATTTGTGCGGGAATGATAGCGCAACAATTGGGTCTACCAGTTAAACATTTCATAGCTGCTAATAATGCAAATAATGTTGTAACCGAATACTTAACTACTCGAAAATACCATCCGAAACCATCAGTACAAACGATTAGCAATGCTATGGATGTTGGTAATCCTAGTAATTTTATTCGTATTCAAGAGATTTACAATAACGATTTTAATCAACTTAAGAATAACTTATCGTCATATAGTTACTCCGATAAAGAGACCAAAGATGCTCTGTTAGAAATTTATGAGCAATACAATTATATTGCTGATCCTCATGGTGCTGTTGGTTATTTAGGTTGCAAAGCACATTTGAAATCCCATAATAACGCACATTGTGTGTTTTTAGAAACCGCTCATCCAACAAAATTTCTGGATGTGGTTGAAGACGTTATTCAAACTAAGATCGAATTACCTCATCAAATTAAAGAGGTTATAGACAAAGAAAAAGTAGCTATCAAAATTTCAAACTATGAAGATTTAAAAGCGTTTCTATTGCGTTCTTAAATTAGTATGGCTTCATTATAGAATCTAAAAGTCCTTTGTTAATACATTTACCGGTTTACTTTACTATAAAATTCTAAATTCAAAAACACCAGACTCAGATGAGTTACCTTCAGCATCTTTGGTAACTATATTCCAATAATAGGTATTACCAGATGCTACCGAAACTGTTAATTGATCTACAGACATATCACTTGCATTTAAACTCGGCGGATTATTGGTTCCAAAATACACATCGTAACCTATGATATCATTATCGACATCACTTCCATTCCAGTCTAATGTGACCGAGCTTGTTGCAGAAATAGTTTGAGCCATACTTGGTGAAATTATTTCAGCAGGAAAAGGTGCATAGGTCTGAACACCTGGACCAGCATTGTAAAAATTCCAGCTAGCACTCACTTTAGCTTCCCCTTGATAATTATATTCTACAAACCATCTAAAGGCTTCAGCGCGACTTATGGTTACAGGAAATATAAAGTCTGATGTTTCGTGTTGGGTAACAAGACCAGTATCTAAATTTTCTACAGTGAGTGTGTAACTCTCTGCATTATCATTAGGCTCCCATTCAAAGAAAACAGTACTTTCTGTAGGTGTTGGATTTTCACCTTCATTGCACAAAGAATCTTCTTGTGGGAAAATCAATTGTACTCCAATTGGTGAATCCTGCCCTATTCCATTGCCATTTATAGGTCCATCATCTGTAGTATCGCTGCATCCTAACACCAAAATTACTACACAAATTAAATAGGTTATCTGTTTCATTTTTTTACGATTTTAAATGTAGATGACATCGTTTCTGATTTTACGACAATTAGATATATACCATCTGGTAAGTTAGTGGTGTCTATACTCATATCCATTCCTTCGTTTACAATAGTTTTGTTTAAAACCAGCTGTCCTAATATGGAATACAACTTAACACTCACCTCTTCACCTTCAATACCATTGTAAATATTAATCTTGTTTTCAAAAGGGTTTGGATACACTAGAAAATCTTCTGTCATCAATATGCGCTCTTCATAAACCCCTTGGCATTCTAAATCTGTACTTACTTTTAATGTATTTATACCTTGCTGTAACTCTAGGGTAATTGTTGAGTTATGGGTAGTGAATGTCTCATCATTAAATTTAATATTGTAACTAGAACTCCCAGACATATCAAGAGACACTTCATTTCCTGATGCCATTCTGCTTGCAAAAACTTCCAGTGGATCTGGTTGGGTAATAACAATAGTATAGCAACTCACATAATCTGGCCATTCCTCGATGGTAATACACATCTCATAGGTACCAGCCAAGAGATTAAAAATATCCACATCATTGGTAAAGTTATATTCTTGAAAAAATTCATCATTAGTAAGTGTGACTGTATATGTGTAAAGTTCTTGGGCTACAATAGTAATTTTACCATTATTACTGTTTAAACAGGTTTCACCAGTGATTGATACGGTAAAATTATCATTTGGTAAATCTGGAAAGGCACATCCTGTAAAATCTACTGCAGCTCCAAATTCGGTATTTGGGCAAAGATCATCTTCATTTGGAACGCCATCATTATCGGCATCTTCGCATATGGTTTGATAACTAGCAGAATCATCTTTAATCCAATTATCATAAGTACCATCAGTATTAGAAATTACAGCAACAGGATCATCAACTAAAATACAGCCTAAATCGGGATTGTTTGATGCATTAAATAGTTGCAAATTTTCATTATTTCCATTTTGTAAATTGAGTTGATCTCCAACTAACATATTTGACTGACAAAGCAGTTGGGTTAAATTAATATTTTGGGTAACACTCAGGCTACTTAATTGATTTGCGGCACAGTTTAGTTCTTCTAAATCTATTAAATTATCTACATTTAGATTTGTAAATAGATTATTGGAAATATTCAAATCTAAGAGGCTTAAATTGGTATCAAAGTTGAGCTGCGTCAAGCTATTGTTAGAGACATTCAAGGTTGTTAAGTTTAACAAAGCAGATATGTCTAAATCTGTGAGCATATTCTCTGAAGCATCTAAAACTATTAAAAGAGCATTGTTACTTAAGTCTAATGTTGCTATACTGTTGTCATCTATCTCTAAACTTGTTAAACTTACAAACGCTTCAATGCCTGTTGCATCTAAAATCCCTCTTCCGCTTATATTTAAAAATGTAAGGCCTTCGATATTTTCGGTAAATACATAATCATCTAGTGATCCAGAATCGTAACCTAAATCGATTAAAGCTTGCTCAAAATTATCATCTGGCACATAGGTTTGTCCGAAAAAACATTCTGTAGCAAATTGCGCTGTTGCATCTATAATCCAGTTTGCGCCAGCAGGTACATTGCCAGTATCGGTTTCAATACAAATTAAATTTGGATTATTTATAGCATTTAAGTTAGTTAATATTGCATTTTGCCCATTTTTAATATTAAGTGTTTCTAGTAGGTTAGACTGACAACTGATATTTGTAAGCGATTGGTTGAGCTGAAAATCGAGTTCAATAATTTGGTTGTCATCACAATTAAAAATTTCTAATGACAAAACCTCGCTTGGCAAAAATGATGCAAATGCATTGTTACTAATATTCAAATCTGAAAGATCTGAATTTGCGCTAAGATCTAAACTGCTTATTGAATTACTAGAGCAATCAAGTGTGATTAAAGCCGTATTATTCTCAATAGTTAAATCTGAAAGTACATTGTTAGAACAATCGATATTTAATAAGTTCGTATTAGAACTTAAATCTAATTCATTCAAGTTATTACTAGAGCAATTTAAACTTTCCAAAGCACTAAAATCTTCTATTCCTGTAAAGTCGGCAATAGCATTTCCACTTACATCCAAATTTGTAAGTTCTTCTATATTTTCGGTTAACACATAGTCATTTAAAGAACCTGTGTCGTACCCTAAATTGATTAAGGCCTGTTCAAAATTATCATCAGGCACATAGGTTTCGCCAAAATTGCAATCTTCATTATAGCTAGTGGCATCATCTTTAGTCCAATTTACACCAATAGCATTAGTATTATCAACTTGAATACAAGCTAAATTAGGATTACTTGTAGCATTAAAACTTGCAATATCTGCATTCATGCCATTTTGGATATTAACAAAATCAAATAGATTGTTAGATACATTTATAACTACAGTTTCTGGGCAAAATTCATTTTGATTGGTATTATATATACATGCTGAAATTGCCATTGTAGTTAAATCGATACCACCATCAATCTGATTGCTACTAATGTTTAGTCGTTTTAAGGCTTCCAAATTGTTAGACAAGATGAAACTCGTTAACAAATTAGAACTACAGTCTACTTCAATTAAGTTTGTATTAGGAGTTAAATCTAGAGTCGTTAATTGATTATTTGAACACGACAAAAACTCTAGAAATGTGTTAGAACTTAAATCTAATTGCGTTATATCATTAAAACTACAATTTAATTGTTCTAGATCAGCATTCATTGAAACATTGAGCTGTGACAAATTATTTTGAGATCCTTGCACTTCAACTAAATTGATATTATTCTGAAGGTTTATATCTGAAATTTGATTATCAGTGAATGATAAAAACGTTAATTCAGTATTAGATGAAATATCAAGTTGAGTTAAATCATTCGATGCACAATTTAAAGTAGTTAACGATTGATAATTACCAACCAATACATCTGAAAGATTATTATTAACACAAGTAATACTAACAAGAGTGGTGTTGTTTACTGTTGTGGTTACTAAGTTATTTATACTATTACTGTTGCAATTAAGACCTTCTAGAGCTACATTATTGCTAATGTCTAGATTTGTTAAATCATTATTTGAGCAATTCAATTCTCTTAAAGACGTATTGCCTGATATGTCTAGAACGTCTAAATTATTATCTGCACAATCTAAAATTTCGAGATTCGTATTTATGGATGTATTGAGGTTAGTTAAATTATTTCCTGCACAGAATAGTTCTATCAAACTCACTGTTCCAGTTGTGTCAAATAATCCATTGGTATCGTTTACATCATTTGTAAGCAAATAGTTAGAACTGCAATTGAGACGCTCTAAATAAATCATGTTACTAACGTCTAAATCATCTAAATAATTTCCACTACAGTCTAACTCTATTAACGACTTAAAATCTCTTATTCCAGTTAAATCAGAAATGCTCTCATCACTAACATTTAACGCTTCTAAATGCTCAATATTAGAGGTTAACACTTGCCCATCTATAACATCATCGTAATTAAAATCAATGAGTGCTTGCTCAAAAAACGGATCAGGAATTAAGGTAAAACGACTATTTATACAATCGCCATCATATGATGCAAAATCATCTTTTTGCCAACTTCCAGGAATACTTCCTACAATAGCATTATCGACATTGATGCAAAATAAATTAGGATTTCCAGTAGCATTAAAGGTGGTCAGGGCTCCGTTACTTCCATTTTCAACATTTAAGGTTTTTAATGCATTTAAATTACAAGTCACAGATAGTAAAGCGGTATTCGCTGTGAGGTCTAGATCTTCAATTTGATTTATCGAACAATCCAAAACCTCTAAATCAGTATTCGCGCTCAAGTCTAAACTAGTAAGCTGGTTGTTTGATACATTTAAATTTTGCAATACATCAAAATCTTGAATACCTGTTAAGTCTGCAATTGCTAGTCCTGAAACATTTAAAGCAGTTACCGCAATGATGTCTATAGTTGCAACAAAGTTATTTAGTGTTCCATCAGAGTCTATACCTTGGTCAATGAGGGCTTGTTCAAAATTATCATCAGGTATATAAGTACCGCAGTCAAGATTATATGTTGCTATTGCATCTTTTAGCCAACCTGCTGCGCCATTGGCAAATGCCACGTCATCAACATTTATACAAAATAGATTTGCATTATTAGTTGCATTTAAGGACATTATTGCAGTATTATTTCCATTATCTATGTATAAGGCAAAGAGGTTATTATCGTTACATAAAATACTTGTTAAAGCTGTATTTGATCTTATATCTAAACTTTCAATCAGATTTGCTGAACAGTCTAAATTATTCAACATCAAATTACCACTCACATCTATGCTGGTGAGCGCATTATTAGAGCAATTGAGTATCTCTAGTGCTGTGTTATTACTTAAGTCTAATGCATCAATTACATTGCTAGCACAATTGAGGTTTATTAAAGCTGTATTGGTATTTAATTCTAAAACAGATACATCATTATTCGAAATATCTAGTTGAAACATCATTCCATTATTTGAAAAATTTACGCTTTCAATCGAATTAGAACTACAATCTAAAATTCCCAAAGCAGAAAAATCTTCAATTCCAATTAAATTAGAAATTGATGCATTTGAAATATCTAAGTTTGTAATGTCAATTATATTTTCTGTTAACACCAAATTATCTATAACATCATCGTAGCCTTGATCGATCAATACTTGCTCAAAATTATCATCTGGTATGTAAGTGTAAATATTGATACAAGTAGTTTCACTGTAGTAGGTCCAATCATCTTTAATCCATCCTGAAGGTGTAAAACCGCTATCGATTTGAATACAGAATAAATCTGGATTATCACTGGCATCAAACAAAGAAATGAGGTCGTTAAAACCATTGCTAACTATGAGAGATGTCAATTGATTTCTAGACACATTAATTAAAGCTGAACCTTGGCACAATGTAATTGGATCTGTTTGCGGATTGGGACAGGCTAGTGAATTAATAGTACTTAAATCTAAGTTGGTTAAAGAATTATTAGAAGCATCAAGACTTTTTAGTATCGTATTTGCCGATAAGTTGAGTGTACTAATTTGATTTGAAGAGCAAAATAGATCTTCTAAATCTAAGTTATTACTCACGACCAATTCACCTACTATTCTATTATTTGATACATTTAATAATTTTAAATTAGTGTTTGTTGAAACATCAATAGTTTCTAACCGATTATCATTACATAGTAAAATTTCAATGCTCGCGAAATCCTCAATCCCTGTAAGGTCAGCAATTTCTAAATCAATAACACTAAGTGTGACGACATTAGATATTCTATCTGTAAGTACTAAATTATTATTCGCGATTCCATCTCCCATACTATTAACATCTCCAATAGCTACTATAGAGCCGTCCTCGGCATGTGTTTCGAGATAATTTTCGAAATTATCATCGGGAATAGATGTTGTTTGTGCGCTTAAGATGGATGAAGCGAACAACAGTGTAATCACTAAAAACTGAAAACTATTTTTCATAACACTTTAGTTATTTGAAACACGCGTTTATTTTAATTTTTAGCTTCTTTAATAACCTCCTTGTGATAATGTATGTGTTGATCAAACTTATCTTTTAAAGAATTAGTGAATTTAAGCTTAAAGCTAGGGTCTTCTTTTAATTTCTTCCACACTAAATGCTTCATAGTATCGATACCCTGATCTTGCATCATTTTTTCGGCTAGTTTTAATCCGTTTTCTATGTCGGCATCTGTTATTTCATAATATATGATATCATTTTCAACGGTATAGTTACGTCCATCGGCAGACATCCCACTCGTAGCATCTTCATCTAGATGAGAGTTATTAATATCTGTGACTGAAGTTCCATTTTCAAGAACAACGATTCTCTCTATGGTCTGCTGCAAAAGTTTTTTTAATTCATTGATCTCATTAGCCTGACTTAAAAATTGTTCTTCTAATTTTTCAATAAACGGACTCGTATCGTTAGCGTTCAATCCTACAGCAACATTTACATAGTTAAAACCAGATTTAAAATCGACCGATTCCCATGCAACACCAACGATATTTTTAATATCTCTAGGTTTTATGTCAGCTGGTGATACAGCTATACCAATACCATCATTATTACCACTAGGTAAGATATAATCACCAATATTTACTTTTCCATAAACCTTTACAGGCACTTGTCCCATAAAAGCTACTTTTTCATAGTATTGTTCTAATTGAGGTTGTGGTAATGCTCCAAGAACAATTGGTTTATAAGAAATAACCATCATTCTATGAGATCCGTTAGTAGTCTTAGATATTTTTCCTCCATTGACTCCTACAATATCACCATACGACATCGTTTCATTTATATCTGCTCTAATGAGATACTCTGCATAATCTCCAGCACCAGATGCATATGAAACTCCTTTAAATTTTTGTTTGTTATAGTCAAAAACTTGCAAGTTTCTAACAGCAAAAATTTCGTTTGCTATAGCAGCAATTTCCTTAATTATTTCAAGTGCTAAAGATGCTATTTCTGCGGCTATTTTTGCTGGTCCTGGTGATACTACACAAGCACCAAACCCAACACAAGCTCTTACATCTGCAGATGCCGAAGTTAAAGCAATACCTGCTATTGTGACATCAATTGTTTGCCAAACCAAATCTAAAGACCCATCTACAACATCATAAATTACGTTTAATCTATCTAAATTATAATCTGCATTATTAGTAAATTCAGATTCAACTGTTTCGCCTTCTATTCTTCCCCAAAGCATTGGTGCATTATCATAATTTGGAATCGTAACACCAGAGACTGTATTTGCGTCATTGCCATAAAAATCCACCCATGGCTCAAATGGTGCTCCACCACTCAGCAACTCCCATAAAATATTAGCAGCACCTCCAATACCTGCTAATGGTGCTAACTCAGACACGTCATTTGGTGATGTTTCATCCCAAAACGAAATATAATTGTTTTCATTTCTGGCACCTACTGCATTCACTTTAATCGCAATCCCTTGGTTTCCGCCTTCAATTAGCAATGGATATTTATTGATATCTAAATCGGATCCATTTAAAGTTGACGTTATTTTTACCTGTGAATCTGAAGTTACATTAAGTCCGCCATCCAAATGCGTTGAATCTGTAACTTTTAATGTTTCTGCTGTTAGTTCTCCAAAACTAGCTTCTCCATTCACAGTTAAATCGTTTAAGGTTGTTAATCCTAGAACATCTAAAGTTCCATCTAAGGCAGTATTCCCATTAACACCTAAATCTCCTGTTAATGTCGATGGGTTTCCGTTGTTTACATTAAAGGCTTCATTTAGATTTACTATGCCATCAACATCTAAAGTTCCTGTTAGGTTAGTAGCATTTCCATTATTTACATCTAAAGTACTGCTCAAATTTGTTGGACCTTCAACCTGTAATTCTCCATTTAAATATGTTCTATCATCTACGGTTAGGGTTCCAGTAGCTGTAATATTTCTATGATAAGCGTAAGGTAGAAATGTTAATCTTTCCCTGCTCATGGTTTCAAAATTATTACCAGCATCAAAATCAATCTCTACTTTCAAATCTTTGGGAGTGCCATCCCAACTTATTTCCTTAAAATAATCGTGTTCTGCATCTCCAATCAAAAGATTGATACGTCCAAACTCATCTGTATTTGTAATTTGAACTTCTTGAAATTCTATTTGATTGCCACTATCATATATTGTAAACCTTATGGCTATTGTTGTATTTGGCAAATAATTACCTTCAGAATCTACTCCAGGTAATTCTAAATTATCTGGACTAATAATTACGGCTTGGTATGAAATGCCATCCGTTTGTGCAAATGCCTGGGACATTAAACAAATAAACAGTGTAAGAGTAAGTATTCTTTTCATAATTGATGGGTTTATAATTATTAATTTCCTTTTCAAATTTTTATAAGTTTTGTGTTAAAATGCTTGCTACCAGAAATCACTTTTAAAAAATAGGTTCCTGTTGCAATACCACTAATCTTTAGTTTGATTTTTTGAGCTGGTAAAAATTCTTGAGAATGGACTAATTTAGCATCTACATCAAATACCATCACAGATATTTTTTTTAGTATCGAATTACTAAATGCAATAGTTATTGATTCTCTAAAAGGGTTGGGATATACTTCAGCTTCAAGATTATAATCATAGCCTTTAACGGCGATTATATTGCTTAAAGGCTGCTGATATCCTTGTCTTAAATAGTAACCATTGTTAAAATGTGTTCCGATAACGCTTGCTTGACCTACACTTTGACTCACTTTGTAAGTTCCCTTTGAAGTGACTACATTTTGAGAAGACCCACTGCTGCCAAGACTTGATCTCATTATGCGATATCCTGAATTATCTTGTGCCAGAAATTCTTGTGAAAATCCAAACAGTATTAGTATGCATATTAAAGTTTTCATTGCTTTATTCTATTTATTGCCAAACTATTAATAGTGTTGATAGCTTAAACTTATAAGTAATTATTCATTTATTTTAAAAACAGCTTATATGTCCACCATTTGTCTACTTAAATGCTCAATTGCTTAATAACTGCAATAGCATTTAGGCAGATTTATGATAAAACCCAAACCAAACTGATGTGCATTCAAATTCAGTTTTTCAGCATTCTTTCCACTACTAATCAATACTGATTTCCCATAATTATAACCCACAAAAATTGCGGTACTTCTTGAAATAGGGTACTGCATCTCTACTCCTCCTCTAAAGAATAAAATATTGTTATTAAATTCTTCTTCACCTACAAGGTTAAAAACATCATTGTTTATTGTTTGGTTTCCCCTTATCAAAAACTCTGAAGCCATTGAAACGTTAGCAAAAAAGCTTAGATCTCTTAGTTCAAACATCTTTATTCCTAATCCAGCTTTTACGCCTAGGTAACTCACATCCCATTCAAAGTAATTATCAATACTAGATTCACTACCAATTGCTGCATAGCTATTGTAGGATGCTCCTAGCGACAAAAACAATGTTCTGCTATTATTTATAGTTTGTCTATAACCCATACCAAAATAGGATTTCGATTTAGAGAGTAAATTATTGAGAGGTTGCCCTTGTGAATTTTCATAATCAAAAGATGAAACCGTTGTGCCAAACTCAAAGCTGAGTTGTTGGCAAAAACATAAATTACTTAGTAATAGAACAACTATAAGAATTGAATAATTCTTTATCATGAAACCAGTTTTTGTTGAAGCAATTTAGATAAAATAAGGCCTGGTTTTTTATAAATATCGCCTTGTCCACCATTTGTCCACCATCAAAAAAAGTATGCAAATAAAAATTTGAGGATATTTATATTAAGCAAATAAAGATTAAAAAATAACATGCAATTAATTGATTATTAGATATTTGAATTATATTATTAAATGTTAGTATCTTGAATAATCTAACCACCACAAAACATGGAATCAAAATCTCGTACCAAAAATGTCCCAATTTTAAAATTTCAGAATAATGTCTACTCGAAGGTGGACAAATTAGCTTTTCTATTTTTTCTATTAGTCTTCGGAATACATTTCAATTTAAATGCACAGTTAGAAAAAAAAGTGGATAGCATGCAGCAAATAATTAATACGGCAAAAAATGATAGCATTCGAGCAACAGAGCAATTAACTATAGCTGAGATGATTATTTATCAAGATCCGCAAAAGGCTAAAACCTATATTGATAGTGCTGAAACAATTTATAAAACAAAAACATACGAAAGAGGCTTGGCAAATTTATATGCTGTAAAAGCCAACTATTCATATACACAGAGTAATTATGATGATGCCATGGAGTATCTAGATAAATCTGGTAACGAATTCATGAAAGTTGGTGACACTATTTTAGGATTAACTATCAAGTCTAACATTATAATTACCATGAAAGCGCTCTCAAAACCACAAGACAGTATAGAACGCATCATAAATGAAATTGAACCTTTAATTTTAAAACATAAAGACACCGCTTTAATGGCTACTATGTTAGAACATAAAAGTGATATTGCACTGGAAAGAGGTCATAGAAATATTAGCTTATCAAAAATGCTCGAAGCTATTGAGTTAAGAGAACAATTTAACGACTCATTATACTTACCACAAACCTATTACAAGACAGGTGTACTCTATTTAGAAATGTTTGATTATGAATCTGGTATTTCACAATTAGATATTGGTATTGAAATTAGCGATGTTATCGGACAAAATAATATGAAAGCACAATTACTTCGTATGAAAGGTATTGGTTTAATGGAACTTAAGCGCTATGACGATGCTAAGCAAAACTTTGAAGAGGCCTTACAAATTTCAAAAATGATTAATTTAAGACGGAATACGGCTAAAACATTAATACAAATGGCAGAATTAGAAACACGCCAGGACCATATTACAGAAGCCAAATCTTATCTTGAAGACTATAATAAGTTAGATGATGATCTCAAAAGAGGTGGTGCACATTATGATTATAATTTAACACAAGGCCAATTAAATTTAAAAATAAATCAATCCAAAGCTGCACTAGCAAATTTTGATTATTGCCTAAAAGATGCTGAGGCTATAAACTCCTTTAAAGATATTAGCTGGTCAAAACTCTTTAGATCTCGCGCACTAAAGCAGTTAGGACGACTTAATGAGGCTTACAACGAGCTACAAGAAAGTAGTGACGCCAAAGATTCGCTTAATAGTTACCTCAGAACAAGCTTAGCCGAAGAGCAGAAAATTATTTACGAAACCAATAGAAAAGAAAAAGAAATCGCACTGCAAAAATCTGAAATCGAACTTCTTAAAGCACAAGAAAAAGTAGCAAATACACGCCAACTCCTTTTGATTATTGGTATTGGTTCTTTGCTTTTATTAGCTGGTTTCATATTATACGGACTGCGACAAAAAATAAAACGTAATAAAGCCGAACGTGAAAAATTAGACGCATCTCTTGAATTTAAGGAAAAAGAATTAACAACTCATGCATTACATCTGGCGCATAAAAACGAAGTTTTATTGGATTTAAAATCACAACTCAAAGACTTAAAATCTGGACCTGAAAATTCAAGAAACTATCAGAAGGTTATTAATACCATAAATCTGGATATTAATAATGATAATAACTGGGAGCAATTTAGAACCTATTTTGAAGACGTACACAAAGACTTCAACGCGAAGGTCATGAAAACCTACCCAGAGGTATCTACGAATGATTTAAGACTTATGGCACTATTAAAAATGAATCTCTCTAGTAAAGAGATTGCGAACATTTTAAATATTTCTGCCGAAGGTGTTAAAAAAGCACGATATAGACTACGCAAAAAATTACAACTCTCTACTGAAGACTCGCTGCAAGAATTAGTTATAGATCTGTAAATCAACAACTTAAAAACAAAAGTCCACTAATTGTCCATTTGCCTATTTTGGATGTCCACATGATGTCCACTCTACTTATTTTTAATCATAATATCCTGATTGTAGGTTTGTTGTGTCATTAATTTGACAACCAGTTTTGTGGTGCCTTGCTCTGGTTAGGCTGCAGACTTTACCAGTTGCAAGTCGCTACAAAAACTTATTACAAAACCACAAAACACTAGTATTATGAAAATTCAATGTAAACTTTTAACGCTCTTATTTGCCATAACTATTTTCGCTTGCTCGAGTGAAGATGACTCTAGCAATCCTCCTCCCACTAACAACACCATAGAAGCATCAATTGATGAATATCCAACATCGGGAGATTTAGTGACAACGGTTAACTCAAACCTCTCTGGAGAAATAACCTTTAGTATTACTTCACAATCGATTTCACAAGCCATGAGTATTGACAGCAATTCAGGAGAATTAAGAGTGTTAGCTTGGCAAGTCTTCGATTATGAAACTAATCCTGTTATCACGCTAACTGTCAATGCTACCAACGGAACTGATACTGAAAACAAAGCTGTTATCATTTCAATTAATAATATAGATGATATTGCAGCCTTCTTGAATAACTCGAGAACCGCTTATGATAATGCTGCCAATGGCCAATGGATAAGCATTACTGAAAGTGAATACAATGATTTGGCTAATTACTTAGCTGAAGTGACTAAAAGTGGAGCAACAGATAATCACTTTTCTAGTACTGCGAGCATAGAACAAAATCCAGGTAATTCTCTTTTAGCAAATAGAAATGGTAACACTATACCAGAAGGCAGTTATATTTTTGCTTTTAAACACTACTCCTGGGCAAATAATGTTTCTGGTAGTAAAGTTAAATTATCACAGGGAGACGAATTTGGAATTTACGAATCTATTGGAACGACCTTACCCGAGCACAATGCAGAATACAACCATTTTGTAATAAAAGGAAATGCGACCGCAACATCTGCCGAAGCACACCTTGCTATTTTTGCTAATAACAGTATTGGCTTTAAAAGTATTTCTGGAACAATCTACGGTTGGGGCAATGGTGGCGATACCAATATGATTACAAATGGTAATATTAATGCCGTTTTCCTTTATCAAGGTTTGAGTACAACACTAAAACAATGGGATTAGCCAAATCACGTTAGTTTGTTTAAAAGGGTAAGTATGATGCTTACTCTTTTTTATTGTGTTAATCTGAAATATTAATAACTTGTTCTATCTTTAAATACAATAAACTTTAAACAAACAGTTGACTCATGGACAAAGCATTACAAACGATGATCAATAATATGCCAGAAAAAACTGGTAAGTCATTAGACCAATGGAAATCGATATTAAAAACCAAAGCTTTTGTTAAACATTCTGATGGTGTTAATTTCCTAAAAAAAGAACATGGCGTTACTCACGGATTTGCAAATACTATTGTGACACTATCTAAAGATGAACAATACACTTCAGATGATTTAGTATCTAATCAATATAAAGGCAAGGAAGCCTTATTTCCTATTTATGAGAAGTTGTTAAGTGTAGTAAAGAATTTTGGAGATGATGTGACCATTACGCCAAAAAAAACAAGTGTTAGTGTGATTAGGAATCGTCAATTTGTATTGATTAAGCCAGCCACTAAAACACGAATTGATTTAGGGCTGAAACTACCTGAAAAACCAACAACCGATCGCTTAGGCAACTCTGGTCCTTTTGGAACCATGTGTACGCATCGTGTGCAAATCACCTCGGAAAATGATATTGATCAAGAGTTGATTGGCTGGATGAAAGAAGCCTATGTAAAGGCAGAATAGTGAGCGATAATACAATGGAAACATGTCAAATTCCGAAGGTAAAAAGAAGCACATAGAAATACATGAAACTGCATTTGTCACGTCGATGTTTCGATCTTCAAATGAACAGTTGAGTCAGGATTATTATGCGAAGCTTTGGAATAACTCAAAAACCGAAAAATGGATTGAAGACTATCTTGAAAAAGTATCTTCTGAAGAAGCTGCAACGCATTGCCTGAGAAACCGATATTTTCTTGACACTCTCAAGAAATTGATAGATACAAATCATGTAGAAGTACTCATTAACTTTGGATGTGGTTTTAGTATGTATCCTTTTCTTTTGAACGAAAGTCTTATTCATATTGAAATTGACAAATCTGAAATTATACAATACAAAACCGAAAAACTAGACGATTGGCAGCATGAAAATGTTCTTCCTAAACGTCGTATCCATGCTATTGGTGTGGATTTTAGTGATGATTATGAAGATGATCTAAGAGAACAAATAGAAGCCATAAAAGGCAATCGCAAATCTTTTATTCTTATAGAAGGTGTTTTATTCTTTCTGGACAGAGCAGAAACCAACAGATTGTTTGATTTCTTTGACACACTTCAACATACTGGTGATTTTATAGGTAGCGGTTCATTTCAAGATAGTTTAAAAGACTCTCAAGCTTTTAAAAGATTATTAGATTTTTTTGGTAAAAAAGTCATCAATATGAGAGAAAGCGATTACCAAACAATAAATGATATATATTACGAAAACATAAAGAATTACAAGCTCATTGACCATCAAGATTACTTCAGTCTATCTAAAACTTATAACCATCTTATACAACTCGAAAAAGACCATATTTTAAATGAGCATTTTTATCTCTTGCAAAAGAAATAGTAAAATGAATAAATCAAACCCAGACATTAATTTTGTTTGTACGGTTTATTATTAGACTACTATTTTTAAGAGCGTTATTCAGTGTCATAGAGCAGCGTTTGACATAAAATTTGCACTTTTTTTACATTTGATATTGTTGAACAGCTATCTGTATTCAATACATTTGATCCAAATGAACAATAAAACAGATATGCTATGAAAAGACGTGTTATTATTTTCAGTACAATACTTGCTATTATAAGTTTATTAGTCGTAAGTTTTACTAATTCGAATACAACTAATATTGATGAAGCCAAATCATCAGACAGCAATATGTTTGCTCTCGAAAGCAAGAATATAAAAAGAGTAACTAATAAAATACCCGATTTGTACTATGGTGTAGACACACGATTTGCTGCAATAAAAAAATCGGATGTACATAATGCAACAACAATTTATGATTTTCTTAATGAGGGTGAGAAAAAGCAAATTGCACATATCAACGCTGTTGAACTTATCATTGTTGAAAATAATCAGCTTTCTGAAAAACGCGCATATGGAGAAAATGAATATTTGACTGACGCACAAATAAAACTTTTAAAAGCTACTGAATACTTTAGTCATTTTACAATTAGAACAGAATTTAAAGCAACAAATAATGAAACTGGCAAATTGGAAGAACGCTTTTTTGGACCTCATATTACTGTTGTTCCTAACAAGCAAGCTGCCTATATAAATGGTGAAAATGCACTTATAAAGTATCTCAAAGATAATAGTAAAGAAGATATGCATGTTATTAAAGGAGATAAACTTGGAGCAATTAAAATCTCTTTTACGATAACAAAAGAAGGAATAGTCTCAAATGTTAAACATGATGCAATGACTACAGGATATCCATCTATAGATAAAAAACTTATTCAACTCATCAAAAATATTCCAGGCCAATGGACACCTGCTGAAAACACTAGAGGAGAAAAAATGGACCAAGAGCTAGTGTTTACGTTTGGACCTAAAAATGGCTGTTGATTAGCTAGACAACCTCAGCATACAAATCAAAATCTTCTGCTTCAATCACTTTAACTGTAGTGAATTCACCTGTTTTTAAATAAGTTGATGTCGCATCGATCAAAACTTCATTATCAACATCTGGCGAATCATATTCGGTACGACCCACAAAGTAATTGCCTTCTTTTCTGTCAATCACCACTTTAAACTCTTGTCCGATCTTAGTCTGATTCAATTCCCATGAGATTTGAGACTGAATTTCCATAATCTGGTTGGCTCTGTCAATTTTCACCTCTTCTGGAACATCATCTTCCAAATTATAAGCATGTGTATTTTCTTCATGAGAATAGGTAAAACATCCTAAACGTTCAAAACGCATCTCCTTGACCCATTCTTTAAGTGTTTGAAAGTCTTCTTCAGTTTCACCAGGATAACCGACAATTAATGTCGTTCTAATAGTCATTTCGGGCACCTTAGCTCTAAATTCCTTGAGTAACTTGGTGGTTTTCTCTTTAGTTGTTCCGCGACGCATGCTTTTTAATATAGCATCTGAAATATGCTGTAATGGAATATCAAGATAGTTACAGATCTTTGGCTCACGATTCATAATATCTAACACATCCATCGGAAAACCAGTTGGAAATGCATAATGCAAACGAATCCATTCAATTCCTTCAACTTTAACTAAGTGCTCTAGTAATTCGGCTAGGTTTCGTTTTTTATAAAGATCCAAACCATAATAGGTCAAATCTTGAGCGATCAAGATAAGCTCTTTAACACCATTAGCAGCCAGCTTTTCGGCTTCTATAACCAACTCCTCTATTCGTGTACTTTTATGTTTTCCACGCATTAAAGGAATCGCACAAAAGCTACAAGGTCTATCGCAACCTTCAGCGATTTTTAAATAGGCATAATTTTTTGGAGTTGTTGTTAAGCGTTCACCAATTAATTCATGTTTATAATCTGCTCCTAAAGCTTTTAATAATTGTGGTAATTCTGTAGTTCCAAAATATTGATCTACATTAGGTATTTCTTTTTGAAGATCTGGTTTATAACGCTCACTCAAGCAACCTGTAACAAATACTTTATCTACATCACCTGCCTCCTTTTTCTGCATAAACTCCAAAATGGTATTTACACTTTCTTCCTTCGCATTATTAATAAAACCACAGGTATTAATGACAACAACATTTCCTTCTTCTTCATGAACAACATCTTTACCACTGGCTTTTAGTTGTCCCATCAATACTTCACTGTCGTAAACATTCTTGCTACAGCCAAGTGTTACGACGTTGATCTTATTTTTCTTAAGTGATTTAGTTCTCATAGTCAAATTTCAGGCTGCAAAGATACGCAATGATTTGTGATATATTTGTTTTCAGAAGATTAAACCTTTATCATGCGATATAGTCCAATTATGAAATCTCAATTTATGAAGTTTGTACACTATACCTTTATTTTAGTCTGCATATCTTTTTTATGCAATTGTACTTCAGATGATGACAATACTCAAACCCTTATTGACGGCACGCCAGAACCTGAATTCACGTACTTCCCTCCAACTGATGGTAGTGAGACCTGGGACACAACATCCATGGCGGAATTAGAGTGGAATGAATTAGAACTTCAACCACTTTTAGATTTTCTGGAAGAAAAAAACACAAAGAGTTTTATGATACTGCACAATGGAAAAATTGTTGTAGAAGCTTATATGAATGGTCATAACAATGCGTCTCCTTGGTACTGGGCTAGTGCAGGAAAAACCTTAACGACAACTGTTACAGGAATCGCTCAGGATGAAGGATTACTAGATATAGATGATGCTGTTTCTGAATATTTGGGAACGGGTTGGACAAACATTCCATTGAATAAAGAAAACTTGATTTCGTGTAAAAACTTACTCTCAATGAATTCTGGTTTAGATGACAGTTTAGGTGATGATGTTTCTACTGAAAACTTACAATATATTACAGATGCTGGAGAGCGTTGGGCCTATCATAATGTATATGTAAAACTACAAGATGTTATTGCTGAAGTCAGCAATCAAACATGGGCTAATTATTTTAATACGAGCCTAAAAACTAAAATCGGAATGACAGGTGCATGGATTCAAACTAGTGATTTCAATGTGTATTGGAGTAATACGAGAAGTATGGCGCGTTTCGGATTGATGATTTCTGCCAGTGGAAAATGGGAAGATACTCGAATTGTATCTGAAGCTTTTATAAATGAAGCGACAAACACCTCACAATCCTTAAATCAAGCCTATGGTTATTTATGGTGGCTCAATGGGAAATCAACATACCGTTTACCTCAAACGCAGCTTGAGTTTTCAGGAGAATTAATTCCAAATGCGCCAGAGGATATGTATTGCGCTTTAGGACGAGATGATCAAAAGATCTATATCGTGCCAAGCAAAGATTTAGTGGTCGTTAGAATGGGAGAAGCCGCAGATGACATCAACTTTGCGCTCTCAACCTTTGATGATGATTTATGGGAAAAGATAAACGCTCTAACCAATTAATTATAATTATCTGGTGCTTTTCGCATTTTAGATGCTTGCTCATAAACACGAGCCCAATTCAAAAGATCTATTTCGCGCAAAGGCAAACTTATTAACGTGAGGCCTTTAGGAGCTCCATTTTCGGCATAACCCATAGGCACAGTCAACGCAGGATACTCTGCTACAGCTGCAAAACCAGCATGATAATTATTAATAGATAAAACTGCATCTAAATTATGTGCAGTCATGGGCTCATCAAAAAAACGTTTCCCGTTTGTTTTCAAAATCGCTTTTATTTTTGCAAACTCCTCATTGGTTGCAGAATCGTCAGAAATACCTTGAAACAACTTTTGCCCGTATGGCATTATACGCGTACTATCTTTTCGATTAAAATCCATAATATCTTCAATAGAAGTATACTCTAAATACGGATTTCCATAGTCTTTTAAATAGCTCACCAAATCTACTTTCATGTCTATATTAAGCAGTCGAATAAAATCTGGAAGGTTCACATCTAGAGCTTCTATTTCAATTATTTCAGCACCTTGGCTTTTAAGAACTTCAACCGCCTGTGTATAAAGTTGATCTTCCATTAGCCCTTTAAAAGCTCCAAATCGCTTGTTATTTAACTTGTTAGCAACACCAAAGCTCCCATAGTAAAAACTGGCGCCCCATTTTGTGTTAATACTCTTAGAATCGTCGTTATCAAATCCAAAAATCGCGTCTAATACAATGGCATTATCCATTACATTTTTAGTCATAGGTCCAGCAGTATCCAAAGTTGATGAAATAGGAACAATACCACTACGACTTACCAGACCAATGGTAGGTTTTAAGCCAACTACAGAGTTTTGACTAGAAGGTGATAAGATTGAACCAGAAGTTTCACTTCCAATAGCTGCTACACAAAAGTTAGCTGCAACAGCCACACCGCTTCCAGAACTAGAGCCTCCAGTATCTATAATTTTTCGACCATAAGGATTTAAGGTTTGACCACCAATTGCAGAATAACCACTTGGACAATCACCACAAAAGAAGTATGCCCATTCACTTAAATTGGCTTTTCCAAGAATTAATGCACCTTTAGATTTAAGTTGTTTGACTATAAAAGCATCTTCGGTCGTATTATCTTTTAAAGCTACTGAACCTGCTGTCGTTGGCATTTCGGATGTATTTATATTATCTTTTAAAAGAATAGGCATGCCGTAAATTGGATGCTTGTACTTCTTTTTATCTTCTTGAAACAACTTATCTCTTGCTATTGCTTGTTTTATAACGTTAGGATTTAAAGCAATCACTGAATTTAAAGACAACTCATTTTCACGATCAAACTTTTTTATACGATATAAATAAAACTTTGTTAATGACTCGTAACTAAGTAGACCTTCAGACATATGTTTTTGAAGTGATGGAATATCCTGATCAAGAATAAGAGGTTTTAATGCAAAATAGTCGTCTTCGGTAAAATCTTTTAAGTCATCATCTATAACATCCCAAAGCTCAGTAGTATTAATATACTTAGAATCTAAAACTTTAAACTCTCTAAAGTCTTTAGTAGAAATATCGCTTAGATCATCACTGTCGTTAGCTGTTTCAGCAGCTTGAGTGTCTTCTGAAGATGTTTTCTTTTCGTCGGAAGGTTTACAGTTGTAGGTAATTAGAATGAGGCAGAATAGAAGTATAAAACGCATGATTTGTATTTTTAATAAAAATACGGAAAAATCAACTGCGTTCTTCAAAAGGAATAATTGTTCCTTTTTCGATGTAGTTTTTTAAGTCTTGTAATAATTGTGCCCAGCAAAATGAAGAATTTCTATATTCATGATTATTCTCTGGCCAATCGGTATGTGAGAACTTAAACAAGGTTTTATTGTCATGCTCTTCTAAAGTAATCCCAAAAGTTGTTGGGTTCCAATCGGCATCGGCATTTGTCATTTTTAAATAAAAATGCTCATTGGTTTCAACTTTTGCGACTTCACCAAACCAATTGTAATCATCGGTAAAATTAAGGTTATAGATCGCTCCCAGTTCTGGTTTTCCAGACGACTTTAACGGCCACCAATTATCTAAATGTTCTGGCAACGTAAAGGCTTCAAAAACTTTTTGTTTTGGCGCCTCAATGTAAAAATCGAAATAGATACTATGAGCCATAAGGATTGAACGTATTTATAAAATCATAAATATAATGTCCTATAAAGATAAACAAAACAGAATAGACAAAAAGAAGCCAAATTACAAAAGTATGATAGCGTTTCGTTTTAAAGCTTCTATAAGAATATATTGCTATTACTATAAAAATTAGAGACAGTATAATTTTTGGAAATGCAGCAAACTTCCATAAATATGTTGGAATTAACGGACTGCTTGTTCCATCAAGGTAAGTGTAAACAATCTTTTGTAAATAATAGAGTACTCGAATAAGTGCATAAGCAAAAGTAACAATTGAAAGTACTCTTAAAACTTTTTCGTTATTCAAAATGCTCTGCTCTCTATTTAAAGAAACTATCTACAAACTCATATTTATTAAAGACCTGTAAATCTTCAATCCCTTCACCAACGCCAATATATTTAACCGGAATTTGAAACTGGTCACTAATTCCAATAACCACACCGCCTTTAGCAGTTCCATCTAATTTTGTAACGGCTAATGCAGAGACTTCTGTTGCGGCAGTAAACTGTTTGGCCTGCTCAAAAGCATTTTGGCCTGTAGAACCATCTAAAACCAATAACACATCGTGAGGTGCATCTCCTATCACTTTTTGCATCACACGCTTCACCTTACTCAACTCGTTCATTAAGTTCACTTTGTTATGTAAACGTCCTGCGGTATCAATAATAATCACATCGGCATCTTGGTTCACACCAGATTGTAGGGCATCAAAAGCTACGCTAGCAGGATCACTTCCCATATCTTGACGTACCATAGGCACATCGACACGGTCTGCCCAAACCTGAAGTTGATCAATGGCAGCAGCTCTAAAGGTATCTGCTGCTCCTAAAACGACTTTAAGTCCTTTCTTTTTAAACTGATAAGCTAATTTACCAATGGTTGTTGTTTTCCCTACACCATTAACACCTACTACCATAAGAACATATGGTGTTTTTGTGCCATCTTCCTGTTTTGGCAAATCAGGAATTGTATAATCTGTATCTTCACCAGAATTAGTCTCAGACAACAATCCAGCAATTTCCTCGCGTAAGATTTTATTTAATTCTGAAGTCCCTAAATATTTATCTTTAGACACACGTTCTTCGATACGTTCAATAACTTTAAGTGTCGTATTGACACCAACATCACTAGTTACTAGCACTTCCTCCAAGTTATCCAATACATCATCATCAACTTTGGATTTACCTGCAACTGCTTTATTTAATTTCGAGAAAAACGACGTTTTCGATTTCTCTAACCCTTTGTCTAAGGTTTCTTTTTTTTCCGAAGAAAATATCTTTTTAAAAAAACTCATTCGTTATACTTATTTATAAGTTCTAGTCAACTATCGAGCCGAAACTTTTTTCTGCTATTTTGGCAGAAAACTGCTCAAATATAGACATAAAAAAACTGCTTTCAAATATGAAAGCAGTTCGTCACTAGATATAAATATCTAATTTATTTTTTGTTTAAAAAATCATTGACAAACTCTGGTGCCATTACTGACTCAACAAACATGTAAGCACCTGTCTTTGGTGATTTTACCATTTTGATTGCTTTAGTAAGTCTTTTAGATCCTGTTTGTAATGATGCTACTGATTTCTTTGCCATGACTCTAATTATTTAATTTCTTTGTGAACTGTCATACGTTTAAGAATTGGATTAAATTTCTTAATCTCCATTCTGTCTGGCGTATTCTTTTTATTTTTTGTAGTAATGTAACGAGAAGTTCCTGGCATTCCAGACTCTTTATGCTCTGTACATTCTAATATAACTTGTATTCTATTTCCTTTCTTTGCCATTGTACGTGTCTTTAACGCGTTATGCTATTATTTTAAAAATCCTTTGGATTTAGCTTCTTTGATTGCAGCAGAAATACCAACCTTGTTGATAGTCTTTAATGCTGAAGTCGATACTTTTAAAGTTACCCACTTATCTTCCTCAGGAATATAAAAACGCTTCTTGATTAAGTTAGCGTTAAATTTACGCTTCGTTTTGTTCATTGCGTGAGATACGTTGTTTCCAACCATCGCTTTCTTTCCTGTAAGTTCACAAACTCTTGACATTTCTTTCTAACTTTAATTATGTTTCTTTAAAACAGGGTGCAAATTTAATAAAACTTTACAATATCAACAAACTAAAAGTGCTACTTTTTTAAAATTTCTTTTTGTAGCATTTCAAAGGCCTTATTTGCTGCTTTGTTGATTACTTTAACACGATGATTTCCAAAGCTGAATTTTTCAGAATACACATCATCTTTTGTAGCAATAGCAATGTATACAATTCCTAAGTCTTCAGCAGTATCATCTTTTGTAGGTCCTGCATTGCCTGTAGTTGCAATCGCATAATCTGTATGTAACAAGGATCTCACATTTTTCGCCATGGCTTCTGCTACAGCACCACTCACCACAGAATATTCGTCTATCAATGCTTCGGAAACGTTAAGCATATTGACTTTTATCTCTTTGGTATAGCTTACTACGCTTCCTTTAAAATATTTTGAAGCTCCAGGATTGGCTGTAAATCGTTCTGCAATGAGACCTCCTGTACAACTTTCGGCAGTAGCTACTGTTTTTTCTATTTCGGTTAAGTATTTACCAATAACGGCCTCTATGGACAAATCATTTTCAAATCCGACAAAAATATCATGAATTTGTGGCAATAATAATTGCGTTTGTTTTTCCATTTCGGCTTCAACAAGACTCTTATCTCTATGTTTAGCGGACAATCGTAAACGCACACGACCTAAGCTAGGCAGATAAGCGAGTTTGATAAAATCTGGTAATTCATTTTCAAACGTTTCGATACGCTCAGCGAGTGTACTTTCACCCATACCATAGGTTAAAAACGTTTTGTGTTTGATATAAGGAAACTGAAATCGTGTTCTTAGTTTAGGAATGACTTCATCTTCCATTAATGCTTTCATTTCATAAGGTACTCCAGGTAAAGAAATAAATACAGTATCGTTTTTTTCTAGCCACATTCCGGGAGCACTACCATATTTATTCATCAAAACCTCAGCTTTTGAAGGTACCAAAGCTTGATCTAAATTGACTTGCATTATAGGTTTTTTGACATATACTTCCCAAATATGCTCTACATTTTTTCTAACGGAAGGATCTTCTACCAAAGTATCTTCAAAATAATCGGCGATTGTTTTTTTAGTGATATCGTCCTTTGTAGGACCTAAACCACCAGTAATCATGACAATATCCGCATTAGTTTCAGCTTCAGAAAAGGCCTTTAAAATATGTGCTTTGTCGTCCTGTACCGAAGTAATCTGATACACTGATACACCAATTTTGTTGAGTTGCTTTGCGATAAATGCAGAATTCGAGTCAATAATTTGCCCAATAAGAATCTCATCACCAATGGTAATAATTTCTGCTTGCATTATAAGTTGAAGTCTTTTTTGAGTTCGGCAGTAGCATGTTCTACTGCAGTGAGTACAAGTTGTAATTCTTTAGAGCAGTCTTCTCCTACTTTTTCAAATTTCCCCCAATCTTGCACAACGATTAAGTGGTGTAGTACACCGAGTTCAAATAAGTCTACTGTTGGTTTCATTTTATGAGCAGCTTGATAAGCGTTATAAAAATCTTGCTCTGCCACTGCTTTTTTGAGTCGTTCTGCATCTTCAGGTACTTCTTCTAAAAATGCCTCGGCTAATGATTTAATAAAATCGGCATCATTATCTGCCAATTCGCGAACGCGTTCTAATTTGTAATGTTGTTCCATGTATTATTTTACTGTAATAGAAAACAATTGCTTGTCTTCGATATATCCCTTTAGTTTATCATTAGCAAGAACTTTGCCAACTCCCGACGGAGTTCCGGTAAATATAATATCTCCAATCTTTAAAGTAAAATATTTTGACACATATTCTATGATTTCGTCAATTTTCCAAAGCATTAAACTCGTGTTTCCATCTTGAACTTTTGTTTCATTTTTGAACAAACTGAAATTAATATTATTAACATTTTCAAAATCAGATTTTGGCAACCATTCTCCTATAACTGCTGCTCCGTCAAAGGCTTTGGCTTTTTCCCACGGCAAACCTTTGGCTTTTAATTGTGCTTGTAAGTCTCTAGCAGTAAAATCTATTCCTAGTCCAATTTGATCATAATATTTATGAGCAAACTTTTTAGCGATATGCTTACCTACTTTATTGATCTTCACTAAAATTTCAACCTCGTGATGCACGTCATCTGAAAAATCTGGAATAAAAAAAGGCTGCTTCTTCAATAAGATAGAGGTATCTGGTTTTAAAAACACAACAGGATCAACTGGTCTTTCGTTTTCCAATTCTTTAATGTGTTCTGTATAATTACGACCTATACAAATGAGTTTCATTCTCTAGATTTAAAACAGTTTATTATTAAAGCCCCTTAGTTTTATAGCTGTAAGTACTTTTTTAGTGTACAATGGAAAATCGGCATTAAGTAACCATCCAAAATATCCTGGCTCGGTTTCTAAAACTTCAGTAACTCGTTTTCCTTTGTGCTTTCCAAAAGAGAAACATTCTTGTCCGTCTTTATCATAAGCAATAAATCCGGCAAAATCGGCAAATTTCTTACGCGAGCTAAATTCAGCAAGAAAGCTCGTATCATTTTCCAGTTCGTCATATCTATCTAATTGTGATTTTAATACTTCATAAGTCGCTAATGTATCAGCTTCGGCACTATGCGCATCATCTAAATTTTTATCACAATAGAACTTGTAAGCTGCACTTAATGTACGCTTCTCCATTTTATGGAAAATAGTTTGTACATCAACCGACTGTCTATTTTTCATATCGAAATCTAAATCGGCGCGTAACATTTCTTCTGCGAGCAATGGAATATCAAAACGATTAGAGTTAAAACCTCCTAAATCGGAATCCTTAATCATATTATGCACCTCTTTTGATATCTCCTTGAATGTTGGTTTATCTACAACATCTTCATCTGAAATCCCATGAACCAAGGTGACATGAGGCGGAATAGGAATTGTAGGGTTTACACGTTGTGTGTAGGTTTCCTCCTTTCCGTTAGGATGTACTTTTAAGATTGATATTTCAACTATACGATCGTTGGTAATATTTATTCCAGTGGTTTCAAGGTCAAAAAAACAGATGGGTTTTGTAAGATTTAGTTGCATGTACTATTAATTTTTCACAAAGGTAATTAGATTAATGAATATTTGCTTAATCAGTAAAATTAACTTTTGATTTATGAAACAGATTCAACACTAGTTCGTCAATTTATAACAGTAAAAAATGCAATAGATTAAAAAAGTTGCGTCTTTATAATTGAGAGCTGTAAAAAAGCACAATGAATCAATCAAAAAATAGCGAAAAACTAAACACCTTTTTTAAGGAAGAGTATTCTTCTCTCAAATCATATGTAAGTTCCAACTTAAAGGCTAGTGTTACTAGAGATGCAGAAGACATCATTCAAGATGTAGCTTTAAAACTATTTACAAGTGCTGATAGATATTCTCCAATAAATAATGTAGCTGGTTTTGTGTATCGTGCCATGAGGAATAAAATCATTGATATTTTAAGATCAAATAAGAAGAACATAGAATATCACTCTCAAAATGAAACGAAGTTAAATGAATTTGCTGCTTTAATTTATGAAACATCATCAGATCTATATCCTGAACAAATGAAAGAAGAATTGAAAAAAGCAATTATTAAACTCAAGCCCAATTATAGAGATATAATTATAGCGATTGACTTTGAAGGTTATACCTATAAAGAAATAGAACTAGAAACTGGCATTCCAATTGGTACTTTAATGTCTAGAAGACATAGAGCTATTTCACTACTGTACAAAAACTTAAAATCTAAACAAGAAATAATTAGTTAAAATAAAAAACATGTCAAATTACTTTAAACACAAAATGAGAGGCAAATCTCCAGGAGAAATTGCCGGAATGATAATCTTCGGAACGATATTCATAGCTGGATTAGCGATCCTGTTTGGCTTTGTAATCATGTGGCTTTGGAATTGGTTAATGCCAATGATTTTTGGGTTAACAACACTTACTTATTGGGAAGCTGTAGGTGTTTTCATATTATTTAAAATTCTTTTAGGTGGATGTGGTGGATTTGGAGGAAAAGACAAATCATCTACAAAAAAATCAAATTGCAAAAATGAACCAAAAGGAGAGTTTTCAAAGTGGAAACATTATGACAACTTTTGGAAAGAAGAAGGAAACAAAGCCTATGAAGATTATGTAGATCGTATAACTAATAAAGAAGAGCCCAATGATTAGTCCATTCTATTTAAAACATAAAAGCCATATGAATATCTATATATTTAAAACGAATATAGAAACAAAGAAAGAGGCAGATAACATAAAAAAAATGTTGAGCTCTGCTTTAGGAATAAGACAATTCTCAATTGACCTAGAAGACATTGACAAGGTATTAAGAATTGAAGCTCACAAGAACTTAGATGAGAGTAAAATAATAAATAAGGTAATCTCAGGAGGATTTTCTTGTGAAGAACTAGAATAAAAAATTAGAACGACTAAAAGCAAAAAGCACAATCTTAAGATTGTGCTTTTTATATTTTGAAATACTTATCTATAAGTAGTATTTTGTTAAATTTCTCTATCAGAGTCCCAAGCCTCTAAATAATCTTTTACCGCTTTAACGAATTGTCCTCCTAATGCACCATTAACCACACGATGATCATAAGAATGAGACATAAACATACGATAACGAATTCCAATAAAATCACCTTCAGGTGTTTCTACTACAGCAGGAACTTTTCTAATAGCTCCAAGTGCTAAGATACCAACTTGAGGTTGATTGATAATTGGTGTTCCCATGATGCTTCCAAACGTTCCTACATTGGTTACTGTGTAAGTACCTCCCGATATATCATCTGGTTTAAGTTGATTCTCTCTAGCACGACCAGCTAAATCATTTACTTTTTTGGTCATTCCAACTAAGTTTAACTGATCAGCATCTTTAATAACTGGTACAATAAGATTACCATCTGGTAAGGCAGCTGCCATACCAAGATTTATATGTTTTTTCTTAATAATAGAATCTCCTTGAACAGAGATATTCATCATTGGATAATCACGTAATGCTTTAGCTACAGCTTCCATAAAGATTGGTGTAAACGTCAAGTTTTCTCCTTCTCTTTGCTTAAACTCGTTTTTAACTTTATTACGCCAATTCCATATTTTAGTAACATCGGCTTCTATAAAGCTTTGCACATGTGCTGAAGTTTGTACAGATTCGACCATATGATGCGCAATAAGTTTACCCATTCTGGTCATTTCAATGATCTCGTCTTCACCACTAGCGACTACTGGAGCTGCTTTCTTCTCCACACCATTAGCCTGAGCAGGTGTTGCTTTAGGCGTTTCTTTAACAGGTGAAGGTTGAGCATCTCTACTACCTAAATAGGCGAGCATATCATTTTTAGTTACACGACCATCTTTACCTGATCCTGCGATTGCATCCAATTCTGTTTGAGAGATCCCTTCTTGTTTTGCTATATTTCTAACCAATGGTGAATAAAAACGATCACCCGAACTAACCACAGGAGCAACAGTTTCTTGAGCTACAACAACTGTTTTTGTGACTTCTGCAACAGCTGCAGGTTCAGCAACCTCATGTTTAACTGGTTCTGCCTTAGGTGTTTCTATAGGCGCATTAGCCTCTCCTTCAGTTTCTATGACTGCAATCGTTTGACCTACTTGTACCACATCGTCAACATCAAATAGTTTTTCTACTAAAACACCGTCTACTTCACTAGGCACTTCACTATCTACCTTATCTGTTGCAATTTCAAAAACTGCTTCATCAGCTTCAATAGTATCACCTACGTCTTTTAACCAGGACGTAATAGTTGCCTCTGCAACACTCTCTCCCATTTTAGGAAGCTTTAGTTCAAATTTTGCCATATCTGTAATCTAAGGTCAATAATTGGTTTGTTGATTGCAAAATTAATGAAAAAACAACACAATTATTGAGATTATTTCAAATAATTATTATCTAAAAGAATATTACTTCTCCTCTACTTTTGGAGTTGTTACTTCCGATGATAAAGTTAGAATTTTTTGGTAGAACTTTAAATGTAGCTGTACAATTTTTAGGTGTATTGGATAGGATTTCGATAATTGACTTAAAACTAAGATGTTTGTTATCTAATACATATTCTGTATTGTCCTGATAGGTTTCTATTTCAGACTGAACTTTTAAACTACATTTTAAAGCAGTTTCTAATGCAATATTCATTTCCGAAGAAACGAATACATACTGGTTTATTTGATTAATGTTACTTTCTGAAGAGCGACTAAAGAACGGACTTAACTTAATTCCAAACCAAACCAATGTATCAAAAACACTATTCGATTTGAAATGCTTGTTATAAAAGATTTGCATAGCGCCATAAAAACGCTTAGCATAGGTTTTATCCTTTAAAGTACTTTCTCCTTTATAGTGGATTGCTGATATGCCTCCATGATATATACTTTGATACCCAGCTTTCAAAACTTTATAAGATAAGTCAATGTCTTCACCATACATAAAATAATCTTCGTCAAACCCATTTACCTCTTTATATACGGCACGTTGCATGAGCATAAAAGCACCAACAAAAATAGGCACTCGTCCTGTTCCTTTTTCTGCTAAGTTAGACACATAGTAAGATCTAGATAAACCAAGCATCTTTTTAATAGCGATAAATGGTGTTGGTATATTGCGCTTACTCTCTGGTAAGAATCGCCCTCGACCATCTATAAGTCGACAAGACAGTATGCCCAGTTTATTTTTTAATTCTGATAGCGTAAGTAATTTTTCAAATGTATCTTCGGCAACAACTGTATCTGGGTTTAAAATACAAATGTATTCACCCTTAGCTTGAGCAACACCTATATTATTTCCTTTAGAAAACCCGAAATTAGCCTCATTCTCTATGAGTTTTACTTCAGGAAAATACTCTTTTATCATCGCACAGCTAGTATCTGATGACTGATTGTCAACCACAATAATCTCGCTCTCTATATTAATCAATGCCGCTTCGACACTTTTTAAACAGAGCTCTAGAAAGTGACGTACATTGTAATTTAATATGATTACGGATAGCTTCAATTAAGGATTAAGATTTTAAGGAGGCTTCAAACGGAATTCTATTAATAATACTGCGACCAAGCGTGACCTCATCGGTATATTCAAGCTCATTTCCTACAGAAATGCCTCTAGCGATCGTAGATGTTCTTATATCATAATCTTGAATCTGTTTATAAATATAGAAATTAGTCGTATCCCCTTCCATTGTTGAACCCAATGCAAAAATAAGTTCCTTAACAGTTCCTTGTTTTACTTTCTCGACTAGTGATTGGATATTGAGTTCATTAGGCCCAATCCCATCCATTGGCGATATTTTTCCACCTAATACATGATACAATCCTTTAAAAGAACTTGTATTCTCTATAGCCATAACATCTCTAATATCTTCTACAACACACACAATATCTTCAACTCTATTAGGATTGGCACAAATCTCACAAACATCAGTATCACTAATATTATGACAATTTTTACAAAATTTGATATCAGTGCGCATAGTACTTAGAGCTTTTGCAAAATCTAATGTTTGCTCTTTTGGTTGTCGCAACAGATGCAATACTAAACGCAATGCTGTTCGCTTACCAACTCCAGGTAATTGTGACATTTCGTTAACTGCATTCTCTAGTAATTTTGAAGAAAATTCCATAGTTGCTAATTTACAATTTGTAATGTAATTTACAGAGACATTGTACAAAAAAACCACTATGATAACTCATAGTGGCTTTATAATTTGTAAGACGATTGGTCTATTCTATAATAAGCTTTTTAGTTACAAAGCCATTAGTGTTATTGATTTTAACAAAATAAAGACCAGATGCATAGTTTGAAACATCTATAGATGTCGATTCAGAAATATTCTTATTCTTAGTAAAATACATTAGCTTACCTAAGGCATCATATATTCTAATCGATACTGGCTCGCTTTTATCCCAACTTAGAGTTACATTATTTTTAGCAGGATTTGGGTATAGGTTAAACGATTCTAGATCGAATTCAGAAACACTCAACGTCGCATCAAAAACATCAGATCTCCACAAACCACGACCGTATGTTCCAGCGTAGATTTTACCATCAGCGCTATTGATTTCCAATTCACTAATTCGAACATTAGGTAAACCATTATTAAACGGCACCCAAGTATTACTCGTTGTATCATCAAGATAGTAAACACCATAATTCATACCAACATAAATACCATTATCGCCATTATCTTGAAACGCTACAGCAAGGGCTGAAAAGTTTGGCAATCCTGTTCCTAACGGATTCCAAGTTACTCCACTATCTGTACTTAAGTAAACTTTTTGAGATCCAAATCCTGAACTAGTTACAGCCACTTTGGTAGGATCTGTTGGATGTACAGCAATATCAGTAACTCTAGCAGTAAAGCCTAAATTTAATCCTGTGGCTTGTGACCAAATAGCACCTCCATTAGTTGTACGATATAATGTCTCGTTGATAGAAAGATACATCACGTCATTATCTGCTGGAGATATCTTAAGATCGTCGATATCAGCACCATAATTTGGTGAAATAGAAGTCCATGTACCTCCACCATCTGTCGACTTATACACTTCATCAAACGCACAATAAATCACATTGCTATCAATAGGATCTTGCTCGAATGGCACTATCCAATTCCAGTTATTTTGACCTCCTTTACCTTCTGGTTGAGAAATTCCTGCTAGATTAACACCTCCATTAAAGGTTTTATAAAATGATCCAAATTGACTGGTACCGTACATGATTTGAGAATCGTTCTTATCAACAAAACTTTCCATACCATCAGCACCTAACCAGTCTGTCCAATTTCCATTAACATCCATCACAGAAGTACCATTATCTTGTGCACCACCAGTGACAACAACAGGATCAGTTTGGCTTACACCAATTTTATAAAACTGACGTATTCCAATACCATTTGTTAGATCTGTATAGTAATTGCTATTCACAGTGCTTGTATTATTTGCCACATAGCAACCTCCATCTGTTCCAACATATAATTTGTAGCCATCAGTACTATTTCCAACAAATTCAAGAATATCAACATCGGCATGACAATATCCTATATTATTGAATGAAGCACCACCAACAGTCCATTGCGATGTAATAGAAAATGTGGCACCTCCATTAATTGATCTCCAGGTATTAATTCCTGCAATATGAACTTCGTTCACATCGGCAGGGTTAACAGCTATATCCATATCTCTAGGTGCCTGACCTAGATTATCATCGGCCAAAGTCTCATAACCAAAGTAATTTTTTCCAGCATGACTCAAGCCGGTAAATGAATTACCAGAGTTTGTAGATTTATAAAACCCACCAAATATTCCACTAGCTGCTTCAACCACATATACTGTACTAGGGTCATCAGCAGAAACGCCAATCATTTTTGGTCCGTTACTAAAATCGGTAGTGTTTTCTGCAAAAGAACCGCCACCATTTGTTGATTTATAAAAACTAGAACCTGTTGCATATACGACATTTGCATCTCCAGGTTTAAATTCTACATCATAAGCACTACCACTAAACACCTGTATCCAGTTTTGTCCATTATCAAATGATTTGTGAAATCCACCACCTTGCGCTGTACAATACATTTTAGTACTTCCTGGTGTAGGATCAATCAATATTTTATTTACGGCTCCATTTCCAATATCAGAATAAAAATTCCAAGTAACTCCAGAATCTGTAGATCTAAAAATAGTTCCTCCAGTTGATCCCCAATAATAATGTGTAGGGTTTTTTGGGTCTATGGCTACTGCATAAACATCAATATTTGATAAATTATCTGTTAAAACAGTCCAAGTTTGTCCAGCATCGGTAGAACGCCAAATACCTCCAGTTTCTGCACCAACTATAATTGTTGTAAGCATTGTTGGATCAACAGCTATTGATGTAATACGCCCAACACCAGGATTCCAACCAGATGTTGCATTCCATGAAGTAGGTCCCATTTCTTCCCACGTTCCAACAGTTGTTCTAGACAATTGATTTTGATTAGAATTTTGTAAAGCGATGTAATTTTCTAATTCTTCTTGAAAGTATTCAGGTGATTTTAATTTTCCTGTAGCATCCATATTACGCTCGGCGTTATAGAGCCATCTTCTGTAGGACTTGTATCCAGTACCTCGGCCAGTACCCGCGTTTTCAAAATAAGATTCTGCTGCTGTAATAATCTCAGCAACAGTGTAGGTGCCTTCAGCAATCATATCTCTGTAATTCTGAGAGAATGCTGTAAAGGAAAAAGAAGCGATGGTTAAAAAAGTAAGTATCTTTTTCATTTAAATAAATTTAGGTTAAAATTAGCCTATAGAAAAACACATAGCACTAGCTTTTCTTTAAGTTTAATTTTAATTAGTTAATATTGTTTGCAATTTTTTAGCTAAAATAAGACATTTCATTCAAAAATCTGTTAAAACCTCAATTATGTCGACAAACGCCATCATTTTACTCATTCTAGCCTATTTTGGCGTGCTTATTCTAATTTCGTATTTCACTGGAAAGGAAGATTCTAATGAGGCCTTTTTTAAAGCTAATAAATCCGCACCATGGTACCTAGTAGCTTTTGGAATGATTGGTGCGTCCTTATCTGGAGTGACTTTTATATCAGTCCCTGGAGCTGTTGAAGCCAAACAATTTGGTTATTTTCAGGTGGTTATTGGATACTTTTTTGGGTACCTTATCATTGCTTATGTGTTGCTCCCATTGTATTACAAGATGAACCTCACATCTATTTATACTTATTTGAAAGAACGTTTTGGAACTACGAGTTATAAAACAGGTTCTATCGCTTTTCTGATATCAAGAACTGTTGGTGCATCTTTTAGGTTGTTTTTAGTTGCCAAAGTTTTACAGTTATTAGTATTTAATAATTTCAATATTCCTTTTCCTGTAACTGTTGTGATTACAATTGCATTAATTTGGCTGTATACCTTTAGGGGAGGCATTAAAACTATAATTTTCACAGACACGCTTCAAACACTTTTCATGTTAGTTTCGGTAGTTGTTACCATTTCTTTTTTAGCGACTGCTTTGGATTTAAATAGTATTTCTGAAGTTTATAATAATGTTGTTGAAAGCAAACTAAGTAAAGTCTTTTTCTTAGATGATGTTAACGATGCTCAGTACTTTATTAAAAGTTTTCTAGCTGGTGTCTTTATTACAATTACCATGACTGGTCTTGATCAGGATATGATGCAAAAAAACTTAACCTGCAAAAACTTAAAAGACGCTCAAAAAAACATGGTGAGCTTTAGTGTTATTTTAGTATTTGTGAATATTCTTTTCTTAACATTAGGATTGTTGCTAACGCAATACGCAGCACAGCATGGCATTACAGCAAAAAAAGACGATTTGTTCCCAACTATTGCGATGCTACCTGAAATTGGAGTCGTAACCTCAGCTTTCTTTTTATTAGGTTTAATTGCGGCCGCCTATTCGAGTGCAGATAGTGCACTAACATCTTTAACAACCTCTTTTTGCATAGATATAATTGAATTAGATAGAAAACCAAAAGAAGATCAAAAAAGAGTTCGTAAACAAATTCATGTTTTATTTAGCGTCATACTTGTCATCGTTATTATCTTATTTGATCTTTTATTTAAAGATGTTTCTGTGATCTGGGAATTATTTAAGGCAGCTGGATATACATACGGACCTTTACTTGGGTTATTTGCTTTTGGAATTTTAACAAAAAAGCACTTAAAAGATAAATACGTGTGGATTATTGCAATAGTAGCTCCAATTGTATCATATTTTATAAATATGTATTCTGTAGATCTATTAAATGGCTATCAAATAGGATTTGAGATTTTAATAGTAAACGGTTTACTTACCTTTTTAGGTTTACTATGTATTTCAAAAAGATCGGAAATTAGTACTGATTAGTACCCAATAAGACAAGCGTGCAAGCTTCTTCAAAATAAATACCTGCTTGTTTTAAGAGGTTCTGAAACTCTGAATTCTCAGTTCCAGGATTAAAAATGATACGCTCAGGTTGTAATGCTATGAGATAATCGTAAAAGGCTTTTTGGCGTTCCGGATTTAAATACAAAGTTACCGTATGTATGTCTTTGTAAGGCATTAAATGTGTATCTATAGTAACTCCTGACACAATTCCTTCTCTCAAACCAATGGCTACGACCTCGTGCTTATAATTAACCAATCTATTGATCGCAATATTAGAATATCGCTGTGGTTTTATCGAGGCACCCAGCACTAAAGTCTTCTTGTTCATAGTACATTTGTTTATGACAAAAATAGTGTTCCAATTTATATTGCTATAGCTCAAATGTTAAAAAGATGTTAAGTAGTGTTAAAAAAAGTAACACTACTATAAAGTTGTCGTCTATGAGATAACAACCGCTCCTATTGAGCGAAAAAGACTAATCAATCAAATCAATCAAAAAATGAAAAAAATCACACAATTGTGCATTTTTCTATTTGCCCTTATGGCATTTGCACAACCCTCAGAATCAGAGTTAAGAGATGGTACGGTATCTGGACGTGTTATCGACGCGAAGTTAAATCAGCCCTTACCATATGTAAATGTTATTGTTAAAGATTCTAAAGATGCCATCATTACAGGTGGAATCACAGACGACAAGGGTAAATTCAAAATTGAAAAACTACCTGAAGGCCCTATTAAAGTTGAGATTACCTACATTGGTTACAAGAGTGTAATGAAGGAAGCTACTATTGGTAAAGACAACTATAACATCAAATTTGGTGACATTTTAATTGAAGAAGATGCTGAAAGTTTAGAAGAAGTTACAGTCGTTGCTGAAATATCAACTATTCAGCAAAAAATAGATCGAAAAGTTATTAATATAGGTAAAGATCTAACGACCTCTGGACCAACAGCTTCAGACATTATGAATAATATCCCATCTGTTAATGTAGATCAACAGACTGGTGATATTTCTTTACGAGGTAATCAAAATGTTCAGGTTATGGTAGATGGTAAACTTTCTAACATTCCTGCAGCACAATTATTAAAACAAATCCCTTCTACGTCAATCAAACAAATCGAATTGATTACAAACCCTTCAGCAAAATACAATCCTGAAGGCATGAGTGGGATTATTAATATCATTCTTCACAAAAATGTAAATATTGGCTTTAATGGTAATGCTAATGTAGGTCTAAGCTATCAATTAGAACCTAAATTCAATAGTTCTATTGATATGAATTATAGAAATGGTAAACTTAATTTCTACGGAAGCTATGGTAATAACATTTCAGATAATAGAAATACAGGGTTATTAACCCAAACTGAAACAGACATATCTCAAACCTTTAACTTTTTAGATGAGCGTAACTCTCATTTGTTTAAAGTGGGTGTTGATTATTACATCAATGATAAAAACACCTTCTCTATATTTACAAATCAAAACCTTTTTGATGGAGGCACATTAGGTCAAACAAATTTATTCTCTACAAGTAATCCGTCTATAGGACAACTGCAGACCTTTGACAATATGAATGATAATGAGAGTCAGCAGTACAATGTGAATTATAAATTAGATTTTGACAAAGAAGGACATAACATCGAATTAGAAGTTGATCATAATATCTTTGATAGTGATTTAGAAACAATCAATATTTTTACTGGAGTTGATGCTCGACCTAACTTTGATGAATTTACTGATACCGAACGTAACAGAACAACAATCAACTTAGATTACGTAAATCCATTATCAGAAACGGCAAAATTAGAATTAGGATTACAAGCGCGATTATTTGATAATTCGATCGGTTATAATTCTGATGCAAGAGTAAGAAATGAATTTGGAGATTACATTCCAACTCAAACACTTTTTGATTACGAAAGAAACATTTACTCTGCTTATGCAACTTATGGCAAAAAGAAAGACAAATGGTCATACCAAGTTGGTTTAAGAGCAGAAAGTGTTCAAGTTGAAGCTTTGGCTATCGATACAGATTTAACTAATGATACAACGACAAATTTTCCTTTTGAAAATGATTATTTCCAAGTGTATCCATCTGCGTTTGTTACATACAATCCTTCGGAAAAAAATTCATATCAGTTTAGCTATAGCAGACGTGTAGATCGTCCTGGTGTTGGTCAAGTAAATCCAATCCCAAATTTTAATACACCATTAATTTCTCAATTTGGTAATCCAGAATTAGAACCACAGTTCACCAATTCTGTAGAAGTTAACTACACTAGAAATTTAGAAAAAGGAAGCATTACAGCTGGAGTTTTTTACAGACTTATTGAAGATGAAATTAACCAAGGGGTTTTTGTGGATCGTTCAGATCTAGGTTCTGGTCGTGTGATCTTAACCAATGACAATTTTGATAATACATCTGCCTATGGTGTTGAAATATCAAGTAGTTATCGACCAACAAAATGGTGGAGTTTAAATGCGAGTTTTGATTTATATGCTCGTAAACAAACTGGAATTGCTGAATCTTTAGATCCAACAATTATAAACCCAACTGAAGCAGATATCGCTCTCAATGAAGTTGAAGTTGATAATATCATATATAACTTTAGAGTATTTAACAACTTTAAGGCAAGCAAAAAATTATCATTCTCTGCTTTTGCAATGTATAGAGGAAAAGATACAGGATTAAACTTTGAAATGGATCCAATGTACTTTGTAAACTTAGGAATGCGCTATAGCTTTCTTGAAGATAATAGAGCAACGTTTAGCATGAACTTTAATAATGTATTTGATACTCAAGAAATTTCTATTGTAAGTGAGCGTCCGTTTAGACAAACAGTAGATTTTCAACCAGAATTCAACACCATATTTGTAGGATTATCTTACCGATTTGGAGGTGGAAAATACAGAGCTAAATCTCGTAAAAGACGTGATAACGATGAAAAATCAGGAGGAGGAATCCTTTAAAAATATGTTTAGTAACCTACATATAATAGTTGATGGTTAGTGTTAATGTTTGGTTATTAAATAAGAAAACCCAAGGCTTTTAGTCTTGGGTTTTTGCTGTTATAAATAGTTTAAAAACAAAACGTTGTAATGATTTGTTTTGTATTACGACTTAACTGAAGTAAAGTTAGTTTTTTACATGTTAAAATTTTCGAGAAATAAAATTGATTAGTAGCAAGAAATCCGGAACAAAAATGTTTCGGATTTTTTTATGACTTCGGTTTAAAAGTTAATTGATGTTAAAAATGTTAAGAGATAAAATAAAACACACTTTTTAGCGTCTATAGATTGTGATAAGTTTTAAAGCTAATCAGTTTAAAAAAATCACTGTTTTATAGTTTTAGTGTTTTTAGTAAAATTGGTTAATAGCAGAAAAATCCCAAAGTTCACGCTTTGGGATTTTTTGTATTTAAGATTGCCTTTTAGATCATCTAGTAATTCCTAGAATTCCCAGAATTATTAAAACTGCTCCGCAGCCCATTCCAATGTACTTATATTGAGTAGCATCATAAAATTTAAATAGTATTAAAAACCCAAAAATAATTGCTGCAAGTCCACCTCCTAAAGGTCCCTTTTTTAATGAATTTGACATATTAATTAGTTGAAAGTTAAGCAATAAATATAGGGATAAGATCTCAGTATTATTAATTTAATACAAAGGACTTCATAAACGCCCTATATTAATTCATATATAAAAACCCCAAAGCTTTCACTTTGGGATTTTCTCTTATAATTATTCAAAAAAAACTCTTAAACCTTGCTTTATCTTTGCAATAGGATTGGTTCGTTTATTAATAGATGCTGAAACTGTAAAAAGGTTGCTTCAATCTCTATTATTTTTTTTCATTACCACTTCATGATGACACTTCCCCAAGTAAATCCACTACCAAAAGCGGCCAATACAACAGTATCTCCTTCATTAATTTTTCCTTCTTCCCATGCTTCAGTTAATGCAATTGGGATAGATGCAGCAGTTGTATTTCCGTACTTTTGAATATTATTGAACACTTGATTATCCTCTAACTTAAACTTTCGTTGAATAAATTGTGCTATACGTAAATTTGCTTGATGCGGAATGAGCATATCAATATCATCAACCTGAAGTTGGTTTTTCATCAAACCTTCCATAATGACCTCACTAAAACGAACAACCGCATTTTTAAACACAAATTGACCATTCATATAAGGAAAATAACTTTCATCATTTGGATCATTCTCGGCAATAATATCATTAACCCAACGCTTACCCATACCAGGAGCAATCAATACTAATTCTTCAGCATGTTCTCCTTGTGAATGCAAATGGGTAGATAAAATACCTTTGGTTGTATCTTCCTCTCTAGTGAGTACAGCAGCTCCTGCTCCATCACCAAAGATTACCGAAACACCACGACCACGAGTCGTTTTATCTAATCCGTAAGAATGTAACTCACTACCAATAACCAATACATTTTTATACATTCCGGTTTTTATAAAATTATCGGCTACAGAAATAGCATAAACAAAACCAGAGCATTGATTACGAACATCTAATGCACCAACAGTTTTAATATCTAAAGCATGTTGCACTTGTACACCTGGTCCAGGAAAATACATATCTGGACTTAGGGTCGCAAAAATGATAAAATCGATATCATCTTTATCTATACCTGCACGATCAATGGCTATTTTAGCAGCTTTTACTCCCATTGTTGCAGTGGTATCGCCAGAACCTTTTACAACCCATCGACGCTCTTTTATTCCAGTTCGCTCCTGAATCCATTCATCATTAGTATCCATCATTTTGGATAAATCGTCATTAGTCACCACATTATCTGGAACATAATGTCCCAAACCTATTATCTTGGAATTGTACATAGTAAAATTTAGTATTAAATAAGTATACAAATTTAACCATTTCAGAATGAAACCCATTTGTATTCGTTATGCATGCATAATAATATAAATTTAATGTAAGCAATACGTCAATTTTAACATCGAAATTTTTAATTGAAACTGCAATTTTAAGTACCTTAAGGGTCTAACAAAATTTAGATATAAAATGAAACGTTTAATTCAACTATTTAGCTTTTTTATACTTTTGGGTAGCTATGCACAACAAAATTTAAGTTACCAGCAACCACCAGAAGATATTCTCGAACTCGCCGATGTAGATCTGGCTCCTGGTGTACAAATCGATAGTAAAGGTGAACACATGGTGTTACTCTATCGTAATCAATACAAGTCTATAGCCGAATTATCTGAAACAGAATTAAGATTAGCCGGACTTCGAATAAATCCAGTAACAAATATTGGAAGTAGAACACGTTATTTCACAAATATCAAAGTAAAGAAAACCGATGACAAAGATGCAAAGCAGGTCTCTGGACTACCAGACGATGCCAGATTATCAGGTTTTAGATGGTCGCCTGATGAGTCAATGATAGCTTGTTTAAATACAACAGCCTCTGGTGTGGAGGTTTGGGTATTACATATTGCTGAAGCAAAAGTTACTAAACTTACAGGTCCTAAAGTTAATGCCAATATGGGAAGTACAATCAATTGGTTTAAAGACAATAAAAATCTTTTGGTCAAGATGTTACCAAGCAACAGAAAAGAACTCATAAATACAGCCGTTGCCGTTCCAACTGGACCAACAATTTCGGTAAGTGATGGGTCTAAAGCTCAAAATAGAACCTATCAAGATTTACTCAAAACACCAAACGATGAATTTAATTTTGAACAATTAGCTCTTTCAGAAATTAAAAAAGTGTCTATTAATGGCGGTATTGAGGATTTCCTTAGTTCTGATATGTATCGCGGAATTAGTTTCTCACCAGATGGAAACTATGTTAATGTGACTAAGATTAAACGACCATATTCATACTTAGTAACCTATACTCGATTTCCAAATGAGAGTATCATTTATAATATGAATGGACAAAAAATCACAACAGTTAATGATGTTCCATTAGATGAAGTAAGACCTAAAGGATTTATGGCCACACGCAAAGGAAAACGAAATATGTCTTGGCGTGCCGATCAACCTGCAACTCTAGTTTGGGCAGAAGCGCTTGATGGTGGAGACCCTGCTGTTGAAGTCGATTTTAGGGATGCTGTATATGAACTTAAGGCACCTTTTAATGACAAACCTCGTGAGATTTTAAAAACAAAACAACGCTTTGGTGGTATTCAATGGGGAAATGAAAACACAGCTATAGCTTACGATTATTGGATCAATACAAGAAATACTAAAACCTATGTTTTTAATCCATCAAACAACAAAGTGGCGCCTAAAATTATGTCCGACAGAAATTATCAAGATGTCTACAGTGATCCAGGAGACTTAGTCACTTCAAAGAATACGTATGGACGCTATACTTTTGAAATAAATGGTGATAAAATATACCTTATGGGTGACGGTTATACTAAAGAAGGTCAATTTCCTTTTATAGATGAATACAATCTAAAAACTAATAAAACAAAACGCCTCTATCAATCGGAATACAAAGACAAACTAGAAAATCTAAACTCGGCAATCGATATGAAAAAAGGTAAGATCCTTGTACGTATCGAATCGCCTACCGAATATCCAAATTATTACATTAGAAATATTAACAAGAAAAATGATCTTACGGCTATTACCGCATTTGACAATCCGTTTAAAAGTCTAGAAAAAATCAATAAAAGTGTTATCAGTTACAAACGAGATGACGGTTTAGATTTAGAAGGAACCCTGTATTTGCCGCTAGATTACGAGGAAGGTAAAAAATATCCAATGATTTTATGGGCTTATCCTCGTGAATATAAAGACAAATCAAGCGCTTCTCAAAGCACGGCAAATCCGAATGAATTTGTATATCCATATTGGGGTTCACCAATCTATTGGGTTACTAGAGGCTATGTTGTGTTAGATGATGCAGCATTTCCAATTGTTGGTGAAGGCACTGAAGAGCCTAATGATTCATTTAGAACACAGCTCGTCGCTAACGGAAAAGCAGCTATTGACGCTGTTGATAATTTAGGTTATATCGATAGAGATAAAGTGGCAGTTGGCGGACATAGCTATGGCGCTTTTATGACGGCAAATCTTTTATCCCATTCCGATCTTTTTGCTGCTGGGATTGCTAGAAGTGGCGCATATAATAGAACATTAACACCTTTTGGCTTTCAAAGTGAAGAACGCAGTTACTGGGAATCTCCAGAAGTTTACTACAATATGTCACCATTTATGCATGCCGACAAAATGAAAACACCTCTTTTACTTATTCATGGTGTGGCCGACAATAACTCTGGCACCTATCCGTTGCAAAGTGAACGCTATTTTAATGCTTTAAAAGGATTAGGTGCGACAGTACGTCTAGTCATGTTACCAAAAGAAAGTCATGGTTATGCTGCGAAAGAATCCATAATGCATATGCTTTGGGAACAAGATCAATGGTTAGAAAAGCATGTGAAAAATAAAGGCGAAGAGGAAGAGCCAATAAGCACTACCGAATCGAAAATAAAAAACTAAGACTTAGTTATAACATAAAAGCCATTCTATCTTGAATGGCTTTTTTTATGTCATCTTGTCATAATCTATCTATTGGTATTTTATTTGCCTACTTGTTAATATTCAAATTAATTATAATAAAATAGATATATCATGACAAAAGGAAACATTAATGTATCGGTAGAAAATATTTTTCCGCTCATTAAAAAATTCTTGTATAGCGACCACGAAATCTTTTTACGTGAGTTGATAAGTAATGCTACAGATGCTACACTTAAGCTAAAACATCTCACCAGTATTGGTGATTCGAAAAGTGAATATGGGAATCCGCAAATTGAAGTTAAAATCGATAAGGATGCTAAAAAACTTCATATTATAGATCAAGGTTTAGGAATGACAGCAGAAGAGGTTGAGAAATACATTAACCAAGTAGCATTTTCTGGAGCCGAAGAATTCTTAGACAAGTATAAAGATGCTGCAAAGGACTCTGGAATTATTGGTCATTTCGGACTCGGGTTCTACTCTGCTTTTATGGTTGCTGAAAAAGTAGAAATTATTACTAAGTCGCATAAAGATGAACCTGCTGCACATTGGACCTGCGATGGATCTCCTGAATTTACTCTAGAAGAATCGGATAAAACTGAAAGAGGAACTGAGATTATCCTTCATATTGCTGAAGACTCTACAGAGTTTTTAGAAGAAGGTCGTATTGGTGAACTGCTGTCAAAGTATAATAAGTTTATGCCTATTCCAATCAAATTTGGAATGAAAACTGAAACGCTTCCAAAACCAGAAGGTGCAAAAGAGGAAGACCCAGCGCCTACTCAAGAAATAGACAACATCATCAACAATCCAAATCCGGCTTGGACAAAACAACCAACAGATTTGGAAGAGGATGATTATAAAAATTTCTACAGAGAGTTGTATCCAATGCAATTTGAAGAGCCTTTATTTAACATTCATCTTAATGTTGATTACCCCTTCAATTTAACTGGGATTTTATATTTCCCAAAAATGACGAACGATCTAAACATTCAAAAAGATCGCATTCAATTATATCAAAATCAAGTATTTGTTACCGATAATGTTGAGGGAATCGTTCCTGAGTTTTTAACCATGCTTCGAGGTGTGATCGATTCACCAGATATTCCGTTAAATGTTTCTCGTAGTTATTTACAAGCTGATGGTGCTGTAAAGAAAATTTCATCATATATCACACGTAAAGTGGCAGATAAGTTGAAATCTTTATTCAATGCTAATCGTGAAGATTTCGAGAAGAAATGGGATGATATCAAAATCGTTATTGAATACGGAATGCTTTCCGAAGAAAAATTCTTTGATAAAGCCGATGCATTTGCTTTATATCCAACAGTTGATGGCACGTACTACACTTATGAAGAATTATATAATAAGATTAAAGCCAAACAAACCAATAAAGATGATAAATTGGTAATCTTATATGCGTCTGATACAGATGCACAGCATTCTTATATTGAAGCTGCAAAAGCTAAAGGTTACGAAGTGTTATTATTAGATTCACCAATTGTTTCACACTTGATTCAGAAACTAGAAACGACCAAAGAGAATATTTCTTTTGCTCGTGTCGATGGAGATCATATAGATAACTTAATCAAGAAAGAAGACACGTCTATTTCAAAATTATCTGAAGAAGAAAAAACGAAATTGGATGAGTTATTAAAAGAAGTTATTCCTGCGGAAAAATTTTCTGTACAATTAGAGGCAATGGACAGTGATGCATCACCATTTATCATCACACAACCCGAGTTTATGCGTCGTATGAAAGAGATGCAACAAACTGGCGGAGGCGGTGGTATGTTTGGTATGGGTAATATGCCAGAGATGTATAATCTTGTGGTCAATACCAACTCAGAATTGGTTGGTGACATACTCAATACCAAAACCAAAAAGAAACAAGAACGTTTGATTAATCAAAGTTTAGACTTAGCGCGTTTATCTCAAGGTTTACTTAAAGGTGAAGAGTTGACAAACTTTATCAAGCGTAGCTATGATATGATTAAGTAATAATTACTCAAACACCTAAATAATTTAAAACCACTTCATAATCGAGGTGGTTTTATTTTTTACGTAGAACTACGTATTTTATCGCACAGTTGAAAACGTTAATTTAGCATTCAAAATAGACCATTTTTTTACTAAATTAATATTATTATAATGGACATATCCCTGATTGAAAAAATACAAGAAAAATTAGACACAAAATTGACTGAAGTTCAATTTGAAAAAAGAAAATCTACATATTCATATTCTTTAAATGAAAAAAGGGAAGTCATTTCACTTTCTATCATAAATAATATTAAAGAACCTTTTCCTCAAGAACTTTTACTTTTTAGTAATTTAAAATATTTGAGCATTTCCAACATTCAAATTTCGAAATCTAATAGTCTAAAGAATTTCCATTTTTTAAAGGAACTGGAATTAGACAATTGCGATCTTGAAGATAGTGATTCATTAGGCAAATTTACTTCTTTAGAACACCTAGAAATATCTCATTGTAAAATCGAAAGTATTGATTTTTTGAAAAATTTGAAGAATTTGATAAAGTTATCACTTGTAAAGCTGGAGTTGATAAATATCAAACCAATTTTAAAACTACTAAAGTTACAATTTTTAGGAATTCATGCTTGTCCGACAGTAGACTTTATAGCACTTGCTTCTGCCTCTTTTAAAGACAGTATTGTCGAGTTAGAGCTTAATGGAAACAGTATTGTTGATATTTCTTTTTTGAAAGGCTTCAAAAATGCCAGAAGAATTTCATTACATAATAACAATGTTAAAGAAATAAGTAATTTATCCAACCTAAAAAAGTTGGAAACAATAAATTTAGGGTCAAACGATATAACGGACATTCGTCATCTACCAAAATTAGAAAATCTGTCAACTCTCTGGCTAATATCAAATGATCAGATTAAGGACTTTTCTCCAATAAAGTATATTGCAAAATTGGATTCTTTGAGTTTGGGGAACTGTGGTATAAGTAACATTGACTTTCTTAAAGGTCTAAATTTCTCATATAGATTAGACTTACAGGATAATAGTATTATAGATATTAATGCACTAGACACTCACAAACATCTAACACAACTCAATTTGAGTAATAATAGGATTCAAAACATAGAAAGTTTGAAGGATTTGAAACAATTGAATCAACTTCAACTTCAAGAAAATCCTATTGAGACATTACCCAAGTGGGTCTTAGATTTTGACATGAATATTTCATGGGATCAATTTGGTTATAAGGATAACACAATCACACTACATAATAATCCTTTAAAAAGTCCACCGATTGAAATAGTTAGTCAAGGAAAGAAAGCAATCCATAGATATTTTGAAAAGATTGAAAAAGAAGGCATCGATTATATATATGAGGTAAAATTGACTATGGTAGGTGAAGGGAGCGCTGGTAAAACTTCTTTACAAAGAAGATTGATAAATGAAAAATCAAGTTTACCCAGAAAAGATAAAAGAACTAGAGGAATAGAAATAAATGATTGGAATTTCATTGAGAAAAATAAAAAAAAACACATAGCTCATATTTGGGATTTCGGAGGTCAGGACGTATACTATCCAGTACACAGATTTTTTATTACTGAAAATTCTGTTTTCGTTTTACTGGCAACAACTAGATTAGCTCATCATAATTTTGATTATTGGATTCCAACTATATATCAGTTTGGGGGTAATAGTCCAATCATTATTGGACAAACATGTCATGATGGAAATAAATCTCCATGGAACGATTTAGGTAATTTCATCGCAAATGATAATTTTAATATTATAAAGACTCAGTTAAAACCTTATTATGAAATCAATCTACCAAACAATAATGAAGGTTTAGAAAAAGTAAAAAAAACTATAGTAAATCAAATAATATCATTACCACACTACGGCAGAGAAGTTCCAAAATCTTGGTCACTTGTAAGAGACCAGCTTGCCAAAGAGTCAAAAAAACAATCATGCATTTCTTTCGAATCATTTATTAAAATCTGTTCTGAAATTAGTCCTGACAGTTTTTCAGAGCCAGATGATTTTGGAGATTGTTGTCGATTTCTTCATGATATTGGCGTTGTGTTATGGTATTCTAACAACGAGGAATTGGTGAACTGGGTAATATTAGAACCGCAATGGGCAATGAATGCTGTTTATCTTATCATTGACGATAAACAAATTCAATCAAGGCATGGTCATATTAAACCTGAAGACTTTAAGAGGTTATGGCATGAAAAAATGTACAATGACAAGCATTTCATATTAAAAAAAATGCTCGAAATATTTAAAATATCATTTGCAAAAAAACATAAAAAGCAAAGTTATATTATACCTGCTCGTCTAATATCAATGCCAGTAGAAGAAAAGTGGAAAAATGATGAAAATTGTTTATGTATTGAGTACATATTTGATTTCATGCCAAGAGGAATGGTCAATCAACTTAGTGCGGAACTCAGTAAATACATTGAGAATGATAATAAGGTATGGAATAATGCTGTTAACTTTAAGTTTAAAAACAATACTGCAATTGCACAGGTAGAAGAAGACTTTTATAATAGAAAAATTTCGATTAAAGCGAAAGGGACAGATGCACGAGGTTTGATAATATTAATTAACGATGCATTAGAAAACATTACCGATGAATATAAAGGTGTCGAGGCCATAATTGAGGTCCCATGTATATGTTCCATATGCAAAGAATCGATAGAAATAACTAAATTCAAATATCATAAACTAATAGAATGGTCCCAAAAAGGTGAAAACTCATCGGTTACTTGTAATGAGAGCAATGAAAGAATTTTGATTAAACAATTATTATATAATGTAGGTTTGGCAGGAGTTTTAAAATCAACTTCTGAAATAAATAATTTACAAAATTTAAAAACTAAAAAAATAATGAATCCACCAAAAAAAATATTTATTTCATATTCCAAATTTGATTTGGATTATTTAAAAGACTTTCAAGATCATTTAGTTACATTGAAAGATGAGGGTCTTGTTACTTTTGATTGTAGAGAGATTGAATTTGGTAATGAGTGGGATGAAACTATAAAAAGAGAGATTGATGAATGTGATATAATGGTATGCCTAGTTAGTGTCAAGTTTCTTAATACAAAGTACATAAAGTATATCGAAATTGAAAAAGCGATTGCACAAAATAAAATAATAATACCAATAATAATAAAGTCTTGTGATTGGGAAAATTCTAAAATTGGAAAGTATCAAGCTGCTCAGAGAGGTAAAATAGTATCACTAGACAATGATAAAATAATGAATGGGGCAATAAAAGCATTAAAAGATGAAGAAAAGGACGCTTTTTGGACGGCAATAATTAAAGAATTTAGAGTTAAAATATTTAAATAGTCTAATTTACATAGAGCTAAAAAAGCTTTATCAAGCGTAGCTATGATATGATTAAGTAAACTTTATGATTACTTAAAAATTTATAATTAAAAAAGCCAAAACGAATGTTTTGGCTTTTTCGTGCAAATACTCCAAAGTTATATTAACCAACTTTAGATTTAACATAGTCCTCTACTTGATCTGATGGTATTTCTTTTACATCAACTATAAAATCACCATTAGCACCAGAGATGACAATCTTTGGAGTAAACTGTCCTGGAAATGAGCCTTTAACTTTGTAAGGTGTTGTTCCTTGTCCTAATGGACCAGTCCATCCCATAGAGTCTATTTTTAATCCTCCTACAAAGTGAGCATCTCGTGTTAAACTAAATCCATATGAATAGTTTTGTGCGTCACCTTCCACTTCAATAACAAAAATTCCAGGTGTACGTAAACCAGTCCATAAATACGTCGCTGTTGTCTTACTTGCATCAACAGGTTGTTTCTTATAAAATCCCATAATATAATATTTTAGAGTTACCTACTCTTTTCTGTTGGCTTTTCGGTTTGCGCCAGTATTAAATGATAAAAGCATCAATGAATACAATTCAAATTTCTGAAATTAGCACAATACCTTTTAGAGCGCAATCACCTCTTCTTTAAACAAGTACAAACACCTATGCTTTGAAAATATACGTGGTTAGTATTTGAAAACTACTTGTTTTTTTAATGAATAAACAATACGTATTAATCATGCTTAAAAGAGTTTTTCTTGTTAATAATTGTCAATCATCCGATTTTTTTAGAGAATACCGAAGCTTAAGTCTATTTTCAAAAAGTTTACTTAACTTAATAATACCAATTAAACTATAATGCGCTCTGACAACTCCAAAATAAAGGAGATTTTTAAAGGTCTTACATTTTCTAAAGCAGAAATTAAGATCATAGAATCTGTATTTCACAAAGTGGAACACAGCAAAGGAACAGTACTTCTAAGAGCAGATGACATAGTAGATAAGCAATATTACATTTATAGTGGTTGTCTTAGGTCATATCATATAGATACACACGGAAAAGAGCACACCGTCCAGTTTGCTATTAAAGACTGGTGGATAAGTGATTATACAGCTTACTTTTCTACGTCTAAATCCATTATGAATATTGAAGTCCTACGAGATGCAATATTATATCGATTATCCAAGGATGATAAAGAATATTTATACGCTCAAATCCCACATATAGAATCCTTTTTTAGAAAAAAATTAGAGCGCGCATTTGCAGCTTTCCAAAAACGCATCTTATCAAATCTCTCTCAAACAGCTGCAGAACGTTACACATCTTTTATTAATACCTATCCCAATATTGAAAAAAGTGTAAAAAATTATCATATTGCCTCCTACCTTGGTATTACTACTGAAAGTTTAAGCCGAATTAGAAAAGAATTATCTGCTATCTAATAATTTATTACCATACATCAATTTTTTTATTGATTTATCCTCATACTTTTGCGCCTAATAGTAAGATTGACATAACACTATTGTAAATCCCTATGATTAATAGCTATGAAAGCGCAGGTATGATATACTTGCGCTTTTTTTATACCTTTAATTGCCTCCATTTGACAACACTATAAAAACAGCTAGAATGAAAACATCAAAATCAAGACGACTATTTATTAAAAAAGGAGCTCTAGCTAGTATCGCTGTTCCGGTATTAGGTATTAACTTGCTAAACTGCAATCCTGAAAAGAAAAAGGAGGTAGAAACATCTAAAGAATCACCAAAAAAACTGAGTATTTTAATACTTGGAGGCACAAGTTTTTTAGGGCCTCATCAAATAGCTTATGCTGTCTCACGTGGGCACAAGGTATCAACATTTACCAGAGGAAAAACAATACCAACAGTGCATAAGGAGGTGTTTAAAAATGTAGAGCAACTTATTGGAGATCGTGAAGACAATCTTAAAACCCTTGAAAATAGAAAATGGGACGTGGTTATTGATAATTCTGGTCGTAAAGTACAATGGACTAAGGACACTGCTAACCTTTTAAAAGACAATGTAGGCATATACATGTACACTTCTTCTACTGGTGTTTATTACCCTTACAAAGGCAGCAATATAAAAGAAGACACCAAACTCGTTTTAGACATGCCAGAAGGTCTTACTGAGGATCAAGAATACGAACAAGATTATGGTATTATGAAAGGAAATTCTGAGCTAGAAGCCATTAAAGCCTTTGGCAAAGAACGTTCTATTATTGTAAGGCCTACTTACATGGTTGGACCTGCAGACAGAACCAATCGTTTTATACATTGGCCAATACGACTTGCTAAAGGAGGTGATACTCTAGTTCCAGGAAAACAAGAGGATCTAGTACAGTATGTCGACGTACGAGATGTTGCTGAGTGGTATATTCGTTTAGCTGAAAACAAACAACACGGTACCTATAACGCTGTTGGACCAAAAGACACACAAACAGTAATGCAGTTCATAGATGAAGCAGCAAACACCTTTGACGTGAAGTCATCGTTTATATATGTAGACGATTATGAATTTCTAAAAGAAAACGATATCTATTATCAAATACCTTGGGTAATGCCTGAAGGTGATCATTATGGTTCGGCAAGAATCGCTCATCAAAAAGCTATGAATGCAGGATTAACTTATAGAGATCTAAAAGTGACTGTAAAAGACACCCATGACTGGTGGTATTCTGATGCTGTTACCGAAGAAAGAAGACAGCAATATAACAATGATCCCAACATGCTAATATCTAAAGAAAAAGAAGTTCTTTCCAAATGGAAACAACGGCAATTAATAAAAGATTGATGCAGTCTTTTAAAAAAAATAAATTAAAAACCACCTAGCAAAAACACATAGGTGGTTTTCTACTTAATACTAACTAATATATCAAGCTCTGGAATTTTCTATTTTATCTTCTGAAAGTTTAGCTAATGAAAAAGCACCTACAGCCATGACTAAATCTCTTACTGCTACATCTATATAATGCCCACTAAAAACTAATGTTAACGCAATAGCTATAAGCCAAGCCATAACCACAAAGGCTCCTATTTTGGGTTTTAAAAACACCAATCCACCTGCAACAATTTCAATAATTCCAACAATAACCATAAAAGTACCAGCTTCAAAAGGTAATAATTCTGAAAACCCTGTAGACACATATTGACTCCAATCGGTTAATAAATTTATAAACTTGTCAAACCCTGCTATAATTGGCACTAAACCAAAAGTGTATTTCAATACGGTTTTTACTAACTGAACATTTGAATTCATAATTTCTCGATTTAATTATTTTTAAATTTGTTTCAGGTTTTAGATAAGAGATCATTAAAAAGGTTACAAAGTTTTGTAACTATTTCTTTAAATTTCTATCTAAAGACAAAAGGCAATTCTATGGAAGTCATCAAGATCAATGATTTTAATGATCATACTTTATCAGAATCAAACATTATAAAACGAATTCTTTCAGGAGAAAAAGAACTATATGAAATCCTATTAAGGCGAAACAACCAAAAGCTATACAGAGTCATACGAAGTTACATAAATGATACTGCTGAAATTGAAGACATCATGCAAAACACGTATTTAAAGTCTTACGAAAAACTACATCAGTTTAAGCATCATTCGAGTTACTCGACATGGCTGATTAGGATTGGAATTAATGAAGCGCTTGCGCGATTGAAAACAAAATCTAAAGTATTCCATTTAAATACCACACAACACTTGGATAGCAATTCGATTTTAGAAAAACCAGACACATCCCAATTGAATCCTGAAAGTAAAATCATTAGAAAAGAAGCCAAACAACTCTTAGAGAAAACTATTGATAGTCTAGACACTAAATACAAGACTGTTTATATCTTAAAAGAAGTTGAAGAAATGAGTATAAAAGACATTTCTAACTGTTTAAATATTTCAACTGCTAATACAAAGGTTAGGCTTTATAGAGCAAAACATATGCTCAAAGAAAAACTATTTGAGGTCACTGCAAATGTCGATATTTTTGAATTTGGTTTCAGTAAATGTGATGATCTAACCGAAAAAATCATGTCAATTATTTTAAAAAATTAAAATAAAAAACACCCTTGACATAATCTGTCACTAGCTCAAATATCTTTGCATTACGTTTAACAATTAAATCAATTATAAAATGAAAAATGCAGTGAACTGGTTTGAAATTCCAGTAAAAGATTACAACAGAGCTAAGCAATTTTACGCCACAGTTATGGGCTCTAAAATTACCGATCTTCCAATGCCCGAAGATAATATGAAGTATGGCGTATTTGAGTATGATGAAGACAACAATGGCGTTGGTGGAGCTATTATTGAAGGCGAAGGTCAAAACCCAACAACCGATGGCGCAACTATTTATTTGAATGGTGGCGAAAATCTAGACATCGCCTTAAATAAGGTCGAAGCTAATGGCGGAAAAATAATGATGCCAAAAACCGATATTGGTCAATTTGGTTTTATAGCTCAGTTTTTAGATACAGAGGGAAATCGTGTAGCATTACATTCTATTCTGTAAACCTGTTGTCAGCTTAATCAATCAAAAAACAAAGTGATAGCGGATTGCAATGCGGTTCGCTATCTTTGTGCTTATGTCTCAATTATCAAGACTCATATCAATATTAACATTGTTACGATCTAAGCGATTGCTAACAGCCAGTGAACTTGCCGATAAGTTTAACGTTAGCGTGAGAACCATCTATAGAGATATAAGAAAACTAGAAGAAGCTGGTGTACCTGTAATGACCATTGAAGGTAAAGGGTATTCACTTATGGAAGGCTATACTATTGCTCCTGTTCAATTTACCGAAAAGCAAGCTAATGCCTTAATCACTGCCGAACATTTAGTCAATCAAACCAATGACTCCTCATTTACAAAAGACTTTAAGGAAGCGCTCACCAAAATCAAATCTGTATTTAGAACCTCAATTCAAGAAAAAAGCGAACTGCTTAACAGCAAGATATATGTTTTTGATTCTAACTATGAAAACATCTCTAGTAATGCGCTTTCTGAAATTCAACTTGCCATTACCAATTTCAACTATGTAGAGATCTACTATCGTAAAGCAAACGACCCAAATATCACCTTCAGAAAAATAGAACCTTACGCTTTCTATGTCACCCAAAACAAATGGATTTTAATTGCATGGTGTCACTTGCGTAATGATTATCGTGCCTTTAGAGTAGATCGTGTACAAAATTTTAAAATCCTAACCGAAACCTTCAAGGATCGTAAATTTGATATATTAAGCTATTTTCAGTCATGCCCTTATGATGCGAAATAATCAATCACATTATTCATTTAATATAAAACCATTACATTAGTTAGATTAATAGTATTGCAATACACTTATGAAAATCACCTACTGGATTACAACACTTATACTGTCACTATTTTTATTATGGAGTAGCTATAGTTATATCTTTAGTACATCTACCATTAAAGGTATAAAAGACTTAGGGTTTCCTGATTTTTTCAGAATCCAATTGGCCATCTTAAAATTACTGGCTGTATTGATTATTCTTATTCCAGGAGTATCACTTCAGATTAAACAATGGGCTTATGTTGGTATTATTCTATTCTTTATCACTGCTATTATAGCACATATGGCACATAAAGATCCAATAATCATCAATTTGATCAATTTAGTTTTAATTGGTTTCACCATAACGTCTTATATCTATTTACATAAAATCGTTTCACTCGATTAAGGTGCAAATTTATACCTCAAATAAAATTAAAGCTTTAAATTAGAGGTGTATTAATCCAAATTAAAATGGGGCGAATTCATCTATTCGAATTTGAAGATCAACAATGGTTTCCTACATTTCTAAGAAATTACGGAACAGATTTTTTGCAGTTCTTATCAAACAAAGCAAAAATTTACAAACCTATTATTCCAGTACTTGAAAGAGGATTAAAAGCTAGTGCAACATATCAAATTATAGATTTAGCTTCGGGAGGAGGAGGCAGTTTATTATGGTTGAATTCTGAATTAAAGAAAAGTTTACCTGATCTTAGGATTATTCTAACAGACTATTATCCAAATATTCCTGCTTTTGAGTATACCAAACAAAAAACTGACAACATTGATTATATAGCCACATCTATAGATGCTAAGGATGTTCCTAAATCCTTGGACGGCCTTAGAACTCAGTTTTTGTCATTGCATCATTTTAGACCGAAAGAGGCTTTACAAATTTTACAAAATGCTGTAGACGATAAAAATGCTATTGCTATTTTCGAAGCTCAGGAACGAAGTGTCCCAAGTATTTTAGCCATGCTTTTTTCTCCAATAAGTGTTTGGTTAACAACACCTTTTATTCGTCCGTTTAAAATTGGACGAATCATTTTCACATATCTTATTCCTATTGTTCCATTATTTGTACTTTGGGATGGTATTGTGTCCTGCTTAAGAACCTATTCAGTTAAAGAAATGGAAACACTAGTAAGCCAATTACAAGATAAAGAACAGTTCAATTGGGATATCAATAAAGTAAAATCTGGTCCTGGAGTAGTACTCTATCTTCTGGGCACACCTAAATAACAATCATCATGAAAAAAACATCACTACTCTTAGTTATTTTTTTGTTAGTCTCAGTATCAGCAGTCAACGCGCAATCCATTGATAATCTGAAAGAAATCAATTTGGTTTGGGGAAAATTCTACAAAGCATTTGAGACGTTAGATTATAAGCTAATGGCAGAGATTCACTCTAAGGAGCTCGTTAGAATTTCTGGAGGAAATCGCATTATCGATTATGAAACGTACATCAATAATTATAAATCAGGATTTAAAAGAGATGCTAATAACGGCGACACTAGTACGATTTCATTACGCTTTTTTGAGCGTATCAATAATGAATCGCAAGCAAGTGAGAGAGGCGTCTATAAATTGATAAGAAATAAAAACAAACCCAATGAGCAAGCATATTACGGACAGTTTCATGTGATATTCGCCAAAGAAAACGGTGTATGGAAAATCACCATGGATTATGATTCAAATGAGTCTAACACCATTGATGAAAAGGCTTATCAAAAAGCCCATGCTATCGATGACTTTGAGAAGTTTTTAAAAGAATAGTATGAAAATCATTTCAACCAATATAGCAAAGCCTACCACATTTGTCTGGAATGGGCAAAACGTGACAACAGGTATCTACAAAAAACCAATCTCACAACCCATTTTCTTGGGAAAAGAAGACGTAAAAGGCGATGAAGTTTCCGATAGAAAAGTACATGGTGGTATATTTAAAGCTTGTTATTTATTTTCAGCAGATCATTATCCGTATTGGAAAAATCTATATCCACATTTAGAATGGACTTATGGAATGCTTGGCGAAAATCTCACTGTTAAAGGTTTAGACGAAAAAGAACTTCATATAGGTGATATTTATAAAGTAGGTAACGCTTTGGTTCAAATCACTCAACCTAGAGAGCCCTGTTTTAAATTTGCTGCAAAATTTAAATCATCGGAGGTTCTAAATCAATTCATATCACATGGTTACCCAGGAACTTATATAAGCGTTCTTGAAGAAGGCACTGTAACGATTAACGATACATTTGAACTGATAAAAAAAGCAAAAAACAGTATTTCAACTTATGATTTTTTTCAGCTACTATATGCAGAAAACAAAAACAAAGCGCATATCAAGTCTATAATAGATAATGATGCATTACCTCAACGAAAAAGAGAGCGACTAAAACGCTTTTTATAATGCGTTGAAGCAAATTTATAATAACCTTAGTGTTCTTAATAAATGGAAATTAATGAAAAAAGATACCATTAAAATAATATCTACCTTTGCATCAAATTTTAATGCATGTCATTTAAAGACTTAAAACTAAACAAGCCTATTCTTAGAGCCATTGCCGAAGCAGGTTACAATGATCCAACCCTAGTGCAAGAGAGAACGATTCCTGCAGTTTTAGAACGCAAAGATGTGATTACCTCTGCTCAAACTGGAACAGGTAAAACTGCAGCATTTGCTTTACCCATTTTACAATTGTTGTTCGACAAACAAGATGCGCCTAAAAAGGGAAAAAAAATAAAAGCATTAGTTGTTAGTCCGACACGTGAATTAGCCATTCAAATTGCTAAAAACTTTACTACCTACGCTACGTATACCAATTTGAGATCTGCAGTAATTTTTGGTGGTACATCCATCGAGCCGCAAAAAGATATTTTAGCAAAAGGTATCGATATTTTAGTTGCGACACCAGGCCGTTTGCTAGATCTTCATAAACAAGACCTTCTAAATCTGGATTATGTAGAAACATTTGTTTTAGATGAAGCCGATCTTATGCTAGATATGGGCTTTATTGATGATGTTAAAAAAATAGAACGACTGTGTCCCGAAAGCAAACAAACGTTATTGTTCTCTGCAACAATGCCATTTAAAGTAGAGCAATTAGCAAATTCGATACTAAAAGCACCCGAACGTATTGAAGTTACACCTACATCTTCCGCAGCAAAAAATGTAAGTCAGGTATTGTATTACGTTCCAAAACGCAATAAGATAGAATTGTGCTTACATTTATTACGAAATGAGATTAAAGGAAGTATCCTCATATTTAGGCGTACTAAATTTGGAGTTGACAAATTACATCAAACACTTACAAAAAATGGTTACAAAGCTGAACGCTTGCATGGCGATAGAAGTCAGAATGAACGTCAGAATGCATTAGCCGATTTTAAACGTGGTAAGGTCAATATTTTAATTGCGACAGATGTAGCAGCGAGAGGTATAGATATCAATGAATTGGATGCTGTGATTAATTTTGATCTTCCTAATGTTCCTGAAACTTATGTGCATCGTATTGGTCGAACAGGACGTGCTGGACATATGGGACAGTCGTATTCGCTTTGCTCTGCAGATGAAAAAGCGTACATCAAAACGATTCAACAACTGATTAATGTACAAATTCCTATTGAAGAGCATCATCCCTACCCTCTAGACCCAAAAGCAAAGCCTATCGTTCATAAAAAGAAAGGTAGTAAATACAAAAAAGGTCGTAAAAGTGAAGCGTCTAAAAAGAAAAAGAAGCGCTGGTATTAAATAGTTTTAACATTGAAAGTTGAAAAATTCAATCCTGAAATCAACAAAGTATACTTTATAGAAAGTCATACACTTATTCATATTCTATCTGGTAAAGGAAGTATTCAGGTTGATTTTAAAAACTATTTCGATTGGCAGGAGAAAGCCATCTTTTTGGAAAAAGGACAATACATCAAATTTCTTTCAGATGATTTTACCGTAAGACGAATTGAGTTTTCAAATGATTCCAAATTTCATGATCCAGAAGTTCGTGTATTATTTAAGCATCTCATTTCTTTGGGATATATAGATCTTATAGAATGTAGTGACTGTGAAACGTTTTTATCTGAATCGGTTCTAGCAGACAATTCTGCAGATATTATAGACATTTCATCAAAACAATGGTTTTGGCAAAACCCATTTCAAGCCAGCAAAGAAGAGTATCAAGTTATATTTGACACTAAGGCCATTATTGACAAAGAATACGCCAACCAACTTACGACCAATGATCTCGTAAGTTTGATTAATGATCGTGGTTATAATGCACAGGCTTTGGTAAAAAACAAAGTCGGTTTATCTGTTAAAAATCTTATGAGTTCTAAACGACACAAGGAGAGTTTAAAAGAAGTAGCTTTTACAGATAAAACAATTCAAGAGATTTCTTATGATTTAGGCTTTAAAGACGATGCTTATTTTAATCGTGTGTTCAAAACAACTGTAGGACAAACACCTAAAGAATTTAGAGCTAATTTTGATTTTCAAAATCGAGATCAATTCACGCAAGACCTCTTAGAACTTTTAAGTAAATATCACACCCAAGAAAGAACCTTGGGGTTTTATGCCGATAAAATGAATGTTTCAATAAAGACCTTATCAAAAAAAGTGCAGTCTAAAATGAACATCTCACTTGGGCAACTCATCAGGTTAGAGCTCATAAATACTGCTAAGTTGATGATTCTTGATAATGCATCGATAACATCAATTTCAAGCCGATTAGGCTTTGAAGAACCCAATCACTTTTCTAGATTCTTTAAACATTATTCTGGGCAGACTCCCTCCGACTTCAAATTAAAAAAGTACAATTCTTAGTCCGTTTTTTGTAGCAAGCCAACTCGCATTTCACGTCATCTTTGCAGTGTATTAATTCACTAAAAAACAAAAAAGATGAATATTAAAAATCAAGTAACAAAAATGGATGCAATAGTTAGCCAAGGCGCTATTGTGGATGCTGTACAACAATTCTTCGCAGAAGATGCTACAACATCAGATTATGGAAATGGTGGTACCAATGGTAAACCAGAAATGATAGCTAAAATGCAAGGATTTGCAGGAGCTATTGCCAAGGTTAATGGAATAACGCACCACCACTCCATTGTAGACGGAAATGTTTCGGCTTCAGAATTTACATTCGATTTCGACATGAAAGATGGCAGTAAAATTTACTGGCACGAGATTATTCGTAGAGTTTGGAACGAACAAGGACAAGTTATTCAAGAGGAATACTTTAACGCAGCATAATAACAATAATTAAAAGACATAAATAAAATGAAAACTTTAAAAACACTTATAGCAGTATTATTAATTTCAACATCTATATCTGCACAAGATAAGATGGCAAACAACATCGATAACAGTAACATCGCCCTTCAAGGTTATAGTCCAGTCTCGTATTTAGATCTTGGTCTTGCTCAAAAAGGGAACAAAAACTTTAAATCTACGTACAAAAATGTGAACTATTACTTCACATCTAAAGATCAAAAAACAACGTTTGATAAAAATCCAAGTAAGTATTTACCTCAGTATGGTGGGTTCTGTGCTTTTGGAACTTATGCAGGAGCAAAGTTTAGAGTAGATCCAAATAAATTTCTTGTAAAAGATAATAAGTACTATTTATTCTTAAACGATGTAGAGTTGGATGCTAAACAATTATGGTTAGCAGAAAAAAATCATGGAAAGTTAAAAAGTACCGCAGACAAGAACTGGAGCAAATTAAGAAAGACTCATAATTAATTTGAGACAATCATTTAATACTAAGAATCATGAAATTTATAACAAAACGTATACATGCTTTTTTGGATTATCCAGTAGCAGTAGCACTAATCGCACTTCCCTTTTTGCTCAGTTTAGGTAGTTCTAACGCACTAGCTTTGCAATTGTCTGTAGCAACAGGAATAGCCGCATTGATCTTAACATTACTCACAGATCATCACTTAGGTGTGTTTCGTGTAATTCCATATAAGTATCATCTTATTGTCGACTTTCTAGTTGCAATAGTATTTATCACAGCGCCTTTTATTTTTTCGTTTGAAGGTATTGATGCCTACTATTATTGGATCAATGGAATTGCAGTCATTACAGTCGTAAGTTTGCATAAACCTGAGTATTTCACCGATTAATAATTCAAATCAAATACACAAAAAAGCACAAGTAATTTTCACTTGTGCTTTTTTATTAATTTAAAATAGTTACTCGAAAATAATTTCAATGAGATAATAATTGGGGATGTTAAAAACAGTTCCCCAATCTTCTGGTTTGTGTTGACTTCCTGTAACATCACAATACTTTTTCCAACCCGTTTCCTTATCTATATATGGCAAAAAGTATCCCATTATTAATGTTTTTGTCTCTAATGCAATAGGCATTGGATCACTGGTTTTTAAGAAATCATGCAATGCATATTTGTCTTTTGCAGCTTTAATATCATACAATCTAGGCGTTGAAAAACGTTCGAACATAAAGTTCATTTTAATCGTATTGTCGATTTGTGTTTTGACATAATACTTAAATTCAAATACCGAATCGTTAATGGCTGGTATGTAGTCAAATCTGGCGCTATCCATAATGGTGTCTGTTTTAGATAAGCTGCCATTGGTATACTCTTTTACAAAAAGCTTATAGTTTTTGCCTTTTAAATCTTCTCCAGTAAATGTTAATCGTATAGTTTCTATGTCCTGAAACCTCAACATATCTTGTAAATCCTTATGATCTGATCCATATTTGGTTTGCAGTTTGATGTCACTTTTTTGCGCGTTTAATGTGCTGAAGCAAATTAATGCCACAGCTAAAATGATAAAATGTCTCATGTTATTTTATTGTTTTGGTTTGATGAATGTGTCGTTTGCAGTATAAATAATGCCGTGTACAATATCGAAGTTTATAGCTCCCGAAAAATGGCCTTCGCCTTTCGCTTTTCGTTCGACCATATTGAATTTTTCACCATTTTTTGTGGGTTGCATGGTCACTGCAATATTGTCGAAATGATTTACGGTATTATTACCAATAAATTTCATACTAAAATCATAGGTTTCTGGGTAGAAAAAGTGAATTTTAGAATACTCTGAAAGCAAGTCAAAGCGTTTAAAATCTTTACTCCAATTGTAAAACCAGTATTCACTATTAAAGTCAGTGATAAATGCCTTCTCACGAATCTCTCCTATTTCAATTTTAGAAAATTCGGAAGTAATTTTCACCTCTTGAATGCTCCCAATTAAACCCTGACTTACATTGTTAAACTCATAATTCCCTCCTACAAGACCTTCAGATTTAAAATTAGCATCGTTAATCTTAAATGAATTGTAATCATTTAATAATTCTTTAGCGTTAAAATAACCTCTTTTGAGTTCTACGGATAATTCGTTGATTGTATTTTCTAGCATGGTGATTTGAGCATTTTTACCATTAATCTTCAATTTTAAAAATGATGGAATTCTAATCACAAAATGGTTTCTCATAATCTTCACATCGCCTTTTCTAATTTTCCTTAGTTTACCATCCTTATCTTTAACTTTAAAGCGATTATCTACATATTGCATCGCATTGGCGAATTTCCCAAATCTACCATTGGATTGTATTTCTCTTATAATAGAATCCTTTGATTTTCTCATTATAGAATCTTTAGATTTTGAAAACCCATCGTACTCGATGACCAATTCATTAACATCATAGACATAATTTACTTTAGACAATTGTGATTCACTTTTAGCCGCTAAAGTGACGTGGTTATCAAACATTATAGCTCTAATGTCAAGTTCATCCAATTTGTTTTTAATATCTTTCTTAGAATAGCCATCAAACTCTAAGGTGTAATCAAAATGAATTTTACCATCTCTAGATTCTTCGATAGCCACTGTGGTATTCTCGAGATTAAAAATTGCTGTTGTCTGTTTATCTACGGAAAAGCTCTCGGAATACACCGTTTTCCTTTGAGCGTACATGCTTACTGATGTGATGAGCATCAGAATGCAAATTTTAAATGTTGATCGTTTCATATTGTTCTGTTTTTTGATTTAATAGATGGATATGTTGCTGTATATCTTTTAAAAGCTGAAGGCGTGTTTTGAGATTGTCGACTAAAGCCTCTATAACCAAGATATTATTATTGTCGGCTTTAAATTGTTTGGAGATCTCCTGATAATCCTTATCCAAATTATCCAATTTATCTTTGTAGCGCTTTACTAGTTTTTCGTCGGTAGCAAGGCTTATAAAATTTTGCCATTCTTTATCAATACTCGCTAAATACTCCTTTTCAATCACTTCAATTTGGGTTTCAATAGACGACTCCTCAACCACTTTATTTGTCACTGTAGTAGTTGCAGTTTTTAGTACTACAACTGTCATTGCCAAAAACAGTATTGCAATTGCAGCAATTCTAAGCAAGTAGTTGCGCTTAAATCCTGATTTTCGTCTAGGTCGCGATGCTTTTAGTTTATCATAAAACTCTTGTCTGTGATTATCGGGTAAGGTTTTACCTGAAACCTCATCCTTTCCAAATAAGTCTCTAATATCCTGTTTCATTGTAATGTGTTTTTAAAAGTTTTTGAAGCTGCAATTTTCCGCGTCGCAAATGTGTTCTTGATGTTTTAATAGGAATATCAACAATGCTAGATATTTCCTCGTGATCATAGCCTTCAATAAGATAGAGTTTCACTACAATCTGATGCTTACTCGGTAATTTTTCAACAGCATCAAGTATGTGTTGCTTCGTTATTTCCGAATCAAAATCCCAATTCGTATCATCGTCTTCAATTGATAAATCGCTAATCTCAGATGCTACAAATTCTAATCGTTTCTTTTTTAATTGGTCAATACACTGATTTACAACAATGCGTTTTAACCATGCCCCAAACGTATAATCTTCTGTAAAGCTTTCTAGCTTTGCAAAGGCCTTTAAAAAGCTGTCTTGCATCGCATCTTTAGCGTCTTCTTCATTTAAATATCGACAAGCAACATGAAACATCGCATCACAATAGAGATCATAAATCTGTAGCATTGCCTTTTCATCTCCTTTCTTACAGCGATTAATTAAAATGGTATGTGCTTTAGACATTTAGTTTTGGTTAGTGTTCAGTATTAAAAACGAAAGAAATACCTTAGGGTTTCAAAATTCTTAAAAAATTTTTATAAAAGTCTGTATATTTAAACTCTAAACCCAACCAAATGAGTCAAGATTACAATAATCCTGCATTTAAAAAACTACTTCAAAAGCTCCAAGAAGAGAGTTGGCAATTAGAACTCATTATTTCTGGTTTCGCCATTTTTGGTTTATTTACCATCTACGAACCGCTTACACAAAGTTTAGCAGATGCTCAAAACAATCAACTGCTATACAAATTGATTCTATCTTTGGTTGCAGTAATGTCTTGTGCTATACTTATTTTTAATTTGGTACTACACGTACTACTCAGAGGACTTTGGATTGGCGCTTTAGGTCTGCGATACGTTTCGGGAGAAATAGAATATGACAAATTAAAATACAGTGAAAAATTTACCAAGCACTTAAAAAAAAGAGTTGGTTCTTTCGATAAGTATATTGCAACGCTTGAAAACTATTGTAGTATCATATTTGCGATTTCCTTTTTGCTCATATTCTATGTATTGGCCATCACGTTTACTATTCTCACCATAGCATTTATCGGCAACTATATTTTGTCTAGCGATTGGCTTCCGGGTTGGATTTCTAAAGGTATTGGGATTCCGTTAATGGTATTTGTTTGCTTTGGAATGATTATCACCTTTATAGATTTTGCCACATTAGGCTGGCTAAAAAAGAAAAAGTGGATTTCTAAATTATATTTCCCTATCTATTGGTTATTTAGTTTTATTACCCTTTCCTTTTTATATCGCCCTTTAGTTTATAATTTCTTAGATCATAAATTTGGAAGACGTTTGAGCCTCGTTTTAGTTCCGTTTTATATTTTGGTATTAGTACTATCGTCTTTTTATTACCAAAGTTCAAACTACATTCACAGTAATATAAATTCGAGTGATATCATGGCTAATGTCGAGAATTATGAAGATCAGCTTAAAGATTCTGATAAATTTGTTGGTAATGCTGTGATCCCATCAAAAGTGATCTCTGATTCTTATTTAAAAGTATTTATCCCTTATACGGAATCTATAGAAAATCGTGTGTTTTACTTCAATCCGTCGTTAAAACCGGAAGAAGATGTGAGAGGAATGCGAAATAATATTATTAGAATAGGTAATTCTTCAAGTTCGAAGCGCGATAGCCTAAGACGAGAGTATTTAAAGATGTTCAATTATATCTATTCTATTAAAATTGATTCGACAGCATACAAATCCGAATTCATATTATCAGAAAACTTAAAGGAAGAACTCGGTTTTGAAACCTATCTAAATTTAGACAGTATCGCCGAAGGTAAACATTTACTGCATGTGAATCGTTTACGAGTTAGAAAAGGTGATACGATCAATTGGATTGTAAGTAGAATCCCGTTTTGGCATTTTAAAGATTAAGCCTCATAACGTTTATCGAAATATCGTTTTAATATTGGAATTTGCACACACATCATAACAGCAAATAAAAGAACGGCATAAATAAGTGTTTGTGAAAACTCTACAGATGCTAGAGGATTGTTTATCTCAAAAGTAGTAAAACGCTCTAATCCTAAGCTAGAGAATATCGTAGTTTCTGAATCAGATGTTCCAAAAACCACATACCCAATAACACCAACACATATGATAGCAATCATTGACCACACACGCTTAGATATTAAAGGCACATAAGTTGTCACCTTAGAGGTACTCAAACCTTTAATATGAGACATCACGTCTTTGGTGAAATCTAACGACGGACGTTCAATCGCGGATTTGCCTATCACTTTTCGTGATAGATGGTCTAAATGTTTATCTGCGTTCTCGTTCATAATGTTCAATTATTTCTGGTTCTAATTGCGACTTTAATATCGTGGCTAACTTTTTTCGGCATCTAAACAATTTCACTTTAATAGAATTTGCTGTGATACCTACAATTTTAGAAATTTCATCTAAAGATAAGTCATCAAAATAATATAAGGTCAATAAAAAGCTATCTTCGCTTGGTAACTTATCAATACAACGCTGTATTGCTTCTTCTCGCTCTTGTGCTTCAATCTTATCTAATGCGTTGTCTATGGTTTTCACTTGATGTGCTGTAAACTCATTTATTTCAACGTCATTTAAGTGCTTTTTATTCTTTTTAATTCTGTCCAAACAAGTATTGTAAGCCACTCTATAAATCCATGTCGAAAACTTTGAATCCCCTTTAAACTTGTCCAAAGACTTGTAGGTCTTTATAAACGTGTCTTGAGCGACTTCTTCTGCTTCTTCCCTGTTTTTAAGCATTCGCAATGCCAATGTAAACACCAAATCCTTATACATATCAACCAATGTCGCAAAGGCATTCGTATCGCCATCGATGATTTGATTGATGAGTATTTGATCGTTGTTGGTGGTCATTTTTTATTAAGACGACATCATTAACCTTAAGGTTACACATTTCTGAAGAAAAAAAATTAAAAAAATATGTAACCTAAATTCAGAACCTGTCGTCATAAGCTCAGAACATTTAAAATTAATCAATTAAAAAACGAAACACTATGGAAGCTATTTTAATCCCAATCTCTTTGTTTATAGCAGTATTCGGTATCGCTTATTTATACCTATCGACAAGAAACAAAGAGCGTTTAGCACTTATCGAAAAAGGTGCAGATGCCACAATATTTATGAAAGGTAAGCGACACACCGCTCCTATTTGGAAAGTGCTCATTCTTAACCTTGCAGTATTACTAATGGGTGTTGGTATAGGTATTTTTATCGCATCTCTTCTACATTATAACTTAGGTGTTGAAGAAGAAGTAGCATTCCCTGGTACTATTTTCCTAATGGCAGGTGTTGGATTATTTGTAGGATTTACAATGACCAAAAATTTAGATAAAGAATAAGTAACATCTAACCAATCAATCTTAAACCACTGTTAATGCGCAGTGGTTTTTTTATTTGCATCGACTTAATGTGTATATTTAGCCATAATGAACTCAATTCTACACATAAACCATATGAAATACGTATTATGCAACCTACTGCTTTTCGTTAGTGTCTTTTCTAGTCATTCGCAAACCAAGATTATCGATGAGGAGACCAAATATCCTGTGTCTTATGCAACGGTATCCTTCGGAAATGGACAAGGCCTGTTTGCCGATGACGATGGCATGTTTATTTTTACCAAGAAACTCTATCCAGATGTCGATTCGTTGTACATTTCGGCTTTAGGGTATAAAGACCTGTCTTTGGCAACTAAAGATTTGCCGCAAACCATCACAATGCAGATAGAAGCCGATAAATTGGATGAAGTGGTTGTAAACGCAAAGATTGACAGGAAATTTAAAAAAGAAACCATAAAACCCTATCTCGATGACGACTACTACAAATGTTGGTTACCGACTATAGAAAGTGAGATTGCTGTATTTTTCCCTAACGGAAATGAGAAACTTAAGAAAATTACGGCTGTTTTATTTCCTATTACTTTAGAATCGCGAGATTGGAAAAAACGCAAGCGTGCCAATGCAGACAAGCGCAAGTTCTCTACGCTATTTAAGGTGAAATTCTACAAAAATGATAATGGCTTCCCAGGTGAGGTGATGACTTATACCAATATTGTATTTAGAGCAACCGAAAAAAATGGCGATGAATTTGAACTAGATGTCTCCGAGCACAATTTGTTTATACCAGATAATGGTTTCTTTGTCTCTATACAAGTACTAGGTTACACCGATCAAAACGGAAAACTTCTGCCAAATAAGAAATACAAAGAGATCAAAGGCAAAAACGGAACCGTTAAAATACCAACTAACTTTAGGCCACTACTCCCATTCACAGACGAAATTGATGCACATAACACTTTTATTAGACGTGTGTTTATAAGCGGAAATAATTGGGTACAGTTTAAAAAAGGAAATGGTATTGAGTCTAGTTTATTACGTACCAATCTCAATAATTATGGTGTTGGTATTAACTACAACGCCTATAAAGATGAATAGCCCTTGGCATCTCTATCTTATGGCTGGCATGTATGGTATTGCAGGCCTCATGCATTTTGTAAAACCAAAGTTATACATGCGTATCATGCCGCGTTATTTACCAAATCATAAGCAATTGGTGTATGCAAGTGGTCTTGCTGAAATTGCACTTGGTATTGGCTTGTGCATTCCTGCATTAAAGGCTATTGCCATTTATGGCATTATTGCTATGCTCGTAGTCTTTTTACTCGTACATGTTTATATGCTCTCAAGTGATAAAGCTGCGGCTGGATTCCCAAAATGGATATTGGTATTGCGACTGCCTTTACAATTTGGGTTAATGTATTGGGCTTGGTGGTATTTGTGAAAATAGCAAATGGCTTTCGGGAACATAGAACTTAAAAACGTGTATATTTATATAACCAGTTATCATTAACTAATTGTATGGGCTACAAAAAAGTTTGTTTCAATTGTCGAAGATCTTTTAATCAAGGTACTGATTTCACTCAAATGTCAGAAAAAGAGTGCCCCGTATGTCGTGAAATGATGGTACACGTTTCTCATCGTTTCAGACCTCCCAAGCACAGAGAAATAGAAAAATGGAAGGTTGCAAAATACTTGATAGAAAATGGTATGAATTATCATCATGTATATGATAAAATTTATTCAGTTGACGGAATAGTATGCCTCCAAGGTTACGTGAATTACCCAGAAAACATGAGAGAAGCGAAAGAGTTTGTCAAAAAATATAAAGGTCAGCTTGACTTTCTAAATCGTTAAAATCATCATGCAACAAGGCTTCTTATCAAGAGTGTTAAAAATGGTTTAGAAAATTCTATCGAATTTCTGAACTCTTCGTTCTTTTTTCCTAACTTACTGCTCCAACACTACTAACCATTCACGAACACGCAGGGCAACATTAAAAAAATGAAGAAGAACATTATTCTAATCATTACAATTATCTCATTAGTCGTTCTTGAATTGTATTTGGTATTTTACGTGAATTCTGATAATGAGACCTTCGTAATTAAGTATGAGTACAAAGACTTTATTTATATCGGATTATTTTTTTGCTTTCTATTTACAGAAAACAAAAAATTAGGATTACTATTTATTGCTGCATACCAAATAGTTATTGGATTGATATATTTTTCTCATACACCTGGGATCGGAAATTGGGTTTTGACAATATTACACCTAACAGCGGCACCAGTAATATTTTTCCATAATTGGATTGAGGAAAAAATTGGATTTAAATAACGTTGTACAACAACGTGTATAGTCAATAGTGTTTAATAGTAGTTCACGAAATTCTGCCAAATTCCGCACTCTTCGTTCTTTTTTGCTAACTTACTGCTCCAACACTACTATCCATACACGAACACGTTGTGTGCAATTTTGACCCGTCCTGAATAAAGGCTACATAATTTTAGAAATTATATACTTCTCTATTTTTTTGATTTAAAATGTAACATTCATAAAATGTTTTTGTCTAGTATTTAAAGCTGAAAACTAATCAACAAAATATGACTTATAAAATTTTATTTCAAATAGGAATTGGATTCATTTTAGTAGGGCAAATAATTCTATCTAAAGGTAATGAGTTTGTATACAATTTAAAACCAATCGATTTTGCCCACTGGTTTATGCTGATTGGTGTCGTTTTATTAATTCCTCAAGTCATTTCTTTCCCTAAGAAACCCTTCAGTTTCATAGGAATACCTCTTACTATAATTGGAATAACTTGTATGATTGGAATGTGTGTTATTGATTTTATATTTTGGAGTTACCCAAATGATGAACTTCGTAATGAATTCGCAAACCATATATCAAAATTCCCATCGATTTGGAAAACGTTTATGACTATTGGGTCAAGTTCTAAAGTGTTCAATCTCGGACTGCTAATTTTGAGTTTAAATTATCTGAAGAATGAAAAAATCGGAATAGGAATTTTATTTATTGCAACATTGATTTTATGGCATATTATACCAACACCTCACAGACTAATCTTTGGGTATTCTTTCACTTTTATAGCTTTCGGAATGATTCTTTTTAGAAGAAACATCAAGAACATGCTAGAACGGCGTGTATAGCCAATTGCTTGGTCTATCTATACTTGGACATGGGCGAAGCAAACTGGCATTAGCAAAATCCTACGGATTCTCAATCGCATAAACCATACACGTACGCGTGTACAAGCCAAATAAACCAAACTTACCAGAATCAAGCCTACTAAAAAACAATTGTTTTTAGTACCTTAGAGACTAATAATCCATAAAATTATGACAACAACTAAAGCATGTATTATTCCTGTAATACAATATAAAAATGCAAAAGTAGCTATCGAATGGATATGTGAATCATTCGGATTTGAAAAGCACCTTGTAGTCCAAGGAGACGATAATACAATTATACATGCTCAACTAACATATGGCAATTCAATGATTATGTTAAGTTCAGAAAACAATAACGAATATGGCAAATTGATAAAAACACCCAATAGTTTGAACGGAATAAACACTCAAGCGCCTTATATAATTGTTGAGAAAATCGATGAACACTACAAAAATGCTGTTGCCAAAGGTGTAAAAATACTCATAGAAATTAAGGATGAGGCGTATGGTGGTCGTGGCTATACATGTAAGGATATTGAAGACCATATTTGGAGTTTTGGTTCATACAATCCTTGGAATTAATATAAATAGAAAAGCCAGCACACAACATTGATACTAAATCTAAAACTATGAAGCTATTATTCGTTTTTATCACTTGCTCTTTTCTAACTACTATATGTCCAGCGCAAGAAAGCAATTCTCAAATTACTATTGGAGTTAACCATAATATTAAATCATTCAACTTAAATGAAGAAAGAGCGATTCAGATCTATACACCCGATGGATACTCAGAATCAGAGCAAAAATATCCTGTACTGTACATATTGGATGGCCAACAATACTTTTTAAGTGGTGTAAGTATTCAAAAAGCCTTACGCAGACCACGTGCTATCCCAAAAATGATTGTAGTAGGCATTACAGATAAAGAATCATCAAGATGGACGTGGTTTGGAGATGAAAAAGAGAAATTTTCAAGTTTCTTAATTGATGAAGTTATCCCTTTTATAAACTCTAACTATAAAACGAATGAAGAACATGTCATTTTTGGCTGGGAAGGGGCTGCTTATTATGCCAGTGAATTGATTTTAAAACATCCTGAGGTTTTTAATGGAGCAATCTTAAGTAATGGAGGCTATGCTTCTAAAGAAATAGTCAAGGATTTCTATACAAACAAAGCCACTTATCTATATATGGCTAACTCAAAAAAAGACATTTATAACATAAGTTATACCGAAGAATTCAATGAGATTTTGAAAGAACACAGTCCCAAAAACCTTGTTTGGAAATATGATTTGTACAATGATGAAATACATGAAAGCCTGGCGCACTTGGCACTATATAAGGGACTGAAATTCTATTATCACAACTATAATTCATTAGTTTTTGAAAGTATACAAGAGTACATTGATTTGGGCGGAATGGATTACTTAACTAGATATTTTAAAGAACGAGCACAACGATTTGGAGGTGACGAGACTATTGATAATAGCACAAAAAACGGATTAATTTGGTTAGCATGGAACAGAGATAATTTTGAATATTTTAATCTGTTCATGACTGAATTCAAAGATGTTTTGACTACAAAAAGATATGCTTCGGCATATTGGCAAAATCGTTTTGGACAATTCTACTTGAAACATAAAGACTATCAAAATGCTATTAAACATTTTAATGTAGGCCTTACCAAATATCCAAATACGAGGTTTGAAAAGCAAATGAAAGAGGGGCTTATCGATGCAAAAAGTAGGAAAGACTAGTTATTTAAAACAGAAAATATAAAAATGTTCTACAACTAACATACACAAGAGCGTTGTGCGTCATTTGAGAAAAAAAATATGGGACATAATATTTCAGCCATAATATTAAAAGGTAAATATGAGAAAGATAAAGCAGAACGTTTTGACCTCATTGGTATTTATTTAGGTTTTAATTTAACCATGTTTCACATTGACCATTACTATTCAGCTTATTGGCAAGCTAAACTTGAAACTCAAGGATTTCTGAATACCAACAACGCAGAATATATGCTATACCCATCTGAATTTGCACTCTCTGAATTAATGACAAACATATCATCAGACAAGAATCCAGTATTTGCTATAATCTCAACTGATTATTTCGGTGGAAACGGAATTCAGTCTGCAAATGTTTACCTAAAAGATAAAATTGCCGATTTTGAAATTAAAACAATCAATCAAGCATTAAAATACTTAGGAGTAAAACGCGGAAAAAAAACTGACGAATTTGATACTGTACGATTATCTAATCATCGTTCAACACCAGAATATTTGGACAAATATTATGATTTAGCTGATGAATTAGGAGTTTAAAAAATGAACGCAACACAACGTGTATAATTCATACTCCTTCTCTACTCCAAAGAAAAATTCTATCTTTAATCATCTAATTTGCAACGACTGAAAATCCTACAGATTAAAAATCGCATAAATAATACATAAGCACACTAAATATCACTTAAAAATAATTATGGGAATCCCTAAAAAAGGAAGTCGAAGAATAGTAATTGACAATCATCAATACCGATATATGGTTTCAGGTAATGATGGGCATATAGACCTAATTATTGAATCTGATGAAACTAATGGACAAAGACTTGTTGTAAGCTTTGATTATGAGCCTAAAGGAATCGGATTTAGTCAAAGTCATAGCACACAAATCACTCCTGAAACAGTAAGAAAAACAATTGTGTATTCCCTTAAAAATAGTTGGAATCCGAAGCTGAAAGGGAAAATTCATAGAATTAATTTAAGCGGAAGAAAAGAAGTTATAGAAAACGTCTCTTAACAGTGGATATAGTCGATTACTTGTTCTGTGTGCACTTGTAAAACGACCGCCAAAGGTAAGCATTACACAAACAGATTAGCATTAGAAAAAAATGACAAAAAAACTGATTTTAATAGTAGGATTAATAATTATAGTAATTGTCTTTCTAAATTATGGAAGGTCAATGTATATGCCTTTGGTAAATAAATTAAAAGGGAAGCAAACGGTCGAATCAAGAATTGATTCTATTGAAGAAAGTGTATGGCATCGACTTGAAAAAAACTTGGGCCTAGCTGGTTATAAAATGGACTTTCCTAAAGAGATTATTATTGCTGCTTTTAAAGAAGAGAGAATACTCCAAGTTTATGCAAAAGATTATAATGGAATTAAGTTAATTAAAGAATATACATTTACAGCTTATAGTGGGCAATTAGGTCCTAAATTGAAAGAAGGCGATAAACAAATACCCGAAGGCGTTTATAATGTAGAATATCTAAATCCTAACAGTTCCTATTATCTATCGATTAAAGTGAGCTACCCTAATGCATTTGACAAATCAAAAACTGAATTGGCAACTATATCCGATATGGGTGGAGACATTTTTATACATGGAAAATCGGTAACTATTGGCTGCATCCCAATTGGTGATGAAGCTATAGAAGAAGTATTCTTATTAACACAAAAGGCAATGCATAATACCGTTAAAGTAATTATAAGCCCTAGAGATTTTAGAGTCAATTCCAACTATCCAGAAATTACAAGAATAGATTGGGAAAATGAATTATACGACATTATAAATAATGAATTAGAAACGCTACCCAACACCAATTATAACTGATCACTTTTCTTGTACTTGCTCAAACACACAACAATACCCATAATTTAGTGTCGCTCAATTTTCTCTCCTGAAATTCACTTGAATTAATTAACTTGCCTACTAGTCTACCCAAGTAAACATGTACAAACACCTTTGAAACAAAACAAAAGTGTTATAAATTTAAGTCATAAAAACTAAAAAGTATCTAAATGAAAGTTACCGCCGAAAAAAATGAAAAAGTTGCAAACATGATATTTGCATCTATTTATCCGCTTTACCTAAATAGGCTAGAGAAAAATGGAAGAACCAAAGAAGAACTCAACCAAGTCATAGAATGGTTAACCGGATTTAATGAAGATAAACTGCAGGAACTTATTGACGATAAAGTGACATTTGAAACATTTTTTCAGCAAGCCAACTTACATCCAAATGCCCACCTAATTAAAGGCGTGGTTTGTGGTTATCGAATTGAAGACATAGAGGATGAATTTGAAGTGTATAAACAATGTAGACAGATGGAAAAGCTGATTGATGAATTGGCAAGAGGTCGTAAAATGGAGAAAATTTTACGACAAGAAAAGAAATAAAAACTGTACTAATGGTGGAGCAAAATTAAAAATGAAAGGATGTTAACAGAAATACACCCAAAGTTACCAATGCGTAATAAGTCGGTCACAAGACAGTATTATATGAACCAATTAGGTTTTCAAGACATAGGTGATTATGATGGGTATTTAATGGTTAAAAAAGATAAAATAGAAATTCATTTCTTTGAATTTAAAGAATTAGATCCGAAAGAAAATTACGGACAAGTATATATACGAACAAACGATATCGAAGGTTTGTACAAGTCTATGCTTGATAATAAAATCGAAATTCACCCGAACGGACAATTAGGAATAAGACCTTGGGGACAAAAGGAATTTTCTTTGTTAGATCCGGATAATAACTTACTTACTTTCGGACAAAATAGTTGAAAGCCATTACTAATAAGCACCATGAACATTCAAATTCGAAAGCTTCTTCCAAGCGAATCTGCATCTTATAGGGAAATTCGACTTCAATGTTTGAAACATTACCCAGAGTACTTTACTACAAATTATCAAGATGAAAAAACAAAGGAAAAACTATTCTTTCAACCCTACATTGAACAAGCGCATAAAAGTAATTTCGTGATTGGAGCTTTTCACAGCAATAGTCTTATTGGTATTTCAGGATTTAAAAGACATGAAAGAAAAAAAGTAAATCATGCAGGTATTATAATTCAAGTATATGTAAACTCTAAGTTTCAAGGCAAAAACATTGGCACAGATCTTATAAAACATACCTTAGATGAAGCATTTAAAATTGATGGTATCGAACAAGTTGAAATAGGTGTAATAGCGATTAATGAAAAAGCCGAAAAACTATACAAAAATATAGGTTTTGAAATGTTTGGATTACACAAAAATTTTTTAAAAATTGAAAACCTGTATTACGACCATAAAATGATGATGATTTTCAAAACCAACTATAGTAATTAGTATAACAATTAGTACTACTGGTTCTTTATCTAGTTAGACACCAAGCATTCATATTAAACAGCGCAAATAAAAAAATGAATTATAAAGACATCGCTAAACGAATAATTGATCTGAAAAATGCAGATTTAACACTTCGAAACAAACTTATCCAAGATGGAAAACTGAGTGAGGGTTATAACGAAGAAATGAAGAAACTACATAACCAAAACGCGAAGACACTAGATGAGATTATAGACCTGATTGGCTATCCTACAATTGATAAAGTAGGAAAAGAAGCTAATGAAGCGACTTGGCTTATCATTCAACATTCAATAGAACAACCAGAATTTATGAAGAAGTGCCAAATTATATTGGAAAAAGCAGTTAACGAGAAAAAAGCATCCCAAATAAGTTTAGCATACCTAACCGACCGAATAGCGGTATTTGAAAACAAGCCACAGCATTACGGTACTCAGTTTGATTGGGATAAAAATGGAGAATTAAGCCCATACCCTTTTGATAGTTTGAGCAAGGTAAACCAAAGACGAAAAGCATTAGGACTTAACACACTTGATGAACAGATACAAATCATGAGAGCACAAGCTAAAAATGAAAACGAATCTGCTCCAACCGATTTTGAAAAGAGGAAACAAGAGATTGAACATTGGAAAAAAACAGTGGGCTGGATACAGTAATGTATGGCTTCAGATCAATCTAAATTAAAAGTTAATTTTTTTATATATAATTGATATATCAATTATATTTGTATCAAATAAATTTCAAATGAACCTATCTCTGCCATCTGAAACCATATTTCATGCCATCGAAAGTACTATAAAGGACTATCGAAAATTTGCACAGAAAAATATTTCAGAAAAAATAAAAGATATGACCATCGATCAAGGTATGGTACTTCTCTTTCTAAATGAACACCCAGAACTAACACAGAAAGAAATTGCCGAATTGGTGTTTAAAGACAATGCATCTATGACGCGAATGATCAATACAATGGTTCAGAAGAAACACTTAAAACGCTCCATAAACTCAAAAGACAGAAGGCGTTATATAATTGAAATTACCGATAAAGGAAAGGACGTCTTGAAAACCCTTCCTCCAATTATTCATCAAAATAGAAATTCATCATTAAAAGGAATCACAAAAAACGAACTCAATCAATTGGAAATCATTCTTAATAAAATAAGAACCAATTGTGCAAAAACATGACATTATGAAAATCACAATCAAACTTACTCTAATCACAGTTATAGGTTTAATGCTACTCGTCTCACCAATGTACGCACAGCAAAGAACAGAACCATTAACACTTAAAGAACAGCAAACAGTTGTTGATTCTATAAGTAGTAAATTAAACACTAATTATGTCTTCCCAGATGTGGCCACAAAAATGGTAACACATATCAAATCAAAACTTAAAAACGGAAACTACAAGTCCATTCTAGATCCTCAAGAGTTTGCCTCTACTTTAACCACAGATCTTCAAGCAATCAGTAAGGATAAACATTTAAGGGTTTCTTTTGCTCCAGAGCAAATAGCCGAACGACAACAAACAGTTACTGCCGAAGATAGTATCGCTTTTTTAAATCGCTATATCAACAACCTGAAACGCAATAACTTTGGTTTTAAGGAGGTGAAGATTATGGCTGGTAATATTGGCTATTTAGACCTTCGAAGTTTTTCTAATGTAGAATACGCAGGAGAAACTGCGGTTTCTGCCATGAATTTTTTAAGTAATACCGATGCTATTATTATTGACCTTAGAAATAACGGAGGCGGAAGCCCAGCAATGATCCAACTCATAACAAGCTACCTCTTTGAAAGCGCTCCTGTGCATTTAAATAATTTCTATTGGCGCCCGACAGACCGAAACTCTCAAACTTGGACGTTACCACATGTCAATGGAAAACGCAGTCCTGATACTCCAGTTTATGTATTAACTAGTGGAAGCACATTTTCTGCAGCTGAAGAGTTTAGTTATAATTTAAAGCATTTAGAGCGTGCAACACTTGTTGGTCAAACTACTGGTGGTGGAGCACATCCAGGCGGTTCGGTTGTAGCGACAGATCGATTTATGGTTTGGGTCCCAACTGGTAGAGCTATTAACCCTATTACCAATACCAATTGGGAAGGCACTGGTGTTAGTCCGCATATTGAGACACCTGCTGCAGATGCCTTGGATATTGCTTATAAGAATGCTTTGGAAACACTCATGAAAAATAACAAAGACAAAGGTCTACAGGCTTTCTACGAATGGCCACTCGCAGAATTACGCCTAAAAACCGATCCAATAACTTTAGACGCTAAAACTTTAAAATCCTACGCTGGAGTTTATGGTCCTCGTGTTGTAACCTTCGATAATGGTAAATTATTCTATCAGAGAGGAAAAGGAACAAAATATGAATTAATCCCTTATACTGATAATGAGTTCATGCTAAATGGTCTCGATAGCTTTAGAATACGCTTTTTGAGTGAAGGAGGCATTACAACTGCTCTGCAAGGCTTATATGACAATGGTCGCACAGATAAAAACATAAAACAAAACGATTAGCTTTTCTTTATTTAACTTACTAATAACCCTAAATGGGGTCACTTTATGTGATCCCTTTTTTATGTTAAAGGTCTATGCATAGCAGCAGAATTTTTCGTATCCATTGACGTCTTCAATTTTATGTTATAAAATCCATACACTTAGAAATAGGTTGCTTATGATTTGCTATCTTAGTAGACTTAAATAAGTGTCTCTAATTGAAGAACAAGACAAACAACTTATGAAAACACCACCTCGAGATACAACAAAAGACACTCCCGAAACATTGGTATTAGATTTTTTTGAACGCGTATGGCATCATCCGCATGATCTAGATGCTATTGATGAATTAATGACTGAAGATTACTGTATTACAACAGCTGGAAAAATGGTAAAAGGACGTGAACTCTTCAAATCTTGGGTTGGAGAATTTCAAAAACAACTCCTAGATGCAAAAACTGAAAACGTCGCTTTGTTCTACAATGAAAAGAAAGACAGTGTCGTTTCACGATGGATATGCTCTGGCAGAAATAATGGTCTTTTCGGACTTAAACCTGATAAGCGCTTTATTTCATTTACTGGCATTGCCATTTGGACAATTAGAGATAATCGACTTTCAGAATGTTGGGTAGAACGGAGTGCTTACGAACTCTATCAAGATCTCACATCAAAACAAAAAGATCAGGATTTTGTATAATCATTACAAATCCATTAACTAAATCATTCATCTTTACTATACGACACATGGTCAACAAAATTCAACAAATTATAAAACAACTAGAACTACAACCACATCCTGAAGGCGGTTATTTTAAAGAAACTTATAGAAGTTCTGGTGAAATTAAAAATGACAGTTTGGGAGACAATTATAATGGACAGCGCAACTATTCGACCTGCATTTACTTTCTTCTCACTTCTGATAATTTTTCGGCATTACATAGAATTAAACAAGATGAGATCTGGCATTTTTATGATGGTTCTCCTATTCGTTTACATGTCATATCCGAATCGGGAATACATACAGAACACCTTATTGGTAAAGACCTAAATAAAGGTGAAGTCCCACAATATATTGTTCCTGGTGGTTGTTGGTTTGCAGCAGAAGTTATAGATAAAAACGCCTATTCATTAGTTGGTTGCACTGTATCCCCTGGTTTTAGTTTTGAAGATTTTGAGCTTAAATCCAGAACGGAACTGATGGCTCTATTTCCAGATAAGGCAACTATTATCACTCGGTTAACACATCACTAAATGACATCAATCCAACTTAGGTAATTTCAATTGCCCTAAGACACTTTTTTCTTTCATCAACTTCTCGATGTCGCGAGATGTTCTTGGTGCCTCAGCAGAAAGATTAACAGGTCCATTTTCAGTAATTAAAATATCATCCTCTATTCGAACAGCAATCCCATACCATTTTGGATCACAATCACTTCCTTCAGGAATATAAATTCCAGGCTCTACCGTAATTACCATATTAGCTTCAAGCATGCCATAAAGGCCTGGGTCATGCACATCCAAACCAATATGATGTGAAGTCCCATGAGGAAAATATTGTCGTGCGTCAGTGTCATCCTTTGCGATTCCTAAATCAATCAATCCTTTATAAACAACTTGTCTAGCGGCTGCATCTGGAGATTGCATATAATTACCAATAACAGTCGCAGCAATTCCTGCTTCTTGTGCTTCATAAACGATATCATAGATAAGTTTCTGTTCCTTACTAAATTTTCCATTGGCAGGAATCGTTCTGGTAACATCTGCTGTATAGCCATGATATTCTGCACCTAAATCCATAAGCACGAGATCATTTTCCACTTTCATTTTGTTATTTTCGATGTAATGTAGAACACATCCATTATTTCCTGCACCAACGATACTAGGATAGCCTTCATATTCGCTACCATATTTTTTATAGATATATTCGTGTACACCTTGTACTTCAGTTTCAGACATTCCAGGATGCATCGCTTTCATAATCTCTCGTTGTCCCATGGCAGAAATACGAACTGCTTTTTTTAGCAATACCAATTCTTCAGGTGTTTTAATCTCCCTTAATCCAGCCATTAATCGCGATAAGGTTCTTGTGTCTCTCTTTACACTTTCAGCCTCAACATTAGCATTTGCATCGACTTCAATATCTTCCGTTTTATTTTCTATCGTATAGTTGTTAATAAGTTTAATTTGCGATTTAAACGATTGTATCAAATCATACAAATCGGCACTATTTCGTGTATCCCTGTAATCGTCTTTAAAACTGAAATACATAACATTATCAAAAGTCGTAAAATCAATACCAGAATTTAAAAAATCACGTCCAACAAAGGCATTTTCAAAACCTAATCTCTCTATAGCTCCTTCAACACCCAATCGACGTCCTGTCCACTGCTCTGCTCTAGCATTACGTTCTTGTACATACAATCTTTCATTGTAGGTGTTTCCATTAATATCTGTTTGATTATCAGAAAAAATAACTAACACAGCATGAGGTTCTTTGTATCCTGTGAGATAATAAAAATTAGGGTCTTGATGATATATATACTCTACATCATTAGCTCGATTACGAACTGGATTAGCAAAAAATACGGCCACACTATTGTCTGGCATGTTTTTTCGCAACGCCTCTCTCCTACCTTTATGAAATTCTTTACTAAGGTAATCTTCTGGTAATCCATCTTGTGCAAATGTCATCAGACAAGCAAGACATGATAAAACAAATGCAAATTGAGCTTTCATAATGATGATGTTTAATGTTTTTGAAAATTAATAATTATTCACTTCTTCAGAAGAAAAGACTTTAATATTAACATATTTTTAATGCTATTTTCTTCGGAATCTAAACTTAAGAAACAGATATTTTTCGATACATTTGCCTGTACAAAAAAAGAATACTAACGTCCAATCGTTGCTGAAAAATCAATTGAATATGAAAAACACAGCCTTAACTGAAACTCACAAAGCTCTTGGTGCCAAAATGGTTCCTTTTGCAGGATATAATATGCCTGTTCAATATGACGGAGTAAATGTAGAACATGAAGCCGTAAGAACTGGTGTTGGTGTATTTGATGTCTCACATATGGGTGAATTTTTAATCGAAGGACCTAACGCATTGGCTTTAATTCAAAAAGTGTGTAGCAACGATGCATCAAAGTTAACAGTTGGAAAGGCACAATATAGTTGCTTACCAAATGATGATGGTGGTATTGTTGACGATTTAATTATTTACCGAGTAAAAGAAGACACCTATTTATTAGTCGTTAACGCAAGTAATATTGAGAAGGACTGGAATTGGATCTCAGCAAAGAACGATGTTGGTGCCGAAATGCGAGACCTAAGTGAAGCCTATTCATTACTTGCTATTCAAGGTCCAAAGGCTGTTGAAGCGATGCAGAGTTTATCAAGTCATGATCTTTCAGAAATCAAATTCTATAACTTTGTTGTTGGTGATTTTGCAGGTATCGAACATGTGATTATTTCTGCAACTGGTTATACAGGAAGCGGTGGATTTGAAATTTACTGTAAGAATAGTGAGGTAAAGCAAATCTGGGATAAAGTGGTTGCAGCTGGTGCCAAACCAATAGGATTGGCCGCTCGTGACACGCTGCGTTTGGAAATGGGTTATTGTCTTTACGGAAATGATATAGACGACACAACATCACCTATTGAAGCTGGATTAGGATGGATCACAAAATTCACTAAAGAATTTACGAACTCTGAGGCTTTAGAAGATGAAAAACGTCGTGGACCAGAACGTAAGTTAGTGGCTTTCGAATTAGATGAACGTGGTATTCCGCGTCAAGGTTATGACATTGTTGATTCAAGTGGTAAAACTATAGGAAATGTAACCTCAGGTACCATGTCTCCAAGCTTAGGAAAAGGTATAGGCTTGGGTTATGTACCGACAATCTTCACCAAAATTGGTAGTAAAATTAATATTCAAATTCGTAAAAATGCAGTACCAGCTACTGTGGTAAAGTTACCTTTTTACAAAGGATAGTTTATATATTGAAGAGGGATTAATGAAGGAATTTGAGAGTAAACATCGAATTTTAGTTTTAGGTGCTAGTGGCTTTATAGGTAATGCTATCTATAAAGAACTATGTGCATATTTTAAAACTTTCGGAACCTATCGTGTCCCAAAGAAAATATACGAAGATAATCATCATTTCTTTCCATATAATGTCGAAGAAGATGATGTTTATGAGATCTTAGAGGCTACAAAACCTTCCATTATAATATCTTGTCTACGTGGCGATTTTAGAGCGCAAACTATTGCACATCAGCATATGACAGAATATCTTAGAGATAACGATTGTAGAATTATCTTCTTATCGTCTGCTAATGTCTTTGATGCTTACAGTAAATATCCCAGCTACGAACTTGATAAAACTCTAAGCGATAGTATTTATGGCCACTTTAAAATAAAGATTGAAAATATGCTTTTACGGCTACCAAAGAAAAAAGTAGCTATTGTTAGGTTACCAATGGTACTTGGTTCTCAATCGCCTAGATTAAAGGAGTTAAAACAACATTTACAAGAAAAAACTGCTATTGAGATTTTTCCAAATATTATTATGAATGTGACAACAGACTCCAAAGTAACACAACAAATTCATTATATAATCAACCGAAATAAGTATGGTGTTTTTCACTTAGGAAGTACAGATCTTGTGCATCATGACGAATATATTAAAGACATTATCAACCAATTATCCTCTAAAAATGGAGTTGTCTATAAGCATGTTTATACCACAAATGAAGATCGTTATCTCGCTGTTTTACCTAAATTCAACAAACTGCCAAAACACTTAGAAATTACTAGCTCTGAGGTTTTAAAAGAACTATTAAAGTAATAAAAATTACAGTTTACAGTAAAAAGTATTCGCTTCGTCTTTTTTAATAGCTTCTACCGCTTATTCCTCTTATTTTAGATCAAATTATAGTACCTTTAATTAAATAATCTACACTATGGGTTTGATGAAAGATGAGAATATTGAAAAAAGATTACTTCGTTTTCCTGATTGGGAACATAGAAATAATGCCTTATATGCCGAATTTGAGTTTGATAATTTCAAAGATTGTTTTAGTGCAATGAGCAGAATTGCATTTGAATGTGAAATTCAAAACCATCATCCTGAATGGACAAATGTCTATAATGTTCTAAAAATCTCACTATCAACTCATGACGAAAATGGTGTTACCGAAAAAGATTTCAAATTAGCTGAAGCTATTGAAGCTATTGTTGAAGTCCAAGACTAATAATTGGTTCGGTTTTTGATTCATTTTTTCTTATCAAAACACGGTTTATGCATAAACATATATCTACATTTTTAATCTTGCTTGTTTACTGTTTTGGTTTTAGCCAAGATAAAAACCTGTTTTGCGATCAATTACAAGCATTGAAAAATGTAGTTAAAAACAATCATTATGCGCCTAAAGTAATAAATGATAGTTTATCGACTAATGTGTTTGATTTATTTCTCCACAGTTTAGATGAAGACAAACGCTTATTCACTTACAATGATGTAAATACCTTTGAAGAAGATCGCTACAACCTCGATGATTATATTAAGAATAGCACCTGTGATTTCATTGATAAATACGTGGCCATATTAACCCAACGTATTGAAAACTCAAAACTGGTGATTCGTGCTTTAGAAAATGAAAAATTTGATTATTCTGGTAAGGATACACTACGATTTAAACCTGAAGCCTCCTATAAGTATTTTAAAAATGATTTGGCCATACAAAAATATTGGAGTAAGCGAATGCGCTATAACATTCTCTACGCGCTAGTAGAAAACGATTCGGTTTTAGAACACATTCAGAGCAATTTCAAAGCTTTTGAAACCGAGTTAAAGTCTAAGTTCATTCAAAAAGAAATCTGTCAACTTGAAGAATTAAAAAACAGATTAGGCAATGTCGATAATTTTGTCAAAGAAGCCTTTTTAAATGCCTACCTTCAATATCATGATCCCAATTCGTTATTTTTTACACCTACCGAAAAAGATATCTATGAAAACTCTTTGTCCAGTAATCAATTATCTTTTGGAATAATTACTGCTAAGAATGATAATGGAGATATTATTATCGCACACATCACACCTGGAAGTGCCGCTTTTAACAATGGGAGTTTTGAAGTTAACGATATTATCAAATCAATTAAATCTAATACAAAAACTCTAGAGGCATACTGTATTTCAAATGAAGATGTTCTGGCGTTTACAAGTCATGAAGATCATCATACGGCAACATTTAAAATCAAAAAGCAAAATGGAATTGTAAAAGATGTTGAACTCACAAAAACAGAAACCAAAATTGAAGAAAACACAGTAGACGGTTTCATTATTGAAAGTACATCAAAATTGGGCTATATCAATATTCCGAGTTTCTATTCCAATTTTGAATCACCTAACGGGTTAGGATTAGCCAATGATGTTGCCAAAGAGTTATACAAACTTCAAAAAGATAAAATTGAAGGCCTAATTATAGACCTTAGGTTTAATGGAGGTGGTTCTATGAAAGAAGCTGCTGATCTCTCGGGAATGTTTATTAATAGAGGACCTATTTCTATTTTAAAATATAACAATGGTGAAACCTATACCATTAGAGATATTAATCGTGGCTCTTTGTTTACAAAACCAATTATCATCTTGGTGAATAATTATAGCGCTTCTGCTTCAGAGTTTTTTGCAGCAACAATGCAAGATTATAACAGAGCCATTATCGTTGGAGCGACGACTCATGGAAAGGCCTCGGCTCAATCAATTTTGCCATTAGGAAATGATGAATCTTTAGGCTATTCTAAATTAACTGTAGAAAAATTTTATCGAGTTAGTGGTAAAAGTCATCAGTCTATTGGTGTTATTCCAGATATTATCCTACCGAGCATCTATGACGGCTTTAGAACTCAAGAGCAATATGAAGCTTTTGCACTTCAAAATGATTCTATTGCCGCAGTAAAAAAATTTCCAAAATTAAAACCACTACCTATTGAGGAACTAAGAAAAAAGAGCCTCTTAAGGGTTACCAATGATGCTCCTTTTAAGTCTGTTAAAGATCTTAATAAGTTGATTATTGATAATTATTTCAATCTGGACACCGAATACCTCCTTACTCTTGAGAATGTACACAGAGAAATGACAAATTATCGTACACAATGGGAAATTATCAATAAACCTATCGATGCAAACGACTCTGGGTTTACAGTTAAAAATTCAAAATTCACTAAAAAATTAGTGAACTATACCGACACTCAAAAAGCAATAAATGAATCAATTATAAAAGATATCAAACAAGATATTTATATCGAAGAAGCCTATGCCATACTTCAAGATTTACTTGATTTAAATCCTCTAAACTAATCCTTCTCCACTTAACTAACAATAAAGCATCAATAAGGCTGCAGATCACTACAATAAAGTAAATACCAATTTAAATGAGCAACGTCAAAAAATAATCAATGATTTGTATGCGACGAATGCAACTTTTTATCTAAGCATATTCCCAAAGACTAATATCTGGTATTGTCAATTCGATATAATTTCGATAATTTTGGGCTTCAATAATTTTTTTAAAACTACATAATAATGGGAAGAGCTTTTGAATTTCGTAAAGCAAGGAAAATGAAACGATGGTCTGCAATGAGCAAAGCCTTTACTCGTATTGGTAAAGATATTGTAATGGCTGTAAAAGAAGGAGGACCTGATCCCGATTCCAATTCCCGTTTACGTGCCGTAATTCAAAATGCGAAAGCTGTAAACATGCCTAAAGATAATATTGAACGCGCCATAAAACGTGCGTCCGATAAAAGTCAAGGTGAATATAAAGAAGTCGTTTTTGAAGGTTATGCACCTCATGGTATTGCTATTTTAGTTGAAACAGCGACCGATAATAATACACGTACGGTTGCAAATGTTCGTAGTTATTTCAATAAATGCGATGGTAGCTTGGGCACCTCAGGTTCAGTGGTATTTATGTTTGATCATACCTGTAATTTTAGAATTAATGCGGAAGGACTGGATCCCGAAGAAATTGAACTCGAATTTATCGATTATGGCGCCGAAGAAGTGTTTGCAGATGACGATGGTATATTGATTTATGCACCTTTTGAAAGCTTTGGAGCAATTCAAGCCGAATTAGAATCGAGAGATATCGAAATCTTATCATCTGGTTTTGAGCGTATTCCGCAGGTCACAAAAAAACTAACACCTGAACAAGCTGCTGATGTTGAAAAACTTTTAGAAAAGATTGAAGAAGATGATGATGTACAAAACGTCTATCATACTATGGAAGAGTCTACTGATGACTAGAAATAAATAAAATATAATGACCTGAACTTGTTTCGGGTTTTTTTATGCTCAGATTCACGAATGCTTCGCCTCTATCCACTTACTCATAAACTTTGTGCTTTGCATAGTATGATGCTGTAATAATTGTCCGATAAAGTTTTGCGCGCGATGTGATCTTAAATCTTTAGATACTAATTCTAAACGCTCAGCAAATTGAGACTCAAATACGCTTTTCGAAAACTGAGAACTTAATATCTCAAATCCCGAAGACTGTTGAGCTTTCCATAGGGTTTCATTTTGATACAACCGTACCGTATGATGAATAAAATCTTCGGTAGTATCACAAATAAAATCCTGAGAACCTTCATCAATAATTCCTTCAACCCCAACAGATGTCGATACAAAAGGGGTTCCGTTTTGCATCGCATCAAACAGCTTCCCTTTTAGTCCTGCTCCAAATCGAATTGGTGCCAACAGCACTTTTGCTTGTTGCATAACTTCATTAACATCATTGGCAAAACCTTTAATTAAAAACCCTTCTTTTTCATTATGCAACTGTGCCACTTTTTGAGAGGCATAAGCCCCATAATTATGTAATTGCGCCTTAGGCAACTGTTTTCTAATGCCTTTCCAAATCGTTGTCTTTAAATGCAGTAAGGCATCATAATTGGGCTCGTGAAGAAAATTTCCAATAGATATAAAATGCTGTCGAGATTCAAAATCTGGAAGCGCTTGCCTTTGTTCTTCTGAAACCTCATCAATTAAAAAAGGTAAATACAACAAAAGCGCCTCATCGATCTTAAAGGTCGTTTTGAGTAGTTGCATTTCAGCTTTTGAAATAATCAAGCTTAAATCGCAACGGTAAATGCTTGCTATTTCTCGTTTTGCAGTGTCGTTAAGCAAATGAGTTTCTGTTATTTCAGTAGCCGCTTTAAAAGCTTGCTGTCGCGCACGTCTTAAAAAATGTAGATCTTCAGTATCTAATAACTTAATGGCTAGAGGACAATGGTCTGAAACGCGCCAGCCAAATTGCTCTTCGGTCATAAACCGGTCAAATAACACAACATCTGGCTTCAGTTTTAAAATAAAATCGTCAAAACTGGAATGGTTAAGTTCTATAGTAACTCTATTCACACCAATCGATTCTAAATCAAATGCGTTATCACTTTTAGCGCATGCACTGGCAAAGGTAATCGTATAGTCTTGAGATTGAAAAAATGAAATGAGTTGCATCATTCTACTTCCAGCTGCAGAACTCTTTGGTTCTGGCCATACAAAACCAATAATGAGCAACTTTTTTTTCAAACTAAATAAGAATTATTCAGGTTGTATCTGAGTGCTATACTTTGCTCTAACCGCTTTTCCCCAATCGATAATAGCTTTAATTTGCTCTTCAGAAAGTTTAGCATCTCCATGTGTCCATGTGTATGATGGAAGTGGCATTTCTTTGGCTTCAACCATTTCAATAAGTTCATCCATTTTATGGTCTTTCTTCTTCACCGAATACGAATCCCAAGCCGACACATCAAAATGTCCTTTTCCGTGCTTTATATGATCTGCCATCCAATAATTTACTGGTGTGATACTATTATACCAAGGATATCGTGTGACATCACTATGACAATCAAAACAGGCATTCTTTAAAACACCATGTACATCGTTAGGTGGATTTGTATCTGCTATAAATGCATCAATAGATGCCATATCACCTTCATTTTTATCTGGTCCAAAAAATTGCATTATAACGAAAACAATAAGTAATGCAACTAGTATTTTTTTTATAATTTTCATGTGTCTAATTTTTATCTAATTTAGAAGCATTAAAATAAGAAAATCAATTTGACTACCGAAGAACTTTATCAAGAATTAAATTATGTGAATCACTCTCGTGAAAAACGCTTGTATTATGCGAATTTGGTAATTGGAAATCCAGATTTAATTCCGAAGTTATTGAATATATTATTCATGGTTGATGATAAAATATCTTGTCGAGCCGCTTGGGTTTTTGAATTTATGTGTGGTGAGCGTTTAGAAGCTAGCATTCCTTATCTTGATACATTCACGGAGAATATTCATAAAGTTCATCTAGATTCTGCTGTGCGACCAGTTGCCAAAGTTTGTGAGTACTTAGTCACTGCCTATTATTCGAAATATGACAATGAGATAAAATCGGCCTTGCTTCCAAAACATAAAGAAAAAATTATAGAAGCGTGCTTTGACTGGATGATTAACGATGAGAAAATTGCTCCTAAGGCCTATGCCATGAACACACTTTTTTTGTTAGGACAAGACGAAGATTGGATCCATCCAGAACTAGTTATGATATTAGAACGCGATTATCAAATGCAAAGTTCTGGATTTAAGGCTAGAGCTAGGCATATTTTAAAAAAGGTTAAAAAGAATTAGAGCTTTATTACTGTATTTAATTCCTCCTCAGAAATCACCAATAATTTACTTTTCACTAATCTAGGTATAAGTTTTCGCCAATTATCATCTTGTTCAAAAATAGATTTTAAAATGGGATGCGCTTTTTTGTATTCTTTATTATTCAATAAGTTAATCGCATACCAATATTGCATTTCCAAATTATCAGGAAATAATTTTTGTGCACTTAAATATAAGGACTCAGCTTTTTTAGAATCGCCATCTTCCATAGCTAAATCACCTTTATTCATAAAATCATACGCTTTATGAATTTTCATCAATCGCTCTAACTCACCTATGGGATTTTCATGATCTTCAATGCGCAAATCCATAATGGTATCTTCCCAAGAATTTCCAGTTGCTTTTCCTTTAACAATCAAAATAGCTGCAGACTGTTTTCCTCTAATGTCTCCTTTTTCACCTTCGGCAGCTTTAAGTGCAGCAAGAATACGCTCGCTTAGCGTGCCTTTTGTAGTTTCAAAAGCTTTAGCCATCGCATCCCAAACCGTATTATTAAGCATCATATTGGCCTGTACTGAGAAATTATGACCTTGTCGATGTCCAGCTTCGGCAATACATAAATGACCAGTATGCGTCGCCATTTCTCCTTTTGCATTTAAAAATGCAACCTGACGATACATTTCACCTTCATCGTTTTTAACCAGTTCGATTAAGGCTTGCTCAGGACTCATGCCATCCTCCATTAAAGCCAGACCTTTTGGTCCATAAGCTGGATTCACCAAAGATTGTGTAGCAACAACACCAACACCTGCTTTTCCATAAATAACAACAGAACCAACACTAAACCAATGGGATTGCACAGCGACTCCAATATCTCCTGTTACAGAATCTCTTGCAACAATCGAATACGTATGAGTGAGAGGTTCGGATTTTTTATAAACTTGTGAGAACATGGTTTGGAAACTTAAAACAAAAAGTACTATAAACAGCTTATGCATAACAATAAATTTTATGCTCTAAGATAACCAAATTATCTTCAATTTACCGTTCGATTTTTCTATCTTTGCAGCCTTAAACACACAACCAATGTCAATATCATCTCTCAATGCTATCTCACCAATAGATGGTCGATATAGAAATAAAGTAAATAATCTTGCACCTTATTTTTCTGAAGAAGCGCTCATCAAATATCGCGTTTTGGTAGAAATTGAGTATTTCATTGCATTGTGCGAGGCAAAACTCCCACAATTAGCAACTATTGACACTTCGGTTTTTGAAGATTTAAGAACTATTTATAAGTCGTTTTCTTCGGAAGACGCACAAGCGATAAAAGATATTGAAGCCATCACCAATCATGATGTAAAAGCGGTTGAATACTTTATCAAAGAGAAGTTTGACAAGCTTAACCTATCTGCATATAAGGAGTTTATACATTTCGGATTGACATCACAAGACATTAACAATACTGCTATTCCGTTAAGCATTAAAGATGCTATGAACGATGTGTATGTTCCAGAATATTTTGAGGTTGTAAAAAAATTAAAAACTCTAGCTGAAGAATGGAAAGCTATTCCAATGTTGGCTCGAACTCATGGGCAACCTGCTTCTCCAACTCGTCTGGGAAAAGAAATACAAGTTTTTGTAACCCGCTTAGAAGAACAGTTTAATTTATTAAATGATGTTCCTAGCGCTGCTAAATTTGGTGGTGCTACTGGAAACTTCAATGCGCATAAAGTGGCTTATCCAAATATAGACTGGAAAGCTTTTGGTACCAATTTCGTACAAGAAAAATTGGGTTTGCAACACTCATTTCCAACAACGCAAATTGAGCATTATGACCATATGGCAGCTTTATTTGATGCACTAAAACGCATCAATACTATTATTATCGATCTTGATCGCGATATTTGGACTTATGTATCTATGGACTACTTTAAGCAAAAAATAAAGAAAGGTGAAGTTGGTAGTAGCGCTATGCCACATAAGGTAAATCCTATAGATTTTGAGAACTCTGAAGGTAACTTAGGTATTGCCAATGCTATTTTTGAGCATTTAGCAGCTAAGCTTCCTATTTCGAGATTGCAACGTGATTTAACAGATAGTACTGTACTTAGAAATGTTGGAGTTCCGTTTGGTCATACATTGATAGCTTTCAAATCAACTTTAAAAGGTTTAAACAAGTTGTTACTTAATGAAGCAAAGTTTGCTCAAGACTTGGAAAATAACTGGGCTGTGGTAGCAGAAGCCATACAAACCATCTTACGTCGCGAGGCATATCCTAATCCGTACGAAGCCTTAAAAGGCCTAACTAGAACTAATGAAACGATCAATGAACACTCCATTTCAGAATTTATTGATACCTTAGAGGTTTCCGAAACGATTAAAACGGAACTTAAAGCTATCAATCCTAGTAACTATACTGGGATTTAACCTACTACAAATGCCAAATAGAAATACATTAACACTTGTGTTCTCCGGACTTATAGCCGCTGGTTTTTTTATATCTGGTATTTTAGATATTTTAGATTACTTGATTGTAAAAGCTATATTATTTGCAGCTTTTGTACTACTAGCCGTACATTTGACCATTATCATTTTAAAAGATTCTGAAAACAAAAACCACCTTAAGTAGTCAGACTTAAAGTGGCTTTCTATTAACATTTTAAATATTAAGGTCTATTTAAAAAATTTGGCGATATCTTTAAATTGAGTTTCCTCAATATTGTTTTCATCGAAAACTGACGCCAGTTCCATTATTTTATTAAAGTTCATTTCATCTCCTAAAATTCTAACAACAACAAATCCTTGCTCATTAGAATTTCCAAATAGGATAAATTCATCTACATCATTTTCTCCTCCTATACATTTTACGACAAATTTCCCGTCTGTTGAGTTTCCTCCACGCATCAACTCTTCATATTTTGGATCTTTAAGAATCGTCTTTATTTTAGCGACTTCTACATCCATATCCTCTTTATTACTTTCGTCTGCGACAAAAGCTAAAAGGCTTAACTTATCTATAGATTCGTAAGCATCTTTTTGCTCTTCAGTTAATGTTGTTTCATCAATTTTAAGCATACTCGTTGGCACATCTAAACTAGTAAAACCAGGTGCTAACTCACTATCAACATAGTACGTTTGTAAAGTTAAACCCTGGTTGCAACTCTGTAAAGTTACAACCAAGATTAACATGGTGATTATTGTTTTGATTGATGTATTCATAGTTTTAGTTCTTTTTACTTGCTTTTTTCAACTGGTCTCCTCCTGGCATATTCATTTGACTTGTCAACTTAGAGATTTGTCTTAGATCGATATCTCCTGTAAGTGTTAACAATACAGTCTCTACTTCTCTCTTCTTACCATTAATGGTAATATCTTGACCATTAGTAAGCTCTTTCAAACCGTTAATGAACATTAATAGTTCTTTTACATGGTTTTCATCCTTACCTTCTTTTACATAAAACTTCACAGTTTGATCACCATCTTTGATACGCATTAATTCGTCTAATTTTGATGATTTTAAATAGCCATTTACAGTAGCATTCATATCGGCAGAGATTTTCTCATCTCCTGTTGTAAACACTTTAAGACCTGTAATGTTTTTAGCCATATCAACATAAGCCTTCATTTCAGGATCATCGACATCTACACCTACTGTGGCTAACATTTTAAACATTCGCTGTGTCAATACAACTGTCATTACACCATCTTTGTCTTCATATTTGTCAAAAACACTTTGAGCAAACATTATATTAGATGATAAGGCAATTGCGAGTATTAATATTAATTTCTTCATGATTTCTAGTTTTTGTTTTTACTTGTTTTTTTCTTTTTTACTAATCTGTTTGTTGTTTTACCAAATTCACTAACGTGACTGGCTTTTTCTGCACCTTTATTAAAACTGGTAGATACAAGACTCAGTGTGTTTACGCTACTTGCTGCATCGTTAAAATTTGATGATAGCATCGATAACGCTTCTTTGGTTTGATCATAAACCTCTTGCTCTTCTTGAGTAAGAACGATACCTGTTGTATCTGGTTGACCTCCAAAAATATTCGGAATCATAATTCCTAACATAAGAACCGCAACTGCTGCGACAGAAATCCATTGATAGATATAACTTTTTCTAGGTTTTAATGGAACGTCCTTTGTATAAAGTTCTTGTTTTGTGTTGTTAAAGTATTGAAACATCATTTTATATGACTCTAAATGTGGAGCGACTTCGTCTTGAGTAAAATACTCTTTTAAGCGTTGCTCTTCTTTTAGCGTTGTTTCGCCATTGTCATACTTTTCCAGTAATTTTTCTATACTATTTAATACCATAGCGATGTGTATTAGTTAATTTTTCTCTTATTGTTTTCCTAGCTCTTGACAAAGCAACTCTAATGGCTGTAGGGTTCATATCTACTACTTTTGCAATTTCATCAAAGTCATACTCTTCTATATCTCTGAGCTGTAATATTATTTTTTGTTGTTCTGGTAACTCTTCAATTATTTTAGAAACCCAATCAACACTATCTTTATTTTCTACTTGTTTCTGTAAAGACGTGTTATTGTCTTGATAATTACTATGAACAATCTTTAAATTCTGCGCTTGTTTCGATTTTAATCGGTCTAAGCAAAAATTCTTTGTCATTGTCATCGAAAATGCTTCTACATTTTTATAGTCTGCTATTTTCTCTTTATTGTGCCACAGTTTCATTAAAATCTCTTGCGTTGCATCTTCAGCTTCTTCCGTAGAAACTAGAAGTCTTTTTGCTAAACGAAAGACTTTATCCTTAAAAGGTAATACCAATTTTGTAAAATCAGTCTGTGTCATTTTTGGTTTGTTAGTTAAAAACAGTTGATTATTCTGCTTCTTGTAATTACGACGAACATGCTTCAATTTTGTTACATGATATTTTTAAATTTACAATAATGTAAGTAAATTTATAGTTTACTAGACCAATAAACTATTGGTTTAGCTCATAAAAATTGAAAAAGAAAAAATATGAAATTATTAAAACTAAGTGTACTCTTACTACTTACCATCTCTTTTACGAGTTGTTTTGAAGATAGAGATGACAATGCCATAGCGGCAAGTGAGATTAACGATTTTGTTTGGAAAGGGATGAATGCCGTTTATTTGTATAAGGCCGATATCCCAGATTTAGCCAATGATCGTTTTTCTTCTAATGAAGAGTATGCTAACTATCTTAATAGTTTTACAGCTCCTGAAACACTATTTGAAAGCTTGATTTTTGAAAGAGAAACTGTAGATCGCTTCAGTATTATTATTCCTAACTACATTGAATTTGAACAATTATTAGCTGGAACTTCTAAAAGTAACGGACTTGAATTTAACTTCTATCTCAAGCCTGGAAGTGAAACTGAGGTCTTCGGTATTATTAGACTTGTTCTTAATAATAGTGTTGCTGATGGATTAGGCTTAGAACGCGGACAAATTTTTGATGCAGTCGATGGTAATGCTTTATCAACAAGTAATTTAAATACCTTATTGAATCAAGACACGTATACGTTGAATTTTGCCACTTATAACGATAATGGAACTGAAACGGTCGATGACGATACTATAGAGTCTTCTACAGATAGCATTGAACTTACAAAACAAACCTATACCGAAAATCCAGTACACCAAGCTGACATCATCGATGTTGATGGAGAAAATGTTGGTTATTTGGTTTATAATGGCTTTAATTCAAGCTTTAATAACCAATTAAATGCTGCATTTGCTGATTTTCAAGCTAATAATGTACAACACTTGGTTCTCGATTTAAGATACAATCCAGGAGGTTCTGTAAATACAGCGTCATTACTTGGAAGCATGATCACTGGTCAATTTAATGGAGATATCTATTCTAAATTAGTTTTTAACAGTGATCAACAAAGTTCAAATACAAATTTTAATTTTGTCAATAGTTTTGATGGCACTACAATAAACAGTTTAAATTTAAACAAAGTTTATGTGCTAACTACAGATCGCTCTGCTTCTGCGAGTGAATTGGTTATCAATAGCTTAAGTGCTTATATTGATGTGGTTCAAATTGGTGATTCCACTACAGGAAAAACGCAAGCATCGATAACAATATATGACTCACCAGATTTGACGTCGGTTAATATCAATCCTAGCCATACCTATGCAATGCAACCCTTAGTTGCCAACTCTATAAATGTAAATGATGTCGAAGTTCCTCCAACAGGACTTGTTCCAGATATCTCTTTAATTGAGTCGCCAAGAAATTTTGGAATATTAGGTGATGTCAACGAACCTCTTTTAGCAGCTGCTATTGCCGACATTCAAGGTTTAGGACGATTTAGTGCATTCCCAGAATATAGACCAATACAAACCAGCGTCAATATCAAACCATTTGAAGAGAACATGTATATTGAATATGAGATGAATACTAATCGTCTCGAATTTAAATAATAATAAAAAAAGCCGCTTTTCAAGCGGCTTTTTTATTATACTTCTATTGCTAAAATCAACTTACTTGTCGCTCTAAAGCTATAAAATGTGTAGCTTCATCATTACCTATTGGGAAAATCTTGACCTCGCATTTGTATGGTGTTTTATCTTTCCTATAGTTAATAATAACCTCTGTAAAAGGAGTAATCGCATTAAGCTTTGCCCTAATTCTTTCTTTAGAGTCATTAGACGTTTCTGGTCCCTGTAAAAAACGCGGTGTTTTATTAAGAGCATCAACCTTAGAATATCCGGTCATAGCTGTAAAACCTTGATTAACCCATATTATTTTTTGGTCTATGTCTGTAATAAGTATGGCTTCAAATTGCTGTTCATTAAAAATAGCATTGATATCATTTTGCCAATTTAATTTTTTAGCCAATGATCTCACCTTAAGAATATCGTGTTCTCTCTGAGCTTTTTTCCTTTTTAACATTAAGCCATCACTATAAATATCCCAGCTCATTAGAGGCAATCTTTTTGATGAGTCATAATCAATTTTTGAAGAAATGTCCTCATACTCTTCTTTACTTAAAGATGACAAATACAGATCTAATGCCATCATATTTGATAAATTATTTTTCATTACTTCTAGGTATTCATTAGTTATAAATACTAAACAAAAAGAGCCATTCAAAAAGAATGGCTCTTTCATTTATAAACTTAGCGTAAACCCTATATTAATATTTCGCCCTCTGGTTGAATAACCAAATAACTCTTCATACGCTTCGTTTAAAACATTGTTCATATTTGCAAAAACCGTAAGCTTATCTTTCACTAATTTATGACTTACATAAAAATCGATTAAGCTATACGATTCTAGATTAACGCTTTCACTTTGAAACGTTGTACTGCTAAAAAATGCATCATCACGATCATCATTAAACTGATAGCTCAAACTCATAAACGTTTGTGTATTTAATTGATAGTTTAAAGCCGCGTTTATTTTTAATTCCGGAATTCTAAGATTTAAATCCTCATCTACTTTGGTATAGGTTCCATTAGCTCTAAGTTTTAATGTTCTTGTCAAAGCCACATCTGCGACAACCTCGACTCCGCTAGCCGTAAAATCATTGTCCGTATTTGTATATTGAAACATAAAATTTCCTTGATCTACAAAGTCAACAAAGTTCTCTTCAGAACGATTAAAATATACAACACTTACTGTAGCCTTGTCTTTAATGTCAACCTCTGCTCCTACTTCAATAGTGGTATTTTCTTCTGGTTCTAAATCACTATTTCCGAAGGAAGGTTCAAACAATTGATATAATGAAGGCGCAATATATGATGTACTGTAACTAGCCAATCCTTTGATATATCCAAAATTAAGTTCCTTTTTAAATGATGGATTCAAGCTGTACACCAAATGACTACCATACTCACTATGGTTGTTTAATCGTAGACCAGCATTTACATTTAACCCGAAATCTGAAACAAATACGACATTAGCATAAGGATCAATAATAGTATGGGTCGCATCTTCTGGGTCGATATCTTGAGCAAAAGCAGTACTTCCAAACGGAATTGAAAAACTTTCAATTTCATTTTGTTGAGCATTAACTCCCAAAACAGTATAAAACTTATCGCTAAAATTGTAACGGTTATATAGATCTCCTATAAAACTCTCTGCACTAAACTGGGTTGGAAAACTTGATTCTACCTCGCGTTCAACATTATTGTAAGCAACATTCAATGTAATGCTACCATTATTGTACTTGAACTCTGGCGAAATTCCTATTCTGTATTGATCTGTAACCGATAGATTATCGGCATCAGCAAAACCAAAGCCATCATCAAAGTCGGCTTTAAATGAATCAAAACTAGCATACGTCTGTACTTTAAATGCTTCTGAAAATTGATAACCTAACTTCACATAACCATTATAGGTATTAAAAGGATCGGATTCGTCCCCTACTGCAATTGCAGATAAACCATCCGTAAATTGATGTCCGAAACTAGCGAGATAACTAAAATCATCTAATGTACCATTTACAGACACACTATTTACAAAATTCTCAACAGCATAATTACTATCCTCCTGAGATTGATTGGTTCCAATCGTACTTCTCAAATTAACAGCAAAGGCATCTCTTGATGCTTCTTTCAATTTAATATTGATTACCGCTGTAGAAGCGCCACTACCATAAAGTGAGCTGGACGCTCCTTTTAAGATTTCGATACTCTCAACCTGATCTGCATTTAATAAACGAAGATCATAGTCGTTTGCGATTTGAGAGGCATCAGTAACAGCAATACCATCAATTAGTACCAATACTTGACGATTTCTTCCACCTCTGATAAAATAACTTAGGTTTTGTCCTGCGTTACTTTTCGTTCCGTTAATTTCAATACCTGCAGTAGCATTAATAATCTCTGCAATCGATTTGCCTTGTAGATTTTGAAGGTCTTTACGAGTGATTTTGGTAATGACCTTACCTGAGTTTTCTCGTTTTAATTTAAATTTAGAATCGGTAATAACCACCTCATCTAATTGCTCTATCTCTAGAGAGTCTGTTTGCTGTTGCGCAAAACCAGATGTAGCTAAACTAATAGCTAGCATGCTAAAAAGCATCGTTTTTTTGTTCATTGTAATGTTTAATTACTCGGAATAGCATGAATTACCACACCAAAACTTTTATCCCGAAAGTTTGACTTTTAATGTTTGAATTTGGCAGGTCTCCTGACTTGCGTCTTGCTATTGGTCTTCCCAGAAATACAATTTCCAGTGACATTGAAGGTAATAGCAAGCATAATAGCTTACAGTTGCGGGAACAGCTCTGGACTTTCACCAGATTCCCTTTTAATCTATTTAGATATACCAAATAGAACCTAAATTCGCAGCGAAATTAAACAATTTGTTTAATGATTCACTCAAAACTTTAAATAATATTACTTTTGACATATAAAATCACTGCTTTTGAAACAAGTTATCTACATTTTAATGGTCTTCATCATCGTATCTTGTAAAGAAGATAAAGGCTTATCAAGACAATTACCTCCTGCTGAAACAATAGAACAGCAAAAAAACAGTCATGCAGAAGGGTTTACTCTTATTAAAAATGACAATTATAGCATATTAACAATTTCTAACCCTTGGCCTAAAGCTGATAAAGTCTATAGATATGCATTAATTCCTAAAGAAAATGCATCTAAGATTACATTAAATAAAGATGATTTTGATGGTATGATTGTTACACCAGTTCAAAAGATTGTTGTGACTTCAACGACTCACATACCAGCATTGGAACTATTAGGCGTTGAACAAACCTTAGTAGGCTTTCCTGGTACTGATTATATTTCTTCGGAAAGAACGAGGACTCAAATTGACAATGGTGACATACGCGAACTTGGCAATAATGAAGGTATTAATACCGAAGTATTGTTAGAATTACGACCAGATGTGGTAGTAACCTTTGGTGTTGATGGCACCAATAAAACTATGGAAACCATTGAAAAAGCTGGAATTACTGTTATTTACAATGGTGATTGGGTTGAAAAATCACCGTTAGCTAAAGCCGAATGGATCAAGTTTTTTGGAGCGCTTTATCATAAAGAAAGTGAAGCCAAATCCATCTTTGACCAAATAGAAAAAGATTATTTAGAAGCCAAGTCCATTGCTGCAAAAGCAAGTAAAAAACCTACAGTGTTATGCGGAGCCATGTACAAAGATGTTTGGTATTTACCAAATGGCACAAGTCCGGAAGCTCAATTTTTAAATGATGCCAATGTTAATTATTTATGGAGCGAAACCAAAGAAACTGGCAGTATCGCCTTGAATTTTGAAGCCGTTTTTAACAAAGCTAAAACAGCAGAATTATGGTTGAGTCCTTCGTATTATTTAAGTTACGACGCTTTAGAAAAAGCGAACGCTCATTATACACAGTTTGATGCATTTCAAAATAAAAAAATCTATACTTTTTCTAATACAACAGGAAAAACAGGAGGTGTTTTGTATTATGAATTAGGTGCAGCACGACCAGATTTGGTACTCAAGGATATGATAAAAATTTGTCATCCAGAATTACTCACAGACTATAAAACGACTTTTTTTAAGCCACTAGATTAATTGAAAACCAAATATACATATTCATTTATAGGCCTATCAATAGCGCTATTGTTATGCTTCTTTGTGAATATTAGTTTGGGCTCGGTTAGTATTCCCATCAAAGACGTATTTAATAGTATTTTGGGGACTTCAGATAACGAAAATTGGCAATATATAATTCAAGATTATAGATTACCGAAAGCATTAACGGCTATTTTAGTAGGATCTGGTTTAGGAATTTCAGGATTATTAATGCAAACATTTTTTAGAAACCCATTAGCTGGGCCATTTGTATTAGGGATTAGTTCTGGTGCAAGCTTAGGTGTAGCGCTGGTTATTTTAGGTTCTGGATTATTTGGAGGTGCTTTTGCTACTGTTTTGATCTCAAAATGGAGTATTGTTATTGCAGCAATTTCTGGAAGTTTTCTAGTGCTTCTAGCAGTCTTGATTGTCTCCGCAAGAGTGAGAGATACCATGGCTATTTTAATTATTGGTTTGATGTTTGGAAGTATTACAGCTGCAGTGGTTAGTGTACTCTCCTATTTTAGTTCAGCAGAACAATTGCAACAGTATATTTTTTGGGGATTTGGAAGCTTAGGTAATTTATCATGGAATGAACTCTTTGTATTCTTCGGAATTTACCTCTTAGGTATGCTTCTTACTATATTTTCTATTAAAGCACTAAACACATTTCTATTGGGAGAAAATTATGCCAAAAGTTTAGGATTGAACATTAAGCAAAGTCGATTAGTTATTATTTTAGCAACAAGTCTATTAGCAGGAACTATAACAGCTTTTGCTGGACCTATTGCTTTTATAGGATTAGCCATTCCGCATATGACGCGTCAATTATTTCACACCTCAAATCATAAGATATTATTACCTGCTGTATTTTTATTTGGAGCGATTGTGATGCTTATTTGTGATAGTATTTCACAATTACCTACCAGTGATTATACACTACCTATTAATGCCATAACCTCTTTAATTGGAGCACCAGTAGTGGTGTGGCTCTTAGTTAGAAAACGTAAAATGATATTTTAAAGACACTAGTGACAGAACAAACGCAACATATCATCCTTGAAACTCACGATCTTTCTATAGGTTACCAATCTAAGAAAGCAACAGCTGTTATTGCCAGTGACATTAATATCGAATTGTATCAAGGTGAGCTTATTGGGTTAGTTGGCGCTAATGGTATTGGAAAATCTACGCTTTTGAGAACCTTAACATCCATACAACCTGCGTTATCTGGCACTATATCCTTAAGTAAAAAACCACTTAATGATTATACTTCAATAGAATTGGCAAAAACCATGAGCTTGGTGTTGACCGAACAACTTATGTCTAAAAATCTATCCGTTTTTGAACTTATAGCACTTGGTCGTCAACCCTATACTAATTGGGTTGGTAATCTCAGCGATCTAGATATCACTATCGTCAACCAATCCATTGCACAAACACATCTTTCAGACTTGAAACATCGCAAGTGTTTTGAATTAAGCGACGGGCAATTACAAAAAGTGATGATTGCTCGAGCATTAGCTCAAGATACCAATCTCATTATTTTGGATGAGCCAACCACACATTTAGATATGTATCACAAGGCTTATATTTTAAAGCTGCTCCAAAAATTAGCTAAAGACACCAATAAGACTATTCTTTTTTCATCACATGAAATCGATTTAGCCATTCAACTCTGCGATACCATGATTGTCATGACCAATGATGGTGTTATTTATGACTCGCCTTGTAACTTGATAGAACGTGGTGTTTTTGAAACTTTATTTCCTGATGATCTTATCGGTTTTGATGAAAAAACGGGAAGTTTTAGAGTGAAGAAATAAGTCGATAGTTTTCACTCATCCATAGTATCACTTAACACCTTTTCTTTTATCTTTGAGTAAATTTCTATTCACTTTATGAACGACAATCTTATTCTTATTCTAGCTATTGTTATCTCCGCAGCTATTGGTGCGTATTTAGGAATGCTTTTTATTAAACTGAAAAGTAAAAGTGAGCAGAGTACCTTAGAAGAACGTCAACATCAGATGAGTTCAACTATTGAAGATTTAAAGCAAAATCTATCAAAGTTAGAAAGTGAACGTGAAGATATAAGACGTGAAAAAGAGTTTTTAAATACCGAATTAGCTAGAAAAAATACAGAGTATGAGAACCTTCAGCAGCAAAACTTAAAGCGTGATGAAGAACTAGAAGAACGTCAAGAACAATTACGTAAAGATTTTGAACTGCTCGCTACAAAAATCCTTGATGAAAAATCGGAAAAGTTCACCCTTCAGAATAAAGAAAATATCAAGAATATCTTAAATCCGTTACAAGAAAAAATTCAAGTATTCGAGAAAAAAGTTGAAGATACTCAAAAGGAAAGTATCTCGATGCATTCGGCATTAAAAGAGCAGTTATTAGGTTTAAAAGACCTCAATCAACAAATGACTAAAGAAGCTACCAATTTAACAAAGGCCTTAAAAGGTGATAGTAAGATGCAAGGAAATTGGGGCGAATTGGTATTAGAGCGTGTGCTCGAAAAATCAGGTTTAGAAAAAGACAGGGAATATTATGTTCAGCAAAGTTTTACCTTACCTGATGGTACAAGAGTGCTTCCCGACGTGGTTTTGCATTTACCCGATAATAAGAAAATGATTATTGACAGTAAAGTGTCACTAACCGATTACGAACGTTATGTAAATGCTGAAGATGATGAACGTACGTTTCATTTAAAAGCGCATATCAGTTCCATTAGAAAGCATGTTGATCAACTATCTGAAAAGAACTATCAAGACTTGTACGATATTGAATCACCCGATTTCGTATTACTATTCATCCCGATAGAACCGGCTTTTGCTGTTGCCATAAATGAGGACAGTTCTTTATATAATAAAGCTTTTGAGAAAAATATTGTTATCGTAACGCCTGCAACACTTTTAGCAACGTTACGTACAATTGATACCATGTGGAATAATGAAAAGCAACAGCGTAATGCGATTGAAATTGCAAGGCAGGCTGGAGCACTTTATGACAAATTTGAAGGTTTAGTAAAAGACCTAACTGGAGTTGGTAAACGTATTGATGATGCCAAACGTGATTATTCATCGGCTATGAATAAATTAGTTGAAGGACGAGGCAACCTAATCACTAGTGTCGAAAAATTAAAAAAAATGGGTGCTAAAGCCAAGAAATCTTTACCCGAAGCCATTGTCAAACGCGCAAAAAGTAGCGAATAATACAATTATGACATACAAAACGATAGACTCCTCACGAATTAGCATTTCCGAATTAATGCAACCATCACATTCTAATTTTGGCGGGAAAATTCATGGAGGCTATATTTTGAACTTGATGGACCAAATTGCTTTTGCTTGTGCCTCTAAACATTCTGAAACTTACTGTGTAACCGCTTCTGTAGATACGGTCGATTTTTTAAATCCGATAGAAATTGGTGAGCTTGTTACAATGAAAGCTTCTATAAATTATGTTGGACGCACTTCAATGGTTGTTGGGATTCGTGTGGAAGCCGAGAATATTAGAACTGGACATGTAAAGCACTGTAATTCGTCGTATTTCACGATGGTGGCCAAAGATGATAATGGCAACAGTATTGAAGTTCCAGGCTTAATCGTAAATGATAAAACTGAAGTAAAACGGTTTCTAAAATCTATTAAACGAATTGAAACCAAACACTCACGACAAAAAGAATTTGACAGTGAAGACTTTTCGCATATCGATTACCTAGATGATCTAAAAAGGTATCGTGTTAAAATAGAACTTCCAGACCATTATCAAAAGTGAACCCTCAACACAGCATTTGGTGTTATTCCTAATGAATTTTGCAGTGTTTCACTCACATTATCATTTGTAATTCTATAAAAATTATTGATTTGATTGGTTCGGTCTAAAACGTTCCATATCGAAACCCCTAAATCTGCTTTAGTCTTTTTCCATAGCTTAACATCATACAAAGCAGAAACATCCACTCTCAAATAATCGTTCAATCTGCTTGAATTAGTATCTTCAAAATTGATCGCGTTGTCACTAATTTCATTACCAACTATTGGTCGCGTTGTTGGACGACCAGAATGCCAATTGATCCCAGCCGACAATCTTAAACGGTCCATGGTATAAGCAGCTCCAAAAGTAATAGCATGAGTGATATCAAAATTATTTGGAAACCTATCTTCTGGAAGTAACTCAAAACTATAATTGCTATCCATATAAGCATAACTCAGCCATGTTGTAAAGTCTTTAATTTGCTTTCTCAAAATAATATCTGCACCAAACGTGTCATAATCACCTCTAGTTTTTATAAACTCATATTGATTTTGAAACCCTTGACTTTGTGTCGTAATGCCTTTTACATATTTATAATAGGCATCTGCACTAAGCAACCAACCTTTTTTACTGAAACTCAAACCCAGTGATACTTGCTTACTTCTAATTACTGGAATATCAGCATCGTTAGACAATTGCCAACGTCTTTTTTCAATACCTAAAAAATCATTTTGGAAATTAATAATTTGAGACGTGTTTTGATGCTTGAATTCACCCAAAAGTTCTACTGAAAAGTTATTTAAAAACTTATGGTTAAATGCCAGTCTTGGCTCTAGTATATGCTTTCTAAACTTATCAATATAATTATGTCGTAATCCGAAATTTAAGTTTGTTTTCCTATCGGACGATCTATAATTTAACTGGGAGAACAAGGCATGAGTTCGTACAACTTCAGACACTAACAATCGAAAACGCGGCGTATCAACATCATCTAAGTTTGTAACCTTGGTCTCTACAAAATGATAACCATTCAACCATTGTAAGTTATCATGTACCTTGTAATTAGTCATTAATTTCAAGCTTGTTTCCGATATGCTATTCTCTTGTTGAAATCGTTGTTCTTCAATGATATTAGCATTATTAGATTTTAACTTATAGTCGGTTTCATAAACTTCAAAAGTGGTTTGCCATGCATCGTTCCAAATTCTCTTGTACTGCAAAGCTCCTGCAATACTGTTTTGTCTCAAACTACTTCGGCGAGATGTTTCCATACCACTAATTGTAGAGTTTTCATTAAATCGTAACTCGTTATTGGCATTTAAAAAATTGAGCTGTAACTGATCCTTATCTGAAATCGTATACAACCAGCGTAAAGACATGTCATAAAAATCAAATTCCTGATTGGAATTCAAAATATCATTCGCATTAGTCTCCACTTCTGTATCCTGAGCGATTCTATCAAAAAAATTGGTATATGTTGGAGTTTCTGCGAAATCACTTGTTGATTTTCGAGCAGCAATTTGCAGAGATGATGTGTCTCCTAACGGTATATCAGCAAAGCCATTAGCATCAATAAAATTAACACCCAAACTTCCTTTAAATGTATCGTTGATTTCAGTGTCAGTTTCCATAGAAATTGTACCCGAAACACCATCGGTAAGCATCGTTTCAGTACCATTTTTCAAAACACTTACCTGTTGCGTGATTTGCGGATTAAACATTGAAATCAAACCAAAGAAATGCCCAGATTGATACATTTTTATGCCATCCCAAAGGATTAAGTTTTGATCGTGCGCACCACCTCTTATATTAATATTTGACACGGTTTCATTAATACTCTGGATTCCTGGGAAAGCCTGTACTGCCTGTAAAACATCGGTATCTATCAATCCAGGTAGAATATCAAACTCTGAAAAATCAATTTCATAAGAACCATTGTTCAGTTTATTAATTCCCTTAACGATATATTTTGATACTAGTATTTCTGATAATTGTTGCAACTCAAAAGGCGACTCTTTTAACTGTACCAGAATAAAAGTACCATCTAAGTTTTGGAATGAAAATTTAGTATTGACTTCGAGATATGACAAAACTTGAGTTAAGGTCAACTCTTTGGAAGGTGGTATTATTGTTATACCCTCAAGGTCTGATTCGGCATAATTAAATTGAATATTGTATATCTCTTGAAGCTGAACAAACACATCAGTTAATGGCAATTGTTCTTTAGTCTCTTGAGCATTAATCTCAAAAGAGCATATAAAAAAGAGGATCCATAAAAAATATAACTTATTTTTTATTGCCATGAATTACGACGTCATTTGATGCATTAATTTTATAGCTCAGACCCATTGGCTGTGTTATAGATAAGAGGGCATTTTCAATATTATCATGCATAAATCCTCCTGTGAATAATCGATTAGCATCTATATTGTCTACTGTAATCTTAATATCATATTGTCGTTCCATTTCAGCAATAACCAGATCAAAGGGAACAGCCTTAAACGCACTTTTATTTTGAGTCCATTGCGGTTTCAAAAATGGTGTTGTATCTGAAGCATAATCATCACCTAATCGTCTATAGGTGTCTCCTGCAAAGAGTTTTTTTGTCACATCTCCCGATGTAACTTGAACAATCCCTTCATAACAGTGCACTTCAAAATAATTAAAACGTTGTTTTACATTAAACTCTGTACCTACAACAGTCACTAGCCCTTGAGAAGTAATGACATCGAATGTTTTTCCTTTAGCTACTTTAAAATACGCTTCACCATCTAAAGTTAAGCGCCTATTAGTATTCCAGGTTTTTTCATTGTATTCTATTTGAGAACCCGAATTTAATATAACCTCTGATTGGTCTGGAAGCTCTATGATAGTTTGCTCACTCGCCAAAGTTTGTATACGTGTAGGATAGTTGTAAAAAAATGTAAAATAAGCACCAAAAGCAATGACCAAAACACTAGCTATTCTTAACATTGGTTTAAACCAATTTAACTTTTTAGTTTTAGTACGTTTAGCATCATAAGTTGATTTAAAATCATTGAAAGATTCTGGTTCCGAAAAGTTAGATGCCTTAAAATGTTTCGCACCATCTAAAATAGCTTGATGCAATGCAAAATCATCTCCTTGCTCAAAAGCTTGTCTTTCGGCAGGAGTTAATTCATCATTTAACCACTTTTTGATGTTGTCTTCTTTATTCATAAATCTATTTACACTTATATAACAACTTCATTTCTATTTTTCCTTATTATTTTATTTTAAATCCTTCTAATTCCTTTTTCAATATATTGAAAGCACTATAAATACGATATTCGACCACTTTTCTAGTAACACCGAGAAAATCGGCAATTTCACTATGTTTCTTTCCTTCGACTTTATTTAATAAAAAAGCAACACGCTGCTCTTCGGTTAAACTTTCCAATACCTTTTTATAACGCTGAAGAAATTGTTCCTGCTCTAAAACAAATTCTGGTGTCTCATTTGTATGTGCTTTTGGAGCATTTTTTTGATGATTGAGCACCACTTTTTGATGTTTAATATCATTAAGTACCATATTATTAGCAACAGTAAATAAAAATGATTTGGCTTTACTTAGAGTTACCTTTTTACAGTTATCCCAAAGTTTAATAAAAGCGTCTTGAGCTTTATCACTTGGATTAAATTGTTCTCCATATTTATAATACAAGAAATCATGCAGATCTTTTGAATATGTATTATACACATACTCAAAAACTTTAGCTTCACAGATGTCTTCGTTAAGATCTCTAGACAAGGAGTTTTATTTTAGTTTTTAAAGGTAAATAAAAATTTATTTTAAAATCTCAGGAGTTTTCAAACTTGAGTTGTTATATATTAAATTGCATTAGAAATATACAAATGCAAAATTATGAAAGCAACAATTAGATTCATATTCGTTTTTATTTTTTCTTCAATGATGACATTAACATCATGTAGAAAAGAAGAGACGGAGTTTATTGAAACTCCTCCAGAAGATGTTTTACAACCAAATTCTTTAGTCGCTAATTTGTTACAACGAACAGCTTCAAATGACGGTTCTAACGATAATATTTTAGATCTCGCTAATTGTTTTAATATCAAATTACCAGTTAACGTAACAGCAAATTCAATAAACGTAGAAATCACTAATGAGAATGACTATTATTTAGTTGAAACCATTTTTGATGAGGATTATGATGACATAGACGCGTTAGAAATTAATTTTCCTATTACTATAGTTAATTCAGATTATACTGAAGTTTCTATTAATTCTATGAGTGAATTAAATGCCAACGCGAGCAATTGTAATGGCGAAAATATAAGCGATAACGATATTGAGTGTATCGATTTTGTGTATCCATTTACGGCTTCAAAATTCAATCCGCTTAACGAGTTAATTTCTACAGAAACATTGACTAACGACAATGAACTCTATGATTATATTGAAGCTATAACTCCAGATGATATTACGAGTATTGATTTTCCGATTTCGGTTGTGCTTTCTGATGATTCGCAAATGACAATAAACTCATTAACCGAACTTGAAAACATAATTACTAATGAACAAAACTCATGTGATGAGGATGATGATTATGACTATAATGATGACGACTGCAATCACTGCACTCAAGAATTATTAGAAGACTTTCTAACAGGTTGCCAAAATTGGTATACGGATAAAGTAAGACAAGATAATATAGATTACAATGATGTATATGATGGCTACGATTTCAATTTCTTTGAAGACGGTACAATTACTGTGTTTTGGAATATGACTTCGGCAAATGGCACTTGGTCTACTGTAGGCACAGGAAATAACATGTCAGTTCTTATCAATATTCCTGCACTCACATTTTGTAATAATAATTGGAGTCTTCAAGAGATAATTAATGATAATGGATTAAATAAAATCGATCTTAGACTTAATGAAGAAGATCGGTTACGGTATAGAAATACTTGTAATTAATATATAACTGAAAAAGAAAAATTAAAAGGGTGATGATTCATAATTAGGGATTATAAATTGTTAAGATTAAGCTGCTTTAACTCATACCTGTTGAAGCAGTTTATACCCAATCAAAAAAAGTAACCATGCGCAAACGAATTATCATTCTCATCATCTTAATTATTGGAATTATAATAGGCTATAATTACATCTACCAAGATCATAGAGACATAGAAAATGAGGTTACCAAATATGAAATAACTAGTGAAGATATTACTTCGAGTTTTTCAAAAAACCCTACAGAAGCTGAAACTAAATACCTCAATACTACCATTGAGGTTGCTGGTAAAATTTCTGAGAGCGATAATACTTCAATCACATTAGATGACAAAGTGTTTTGTCAGTTTACAAATAATATTCAAAACGCGGTTAAAGTAGATTCTAAAATAAGAATAAAAGGACGTGTTATTGGTTACGACGATCTTTTAGAGCAAGTTAAATTAGACCAATGCAGCATTTTAAATTAATAAATCACTAACAATAAATTATTATGAAAACAAATTACTTTTTTACAACTATTTTCACACTTCTATTCTCAGTGTTTATAGCTCAGCAAACTTATGCCCAAATTAAAATTTTATCGGTAGATCCTGCTGGAGATACAGTTACCATGAAAAATTTTGGTGGCTCAACAGTCGATATTGCATCTTATAGATTGTGCTCACTTTTCTCTTATAGAACCTTATCCAGCCAAACTACTGTAGTTAGTGGTTCGTTAAACTTAGCTGCAAATGCAGAAGTAACAGTATCTGCACCAAACTTTTTAAGCTTAAGTACCTCTGCTGCCGACTTAGGGTTATATCTTCCTACAGGTAATTTTTCACAACCTACAAGTATGGTTGATTTCATGCAATGGGGAGCTGGAGGTCTCGGACGCGAGAATGTAGCTGTCTCAAAGGGAATTTGGACTGCTGGAACTTTTGTAAATGTAAACCCTCCATATGCATTTACCGGAACTGCAACAGATTTTGGTGTAAATTTTTGGGATACGCTTTTAAGCGTAGACGATTTTGAAACGTCTAGTTTTGACGTGTTCCCAAATCCAACAAGCTCTATTTTACATATAGAACTCACTTCTGGAGCTTCTGGCTTAACATATCAGGTGTTTGATATTCTAGGAAAGCAGATTGTAGCTGAAACTTTAGGAACTGAAAACTTATCTCAAATTGATGTCTCTAACTGGAACAGTGGACTGTACCTTATTAAGCTTTCAAACGGAGATAAAACAGAAACAAAACGCTTTATCAAACAATAAAGCAATAATCGTAAAGCCAAATGCATCACGTATTTGGCTTTAAATAAAATATCATGCTATGGATTCTTAGTAATTCGACACTTTTAGGTGCTGGAATACGATGCATTAAAAACTAAAACAGGCCAACAACACCAACGTAATATTTTAAACAATTGACTATGAAAAATTTATTCATACTACTATTCCTTGTGCCAATTTTAACGGTAGCTCAAGATGATTTACTAAATGAAATTGATACTGAAGATACTAATAATGACTACGCTACAGCAGCATTTAAAGGTTTAAAAGTTGTGAATTTTGAATCTACAAAACTTGTAGCAAAACAAGAATTTACACTTATTGTATCACATAGATTTGGAAGTATTGAAAACGGGTTTGACAGCTTTTTTGGCTTAGATGACGCAGTAACACGACTAAACTTTGTCTATGGCATTTCAGATGGTTTTAATGTTGGTGTTTCACGTAGCTCTTTTCAAAAAATTTACCAAGCCTCTGTCAAGTATAGATTATTAAGGCAACAGGAAAATGGATTTCCTTTTACAATTGTTGGGTTTAATGCTATTCTTATTAATACAGGTCTTGAAAAAGATAATTTACCAAAGTTAGAATTTATAGACCGTTTAGGATATACAACGCAACTTATTATATCTCGTAAAGTAAATACCAACTTTTCAGTAGAGTTGGTACCTACGTTCTTTCATGATAATTATGTACAGCAAAATAATCAGGATAATTCCCAGTTCGCTTTAGGTTTAGGAACGCGCTATAAACTATCAAAACGCTGGTCTATTAATGCTGATTATGGCTGGCATCTTAACAGAGCAGATAATTCACCTTTCAAGAATCCGTTATCTATTGGCTTTGACTTGGAAACAGGAGGACATGTATTTCAAATGCATTTCTCAAATGCTCAAGCCATGAACGCTAATGGATTTTTAGGGCAAGCTACAGGTGATTGGACCGATGGCAATATTTATTTTGGCTTTAACCTTAGTCGTGTATTTTAAACTAAAAAAATTAAACAAATGAAATATCCACATAAACTTTGCATTATATACATTTTAATATGCTTTGGTTGCAGTAATACAAGTGAAGAGGACTTGATAGATGCTACACCAATTCCTACAACAGTGACCTATATTGATAATGTAAAATCTATTATTGACAATAACTGCATATCCTGTCATAGTGATCCTCCAATAAATGGCGCTCCAATTTCATTGGTCACCTTTGACAACGTAAAAAATGCTGTTGAAAACAATGGTTTAATTGATCGCATTTCGTCTAATGATCAAGGTTTTTTAATGCCTTTTGGAGGACCACGTTTACCACAAAACCTTATAGACCTCGTCGTGCAATGGGAAGCCGACGGATTACTTGAAGAATAAACATAAATCTATTATAAAATGAAAAAAATCATATATCTAGTTGCTTTTGTCTGTATACATATGACAGCACAAAATAAGTTTATCACAAAAACTGGAGTTATCAATTTTGAAGCCTCTGTACCTGCTTTTGAGGAAGTCGCTGCAAAGAATAATTCGGTAACCGCAATTATTAACACTGAAAATGGAGAGTTTGCAGCTTTGGCCTTAGTTAAAGGGTTTCGGTTTAAGAATGCACTAATGGAAGAACATTTCAATGAAAATTACGCAGAGTCTGATCAATTTCCTAAAGCAACTTTTAAAGGAAAAATTGATGATTTCGATTTGAAAAAAGACACTTCTACTTATAATATTGAAGGCTCTTTAACTTTTCACGGAAAAACGAAAGCCTTGAAAGATCTAGCAATAACTATCAATATTAAAGAGAATACCATAATTATGAGTGGGAAGTTTATTGCCAAAGCATCAGACTTTGACATTGATATCCCAAAAATTGTGAGGAATAAAATTGCGGAGGATGTAATGGTATCTTTTGAATTTGAGCTAAACAAAAAATAAAGACCATCGGTTTAGGATGGCCTATTCATAAATATTTTAGTTGGTCATATTTATTGCTTGATAAATCGTTTGGTTTGGGTAACATCATCGCTTGTAACTCTAACAATATAAACGCCAGTATTCCATTTACTAACATCTATAGATAAGTTTTGAATACCACTTATTTCTTTTTCAATAACTTTTTTACCTAGTAAATCAAACACTCTAAGCGTTGCATTTTCAACGCTACCAGGAATTTCTATATTAAGGTTCAATGAAGCAGGATTAGGCGAAATTGTGAATTTATTGATCTCGTCAAAGTCATCTACTCCAAGTAATGTATCCCAAAATGTCACTCCTGCATCTGCCGACCCTCCAGTGAATTCATAAGGAGCTGCTACATTAATAAATGTTCCTGCAGTCCAAAAACCATTAGCTACAGCTTGAGCTTCTCTACCAATACCACCAGCTCCCCATTGTGTGAAATCAATCATATTCGCAGCTACACCAAAGCCTCCTGTTGGTAGATATAATCCCAAATCAGAAGAGGCATCTGTTAAAACATTACCATTTGAAAACGATACGGTAACCTCTACTTCCGCATTTGGTGCAAAATTAACGAGATCACCACTTAATAAGGTCATACTACTCAATGCATTGTAAGAAAACCTAGCACAAAGTCTATATGCAGAGATATCTTCAGTAGTAGCACCAAAATTTTTGATTTTTACTCTTTCTGTAGCAGGATCTACCTCAACAATTCTAAATTGAGCATTAGCATTTTGAATAGAGAATCCAAAACAAAAAAGCAGAATAAGTAGATAAAAAGTGTATTTTTTTCTCATAATATTTCAATTATAAATGAGTTAGGCTTCAACAAGTTAGTGATTTTTTCAATTGGTTTTCGAAAAATTAACAAAATAAAAAGACCCATTAATTAAAAATTAATGGGTCTTTTTATATTTTTTTTAAGGCTTATTGCTTCACAAAGCGTTTGGTTATCGTTTGTTTCTCATTTGACACTCTCACCAAATATACTCCTGAATTCCAATTAGATACATCTATTGACGATTCTAAGGCGCTTAAACTTTTAGAATATACTTTTTTACCTAAAACATTGTAAACAGCTACATTTGCATTGTCTAAAACATTAGATAATTTGATGTTTAATTTAGAAGATGCTGGATTAGGAGAAATCTCAAAATCATTTTGAATTTGAACATCTTGAGTACTTAACGTAGTAGATGCTGTGATATTGTCTATTCCTATTGTTGCTTCAATTGCATTAACCGCAGTACTCCATGCAGGAGTATCATTGCTTAAAATACGCATTGCATTTACATTTGATAAGGCATCACTAACAGAGGATGAACCAGAAATAACGGTAAAATCAGTTGTAGAAATAGGAATTGTTATTGATGTCCAACCAGAACCTGCCGCAACAGCCACAGCATTAGTTGTACAAATTCTTGTTCCACTACCTTGGAATGCCACTCTTAAATTTAAATCATTAATTGTAACATTAACATCCATTTTGATAGCAATGATTCCTTCAGAAATATAGTTTGATCCCCATTGAGACGAACCGCCTGCATTGAATATAACCATCTTACTTGCAACCATTCCATTCATCCCGTTTGATGAATATGTCAAGAAATTATCACCAGCACCATTTGGGCCTCCATCACTAACATTCATAGGCATATCGTCAGGCCCTGCTGCTCCACCAATGGCCCAATTTTGAGTTGTTCCATCCTCGAAGTCATCTACTTGACCTGCCATAACTTGAGACAAAGCAATTGAAGATGTTAGTAATAAGGATAAAAAAAGTAGTTTTGTTTTCATACGTTTATCTTTTCAATTAAAATCTACTGCTAGTCTTATATAAGATTAACAAAAATGATTCCAACATTAGCAATTTTTCAAATTTTAAGCTAAAATAGTAATTAAAAGGCGATTAAGACAAGCCGTTTATCGAAAAAAAATAACTTATTTACTCAAATACATTTTACGTCTCGAATACAAGTTGTAAAACTCATCATCTTTTAAACTATCAATAAATAGGATACTTTCTCCTGTACTCTTCATCTCTGGCCCTAATTTTTTATTCACGTTAGGAAACTTATTAAATGAAAATACTGGTTGTTTAATAGCATAACCTTCCAAATGCGGTTTAAAATCAAAATCGGTAACTTTTTTCTCACCTAGCATAACTTTAGTCGCATAATTTACATAAGGTTCACCATAAGCTTTTGCAATAAAAGGCACTGTTCTCGATGCTCTTGGATTCGCTTCAATAATATATACCATATCATCTTTTACTGCAAATTGAATATTAATTAACCCAACAGTGTTTAATGCTAATGCAATCTTTTTGGTATGATCTTTAATTTGTTGCATCACAAACTCTCCTAAATTAAAAGGGGGTAATGTTGCATTACTATCTCCAGAATGGATACCACAAGGCTCAATATGTTCCATAATACCAATGATGTATACATTTTCACCATCGCAAATGGCATCAGCTTCTGCTTCAATAGCACCATCTAAATAGTGATCTAGTAATAGTTTATTATCAGGCATTTTTCGAAGTAAATCAACGACATGCTCTTCTAATTCCTTTCTATTAATGACAATCTTCATCCCTTGACCTCCAAGTACATATGATGGTCTCACTAAAATCGGGAAGTCCAATTTATCAGCAACTGCTAGAGCTTCGTCGGCAGTTGAAGCCGTATCAAATTCTGGATAAGGAATGTTATTTTCTTTAAGTAGTGTTGAAAAACTTCCTCTATCTTCAGCCAAATCTAAAGACTGATAAGTTGTTCCAATAATTTTAATGCCATATCTGTCTAGTTTTTCTGCCAATTTTAATGCAGTTTGACCACCTAACTGAACAATAACACCTTCTGGTTTTTCATGACGAATAATATCGTAGATATGTTCCCAAAATACAGGTTCAAAATACAATTTATCAGCAATATCAAAATCTGTTGAAACCGTTTCAGGGTTACAGTTAATCATAATTGTTTCGTAACCACACTCAGCACTTGCCAATACACCATGAACACAACAATAATCAAACTCAATCCCTTGTCCGATTCGATTTGGACCAGATCCTAGAACAATGATTTTCTTTTTATCAGAAACAACACTTTCATTAGCTGAAAATTTCTTTCCATTTGGTGTTTCAACTTCATTTTCGAAGGTAGAATAGTAATATGGTGTTTGTGCCTTGAACTCAGCAGCACAAGTATCCACTAATTTATAAACACGATTAATATTGAATTCGTCTCTTTTATTATACACTTGACTTTCTAAGCATTTAAGCATATGAGCAATTTGACGATCACCATATCCTTTTTGCTTAGCTTCAAGTAGTAAGTCACGCTCAATAGTATCTATAGTAAATGTTGAAATCTCTTTTTCTAAGTGATACAGTTCTTCATACTGTTTTAAGAACCACATATCAATTTTAGTAATTTCATGAATTCTACTTAGCGGAATTCCCATTTGAATCGCATCATAAATGGCAAACACGCGATCCCAACTAGCATAAGTGAGTTTATCAATAATCTGTTGGTAATCTTTATATCCTTTTCCGTCAGCACCTAAGCCATTACGTTTAATTTCCAAGGATTGCGTGGCTTTATGCAATGCCTCTTGAAATGAACGCCCTATCGCCATAACCTCACCAACAGCTTTCATTTGAAGACCTAAGCGTCTGTCTGAGCCTTCAAATTTATCAAAGTTCCAACGTGGAATCTTAACGACTACATAATCTAATGTTGGTTCAAACAACGCCGACGTTGAACCAGTAATTTGATTACTTAACTCATCTAATGTATATCCAATAGCCAATTTTGCAGCAACTTTAGCAATAGGATATCCTGTTGCTTTACTTGCCAACGCAGAAGAACGTGATACACGTGGATTGATTTCAATAGCAATAATATCTTCTTTATCGTCTGGACTTACTGCAAACTGCACATTACATCCACCAGCAAAATCACCAATACTACGCATCATATGTATTGCCATATCACGCATTTTCTGGAATGTTTTATCCGAAAGTGTCATCGCTGGAGCCACTGTAATAGAATCTCCAGTATGTATACCCATTGGATCCATGTTTTCGATAGTACAGATAATAACGACATTATCATTTTTATCTCTTAAAAGCTCAAGCTCATATTCTTTCCAACCAATTAAAGCCTTATCTATCATCACTTCGTGTATTGGAGACACCTCCAACCCGCGAGTTAACAACTCATCAAAATCTTCTTCTTTATATACAAAAGATGCACCAGCTCCTCCTAAAGTATAGGATGCTCTAATCACTAAAGGAAATCCAAATTCTTGTGCAATTTCTTTTCCTTTTAAATAAGAATTAGCTGTAGCTTGAGGTGCCATACCAACACCTATCTTAAGCATTAACTCTCTAAATTGTTCACGATCTTCAGTTATGTTAATGGCATCGATATCAACACCTATGATATCAACATCAAAATCAGACCAAATTCCTTTTTCATCAGCTTCAATACATAAATTCAAAGCTGTTTGCCCTCCCATTGTTGGTAAAACAGCATCAATTTGTGGATGCTCTTTTAATACTTTAATAATTGATTTGGTAGTTAATGGTAACAGATACACATGGTCAGCCATGGTTGGATCTGTCATAATTGTAGCAGGGTTAGAATTGATAAGTATAGTTTCAATTCCATCTTCGCGAAGCGAGCGTAAGGCTTGTGTTCCAGAATAATCAAACTCACATGCTTGACCGATAATTATAGGTCCTGAACCTATAATTAGAATAGACTTTAATTTTTCGTTCTTTGGCATTTTTGGTTTTTTAAGTGTTCAAAAATAGGTAACATATAGGTACAAAAAAAGGTGTTACACCTAAGTAACACCCTTAAAATATTAACAATTGTTAATCATTATCTTTTATGTCTTGTTTCAGATGATACAGACAATTTCTTTCTTCCTTTAGCTCTTCTACGTGCTAAAACTTTTCTTCCGTTTACAGAAGCCATTCTTTCTCTGAAACCGTGCTTGTTCCTTCTCTTTCTTTTTGACGGTTGAAACGTTCTTTTTGGCATTGTCTTATATTTTTATAAACTAATATTCTTTTTTATAAATTGAGAGCTGTCTCAAAACTGGGTGCAAATATACAAAGAGTTTTTACTTTGACAAATCTAAATATAAAATTATTTTAGATATTTATATCAGCTTATATTCTAGCAACAAATTGACAAAAAATTAGTTTCTTTGTAAATCGAAAAAAGAGGAACAAAATGAAGTTTAATATATTACGGTTTTTAGTCGCATTTTTGGTGATTATAAACGTCTCAACTGCACAAACCAACTTAGTTTATAATCTCAAAATAGGAGATCAATTTAAGGTGCAGCAAACTGCTAATCAGGATATTGTACAAGACATGAATGGTCAAAAACATGAGATGACCAATCTTATAGAAGGTGATTTCACATTTACAATTGAAGCTGTCAATGATAGTTTATATACGATCAAATTTAAGTTTGACCGTTTTAAAATGGAATCTAAATCTAACCTTGCAGGCGCTATTATGTCTGTAAATACTTTAGATCCAGTAGCTGAAGATGACATTGAAGGAAGAATATTCGCCCAACTCATCAATACTGATCTTATTATGGAAATGTATAAAAATGGTAAAATTAAGTCTATTGAAGGTGCTGAGGCCTTAATTGATAAAATGGTAAATGCTGTTGGTGATATTGATGAATTTACAAAAGAAGTTATGAAAGAAGGAATGCGAGGAGAATTTAGCAACGAAAGCCTCGCTAAAAGTTTTGAACAGATGACCTACATCTACCCTTCTACAGAAACCAAGAAAGGGGATTCGTGGAATAATACATTTGAAGGTGATTTATCTGCTGAAAATACTTGGACACTAGATGACATAAAAAAAGACGATGTCATGATCAGTGGAGTTAGTACAATTACCTTTAAAACTAATGATGAAGATGTCGAAATGAATTTGGCTGGAGATATGACTAGTACTATTATTACATCGTTAGAAACTGGATTTGTGAAATCCATGTCCAGCAAATCTGTTGCAACAGGCAACTCCATCATGCATAAAACGAATGCTATGAAGTTACCAACATCAATTACTACAAACGTTACTTACAAAATAGAAAAACATGTTCAATAAAAACATAAAACTTGTCATTGCTGGATTAATAATAGCTTATGCCGTATATCAATTTATTGAAGGCTACATTGGCAATGGTATCATGTACATATTACTATCGCTTATTTTTATCTTTTTATATTTTAAAAACGAGTTTATCCTACTGGCTTTTTTAAAACTAAGGAAACAAGATTTTGAAGGTGCCAAAAATTGGTTGAATAAAATCAAAAATCCATCAAGTGCTCTTGTGAAAAAACAGGAAGGATACTATAACTATCTTCATGGTGTTATGGTATCACAAACCAATATGAACGAAGCAGAAAAGTACTTTAAAAAAGCACTAGGCTTAGGATTGTCAATGGATCATGACGTAGCGATGGCAAAATTAAACCTAGCCGGAATTGCCTTTAGTAAGCGTCGACCAATTGAAGCAAAACAATTGCTCAATGAAGCTCAAAAACTTGATAAAAGAGGAATCTTGACCGAACAAATTAAAATGATGAAAGATGGGATGAAAAAGTCCCAAGGTCCAAAGCAACACTACGGAAATCGTAATATGAGACGACGTTAAACCCTCTCTTTCAGATGTATTTCATCGATGTTTTGCTAAAAAACGCTTCGTTTCTCCACGATTTTGACTTTTTAACGACTTTTTTTGATGCCATTTTGCAGGCTTAATAAATTTGTAACTTATTAACCTACAAAAGATTAGACATGCGAGTTTATAGTTGTATACTAATGTTTGCATGTATGTTTTTAGCATTCCCTCAACAGCAAAAAATATACTTCGATACCCAAATCGCCAAACATTTAAAAGCATATAGGACTAAGTCTGAGGTTGCTATTCAAAATGGTGACAACATTTATGCTGGGTTTTTGTTTGATTCTATTTTTAATAATTACCTAAAGCATAGCTATATTAGAGATATCTCCCTAAACAAAGTAAAAGGGGGCTCCTTAAAAACGTCGGCTCTCGACAAACCTTTTCTTTTAATTACTAAATCTTCTTGGGAACAAATTAATCTGGAAGAGATCAATGAAATTAACCGAATGTCAAAACTCTATAAAGATCAAATTGACATAATAATTTTGTTTTGGGATACAAAAACTAAAGCTAAGGCGCTTTCTAAGAACTATAATTCTAATGTTATAATCACCTATGTTGATGAACGCAAGAATAATTCAAACCACATTATTGCAACATTTAAGCACTCCTTTGGAGCGCCAGCATGTTTCTACATTTCAGAAGAAAAACAACTCGTTCGAATTGACAAGAAATTTACTATAGTTAAGGATGAAAACAGATCTGAAGTAGCATTTAACGTAATCCATGAAAAGATCAAATGGTTGCTTTTCAAAGAAGAGCCTAATTCCGAGGGTCTTATTATTTCTACTCTTAATTAATTACAAAGGCTATCCATTAAGGCTTTACTGAGTAATAGCCTTCTTTAGGAATATCTATAAAATACTTTTTTCTGGATGCATTGTTAAGCTTAGGCTCTCTTAACCAAGGATTGTGAATTTTCAATATTTTATAATTAATTCCGAAGCGCTCTGCAAATTTTGTAAAGTCGGTAACGACAGTATCTACTTCCACTTTGTAGGTTGGAATCGTTTTGTAAAGATCTTCCGAAGTAAAGTTAAAACCATATTTTTTAGGATGATTTAGAATCTCTTTAAGCGCTACAATTCTAAAGAGATAACGCCCTGTCTCCTCACCTAACAATAAATCGTAATAATTAGATACACCTTGCTCTTTTAATCGTCTAGAAACACCTGCATTACCTGCATTGTATGCTGCTGCTGCCAATGTCCACGATCCCAAGTTCTTTTTAGATCTCAATAAGTATTTACAAGCCACTTCTGTAGCCTTTTCCAAATGATAACGCTCATCAACATTACTATTAATCTCTAATCCATTCTCTCTACCTGTTGTTTTCATAATTTGCCAAACACCTCGTGCTCCTGCAGGAGATACAGCATTGGTTAGTCCACTTTCAATAACAGCTAAATACTTAAAATCTTCAGGAATTCCATTCTTTTTTAAGATAGGTTCGATGATTGGAAAATACTTCTCGGCACGTTTAAACATTAATAGACCATTAGATTGCCAATAGGTATTGACAAGTAATTCTCTATCCATTCGTTCTAATATATCAGGATCTTGTAAAGGCATCTCTTCCCCTGCAAAATTCAAATCGTCAGGCACAGAAATGGCATATACGTTATAATCGTTAATCACTTTAGTAGGCTCGACTACCTCTTGATCTGAAGGTGATTTTTCTGCCTGAACTGCAAATATAAACAGCCCAGAAACACAGATAAGGCCAATTGTTGCTAAAATATTCTTAATCATTGTCATATTCATTTTATTTAGGGAACAGTCATTTAATCGACTGCTAGTCAAATGTATAAAATTAAATCGTTGGTTTCAAGCTAGTCTAAAATTAGTTTTGGTAAATTTTCGTTAAACCATTTATACTTATTGATGACCATAATATGAGATCCGCCTTTAATAACAATACAATCGCCTGCACATGAATGTGGAAAAACAGCATCTTTATCCCCATGGATATAAATAGCTTTTTCATTGGGCACTTCTTGATTCCATTCGATTACATTTTCAATAGCCCAGTCTAAATATTGCTTATCACTTACCGATAAATACTTTTTATATAATTCAATACGCTTAGTAATCGTTTCACCAAACGCGTATTTTGCTAAAAAGTCAATATTACCAACCAATTGCGTGGGTAATAGCTTGTAGGCCTTGGTATACTTCATAAGCTTCATACGTTTAGGCAACTCATGTTTTGATTTTACGCTAGATACGACGAACAGCTTTCGCAAACTCATATACTTACTCATCTCTTGGACTAGAATACCACCAAAAGACACTCCCAATAACACAATGTCTTCATGCTTAATATTTGCAATCATACGTTTGGCATAAGACTCCAGAGATTCTTTTTTATGAGGAATCATCCATTCTAACCAATGTACCTCAAATTGCTCTTCTGGGAGTTTTATATGTTCAAATATCGTTGGGTTGGCTGCCATTCCTGGCATAAGATATACATGTATAATTTCTTGCTGCATAAGTGTTTAAAATAAAGACGCTTTAATATGTGTGATATTTTTCGTAAATTTGCACTACAAAACTATACAAAAGTATAGTTCCACCCTACCGACCATTGAATTAAATACAAATTATTATGATTGATGCTGCTGAATTAACAGACAATGACTTTTTACGCCAATTCGAATTAAAAGTAGACGGTGAACTTGCCAAAATTGAGTATTCTTTACAAGATCGAAAAATCTTTTTAACAAAACTTATCATTCCAGACGGTATAACAAACGATGAATTTGAAGAGGAGTTTTTAACACTCGTTTTTGAGAACATAGCAGAACGCAACATAAGTGTTGTGCCAACAAGTCCAGAAATCGCAAAATTTATAAGGCGACATCGAAAATATAAAAAGATGCTACCTGTAGGTATTAGAATATAAGATAGAAGCCAAAACAAATGTTTTGGCTTTTTTATTCGTCCTTAAAATAGCTCGTATTTCTACCTGTTTTAATAAACACAGGGTTATACGCTAAGCCTAAATAACAGAGTCCATTATATTTATCTATCTAACTTTTAAGATAAAATCATGGGAACTATCTACAAAATTGATTTTGATTTCTCATCACAATCGCAACAAAGCATACTTCGGTATTTACAAGCAAACCAATATAAATTATTTGGGTTTAAAGGAGCTTCTGGCCCCAATCAAATCACCGCTGGTTTACCTGCTTGGTTTGCCGAACCTTATATCGACATGTTTGGACGTGTAGAGATAGATTATGAACCGTTGTATAAAGTATATGTTTATAATAGGGCAAACATAGGATTAAACACAACCATACAAATGGAAGCACTATCTACAGAAGTTCCATTAGGAACTGCTGTAACGTTCAACTATGATGGAAGTTTCAGTACAACTCCAAACGGACCTGCTGGAGCAATCTCAGTATTTAATGCGAGAGCTGCTGGAACCAGCGACTTAACTGTTGGATTGGCAGCAAAAGTAAATGGAAGGTATGCGCCTTTTTGCGCATTTAATGCTACACCTCAAGCAAATATTTGGATGAGACCAAATGAGAAAATTGCACTTTTTGCTGAGCAAATGGATTTAGTTTCTGGTTCGGTAGTGAATAGCGGAACTAATCCTGGATGCACTTTTGAATTTAGTAATAGTGCTATTCAATACAACTTAGAAATGGTTCCGAGTACCTATGGCATTACAAACGCGCCAAATGGATTACCTGTAAAAGGAATTCGTGCTGGAACCTCTTTATTCCAGCTTTTAAATTCGTAAGCTCTAAATTGTTAGTTGTTTTATAAACTCAAAACGCACTAAACCATCATCATCAATTTCAGTTAATGTTACGTCTTGTAGAGTATTAACCAATTCAGGATTCCAAGGGGCTTTCACTTTAACATAGTTTTCAGTGAATCCTTGGATATAACCTTCTTTATTTTCACCTTCAAAGAGAACTGTACGAGAAGTCCCTATCTGACTTTCATAAAACGCTCTTCTTTTTTTAGCTGAAAGTCCGCGAAGCATTTTACTGCGCTTAGCTCTTACTTTTTTTGGCACAACACCACCTAAAGACGCTGCAACTGTATTATCACGTTCTGAATAGGTAAATACGTGCAAGTAAGAGATATCGAGTTCATTTAAGAAATTATAGGTCTCTAAGAACAATTCATCTGTTTCTCCTGGAAAACCAACAATGACATCTACACCAATACAAGCATGTGGCATTACCTCTTTAATCTTGGTCACGCGATCCACATATAATTCTTTCATGTAACGACGACGCATCAACTTGAGAAGCTCGTTACTTCCACTTTGTAACGGAATATGAAAATGTGGTACAAAGGTTTTACTATTAGAAACAAAGTCTATAGTTTCATTTTTCAATAAATTAGGTTCTATAGAAGAGATGCGTAAACGCTCAATACCTTTTACATTGTCCAAAGCCTGAACGAGTTCATAAAAAGTATGTTCGTGTTTTTTATTGCCAAACTCCCCTTTTCCGTAGTCTCCAATATTAACACCTGTCAACACAATTTCCTTGATATTCTTTGCCGAAATCTCTTTAGCATTTTGAAGTACATTCTCTAAAGTATCACTTCTGGAAATTCCGCGTGCCAAAGGAATTGTACAGTAGGTACACTTATAATCACAACCATCTTGTACTTTTAAAAAGGCACGTGTACGATCTCCAAACGAATAACTACCTACATAGAAATCTGCGTCTTGTATTTCGCAGCTATGCACTTCTCCCATATCATTTTTAGACAGATCATTGAGATAGTCGGTAATTTTAAATTTTTCAGTAGCACCAAGTACCAAATCTACACCTTCAACATCTGCCAACTCTTGAGGTTTTAATTGTGCATAACATCCTACCGCTGCCACAAAGGCTTCCGGATTTATTTTTTGAGCTTGTTTGACTATAGACTTAAAACGTTTATCAGCATTTTCAGTAACAGAGCAGGTATTAATGACATATATATCTGCTTTCTCTTTAAAATCGACACGCTCAAATCCTTCCGAAGAAAAATTCCTAGCAATCGTAGAGGTTTCAGAAAAATTGAGTTTACAACCCAATGTATAAAATGCAACTTTTTTATTCATATAATGATCTCGTATTTCCTTTAGCTGAGAAATCTATTTATATTTACTCGTTTCTAATTTTAGAGTGCGCAAATTTACGTAATTGTTAGACTTCTCACAATTTCTCAACAATCTCTGAGCTTAAAAACCAATAATTTACAGATATATGTCTAAAGCCGAAGCTAGAATAAAGGAGGTTATTTCATTTTTTAAAAATAAAGATACAGTCCTTGGGTACCGAAAACTAATGGATTGTGCGATCGATACACAAGATCTAGATATTTATCGAGAAGTGATTATGCTTACCGATTGGAAAGAACAGTTTCCAGAGAAAGAAGATGAACTTATAGAAAAGTCACTCTCTATTTTAGAGCGCATTTCGAAAGTTCCAATTTCTGAATATGAAACAAATAATCCAGTGGTTATTGGTGAACAATTGACAAAAAGCTATGGTTATAATCGTTTTAAACTTGGACCAATCTCTGTAAAGATTCATAAAGGCGAAGTCTATGGGTTGGTTGGCGAAAACGGAAATGGTAAAACCACATTATTACGTCTTTTAGCAAAGGAACTTAAGTACGATGAAGGTCATCTAGATTTTAGATTTGATACGATCTATAATTCAGATTATGATTTAAGAACCAACTTAGTGTACATACCACAACGCACACAAAAATGGTATGGTAGCCTAAAGGACAATCTTAAGTTTGTATTGTCTAATTACGGTATTCCTCCTGAGGAAAATGAAACTCGAGTACTAATGATGATCGCTCGTTTTGGGTTATGGAATTATAAACATTTAAAATGGAATGAACTGTCATCTGGATATAAAATGCGTTTTGAGTTGGCTAGGACTTTATTGAGACAGCCAGAATTATTGCTATTAGACGAGCCTTTAGCAAATTTGGATGTATTGGCACAACAAGTGATTTTAGAAGACTTAAAATCAATGTGCAATTCTATAAATAATCCGATTGCTCTTATTTTAAGCTCACAGCAATTGTATGAGGTTGAAAAAATTTCGGATAAAGTTATTTATTTAAAAGATGGTAAGTACAAAGACAATAAAACCACTATTGCCGATGAAAAGAATCAACTTATAGTAGAGATTGATTGTGAGGCTAAACGTGATACTTTGCTATCAATTTTTAAAGATCTCCAACTAGAGAAACTGATTTATAATGGTGGGATTTATGTAGCCTATTTTAAGGACGATACCACCTTCTCTTCAGTATTAGAATTATTGGGAAAACATCAAATTGATGTCACCTACACCAGAAACATAAGTAAATCTACCAGACGATTCTTCGTTTCATAATCCATTTTAGATGAAAGCATTTATATATAAAACCAATCAATATTTACTGGAACGTTTTCCAACCGTATGGAATACAAGACTCGTTTGGATGTTGCTCACCGCATTCTTGTTGCATCTTCTATTTTTTATCATAGGGTTTTTCACGCTGACCAATCCTAAGATTCTCCAAGAGCCGTTTATAGATTACATCTTCTTTGAGAATGGCACTGTTTTTTTGTCATCAATAATTTCGTTATTACTCATTGTGTTTTGGCTCATCTATATGTTCAAAAACAATGCATTTAAAAATTTCTACCCTATTAGTCGATCTAATCTTTTTGGGCAATTTTTATGTTATTTGTTAATCATTTTTTCGTGTACGACATTTAACTTATCCTATGAGTATGGCATGAAAACTTATATTGCCACGTCTTACCAAGATGATCAAATTAATAAAGAAATAGAAATTGCTAATGATGTTAACATGTTTCTGTCGGAAAGTGTTTCCGATTACACTATAGACAAACGACGTTTCCCAAAACCATTTTATGAGTTGTATTGTGAAGATCGCGAAAAATTTATCGATTACGAGAAGTCTCACATTAACTTTTTAGATGAATCTTTTCAATTTTATACCTTGTCCACAAAAGAAGTCCCAAAGCTTAACAATCGTGGTATTTCGCTAGAATCTGATAGTACCTATGCCAATTTTGTGTTTAGTAAAACGAAAGGCCCTACAGAAATTTACTACTTTAAAGATTCTGTCGTTGATTATAGCTCGTTTCTAAAATCGGCGAAACCTAGTTACTATAATATGTCTTCGACATTTTATGTATCTATAAATGACACGCTTAATGATGACTTTCACTTATTTAGTTACAATAATTATCGAAGTTATGATTATGATAATTATTATAATAGGCCAGAGTTTTCGATACGACATCAATTGAGAAACCAAAGAAATTATGAACTTCTTAAACGCAACAATCGTTTAGAAATCAAAACTTTATTGGAAGACTTTTTAAGGTTTTCAAACCATTATAAAATTGATCATAACCTATCTGCAGAGCAATGGCTCGAGATGGTTTATCATCCCGAAGATGATTTTGAGGTCAAACACTTTATTAGAAATACTCCTAAAGATGATTATGATTATGTGAGTCCGGTCTCGTTGGAACAAACGGAAATTCAAAAGTTTTATGAAGATCACTTATCTGACTTCCATTATGATAACGATGCCTTAGAAAATGTATTTAGAAATATTGAATATGTCAAGAGTAGCAACCCTTTTATGGAGAGTATTCATTTTTCGATGTGGTTTACATTTATTTTGGCTATTATCATCTTTATGTTTAGAATTACAGGGCTAAAACCATTATTATTTAGCATTATCACTGTTGGATTACTTACGCTTTTCGTCATATTAATGACGGTATTACTATTTTATGCTGTGCGAGGTAGTGATAATGAAGCTATTTATTTCATGTCGTATTTTGGATTTTTCCTGGGCTCGTTAATTTTAGCCATTCCAATATTTTTTATTGATAAAGTCAAAAAACTCATCGTGGCTATTTGTGTGAATATATCAATTTTCGGTTTTGCCTTATATGTTTTTTTAATTCTTGCTATCATTTCAATGCATCAAAATGACGCCTGTGATATGGATATCTTTTTGCATAAACAAAGTCTTCAATGTCCTACTATACTGGGTGCTCTCGAAGAGAATTGGAGTTTTGTGCTGTTTACAATTGCGCTTATATTTATCTTTTTATATTCGAAAGTCATAAAGAAATGGAAATCACTACCTGAAGGTTAATCTATGAACAACTTTAAATACATACTTTTTCTGCTTTCAGTTATTTCCCTGTTTTTTTCATGCGGAAATAATACGAATTCAACAAAAGACCATCTCGTATTTAGATATAATGAGCACAAAAACATCGGGTCTTTAGATCCAGCTTTTGCTAAAGACAATGCTGATATTTGGGCCATCAATCAGTTGTTTAACGGTTTGGTTCAAATGGATGAGAATTTAAACGTTCAGCCCTGTATTGCAAAAGACTGGACGATTTCCGAAGATGCACTCACTTATACGTTTGCACTTCGAGACGATGTTACATTTCATCCTCATCAATTATTTGGAAAAGATTCTACACGAACCGTAACCGCTAACGATTTTGAATATAGTTTATTTAGATTATGCGATAGTAAAACGGCTTCTCCAGGCAGTTGGGTGGTTAATAATCTCTGGAATATTGAGGCAAAAAATGATTCTTTGAGGATTATTTTAAAATCTCCAGATCCTTCTTTTATTGGAAAGCTTACAATGAAATACTGTTCTGTGGTACCAAAAGAAATTGTAACATACTATAATAGCGATTTTAGAGCCAATCCAATTGGAACAGGTCCATTTAAACTAAAACGTTGGGAAGAAAATTTGAAGCTCGTTTTCCGAAGAAATGATCAGTATTTCGAAACAGATATCAATGGAGATCAATTACCATATTTGGAAGCTGTTGCAATAACTTTTTTACCAGATAAGCAGAGTGAATTTCTACAATTTGCTCAAGGAAACATTGATTTTGTGTCTGGGTTGGATGCCTCATATAAAGATGAGATTTTAACTGCAAGCGGTAATTTACGTGATAGCTACGAGCCAGATGTGAATATGATTCGAGGACCTTATTTAAATACTGAATATTTGGCGTTTTTTATGGATTCAGAAATTCCCGAAATGCAATCGCTAACCTTACGTCAAGCCATAAATTATGGATTCGACAAACAAAAAATGATGACCTATTTACGCAATGGCATTGGTATTCCTGCTCATGGTGGTTTTATTCCAAAAGGTTTACCAGGATATAGTGAAGCTATAGGATTTAGTTTTCAGCCTGAAAAAGCAAAGCAATTGGTACAGCAATTTAAAACAGATACTGGAATCAATAGCCCAGAGATTACAATTACAACGACTAGTAATTATTTAAGCTTTTGTGAATACATCCAACGAGAATTACAAAAAATTGGAATAACAGTTAATGTAGATGTCGTTCCAGCTGCAACATTAAAAGACGCAAAGGCTAATGGCAAATTAGATATGTTTAGAGCGAGTTGGGTTGCCGATTATCCGGATGCCGAAAATTATTTATCACTCTATTCAAGTAAGAATTTTGCGCCTAATGGCCCAAACTATACACATTTTACAAGTCAGACATTTGATGAATGGTATCAAAGTGCTTTTACCATAACAGATACCAAAGTGCGTGAAGCATTGTATACAAAAATGGACAGTCTAGTAATGGCAAACACACCTGTTGTTCCTTTGTTTTATGATGAAGTGGTGAGGTTTACAAGAAAAAACGTAACTGGGTTAGGAATAAATCCAATTAATTTATTAGACCTAAAACGCGTTAAAAAAAATAAATAGGGATATTATATATTATCTGAGCTTTTACCGATATCCTTAATTTCATTTGTGTCGATAACAACATTTTTTTTCCAGGTTTTCTTCAAAAGCGAATATAAAAGATATACAGCGCCAAGTGCTATTGGCAAAGCTATTATTGTCAATAATAACGTATTTTCCCAGTCAATACCTAATCCAAAAATTTCATCTGCAATTCCTAAAAGGACACCACCAATCAATGCAGCTGCATAGTAAGCTACAACGCCTAGAATTGCAAAAACCCACTTGTTTTGATTGTGTTCTTCTGCTAATCTAAAAAAACTTCTTCCAATGAATATTATGAGTAGAATTTCTAGCATGGTTTTATTTAAATTAATGGTTAGTACACCAAAACTAAGGAAATAAACCTAGTTTATCGTGAAATAATAAATATCATCTTCCCCTTTTCCTTTAGGTCGTCGTGATGAAAAGTAACCTTCGGTCTTACTTTCATTAATAATATAACAAAAATCATCACTTCTGCTATTGATAGGTTTTGGTAACAATTGAGGCTCTTCAGTTTCTGGATCTCCTTTTAGATCATAGCTGTAGATATCCAATCCACCAACACCACCAACACGATCTGATGCAAAGTATAGTATATTATCCTTGCTCACAAATGGAAACATATCTTTGCGTGGTGAATTGATCTTTTTACCTAAATTTTCAACCTCTCCATATTTATCATCACCTAATATTTTCACTTTAAAAAGATCTGTTTGTCCATGAGCGCCATGTGCATTTGATGTAAAATATATTGTAGATCCGTCTGGACTTAATACTGCATGTCCATAATTATATTTTGGATCACAAAATGGCAAGGGTTCAAAATTGGTCCAACCACGACCTTCTATATATTCACCACGTTGAATATTTAGATTAATTGATTTTAATTTTCGCTTATAAGATTTACCACGTTTCATGAAATTTGTCGTGATATACATATACTTACCATCAGGACTAAAACCTGCACTTGAGGTATTAAAAACAAAATCTTCAGATTTAATAAACTGTTTAGAGTTGATAATTTCACCATCTTTAGTTTTTTCAGCTTCAAACATTGTATAGATTAATCGTTTGTCGTGATCTCGTCTTGCTCTATTTCTGTTATCAAGCATATAAGAGGTATAGTATACCTTATCTCCTTTATAAAAAACGACACCATATTGACTTTTATCGTCGTTAATCTTTAGGTTTTTAATTGTGTAGGTTTGGGCAAACCCGAAATTAATTGTCAATACTAAAATGATACTGCAAATAAACTTCATGTTTCTATAATTTAATATTAGCTTTTTCTCCATTTTTTTGTCTCTTCAAAAACATGTTCCAAAATGGTTTTATCAACTTCAGAAAAATCAATGTTTCGCCGCTTCATAACAACTTCAGCAACTTCAAACGCTTTTTTGGTCACATATGTTGTAAAACCAGAATGTCCTCCCCATGAAAAACTAGGAATGAAGTTTCTTGGAAATCCACTTCCGAAGATATTAGCACTTACTCCAACAACTGTACCAGTATTAAACATGGTATTGATTCCACATTTACTATGATCACCCATCATAAGCCCACAAAACTGCAATCCTGTTCTTGCAAAACCTTCTGTTTGATAATCCCAAAGTCTGACTTCGGCATAGTTATTCTTTAAATTTGAGTTATTGGTATCTGCGCCGAGATTACACCATTCGCCTAACACCGAATTACCCAAGAATCCATCATGACCTTTATTTGAATATCCAAAAATAACTGAGTTATTAACTTCACCACCTACTTTACTATGAGGTCCAACAGTAGTAGGTCCGTAAATCTTAGCACCTAACTTTACAGTAGAATGATCACATAAAGCAAAAGGACCTCTAATGATGCTACCTTCCATAATTTCGGCATCTTTGCCAATATAAATAGGACCAGAATTAGCATTTAATGTTACAAATTCAAGTTTGGCTCCTTCTTCAATAAAAATGTTTTGTGCACCAAGAGCTTGATTAGAACTTGGTATGGGTTGTGATTGACGATCTCGTATTAACAGATCAAAATCGGCTTGAATAGCATCACCGTTAGTTGCAAAAATATCCCAAGTATGTTCAATTTTCAAAACGGGCTCATTATACTCTATAGCTTCATAAGTTTCAAAATTAATTTCATCTTGAGTATCTTTTGAAAAAAATGCGATAACATCCTCATTTTGAAATACAGCTTGGTTCTCTTCTAAACCTTTAATAATAGCCACCAATTCTTTATTAGGCAAATAGGATGCATTTATCATGACATTTTCATCCATTTCAACCATTGGATACTTTTCAGACAAATACTCTTCGGTTAATGTCGTAATGGTAAAGCCTAAATGTTTTTCCCATTTTTCTCTAATGGTAAGTATGCCTACTCTAATATCTGCTACTGGCCTTGTAAAAGTAAAAGGCAATAAATTAGGACGTGATGGACCATCAAAAAGAATATAATTCATGATAATTAGTAGTTAGATGTTAAAAGTAAATCAATTATATAAAACAAAAAAGCCTTCGGGACAAATCCTGAAGGCTTTCTATATCATATAGCTTAAGCTTATTTTTTAAACTTAGCGTATTTGTTTTTAAACTTATCAATACGTCCTGCTGTATCTACTAATTTAGATTTACCAGTATAATATGGGTGAGACGTTCTAGAAATTTCCAATTTAATTACTGGATACTCAACACCATCAACTTCAATTGTTTCACTAGTCTCAGCAGTAGATTTAGTTAAAAACACGTCGTCGTTAGACATATCTTTGAATGCTACTAATCTATAATTTTCTGGATGTATTCCTTTTTTCATCTCTTTAAACTTTAAAATCCTTACTATTTTGGAGGTGCAAATTTAAGTAATTTTTGTAAATTACCAATAATTTATTTCTTTTTTTATTTGGAAGATATTTGTAACAAATATAAACATATAGATACTAACTAACGTAATCACTAAATAATCAACTAACAATTATGGAAAAATCAATTAAATCGTCATCGATTAACTATGGCATATACTTAGCTTTAGCCCTTGTTTTATATACTGTTTTATGCTATGTCATTAATGTGGAAATGGTAGTCAATTTTTGGATAAATATTCTAGTTATTCCATTAACAATTATAGCGGTAGGTGTGATCTCTAGTGCAAAAGCAAAAAGTATATTAGGAGGGTTTATGTCGTTCAAACAAGCGTTTACTGCTTATTTCATTCCTATTGCCATAGCAGTAACTATTAGCACAATTACGACAGTTATTCTTTATAATTACATTGATCCTGATACTGCAGATTATATAAAAGAAATGGTCATAACTAAAACTAGAGATTTCATGGAAGGTTTTGGAGCACCACAGAGTGATATTAACGAAGCTATAGCAGAAATGGAAGGTCAAGACATGTTTGCACCTGCAACACAATTAAGATCTTTAGCGCAAAGTTTAGTATTCTTTATTGTTATAGGATTAATTGTGTCTTTAATCATGAAGAAAAAAGACCCAAATGAAGCTTAAATAATTTCAGTATTTTTGAACTTTAAACATTCAAAATCACTACATGAACATATCAGTAGTCATACCACTACTTAATGAGCAAGAGTCATTAACCGAATTACACGATTGGATTGCAAAAGTCATGCAATCCAATCGTTTTTCTTATGAAATCATTTTTATTGATGATGGTAGCACAGATGAATCTTGGTCAACTATTATGCAATTATCTCAAAAAGACAGCAATGTTAAAGGGATACGTTTTTTAAAAAACTTCGGAAAATCACAAGCACTCCATGCTGGATTTGCTAAAGCAGAAGGTGACGTTGTAATTACAATGGACGCAGATTTACAAGATAATCCTGAAGAAATTCCAGAACTATACAATATGATCGTTGTCGAGAAATTTGATTTGGTATCTGGATGGAAAAAGAAACGCTATGATTCTGTAATCGCAAAAAATATTCCTTCTAAGTTATTCAATTGGGCAGCTCGAAGAACCTCTGGTGTTAAACTTAACGATTTCAATTGCGGACTTAAAGCTTACAATAAAAGCGTTGTTAAAAACATTGATGTTAATGGAGAGATGCATCGTTACATTCCTGTACTAGCCAAAAATGCAGGGTTTACTAATATTGGTGAAAAAGTAGTACAGCATCAGGCCAGAAAATACGGAGAGACTAAATTTGGTATGGATCGTTTTATTAATGGTTTTTTAGACTTAATAACCATTTGGTTTTTATCCCGCTTTGGAAAACGTCCAATGCACCTGTTCGGGGCTTTAGGTGTTATCATGTTTGGGATAGGATTCGCTTTTGCGTTTTATCTAGGAATTGATAAGTTATTCTTAAATCCTTCGGGACGATTAATTACAGATCGTCCACAATTTTACATAGCACTCACCACAATGATTCTTGGTTCTCAATTTTTCGTGGCTGGATTTTTAGGCGAATTAATCTTACGTTCTAAAAGAGATAGAAGTCGCTATTTGATAAAACAAGAACTTAATTTTTAAGACCAGCCTAAATTATCGAAACCTTAGTCATTCAAAATTATTGAATTACGTATTTTTGCAGCATAATTAATACATATGATACATATTGAACCTCAACTATTAGAACGTGTCAACACATGGTTAACACCAACTTTTGATCAAGAGACTCAAAATTTTATAAAAGATTTAATAGCAAATAACCCAACCGAATTAAAAGAGAGCTTCTACAAAGATCTCGAATTTGGAACTGGCGGAATGCGAGGCGTCATGGGAATTGGTACCAATCGTATAAATAAATTCACACTTGGTAAAAACACGCAAGGGCTGAGCAATTATCTTAAAGTGCAATTTCCTTCGGAAACGTTAAAGGTTGCTATAGCATATGATTGCAGACATAATAGTAAATCATTAGCAAAAGTTGTGGCCGATGTATTTTCAGCTAATGGAATACATGTTTATCTTTTTGAAGATTTGCGTCCAACACCTGAATTATCATTTGCGCTCAAACATTTAGGCTGTCATTGTGGAATTGTATTAACTGCATCTCATAATCCTCCTGAATATAATGGTTACAAGGTCTATTGGCAAGATGGCGGACAACTCGTTCCTCCTCAAGACGCTGAGATTATTGCCGAAATAAATCGTTTGGATTATGCCGAAATAAAATTTGAAGCTAATGACCAAAATATTGAATATATAGGAAAAGCTGTTGATGATGTATTTATTGATAATGCTGTCAAAAATGGTAGTTTCAATACAACAAAAGAAGCGAAAGAACACTTAAACATTGTCTTTACGTCTTTGCATGGCACATCAATAACAGCAATACCAGACACTCTTGAACGCGCAGGATATACTAATGTTCATATCGTTGAAGAGCAACGTGAACCTAATGGTGATTTCCCTACAGTCAAATCTCCAAATCCTGAAGAACCAGAAGCCTTAAAAATGGCTATAGAACTGGCAGAGAAAGTAGATGGTGATATTGTAGTAGGTACAGATCCTGATTGTGACCGTCTTGGTGTCGTTGTTAGAAATCTAGACAATGAATTGGTGATTCTCAATGGAAACCAGACCATGATTTTAATGACCAACTTTTTATTAAAACAATGGAGAGATTCTGGTCGTATAAATGGGAATCAGTTTGTGGGTTCAACAATTGTATCAACTCCAATGATGTCTGTTTTAACCAACGCCTATGGTGTCGAATGTAAAATTGGACTTACAGGTTTTAAATGGATAGCAAAAATGATCAAAGACTTCCCTGATGTTGATTTTATTGGAGGTGGTGAAGAAAGTTTTGGATTCATGGTAGGTGATTTTGTTAGAGACAAGGATGCTGTAACATCAACCCTCTTAGCTTGTGAAATTGCGGCTCAGGCAAAAGCCAAAGGGATTAGTATGTATAAAGAACTAATCGACTTGTATATCGAACATGGGTTTTATAAAGAACGTTTAGTATCATTCACTAAAAAAGGAATTGAAGGTGCACAAGAGATTAAACAAATGATGATCGATGCACGTCAAAATCCGTTAAAAGAGGTGAATGGTTCAAAAGTAGTACGTATTGAAGACTACCAATTGTCAACTATTAAACACATAAGTACTGGAGAAGAAACTGCGCTAGACGTTCCTAAATCTAATGTCCTTATTTATTATACCGAAGATGGTAGTAAAATTGCGCTGCGCCCAAGTGGAACAGAACCTAAGATAAAATTCTATATTAGTGTTAATACAAGCTTAGACAATATGGCAGCATTTAAGCCTACGGAACAAAAATTGGAAGCTCGTATTGATGCCATCTTAAAAGATATGAAACTCAGTTAATGGATTACATTAAAAAACTCATACCATTTGCGTTACCTTATAAGAGATATGCCTATTTAAATATCTTTTTTAACGTCTTATATGCACTTTTTAGCACACTGTCGTTTGTGGCGCTTATTCCTGTTTTTAAGGTTATTTTCAATGATCAAAGAGTCGTTACTGAAAAACCAATCTATAAAGGCATTTCAGAGTTAAAGGATTATGGTGAAAATTATCTCAATTATTTCATTGTAGATAGTATAGAAAAACATGGAGAATTTAAAGTATTGATGCTAATGGTAGGCATCATTATTACAATGTTCTTCCTAAAAAACATAGCTAATTATCTGGCGATGTATTTCATTACTTTTTTACGCAATGGTATTCTAAAGGATATAAGAAATACCTTGTATGACAAAATTGTGTCATTGCCGTTGGCGTTCTATTCTGAAAAATCTAAAGGTGATACCATTTCACGTGTAAGTGCAGATGTAAATGAAGTGAGAAACTCTTTCTTGGCGATTTTAGAAATGATTGTAAGAGAACCTTTGACTATACTATTTTCGTTAATTACCATGCTCATCTTGAGTTTAAAACTAACACTGTTTGTTCTTGTCTTTATTCCTATATCTGGATTTATTATTTCCAGAATTGGTAAATCTCTTAAAAAAGGATCCTTAAAAGTACAAAATGAACAAGGTGTGTTTCTCTCTGTATTAGAAGAAACAATGAGCGGACTTAGAATTATCAAGGCTTTTAATGTAGAAAAAATGTTCGCTAGAAAATTCGAATCTAGTAATGACCGTTTTTATAAATACTCAAATAGTGTATTAAACAGACAAAATTTAGCATCACCTTTAAGTGAATTATTAGGTATCATAGTCATTGGCACGCTATTGGTTTATGGCGGATATTTAGTCTTTGTAGACAAAACTATGGAGGCCAGTTTTTTTGTGGGCTACATCACACTAGCTTATAATATCCTTACACCTGCAAAAGCAATTGCCAAAGCAAGTTATAGTGTTAAAAGAGGTGATGGTGCTGCTAATAGAATTCTAGAATTTTTAGAAACTGAAAATACAATTACTGAAATTGAAAATCCGATACTAAAATCTGATTTTGAAGATAAGATTTCAGTAAACAATATATCATTTAAGTATGAAGAGGAACTTGTACTTAAAAACTTTAGCATTAATATACCAAAAGGAAAGACCATAGCATTAGTTGGTCAATCTGGAAGTGGAAAATCAACCATTGCCAATTTAGTAACCCGCTTTTATGATGTTACTGAAGGAGAAATCCTAATTGATGGCAATAACATTAAAGACCTTTCAAAAGCATCCCTAAGAAGTCTTCTTGGTTTGGTTAATCAGGATTCTATTTTGTTTAATGATACTATAAAAAACAATCTTCTTGTTGGAAAAGAAGAGGCAACAGATGATGATATTATTGAAGCTCTCAAAATAGCCAACGCCTGGGAATTTGTAAAAGACTTACCTCAAGGAATCGATCATAGTGTTGGAGAATCTGGAGGAAAACTTTCTGGCGGCCAACAGCAACGTCTAAGCATTGCAAGAGCAGTTTTAAAAAATCCACCTATCATGATTTTAGACGAAGCAACGTCTGCTCTTGATACTGAAAGTGAACGCTTAGTTCAGGTTGCTCTGGAAAATATGATGAAAAACCGAACGTCGATTGTTATTGCTCACAGATTATCAACGATTCAAAATGCCGACGAGATCATTGTAATGCATAGAGGTGAAATAGCCGAACAAGGCACTCATGATGAGCTCATAGCTAAACAAGGTGTTTATAAGAAATTAGTTGATATGCAAAGTTTTGAATAAGTAACAATTTCCGAAGAAAATAAAAACAAAAAACAGAAAAGGATGCAATACAAATTGCATCCTTTTCGTTTCTATTACCATATTTGGGGACAATGGTAATATTAAAGTAGGTTAGGCTTTGACAAACATAGATGAAATAAATGTAGTATGCAAGAAAAAAATGCATTTCATCGCTATTTTTTTACACTTTATCGATGATATTTTATTTAAACTATTGAACTTCAATGTTTTAAAAAAAATATTTTTTTTCATTAAACTTTCATTACATTGAAACGTCTAAATAAAAAATAGTTTTATTGGATAACGAACAAGATTTTATACAGCGCTTATCAAACTCATCTACTAAAGAAGCCGCCTTTAAAGAACTTTTAAAGCTCTATAAGGAACGTCTGTACTGGCATATACGCCATATCGTAAAATCCCATGACGATGCCGACGACGTATTGCAAAACACATTTATCAAAATCTTTAAAAATATCCATAACTTTAAAGGAGATAGTAAACTGTATTCTTGGATGTATCGTATTGCTACTAATGAGTCTATCACTCATATTAACAGAAATGCAAAACGTCTAAATATAGCTAATGAAGAAACACATCAACATTTGGTTAATAACATAAAAGCAGATGTTTACTTTGAAGGTGATGCCATTCAGTATAAATTGCAGCAAGCAATTGCGACCTTGCCAGAAAAACAGCAAATGGTTTTTAATATGAAATATTTTCAGGATATAAAATACAAAGAGATGTCTGATATTTTAGAAACTAGTGAAGGTGCGCTTAAAGCATCTTACCATATTGCAGTAAAAAAAATAGAAGCCTTTTTAACCCAAGATTAAACCAATTACAGACTTAAGAGTCTTATAATTATGAAACAGAAAAAATTAGATACTATTAAAACTTCAGGGTTTAAAACACCTAAGGATTACTTTTCTCAAGTAGAAGAGCAAATTCTTAATGAAGTGAAGTTAATAGATAAAATTGACCAATCTGGTTTTGATGTTCCCGAATCCTATTTTGATTCAATAGAAAAAGACATATTGAATAAGATCTCTTCGGAAAATGACTCAAAAGTTGTGTCGTTAGTGAGTTGGAAAAAAATAATGTATACCGCTGCTATTGCTGCATCTTTAATCTTAATGTTTAATGTATTTTTCAACAATGGTGAAAATGTAACTTGGGAAAATCTCGACACCGCGTCTATAGAAAACTATATAGAGGTAGAAGAGTATTCAACCTACGAATTAGCATCGCTTTTAACGGAAGACGAATTAAACAAAGACAATTTTATAGAAAACGATATATCTGAAAATTCAATAGAAACTTATCTGTTAGATAATGTAGAACTTGAAGACCTGATTATAGAATAATTATTATGAAAAGAACACTTATAACTGTATTGTTTATCGCATTAACACTTAGTGCGTTCGGACAAAGAAAAGAACGACAAGAGCGATTAAAAGCACTAAAAGTAGCATTCATCACTGAAAAACTAGAACTTACATCGGATGAAGCTGAGAAGTTTTGGCCAGTATATAATGCTATAGAAGAAAAAAAGGAAGTCTTAAGAAAAGAAGCACAAAGTATACGCAGAGGCTTAGATTTTGATGCCTTAACAGATGCTGAAGCCAATAAACTACTTAAAGACTTAATCGGTCTTGAAAACAGAAAGCACAATCTACAAACCAAACAAGTAAACGATTTACTGAAGGTGATACCTGCTAAAAAAATCATCTTGCTTAAAGTAGTAGAAGAACAGTTTAAAGCTCAAATGCTAAGAGAGTTGAAAAAACGACGTGAAAAATTTAAAAAGAATACACCTTAACATTCAAGAAGCCTAAACAGGCTTCTTTTTTATTTAAAGGTCAACTTAGACACACGACCACGTCCCGCAGCATAAGCCACACTATCATTTAAAAATCGAATCGTGTAAAACCCTTCATCGCTTAAATGAGTCCAAGTATTTCCATAATCGCTTGAGTAATCAATCCCCTTAAATCCTACAGCAACTAGTGCTTTACCGTTACTATTAGGTATATATTTAACACAACTTCTGTAACCAGGTGATTGATTTTTAGCTACTAATTGCCAAGTTTTTCCGCCATCTTGTGTTCTAATTTTATTAGCACTACTATCGGCTGGTTTTGTATAATCACCGCCTATAGCAAAACCATTGTTCTCATCATAAAAATCAATAGAATACATTCCTGTAGTTTCCAAACCTTGAACAATAGGCGTTTCAAAAACATCCCAAGTTTTTCCTTTATCTGCCGAATATAAAATGCGACTCGACTTTCCACCTGTAGCTACCCATACCTTATCTCCTACTATTGCAATATTTGTATCACTTGCAGCAAAAGCAGCTTCTCCCTCTTTCGCTTTTGGTATATCATCACAGGATAACTTGGTCCATGTATTCCCACCATCACGTGTGATAATCACACTCATACAATCATCAGTTGGATCTCCTATAGCAATACCCTCTTGATCATTCCAAAACTCCATAGAATCATAAAACGCTTTAGGATGCTCTTCTTTATAAACAACCTTAATCTTATCTTCTTCAATATTGAGTTTATAGATTAGTGCAGGGGAACCAATACTAATACCATAGCCATGTTTCTCTGTTGCCGACAACGCCCTAAAATTGGGAACAATTGAATCATATGTTAATGAAATAGGAAATACAATATCATAATTTTTAGATGCATATAACTCCTCATTAGCTAAAAACTCAAAAACCCCTTTTGGACCTATAGCACCAAATTCACCTTTTGATGTTAAAAATGCTAGACCTTCTAAACCATCAACTAATTCAATGGCTCTAACATTCAACATCGAATCTTGAACAATCGTTTCGATCTCTACCTTAGTAAATTGCTTTTTATCTAATTGATGTATTTTCTTATTCTGTCTATTTAATCCGAAACCATATATAGAAATGATTAAAATCGGACCTATTAAAAGGAGTAGCACTTTTTTCATAAGTATCAAATTTCTATAAAAATAAAAAAGCTTCATGACATAATCATGAAGCCTTTCATATTAACGTCTTATTTTATGTGAAATTGAAAATAGTAAGTGTAAAGTCCATTTTAAAATAACACTTCAAAATAAAGGTAAAAACTTATAAACTTTTAACGTACCTTTGCATGCTTAATTTTTTATAATGCGTTTACACAGAAACTTATGCTTTGCGGTTATTGATGGGTTAACACTCATCTTCAATGAAGGCAAATATGCAGATAAAGTCATTCAACAACTACTTAAACGTGATAAACGTTGGGGAAGTCGTGATCGTGCCTTTGTTGCCGAAACAACCTACGACATAGTACGTTGGAAACGATTATATGCAGAAATTGCCGAAGTTAAAGCGCCTTACGATCGCGATAATTTATGGCGCATTTTTGCAGTCTGGGCAACCTTAAGAGGTATCAAATTACCTGATTGGAAATATTTTGAAAATACGCCTCAACGAAAAATCAAAGGTCGTTTTGATGAATTATCTCAAACAAGAAAATTTAAAGAATCTATCCCAGATTGGTTGGATGAATTAGGCGCTAAAGAATTAGGCGAGTCTATTTGGACTAAAGAAATCGCCGCGCTTAACCAGCAAGCCGATGTGATCTTAAGAGTAAACACACTCAAAACTACAAAGGAGAAATTACAAGCACTCTTATTTGACGACAATATAGAGACAGAATCAATTAAAGGCTATCCAAATGCGCTTAAACTAAGAGAGAGAGCAAACGTATTTCAAACGGAGTCATTTAAAAATGGCTTTTTTGAAGTTCAAGATGCATCATCGCAATTAGTAGCAGAATTTTTGAATGTTAAACCTGGAATGCGAGTGGTAGACACCTGTGCAGGTGCAGGAGGAAAAGCATTGCATTTGGCTTCACTTATGGAAAATAAAGGTCAGGTTATTGCCTTAGACATTTATGCCAATAAATTACATGAACTTAAACGTAGAGCTAAGCGTAATGGTGCTTTTAATATTGAAACAAGACCTATAGAATCTACTAAAGTTGTTAAGAAGTTATATGATAAAGCCGATCGCGTTTTAATTGATGCACCTTGCTCTGGCTTAGGTGTTCTTAGACGAAACCCAGACGCCAAGTGGAAATTACAACCTGAGTTTATCGATAATATTAAAATAACACAACAAGAGATTTTGCAACAGTATTCTAGGATTGTTAAAGATGGTGGAAAGCTTGTATACGCGACCTGCTCTATACTTCCTTCTGAAAACAAAAAACAAGTTGATTCGTTTTTATCGTCAGATCAAGGAAAAGACTTTATCTTTGTAAAAGACAAAAGTGTACTATCTCACAAATCTGGCTATGACGGATTTTATATGGCATTATTAGAAAAAAAGAAAAAATAACACCCAAATAAATGAAACAGTTTTACTTAATTTTTACATTATTAATTGCGGCAACAACCTATGCCCAAGCTCCTGCCGGATATTATGATTCGGCTACTGGAACCGGATTTACTTTAAAATCTCAGTTAAAAGATATTATTGACAACAATAATGACGGACTAACAAACGAATATCTTGCTCTTGACTTAGGGTATTCTGCTTTATACACAACGTTCCAAAACTCTGATGTTGATTTGTACTTTGAAAATAATGGTACACTATTAGACATGTACTCTGAAAGAGTGATACAAAACCCAGATAACACGAGTACAAACTTACCTGATAGTTATGAATACACATATGGTATTAACCAAGATGACGGTACTATGGGAACAGCTGAAGGCCAACGTTATAATAGAGAACACACTGTTCCTCAGTCTTCTTTTAGTAGTGCATCTCCTATGAGAAATGATGCACATTTTGTGGTTCCATCTGATAAATACGTAAATGCGCAAAGAGGTAACTTACCATATAGTTTTGTTAACACATCAAATCAACATGATGAATATTCTAACGGAACTCTAAGAGGAGATAATCTTAATTCTGGAGTTTCTGCTGGATATACAGGGGATGTTTTTGAACCTATTGATGAATTTAAAGGAGATATCGCTAGAATGTATTTTTTCTTTGTAACCCGTTACGAAGATCAAATGAATGGATTTAACTATGTGATGTTTGATGGCTCAACGAATCAAGCCATTGATCAACCCTTTTTAGATATTTTATATGATTGGCATACTAATGATCCTGTTTCTCAAAGAGAAATTGATAGAAATAATGCCATTTTTGCTCAGCAAAATAATAGAAATCCTTTTATAGATAACCCACAATATGTTCAAGATATTTGGCAAAATTCATTATCTGTTGAGGAATTTGAAACGGTAGATGTTATAAAGATGTATCCTAATCCAGCAAATGGTAATGAAGTTAATATTGATTCTAACCAAGACCTTGCCGTAGAAGTATATGATATTTTAGGTAAGAAAGTGAAGATTGGACAAATAACTTCAAACCAAAAGAAATTAAATATTTCGGAATTATCAAAAGGTGTTTACCTAGTGAAGTTAAATTCATCTAAAGGAAGTATTACAAAAAAGTTAATTAGACAATAATATTTGTTTATATACTAAAAAAAAAGCGACTCTCAGGAGTCGCTTTTTTTTACATGATAATATCATTTTTCCATTCGTAAGGTTCAGGAATATTAGTATCATCAATGAGCTGTCTAATATCTATTTCAATACCACGACTCATATTAGTTATTGGCACATCATTTGGCCCACCTTCAAAAGGATTTTCAGTATTTTCTCCTATAGCTTCCATTGTATGAAATACCCAAGCTAAAAGTGTACTAAACGGAATAGAAAACCAAACAAAATGCTGAGCAATAAATTCTTGTATTCTATGTAACGTAGATGTATGAGTTGCATGTCCTTCCAAATCTGTCACAATGTGTTGTCCTATATCTTCAAATCCTTCCATAATTCCGAAAGGCAACAAAATAATAAAGAGCCAAACAAACATATAGTTGAGTGTTGCAAATTGTCTTGGATAAGGGAAGTTCTTTATACGTTCACTTTTTCCTTGTAACGCATAAAACTCCACCAACATATTTGATAATTCCATATGTCTAAAGTCTTCGATTAAATCATTTTGCTTTAGTTCTTTTAAGCGTCTAGATTGAATACCTAATAGCTGTGAAGCTCTATTACCTTTAGCAAATACTTCGTTGTATTCATTTTCAGAAATATAATCTTTAATAACGTCTTCAATAGGAATGGTATCTTCACAAACAAGATAATGCTTCTCTCTAAATTCTCGATTAGACTTTCCCGCCTTCAAATGTTGCTCCCAAGGTTTATCTGCTCTTAATTGATAACGTAATGCTGTTAACCATGCCACATGACGATGCACTAACTCTTTATGAATGGTGTGCAATTTCTCATCAGATAAAGGTTCTTTGGTATGATCATTATTAATAAAATCTTTGACCATGATTGTCCATGAACGCGATGCATTAACAATGCCTCCCCAAATTTTACGCGCTTCCCATAGCCTATCATACGATGCGTTATTTTTAAAACTAACAATAAATGCTACGGCTGTACCCATAACTCCTAAAGGTAACCAAGGCACATGAAGCCATTTAAGTCCAACAACATCAAATAAAACTACTGGAATAGTGGAAAGAATAAAGAATAAAAAAATATGACGACGCGTCCATTTAATAACGCCTTTAACAGGAAATATCCGTCTTGTATACATAGAATTGGTTTAAGTTATCTAAAAGTAAAAAAATAAGAACAATAAACACAGTATTGATTGTGAATTAATTGGTGGATAACTCAAAATTTTCAATGCTATTATCTAAATAAGTTACACTGAAAAAGTGTAAATTTGTGCTTTCAAAAAACAACACAAAATACGAAATAATGATTCATTTCTTCGGAAACCAAAACAGCAAGGTATTTGCTGTTCAAGCAACAAAAGAATTATCAATTGAAACCATAGCTAAATTAACGTGGCTATTTGGCGACCAACCTAAACTAGAACAAGCATCTCTCGATGCTTTTTTTGTTGGTCCTCGTGCAGCAATGATTACACCTTGGAGTACCAATGCTGTTGAGATTACTCAAAATATGGGAATAAAAGGCATTATTCGTATTGAAGAGTTTGAAGCCTGCTCAAAAGATTTTAAAGGGTATGACCCAATGATTTCCGAAAAATATAACGGATTAAATCAAGAGTCGTTCACCATCGATATACAACCTGAAGACATATTAAACATTGAAGATATTTCTGCTTATAACCAACAAGAAGGTTTAGCTTTAAATGACGAAGAAATAGAATATCTTGAAGGTGTCTCCAAAAAAATAGGACGTCCTCTAACCGACTCAGAAGTTTTTGGATTTTCACAAGTGAATAGTGAACATTGTCGTCATAAAATTTTCAATGGCACCTTTGTGATTGACGGAGAAGAAAAATCTACATCACTTTTTAAAATGATTAAAGAGACGTCTAAGCAAAATCCAAACGATATTGTTTCGGCCTACAAAGATAATGTTGCTTTCATTAAAGGACCTAAAGTAGAACAGTTTGCTCCTAAGCGCGCAGATGTTCCTGATTTTTATGAAACCAAATCGTTTGAATCTGTTATTTCTCTTAAAGCTGAGACACATAATTTCCCTACAACCGTAGAACCTTTTAATGGTGCAGCTACAGGATCTGGTGGTGAAATCCGCGATCGACTTGCTGGAGGAAAAGGCTCATTACCCTTAGCTGGAACAGCTGTTTATATGACATCATATTCGCGTTTAGAAGAGAATCGTCCTTGGGAGCAAAAACTAGAAGCTAGACCTTGGCTCTATCAAACACCAATGGATATTTTGATTAAAGCGAGTAATGGTGCTTCAGATTTTGGAAACAAATTTGGGCAACCCCTTATTTGTGGTTCTGTACTTACTTTCGAACATGAAGAGGATGCCAGAAAGTTAGGTTTTGATAAAGTGATTATGCAAGCTGGTGGTATAGGCTACGGAAAATTAGACCAAGCTATTAAAGCCATACCTGAATCTGGTGACAAAATTGTAGTATTAGGTGGTGAAAATTATCGCATCGGAATGGGAGGTGCTGCTGTATCTAGTGCAGATACAGGAGAATTTTCTACAGGAATTGAACTTAATGCAGTACAACGTTCAAATCCTGAAATGCAAAAACGTGCAGCCAATGTGGTACGCGGTATGGTAGAAAGTGAAAACAACCATATCATTTCTATTCATGATCATGGTGCTGGTGGACACCTTAATTGCTTAAGTGAATTAATTGAAGACACAGGCGGATGTATAGACTTAGATAAATTACCTGTAGGTGATCCTACACTTTCTGATAAAGAAATTATTGGAAACGAATCTCAAGAACGCATGGGATTATTAATTGCTGAAAAACACTTAGATCATATCAGTAAAATTGCTGAACGTGAACGTTCTCCATTATATACCGTCGGAAATGTAACAGATGATAAACATTTTTGCTTTAAATCAGAAACTAAAGGTAATAAACCAATGGATTTAGCATTGGAAGATATGTTCGGTAGTTCTCCAAAAACGATAATGACTGATGTGTCTTTACATAGAACTTACAGCGATGTCGCTTATAATCCTGACGAGTTTTATAGTTACCTGGATCAAGTTTTACAGCTTGAAGCCGTCGCTTGTAAAGACTGGCTGACCAACAAAGTAGATCGTTGTGTAGGTGGAAAAGTTGCCAAGCAACAATGTACTGGACCATTACAACTACCATTAAATAATGTTGGTGTCATGGCTTTAGATTATAATGGAAAAGAAGGTATTGCCACATCAATTGGCCACTCGCCTATTTCGGGACTAATCAATCCAGAAGCGGGAAGTAGAAATAGCATTACCGAAGCATTAACCAATATTATTTGGGCTCCCTTAAAAGATGGTTTGAAAAGCGTCTCATTATCTGCCAACTGGATGTGGCCATGTAAAAATGAAGGTGAAGATGCGAGATTATACAAAGCTGTAAAAGCAATTTCAGAGTTTGCTATCGATTTAGGAATTAATGTTCCTACAGGAAAAGATTCATTATCGATGAAGCAAAAATATCCAAACGAGGAAGTAATCTCTCCAGGAACTGTTATTATTTCTGCGGCAGCGAATTGCAATACTATTAAAAATGTAGTTGAGCCTGTGTTTAATAAAAACGCTGGAGAAATCTATTACATTAATTTATCTCAAGACCATTTTAAATTGGGCGGAAGTTCTTTTGCCCAAATTTTAAATAAGATTGGAAATGATGTTCCAAATGTACAAGATGCCTTGTATGTAAAGACTGTTTTCAATACAATTCAACAATTAATTAAAGATCAGCAAATTGTAGCGGGACATGATGTGGCTTCTGGTGGTTTAATTACAACATTATTGGAATTATGTTTTGCCGACACCAATTTAGGAGCAGAATTAGACCTTACTGCTTTAGGGGAAAAAGATTCTCTTAAACTATTATTTGCTGAGAATTCTGGTATCGTATTTCAAGCTAAAGACCAGTCTATAGAACACATCCTTTCAGAAGCTAATATCGAATTTTTCAATATTGGAAAAGTTACTGATGCAGATGTTCTAGGTATTATAAATAATAATGAAGTATTTACAATGACCGTATCCAGATTACGAGATATGTGGTATAAGACTTCTTTCTTATTGGATCAAAAACAAACCGCAAATGACTTGGCCGAAGCACGTTTTAAAAACTATTCGAAGCAACCATTAACCTATACGTTTCCGAAGCAATTTACCGGACAGTTACCCATTATAGATGCAACCAAACCTAGACCTAAAGCGGCAATTCTTCGTGAAAAAGGAAGTAACTCAGAGCGTGAAATGGCTAATGCCATGTATTTGGCTGGCTTTGATGTTAAAGACGTCCATATGACCGATTTAATTTCTGGGCGCGAAACACTCGAAGATATTCAGTTTCTTGGTGCTGTTGGTGGTTTTTCTAACAGTGATGTTTTAGGATCTGCAAAAGGTTGGGCTGGAGCCATCAAATATAACGACAATGCAAATAAAGCCATTAAAAATTTCTTTGAAAGAGAAGACACACTGTCGGTTGGCATCTGTAATGGTTGTCAATTATTCATGGAATTAGAATTAATTAATCCTGAGCACGATACACATGGCAAAATGCTACACAACGATTCTAAAAAACATGAAAGTGCATTTACATCAGTTACTGTTCAAGAGAATAACTCTGTAATGCTATCCACTTTGAAAGATGCAACTTTGGGTGTCTGGATTAGTCATGGTGAAGGAAAATTTAATCTTCCTAATCGCGAGGAAGATTACAACATTGTTGCAAAATATGGCTACGATGCATATCCTTCAAATCCAAATGGATCAGATTATAATACGGCAATGATGTGTGATAAAACTGGACGTCATTTAGTGATGATGCCACATATTGAACGTTCGACATTTCAATGGAATTGGGCTCATTATCCAGAAAACAGGCAAGATGATGTATCGCCTTGGATTGAAGCGTTTGTAAATGCTAGAACATGGGTAGAAAACAAATAATTATAATTTAGATTTAAAATTTAGCCCATTGCTTTCTTAATTCAGATTAATGTATTACTTTACCTACAATTAATCCTGATCAATGACGCTGAATTATTATGAAAACAAAGTTCCTCATCTCATAGAGGAATATTACCAATTGTCTTTTTCTGAAGATGCTGTTCCATTTCAATCTACTGTATTACCTATCGGACTTACGCACTTGACGAACATTTTTTATGGCGATCAAAAAGCAGTTTTGAATACAAAGGAAATGCGTATTTCTGATATTACAATTAGCGGGCAATTTTTTAGATCTTACCAATTACATTGTTTATCTAAAGCCATGTCGTTTGGAGTTAGCTTTCATCCCACTGCACTATTCAAAATTTTAAACACAGACATTTCCAAATTACAGGATAAGCATATGTCGTTATTAGATTTTCATCCAGAATTATATTCTAAAATGAAACCTCTATTTGAGAATTTTTCTGATCCAGAAGATATGGTTAAACGTTTAGATGATTTCTTTTCTAAACTAGATCTCACAACAAATAAAACTACCAAAAGTATTGATATAGCTATAGATCTCATAAAAAACAAAGAAGGCCTTTTAAGTGTTCATAGCATTTTGGAGCATATTAATATGTCTCAAAAAACACTGGAAACTCAGTTCAAAAAAATTGTAGGGCTAACACCTGGAAAATATGTGAGACTGTACCGTTTTTTAAAACTAATGCGGAAATATGAAAATCAAGAGATTGCTATAAAGGATCTTATGTTTATGTTTGACTATTACGATCGGTCTCATTTTTCTAAAGATTTCAAGTTATTTATGAATGAAACTCCTAAATCCTATTTCAAAAAAGATTATCCATTATTAAAAGCAGTTTTTAAAAATAATTAGTTACGATTTTTTACACCATTATACTATTTATAAATTATAAATTTACTTTCTGAAATGTAAGTCAGTTTGTAAAATTAATAGTAAGGGTTTATTAGTTTTTAGTTATTTGTAGTAAAAAGACTTGACTATTTCATTTTAGTTAAAATTCAATAAATTAAGGAGTTGTGTCATTGCAGCTCCTTTTTTCATTTACACATTTGAAATTCACTTTTAATTTCATATTTTGCAATACTACAATCTTATCAAACATAATGACAGAAATAACAAGATTATTTGATTTTCCATACTATCAACTAGAGGTTCATAATTTAGATGCAGCATTAGCAACAAAATATGATGGAAAATGGATTAAAACATCGACAAAAGATTACTTAGATAAAGCTAATGCAGTAAGTAGGGCTTTACTAAAACTTGGGATTCAAAAAAATGATAAGATTGCTGTTATTTCAACAACAAATAGAACCGAATGGAATATTATGGATGTCGGAATCCTCCAAACTGGAGCTCAAAACATTCCAATTTACCCAACTATTTGTGCCGAAGATTATGAATATGTTCTCAATCATAGTGAATCTACATATTGCTTTGTTTCGGATATTGAAGTTTTAGAAAAAGTTAGAAAAGTCCAAGCAAATACGAAATTAAAAGATGTGTATTCTTTTGATCATATTGAAGGTTGTAAACATTATTCTGAACTTTTTGAACTTGGAAAAGACGAAAGCACACAACCTGATGTTGAAGCTAGAAAAGATAATGTCGACCCTCACGATCTTGCCACTATAATATATACCTCTGGTACTACAGGAAAACCTAAAGGTGTCATGCTTACTCACCACAACATTACGAGTAATGCATTAGATGCTTCTGAACGATTACCAATAACTAGCGGTAGTCAAACACGAGTACTTAGCTTTTTACCGATATGCCATATTTTTGAACGTGTTCTTATTTATATCTATCAATATGCTGGTACTACAATATATTTTGCTGAAGGTATTGACAAAATTGGCGATAACGCTAAAGAGATAAAACCCAATTTAATGAGTGTAGTTCCACGACTACTTGAAAAAGTTTTCGATAAGATCATGCTAAAAGGAGAAGATCTTTCAGGAATTAAGAAAGGCTTATTCTTTTGGGCTGTGAAATTAGGTGAACAATGGGAACCTTATGGTAAAAATGGGGCTTGGTACGAGTTTAAACTTAAGATTGCTAGTAAATTAATTTTTAGTAAGTGGCGAGCAGCATTAGGCGGCGAATTATCTACTATGGTATCGGGAAGTGCACCGCTACAACCAAGATTATCTAGAATTTTTTCTGCTGCAGGAATGAAAGTCATGCAAGGTTATGGTTTAACTGAAACATCTCCCGTAGTTTCTGTAGAAATGTATGCCAATAATTTATTTAAGATAGGAACTGTAGGAAAAGTGATTAAAAACGTAGAAGTTAAAATTGCTGAAGATGGAGAAATTTTAATCAAAGGTCCTAATGTTATGAAAGGATACTACAAAGACCCAGACAAAACAGCTAGCGTTATGACTGGTGATTACTTTCATACAGGTGACAAAGGCGAAATAGATCAAGACGGGTTTTTAAAGATTACAGGGCGTAAAAAAGAGATGTTTAAAACCTCTGGTGGAAAATATGTGATTCCGCCACTCCTAGAAAACGACATGAAGCAATCGCTTTTCATTGAACAAATAATGGTTGTTGGTGAAAGTGAAAAAATGCCTGCGGCAATTATACAACCAAATTTTGATTTTATTCGAGATTGGATAGATCACAAAGACCATAAAATTGGGACATCAGATGAGGAGATTGCAACCTCAGATATTGTCATCAAACGCATTCAAAAGGAAATCAATAAGTATAATAAAAACTTCGGAAAATGGGAACAGATCAAACGTTTCGAACTCACTCCCGATGTTTGGTCTATAGATGGAGGGCATTTAACACCTACAATGAAAATGAAACGTGATGTTATAAAAGGAATCTATCAAGACCTTTATGATAAAATATACAGACAATAGCCTGTTTTTAAAGGGTTACAACCATTATTACTACTTTATTAGACCGTTTTTCAACCTTATAAACTTGAGACGGAAGTGCTTTAGATATACATTTGCGGTATTAATCTAAAAAACGAATATTATGAAATTTTCAAAATCTATTACAGTAATCATCTTCACACTTTTCTTAAGTTTTGGAGCTCTAGCACAAACAGAATTTAAAACGACTAGAAATCTTGGATTTAAGGCGTCTTCTAAAACTCAAAGCGTCAATATCAAACTCTCTGAAAATACAACTGCATTGCAACTTTTTATTAATTGTGCAGTAAAAAAAGGGAGCGTTTCTATTGTGATTTATGACCCTTCAGATGAAAAACAAGGCGAATTTTCAGTAGAAAGTATAGAGTCAGAGGATGACGGATCTTTATTCAGCATGCTCAAAGATGGGGTTACTGGTCAAATCAATAAATACATAAACAAACCACAAAAAGGAAACTGGAAAATTGTTTTTATTCCGATAAATGCTACTGGTCGTGTAGAAATTCAATCTTCACAACAAATGTAAACTTGTATATTAATGCTTAAAACCAGCCTATTAAAGCACACATCTCTTATATTTATAATTTGCTCTTGTTTATTATGTTCATCACAAAGTGAACAAGAGCATTATACTATTAAAGGTTCTATTCAATTAGATTCTACTTGGAGCAAGAAAGTCTATTTATCATTGATTCCGTCGTTTAATAAAATGTTTACGATGTCTAACTCCATGATTGTGTCTGTTGCAGATATTGATACTAATGGTAACTTTAAATTTGACACGTCATTTTTACCTGAGAAAGAACATTTATATCGAGTTCATATTGCAAAAAAGAACGCACCTCCAGCTTCTCTTATTATTGGTGGAAAAGATGAAAACCATATGTTTCTTATCACCAAAAAAAGCTCTAATATCTATGTAAGCAAAAACAAAAGTCAGACGCCTTTTTATCTCGCTGAAATTGAAGGAGATCTGCCAAATTTTGCGCTTTCTGAAATTAATAAAATAGCACGCTTTGTTGATAGTACAAGTGTCGAAGAGACCTATCTTAAGCGTGAATTCATTACTAAGGGAATTAATGAAAAACTTCGATTTGTTGCCGACACCTCTTCTAATGCATTAGTATCGCTCTATGCTCTTTATAAAAGTAAGTATGAAACTAACTATGACATTAATAAACAGTTTTATACCGACTACCTTATAAAATGGGAAGGAAATTCATCAACCTATTTTAAAGAGTTTAGAAACAGTTTACCGCTTCCAAAAGAAGAAAAGTCTTATATGAATATTTCTATTGGCTTGGTCTGTTTTCTTGGTGGAATAGTATTGAGTTATTATCTTTTCGTGGTTAGAAAGTCAAATAAACTACGATCATTAAGTGTTCAAGAACGAAAAATTTTCTCACTAATAAAAGACGGAAAATCAAATAAGGAGATTTCCGACGAATTGAATATTGGTTTAAGCACTGTTAAGTCGCACGCAAGTAATATCTACGCTAAACTTGGCATTAAATCAAGAAAAGAAATTTTAGATATTAACGTATAGACTTTTCATATCATTTTGAATACGTATTCAAGATACTATGCATGCATAATTTTTTCACAATTACTATGCGTGCATAGTATTTTTTAGTATATTTGGATTCCAAAATTCAAATTATGAAGGATAAAACGATTGACTATGTACTTAGAACCACTTGGTTAGCGGTCAATAAGATGTATAATGAAGAAGCATCTCAATTTGACACCACGATGGCCACAGGTTTCGCTTTACTAAGTATTGATCCTGAAAATGGGACACCTTCCACTTCTCTTGGCCCAAAAATGGGAATGGAAGCTACGAGTTTATCACGCACACTTAAAACCATGGAAGAAAAAGGGTTAATTACAAGAAAACCTAATCCTGAAGATGGTCGTGGTGTCTTAATTCACCTCACAGAATTTGGTAGAGAAAAGAGAGCTTATTCAAGAGAAAAAGTACTCACATTTAACGAAACAATTAGAGATAATGTTTCGGAAGAAGAGCTAGCCAATTTTTATAAAGTGGCTGAAGTCATTAATAATATGATTTCCAACAAACAGATATACAACCAAAAAGAACACATTTTAAAATAAGATGAGTAAACGTAGAATTAAAAAAATTGCCATTATTGGTTCGGGAATTATGGGAAGCGGTATCGCTTGTCATTTTGCTAATATTGGTGTTGATGTCTTACTATTAGACATCGTTCCTAGAGAACTAAATGATAAAGAAAAAGCTAAAGGCTTAACTTTAGAAGATAAGGTCGTAAGAAATAGATTGGTTAATGATGCCTTAACTGCTTCAATAAAATCAAAACCTGCACCTCTTTATCATCCATCTTTTAAAAATAGAATCACTACTGGAAACCTAGAAGATGATATTGCAAAAGTAAAAGATGTAGATTGGATTATGGAAGTTGTTGTTGAGCGTTTAGATATCAAACAGCAAGTGTTTGAAAAACTAGAGCAACATAGAACACCTGGAACATTAATTACATCAAATACATCAGGTATTCCTATTAAATTTATGAGTGAAGGACGAAGCGATGATTTCCAAAAGCATTTTTGTGGAACACACTTCTTTAATCCTGCACGATACTTAAAATTATTTGAAATCATTCCAGGACCTAAAACAGATGCATCCGTTTTAGATTTTTTAAATGGCTATGGTGAACAATTCCTTGGAAAGACATCAGTTGTTGCCAAAGACACACCAGCATTTATTGGAAATAGAATTGGAATCTTTAGTATCATGAGTCTATTTCATGCAGTAAAAGATTTAGATCTCACTATCGAAGACGTAGATAAATTATCAGGCCCTGTAATAGGTCGTCCAAAATCGGCAACCTTCCGTACTGTTGATGTTGTTGGTTTAGACACCTTAGTTCATGTAGCCAATGGGATTAGAGAAAACTGTCCAAATGACGAACGTCATGAATTGTTCCAATTGCCAGATTTCATCAACACTATGATGGAAAATAAATGGTTAGGTAGTAAAACGAAACAAGGTTTCTATAAAAAAAATGTATCTGCTGAAGGTAAAAAAGAAATATTATCTCTAGACCTTAATACATTAGAATACCGTTCTGCTCAAAAAGCAAAATTTGCCACTTTAGAGCTAACAAAATCTATCGATAAGGTTGTTGACCGTTTTAAAGTATTAGTCAAAGGAAAAGATAAAGCTGGTGAATTTTACCGTAAAAGCTTTGCTGCATTATTTGCCTATGTGTCAAATCGTATTCCTGAAATTACAGATGATCTATATAAAATAGATGATGCCATGAAAGCTGGGTTTGGATGGGAACATGGACCTTTTCAAATTTGGGATGCTATTGGTGTAGAAAAGGGAATTGAGATCATGAAAGCCGAAGGACTAGAACCTAATGCTTGGGTAAATGACATGTTAGCTTCGGGAAGTACATCATTCTACAGTGTTAAAGCTGGTGCCACTTATGCATATGACATTCCGAAAAAATCTCAAGAAAAAATTCCTGGTCAAGATAGCTTTATCATTTTAGACAATATTAGAGCATCTAATGAAGTGTTTAAAAACTCAGGTGTTGTTGTTGAAGATCTAGGTGATGGTATTCTTAATGTAGAATTCCAATCTAAAATGAATACGATTGGTGGTGATGTTTTAGCTGGATTAAATAAAGCTATAGATCTAGCCGAAAAAGATTTTGCTGGTTTAGTGGTAGGAAATCAAGCGGCTAATTTTTCAGTTGGCGCCAACATTGGAATGATTTTCATGATGGCAGCCGAGCAAGAATATGACGAATTGAATATGGCTATCAAATATTTCCAAGATACCATGATGCGTATGCGCTACTCCTCTATTCCAACCATTTCTGCTCCTCATGGCATGACATTAGGTGGTGGATGTGAGTTATCAATGCACGCAGATAAAGTTGTTGCAGCCGCTGAAACTTATATCGGACTTGTAGAGTTTGGTGTTGGTGTTATTCCTGGCGGTGGAGGCTCTAAAGAAATGGCTTTAAGAGCTCAAGACACATTTAGAAAAGGTGATGTTGAGCTAAATGTACTACAAGAATATTTCTTGACTATTGGTATGGCTAAAGTTGCAACCTCAGCTTATGAAGCATTTGATTTAGGTGTACTTCAAAAAGGAAAAGATATCGTCGTTGTTAATAAGGATAGACAAATTGCGACTGCAAAAGCTCACGCTAAGTTACTCGCTGATGCTGGTTATACACAACCTGTAAAACGCAAGGATATAAAAGTACTTGGAAAACAAGCCTTAGGTATGTTCTTGGTAGGAACAGATGCTATGGAAGCGAGTCACTACATTAGTGAACACGACCAAAAAATAGCTAATAAATTAGCATACGTGATGGCTGGTGGAGATCTATCTGAACCAACGTTGGTTACAGAACAATATTTATTGGATTTAGAACGTGAAGCATTCCTTTCATTATGTACTGAACGTAAAACCTTAGAACGAATCCAACACATGTTAACCAAAGGAAAACCTTTAAGAAACTAAGACAATGAAACAAGCATATATAGTAAAAGCATATAGAACAGCAGTTGGTAAAGCACCAAAAGGCGTGTTCCGTTTTAAAAGAGCCGATGAGTTAGGTGCTGAAACCATTCAGCATATGATGAAAGAATTACCTAATCTAGATGTCTCAAGAATTGATGATGTTATTGTAGGTAATGCAATGCCTGAAGGTTCACAAGGTCTAAACATGGCTCGATTTATTTCTTTAATTGGATTAAACAGTGTCGATGTACCTGGTGTAACTGTGAACCGTTTTTGTTCTTCAGGAATTGAAACTATTGGTATTGCAACAGCTAAGATCCAAGCTGGAATGGCAGATTGTATTATTGCTGGAGGATCAGAAAGTATGAGTTCTGTTCCTATGACTGGATTCAAACCAGAATTAAATTATGATACTGTTAAAGCTGGCCATGAAGAATATTATTGGGGAATGGGAAATACAGCAGAGGCTGTTGCTAATCAATTTAAAGTATCTCGTGAAGATCAAGATGAGTTTGCATACAACTCTCATATGAAAGCATTACGAGCACAAGCCGAAAATCGTTTTCAAGATCAAATCGTTCCTATTACAGTTGATCAAACTTATATTGATGAGAATGGAAAAAAAGCAACAAAGTCTTACACTGTAACTAAAGATGAAGGTCCGAGAAAAGGAACCAATAAAGAAGCCTTAGCCAAACTAAGAGCAGTTTTTGCTGCTGGAGGAAGTGTAACGGCAGGTAACTCATCTCAAATGAGTGATGGTGCTGCCTTTGTTATGGTGATGAGTGAGGATATGGTTAAAGAATTAAATATTGAACCTATTGCACGTTTAGTAAACTATGCTGCTGCTGGAGTAGAACCTCGTATCATGGGAATTGGCCCTGTAAAAGCCATCCCAAAAGCATTGAAACAAGCAGGATTACAACAATCAGATTTAGAATTAATCGAGCTCAACGAAGCCTTTGCTTCGCAATCATTAGCAGTTATTAGAGAATTAGATTTAAATCCAGACATTATTAATGTTAATGGAGGTGCAATCGCTCTAGGGCATCCACTTGGGTGCACAGGTGCCAAACTATCGGTACAGTTATTTGATGAAATGCGTAAGCGCGACATGAAAGGAAAATATGGTGCCGTAACCATGTGTGTGGGAACAGGTCAAGGCGCCTGTGGTATCTTCGAATTTTTAAACTAACAGAAAGAACAAAACAAAAATATAGCAATGGAAACAACAGAAAAAGATATCTTAAGAGGAGGCCAATTTTTGGTAAAAGAAACCAAATGTGAGGATGTATTTACACCTGAAGATTTTTCAGAAGAACAAAAAATGATGAAAGAAGCGGTTATGGAGTTTAATGACCGCGAAATTATAGCACATAAGGCACGTTTTGAAGCAAAAGATTATGCCTTAACTGAAGAATGCATGGTAAAAGCTGGGCAACTCGGGTTTTTAGGTGTTGCTGTTCCTGAAGCTTATGGTGGATTGGGAATGGGGTTTGTATCTACGTGCTTAACCTGTGACTATATTTCTAGTGGTACAGGTTCTTTTAGTACAGCCTTTGGTGCACATACTGGAATTGGAACAATGCCAATTACACTCTATGGAACAGAAGAACAAAAGCAAAAATATGTACCAAAATTAGCTTCTGGTGAATGGTTTGGTGCTTACTGTTTAACCGAACCTGGAGCTGGATCTGATGCCAACTCTGGTAAAACGACAGCCGAATTATCAGCAGATGGTAAATCCTATAAAATCAACGGACAAAAAATGTGGATATCAAACGCAGGTTTTTGTAGTGTTATGATTGTATTTGCACGTATAGAAGATGATAAAAATATTACCGGATTTATTGTTGAATATGATGGAGAAAAACCTAATGGAATTACTTTAGGAGAAGAAGAACATAAATTAGGTATTCGTGCAAGTTCTACACGTCAAGTATTTTTTAATGATACTGTTGTTCCTGTAGAAAACATGTTAGCTGGTCGTGGTGAAGGATTTAAAATTGCTATGAATGCATTAAATGTTGGTCGTATTAAATTAGCTGCTGCTTGTTTAGATTCACAACGACGCATTCTTACAACTGCAGTAAACTATGCCAACGAACGTAAGCAGTTTAAAACACCTATTGCAGATTTTGGAGCCATCAAAACAAAACTTGCACAAATGGCAACTAGTGCTTATGCTGGAGAATCTGCAACATATAGAGCTGCAAAAAACATTGAAGATCGTATCGCCATTCGTGAAGCCTCAGGAAATACACATCAAGAAGCAGAATTGAAAGGCGTTGAAGAATATGCTATTGAATGTTCTATCTTAAAAGTTGCTGTTTCTGAAGATGTTCAAAATTGCGCCGATGAAGGTATCCAAATCTTTGGTGGAATGGGATTCTCTGAAGAAACACCAATGGAAGCAGCCTGGAGAGATGCTCGTATTGCACGTATCTATGAAGGAACAAACGAAATTAACCGTATGCTCTCAGTTGGAATGCTTGTGAAGAAAGCTATGCGTGGTCATGTTGACCTTTTAGGTCCAGCAATGAAAGTACAGGAAGAATTAATGGGGATTCCTTCGTTTGAAACTCCTGATTATTCTGAGTTGTTTTCTGAAGAAAAAGCAATGATCGCCAAACTTAAAAAAGTATTCTTAATGGTTGCTGGTGCTGCTGTTCAAAAATTCGGACAAGATTTAGAAGAGCATCAACAGTTATTAATTGCAGCTGCTGATATCTTAATCGAAATCTATATGGCTGAGTCTACGATTTTAAGAACCGAGAAAAATGCGAAACGCTTTGGTGAAGCCGCTCAAAAAGTACAAATTGCCATGTCTAAATTATACTTATACAATGCCGTAAGTATTGTAGAAGGAAAAGGAAAAGAAAGTATTATTTCATTTGCAGAAGGAGATGAACAACGTATGATGTTAATGGGACTTAAACGTTTTACAAAGTACCAAAACTATCCAGACATTGTAGACTTACGCAATGAAATTGCAGAAAAAGTTAAAGCAGAAAACAAATACTGTTTTTAAAGATTTTTTTTTTAGTTTGAGATGTCGACTTAAGTACATTATGAACGATAACATGGAGTTCTGTGCTTAATTAGACAATTAATGTTAGCAAAATTGAGACTAATTCAAATTTTCTAAACATGGAGAGCCAATCCACTTGTGGGATTGGCTTTTTTTCAATTGTTATTTATTAAAACTAATTACGCCCTCTAATATCTTCTAAACTTTTATAAATTGATTTAGCTATAATTTTTTGATGGTTTTTATCAGTTAAGATTGCTCTGTCTCTTTCATTAGTAATGAAACCGAGTTCTAATAGTACAGCTGGACAATTACTATTTTTAAGTATATAAAAGCTTGCTTGCTTTACAACACCTCGATCAGAAAATGATTTCAATTGATTTTTGATCAAGATTTCACTGTAGTCATATGATTTTTTCTCATATTCATTTTTAGAATAATAAAAAGCTTCGACACCATTTTCCGACTTATCCTTATAGCCATTACAGTGAAGGCTGATCAATAAATCTGGCTTTTGAGCATTAATAAACTTGACTCTATCATTTAAAGACAAGAACTTATCCTCATCTCTTAACGTAATGATCTTGATATCCTCATTACTATATTGTGCCAAAGCATTAGAAATATTTAGAACAATATCCTTTTCATTTAAATGTCCTTTTTCGTTTAATTGTCCTGGATCACTACCACCATGTGCGGCATCTATAACAACAACTATAGGCTTTTTTAAATCTTTAAATGAACTAAGCATAAAAATTCCAGAAAATAAAAGTAAAGCAGTTGTAACCTTTAATGTACGTTTGAAAACTGATGATTTTGATTGATGTAACATAATAATTCTGTTTTTGATTTGAATGAAATTAAATCCGCTAGTAAAAGGAACGCGGTATTCCGTAGGATTAGACCCAATGATGAGTTGAGAATATGTGTCGATATCTATACCCGACTTTATAGTAAAATGATCGGCTATAAATTCATGATTTTGTGTAATCGCCTTTTTATACAACCAAACAAAAGGATTAAACCACAATACACATAAGACAAACTCTATAAAGAGCACATCTAAACTATGCCAATGATTACAATGGACAACCTCATGTTGAATCATAGAATTTGAATAATAGTCATCCTCTAGACTGTCTGAATTGATAAACAAATAATTAAAAAAACTTGAGGGATTTTTACTTTCATTTCCTTCTATTAATTTAAGATTAGCATGGCGTACATGATCTTGTCTTGTAAGTGTAATGATACTCACTAGATTTTTTATGAATCTAAATACAAAGCATAACGAAATAGCTAAATACACATACCAAATCATATCATATATTGTATGGTCTGGTTTTTTAATTTCAGATACGGTCACACCATTCATAGCTTGATGAGCAATCGCATTATTTTCTGAATGCTGTATGGATAGCTCTGTGATGCTTGGTACTGTATCTAATATCTCAATTTCCATTAGTGGTGCTAACAAGCATAATATTAAAGTTATAAGCAGATAAGCACGATTAAACTGAAAGGTCTTTTGCTGTTTTAGAACAAAATGGTACACCAAAAAGGAACCGCCTAAACTCACCAATGTATAGAATAAGTAGTCGATCATTTATTTCTTTTTTTGATTAATTTTTTGCTGTAATAACTCTTGCAATTCCTCTAATTCTGTTACAGATAAATCTGCATTTTTTGTAAAGAATGATGCAAACTGAGATTTTGAATCATTAAAAAAATGCTGAATCATACCATTGACCTGCTTAGAGAAATAATCATTTTTCTTTAAAATTGGATAATACTGTTTGTCTCTTCCTAAACGCTCAAAACCAATATAACCTTTATCGCACATACGCTTTAAAAGAGTAGAAATAGTAGTATATGCAGGTCTAGGCGCTGGGAATTGTTCAACGATATCTTTCATGAATCCCTTTTTTAAAATCCATAGATATTTCATGATTTGTAATTCCGATTTATTTAACTGTTTTATATCCACAATTATAGTTTTAATACTACAAATGTAGTAATAAAATTTGATTGTACAAGTTTTTTATAAAATGCCTATCAAAACTTTTATATCTTTATGCTAAATCATTACTCATGAAATCTTTAGTTACTCTACTCCTATTTCTAACAACCTTAGCATTATATTCTCAAGCGAATACCGAAGTTTTTCTATTCGATTTAGAAGCGAATAGTTCAAAAATTGAAATAAAAAATGCCAAGAATTTATCAAATAATGAAGGCTACGATAATCAGCCTTCATTTCTAAATGATCGCTACATTTTATTTGCTTCGACTAGAAATGGTCAAACCGATATTGCCAAATATGATATGCGCTATGATTCTAAATCTTGGCTCAATTTCACAGAAGGTGGTGAATACACACCACTTAAAATTCCAAATAAAAATGAAGTCTCTGCAGTACGTTTAGATAAAGATGGTAAACAACGCCTCTATGCATACAATATGAGTAATGGTGATTCTAATGAACTCATCCAAGATCTAGTAGTTGCTTATTACACCTGGTATGATGAACAAACTATCGTATCAGCAGTTATCGAAGAGGACAATTTAAATTTATATACGACAAACTTAGAAGAAGGTAAAAGTCGAAAATATCAATTAAATGTTGGACGTTCATTTCATAAGATTCCAAATTCAAACCTAGTGAGTTACATTTCCAAAGACAATGAAAACCAATGGCAAATAAAGTCATTAAATCCAATTTCTGGTGCCACAAAAGTGATTGCTAATACGATGACAGGTGTTGAAGATATTTGTTGGTTAGATAGTAAAACCATTCTTTCTGGAAAAGATAGTGTATTGTATAAATTAACTTTACAAAAAGATAATAACTGGAAAAAAGTTGCCGATTTAACTGCAAACGGCATTACTAAAATTACACGTTTGGCTGTAAATCCTGAAGGCACGAAGCTATTAATCGCTGGAGATATTACTAACACCACTGTAACAGATACAAAAACTACTGAAGAAACAACACAAACTCAAACCAACGAATCTGAAGAGTCTACAACTGAAAGTAACACCGCAACCTCTAAGGTCGAAGCCATTGTTCAAAGAAATTTGGAAGCCTACAATGCAAGAGATATTGATGCGTTTATGGCTGACTATGCAGATGATATAAAACTTTACAATTATCCAAACACCTTAAGTACAGAAGGAAAAGAAGCAATGCGAAAAGGTTATAAAGACTGGTTTGATCGCGTTCCAGATTTAAGGGCTTATATAAAAAAACGTATTGTGATTGGTAACAAAGTTATTGACGAAGAACAAGTCACAGCTAATGGACAAGTTTTTAATGCGGTAGCAATTTATGAAGTTGAAAATGGAAAGATTGTTAAAGTGACTTTTATTCAATAACACGATCAATTGATCTATATTTGAGCAAAAATGTCCACATTATGCATCTTACAAACGTTATAGTAATAAGGTGTTTAATTAAAAGATTTAAAATGAAATACATATTTATACTCGTTTTTTGCATTAGCTTTTTAGGGTTTTCTCAAACTGTAACAAAAGCTACAACAGACTCTCTTGCTCCAAAGCTTGAAAACATCAAATGGATTTCAGGCAATTGGAAAGGTGAAGCCTTTGGTGGCCAAACAGAAGAAAATTGGAGTGAACCCTCTGGAGGTTCTATGATGGCTACTTTTAAATTGATTAATGATGGAAAGGTATCTTTCTATGAAATTGAAATCATTAGAGAAGTAGAAAATTCATTGGTTCTTCAGTTAAAACATTTTGATAATGATCTCAAAGGATGGGAAACCAAAAATGAAACTGTTGATTTTCCATTAAAAAAAATCACACCAACTCAAGTGATTTTTGAAGGTATGAGTTTTGAAAAAGTAAGCGATACCGAAATGAACGTCTATGTCGACATTAAAAATGATAAAGGAGAAGTTGAGATCGTAAAATTTAATTATAAGAAAAGTCGATGAGAAAGGTTTCGTGTTTAGTAGTTCTCATTGTAATTGTATTTAGCTGTAAGCAAAATTCAAACAAGGCAACCAATAGCGTTACAATGAAACCAGAACATCAACTTTTAAACATCAAAAAATCCAAAACCAATATCGTATTAGATGGTAAGGCTGATGAAAATGCTTGGGAGAATGCAAATTGGTATCCCATTGATCAATTATGGTTGGGCTCCTCATATTCTGAAAACGACTTTTCTGGTCGTTACAAACTCACTTGGACCAATGAGGCACTTTATCTCTTAGCCGAAATAACAGATGATGTCCTTTTAGATAAAGAACCAGACCCTCTCAAAGCATGGTGGGACGATGACTGTTTAGAGATTTTTATTGACGAAAACAATAGTGGCGGAGATCATCAATTTACTCACAATGCCTTTGCGTATCATATTGCACTAGATGGAAATGTTGTGGATATGTCTACTTCGGAAAAAGGCAAACTCTATAATTCGCATATAGAATCCAAAAGAGAAACTAAAGGAGATATCTCTATATGGGAAGTTAAAATATTATTGTACGATGACACCTATACTGATGATGGTGTTCATACATCTATTACCTTAAAACCCAATAAAAAAGTTGGCTTTGCATTAGCATACTGTGATAATGACACTAGTGCAAATCGTGAGAATTTTATTGGATCTATCGCTGTCGAAGGTGACGATAAAAACCGAGGTTGGATAGATGCAGATATTTTCGGAACTTTATTACTCACAAAATAAAAGCAACTAAAAATACTATGAAACGATTAATAACCCTAGCGTTTTTAACCTATTGTACATTTACATTCGCGCAAACCAGCCCAAATATTTACGACATTATTGATGCGGTTTCCGAAGAACGTCTAAGACAGGATGTTAAAACTCTTGCCGATTTTGGTACTCGTAACACCTTTAGTGACACCATTAGTGACACAAGAGGTATTGGTGCTGCAAGACGATGGATAAAGAATGAATTTGAAACCATTTCAAAAGGTTGTAATAACTGCCTGAATGTATTTTACCAAAAAGATTTTGTCACCAAAGAAGGTAATCGTCGTGTACCAAAAGATGCTTGGGTGGTTAATGTGGTTGCCATTCAAAAAGGGACCAAATATCCTAACCGTTACGTTATTATGAGTGGCGATATCGACTCACGTGCTAGTAACACTATGGATTTCACTACAGATGCTCCAGGTGCTAATGACAACGCTTCTGGGATGGCTGGAGCTATTGAAGCTGCCCGCGTGTTATCTAAATATCAATTTGAAAGTAGTATCGTTTATGTAGGTCTATCTGGTGAAGAACAGGGTTTATTTGGTGGTGCTGGATTAGCAGCCTATGCCAAAGAGCAAGGTTGGGACATTATTGGTGTTTTAAATAATGATATGATTGGTAATATTGAAGGTGTAGATGGCGTAATTGATAATCGAACATTCCGAATTTTTTCTGAACCTATTACCACTGCCGAAACAGATCCTGAGATATTAGCACGTCAAGCACGAGGTCGTCGTTTTTTTGGTGGTGAAGTTGATGGTACTTCGCGTCAGCTAGCGCGTTATGTACATAATACTGTAAAAACATACATGCCAGAGATGAATCCTATGATGGTTTATCGACTAGACCGTTTTGGTCGTGGTGGACATCACAGACCTTTTAATGATCTCGGTTATCCTGGTATTAGAATTATGGAAGCCCATGAAAATTATACCCAGCAACATCAAGATATTCGCACCGAAAATGGTGTTGCTTATGGCGATACGTTTGAGCATGTAAATTTTGGGTATGCTAAAAAATTGACTGCTGTAAATGCTATCAATATGGCAAGCTTAGCTTGGGCACCTCCTGCTCCATCAACTGTTGAAATCGGCGGAATTGTAGAAGCCTCGGTAAAACTAAAATGGAATGCCGTTGATGGTGCCAAAGGTTATAAGATCTACTGGAGAGATACCACATCTCCAACTTGGGATCATAGCAGATATGTAGGTAATGTCACCGAGTTTACTTTGGATGGCATCGTTATAGATAATTTTTACTTTGGCGTTGCTGCTGTTGATGCTGATGGTTTTGAAAGCGTTGTTGTGTTTCCTAATAAGATCATGAGATAAAATAATAGATATTTTAATACTGTATGATATACAAAAAGGCTACCCATTAGGATAGCCTTTTTGATGACTTAAAATAAAAAAACTAACTAATTAACTAAAATCTTTTTCGAGTTAATACCGTTTTCAGCTTTTACAATCACAACATAAGCACCAGTTGTCATTGTATTAGTGTTTATACTTAATTCGTTATTTGCGTTTGAAGCATTCGATCTGTGAACAGATTGTCCAAGGATAGAGTATACTTCAACAGTATCTATTTTTAAATTTGCATTGTTTAATATCTTAATTTGATCTGCAGATGTATCAAACATTATATCTAATGATTTATCTGCATCAAAATCTGTCGTACTTAATGTCTCTGGTTGCATGAATACAATTTCAAAACGGTTTAAGTAAAGACCAGCTGGAAGATTAACTTCGTATGCACCATCCTTAATACTGTGATATATACCTGTTTGAATATCGTGAACAAAAATCTTCATTGCGTTTGGAATATTTTCCAATTTGTTAATTGAAATTGTGTTTATTCCACTTGTATTTGTGTGAATGCCTAAAGCAATTACAGTCTCTTCGTTAATTTCACCAATAGCTTGGTTAATATATTTTCCTTGATCAATTAACCAATACATATCATCAGATTGTATATTGTCAATTGCAGTGTCATAATCTGCATCGTATCCTTCTGTTGCATTTTCATCTTCTACAACTAATATTTCTCTTTCGTAAGTTCCAGCAGAATTAAGTTGTAAACCTATTTTCTTTCTTAGGTCTGGATCGTTAGGCGTATTAGCAAATACAAAATTTGAACACATTAATGCAATACAAAAAAGTAAAGCAGATACTCTTGTTGTTTTTGAAATTTGAAAATTTGTAATCGTTTTCATAATAGTAGGTTTTTAATGATGCCTTACATCATTGCTTAGTTAAATTCTCTTGTTTTTTTATTAAATGTTGTGCGCGAACTAAATTGACATTTAGTATTTACACATTGAGGGAGAATACTTCGCTATTACGAAAAGTATTTTGGATTAATTTGAAATTGAAAGAAATATTATGAAAGTCAAATAGGTATTTTATTTCATAGGCTTGGGGCCAAATATTTAATTGTATGTAACACACAATTTCAATAACAGTTCAAATATAGAACGGCAATATGAGGTGCTGTGAAATACTCGTTTAGATGCATAAAATACTCGTTATAATGATTGAAATTGCATAAAATATCGATTAAGTGACATTTATTTAACAACATATAAATGATTGAATATCAGAATACATAGCTTAAAAATCATCGAAATTTCGCACATAACGAACATAGTATTCAGTAAAAACAAAAAGACCACCAAAAAAGGTGATCTTTAAGTTGACATAAAATTCAAAAAACTATCTAATTAACTATAACTTTTGTTGAGAAACCTCCAGTTTCGGTTTCGACTTTTACAATATAAGCTCCAGCACTTAATGTACCTGTTTTTATTTTAATTTCACTTTCATTTACAAAATCATCTGATGCATATACAGACTGACCAAGAATGGTAAACAGTTCTATGCTATCAATAATTAAATGTTTAGGGTTTAGTACAGAAATAACATCAGCTTCGCCATCATAAATAACCTGTATGGTATCATCATCTAACTCTGCTGTTTCAACTCCTAATGTATCTTGATTATTAAACACAAGCTCAAAACGACTCAAATGTATACCCGAAGATAAGGTTACCTCATAGTCTCCTTCTTTTAAATTATGATACAATCCAAGTTCGATATCATGTAAAAAGATATCCATATCCTCAGGTATGTTTTCCAATTTATCAATCGAAATTGTATTAGATCCAGTATCGTTAACGTTAACCCCTAAAGGGAGAACTGTTTCAATGGTCATACTATTAATACCTTGAATCACATATTTACCTTCAGCTATTAACCAATACATATCATCTGCTTGGATATCATATAATTCAGCATCGTATCCCCAATCATAATCCATAGTAGCATTCTCATCGGCAGTTACCAATATCTTTCTTGTATAGGTTCCAGAAGAATTAAATTTTAATCCAATCTTCATTCTTAAGCCACCTTCAGTCTCTGGCTCAGTTTCAGTTTCACTATCTTCGGAAATCTGATTAGGTGCGGCATTACGCATAAATGTTGAAGCGCTTGTGGCTTCACTCATAAATACGCGCTGACTATTTTTAAATCTAATCGTTCCAGTATTTTCACCAACGACAAAGAACCCTTGTCCAACTGGAATATATCGCCCAGGTAATTTAGTACCTATTAAATTACTTTGATCTACATCTTCATCAGCAGTACCATAAGCTGCTGCCGGAACAGCTCCTGCTAAATTATAGGTTGCATAACCGCCTTGATATTCGGCTAAAATATGAGATCCTCCACCCCAATGTTCCCAAAAATAGATCGTACCTGTTGTATTCCCTGCACCTTCAATTGTTGGTGCATTATCTAGAATAAAGGCATGTGCATCAATAGCAGAAGCATAAGGATTACCAACTAGATAATCGTTTCCTGCACTAATTGGCAATGTGATATCTCCATTATTTGGTTTTCCGTTAAGAACATAATTTTGCTCTTGTGATACATTACCAGAAGTATTGGCAACACCTTTCATTGTGAAACCTTCACCTGGTTTTAAAGTTCCTGTACTTCTTACATGCTGCCATGCAGAATAGTTATCGTCTGGTTGATTTGCAAATTTCCATACCCAGTAATCTGCAATACCAATTGGTGATCCAGACGTACCATCGTATGAATTTGTAATAAAGTTTATGCTTAATGGTGATGAAGAGTTTGTTCCGTCTCTAAATACACTAGTCAAAGAATAGTTGGTATTATTAGCTGTCGTACTCGACACACCCACTGGTGATGACCAATAATTATAGGTAAACATATCTCTAGTTCCTTGCTGATCTTTTTCCACAGACCCAGAACTTGCAACTTCCAAGTCACTAGCTTCAGATTGAATTAATTGTGATTCACCTTGTAAGTCAATATCACCATTTAATCTTAAATAATGAGTTACTGTTAAACCATATCCAGTATTTGTCGAATTATTTCCATCGACTGTAATTTTATTTGAATTCACAACCAAAGCTAGAAATGATCTATTTTTTGAAGTAATAGAAGCATTATCCATTGTTAAATTATGAGATGTTTCGACAATATTCCAATCTACTGAAATGGCAGCGTTAGATATAGATGTCGCTCCAGGAATTGTTTGCCCTGAACCATTCACCCAAGAAGAACTTGATTCCCAGCTTCCATTTTGTGTAGACTTGTAAGGTAATGGAGCCGTTTGAGTATCAATAGCACTATTAGGTGTATTGTATAATCTACCATTTAGTGTGGTTTGTGATGATTTATTAAATAAGCAATTTCCTCTTAAATGTGAAAACGGAAAATAACCTTTTAAGTTTGTCCATGGTATGGCAGAAATATCATTTTTTGTAGGTGTAATCCCTTGTGATATAAAATATGAACCTGCTACATTACTACCAGATTGTTCAACTTCTTGATTCATTATAAATCGCAATTGGTCCTCAGACAGTTCAACATCCCATATCCTAACTTCGTCAATATCTCCATTAAAAAAACGACCAGGTGTTTCTCCAGAAGCTCCAATCATAAAAGACGATGTAGATGCAGCTGGAGCCGGCTTAACACCAGAACCATCAGCAACACCATCTACATAAAGCGTCCCTTTAGTTCCGTTATACGTAAATGCTAAATGATGCCACTCTCCAGTTGGAATAACAACCGACGAAATAAGATATTGCAAACTTGAGGTAGCATCTCTCCATGTCACCTGAAATTTTCCATTGTTAGCAATTTTAAAATCATAGCCTTCGGCATTATTACTTGTCCTCTTAGAGATGATAGATCTGTTTGTGCCACTTGTTCTTTTTACCCAAGCAGACATTGTAAAACTACCAGTATTTAAATCGTAGTTATCGCCAAGGTCAACATAGTTAGACACACCATCAAAATTGAAATGATATGAATCATTCATTTCTACTAATTTCGCTAAGGTGAAATAGTCGCCATCTTCTAAATTCAATCCAGTAAAGCTTACGGTTTTAGTCGTGGCATTATATGTTCCAGTAATATTTTTATAATTAGTTAGGTCACTATTGCTTGAAATAATCAATTCTAGATCTGTACTACCAGATATACTCCATTGACTTAAATCAAAATCCAATCTAATAGTACCAACATCATTAGAACTTTCTCTAGCTTTCCAAATTCTACCAATGGTAGAAGATACTCTCTCAGGAACTACTGAAGATTGCAACTGAATTGCTGCTCCATTATTTCCAACCAATAAATAATCTCTATCATTAGAAATAGAATTAGATTCATCTTCTATAGTTAATACTGAGGTTTCCTTAGTTATTTCTGCAACATGAACACTCTTAGATTTTAATTGTAATAAACCAGAGTCATCATCTCTTGCTATACCAAAAACATTATATCCAAATCCGGAGTTATCCGATCCAGTCCAAGCATAAGTTCCATTAGAAAGCACATAATCATTACTAGTTCCAGAATATCCAAAAGTAGTTGTATGGTTTGGTGAGTTTTCCCATCTGTAGTATTCATCATTATAGCCAAGAGTAATGCCATACTTAATGGCCATATAAGTTTCAACCTTTTGTCTTTCAGCTGCTGTTAATGCTCTGTCATAAACAATGATTTCGGCAACTCTTCCTTGTAATAAATTACCAATATCTGTATTGCTATTATTTCTTCTTCCACCAATGATAACATCTTTATCTGTGGTTTCTCCAGTACCAAAACCAGCATCACCATCTGTGTAAGTTGTTAATGGATCGAGGTATCCGTTTACATATTTCTTTATTTTCCCTGATGCTTCATTAGGATCATTTGCTAGTGAGGCTCCACTAATATCAACAACTAAAGATGAAATTTTTGGATCATTTCTAGCATGTGTAATTCCGTAGTTAATTCCACTATTGGGATCTGATTGGCTGGTTCCTGAAGTTCTTCCTAGTGTATAATGCACTACACGATCTCTATCTCCTAACCATAATTGATAACTTCTACTACTCCCAGTTGCTCTTGATAATATTGTTCCTGCACCACTTTGATCGGTTAAAAAAGCCGCAAAGATTGACATACTTGAAGGATTTGTTATGGCAGCATCAGGAGATGGTGTTATATCTAAACCTGTTCCTGCGATAGAAGCTGTTGCTATTTTCATATACTCTCCACCACTTCTTGTAAATCGTAGTGCTGGATTAAAATTAATAGCATCTGTTATATAGGTAGGACCGTTAGTTGATCCCTTTACAATACTAAACGCGTTTGAAGAATTATCTCCCCAAGTATTCACACGTTGATTATTTGTAGTTGTACTTGTTGAAGCATCTGCCTTCATCCATAGTTGTAATTGTGTACTCACATTACCAGGTGAAGTTGAGATGACAACAGAAGTTTCTGGAGCTTCATATGCTTGTTCACTCACCACTTGTCCAAATACAGTAATGGTATTGAACAAAAAGAAGATAATTAAAATACATAATTTGGTAATAGCGGGTCTACCAAAATTCTTAATAGCTTTCATACATAATAATTTTTAAGGTGCATTGCACCATAGTAAATCCCTTATTTTTAGTTTAATTAGGTTATGCAGTGTTAACTATAGCTAACACATAGCACTATGAGGGAAATACTTTCTAGCTATGAAAAGTATTTTGGATTAATTAGATATTGAATAAATATTATGAAAGTGTATTACCAATTTGGGTATTACGACATGTATCAAAACGATCCTAAAATTATCTGCTGAACAGACTTGGAAAGAAAAGAACATAACGCTGTAGTATGAACTACATTAAATAGGTATTTTTGTTTCATAGGCTTGGGGCCAAATATTTAAAAGTGATATAAATCACAATTTCAATAACGGCGTAAATGTAAACTTACGCAATACAAGTATACAGAATAAATCGATTAAATGCACAAAATATTCGACGAAATACACATAAATGTTAAAAAAATCGCTAAAAAACAGCACTAAGCCTATAAAAACCCAAAAATCGTAAAAACAACATAATCAATGTTTTAGCGATTTTGATACGTTAAAATTGTAAGTAAAGTCTTTAAAAAACCATGGAATACTACTTCAAAACAGACATAGAATGGCGTAATTGGCTCCTTGAGAACCACAATTCTTCAACAGGCATCTACTTAATTTTTTATAAAGTTGAAAACAAAGAGGCTTCGATGCGATGGGAAGAAGCCGTTAAAGTAGCGCTTTGTTATGGTTGGATTGATTCTACTGTTAAAAGTCTTGGTAATGGAAAACGCAGGCAATATTTTTGTCCGAGAAAACCTAAAAGTGTTTGGAGCGCCTTAAACAAAAGACACATTAAAGAACTTTCTGCTAAAAATCTAATTCATGAAAGTGGATTAAATAGTATAAAAATAGCTAAAAAGAATGGCAGTTGGACAGCATTAGACAACGTAGAAAAAGGAATCGTGCCTACCGAGTTGCAGTTAGAATTTGATAAAAACTCTAAGGCCTTTGAAAATTTTAAAAACTTCGCGCCTTCATATAGAAAAGGTTATCTATACTGGTTAAATCAGGCAAAACGTGAGGTGACGCGACAAAAAAGAATCGCAGAGATTATAAAACTTTGTGAAGCAAATATTAAAAGTAGAGATACTTGGTAGTTAAATCCCTCTTATATAACTTCCGTAAGGATCTTTAAATTGAATGCCTTCGGTAAAACGGTATTTGCTGAGCTGTTTAAATTCTACTAATGCCCAAAGCACAAATTCTTTAACAAAATAACTATCTTCCTTTCTTAAATTAGGCTGGTACTCACCTAAAAGATCATCTAATGGAGAAATTGCATCGAGTAATGCCTTATACTCTTTATCTCTAAGATCATCAAGAATTTCAAAACCATCTTGCTGATTAAAAAACCATGAGACAATACCATCATAAGGGGTTTCGTCATCGTCTTTTTTTAGTTTTTCTATCTTCGGAAAGAACTCTGGAAACAAGCGCTTTACGGCCTCTCCTATTAAATTATAGGCTACCATTGCTGCACCTTCCTGCTCACCTTCATACACCAACTCTACTTTTCCTGTAATGGACGGAATAATACCGACAAAATCACTTAAACGCAACATCGTCTTATCATCACCTGCTTTTAATGCACGACGTTCTGCCGTACTTAACAAATTCTCCAAAGCTGTAATACTTAAACGTGCACTTACACCACTTTTAGCATCAATATATTCACTTTCTCGAGCTTCAAATACAATCTGCTCTAGTAAATCTCTAGCAAGATCTGGGACCATAACCGATTCTTTTTGGCTTTCGACCAATTTAGCCTCCTGCTCTGTAATGAGTCGTGCTGTTTCAATATCAATAGGATAATGTGTAAGAATCTGACTTCCAATTCTGTCTTTCAATGGTGTTACTATACTTCCTCTGTTAGTGTAATCTTCTGGATTTGCCGTAAAAATGAATTGAACATCTAATGGTAATCTTAATTTAAATCCGCGAATTTGGATATCACCTTCTTGTAAAATATTAAATAGAGCCACCTGAATTCGAGCTTGTAAATCGGGTAATTCGTTAATAACAAAAATACTTCGATTTGCTCTTGGGATCATACCGTAGTGAATTACACGATCATCGGCATAGCTCAATTTCAAATTTGCTGCTTTTATGGGATCAACATCTCCAATAAGATCAGCTACAGTCACATCTGGTGTTGCCAATTTTTCAGCAAAGCGTTCACTTCTGTGTAACCATGAAATTGGTGTATCGTCTCCCATTTCAGCAATTAATTCTGTAGCAAAACGTGAAATAGGCTGGAATGGGTCGTCATTAATTTCTGAGCCTTCTACATAAGGAATATACTCATCTAAGAGGTTTAACATCAAACGCGCCAAACGTGTTTTTGCTTGTCCGCGTAAACCCAATAAATTAATATTATGTCTTGATAGAATAGCGCGCTCCAACTCAGGAATTACTGTATTCTCATAACCATGCACACCTTCAAAAGCTGTCTCTTTATTCTTTATTTTTTCAATTAAGTTATCACGCAATTCATCTTTTATAGATTTAGATTGATAACCTGATGTCTTTAATTCGCCTAAGGTTTTTATCGTTTCTATTTTCATATCTATTTATCCTCTTATTCTTTTTTTTCTATTCGTTTCATAATCTTCAAAAATCATTTCCCCTAAGCCTTTCAAACCTGTGTAAAAGGCTTTTCCTTGATTGGCTCTAGTAAATTCTTGAACAAATTGCATCAAGTAGCGATCTTGAGCAATCATAAATGTAGTAATAGGAATATGTAATTTCCTTGCCTGTTGTGCCATAGCATAACACTTATTGGTGATGTAAGGGTTGAGTCCGTTACTATCCTTGTAATACTGTCCGTCTGGTAATCGCAAGCAACTTGGTTTACCGTCGGTAATCATAAAGATTTGTTTATTCGTGTTTCGTTTTCTTCTGAGTAGATCCATGGCTAACTGCAAACCTGCAACCGTATTAGTATGGTAAGGACCAACTTTGAGATAAGGAAGATCTTTGATTTCGATCTGCCAAGAATCATTTCCGAAGACAATAATATCCAAAGTATCCTTTGGGTAACGCGTCGTAATGAGTTCTGCTAAAGCCATGGCTACACGCTTGGCTGGTGTGATACGATCTTCACCATAAAGAATCATGCTATGACTAATATCAATCATCAAAACGGTACTCATTTGAGATTTATGCAATGTTTCTTCTACGACGAGGTCATCTTCAGTAATACTGAAATCGCCAATACCATGATTAATTTGCGCATTACGCAAACTTTCAGTCATAGAGACTTTATCTAAAGCGTCACCAAATTGGTAACGTCTAAAATCACCTGTGTGCTCATCTCCTATTCCCGGACTTTTACTTTTGTGGTTGCCTTGTCCACTTCTCTTTATTTTTCCAAAGATATGGTCCAAAGCTTGTTGTCGTATAGCACGTTCTGTTTTTGCGGTTATAGCCATTCCACCTTTTCCGTCAGGATCGATTTCTTCTTTGATGTAGCCTTTCTTTTTTAAATCTTCGATGAAATCATCAATAGTATATTCGGCTGTGGTGAGCTCGTATTCCTTATCCAATTCTCGAAGCCAAGAAATCGCTTCATCAAAATCTCCAGATGTATGTGTAATCAACTCTTTAAAGATTTCAAAAAGTTTTTCAAAAGGGGACTGATTAGGTGCTTCGTACGATTTAAAAACAAAGCCTTTTTTGAAATTAGTTCTCTCTTTCATAGCTGTATAAAAATACAACTATTACAATTTAATTTTGGTAAAGTTTTTATAAAACTACTCGATGAGTTTTAATTTATGAAGATTCTCAATTTTTATTTGCTTCCCTTGGGTTGAAATAAAACCCTCTTTTTTAAATTGAGATAAGATTCGAATAGCAGATTCGGTTGCAGTTCCAACAACATTAGCATAATCTTCTCGAGACAAATTAATGGCTAAAAAACCATCATCATCAACTCCAAAATGGTCATTCAAATAGATAAGAACATCGGCCAATCTATTCTTAACCGATTTCTGAGCCATATCGACAATCACATTATCAGATTCTTTCAAATCATGAGCCATTTGCTGAAGCATATCTAAAGTGAATTTTGGGTTTTTTTGAAGGTCTTGCATAATTTCACTCTTTGGAATAAAACACACTTCCATATCGTTTAATGCTACGGCACTCAAATTTGCCGACTCTTCACCTACCAAAGAACGCTGTCCCAATAAATCACCTTTAACTACCAACTTTACAATATGATCTTTTCCATTAGAGCTTAATTTAGACAACTTACAAACACCGTCTTTTACACAAAACACACCATTAACGGCATCACCTTCTTCAAAAATAACCTCACCTTTTTTGATAATTCTAGATGTCTTACATCCAGATATTCGCACTAACTCTTCTCTGGTTAGTGCTTTAAGAGAATTGAATTGCCTAATAATACATTGTTCACATTTACTCATAATCGATGTTTAGGTAATCTTGTAAAATTAATCAAAACATGACAAATATCATATTATAATCACAGTTCATTTTCAAACTTTGCATCAGGTATAAATGAGCAAATAATATGGACAAGTTATCTTGTTTCCACTGTGGTGATGATTGTGACAATACAAATATCACCTTCAACGAAAAGAACTTCTGCTGTAATGGCTGTAAGACCGTTTATGAGATATTCTCAGAAAATGATCTCACCTGTTATTATGATTTGCAGGCTTCTCCTGGCGCTGTACCAAAAGAAATACAAGGCAAATACGATTTTTTATCTCAAGATGATATCATCGAAAAGCTCACTGAATTTAATGATGGAGGCATTCAAATTGCGACGCTCTATATTCCTCATATTCACTGTAGTTCTTGCATTTGGATTTTAGAGAATCTCAATAAATTAAATGAAGATATTACCACTTCACAAGTGAACTTTGGAAAGAAAACCGTTCGTATTACTTACAATTCAGAAAAGGTTACACTTAAAGATACGGTCTTACTTTTAAGTACTATTGGTTACGAACCCTATATTTCACTAGACGATTTTAAAACTGGGCAACAACATGTCAATAGAAGTCTTATCTATAAACTAGGTATTGCTGGTTTTGCCTTTGGAAATGTGATGTTTTTATCTTTTCCTGAGTATTTTGAAGTAGGCGAATTCTGGCTAGAGCAATACAAGCATCTATTTCGTTGGTTGATGTTTGCTTTTTCAATTCCAGTAGTTTTCTATGCTGGTCGTGACTATTTCATATCTGCTTATAAAGGTTTAAACTCTAAGTTATTAAATATTGATGTGCCTATCGCTTTAGGTATTGCTGTACTATTCATTAGAAGTACTGTAGAGATCTTCTTCGACTTAGGTTCTGGTTTTTTTGATAGTCTTACTGGCTTGGTCTTCTTTTTATTATTGGGAAAGTTCTTTCAGCAAAAAACATATACGTTCTTATCATTTGAACGCGATTACAAATCTTACTTTCCAATTGCGGTTACTAAAATAACATCAGATGGTGATGAATCGCCAATTCAAGTTTATGATATCAAAAAAGGTGATCGATTACTCATTAGAAATGAAGAACTTATTCCTGTTGATGGCATTCTTATTAATGGAAAAGCAAGAATCGACTATAGTTTTGTTACTGGCGAATCTGAAACGGTTAGCAAACAATCTGGTGATAAATTATATGCTGGAGGAAAGCAAACTTCAGGAGTGATTGAAATGGAAGCCATTAAATCGGTTGAACAAAGTTATCTCACGCAATTGTGGAGTAATGATGTATTTAACAAGAATAAAGAAGACGGTTTTACCACGTTAACCAATGCTATCAGTAAACGATTTACAATAGCTGTACTCAGCATTGCTGTAATAGCAACCCTATTTTGGTTGGCTACAGATGCTTCTAAGGCTATGAATGTATTTACAGCAGTATTGATTATTGCTTGTCCGTGCGCAATTGCATTATCGGCGCCTTTTACCTTCGGAAATTTGCTACGTATCTTCGGAAAGCTAAAATTTTATGTCAAAAACGCATCAGTTATTGAACAATTAGCAACGGTGAATACGATTATTTTTGATAAAACAGGAACGATAACCTCTAACCAAAAAAGCACAGCCAATTATGAAGGTGTAGCACTCACATCTTCCGAAGAAATATTACTAAAAAACACGCTTCGTGGTTCTAATCATCCGTTGAGTAGAACATTATATGATATTCTGGATGAACATCATATTATTGCTCTCAATCATTTTGAAGAACACCTCGGAAAAGGTATTGAAGCAACTCATGACAACAATCATATCAAAATTGGATCTGCAAGTTTTGTCGGTACAACGGAATCTTCAGTTTTAAATACAACGGTTCACGTAAGTACAAATGATCATTACAAAGGAAAATTCACATTTTACAATAGCTACAGGAAAGGTCTCTCAAAACTATTTAATCAACTTAAAAAACACTATGATTTAGTGATCTTGTCTGGTGATAATGAAGGAGAACTTGAAAATCTAAAAAAACTATTGCCCTCAAAAACCAAACTCATTTTTAATCAAAAACCAGATGATAAATTGGAGTACATCAAATATCATCAATCTGAAGGCGCGAAAGTACTAATGGTTGGTGATGGATTAAATGATGCAGGCGCTTTAGCTCAAAGTAATGTTGGCATTGCACTCTCTGAAAATGTGAATGTATTTTCTCCAGCTTGCGATGCTATTTTAGATGCTTCAAAATTTAACCAACTGAATAAATTCATTAAGGCTTCAAAACGTGCCATCGATATCATAAAATGGAGCTTTGCCTTATCATTTCTTTATAATATTATCGGACTCTACTTCGCAGTAACTGGTCAATTAGCCCCTGTTGTCGCTGCTATTTTAATGCCATTAAGCTCAATCAGTATTGTTGTGTTTACCACTATAGCAACAACTATTTTGGGTAAAAAAATAAATGAGAAAGAATAGATGAAAATAAACATGCATAAAAAAATAAAAATAATTATCAAACATGATATAAGTCATGTTTTAAGAACCATCTCAAGCGTAATTTTGAACCATAACTTCTAATAGGTATGAGTGTTATATATATTTTATTAAGTATCAGCATTGTTGTTGCTATTGTGTTTTTCATTGCGTTTATAACTGCAGTAAAAAAAGGACAATATGACGATAGCTATACGCCTTCTGTTAGAATGCTTTTTGACGACGAACTCGTAAAAGAGCAACCAAAACCATCTATTAAAATAAAAAAGACTAATTAAATTATTATGGAAGTTCAACAGTTTCATTACGATAATAAAATCGTTAAAAATTTCCTCTATGCAACCATGCTTTGGGGAGTTGTAGGAATGTTAATAGGCTTACTATTGGCATTTATGTTTTTATTCCCTAACATGACCGACGGTATTTCCTGGTTGAGTTTTGGTCGATTAAGACCTTTACACACTAATGCTGTCATTTTTGCCTTTGTTGGGAATGCCATCTTTGCAGGTGTTTACTATTCGGTGCAACGTTTATTAAAGGCCAGAATGTTCAACGACACCTTAAGTAAAATAAACTTTTGGGGTTGGCAACTTATTATTGTTGGTGCAGCCATTACTCTGCCTTTAGGTTATACAACATCAAAAGAATATGCCGAATTAGAATGGCCTTTTGATATTGCTATTGCCGTTATCTGGGTTGTTTTTGGTTGGAACTTAATTGGAACCATATTAAAAAGACGACAACGCCATTTATATGTAGCCATCTGGTTTTACCTCGCCACATTCGTGACTGTTACCGTTTTACATATTTTCAACAGTTTGGAAATACCTGTTAGCGGACTTAAAAGTTACTCTGTTTATGCAGGTGTTCAGGATGCGTTGGTACAATGGTGGTATGGTCATAATGCTGTTGCCTTTTTCTTAACAACACCATTCTTAGGATTGATGTATTACTTTGTTCCTAAGGCTGCTAATAGACCTGTTTACTCTTACAGGTTATCCATTGTTCACTTTTGGTCGCTCATCTTCATTTACATTTGGGCTGGTCCACATCACTTATTATATACATCACTTCCAGGTTGGGCACAAAATCTTGGTGTTGCATTTTCTGTAATGCTATTAATGCCATCTTGGGGAGGAATGATTAACGGACTCCTTACACTTCGTGGTGCTTGGGACAAGGTAAGAACAGATCCTGTTTTAAAATTTATGGTGGTAGCCATAACAGGTTATGGTATGGCAACATTTGAAGGTCCTATGCTATCCCTTAAGAGTATGAATGCCATGGCGCATTTTACAGATTGGATTATTGCACACGTCCACGTTGGTGCTCTTGCTTGGAATGGCTTTTTAACCTTTGGAATGATCTATTACTTAGTTCCGAAGTTATTTAAAACAAAATTACATTCTTTAGCATTAGCCAATTTACACTTTTGGATAGGAACGCTAGGAATCATTTTCTATGCATTACCAATGTATGTTGCTGGTTTCCAGCAATGGGCTATGTGGAAACAATTTAGTCCAGATGGTAGATTAGAATATGGCAATTTCCTTGAAACAGTAACAGCTATAATGCCTATGTACTGGATGCGTGCCATTGGAGGTACTTTATTTATCACAGGTATGATTATCATGGTTATAAATGTGATTATCACGATTAGAAATGGTAGCAAAGTAAGTGATGAATTAGCAGAAGCTGCTGCTTTGAAACGTGTCTCTAAAAGACGTGTTGTTGGTGAAGGATGGCATACTTGGTTAGAGCGTAAACCAGTTAAGTTAACCATTTTTGCTACAATCGCTATCTTAATTGGTGGTATCGTACAGATCGTTCCAACCTTATTGGTAAAATCCAATATCCCAACTATAACCAGTGTAAAACCGTATACACCTTTAGAACTAGAAGGAAGAGATATTTATATTAGAGAAGGTTGTGTGGGTTGCCATTCACAAATGGTAAGGCCATTTAGAAATGAAGTTGCTCGTTATGGCGAATATTCGAAAGCTGGAGAATTTGTTTATGATCATCCATTCTTATGGGGAAGTAAACGTACAGGACCTGACCTTCACCGTGTAGGCGGTAGGTATACAGATTCGTGGCACTTCAAGCATATGTACAATCCTCAAGAAATCTCTGATGGCTCAATAATGCCTGCTTACCAATGGCTTATTAAAAACGGATTGGATAAATCACAAACCGAAGCTAAAATGAGAGCTATGGTCAAACTGGGTGTACCATACACAGATGAAGACATTAATACTGCACAACAGCAAATGAATGCTCAAGCTGAGACTATAGTTGAAAATCTAAAAGAAGACCCTGATCTAGCTACCTCTTTCGTTGAAGGTAAAGAAGAAGCCTTAGCTAAAGGTGAAACATACATTGAAATAAAAGAACGTGAGATTATAGCTGTAATTGCTTATCTCCAAAGATTAGGAACAGATATTAAAGTATCTGACATAGAAGAATTAACAACCACAGAAAACGAATAGATTATGCTAAAATTTGTAAAAAACCATATGGAAAGTATCACAGGTATAGAAATCTATCCTTTGATCTCTTTAGTTATTTTTTTCAGTTTTTTTGTCATCTTATTTTGGTGGGTAATAACTGCAAAAAAAGAATACATCACTACCGTGAGTAATATTCCATTAGACAACCAAAATCCATCAGAATTATGAGAAATATACCATCATGGATAAGAGTACCTGTTGTATTCTTTATCATTTTCGGACTTACAGAATATTTTATTGATTCTGGCGATGAGCCAGCATTTATAGCAGAACCTTTGATATCATTATTTTTGGTACTTGTATTCCTTATTCTAGTTGCGATCGAAGCTATTGTTGGTGCTCTAGATAATGTATTATATCAAAGTTTAGATGCGGAAGCTAAAGCTAGATATGAAGCGAAAAGAGCTGCTCCTCCAAAATTCATTAGTTGGATTAAAGAACTGTACAAAAAATCATTAGGACAAAAACCTATTGAAGAAGAACACGATATTATTCTTGATCATAATTATGATGGTATTAAAGAGTTAGATAACGACTTACCACCATGGTGGTTATATGGTTTCTATGCGTCTATTATCTTCGGTTTTGTATATATGGCCAAGTATCACATTTTTAATGGACCAGACCAGTACCAAGAGTTAGAAGCTAATATTGTTCAGGCTAACATAGAACTTGAAGAATATAGAAAGAATGCTAAAAACCTAGTCGATTTTAATACAGTAACTGTACTAACTGACCCTGCCGATCTAGCAAGCGGAAAAGAAATTTTTGAATTGAATTGTGTGGCCTGCCATGCTATTGATGGTGGCGGTGGAATTGGTGCAAACCTAACTGATAAGTATTGGATTTTAGGTGGTGGCATCAACAATGTCTTTAAAACGGTTTCCGAAGGTGGTCGTGACGGTAAAGGGATGATTGCCTGGAATCAAAATTTGAGTCCTGCGGAAATTGCTCAAGTGTCTAGCTACGTTCTTAAATTTCAAGGTACAACACCTGAAAAACCTAAAGCTTCAGAAGGCGAAATATGGGTTGATGACAGTGCTGTTTCAGAAGAAGAAACTGAAGCGACAGACACCATTGCACCAGAAACAATTGAAGTACAAACAGACTCTATTAGTACTACAGAACAATAATAATGGAAACACCCAAGAACGAAACATTTAGAGATTCGATTGGTACAGTAACCGACGAAGGAAAACGTGCTTGGGTGTATCCAAAAAAACCAAGTGGTCGTTATTATGAAAGACGAAAAATTGTTAGTTACGGACTTTTAGCATTTTTATTTGCTGCACCATTTATAAAAGTAAGTGGTAATCAATTTTTACTCTTTAATGTACTAGAACGTCGTTTTAATATTTTTGGATTTCCGTTTTGGCCACAAGATTTTTATCTATTTGTAATTTCAATGCTTATTGGTGTTGTATTTGTAACACTATTTACGGTTGGTTTTGGACGAATTTTCTGTGGATGGATTTGTCCGCAAACTATTTTTATGGAAATGGTTTTCCGCAGAATAGAATATTGGATTGAAGGCGATAGAAATAAACAGCGAAAACTAGATAGACAAAAGTGGAATGCCGAGAAAATAAAAAAACGACTTATAAAGTGGTTCGTTTTTTTAGTGATTTCGTTTTTAATAGCAAATGTGTTTTTAGCCTATTTGATTGGAAGTGACAAATTAATTAGATATATCACCGAAGGACCATTTGAGCATTTAAGTACGCTGCTTCCACTTGTAATTTTTACAGCTGTATTTTATTTTGTCTTTGCTTGGTTTAGAGAGCAAGTTTGTATTATCGCTTGTCCTTATGGACGTTTACAAGGTGTGCTACTAGACAATAAATCTATAGTTGTGGCTTATGATCATAAACGCGGTGAAGGGGAAAGCGGTCGAAAAAAATTTAGGAAAAATGAAGATAGAACCGCTCTTGGTCATGGCGATTGTATCGACTGTTTGCAATGTGTACATGTATGCCCGACTGGAATTGATATTAGAAACGGAACACAATTAGAATGTGTTAACTGTACAGCGTGCATAGATGAATGCGATCATATTATGGAAAGCATTAATTTACCAAAAGGCTTAATACGATATGCTAGTGAAGATAACATTGAAAAGAAAAAGAAATTTGAATTTACGCCTAGGTTAAAAGGATATACAGCTGTACTTATCATTTTGGTCGGTATACTAACAGGTTTACTTCTATTGAGAAATGAAGTTGAAGCTAAAATTCTAAAGCTGCCTGGACAAACCTATCAATTAAAAGAAGGACATATTATTAGTAATGTATATACCTACAAATTAATAAATAAAACAACAGACACAATAAGCAATGTAAGGTTTAAATTACGGAAGTATGAAGGCGAGATTAAACCGGTTTCAACTTCAGAAACATTTGAAATTCCAGCTCAAGGTTTAGCCGAAGGTACATTATTTATAGAAATCAAAAAAAGTGAGCTCTCTGATGATACTATAAAACTAATGATTGAAGTTTACAATGATACTGAAATCATAGAAACCACAACTGTTAGTTTTTCAGGGCCTAGAACTTATAATTAAAACCAAGTATTATGAAATTAAATTGGGGAACAGGAATCGTATTGGCATTTATAGGCTTTATAAGCTTCATCATGTATTTTGTAATTAATATGAATACATCTGAAAAGTATAACACCTCATTAGTCACTGAAGATTATTACAAAGCAGAATTAGAGTATCAAAACGATATCGACAAAGAAAAGAACGCTAGAAATCTAGCTCAAAATATTACTTGGAAACGAACAGAAAAAGGACTGGAAATTAACTTTCCAGAATCTATGGATATTAGTCAAATTACAGGAAAAGTGTTCCTTTACAGACCATCTAATGAACAAGTAGACTTTGAAACTGCAATTTCATTGTCTCATCACAATTTGCTCATACCTGACAAGCGTTTGTTAGATGGTCGCTGGAACATTAAAGTGGATTGGCAATATAGAGGAAAATCATATCTCTACAAAAAAGAAATCGTGTATTAAATGCTTTGGTCTGCTCTCATATTTGGTCTTTTAGGAAGCTTCCACTGTGTTGGAATGTGTGGTCCTATTGCCTTTATGCTACCTGTGGATAGAAGCAACTCAACAAAAAAAATAGTTCAAACCTTTGCATATCACTTCGGAAGACTTTTTGCCTATGGTCTTATTGGATTAGTATTTGGTCTCGTAGGCAAAGGATTATACCTCTTTGGAATACAACAGCAGTTATCTATTGCCATTGGAGTTTTAATGATTGTAATAGTGCTTATCCCAGTGCAAAAATTCAATACATACAATTTCTCTAAACCAATATATAAACTGATTTCAAAAGTAAAGACGTCTTTAGGGAAAGCCTTAAAAAAGAAAACTGCAGACACATTTTTAACTATAGGATTTCTTAATGGTTTTCTTCCGTGTGGTTTAGTTTACATGGCAGTTATAGCGTCTTTAACTATGCAAAATGCCTCATACAGTGCCTTATACATGCTACTATTTGGTATTGGTACTATTCCTTTGATGACAACTGCAATATATCTTGGTAAGTTCTTAAACACAGCTGTTAAGCGTCGAATTCAAAAAGCTATCCCTGTTTTCGTGGTCATTATTGGTCTGTTGTTTATTATACGAGGTATGGGGTTAGGAATTCCTTACTTATCTCCTACTCCAGTTGCTGAAATGGCTTCTAGTACTATTGATTGTCATTAAAAATAGGAGCATCTTGTTTTCTTAAAACCGTCCCTAAGGGACAACGTATTCATACATTTCAATTATGTCAAAAAACTTAAATAATACACATAAATTACAGCTAAACAAAGAGGAAATGAAAAACTATGGTTATCAAGTTATTGATTCTATAGTTGATCATTTTGATACAGAACATCTAAAAAAACCTGTCGCATATGCATCAAGGGAAGAAATGGATACGCTTTTTAACATTGAAGCTCCAGAAAAAGAGACCAATTTTCAAGATGTTTTAGATTTCGTTGTTAAAGAAGTATTACCTAATAGCAATATCGTATCACATCCCAAATCTTATTCCTTTGTTCCTGGACCTAGCAATTATGTTAGTGTTATGGCAGATACGTTAGCTACAGGATTTAATGTTTTTTCTGGCGGTTGGGCGGCTTCTCCCGCTGCAGCAGAACTCGAAATAGTAACCATGAATTGGCTATTGAAATTATTTAAATTCCCTAAGAAAAAAGGAGGAGGAATCTTTACAAGTGGTGGCTCAATGGCTAATTTAACTGCATTGGTTACTGCAAGAAGACAACGCTGTGGCGATGACTTTTCAAAGGCCATAATTTACATGTCTGATCAAGCACATTCGTCTAATATAAAAGCCATTAGAGTATTAGGTTTTAAGAAAGAACAGGTTAGAATCATACCAACAGATATTGCCTTTAAAATGGCCATTAATAAATTAAAAAATGCGATTGCTAAAGACCGATTAAAAGGGCTCCAACCGTTTTGTATTATCGCTTCGGCAGGAACCACAAACACAGGTAGTGTTGATCCTTTAGATGAAATAGCCGCTATTTGTAAAACTGAAAAACTCTGGTTTCATGTAGATGGTGCTTATGGCGGAGCCGCTGTACTATCAAAAAAAGGTAAATTACTACTAAAAGGAATAGAAAAGGCAGACTCTTTAACTATAGATCCTCATAAATGGCTATTTCAGCCCTACGAAATGGGATGTTTACTCGTACGTAATCATAAATGGTTAAGCAAAACATTTAGCGAAAAACCTGAATATCTCCGTGATATTGAAGGTAATACTTCGGAAATTAATTTTTATGATCACGGCATTCAACTCACTAGACGTTTTAGAGCTTTAAAATTCTATATGTCAATGAAAACATTTGGACTAGAAGCGTTTAAAACTGCTATATCCTACTCTATTGATCTTACCGAAAATGTTGAAGCTTATTTAAGAAAAAGTTCAAACTGGGAAGTCATTTCTCCTGCAACCTTAGCGGTTATTAATTTTAGATATAATCCTATTGAAATGGCGTTCTCTGAAAAAAAATTAGATGTACTCAATCAACATATATCTCAAAAAATATTGGAATCAAGAGAGGCACTATTAGTGACGACTATCCTCCAGAATCAAATTGTTCTAAGAATGTGCTTAATCAATCCAAGAACAACACTTAATGATATAAAAGACACTCTAGCATTGTGTGAATCTATTGCTAAAAATAGTATGTCATGACATCTTCAGAATAAATAACTTATAGCTGATATATATCATATAATTTCAGCCCATCTTATAGTAACTTTAATTTAGAATTAAAAACCTAAGATCATGAAAAAAAGAATGCCCATTTCAACAATAATGACAAAAGATATCATCACTTTAAATCTTACTGACAATTTGGAAACTGCCGAATTATTATTCAAAAAAAATAATATTCGTCACATTCCAGTAGTAAGTGGAGATAAAATTATAGGAATGTTGAGTTACACCGATTTACTGCGAATTAGTTTTGCAGATGCCGTAGATGAAGGCGAACAAGATGTAGACACTGTAGTTTATAATATGTTCACTATCGAGCAAGTAATGGCAAAAAATGTAGTAAGCGTAGGCTCAAATTCTACTATAAAAGACGTAGCAGAAATGCTTGCAAAAAAAGAATTTCATGCATTGCCAGTGGTAGATAATAATAAATTGGTTGGTATTGTTACTACTACGGATTTGATAAATTTTTTGATTGAACAGTTTTAATGTGTCATCATTAAAACCTTAAATCCTGAAAGGTTTTTAATCGGATCTTTCAGGATTTATTTTGTAATTTCATAAAGAAAAATAACGAACACAAATGAGCACACACATAGAAGCTAAATCAGGAGAGATTGCAGAAACGGTCTTACTGCCTGGTGATCCAATGCGAGCGAAATGGATTGCAGAAACATTTTTTGAAAACCCAAAACTCTACAATGATGTTAGAGGAATGCTAGGTTATACTGGTGAATATAAGGGTAAACGTGTTTCTGTTCAAGGAACTGGTATGGGGATTCCATCTTGTTTGATTTATTGTCATGAACTCATTAATAATTATGGTGCAAAAAATCTGATACGTGTTGGTTCGGCTGGTTCCTATAAAAAAGAAGTAAAAATTAGAGATATCGTTATTGCCATGTCTGCCTCTTCAAATTCTGGCATCAATAATTCACGATTCATAAATGCTGATTATGCACCTACGGCTAATTTTGACCTCTTTATGAAGGCTGCGACATACGCAAAAGTCAATAATATTAGTATTAAAGCTGGTAATGTTTTGTCATCTGATGAGTTTTATGAAGATGATTTTGACTCGTATAAAAAATGGGCAGAATTTGGAGTACTTTGTGTCGAAATGGAAACGGCTGGTTTGTATACTATTGCTGCAAAGCACAATATAAAAGCCCTATCTATATTAACTATTTCAGATTCTTTAGTTACTAATGAACATACCTCAGCTGATGAGAGAGAATCTACATTTAATACGATGATAGAAATAGCATTGAGTACGTTATAGCAGCATTCATTTTTAAAATTATAAGACAATTAATCTAATTAAGACATCTTTGTCTTAATTAAATATTTCCGTATCTTTATCTTACCAAAAAAAATTAAATTTAATGTTTTCTAAAGCTTGTCAGTACGGTATCAAAGCCACTATTTTTATCGCGATTAACTCTCTTGAGAACAGACGTGTTAGTCCGAAAGAGATTTCCGAAGAAATTGATTCTCCTCAAGCATTTACTGCTAAAATATTACAAGCCTTAGTAAAACACAATATTATCAATTCTGTCAAAGGCGCTTATGGTGGTTTTGAAATTGATAAAGAAAATATTGCTTCAATACAACTTTCTCAAATTGTAAGTGCAATTGATGGTGATGCTATTTATAGTGGCTGTGGTTTGGGATTAAAAACCTGTGATGAAAGCCATCCATGCCCTGTTCATGATAAATTTAAAATTGTACGAACAGAGTTAAAGGACATGTTAGAAAATACCAACCTAAAACAATTGGCTTTAGATATTACATCTGGAACCTCTTTTTTAAAGATCTAAAAATCTTTTCGTTTCGATTTGTAGAGTATTCTTAAAACAGGTAAGATTACCCATACTATAAGCATAATAAAAGATATAATAAGCCCAAAGCTTGTGCCGAAAAACTGTTTGAACACTGCTCCAGTATAGCCTAACAGTGCCGAAATATCTAACTTTAAAAGAATAAGCGTCCGAGATAAATCAATAGGATTTAGCATCGTACCAATTAATGACACCTTATCTAACGGATAGTCTTCAAACATAATTAGAGTCATTAGAAAAAGACCGTCATAAATTATCGCTAAGAACAGCCATAACAGAATGGCATATCCAAACCCTTTAATTTTATTCTCATTAGACATAGCGATGTTAAACGCTAGTGCTGTAAATATGAAGGTTAAAAAAGCACCTGTAATCAACAGTAGTGAAAAGTCCCAAATAGCATTACTCTTCAATAAACCATAAAATATAAATGGGATTCCCAATCCTAAAACCAAACTCATGCTAAGCGACAGAGCAACACCTAAATACTGACCTAAAAATATAGATGGTCGCTTTAAAGGTTGAGCTAATAATAGTTCGGTAAATTCTCTAGAATTGTAATAATACATGACACCAAAAATGGTTCCTATTAAAGGAACTAACACAATAATGACATTCATTAATGTTATAACGGCTTTTGAAAGATCATTATTCAAAAACAAAAGCACAATTCCGAGTAGTAAATAAAATGCAAAGTAGACATAGCTCCAACGACTACGCATTAAATCAAAAAAACTATATTTTAATATTTTAAACATGATTAGTAGTTAATATAGACGCAATAGCGTGTTCAAAATCTGGCTGACTGGTCATTTGTTTTAATTCTGAAATAGACCCTTTAAAGTAAATGTTTCCTTCTAACAAAAACACGATCTCGTCTGATACTTCTTCGACAAAACTCATAATATGTGATGTGATTAGAATGGTTTTCCCTTTTGATTTTTCAGTTTGTATAAGCGTCTTTAATCGTATCAAAGAAATAGGATCTAATCCGGTGGTTGGCTCATCTAAAATAATTAGAGGGCTATCAAACATAAAGGTCAAAACAATATTTACTTTTTGTTTGGTGCCTCCTGAAAGTGTATTTAACTTTTTATTTAAAAAAGGTTCTAATTTAAACAACTTGATTAATGATTCGTCTTCTGCAGTTTTTCCACGCAAATCTTTAATCATTTTAATCAATTCTTTCACTTTTAAATTACTTGGAAAGTTGGCAATCTGCGGCAAATAATCAATTTTATTGCGATACTTAGAACTGTTCTTTATGTTTTTCCCAAGTACAGATATTTCTCCTTTATTAGGAATAACCATGCCTAAAATAGACTTTATCAATGTTGTTTTACCCGAACCATTTGGTCCAAGTACAGCAAAGATGCCGCCTTCTTCTATTTCTAAGTCTAATCCACTTAACACTTTGTTCTTTCCAAATTTTTTATATAATCCTTGAATACTTACCATGTTATTTTTTTTGTTAGCGGATTATGATCTAATAAATTGTCTGGCGTAAATACAGGTGACACTTTTTCAGAAAAATCAATAATGTCTATAAATAAACTTCGAAGTAAAATAATGGTTTCTGGTGTTCGGTTTACGATATATGAAAATAGTTTTACTGGTCGGTACGGTACATCTCCAATACCATCTTTATCTAAATCGTAACCTGTATAATTACTCCAGTAATTGCGGTCAAACACATTGTCATTAATCTTACTATTATAAGCAATATCAAATGAATTATATAGAAAATTATTTTCTATAAATCGATTTGTATAACAAGCGCCACGGACTTTAACAGCCCAACCATTTTTTTTAAAATTATTGTGTTTATACAAAATTCTATTAGAGCCTTCTATGTTTATTCCTATAGTATTTTCTTCAAAAGTATTCCCAATAATTTCGGCATCATTAATCTCTTTTAAAAGCATCCCATAAGATGCGGTTCCCCAATTTTCTTTAAAAATATTATTATACATTTTGATTTTCTTAGAGAACATCACTGCCACTCCAGCTCCATTATTTTCAAACGTATTATCTTGATAGATATCATTATTAGAAAACATAAAATGTAATCCGTAACGCAAATTCTCGGCACTAACATTGTTTTTGATTAAGCAATCATCAGAAAATTCTAAATAAATCCCATCACGTACATGCTCTACGTAATTATGCTCAATTTCAATGTGATTACTATACCACAATTGAATCCCATTTCCAGAATTATACTCTTCTTTAGCATCTCCAATAATCTTATTATGATATAATTTTCCGTAGCTAGATTTTTCAATATAAATTCCAAAAAACAGTTTTTCTAAAACCACATTCTGAATCACAAAATGCTTACTCTTTCTAACACGAATTGCAGCATAATCTTCAGTATAACTTGTTCCAACATTAATAACAAAAAGGCCGTCTATAGTAACATTATCAGATATAACAGTAATCACTTCCCCTTTTAATTGTCCGTCAATAACAGGATAATCTTCACCAATAATGGTTAACGGTTTGTCTACTTTTATACCATACTCTTTATAGGTTCCTTTTTTAATACTTATAGTGTCAAAAGGGTTGGCTTTTGCTATAGCATTTTTTAATGTTGTCGTTGAGCAACTATCACAAACCTCTACCGTTTGTGAAAAACTTATACTACTGACTAGTAGTGAAAGGCATAAAATGATATGTAGAACCAGAGATTTCATTTATAACACAGTATATTTTAATCCAAAATTGAGATTTAAATTTTCATTCATCTGAATACCATTATAATCTTCATATACTGGGCCCCCTGCCTCTAAACCCAAGCGAAAATTTTTCAAACTAGACGTTTCAGGAAACGACACATTAACACCTAAAAAGGTTTTTATTTTATCACTACCATAGTTAGCTGTACTTGCCGTAGTCACCATCATTGGATTGAGCTCTGTATCCATTCCTTCAATATTGCCTTCTGTTAATCCTAATACACGAGCAGAAATACTAAAGTTGTCAGATAGCTTATAAGCACCCCAAATATTTAGTTGATATAGGTTTCCAAAACGATAATCCTCACTGTTTTCTCCTATTCTAAATATACTCAAAAATTGTGTTCCCCATGATGTATTGGTATAATTACCTTTTAAAGTCGCACCTAATGTCATATCAAAAGTACCGCTTCCCAATTGCATAGCATAAGGTAGTTTCATATTATCTGACATTGGTGTATCATCTCTGTTTTTAATACCACCAATAGGAATATTAATCCCTGCATTTAAATGCAATGCTGTTTTGTGATTATTAAATAAGCCATACATCGCATTAATTTTTAAATCACCAAACCCACTAGAACTCGTAGAAAAATCTCTAAACATAACCATCTCATTCATCATCATTCTTGCAGTAAGATCCATACTTTTTGTAACATAATTTTGCATAAGCATCAATGTGAGTTTATTAGAAGGAGCGTACATAACTCCCAACATATACATGTCCATAGTCATATCTTGAGGTGCTACCATAAAACTATTATAGATCTCATTATTGCTAATATCACTGGTGCCAAATTTATTCCCATCCATTACCATATTCATATATCTAAACGACACCATTAAACCACCTTTTTGATGTAAATGGTCTCCCATCACACCAATAGGTGCATGAGCATCAGGTCTATTATGATCATGATGCGTATGATCTAAAGCTCCAAATTTTGAAGTTTTAAATTTTAACTTAATCTCTTCCCAAGAATAGATCTCTCCTCCTTTTCTTGATTTAACATCTTTAGCAATATCTTTAGTTTTAAATGCTGAAAGATTAGCTCCCATCGGGCTGGGAATGGATTTACTCTTTAAGTAGATAGCCGTTTCTGCATCTATGAGTTCTCCTGTATTATAATCTGAAACTTTCATAGAAGACACTAATGATTCATTAGTAACTTTTAAATAATTGATAAGACATTCTATAGCATCAAACTGAATGATTTCTTCATTTTTTTCAGCCGAAGCTCTATGCAAATTATCTTCAATAGTCATCTTGCAATGCACACATTGATCTGGGTTTTGAGCTTGTACGCCATTTAAAAATAGACATACAAAGAGTATTGAAAGCATATATATACGTTTCATAAGATTCGATTTTAATTGAAATAAATTTTAATTCTTGCTTAAATGATCTTGAAGTTCACTCCAGTTGTAAAGTGTTCCTCCTTTTTCAGATTTTGCCTTTTCTGCATCGGTCCTATTCTCAAAAGCTGATAAAAAAGCACCCATCGGACTTGGGATATTCTCGCTAATTAAAAACGTAGCTTTAGTAGCATCTATAAGTGCTTCTGGCTCGGTATAATTATTTGATAAATACAGTTTAATTTGTGAGGTATCAAATTCATCAAGGAAGTTTACCATGCATTCGGTAGCATCAAACTTGTATACTTTTCCTTTTGTAGTAACAATTTCTGCTGCATGTACTTTATCTACTATAGTCATTTTACAAAAATGACAACCATCATTTCCATAATCTATAGGTTTTGGTGAGACATTACAGCTACATAAGAGTAGTAATAATGCAATAATTGAATAGTGTTTTAGTGTTTGCATGATTTTAGTGTTTTAGTGTTTTGATCTTGTCTACATAGTCATAGATTTTTTATGTGTTTTCTTTCCAATTAGAAAAGCAACAAATGAAGTTGCAATACCTAAGGCTAGAAATAAAGCACCAAATTGCGGATAAGAGTGTGCTCTAAAATTTAATATGTCTTTACTTCCAAATAATGGTGGCTGAAACCCCATTTGAGTCCCATCAGGATTAGTAAATTTCATGATTGCCTTAGGGTCAAGATTATGACCGTAATCATGCTCCCACAAATAAAAATCATACATCCCTGCTGCACTCAAAGCAATCATTAAAATAAACCATCCTAAAAACCATTTATAATTTCCTTTAAATGCAATAAGAAGACCTATTACACTAGTAATGATAATACCTAAAGGGAATATCTTAAACTCTGGAATCGCTTCTGGTATATACTTCATACCAACATAATGATTCATCAAATTTATATTCTTGATGTCATGTGGATTAGCATCAGAAAAGTCATTAATGTGTATGTACATCCCTAATGGTGTTGGATATTGTGGTGCTTCCAATGTAATCTTCCAAAGTGGAAATAAAAACAATCCTAATGGCAGAATAGCCGCAAGTAACATGATGATATTTGACTTTTTCATCTTGAAATATTTAGTGTTTTTTTTAGTGTTTTAGATTAGAAAGGCGAGAGCGAAAAAATAACTCTCGCCTTTTTGTATAGGAAAATAAACACTAAAACAAAATCCTCCTATGCTATTTAATTATTCGATGTCTTCCCCAAGTGACCATTTTAATGGCGTATCAGAATTTGCTGGTGAAACTCTAACATAACCTTGCATCTCTTGATGAAGCGCAGAACAGAAATCGGTACAATAGAATGGCCATACCCCAACTTGTTTTGGTTCCCAAAGGAAAGTTTCTGTTTGACCTGGCATAATTAATAATTCAGAAGTATTAGCTCCAATCATACTTACACCATGTGGCACATCATAATCTTGCTCTAAGTTGGTAATATGGAAGTACACCTTATCTCCTACTTTAATACCTTCAATATTATCTGGTGCAAAGTGACTACGTATGGTGGTCATATAAACATGTACGGTTTTTCCATCACGAACTACTTTAGTATCCATTTCACTTTTAGCAACATATGGATGATTATTATCTTCAAGGTTGAAAATCTTCTTAGAACGGGGTTTGATTAAATCTGCAGGGCAACCAGCAGCGTAATGCGGTTCTCCAATCGTTGGAAAATCTAATAATAATTCCATTTTATCACCTGAGATATCATAAAGCTGTGCAGATTGCGTCACTTCTGGACCAGTTGGTAAATAACGATCTTTAGTAATCTTATTCATGGCTACCACATATTTACCCCAAGGTTTTTGCGAATTTCCACCCGGAATCATTAAGTGACCCACTGAATAATAACAAGGTTGCCTGTCTAAAACTTCCCAAGTTCCTACTTTCCATTTAACAACTTCAGAAGAAATAAAGAATGTTGTATATGCGTTTCCTTTGTCATCAAACTCTGTATGTAACGGTCCTAACCCTGGTTGCTCTACAACACCTGCTAATACATCTTCAAAATTGATAATTGGAATTCCATAAGCATCACCTGCGAATTTTTTGTTTTCAATGGCATCCAGCATTTTTGTAAAGGAGTGTACTGTTAAATTAGCAGATAATTTACCGTTACCAACAATATACTCTCCGGTTGGATCAACATCACAACCATGAGGTGACTTAGGCGTAGGTAGAAGGTATACTGCACCAGGAACTTCAGACGGATTAACAACTCTCACTTCTTTTTTCATTGTAGATGTTGCCATGTGTGTACTTTCATCATAGACATTATGCGCATAGTTTGTTGGCATCATTGTTCCACCTCCATTATTGACATACTCTTCAATTTTCTTCCAGTTAATTGCAGCAATAAAATCTTTATCATTTTGGGAAGCATTTACTTCCATAAGTGTACTTGCTTCCTCAGAATTATATGTTGAGAAGAAGAACCAACCATGAGAAGCACCACGGCCTGGATGTGCTAAATCATAATCAAAACCTGGCATGATTAATTGAAATTTAATATCCATATGACCATGTTCAGGTTCAACAGAGATAAATGTTAAAGACCCTTTGAAGTTTCCTTTATAATCTTTAATAGGCATATCTTTTTGAGGAATCGGTACAGAGAAACGTGTTCCAGCTACAACATACTCACTATTTTCAGTAACAAATGAAGAACTGTGATTACCAGCACTATTTGGCACTTCTATAATTTCTGTTGTCTCAAAAGTTGATAGATCTATTTTTGCTATACGAGGTGTATTATTCCCATTTATAAATACCCAACGTCCATCAACGACACCGTTAGTTTGAGAAATATCTGGGTGATGGGCATCATCCCAAGGCACAAAACCATGTGATGTGTTTAACATTGGCTTTGTTTCTTCATTGTACCCATAGGCTTTTTCTGCATCTTGAGAGAATACAGGAATGACCTTAAAGAGCCGTCCAGAAGGCAATCCGTAAACAGATAATTGCCCACTAAATCCTCCAGAGATAAATGCATAAAATTCATCATGCTCTCCTGGCGCCACATAAACTTTTTCGGCAACATTGTCTGCTAATGCACCTGATTTACTATCAGATGATTTTGAGTTATTACAACTTGTATACGTTGTAAATATGAATACAAGAGCAATACTTAATTTAAATAAATTCTTCATGTTTTCTTAATAATTTGATTAGTGTTTTTATTCTTCTGTTGGTGGCAACAGTACTTTATCTATAACATGTACAATACCATTGCCAGCTTTAACGCTACCTAATATCTTCGCTCCTCCAATCATAGGCTCACCATCTATAACTTCAACTTTAACATATTGATTATTGGCTTGACCAAGTCTTTTGAATTTTTTTAAAAAATCTTTAGAATAGTTACCTGGTGTCACATGATATTTTAAGATATTAGCCAAAGCATCTTTATTCTCTGGCTTTAATAAATTGTCAACTGTTCCTTCTGGTAAAGCAGCGAAAGCATCATTAGTTGGTGCAAAAACCATTAATGGTCCTGCATTAACTAAGGCATTTTCTAACTCTGCAGCTTGTACAGCTGCGACCAAGGTTGAATGATCTTTTGATCCAATCGCTATATCTAAAACTGTTGGCGTACTTTCATCGTCTTTAATAAAAGCCTGACCAGTTTTTTCATTAGATTTAGCTTTAGTTTCAGTAGCGGTCGTGTTCGTTGAGGCATCATTATTTTCATTTTTGCAAGAGCAAATCAATGCTACAAATGCAAGAACAAAAAAGAATTGTTTGGCTGTTTTCATAATATGTTATTTTAGTGTTCTGAAATACTCTAATACGGCTCTTGCCTCTGCTTCAGTGAGATTTTGATTAGCCATTGGTGAGCCGTTAAACTCAATTAAAAGTTCCTTTGCCAAGGGGTCATTTTTAACCATACCTTCTGGATCCAAAATCATATTCATAACCCATTCTGGTGTTCTCCTTTCTAAAATCCCTGATGGAGCGGGACCAATAAACTTTTTGTTTGGTCTATGGCAAGCTGTGCACATTTTTTTAAAAACCTCTGCTCCCTCATCTGCCAGTGTTTGATCTATTCCATCGCTCAACGTTAACGAGGTAATTGGTCCTACACCTTTGTTAGTGAGATCTACTTTTTCTGAAGCCTTTACTGAAGTTGATTTAGGCGTATCCTTTTTTACCGTTTTTTCTTTTTTTACAACGGTAACCTGTTCTTTTTTCTCCTCCTCTTTGCCACCACAACTCAATAGCAGTGTCACAAAAAATACGAGCATTAGTCTTAGTGCTGTTTTCATATTAAATCGATTTTATTTAACAAAATTAAGACTCAGAGACCTCATAAAATATGACAATTATCATATTAAGGATAAAATTGTCCTAATTAAAAATGAATACAGTCTTCTTTCATATTTATGTTAAAACTTTAAGTACGCTTCTACCAACCAATAACTTGACCACATCTTTTGCTTATCTTTAAAGCAACTAAACCAAACACAAATGAAAAAAATAAATTTCCTGATGCTTCTCTTTGCATCATTATCTCTCTTTGCTCAAGATATTTCGCTTGATGTATTAAAAAACATGGAACCTCGTAATATTGGCCCTGGTGGTATGTCTGGACGTGTAACTGCTATTGACGCCGTTCATAGTAATCCTGATATTATGTATGTGGGTACGGCTTCGGGTGGTCTCTGGAAAAGTGAATCTGGAGGTATTACTTGGACACCAATTTTTGACGATGAAGTCACGGCTTCAATTGGTGCTGTTGCCATTCAGCAATCAAACCCGAGTGTCATCTGGGTTGGAACGGGAGAAGGTAATCCTAGAAATAGTTTAAATGGTGGTTATGGCATCTTTAAATCTTTAGATGGCGGAAAGAGTTGGACAGCGATGGGACTCGAAAAAACGCGTCACATTCATCGTGTGATTATCGATCCAACAAATCCTAATATTGTTTATGTAGCGGCTATAGGTTCGCCATGGGGAGAACATCCAGAACGTGGTGTTTTTAAAACTACAGATGGTGGTAAAACATGGAATAAAGTCTTATTTGCTAATAATAAAACTGGAGCGGCAGATTTAATTATGGATCCTAAAAACCCTAACAAGTTAATTGCAACGCTATGGGAACACAAACGTGAACCTTGGTTTTTTAATTCTGGTGGTGAAGGATCTGGATTACATATCACTCATGATGGTGGAGCAACTTGGAAAAAAATCACAGATAAAGAAGGATTTCCTAAAGGGAATCTTGGCCGAATTGGTGTCGCAATAGCTGCTAATAAACCCAATATTGTTTACGCTTTAGTTGAAGCAAAGAAAAATGCCTTATATAAAAGTGAAGATGGTGGTTTTACATGGAAAATGATCAATAATAAAAGAGATATCGGTAACCGTCCATTTTATTATTCTGAAATTTATGTAGATCCGCAAAATGAAAATCGCGTGTATTCTATATATACCTATGTGAATGTATCTGAAGATGGCGGAAAAAACTTTAGACAATTGATGCCTGCCTATGGCGTGAGTAACGGTGTTCATCCAGATCATCATGCATGGTGGATTCATCCAAAAAATGGAAATTTCATGATTGATGGTAATGATGGTGGTATGAACATCACGAAAGACGGTGGAAAATCATGGCGTTTTATTGGAAACTTACCTGTGGCTCAATTTTACCACATCAATGTCGATAACGAGATTCCGTATAATGTTTACGGAGGAATGCAGGATAATGGCTCTTGGAGAGGGCCGGCTTATGTATGGAGATCTCAGGGAATTCGTAACAGTTATTGGCAAGAAATAAGTTTTGGTGATGGTTTTGATGTCGTACCAGACAAGGACGATTCTAGATACGGATGGTCGATGAGTCAACAAGGTTTTGTAAGTCGATACGACTGGCAAACAGGAAATAATTATTCGGTGAGACCAACACATCCAGATCCAGAAGTAAGATTGCGTTTTAATTGGAATTCAGCTATTAATATTGACCCTTTTTATAATAGCACACTTTACTTTGGAAGCCAGTTTGTTCACAAATCAACAGATAAAGGAGATACATGGACCGTTATTTCTCCAGATTTAACAACGAACGATCCCGAAAAGCAAAAACAATCTGAAAGTGGCGGTCTGACAATGGATGCCACAGGAGCAGAAAATCATACAACAATCTTAGTCATTGAACCTTCTCCGCTCGAACGCAATATGTTATGGGTTGGAACAGACGATGGAAAAGTACATTACACAACAAATGGTGGAGATTCATGGAATGATGTTACAAAAAACATCAAAGGTTTACCTGCAGGAAGTTGGATTGCACAAATAAAAGCGTCTAATAAAAATAAAGGTGAAGCTTTACTCATTGCAAATGATTACAGACGCTTTAATTATACACCTTATGCTTACCGAACAAAAGACTATGGAAAAACATGGCAACGAATCGTAGATGCTAACGACGCTCAAAGTTATACCTTATCTATTGTTGAAGACCCTATAGAAAAAAATCTGATGTTCTTAGGAACTGATGACGGTCTCTATATTTCATTTGATGCTGGAAATAAGTGGACCAAATGGACCAATGGTTTTCCAACAGTTTCTGTAAAAGATTTAGTAATTCATCCGCGTGAACACGATTTAATTATCGGAACTTTTGGTCGTGCGGCTTGGGTTCTGGATGATATTCGTCCGTTACGTGCCTTAGCAAAAAACAAAGAAGTACTCAATCAAAAGCTTGAACTTTTCGAACCTCCAACGGCCTATCAAGCTGCTTACCAACAGCCTACAGGAAGTCGTTTTGGAGCAGATGCCATGTATCATGGAGATAATAGAGGTTATGGGGCCATTTTATCCTATTTTGTGAAAATCGATGCGAAGAAAAAAGCATCCGAAGACAAAAAAGGAAAAAAAGATAAAGAAGCAGATAAAAAAGATATGGCTTCAGAAGAAAAAGAAGCTAAAAAAGTGAAATGGGATTCTATCCATCTTAAAATTTATGATGGTGATCGTTTAATAAGAACCCTAAAACGTAAGGCTCCAGATTCTACTGGCTTATACAAATGGACATGGTTTATGAATGAAGCTGGAGTAGATTTTCCTTCTAAGCGCATTAGAAAACGTACTAGTGAACCAGGTGGTGTATCTGTAAAGCCAGGAAGTTATAAAGCTGTGATGAGTTTTGGCGATCAGTCTTCCGAAGAAATGGTAACCGTAAAACTAGATCCTAGAGTTAATGTATCTATGGCTAACATCAATGCCGTTTATGATACTTCAAAGCGTTTGGAGACCATGCAACAAACTGCAGCTGATGCTGTAAAACAACTTATCGAAAACAAAAACATTGCTAAAGATTACCAATCTTTACTCGGTAAATTAGATAAAGACAAGTACAAAGATGATATTAAAGCTTCTAAAGAGGTTGTAAAAAGTATTGATAGTATTGTCGATAAATTTTTAGGCAAAGAAGACAGTAGACAAGGGATTACAAGAAATCCTGAGGTTACTGTGATGCAACGTTTGGGTCTGGCGAGACGTTATGTAGGTTCCAGACAAAATGGTATTACAACTACCGAAACCACATTAATTAAAAACGCAAAAGAAGCTCTAGAAGATGTGCTTAATGAAGTCAATACGTTCTTCACTGAAACTTGGGCTCCTTATCGTACAAAAATGGAACAGGTACAAACAAATCCATTTAAAGACTTAAAGACTTTTAAATTAGATTAGCAACACACTAAAACAAACATTATGAAAACAAAACTTTTAGGATTATGCCTAGTAGCCCTTCTCCTTTCATGTAAAGAGGACGGAAATGACAAGGCTATTGCCAAACGAGAAATTAAGCAATATACTATTGAACAATTTATGGATAACGAAGCCGTTGGAGGCGGAAGTTTTTCGGCAGACAATAGTAAATTACTAGTCTCGAGTAATCGTTCCGGAATTTACAACGTCTATACGATCCCATCAACAGGAGGTGAAATGACACCTATAACGCAATCGGATAGCACGTCAATAACTGCACGTTCATATTTTCCAAATGATGACAGAATGCTATTAAATGCTGATGGAAATGGTGATGAAATTGATCACTTATTTGTTAGAGAATTAGATGGCACAATAAAGGATATCACTCCAGAAAAAGGAGCCAAATCTAGTTTTTATGGTTGGTCAAAAGACGACAAACACCTTTACTTTGGTTCAAATAAAAGAGACCCTCGATTTTTTGACGTTTATAAAATGTCTATTGATGACTATGCTTCAGAAATGATCTATCAAAATAATGACGGACTAAATTTTAGTGGCATGTCTGATGATGAGAATTATTTTGCGCTTTCAAAAACAGTAAATACGAATGATAGTGATCTATTTGTCTATGATTCGAAGACCAAAGAAATGACAAAAATCAATGATACACAAAGTGGAAATTCGGCTCAAGATTTTTCAAAAGACAATGGAATGTTCTATTATACTACAGATGATGGTGCTGAATTTTCATATTTAATGTCTTATAATTTGGAGACAAAAGAAAAGAAAAAAGTCGTAGAGAAGAAATGGGATATTATGGGAAGTGGATTTACTTCTGAAGGGACCTATATGGTCGTTTATGTTAATGAAGATGGAAAAAATGCCATAGAAGTTATTGATACTGAAACGTCTATGCCTATAGATCTTCCTGATTTTGGTGATAAAAGTATTACGAGTGTTAGTTTTAGTGATGATGAACAATGGATGCGCATGTATGTTGGTGGCTCAAATTCACCTTCAGATTTATACACCTACAATTTAGATACTAAAGAACAACACAAGCTTACAGATGTTCTTAATGACGATATCAATGCTGAAGATCTTGTAACTGCAAAAGTGATCCGTTATAAATCATTTGATGGCACTATTATTCCTGCCATTTATTACTTACCTCATCAAGCATCGGCAGAAAACAAAGTACCAGCTATGGTTTGGGTTCATGGTGGCCCAGGAGGACAAACACGTCAGGGATTTAGCTCTTTAATTCAGTACATGGTTAATCATGGTTATGCTGTATTAGCCGTTAATAATCGTGGAAGTAGTGGTTATGGAAAAACATTCTATCAAATGGATGATCTAAATCACGGAGAGAAAGATCTACAAGATTGTGTTGAAGGTAAAAACTGGTTAACGACTCAATCTGAAATTGATGGTGATAAAATTGGAATCATTGGAGGTTCGTATGGTGGCTATATGACTATGGCTGCATTAACTTATACTCCTGAAGAATTTGACGTTGGTGTAAATTTATTTGGAGTGACCAATTGGATACGAACATTAAAAAGTATTCCGCCATATTGGGAATCGTTTAGAGAATCCCTTTATAAAGAATTGGGCGACCCATTTTCTGCAGATTCTGTGCGCTTAAAACGTATCTCACCGTTATTTCACACAGATAAGGTAACGAAACCTTTGATTGTATTGCAAGGTGCTCAAGATCCTAGAGTGTTGCAGGTAGAATCTGACGAAATTGTTGCGGGCGTTAGAAAAAACAACGTGCCTGTTGAATATGTCCTCTTTGAAGATGAAGGTCATGGCTTTGTTAAAAAAGAAAACCAAATTGAATCTTACAGTAGAATTCTTAAATTTTTAGACACACATCTTAAAAAAGAAAAAATGCCAATTGATGGCGAAACTGAAGGCACTGAAATTGAAGTTGAAGACAGTGAGTAGTCTGTAAATCAGAAAATTAAAAAAGCTTGAGCTAATCGCCCAAGCTTTTTTTTGTTTTAGTAATTGACCTAATAACTAACTAAAACTATATTTTAAACGTTATCACAGGGAGTGATGCGTGATTAGCAACATCTTCAGAAACACTTCCAGTAAAAAAATGAGCCAAGCCCTTTCTACCATGTGTAGGAACAGCAATAAGGTCAGCTCCTAAAAGATTAGAAGCATTTAAAATCCCTTTTTCTACGGTATAATCTGATGTATAATGCACATCATTTAGCTTATCTAAATTACCATCGGCTTTTTTAAGAAAATCGGCCACTTTCACTTCCATTTCCGAAGAGCTACTAAAACCTTCTCCTGGCACATTAACGTGGACTAATTTCAAGTTATCGAACAACTGTCGTGCTTTTAAATAAGGTTCTACCATTTCAGTAGAAAAGTCACTAGCAAACGTCACTGTATCAAAACTCAAATTCACTGGTTTCTGTTTCACCACCAATACTGGAATTTCAGAATGACGTACCACTTTTTCGGTATTCGAGCCTACAAAAATCTCAGATAAACCACTAGCGCCATGAGACCCCATGACAATCATATCAGCATCGTGTTCTTTGGCTACTTCAGCAACCTCACTAAATACTTTAAAATGTTTTACAATAGGTGTTACACTAACACCTTCGAGGTAGTCATTAGATAAAAAATTGTCAAACTTTTGTTCGGCCAATTTCAAGAAGAACACCATTTTTTCATTGAGCTCATTACTTGAATCGGTTACACGTCCTTTTTCAATCTCGAGCATATGCAATGCTAAAATTTCAGCATTATTTCGTTTAGCAAGAATAGCTGCAGTTTCTAGGGCGTATTCAGAATATTCGGAAAAATCTATTGGTACTATTATCTTTTTCATTTGATTATGTTTTTGGGTTAAGTGTTCGTAAGTTACATGTTTTAGAGGTCTTTCAAAACCTCAAGTATTAATTTAACAATCATTTAAACTGTCATTGAAAACAATCTGGTTTCTGGTTGTCTTCGTTGTAGCAATACATCAAAGGCCATACAAACATTTCTCACATATGGTTGCCCTTTTTGAGTTACTTTGATGGCATCTTTATGAAATTCAACCAACCCATCATCTTCCATTTCTTTTAATTTAATGGCTATATCTTTTAGTTCATCTATATATAATGACTTATCAGTCCATTGGGTTTCAAAATGGCACATCAGGTTTAAGATGTGTTGTCTAACAATGAGATCTTCTGTATTTAAAATATGACCTCTATATACCGGAATTATGTTTTGCTCTACCAAATGGTAATACTCTTCAATGCCTTTCACATTTTGAGCAAACCCATACCAACTATCGCTAATAGAGGATACACCCAGACCAATCATTGCTTGTGTTTTAGAGGCTGTATACCCCATAAAATTTCGGTGTAATGTATTGGTCTTCATTGCTCGAAATAGTGAATCGGTTTCCAAAGCAAAATGATCCATTCCTATTTCATGATAGCCTGTTTCACTAAGTAGACTTTTACCTAACTCGTATTGTGCACGCTTTGATGCACCTGATGGTAAATCTGCTTCCTTATATCCGCGTTGTCCATTTCCTTTTAACCATGGCACATGTGCATAGCTGTAAAATGCTATACGATCTGGCATCAATGTTTTGGTGAGTTCAATAGTTTTAGCAACATGAGCTTCGGTTTGAAATGGTAAACCAAAAATAATATCATGACCAATAGATGTATAACCAATCGCTCTAGCAGAAAGTGTTGCTTGCTTTACATTGTCAAAAGGTTGAATACGATGAATTGCTTTTTGAACGGTTTCATTATAATCTTGAACTCCAAAACTCACACGAGAAAACCCTAAGTTATAAAGTGTTTGTAAATGTTCACGGGTTGTATTATTAGGATGTCCTTCAAAACTAAATTCATAATCTTCAGCGAGATTTGCTTTTCTCAAAATTCCTTTGATTAAAAATTCTAAGTTTTCAGGAGAAAAGAATGTTGGTGTTCCTCCTCCAAGATGAAGTTCCTTAATTTTTGGTCGCCCATCTAAGAGATTACAATACAAACTCCATTCTTTTAGTACTGCTCTAATGTAAGGACCTTCAACATCATGACGCTTTGTAATACGCTTATTGCAACCACAAAACGTGCACATACTTTCACAAAAAGGCAAATGAATGTAGAGACTAATACCTTCTGTATTATTACTTTCGTTAAAAGACACAGATAATGACGCTTTCCATTGCTTTAATGAGAAAGATGTGTTGTCCCAATAAGGAACTGTTGGATAACTTGTATAACGTGGTCCAGCCACATTATACTTATTGACTAATGAATTGCACATACCTATAACAATTATAACTCAAAATTACGTGCATTTGTTTGCAAAAAACATGATATATATCATATCTTGAAAATAAATTAAATCGGATATATTTTATGCTTAAAAGTGAACCCTTTGAAGTTACCTTAGCCAACAAGCAGAGTATTATTTTACCTGAAGCTATTGCGCATTTATTTCTGAAAAACGATCATAAACGGGTCAAAGTTGTGGTAACATTCAAGGAACAGAGCATCAATTATCATGGCGCTTTAATTCCGAAAAAAAACGGTTTATGTGTGATGTATTTTAGTAATGAAAAACAGAAAGCTCTTGGTATATTTATGAATGACTATTTTGAAATGCAACTCTTTGAAGATCAATCCAAATATGGTGTAGACATGCCAGAAGAGTTAGATGCAGTCTTAATGAGCGACCATGAGGCCTATACTATTTTTGAAGCATTAACACCAGGCAGGCAACGCAGCATCATCTATACAATCAAACGCTATAAATCGACGCAGACTAGAGTAGATAAAGCCATTTTGCTTACCGAAAATCTCAAACGAGGTATCACAGATCCCAAACTATGGCTCAAACAATTTTGATGGAATTGTTTTTTATCATTTCAAATAATGATTATCTTTCAACTTCAATAATACTTAAAACAAATAACTAATGAAACGTTCTATTGTATACATAACTATGTTAGCCTTGTGCTTAAACTTTTCGTGTAAAAAAGATAAAAAAGAAGAAGTCTCTAATGATGCCACCGAGGTTGAAACACCAGCTGAAGATAACACAAAGAAGCGTCCGACAGTTACTGATGAGCCTGCATATTATAAGGACAAGAAAAAAGTAACTTTAGCACTTGATTCTAAAAGCAATAGTGGTGTCACTGGAAATGTGGTATTTACGCAAGATCAAGGTGTAGTGACTATGATTGCCGTTCTGAGTGGCTTAACTGAAGGTGAGCATGCCATTCATATTCATGAAAAAGCAGATTGCTCATCTGATGACGGAAAATCATCTGGAGGACATTGGAATCCAACTGGACAACAACATGGAAAATGGGGTGACGAAACAGGATATCACAAAGGAGACATTGGTAACTTTACAGCAAATGATAAAGGCCATGCAACCATTACCAAGGTTACTAACGAATGGTGTATTGGTTGTGGCGATGATACTAAAGATATTCTTGGAAAAGCGATTATCGTACACCAAGGTGTTGACGATTTTAAATCACAACCTTCTGGAGCAGCCGGAAGTCGTGTGAGTTGTGGTGGCATTATAGAATAATGAATCGCAACATTAAGTTCATAGAAAAGCTACCATCGTGTAGCTTTTTCTGTTATCTTTAACATTCATATAGTGTTGTTTATGTCATTAGACACCTTAGTTACACAATTTCAAAACAAAGACGAAAAAGCCTTTGAAAAGCTTTATACGATGTATAGTAATAGTATGCATGGTGTGATTTATAATATTGTGAGAGATCATGATATTGCTGAAGAGGTGATGCAAGATGTGTTTATTAAGGCATGGCATAGAGCCGATTCTTATAATTCTAGCAAAGGGCGTTTTTTTACGTGGCTTTTGAATATTGCTCGTAATGCAGCTATTGATAAAACACGATCTAAGGCCTTCAAGAATTCTGGCAAAAACCTCAATGCCGAATTTTTCGTAGATATTTTAGAAAGCTCTGAAAACCTGAATGATAAGATAGACGCTATTGGCATTACAAAATATGTAAAAGCACTTGGTGAAAAATGTAAAAAAATAATAGAGTTCTTGTACTTTAAAGGCTATACCCAAAAAGAAGCTGCCGAAGAACTCAATATCCCAATAGGAACGATTAAAACAAGAAATAGAAATTGCATCAAAGATTTAAGAGCTATGGTGCTAGAATAGTATGGATATAAAAGCTTACATAGATTCAGGAATACTGGAACAGTATGTCGCTGGTTCTCTTTCAGAACAAGAGAATAAGGAGATCTATACACTTATGCAAGAGCATCCAGAAATTCTTCAAGAAGTGTTAGAGATCGAAGCTGCTGTAATCGAACTCTCTTCTGCCATATCCCCTGGAGAAAACACTCAACTTTTACAACGCATTAAAGACCAGTTACGATTTGATAAGGATGATACCAAGGTCGTAAAGATGTCACAATCACAAACCAACTGGTTTGCTTACACAGGTTGGGCTGCTGCTTTAATTGTTGTTGCAGGACTGTTATGGACCATCAACCAGAAGCAACAATTGGAAACTCAGGTTTCCGATATGGATATTGAAAACCTCTATCTCGAACAACAAATAGAACAAGCCAAAACCGATTTGGCTGTAAAAGAGAACTTACTTAATATATTACGTGACAAAGATATTATCTCAATCCCATTAGGTGGTCAAGGCAATTTTGAAAGCAGCTATGCAAAAGTCTACTGGAATAAAACCGATAATACTATATATCTAGACGCTCAAGGCTTACCTCAAGCACCATCTGGAAAAGTATGGCAAGTCTGGTCACTAACCTTAAACCCATTAACACCAACTAGTTTAGGCACCATAGATAACTTTAACGACGACGATAATAAAATATTTACCATTGCTAATAACAATGAAAGTCAGGCATTTGGCATCACCTTAGAACCAACTGGTGGAAGCGATTCACCAACCATGGAACAACTCTATACCTTAGGTGTGGTGTCACAACCTTAAATGAAAAAGAAATTAGTTATTAAAGAGCATCAAACACAAATTTGATATTTTTTTACTGAAAATCAGGTGTTTATACGCATAACACCTTTACTATGATGTTGTAATTTTGGATATCATCAAAATATTTTAGTTATGTCAATTTCAAAAGAAGATGCTATTCAACAATTACAATCAAAAGAAGCACAAGAGTTATTACAACAACATCGCAAACAAGCAACATCTGGAACACCTGTATTAGCAAGTGCACACGATTTAGCTTATAAAGCTTATAAGCGTCCTTATGTAAATACTGGAGACAATGTATTAATAATTATTGCCAATGGTTGGTATTTCCCAACACCTGAAGTCAAACTTTATTTTGAACCTGTTCGTGGGAAATTTGAATACCAACTTATGCAAAACAACTCAAATGCTGGATTTAATTTAGCCACATACCATACTGCGCAATGGACTTCAGGATTAGGCATGGTAAATATTCCTAGTACAATCATTGTAGAAGATGCTAATGGAAAACATACTGTCACTGTAGAATCATACATTTAAGAATAACTATAACGCTCTCCCAACCAATTTATAATATCATGAAAACTGAAATCAAACACATTGTCTATTTAATGCTCGAAAACAGGTCATTAGACCAACTATTGGGATGGCTATATGATGAAAAAACCAAACCATTAATAAATAATATCCCTCCACAAGATAAGCCTACTTATAACGGGCTCAAAGAACACACTTATTTTAATTATGACAAATATGGCAATAAACATTTCGTCGTAAAAGGTGTTGACCATATGAATGTTCCTATTCATGATCCACATGAAAAGTACCAACATGTGAATGTGCAACTTTTTGATACGGCAGTCAACCAACCCTGTGGAAAAAAACCTCCAATGAGTGGATTTTATAAAGACTTTGCAAGTTATGATGATCAAGTACATCAAATTATGCAAACCTATACACCTAAAGACCTGCCTGTACTTAATGGCTTGGCAAAAGCCTTTAGTGTTTCTGATCATTACTTTTGCTCCGTACCTACACAAACCAACTGTAATCGTGCCTTTGCTGCAGCAGGAAATTCATTAGGCTATAATAACGATGACCAGTTAGAAGCTTTTGTAAATAATAGAAACTTTAGCCATATCCCGCCACATGCTGGTCAACCTGTTGGAAAACAGTTTAACCAAAAAACTATGTGGAATGTATTAAGTGATAATGGGTTTGATCAACCATCAGATTGGATGCATTATTATAGTCATGGTAGTTGGATAGAAGATTTTATAGGTGTTGAAGGCTATACGTATACCCGAGATATTATGACCCAATTGCAGCCTGAAATTTTCAATCCGCATTTTGATAAAATAGACGTCTTTTTTAAGCGCGCTAAAGCTGGCACCTTGCCAAAAGTTTGCTTTCTAGAACCCGAATGGGGATTAGAAATAACTGTTGACGACCATGATATTGGTATTAATGGAAACGATTACCATCCACCAACAAATTTAATTCCTGGTGAAACTTTTGTAAAAAAGATTTATGATCATTTGACATTTAATAAAGAGGCCTGGGCAAATACCTTGTTTATCATCAACTTCGATGAGCACGGTGGTACTTACGATCATGTAGGACCATCACCATGTGCTACAGAACCTTGGGCAAGTGATGGTACACCAATACCAGATAAAAAAGAAGAACACTTTAACTTCAAACGTTTTGGTGTACGTGTCCCTTTATTATTAATATCGCCACGTGTACAAGAATTCACAGTATTTCGAGCTGAAGGCCATACACCATATGATCACACTTCAGTAATAGCAACCATACTTAATATGTTTGGCATCCCAAAATCTAGTTGGGGTTTAGGTGCTAGAACAGCTAATGCGCCAACCTTTGAAAATGTCTTTGAAGGCAACCCTGTACGTAATGACATCCCAGTTGTAGAGGTGAACAAACATCCAAAGACTATTGAAGGCATTAAAAACACAACACCTCCAAACGATATACATTTACGAATGGCTCATAGTTTATTAGATCGTTTACTAAAAAAGGAAGATCTAAGCGACGAAGAGATTGATAAGCTTAATTTACCAAAATTGGCAGAAGCAGTAACAGTTAAGGATCTTGCAAAACGACTAAAAGCAGCTGTAACTGCTGTTAAAAACCGTTAAATCAATTTACAAATAAAGGTGTTGATTATCTATCATGGATTGTACGAAATGGGAAACGAGAAGATTTTTCTTTTTAGATAAATCTCTCACGAAAAACATCGTCATATATCTAACCGTGTACTAGATAAAAAGAAAACACTTACATCTAAAGTGTAAGTGTCTTCTATCAGTTCACTCTCTAACTATAAGGTAGGAGTTATTAAAACGTATTTACTAGTAATACATAATGGCTTTTTGTAGCTGTTTGTCTTTTGAAAACATTGGTTTAATAGTGTACTTGCTCTCTTTGTCAGGGGCAGGTACAAATTGCATTGGAGTCACTAAATCCTCAGGGAAAAATGTATCTGTACTAGTAGCAAATAACCTAAAAACACCAACATTAGTGTCTAAAAACATTTTATGCTTTTCGTTTCGTACTTTAAAATACCCTAGAAATGGATGCTTGTAGCTTCCCGTATATTTTTCCAAAGTAGAACGATCAAGTTTTATTGTTTTAGGCAAATTATAACTTGGTGTTAACCTAATTGTTGCTGCATCTTTTTTTACTGCTCCCGATTTTGCCTCAAGTATTTTTTCTACCAATTGTTTAATCTCACTTTCGCTTACATTTCTACCTTCATAAGTGTTCGCACGATGAACAACAACCAAGTCTGACTGAGGCAGTACTATAATTCTATGACCTCCTGAACCACTAGTATAATACATAGGCTCTCCTTTGATCCCTTTAGAAACCCACCACAGATAACCAAAACCTTCTCTATCGGCAAATCTTCCTAAATCTGAAGAGACTATCGACGTAGATTTCAATATCCAATTGGCTGGTACGACTTGTTTAGATTTCCATTTTCCGTTGTTGAGATATAACACTCCAAATCTTGCCATATCTCTAGTGGACATATTAAACAAATAAGCAGGATGTATAGATCGCTCTTTTTCATACCTTAAGAAAATATCACCTTGCCTAAAATCCTCCATTTCAATAGGTTCTGCAATCTGCTTAGCGAACGCTTTAGAAAATTCCTTTCCGCTTTGCTGTTCAAAAATAGTATGCAATACATTGAAGTCCCAGTTGTTATAATACCAATGTGCACCAGATGCATGACTCCCTCTTTCTGGCAGGTTTTTTTCCATTCCTCTTGGCGAATAAGATGACGGTAAGTAAACACCTGAACGCGCTGAAAGTAAATCTTCTATGGTCGCTTTTTTCTCTTCTGACGTTAAAGGATTTATATCATCTATACCCATCGATTGAAGTGTAGCATCTAAATTAAGTGTTCCTCTGTCTACATATATGCCGTAGAGTGCATTCATAAATGCTTTTCTTATTGAATGCACCATATATCTGCGCGTGATATCACCATGTGCAATGACCACTTTTCCGCTATGAACAACCATAAGTGCTGAACCTTGAGAATTATTGAATTGTTGACTTACCAAAGCTAGCTTTTCTTCAGAAAATCCCGCGTCTGTCACATTTTGATATTGTTCCCATTGACGTCCTGGTATTTGTGCCTGAACATCCACAGTAAAAAGAGATGTTAATAACACAATAATGATGATGAATTTGTTCGATTTAAGATTGATGAGTTTCATAATTAGCGATTTAAATGTTCTTCTTTTTTTTTATTGATCTTATAGAATAACAGTAATCCCAAACCTCCAAAGAGCAGAATTGAACCTGCATAAATTGCAGGGTTATCTACAGATGTTAAAATATATTCGTCTAACAGTAGTGCAATTAAAAACCCAAAACCTACACCTGTTAATAACATACCTGCACGTAATGTTTGCGGCATAAACTGATTGATTAAATAGGTCTTAGGATCAAGGTTTTTTTCTATTAAAGCCATCCTCTCCTTATGACGTGTATTTGTAATAATATAAAATAGAGATACGATGAGAATAACACTCGTTAGAAATAGTAAGGCAACAGCAAATAGTTTCATAATGTCAAAAAGATTAAATTAAAGGTGTTCTATAAGTAATGACGTTGTGCTAATCACTTTTGGTTACAATTAAAAAAATAAAAGTTGTAACCATTTAGCAATCTAAACACGTCATTTATAATATATCAATGACAGACGACCAACTATTAATAAAAAACATTATCGATTCGAACTCTCCAAGAGCGTATCGCGCGCTGGTTGAGAAGTATGAGCGTAGCGTATTTACTGTCTGTATAAAAATCTTGAGAAATCGAGAAGAGGCCGAAGAAGTAGCACAAGATGTTTTTATAAAAGGATTTAAATTGTTGAAAACGTTAAAAGATCATACCAAATTCCCCAATTGGATACTTAAAATTGCTTATACCAAAGCGATTGATCGCAAACGACTAAAGCAGATAAAAAAAACAGACATTAGCCAAGTAAACGAGGCCGTATACCAACAGTTAGAAACACCCTTTGTATTAACCAGTCTTGAGAATAGAAAAGAATTACTAACGAAAATCATTAATAAACTAGATACCCAAGAAGCGACAATTATAAGTTTATATTACTTACAAGATAGATCGGTAAAAGATATTTCAGAAATTACAGGAATGACAATAAGTAATGTAAAAGTAAAATTATACAGAGCTCGAAATTCTCTTAGGTTAATGATTAGTAGAGCATTTAAACATGAAATTAATGATCTTTTATAATTAAAAATGAAACATATAGACAGTAATACGTTGTGGCACTATTTGGTTGGAGACACAAGCCCTGACCAAACACTACTGGTAAAAAAGCACCTTGCCAATTGTAAAGATTGTATGCGAGAATTTGAGCTGCTTAGTCAAATTGAATCTACACTTTATAAAGTAGATGAAGACACGCCTTCTTTTGGATTTTCGGAAGCTGTAACGCTGAAAGTTGAAAACGAAATGACTTCGAAGCGTAAACATATATTTTCTGCTAAATTCCTTCCATATATGATCCTATGTGGATTTGTTTTAGCTATTCTTTCAACAATCATAGCAAGTATAGGGTTAGATATTGATCTTTCTTATGCGGAAAGTGTTTTAAACACAGAAACTGCATTATTAATACTTATAATTTGTAGTCTACTATGGGGATTTTATTTTATAGATAAAATCTGTAAGAAATTTTTTAATCCGATGCATTACGATCAGTCATACTAACTTATAAAACTAAAATCACCTATTATGAGTACTAAAGAAAACACCTACTCCAAAGAGCAGGTGCTTTCCACTAACAAAAAAACCCTGATATATCATAAGAGATCTATGATATACCTTTAAACCAATTCTATCTTATGTTAGTGTTCATCAATCAACTTCCCTAAATTAAAAGGTGTAACTTATTGCAAACGATATTATAGCATCTGTTTCATGAGAAAAGAAATACTCGTTAATAATTCCATTTGATTGTTCTAGAATTGGATCAATACTAAAACCATCATTATCCAGATTAAATATATTCTCAACAGACAAACTAAAATTAAATGTGTTGATAGCATAACTAATCCCAATGTCCAGATAATAAAACCCTGCATAGTCATAACGATTATCCTCATAAGGTAACTCCTCCTCTAGCCTTGTGTTAATGCTCAATGAAAACTCATCTTTTGTAAAACTCAATACTTGCAAATTGTACAAGTCAGTTCCTAGTTGAAAAAGACACGCCTCGTTTGAAGTTATAGGTTCTTCAAAATTAAAGTCCACCGCATTGGTCATCATAGTCTCAAAATCTAGTGGCATTGGTCGCAACTCCTGTGAAAACACACTAAGACTTAAACTAAATAATAAATATGTGATCCAAGTGGTCTTCATGGGTTATAGTTTCGTGATTTTAGACGTCATTGTTGGCCCTAATTCAAAGATGCTTGCTAATAGTTCCTTTTTTAGCGGCTCTAACTCTTTTTGCTTTCCAGCAGCTTTATAGATCTCAGCCACATGATATAAGGTTTCTGGTTCGAAGGTTTCTCCAATAATGTGCTTTTCTACAATGTTCAATGCAGCGCCTAAATTCCCATTATTAAAATAAGCCCAAGCCAATAGGTCATATGATTGTGGTGTTGGTCTATTATCAACTTCTATTTGAGCAATAGCTATGGTCTGTTCAAGGTTTATTTTTTTGTCAACATGTAGTAGTACATTGTACTTATTATACATATCTCCATAAGCTTCATCTTTCATAGCAGTTTTATACAAGCCAAGTTCTGCCTCACTCATGACACCACGTCCCATGTAATCTGCTATTTCAGCTTTCAGCAAATAATAATCTGGTGCTTTGTAAGATTGGGTTACGTCATTTAATATTCGCAACGCTTCTGCTGGATTCTTTTCGTGGGAATAAACAATCCAAGCGATTCCTTTTTTTGCGTATGCATTGTTTGGATCTAGTTCTAGAGCCTTTAAAAAATGCCGATAGGATTTATCGATCTCACCTGCATGACCATAAAAATCAGCTATATTGGTGTACGACCATTGTTTAAGGTGTTTTAAATTAGACGACTCTGCTATTCCCATCGCTTTTTCCATGTATTTGATAGCAGCATCTAAATTGCCTTTGTGATCACTCCATTTTGATAAACGAATGAGGTAATCGAAATCACTAAGGTTTTCAAATCGTTTTAAGTACGATTGTGCCTGTTTATAATTCCCTAATTCTAAGTATACATCAAACAGCATCTTTTGAGTCATTTGAAGGTTTTCTCCAAGCAACTCCGCTTTAATTAATAGCTCTAAAGCCTCTTTAAATTGGTGTTGTGAAATGTAATTATAAGCCAAGCCTCTTAAATAGGACGGGTTCCCATAGGTCGTAATTTCGTTTACCTCAAGTAATTTTTTTTCTGCCTTTTTTAAGTAGGCAACATCGCCTGTAGCTGAAAACAATTCGGTGTAGGTTGATGCCAATTTTCCCAAATATGGGAATTGGTTTGGTGCTTGCTCTAGTTTTTGAGACCAGAATAGTTCGTCTTGTTTAGCACGATCTACTGTTAGATTTTCTGTAGTAGCTAAATATACATCATAGTCATTGGCATCTGAGACTTTTGCTTCTGCAGTCTTTGCACAGTTAGTACATAGCATTAGTGTTAGTATCGTGATTAGATAAAGATGTTTATATTTCATTGGAATTGTATTTTGAGTTTATAATCAGTATAGTTTTGAAAGTAACTCTGAAATGGGCTTGTTATAGCCCATTTCAGAGTAAGGACTAATTCATTACCAAGGTGACGCTAGGTAAGGAAATGATGACAGAAATGGTTTATCATTAGCATCAACATTATCGTCTGTTAATCCAGGATTATCAGCTCCTGTTGGACCGCCAAAGATCAATAGTAATTCGGTTGAGATCACGTCATCTGCTAAAGTACGCCCTGTTAAAACATTCGTTCCGTCAAAAAATGTTGTCGTTCCTGTTAGAGATACAGTTAATACATCAGTTGCTAAAGCTCCTGTGAAGGCGGAAGCGTCAAAACCTAAAGCATTGGTTGTATAGCCTGGGTTCAAACTTAAAAGCTTAGCTTCAAATTTTGATTGAAAAGCAGCGCCTTGATTTGAAGGCACGGTTGTATTAAAAGTATTCTTATCGACCATCTCAACAAAAACCGTATTAATTGCAGGCCTAGCCATTTGATCTTGTTGAGCAAAGGTTCCAGTAAAGTTTGGACCTGTTGGACCTGTTGGACCGTTATCGTCATCATTACTACAATTGTAAGCAGAAAATGATACCAGTAATGCGATTGCTACTAATTTTATATTATTGAATTTCATGTGTTTTGATTTAAGTTATTTGTAATTATTGTTTTCTTTTTGATTCTACCCATACATTTACAGAATCACCTGATCCTAGCATAGATTTAGGAAGCTCCACTACAACGGCAAGTACATTTGTACCTTCAAAGGAATCTGATCCTGGACTGTTAAAACTCGTCGCATTCCCAGCAATGATTTCACTATACTGAGCGAAATCGAAAAAGAAGGGGTCATCACGCGGACCAGCAAAAAAGGTCATTCCATTGTTAGCCTCGACAACAGCGCTTCCTCCATATGCTGTGATATCAACCTCATTACGTATGGCAGTATCTGCCAAAATAGTACTATTTAATCCAGATTGCGAAGGTGCTATTGGCCCAAAGAAATACATCTTACCATCTCTAGGTATGGCTTGGATCACTAAATCTTCAACGGCATCACCATCATTATCAACATTAAACTCTAGCAACACATTTTCATCAAATGATGCACCAGCAGTACTTGCAGGGCTTAGCATTCCTTGTACAGTTGCAGCTAATACTATATTATTAGTGTTTTGCCCTTGAAAAGCATAAACATCAGCAATATCACTTGTACCGCCAATAACCGCAGGAGCATCAATATGATCGGCTGCGATTGTAAAAAAGCCAGCAATAGTTAATACTGCAGCTCCAATTAAAATTTTTGATTTTTTCATAATAAATGAGATTTTGTTAATTGTTTATTTGTCTCTCTTCTACCTACGAGAAAATCACAAAGCGGGTTTTGTTAAAATTTTGTTAACCTAAAAAAGCACGAGATTATTAAAAGAAAAAACTAACTTTACGCTATCTAAAATTGAAGAAATGAACCCATCTTCCAGTGGTTGGATTGAAAAATTTTGCTCTCAAATTTCTAAAAAGGGTATTCCTTTTGAGAACTACACCAAACTATATGTTAGTTTAAAAAACTATGGTTTTATCTATGGTGTTAATGTAAGTCTTACTGATAAAATTGAGAAGATTCATAACTATTCTGAAGATGAATTAGCTAAAGTAAATCTCATCACAGGCTTATATCATATCTATCATTTTCATAAGCCTACATTTACAGCAAAAGAATTTATCAAAGATCTACTAGGTTTTTATAAAGCCTTGGAGGTTGCTGATCTATCACTTTGGGACAAATTGGTGATTGGCAAAAGTGATCATTCAATGTTGGAGCGCCTTATTCATGATCGTATTCAAATTGATGATAACATCTTAACGCGGAATTTTAACAAATCAATCACCAACTCACTTTTATTTGTTGATGTATTAACCTTTGATAAGTATTTATTAGAACAGATCGATCCAAAGGCCTATGCCGCAAATTTGGAGAGCATCATTGTTGGAACCTTGTATCAATCTTTAAATTCGAAAAGCAAGATTACCGATTATGACAAAGAGATTATTGATATTTTTGAATCGTCTACCTCTTTCCTTGAAGATGATGATACTGATATTGAAGACCTCATCTACGATATTGATTACAATATCAACTTCAATGAAAAAAAATATCTTATCGACCTCATGTGTTTGTCGGTTTGGGATGATGAGATCTTAGAAAAATCAGAATATCAGTTTTTAAAACAATTGGCAAAACTCTTGACGATAGAGCTTTCCGAATTACAGGATTCTATTTTATGTGTCTCTAAATTTCATGATAAACATAAAAAGGAAGTCATGTTATTTTTGCAGACCAATCCAATCAGTAACTTCTATGAGAATTCATCACAATTGGTAAATAAATTAATTAGACGTAACAGCAAACGTTTGGTTAAAGAGATGAAACAAAGTAAGGATTTAATGCGTCTGATTACAAAATCCACACATTCAGATCTCAGTAAAGAAGAGCAAAAACAGATGCAAGATCAGCTTCTCGATATTTTAAAAACAGTTCCAAGCTTGGCTATTTTTATGCTACCAGGAGGTGCGATACTATTGCCTTTATTTGCCAAACTGATTCCTAATTTGTTACCATCAGCGTTTGACGATAATCGTATCGAAGATTAATATTACTGCTTGATAAATCGCAAGTTCGCCTGTCCTTCATCAGTCTTAATTAACATAAAATAAACTCCCGTTTTTAAATCTTTAGTTGAAACGCTCGTACTTTGAACATTTCCTATTTCCGAAGATAATATAATGCGTCCGCTTATGTCCACAATTGTATAATGCCCTGATTGCGCTGAAGCAAATGTTACATTAAAAACAGAGGTTGCTGGGTTTGGATAGGCTTTTATAGAATTTAAAAACGAATGGTTGGTTGACAATGTTGCCGACGATGACGACTCACTAACTACCGTATTATTTAAAACCCCATCTATAGAGTAAGCTGAAATTCTAAACCACACGTTATCACCTTCAGAAATACTAGGGTTTTGCCATAAATATGAAGGAGTGATTAGTGCTGTAGCGATAGGGTTAAAACTGTTTTGATTATCTATACTATATTCTAGGTCGTAAAAAATTGGACGACCATCATCTGGATTATTGAGGGTCCAAGTAATTGGCATTGACGTATCATAAATTCCTGAAGATGGTGATGTAATGGTCACATCCGGATCTTCGTAATCATGAAGCAACTCTGCAAAACCAATCCCTGTAACAGACACACCATTTACGGTTCCTGTTATTGAGGTGGCACCTTCAAAAAACCGAAATGGTAATTGTACTTCGGTATTGTCATGTAAGGTTGTGATTATAAGATCTAAATTATTCACAACAGAGGTCAATCGCCATTGTTTTGAATAACACTGTTCACCATCTGGCATACAATTGAATGCCAATCGTTCAATCTGAAAATCGTCTGTCGTGTATTGCGTGTTTTCATCAACGTAAGCCGACAAAATCTTGTATTTGTCATTATCTGGAATCAATCGGTCTGGTGTAAAGATATTCCATAGATTTAAGTCCATACCATTAGATAATTGCATGCTAAACCATTCATATTTCTCACCTGTTAACGGATTAAAATTCCCATATTGTCTATCAATCCAACCCGTTCCAACCACTGTCTCTGTAGTTCCGTTAAATGTAATCGAACCTGTAATTTCATTCATCGTTTGCGAATAATAGTAGGTATAATTGCTTTGACCTTGAAGTAAATAACCATCATCGCCCAAAATTAATGGACGTTTTAAAGTTTCAAATTCAATATCTAAACCAGCATTGGTCGTTGATGCAAAGAGTTCATACTCAAAAGGAATAGGTGTATTACTCATATCCTCTTTATTACGCCAAAATTCTGTTCCGGCTAAAAAAACCGAAGCTTCAATATCGAAACCAGTAGCAGATAGTGTCGTATAATTTAAAGGCTTTACATCTTGAAGGAATATCCCAGTATCATCATCGGTGATATTTAAAATCCGGAATCCGTCAAACCCAGCCTGTGGATAATGAAAAAAAGTGTACATAAAGCTATAGCTCTTGCCAGATGTTTGTCCAACAACATGGCCTGCTGAATACCACCATTCTATAGGTTCGGCTGTATGACGACCTTCATCTACTGGAAATGCAACTTGACCTGCTGGTGCGTAAGGATATATTTTCCAATCCTGAGCAAAACTAAGCGTACAAATTACGCACAAAATTGATAATAGACTGATTTTAAGTTTCATAGCTAAATTTTTGTTTCTGAAAACTATAACTTTGGAGATACAAGGACAAATATTTCAGCTAACATGTAATTTTTAGAGTTTTAAGTGTAAAAAAGAGTAACATTTTTGTGCAAAAAACGTCCAACAATTGATATTAAAATGAGACGTTATGACCAAACCATCCTTTTTAAAGCAAAATGCAATCGCCTTTTTAATTCCCTTCACTCTCCTATTGGCATTAGTAATCACTTTAAATTCGGGCGCATTTTCAACGCATCAAAGTCAACTATCTGTATTTATAACTATAGATTTCATTGTGACCATTCCATTTATCTATTTCTTATTAATTAGAAAGCGTCAAATCTCAAATCTTACAATAGCTCCTTTTCTCATACTTTGCGTGGTAGTGGCTTCGTATACTATTCCAACTGCAAATCAAGACACCTTAGATTTAGTTAAGACCTGGCTAATACCTATCATAGAGCTAAGCGTTTTCTCTATTGTAATTTTAAAGGTTAGAAAAGCTATACGATACTATAGTTCCTTATCCAAACAACAATCTGACTTTTATAATATTCTAAAAAAGACTTGTGCTTCAATATTTCCAGAAGGAGCTGCAAAGTTAGTCGCTAATGAGATTGCTCTTATTTATTATGGTTTTTTCAATTTTAAAAAAATAAGATTAAAAGCCAATGAATTTTCTAATTATAAAGATTCGGGAATCTTAACCACCTTAAGTGCGTTCATTTTTGTAATTGGAATAGAAATGACAGTAGTTCATTTACTTGTTATAAGATGGAGTCCAGTGTTTGCTTGGATACTTACAGGGTTAAGCTTTTACTCTGCTTTACAACTCATTGGTATTATTCGATCTGTACCTAAGCGACCTCTTGTTATTAATAATGATTATCTACATTTACGATTTGGTATTTTAAGTGATACAACAATCCCTATTGAGGCTATAAAAACTATTGACTTCGTTGGCTCCTCAGCTATTGACAAAAAAAATAAAGAGACGAAGACATTATCGCTGTTAGGTGAAATGGAAAATAGCAACATTATTATTCACTTAAAAACACCTCAGCATTTAAATTTTCTCTACGGAAAACCAAAATCTTATACGACATTATTGCTTTCTGTAGACGATAAACACACATTTAAAACCGAAATAGAGCAACTGATCATAAGATAAACTAATATGGAATTACAAAACTACTATCAGCTACTCAACATTGAGAAAACGGCAGATTTAGAAACGATTAAAAGAGCATTTCGTCAAGAGATTGCCATGTATCACCCAGACAAGAATTCATCTGAAGGTGCTAGAGCTCGTTTTGAACTCTTAGTAGAAGGCTTTAATATCTTGTCCAATACAAAAAAGCGTGAGGCCTATGATCGTATGCTTAATACTTCGGAAACCAATAAACCTATGGTAATTGCGCCTAAAGCAGAACAGCAATATCAAGAGTGGAAAGCGGAGTCCAAGAAAAAATCTAAAGAGTATTGGAACACTTCCCTTGCAGAATTATTGTTGCTCGACATTTTTTTAGAAACAGAATTACTTGGCGGTCTGCTCTCTGGTACAGAAGATCTATTAGACGGACTAGGTGACTCTCTAGGAGATATTTTCGATATATTTTAAGACAACCATTCTTTAAAATCTTTTACGCGCTCTCTAGCTACAATAACCTCTTGGTCATTAAATGTATTTAATTTAATCTGAAGTCTAGAGTTGGTATAACTTACCATATCATTGATTGCATTAATATTAACGTAGAACTTTCGACTAATTCTAAAAAATTTATGTGGCTCTAGTTCATCTTCTAATTGTTCAAGTGTTGTATCTAATAAATAGTTTCTTCCTTCAGAAGTATAAGCATAAGTCCCTTTATTTTCACTATAAAAACATTCGATATCATCAATATTAACCAGTTTTAAATGCTGACCAACTTTTACCGAAAAACGCTTTTTATATTCTCGTTCTATAGGATTGACCAATAGCTTTTTAATATCATTAAAATCTAAAGTAACCGATTGCTGTTTTGGTGTGCGATTCTTATACTTTGACACGGCTTTAGCCAAGTCATCCTCATCGATGGGTTTTAATAAATAATCTATACTATTAAGTTTAAAAGCTTGCAAAGCATATTCATCATAGGCTGTAGTAAATATAACTGCCGAATTAATATCTATCGTTTCAAAGATTTCGAACGATAAGCCATCACTGAGTTGAATATCTAAAAATATAAGATCTGGATGCTCATTGTTTTGAAACCAATCTATGGATTCTTCAACAGAGTGCAGCATGGTATGAGCTTCAATTTGCAATTCTGCTAGCATTCGTTGTAAACGTCTTGCCGATGGTTTTTCGTCTTCTATGATGATGATATTCATTAACCTTAAATTTATTTAATTTTTGTTTTAAACTTACAAAGTCACTTAAAGGTTTTATTCCCAAAAAGTGGTCTCAACTTCCTCCTTTTCTTCCTTTAGAAACTTATCTATTTTTTTTTCGTCCCAACTTTTCTTAAAAAGAAATCTACCTTTAAAAACACGCCATGCATGTATCCCAATAAATAGTGTCCATAACACTAACACCGAAACATTTAATGCTGTAATATTACTAGTATATGGTCCATCTTCAATAATGTAAAAATTATATGAAATGAGCGCGACAACTATAATATATAGCACTAAATGCAAGTAGAATATTTTAATGCGTTCGACTTTTTCCTTCGCTTTTATGAATTGCTTTTGTTGGTCTTTTTTTAATTTCATAACTATATAATTACGCTCAGTTTTAACGTTCATTTTCCATAAATTCTCTAATCTTACGTTCTTCCCATTGTACTCCAAAAATAAAATTTGGAATAAATACCGAAGCGGCATGTATTAATAGAAACATTCCCCAAACTGATAAGCTGATGAAGTTGTGCCATTGAAAATAGCTTTCACCATCATCCAAGTTTTTAATATTACTAAAGACAATTATGCTATTAATAATAATATAAATGATCAAATGCGTATAAAATCCTTTAAGTCGCTTTACTCTTCGTTCTGCAAATTTATAGCGTTCACGATATTTAGATGTACTTGTTTTCATTATTCCCAATGTTTATTTTCCTTATCCATCATTTCCTTAATCTTACGTGCTTCCCAGTTCTTTCCAAATAAAAAATCTGCTCCAAAAACACCCAAATAATGAAAGCCTAAACCTATTCCCCAAAAGAGTGCTGTAGCGAATGTTCCAAAACTGAATAGTTTTCCACCATTAACAACAATTACAATGATTATAAATAAATTGACAAGCACATAAGAGGCTAAATGCCAATAAAATCCGATAAGTGCTTTTACTTTTTTCTGTGCTCTTAAATAGGCTTCTTCTCTCTCAAAAGATCTTTGAGAATCTCTATTTCCGTATGGTTCTATATTGTTTTCCATAATTTCTAAACTTTAGTTCCAAGGTTGTTTTTCTTCCTCTTCGCGCATAAACTTTTCGATTTTACGCTTTTCCCAATTGTTTCCTAGTACACCATCATTTACATATACTTTATAGGCGTGAAATCCTAAACCTATTCCCCAACCCAACATAGGCCACCAAAACCATTGATAATGCCATGATGTATAATAATTAATAAATGCTAGAAAAGGGATAACTATACAGTAAGACAGCAGGCTGTAATAAAATTCTTTTAATTCTTCTACACGTTTACGTGCTCTTACATATCTATCGTCAAATTTTGACTTTGGTTCTATTGCTTTCATAATTGATACTTGTTTTGTAAGCATTGGTATTGCTACAGCAAAACTATTTGCTTGTTGATTGATTGATACTGTTTTATTTGATAATAAGTTATAGCGTTGTTTGATATTTTCTAAGCCTACACCACTACTCTTTTTTACTATTTGTTTGGGCTGAAGGTTATTCTCTACAACGAGCATACCATTAGATTCAAAAATTTTAATATGCAATGGTTTATTGGTTGTAACCATATTATGCTTCACGGCATTTTCCAATAGTAATTGTAATGATAAAGGGACAACCTTGCTCTCTGGATTTGATGCATTTTCAGGAATTTCAAAAATGATACTATCTTCAAAACGCATCTTTAAGAGCGACATGTACGTTCTGGCAAAATCTAGTTCTTCATCTACTGTAATTAAATCTTTATTTTTTTGTTCTAGAACATAGCGATATACCTTAGATAAAGAGGTTGTGAATTTTTGTGCATTTTTAGGGTTCTCTTCTATTAAACTTGTTAGTACATTTAAACTATTAAATAAAAAATGAGGATCTAACTGGTTTTTTAAAGCATCAAACTTTGCGCTTGCAGTACCAGCAATAACCTTTTGTTCTTTGATCTTGTTCTTTTGATATCTATTATAAAAGAAAATAATATGAAACACAGATACAATGGTTAGTGTGATCCAGAGCCCAAAACTATAACCTTCCCATGTCTCTCTTTCAATAAACACGTCAAAGGGTGTACCATAAATAATAACTGAAATAAATACTCTTAAAAGAAATAGGACAATCAATGTGATGGTTGTTGACCCAATGATTCCAACAAGAATACGTTTAATCGTATCGCCTTTTTTCCAAGTGCGATTCTCCATATAATCGAAGAATCCCATATTGCTATAACCTAATGCAAAAGCATACAATTGGTAAAATCCAAATTCAATTAAAAAATCATTAACCGATTTAAAGTCAAACCCGTCTGAAAGTGCATTTCCAATAACGAATACAATACATCCGATAATAAAAGTTAGAATGATATTTTTAATTGATTTTGTCATAATATTTATTCCTTACAAGAGTTAACAACTTGTTCTGCGCGTTCCTTTCCCCAATTTGGGTGTAAATCACTTTCAGGTTTAAAGTTAGTAAAAAGTTCAATGGATTTTTCTATCTCAGCACAATAGGGCTTTGTATCCTGACCAAAATATTTAGCACTTCCCATTCCCCATTCGGCTTTGCCAAAAACAACTCTAGGGTTTTTTGGTGCTATTGTATACGCTTTACTATAGAGTTCTGCTATTTTTCCACCATATTTCATCCCATAGGTTCTCCCATCAAACGCTACCCAATTGGTTAAAACTTGTGCTTGCATTACTAATATTTCAGGATTTTCTTTACTTATCGACATAGCACTATTAATATGCTCTTGTGCCTTGTCTAACTGTGCTTTCAAGACCTTCTCGTCTTTTTCTCCCCAACTTTTTAAACTGTTGATTTGTGCAATATAATAATGTGGAAGCCATTGATCGGTCTCTGCGTTAGAGATGCGTTCAAACATGTTTTCTGCTTCATCTGTTTTATTTTCTTGCCAAAGCTTAAATGCCTTTTCCATTCCTTTTTCAAAATTGGTTTGAGCAGATAGTATCTGACTAAATAAAAGAAAAATAAAAATTTTAATTACAGTATTCATAATGGTTTGTTTTATCTGAAATTTTCAGTGTTGATTGATGAGGCAAATATCATATAGAAGCTTTCATTAAAAAAAAGAGTTTGACCGAATTGTAATTTTTAATAGATGAATTGTAAAAATTTCAAAAAAAGAGTAACTTATCTATTCATATAGCTACTAATCAAGTATCTATTTTAACAAAAACCACAACAATGAAAAAATTAGCTTTACTCGTTTTCAGTCTATTTATAGCATCTACAATCTCAGCTCAGGATAAACGCCTTAAAGGTGTTGAAAAAGAATTAAATAAAATCTTAGAAGCTACTAAAGCGCCTGGATTTGCTGTTGCAGTCGTTGAAGGCGATAAAATTATCTATGCCAAAGGATTTGGTTACAGAGATTATGAGAATAAAATCCCTGCAGATGCCAATACCCTTTTTGCAATAGGTTCTTCAACTAAAGCGTTCACATCATCAATTTTAGGTTTGCTTAGAGCAGATGATAAACTATCATTTGATGACAATCCAAGAGATCATATTCCAGAATTAGAATTCTATAACGACGATATGAATAACAATATCATTATTAAGGATCTAATGCGACATAGCACTGGTTTGCCTAGACATGATGGGTCCTGGTATTATTTTCCTTCACATAGTAAGGATAGCCTTTTAATGCGAATGAAGTATCAAGAACCGTTTACTGGAATTAGACAACAATGGTATTATAATAACTTTGGGTTTTTAGCCCAAGGTGTTATTGCCGAAAGAATAACAGGTAAAAGTTGGGAAGATAACATCAACGATTATTTCTTTAAACCATTAGATATGAACAGATCTAATGCGACCATATCCGAAATGAAATCAAGCTCAAATGCAGCTTTAGGTTATGAACTTAAAAAAGGCGATATCATTAGTAAAATGGATTACTATGATATTGCTGGCATGTCTCCAGCCGGAAGTATAAATAGTAGTGTAAACGACATGTCGAAATGGTTGATCACGTGGATCAATGAAGGAAAATATAATGATAAGGAGATTATACCTGAAAATTATATAAACGAAGCCATGAGCTCACAGATGGTTGTTGGTCCAAATACTCCTGATGAGGATTTTCCAGATATCCATTTTGCAAATTATGGCTATGGATGGTTTTTACAATCATTCAAAGGACATTATCGTGTGGAACATGGTGGAAATATTAACGGTTTTTCAGCTAATGTTGCATTTTTTCCAAGTGATAGCTTAGGGATTGTCGTATTAGCAAATCAAAATGGGTCTGCTGTTCCTTCTTTGGTAAGAAATACAATTTCAGATCGTATGTTAAACGAAGAGCGTTCTGATTGGGTTGGTCGTTATATAGAGCGACAGGAGAAAAACAAAAAGGCGCAAGCTGAGGCAAAGGAAGATTCGGAAACATCTAATGTAAAAAACACAAAGCCTTCACATATCAATGTAGATTATACTGGAAACTATTCTGACAAAGGTTATGGAACATTTGAAATTGTGGTAGAAAATGACTCGTTGTTTACTGAGGTTAATTCAGATAAACTATATCTCCATCATTACCATTATGATACATTTGAACTTATTGATATTATTGATGGAAAGATAGATACCACAGAATATGGACAATCATTAAAAATCACTTTTAATTCTAATGATGCTGGTGATATTTCTGGGGCTAAATTAAAAATTGAACCTACTGTAGATGCAATCGTATTTAAACGTACTCCAAATACGATTGATGTAGATTCTAAAACATTAGAATTGTATGCAGGAGAATATGATATTTCGGGAACAGGATTTAAAGTGTATATAAAAGATGAAGCGCTTTATTTATTCATCAAAGGGCAACCCGAATATGAATTGGTTCCAACTGCAAAACATAAATTCTCATTTAAAACATTGGAAGGATTTAAAATTGAATTTATAGAATCTGAAGACGGTAAAATTAATGAGTTAAAAGCCATACAGCCTAACGGAACGTTTATTGCGAAACGCAAATAATTACTAAACGTCTTGTCTTAATTAAAAAAGCGCTCTTTAAAAGAGTGCTTTTTTAATTTTCAACTTCTGCTAATGCCTTATCCGTTGCCCATTGAACAGCTGCTTCTAAACTATTAAAACGCTTTATTTTTTTATGGAAAAACAAGTTTTCTATAACTGTATTTAATACACTTCCTTGAGTATAACCAACAACACCATAGCCTTTTAAACTGTAACTATGCTTAAAAAAATTGAGCCAATCATTTGGTTTTACAGCATACGAATATATACGATGAGAAATATAGACAATATCATTTCCGTCTGTATCTAAAAAAGAAGTCACATCTTCTACAATTTGCTTAGCATGATGATCCCAAGTAAAGGTAATGCCTTGTTTAATTTCTGAAATAACATAGCCATCAAAAACAAAAACATTACCATAATCGTAATTGAATTCTTTCAATACATTATCATATAAAGCAGAATCTTTAACACTAATCATAGCATTAAAATAAAATTATTTATTGAAATAATTGACTTGGAAATAACTTAATTATTAAGAAAAATTAAGCTTACAATCTATGGTGTCATCTACATTATTGAAAACCAAATAATTAGCAAAAGTCATATAGTAATGAATAATAAAGTAATGAAACTTTAGAAGAATAATGAATGTCAATTAATCTTCAAATTCTGCTAAAACTTTATCTGTTGCCCATTGAATAGCAGTTTCTAAATTGGAAAAGCGTTTAATTTTTTTGTGAAAAAATAAGTTTTCAATAACGGCATTCAAAATACTACCTTGAGTATATCCAACAATACCATAACCTTTGAGTGTATAACTGTGTTTAAAAAACTTAAGCCAGTCACTCGGCATTATGGAATAGGAATGAATACGATGTGATATATAGATAAAATCTGAACCATCATTTCCTGTAAATTGAGCAATATCCTCAGACATTCTAATCATATGCTCTTCCCAACCGATTGTGAGACCCTCTTTCATTTCAGAAAGAATAAAACCATCAAACACGAAAATATCTCCAAAATCGTAATTGAATTCTTTTAAAACCTTATCATAAAAAGGGGTTTCTTTTACACTAATCATATACTGAATTTAACGTTTTTAAGCCAGAAAAGCTAGTAATAGTAGAAAATACTATATCTAAATTTCAAAATAATAATAACTCATAATCTTATCCGTTCTATTGTAAACTATACCAACAACTCATGAAAAAATTACTTCTTGGTATTGCATTAATTGGACTTTTAATGCTCATACTCTATGGTAGTTTACAAGGTTTTGGAAGATATATTTACAACTCGCAATCCTGCGAGCGTTTTAATATCGATAATATCGAATTAAGGACTGGTATTAATATCCCAGATGTAACTTCAACAGAATGTACGTGTGAAAACAATAAAAAGATTTCGAAATTTACAATTGATACAGACAAAGTAGACTTAGATTATTATATTTCTAAAAATAAATTGACCTTAGTTAATGAACTTTACATCAAGGAAAATGACACTAAAAACTCAACTTATAAAGTCACTTTTAATAAGAATACCGCAGAGTTAATTGTAGATTTAATCTATAAAAACAATTAGATTTATAAATAAAAAAGCACCAGAGTCTTGGTGCTTTTTTATTTATGTGCGGTATTAGATTATTTTACATCCATTAATTCTACATCAAAAACCAAAGTTGCATTTGGTGGAATCACACCTCCTGCGCCTGCAGATCCATAACCTAGATCGCTTGGAATAACTAAACGTGCTTTATCACCTACGTTAAGTAAACAAATCCCTTCATCCCAACCAGGAATAACCTGACCTACACCCACTTGAAAATCTAATGGTGCATTTCTTTTGTATGACGAATCAAATACAGTTCCGTCTGCCAATTGTCCTTTGTAATGTACAGATACCATTTTACCAGCCTCGGCAGCTTTTCCACTTCCTTTTTGAATGATTTGGTAACGTAATCCGCTTTTAGTTTCTTCAAAACCAGCCGCTAATTTATCTAACTCAGCTTTTGCAGCTTCACGTTCTGCCTCAACTCTTTTTTCTCTCGCGCCTTCAAACACTCTAAACGCTTCAATAGCATTAAAACCTTCAGCATCTGCTCCTACTTTCACAATTTCCAAAGTATCAATTTGATCACCTTGAGCAATAGCATCAACAACATCTTGACCTTCAATTACTTTTCCAAAAACTGTATGATTATTATCCAACCAAGGTGTCTCAACATGTGTGATGAAAAACTGACTTCCATTTGTTCCTGGTCCAGCATTAGCCATAGATAGTACTCCTGGCCCATCATGTTTTAAATCTGGATGAAACTCATCATCAAACTTATAACCTGGATTTCCAGTTCCAGTACCTTGAGGGCAACCACCTTGAATCATAAAATCTGGAATCACTCTGTGAAACTTTAAGCCATCATAATAAGGAGTACCTTGAGGCTTCACTGCATTTTCTAAATTTCCTTCTGCTAAAGCTACAAAGTTACCGACTGTGCCTGGTGTTTTTTGATATTCTAAAGCGACTAAAATTTCGCCTTTTGTTGTATTAAATTTTGCGTATAAACCGTCTTGCATCGTGTATTATTTAAATTGAGGTGCAAAGATAACAAACTCTATTAGAAGTGAGAAACAAGATTTGGAATTTGAATGCTATAAGATTAGCTTTGCCTAAAATAACAATACCATGAGTTTCTTCACTAAACTAAAATCTGCCCTCGGAAATTCTAAACCATCAGAAACTAAAGCTGTTTTAGATACAATTGAGGCTATTACTAACGACATCGAGCATGAACCATATGCTATTGCTGAACAAAATGTCTTGTATGCTGGGCTAAACGAACTTGGCGGTTATTATTTCTTTCAAACGGTTATTGTTGGAAATTTTCATGTCAAAACAAAAATAGGAGGACAATTGATTATGATAGGTGAAAACTTTGAGCTAAAGTTAGAATCTGACTCGGTTGAATTTGAGTCTGACCCTACCGATGTAAAAGGACGTAGCATTACTAAAATTGATTTTCAAATTGAAGAAGAAGATGCAGCAAAAATTACCAATTCAAAACTGAATGAATTAGTCTTGACCTGTAAAAAGCATGAGATTACTTTTTCAGTAATTAATAACAAGAAGAAAAAATAATCAATTACTTTTCTTCAAACTCAGGACAATCAAGTCTAATATCTTTACTCATCAGTTCTTTTTCGAGTAATCTGCAATAATCTGAGGTTTCATTTTTTTGATAAAATTGACATCCAAAACAAGTACGTTGCACAGTCAACACACCTGTTCTATTGAGTTTATAGATAAGCTCACTAATCGTTTCAAATAGGCTTTCTAATTCTGGTTGATTAAAATGATCTAGTTGAGACTTAAGAGGGTTTGCAAAATCATGTATTTCTGAAATCATCGTCTTTCCAGTTCCAGATAATTGAATTGTATAGCGACGACTATCTGAAGATGAGTAGTCTTTAATAATCAGACCTTTTTTATCTAAAATCTTAATGGCATCACTAACTGTTGGCTTGGTCACGTTAAATTCTTTTGCAAGATGACTTACATTACACAGCTGTTCTTTATGAAAAGCAATAAAAACAAGAATTTGAATTTGAATTGGACTCAAACCCACAACTTTTGATTTCTCCCAAAGTAATATTTTAAATACTTCGGAGATACGTTCAAGACCTGTAACAATTTTACTTGACAAGTCCTTTTGCTGTTGATCTGGATTAAAAATACTATTGTTTTTCATAAAAAAAGTCCCGCTTTAATTGCGGGACAAAGTTAGTCATCCTAATTAAATTAATCACAATGTTCCATTTCAATAATAAAATAACCCTTATTTAGAATCTCGTGCTCGATGTCTTGCGTCGCCTGTTCGATATGGCATAAACGACACTCTTTTACAGATAACACCTTATTATTAATAGATTTACGCTTTAAATATTCATTTCCGAAGTTAAACACTGTAACCTCATCGGTAACTTCACTAGGCACCAGAATATCAAAATGCATTATTCGTCCGTCATCACGCTTTACATAGGTATCCCAAACAGAAACTTTCATTATTTCTTCACTTTATAAGGCAATGATAAATCTCCACTAGCAACACTAAATACATTATATACGCCTAGCATTGGTAGATTGTCATTACTCGTATTCACTTTCATAAAAGCGGTAACACCATCATAATTAAAATCAACTTGATTATTAATTCTATAATCTGGTACAACAACTTTAATTGTACTATCATTTGCTGTTACAGGATAGCCAGGAGAATCCATATACATAGGCATTCCAGGGTTAGTTGGTGGTAAAACAACGGTCTTATCTGCTTTTTTAAATTGCTTAACTGAAAGTCCGCCAGCCACTCTTTTGTCTTCATGTAAAACCACCCAATGCGGATGCCAAATAATACCATCATTATCATAGTTCCTGTCGTTATTTTCATCCCATAGAGGCGTATCATCAAAATCGGGATGTGATGTTAATGCTAGTGCTACTATTCCATTGGTTTGATTAAAACCAACGTCTGTCGGTTTTAAAGACGTAGGAAATACATAACCTAATACAGGAGCACCGTCTAATTGTCCTGCTTTTATTGGAGTCGTATGTGCTGCTTTACCTTTTACTGCTATTTCCCAAACGGTTAGGCCTAAATCTGCTTTATGGGTTACAGTGACCTCTTTTATACTGAAGTCGTCATTATTATATGGATTGTCTTGCGCACAAGACCATGTTGTACTTAAAATAAATATTGCTGTTATTGATAAAATTATTGTTTTCATTTTGTTGTTGATATAGAATAGTTAGGACTCCATTAAATTAGGAATCCTAACTATATGAATTAAAAAATTAACCCTTCACGTCTGCCATTGACGCTCCAAAGTTGATATGTAATGTATGTCCGTTGGGCGTTACTAAAGCAGGAACAGATATTACACCTGCGTTTTCAGCTTCTGAAATTCTAGATCGATCTTCGCCTATATTAACAATCTCAACATTGTCTTTACCTACTAAGTTAACAATGTCATGTTCTGCGCTCACACAAACCGAACAGCCTGCGTGGTAAAAAATTGATTTACTCATGTGATATATTTTTAGTTATGCATTATTGCGCAACAAATATAGTTAGGATTCCTAACTATAAAAAATATTTAACATTTATTTTTAGAATATACTCCAGTATTTACTAAATGATATAAATTCTAGTTAGCGACTTCACTAATAAACTTGATGCGATATAGTCGTAGTTCTTCATCGTCATAATCACCATCAAATTCTTCAATGGCTTCTGAAATTTTATCCGTTTCAGACTCCATGAAATAATCGTGAATTTCTTCCTGTTGATCCTCATCTAAAATATCATCTAACCAGTAGTCGATATTAAGTTTCGTCCCAGAGAATACGATAGCTTCCATTTCTTTTATAAAATCAGGCATAGACATTCCTTTTGAAGATGCGATGTCTGTTAACGGTAATTTTCGATCTACATTTTGAATAATATATAGTTTGATTGCAGAGTTAGAACCTGTACTTTTCACAACAAAATCATCTGGTCTATCAATATCATTATCCTCTACATATTGAGCAATGAGAGCAACAAAATCTTTTCCATACTTTTTTGTCTTTCCATCACCTACACCATGCACATTACTCAACTCTTCTAATGTAATTGGGTATTTTAGCGCCATATCTTCTAAAGAAGGATCTTGAAAAATCACAAAAGGTGGAACTCCGAGACGTTTAGCATTTCGCTTCCGCAAATCTTTAAGCATTTTCATAAGCGTTTCATCCGCTACTGCTCCGCCACCTTTAGCTGCCGTAACAATACCATCGTCACTACCTTCATCAAACACATGGTCTTCGGTCATCATAAATGATTTTGGTGATTTTAAAAATGCTTTACCAGCATCTGGTAATCGTAAAACACCATAAGTTTCAATATCTTTTTTAAGGAATCCTACAACTAAAACCTGACGAATCAAGGCCATCCAATAGCGCTTGTCTTTATCTTTTCCTATTCCGAAGAATGGTTGCATATCTGTTTTATGAGAAGAAATCAAGGCATTGGTTTGGCCAATTAAAACTTGCACTAAATCTTTAGATTTATATTTTTCATTTGTTTTGTCAACAGTTTGTAATAAAGTCACAACATGATCCATGGCCTCATGTTGCTTTTTAGGGTTGCGCACATTATCGTCCATATCACCACCTTCACCAGTAGCGTTGTCAAATTCTTCTCCAAAATAATGCAAAATGAATTTTCGTCTCGACACAGAACTCTCTGCAAAAGCGACAACTTCCTGTAACAAAGCATGACCAATTTCCTGTTCAGCAACAGGTTTACCAGACATAAACTTCTCTAACTTCTCGATATCTTTGTAAGCGTAGTATGCCAAACAATGACCTTCTCCTCCATCTCGTCCAGCACGTCCTGTTTCTTGATAATAACTTTCAATACTTTTAGGAATATCATGATGAATTACAAAACGTACATCTGGTTTATCAATTCCCATCCCAAAAGCTATGGTAGCAACCACAACATCACAATCTTCCATCAAGAACATATCTTGATGTTTAACACGCGTTTTGGGATCTAATCCTGCATGATAAGGCACAGCTTTTATACCGTTAACTTGTAAGACTTGTGCTAATTCTTCAACACGTTTACGACTTAAACAATAAACAATACCTGATTTACCCTCATTTTTCTTTACAAAACGAATAATATCTGCATCTACATTTTTGGTTTTTGGACGTATTTCGTAGTATAAATTAGGTCTATTAAAAGACGCTTTGAAGGTTTTGGCATTTTGTATATCTAAACTCTTCAATATATCCTCTTGTACTTTAGGCGTTGCCGTCGCAGTTAGACCTATAATTGGGATATTGTCTCCAATACGTTTAATGATGTGTCGTAGGTTTCTATATTCTGGTCTAAAATCGTGTCCCCATTCACTAATACAATGAGCCTCATCTACAGCCATAAATGAAATGGTCACCGATCTCAAAAATTCTACATGTTCTTCTTTAGTTAAGGATTCTGGTGCGACATACAATAGTTTTGTTACGCCGTTGGTAATGTCTTCTTTTACGCGTTTAACTTCTGTTTTATTTAGTGAAGAATTTAAAACATGAGCGACGCCCTCTTCATTTGAAACACCTCTAATCGCATCTACTTGATTTTTCATTAAGGCAATTAATGGTGATACAATAATTGCTGTTCCCTCTTTTATCAATGCAGGAAGTTGATAACATAATGATTTACCACCTCCTGTGGGCATTATAACGAATACATCCTCACCAGCAACAACACTTTTAATAACACTTTCCTGAAGGCCTTTAAATTTTGTAAATCCGAAGTATTGTTTGAGTGCAGAATGTATATCAATTTCTTTTATACTCATTAATCCCTATTAGTATTTTTGATACATTTGCATAAACCTAAAGATAACAATTTCTTTAAACCCATCAAACTCAAAAAAAATTAATTTTGAACAGTATACAATCTATCCTAGAAACCGCTAGAAAAACCATAGATTTAGAGCGTGATGCCATTGCCAATTTAAGTGATTTATTAACCGACGATTTTGCTAACGCAGTTAGCTTAATATACAATTCTAAAGGTCGTGTTATCATTACAGGAATTGGTAAAAGTGCTATCATCGCCAATAAAATTGTGGCTACACTAAATTCTACTGGAACACCATCAGTTTTTATGCACGCAGCCGATGCCATTCATGGTGATCTTGGGTTGATCTTAGAGGATGATGTTGTAATTTGTATTTCTAAAAGCGGAAATACACCTGAAATTAAAGTGTTAGTGCCATTAATTAAAAATGCTAAAAACAAAATGATTGCTATTACTGGTAATGATTCATCGTTTTTAGCTCAACAAGCCGATTTTATTCTCAATGCTTATGTTGAGCAAGAGGCTTGTCCGAACAATTTAGCACCTACCACGAGTACAACTGCGCAATTGGTTATTGGAGATGCTCTAGCCGTTTGCTTATTAGAATTACGTGGTTTTTCAAGTAAAGATTTTGCCAAATATCATCCTGGTGGTGCTCTTGGAAAACGCTTGTATCTTAGAGTAAGTGATTTATCATCAGTTAATCAAAAACCAAAAGTGGAACTTCACACTATTGCTAGAGACGTTATTGTTGAAATTTCAGAAAAAATGCTTGGTGTTACTGCTGTTGTTGACAATAATAAGATTGCAGGAATAATAACCGATGGTGATTTGAGACGAATGCTAACAAAAAGTGATGAATTCCTTCACTTGACTGCTAAGGATATCATGAGCAGTAGCCCAAAAAGAATTGATGAAGATGCCATGGCTGTTGATGCTATGGAACTTATGGAAACTCATGGCATCTCTCAACTACTAGTTGAAAAAAACGGTGAATATGCTGGTGTCATTCACTTACATGATCTAATAAAAGAAGGTATTATATAATGGCAAAAAAGAATTCCGAAGAAAAGGAAATGTCTTTTCTAGATCATCTTGAAGATTTAAGGTGGCATTTAATACGTATTACAGTAGCAATATTAATTTGCGGCACAGTAGCATTTATATTTAGTGACTTTATTTTTGAAGACATCATATTTGCTCCTAAACGCATGAGCTTTCCAACCTATCAATGGTTGTGCGACATATCAACAATGGTTGGAATAGAAGACACCACGTTCTGTGCGGCTGAATTTCCTTTTAAAATTCAAAATCCCAGTGTATCTGGTCAGTTTTCGGCGGCTATATGGACCTCTATTTTTGCAGGTTTTATTCTAGCCTTTCCATACATTATCTATCAATTTTGGAAGTTTATCAGTCCTGGTTTACATGCAAATGAACGTAAGCATTCGAGAGGATTTATTTTAGCGTCGTCTTTTTTATTCTTCTTAGGTGTATTATTTGGATATTATGTTGTGACTCCACTTACTATAAATTTCTTAGGAAACTTTATAGTAAGTACAGAAGTATCAAATGAATTTGACTTGAGCTCCTTTATTTCAACTGTTAGGTCATCATCAATAGCTGCTGGCTTCATTTTTGAACTTCCAATCGTAGTTTTCTTTTTAACTAAAATTGGACTAGTGACTCCAAAGATTATGAGAAAGTATCGAAAATTTGCACTCGTACTTGTTTTGATCTTAGCTGCAATCATAACGCCTCCCGACGTAACAAGTCAAGTTATTGTGGCTATTCCTATATTAATTTTATATCAAGTGAGTATTTACATTTCTAAAGTTGTTGTAAAAAATCAAAATAAAAAACAAAAAGCTAATGTCTGATCCAGTTTCTGAATTTAACACGTATCGTTCTAAGATGAACGAGGCCATTCTCGCCGATAACAACAAAATTATCAAGCGTATATTTAACCTAGATACTAATGCCTTTGCCGAAGGTGCACTTGATAAAAAAACTAAAGAACTTTTGGGGTTGGTAGCATCTACAGTATTGCGTTGTGATGATTGCATCAAATATCATTTGGAATCTAGCTACAAAACTGGTCTAAATAAAGAGGAAGTTGTCGAAGCCTTGAGTATTGCTACTTTGGTAGGAGGAACAATTGTTATCCCACATTTACGCAAAGCCTATGAATATTGGGATGCCTTAGAATCTCAGAGTTAAACTTTTAATAAATTAAAAAGCGAGTCATTTTGAATTTGCTATTTTAGCGTTTATGAAGACATTAAAAGCCAAAAATCTAATGAAGTCCTATAGCGGGCGAAAAGTTGTAAAAGACGTTTCTCTTGAAGTAAAGCAAGGAGAAATCGTTGGATTGCTAGGTCCGAATGGAGCAGGTAAAACCACTTCTTTCTATATGATAGTTGGTTTAATAAAACCAAATGGCGGAAACATTTTTTTAGAAGGCACAGACATTACAAATTATCCAATGTATAAGCGTGCTCAAAACGGTATTGGATATCTCGCACAAGAGGCTTCAGTATTTAGAAAATTGAGTATTGAAGATAATATTTTGAGTGTACTTCAAATGACCAAATTGAGTAAGAAAGAGCAAGAAAGGAAAATGGAATCCTTGATTGATGAATTTAGTTTAGGTCATATTAGAAAAAATAGAGGTGACCTTTTGTCTGGTGGAGAGCGTCGTCGTACCGAAATCGCACGTGCACTTGCCACAGATCCAGATTTTATTCTTTTGGATGAACCTTTTGCTGGTGTTGACCCAGTTGCTGTTGAAGACATTCAACGTATTGTTGCACAACTTAAAAAGAAAAATATTGGTATTTTGATTACAGATCATAATGTACAAGAAACACTGGCCATTACCGATAGAACCTATTTGATGTTTGAAGGAAGCATTCTTAAAGCTGGAGTCCCAGAAGAGTTGGCTAGTGATGAAATGGTGCGTAAAGTATATCTAGGTCAAAACTTCGAACTGCGCAAAAAGAAGCTAGAGTTCTAAACATTATTTAATGATTACATGTCATTAAAACTCGTTTCTATTTTAACGAAATCACACATTTTTTTAATTCAATTCTGTTGGTTAAAATCGAAAAAGAAGAATGTGATAGCAGCCCATTCTTTTTTGATTCCCTTAGCATAACCAATAGTAGAATAACTATTGTCTTGCACAGTCCCATCGTTTTTTATGTAACCGATGGTTGAGTAGCTATTATTTTGAACAGTTCCGTCTTTTTTTATGTAACCTAATGTAGAATAGCTATTATCTTGGACGGTTCCGTTATCTTTTATATAACCAATAGTCGAATAACTACTGTTTTGGATGGTCCCGTTATCTTTTATATAACCAATAGTTGAATAACTGCTATTTTGGATTGTACCATCTTTTTTTATATAACCAATAGTACTATAATTATGTGATTGAAGTGTTTGAGCTTTAACAAAGCTCACAACAAGTAACAATACCGAAACAATTAATATTTTTTTCATAATCCTTTTAGTTTTCAACCACTATAAACATCAGTAAAACAGCTGCGTTTCTTATCACTTTATCCTCTACGTCTTTCTAACAATACCATCATCATAAAGCCTAAGATGATACGTTCATCGTCGTCATTATCTATAGGTTTAAGCTTTGAGAGTTTAAATTTTCTTCCAAAGAATGATGCTTCTTTTTTTAATTGACAAACAGCTTGTCCTTTTAAATCACTTACAGTGTAACTAGGATTGAATAAGTAGCCTGTAAACCCACCAATTAGTGGTATCTGACCCAAAACACCATCTAATACCTTCACCCAAGCGTTATCTTCTCTAATATGATATTGTAACTTCTGGTGCTGATCTATAAGCTCATAATGTGCTTTCCAAATGGAAGCCCAACCTTTTCTAGCAATTTTACCTATCTCATTTCCTTGAGCATCTTTCATACTATATGCTGCAGAAAAATCGATCCATTTATCGGCTTTGATGTTATGTGTAAGATTACTCTTGTTCTCATTATTATAGATATTGATGTCTTCTTTAAGTTTGAACATTTTCTGTCTGACATAGGCAATAGTTCTACCAGAAGCATCTGTTGCTGTAAAATCATTAGAAATTGTGGTCACATTAAATGTGAAATTAATGGGGAATTGTAAGTCTTTCATATATATGATTTATGCGTCTTCTTTTTTAGTTTTAGAATGCGATTCAATATGTTGTTGTTCTGCTATTAATCTTTTTTGGTAGCGACCTTGAACAATGTCTGTAACCACCAAAACAGCAATCACAAAATAGAATGTTGTTTTACTCATTGGAACAATCTCATTTCCGAAGATCTTTAAGTGTGCTAAGTGACCACCTTCGGTAACTAACATAATACCAACAATAAATAAGATAAATAACCCTAACACTTCATACATTCTATTTTTTGCTAAAAATGTCGAAATTTTATCTGCTAATAACAGCATTAAAAGTCCGCTCACAACAATAGCTATAGCCATTACAATAAAAGCTGTTGTCGAATTTTCTATTTCGTTAGTTAAGCCAATTGCTGCTAAAATAGAATCAAAAGAGAATACTAAATTCATTATAACAATACTCGTAATTACAGCATTAGCCGATTTTCTGCTTTTTGAATCTTCTCCTACGTCATCGTGCAAATCTGCTTTACCAATCATATGCCAAATTTCTTTTATAGCTGTATAAATTATAAAACCGCCTCCTGCTAAAACAATCAAACTATGACCATTAAACGCGAAATCGAGTACGTTTTCTATTTTTCCTGTCATAAATGAAAATGGCTCTTGAAAAAATTCAATTATAGATACCAAAACAAATAGCAAAACAATCCTAAGTACGATTGCTATTAGTATCCCAACTTTTCTAACTCGTTTTTGATCAGATATCGGTGCCTTTTTAGATTCTAATGAAATGTAAAGCAGATTATCAAATCCTAATACAGCCTGCAACATAACAAGCATTAATAGCGTGAAAATAATTTCTAACATGAGTAATTGGTTATTTTTTAATTAGAGATAAAATGATGTACAAGATGATAATTATTGGAATTGCTAAAAAATGTAAAAAAGCCAATAGTACTATTGTAGAGACAATAAGTAAATATCTGAACTTATTATTAGCAAAACTGAAATCTTTAAATTTTAAAGCAAACAATTTAATATTCGAATTGAGTAGATAACAACTTAACACAGTAAAAGCAATTAAAAACCATTGATTCAAAATAAGGGTTGTAGCGAAACTACTGTTTTGAAACTCTATGATTAGCGGCAAAGATAAAATGAGTAATGCATTTGCTGGTGTTGGCAAGCCTTTAAAATAGCTTTGCTGGTCTTCATCAATATTAAATTTGGCCAGACGATATGCCGAAGCTAACGTAATACATAAACCTATGAGCGCAAGAGGCGCTATATGTAAATCACTAAAGTTAAAGCTAGCATTCCACTCCTTTTGTGTAATTACCTCGGGAGCATTAATACTCATTGCTATAAGCTTATACATTACAATACCTGGCACCAGCCCACTAGTGACCATATCTGCCAGCGAATCTAATTGTACACCTAAAGCACTTTGCACATTGAGTTTTCTCGCTGCCAATCCATCAAAAAAGTCAAAGAAAATACCAAGAAAAACAAAAGCCGATGCTGCAATAAAGTTATTGTGTACAGCAAAAATAACGGCAATACTTCCACAGAGTAAATTAAGTAAGGTGATAAAATTAGGAATGTATTTTTTCACAGACATAAATAAGATTTGTGTAAAAATAGCAAACTATTTACGACAAACACAAAACATGCACAATATCTAGTGTTATTTACAGTTTAATAGGTGAAAAATAATGTGCATCTTTGTAAAAAAATTTTGCTGTTGAAAAAATACTTATTCATTGTCTCGACTTTGATTACTTTTTTTTGCACTGCTCAGACCAAATATTCAAATGAATTTTTAAATATTGGTGTGGATGCAGCTGCTCTAGGTATGAGTAATAGTGTGGTTTCTCATACTGCCGATGTGAACTCAGGGTATTGGAATCCCGCTGGATTAGTTCATCTTGAAGACAACCAATTGGCACTCTTACACTCGAGCTATTTTGCAAATATTGCCAACTATAACTATATCGCTTTTGCTAAGCCTTTAGATGATAGAAGTGCTATTGCTTTATCACTTATTAGATTTGGAGTGGATGATATTTTAGATACCACACAATTAATAGATGATCAAGGAAACATTAATTATGATCGTGTGAGTTTATTCTCTACAGCAGATTATGCCTTAACTTTTTCTTATGCTAGAAAATTACCGCTTGATGGTTTAAGTTATGGTGTAAATGCAAAGTTAGTACGTCGTATTATTGGGGATTTTGCAAATTCTTGGGGGTTTGGATTAGATGCAGGTATTCAGTTTGAAACTCGAAATGATTGGAAATTTGGAATCATGGCAAGAGACATTACGACTACATTCAATGCTTGGTCCTTTGATGACGATAAACTGGCAGATATTCAAAATGCTATAGAGGGACAAAACCAAACAGTTCCTGAAAAAACAGAACTTACCATTCCAAAATTGCAAATTGGAATTTCAAAGAAATTTATATTTCATTACGATTACTCCTTATTAACATCATTTGATCTTAATGTAAGATTTGAAGAAAACAACGATATTGTATCTACCTCTTTTGCCAGTGTAAATCCAGCGATAGGATTAGAATTTGGGTACACAGACCTCGTGTTCCTTAGAGCTGGAGTTGGTAATTTTCAAAATGAATTGCAAATTGATAATTCTGAAAACCTAACTTTTCAACCAAGTTTAGGGCTAGGTTTTAAATATAGAGGTATTCAATTGGATTATGCCTTTACTGATATTGGAGACCAAAGCGCTGCTTTATATTCAAATGTATTTTCATTAAAACTCGATTTTAGTATCTTTAGATAGTGAACCGAATTTTACTCGTCATAATTTCAGGAGTACTCTTAGCTTTAGGCTGGCCAACCTATGGGTTCCCACTGCTGCTTTTTATAGGTTTTGTGCCGCTCCTACTCGCCGAACGGCAATTAAGACTCTCTGATACGAAACGTAAAGGACTGGCCATATTTGGACTCGCCTATCTCGCTTTTTTTATTTGGAACATTACAACAACTAGCTGGTTAAGACATGCCAGTTTATTTGGTGCTTGTTTTGCTGTTTTTGTTAATACAGCGCTTATGGCAACCTTACTATTACTCTATCATAAGTATGCAAAAAGACAATCGCAAAACCGAGCACTATTGTTTTTAGTTGCACTGTGGATTAGCTTTGAGAAACTACATCTTGGATGGGAATTTTCTTGGCCTTGGTTGAATTTAGGTAATGGTTTTTCAGAATTTATTACATGGATACAGTGGTATGAGTATACAGGAACTTTTGGAGGCACCCTTTGGGTTTGGATATTAAACGTCATTGTTTTTAAAGGTGTACTCTCATATCAAAAAGAAAAGTCTAAAGCAGTAGTAAAATCAACTTTATTAAAATGTGCTGCTCTTATTAGTATTCCAATTGGAATTTCATTAGTCATCTATAATACCTATTCTCATAAAGGCGAAACTGTAAATATCATAGCATTACAGCCTAATATTGATCCTTATTCTGAAAAGTATGACATGACCAATATGAAGTTTTTAGACCTGTTAAAAGAGCTTGCAGATTCGAAGATGACAGATTCTACAGATTTTGTCATCGCTCCAGAAACATTTTTAGCAGAAAGCACACGTCTGAAGCAATTTGAAAACTCTTTATTGAGAAACAGACTTGAAGGCTACGTTACAAAACACCCAAATACGAACTTACTAGTAGGCATCTCATTTATTGACATATTTAAAGACAAGACTAAAGTGCGTTCGCAAACTAATCAATACAATACAACTACATGGTATGATGATTATAACTCGGCTATTTTGATAAACACGTCAGATTCGATCCAACAATACAATAAATCAAAATTAGTTGTCGGTATTGAAAACTTCCCATATCAAAGCATATTAAAACCAATTCTGGGTGATGTTATGATTGATCTTGGCGGTACAGTTGCCATGAAAACTACTCAGGATAATAGAGGTGTTTTTACATCGTCAAATTCTAATTTCAAAGTAGGACCGATAATTTGCTATGAATCTGTTTATGGTGAATTTGTAACGGGTTATGTAAGAAATAATGCTAACTTTTTGTCTATTATCACCAATGATGCCTGGTGGAATGAAACACAAGGCCATAAGCAACATTTGAGTTATGCGCGATTAAGAGCTATTGAAACGCGCAGAGATATTGCTAGAAGTGCAAATACTGGTATTTCTGCAATTATAAATGCTAAAGGTGAGATTACTAGTAGTCTAGCCTACAATGAAAAAGGGGCTTTATCTGGTCAAATTACCACTAATGATCACATTACATTTTATGTTAAGGCAGGAGATTATATTGCCAGAATTAGCATTTTTATTTTAATCTTTGTCTTCTTGATTGGGTTTTTCCGAAGAAAAAAGGAAAAGTACTAACTACTATTTATTGTCCTCGATAATATAAAATGGTACTTAGTGTTTTTACGATAATATTTATATCTAAGAAAACACTTCTATGTTTAATATAAAATAAATCGTATTGTAATTTTGTAAGGCTATCATCTACAGATGAGCCATAGCGAGTATTGACTTGAGCCCAACCAGTAAGTCCTGGTTTTACAATATGACGTGTTTCATAGAAAGGAATGATTCGAGAGAGTTCATTCACAAAAAATGGACGTTCGGGACGTGGTCCAATTATACTCATATCTCCTCTCAACACATTAATAAATTGAGGAATCTCGTCAATACGAGAGCGTCTTAAAAACATACCAAACTTTGTGATTCTAGAGTCATTTTTCTGAGCCCATTTCGCACCACTTGTTTCGGCATTGACAATCATACTGCGAAGCTTGACGATTTGAAATAACTTTCCATTTTGACCAACACGTTCTTGAAAATAAAAGAGAGGTCCTTTATTGGCAATCAAATTTCCGATGAAAATAATAGGCAAAATACATAAGCCAAAAACTAAACCTAATATCGAAAAGAAAATATCAAAAGTTCGGTGAAAGAAGAGATACAACGTGTTTTGGTTACTTCTACTAAAAGGGAAATATTTATAAAAGTCTTTCCCCACAAATTGAATTGGGACACGGTATGTGATTTCTTCAAATACTTGGGTATATTCCCTTATAGTAAACCCTTGATCTAAAAGCGTTATAAGATCGTGATATATTTCTGGAGTTATGGTTTCAGAATTATAGCTAGCAATCAATATTTCAGAAATTTTTTCTTTTTTGATCACGTTCATTAACTCATTAGATTCAAACTCTTTTAAACCTTTGAATTTAATTGGTGATTCAGATTCTGTTTCAGAATTGATAAAACCTACAATCTTATAATTTGGATCTGACTGATTAAGCGGCTTAATAATGTTTTCAATATTAGAAATTTCTCCTACTAGCAGTACTTTTTTATAAAATCTAGGTGACGATATAAATACAATATAAGCCCATCTCCAAAGAAAAATCGTTGTAATAATAATCAAATAAAAATAAACTATTTGTAATCTTTGTTCTGGTAGAAAGGGCGTCAATACTGGTGTCAACAAATAAAATAGTACTGTTGTAGATGCGGTTAATACGATGTTTCTGAATGTGACATCTAACTTACTTGACTTTTGAAGATCATAAATTTCAAAGATAGTTCCAAAAACGGTAATATATATTGCTAAAACGATGAGCGGAACAATATTTTCTTGAGAAATAGTTAGGTAATCATAATCGACACATTGTTCAAGAACATACAAGCCTAAAAGAACAAGACAAACATCTAAAATACGTAACAATATCTTACGTTCAGAAATCTCGAAATGTATATCTTTTTTACGACTCATTAGTTTGTTAGGGTGTTGTGTAAATATAATAATTAATGTGTGTTTTTAACACTTATTTTAAGATATCAAACCATTTCTTTTTGATATGGTTCCAATCTAATTGTTCTACTTTATCTCTCGCATTTTTGATAATTACTTTTTGGGTTTCTTTAGCATTCATCACAGTTGTTATAGCATTTACCATTTCAGCAACATCATTAGGTTTTACCAAATAACCCTCATGATTATTTTTAATCAAATAGGGCATTCCACCAACATTGGTAGATACAACTACCAGTCCTAGAGCCATAGCCTCAATAACGCTAAGAGGCATATTATCAAAATTGGTTGTATTTAAAAATATATTATAGTCTTTTGAGAGTTCTATCCATTCTTTCTTTTTTAACTTTCCTGTAAACCTCACCTCTAAGTTTTCTTGCTTAGCCATATCTTTAACTGCTCCCATAGTACCATCACTATCAGGCCCTACCATACATAATTTGGCATTTGGATACTTATGCTTTAAAGACTTAAAAACCTTGATGGCTAATTGAGGATTATATAATTTTGAAAAAGAGCGTACCCATAGTAATCGAGGTGTATCAAATTTTTTAATGGAAAAGTTATACTCTTTTATCTCTAAGGTATTAGGAATATGAATAACACGCTTAAAACCATGCTGTTCAAATGCGTTTTTAAGATAAGCTGATGGCGCTATATTATATACAGCATTTTTAAAGATTTTTTGGCTCATCCTAGGATGAGATGTTAACCGAGACGGAAGGTTTCCTCCATGTAAAATAGGTATATAATCTAATTTTAGAAGTCGGCATATTTGGCTCACAATAAATGCATAATAATAGTTTTGTGTACTGTACGTATCGATTAGTACTTTCTCCACTTTTCTACTATAAAAGACAACTTTATAAATCATGTGCAGCAACCTCATTACTTTATTATTATATCCAGAAGCATAAAACACCTTGAAACCTTCTTTAGTAAGTAAGTTTCCTAGAATACTTATGTAAGACACATTGCTATTGGTCTTGTTTAATTTGTTTCCTATGTATAGGATTCTTTCCATTTGTGATGTTTAAAAGTGCGAGTGCGTACATAAATGACGGTGCTGCAATTCGCATTCCTGAGTGATTGATAGTTGCAAACCAAAAGCTTAAAAAAGCGTAGAACAGAAGGTTCTTTCTATTTTTTCCACGATAAGCTAATGGCGTAAAGACCAAGATTAGTAAAATGAGTATTCCTAGAATACCATGCTCAGACATTAATCGACCAACCTCATTATGTGATGGTAATCCTGTACCATCTCTTTCAGCTCGTAAATCTTTCGTTTTATTAACGCCAACACCTAAAAACGGACTATCCTGAAACCCTTCTAATTCTTCTATAAATAAGGTAATTCTACCTGAGGTAATATCTTGTTTTTCTCTACCAAGAGCATCTTGATTTGCATAGCGTTTATCAATAAGACCAAAGGTTAGGTTACTACTTATAATCCATGTGACAATAACGGCAACGACAAATAGTGCAAAAGATGTAATAATTTGGTTTTTCTGCTTTAAAGTAGATTTAAAGAACAAACTCCATAAAAAAGCGAGAATAACAATAATTGCTGCAACTACACCTCCTCGGCTAAATGTAATAATAGCTCTAAATGTCATCGCTGCAAGAATAGTAACATTAAGGATTTTAAGAATTAGCGAAGGAGATTTTAAAAAGAAGCGAACCACCATCACAAACATGCCCATACCTAAAACCGTCGCTACTTGATTGGGACCAAATCCACCAGAGGTTGCAGCATTAGATGCTGTTCCAGACAATGTTTCTTTAATACTAGGATTGTATAAAAACAGATAAGTTGTTGTCGTAATTAGAGGGAGGGAAATATACTTAATTATTCGTATCAGATCTTTACTAGATACTTTTTTATCGTAGCAAAACAATGCTGCCACACCCAAACAAACGGGACCACTCAATACAAAAGCTACACTGGTTCTAAAGTTAGCATTATAACTCAAGGTTACAGAAGCCACAAGAATTGCCGGAACGAGTAAAATGAGATACAAAAAGTAAGGATATCCTCTTCCTGAAATACCTTTATAAAACATTCCAATAATCATAAATAGAATGATTAAATATTTAGCAGATTCATAAGCCAAACTACTTTTAGTCATTCTAAAAAACACCTCAATACCCACAAAGTAGGCACATGCTAATAAGACATTAATAACTTTGTCCTTACTTGGGCCAAAAACTATCTTAATTAAAAAATAGAAGATAAGACCAACAAAGAAGAATTTTGCTGTAGCATTAAAAGTAAAAATTACAAAAGCGAGCGCTATATGGAGTAGAACCAACCCTATGTACGTATCATTTTTACTCACTTTCCATTCTGTTATTACAATTTATATACTCCAATGAACAACTACTTAAGACGTAAACATTTCTTTGTAATTGTTAAGAGGGAATTTGTATTTATAACTTTTATTCAACACAAATAGTAAAAAATGGATTAAGAATACTGGAGTAAACGGACGAAGTCTATTTAAAAACAAATCATACGTTTTATTCGAGTAATTAGTTACCAGAAAAGGAACAGAAGAACGATTGAGGTAATAATTATCTACTTTACTCATATTAACCTTTACAGTGTCTATAAAAGAGTTATAAATGATTCTCTTTTCAGTTTTATTAATCTGATAAAGTTCTACAACAGAAAGCGGAATATCATTTCCTTCTTCATGTATCGTAATTCCTTTTGACACATCTATAAGCACCCATTTATTATAATCTTTGGAGAAAATTTCATTAACTGAATGCCCGCCATATTTTCTATTGAAAGGAATAGTGGTTACTCCCCATTCCTTTACCTTGATATCATTTATGACACAAAAATTATTAAACACCTGCGCCATATCACTACACACACCACCATCTCCAGCCAACATTGATTTAAGCACCTCATCAGATGACAAGCTCAACCCTCGTCCTCCTTTAATGTTCTCTAACAACCATACTGAAATTTGAATAGCAACATCTAAATCAGCATTTGGTTTTCCGTTTTTAAATATTTCTTCATTCACCTTGTGATAAATTTCAGGAATATCTTGTTTTTTGTTGATACGATTATAATTGTCTATTTCGGTTTGAGATTCTGATGAATTCTTAGACAATAATTTAAATCTAGTATAGTATAACAAAGGGTGTCTTTTAATAAACCATTTTATTTTTTTCTTTAATCCCAATTCAATAAGTAATTAATTAACATGTTAAATGTAAGTAAAATTTAATTTCTATTAAGAATAATCAACATAATGTTATTCAATTAGTTGAATCCAATGAGGTGTTCAAAATCAAACTTTATCTTCAACCAAACTTTTTATTCGGTTGTTGTAATGCAAAAACGTAAAACGCTCTGCTATTTCTATATTATTTTTATTCATTCTTTCATAATCAGCATCATCAAAAGAAAACAATTCTCTTATAGCTTGGGCAACTGTTTTAGATGTTATTTCTGATAATACTATTCCGTTGTCACCAGTCTTGATGTAGTGGCCAATTGACGATATATTGGATACGATAGGAAGGCATTTAAAGTTTATAGCTTCAGCAATAACTTTAGGAAATCCTTCAGACGCTGTAGTAGGCATCAAAAATACATGAGATGATTTGTAAATATCATGTACTTGCTTTCGAGGTAAAAATCCGTGAAATTGAAAACTAATATCAGAGTTTTGAGCCAACGATTTGAAATAATCAACCTCAACACCGTTTCCTACGAGATGAACTTGATCTACACGTGATTGTTCTTGAGGTGACAATAACAGAAAGGCTTTAATAATACGTTCTACACCTTTTTCTCTTTCCAATCGCCCAACATAACAAAACGATATTTTTCCATTCAAAGATTTCAAAATTCTCTTACCTACTTCTACATCTTTTACAGTTAAACATGGATTTTCAAAAGACAAACAATGTTTGGGCTGTTGTTGCCACATGCCATTTATCGTAACAGGTCTAGATTGGCGCTTAAGCATCCAGCGTTGCATAGCATATCCTATTGGTGCTTTTTTCTGATTCCAATTTCCTGCATATTTAAACCAGCCTTTCTTTTTGGATAGTAATGTTAAATACGGAATTAAAAATACACCTATCCCTGTAGGGGTTCTTAACTGAAAGCAATCTACTTTTTTTAGAACAGAATTTACAGTTTTTAAAACTCCTGGTGCCTTAAAGATAATATTAAACTTAGCCATGATTGTCTGCCCTCCAACTGATGGCATCGGCACAAATTTCACCTTATCAGAATTATAGGGCAAAGCACTTGGAGGTGGTATATCGTCATAAAGCATTGCGATATGATAAATCTCATCAAATATCTTCAGTAAATGATTAATTTCAGTAATTGTTGGTCCCCAACCCACTATGGTACCATCGTCCATTAAATAATGTTCTGTATGCGATATAATTGCTAGTTTCATTATTTAATCACTTTAATATATTGTTCAATAATGGTATTCCAGTCATGATGATCTGCCCATTGCTTGGCACTCTCATGATATGATTTATGGTTGTTCATTATGGCTTGAATCGAAGCAATAAAAGCATCGCTATCATCATGATTTATTAATCGGCCAGATTTATTATCATCAATAGCGTCTTCTATTCCGCAATTTAAAGCACCTATAGCAGGTAAACCGAAATAATTAGCTTCAATAATAGCAATACCAAAGCCTTCTATATCACCTTCTTTTGTTTCGCTACTCAACATCACAAAAATATCAGATGAACTCAAGAACTGCGCTAACTCTTTATTTGATACTCTCCCATGAAACGTTATATAGTTCTCAACATTGAGTTGTTTTGCTATCTCTAGAAACGCATCGGCTTGTGTTGGTAGCCCAACAATATGATAGTGAATGTCTGGAAATATCTTAATAATCTTAGGTATATGTTTAATCACATTTAACTGGCCTTTTCGATCGGTTACATTTCCGACAGTAATCAATTTTGGAGAACCAGATAAACCAATCTTGCTTACCTGTTTTTTTAATTGCGTACTATCAATCCCATTAGGAATAACAGTAACAGTACTTAGCTCTAAGTCATCGATTAATTGTTTTGTATAGTTAGATACGGCAATAATTTTATCAAAACGCCTCAAAGCAAAGTCAACTGTTCGCTTTAACAGTTTATTTTCGAAATTCACTTCGCTGCCATGAACGATGGCAATAAAATTACGGTTTAAGAATAAGCTGTAAAATGCTACAATCCATAATGAAAACTTACCAGAAGCAATAATCGTTTTATTTTTCTTTGCGCGTCGAAATCCAAGAAATAATCTTTTAAAGTACATTAACCAGCGTATTGTTTGTAATTTGATTCGATATACTTTAAACTGTAATTGGCGATCAAAATCTAGTTCTTCTTTATTTTCCTTTGAGCGTTGATCAGATATTAATTCAACATTAAAGTTGTGTTTTTGTAAAGCATTAGCCAGATTAAAAGCGTGATTTCCTATTCCACCAGGCTGCGGAGGAAATTCGGAAGTCACTATTAATACCTTATCCTGTTTACTCATTACTTAGTGTTTCAACTTTAGGTCCTTCATCTAATTTTATGCGTGATAATTTCCAAGATTTTCGTACTTGAAAAAGGACTAAAGGCAACACGACTAAAGACACTAAACCTCCTAGTACTAGCATTGCTTTATTTTTCTTGAATTTATATGGCATTATAGATATTGGTACAGTTCGTAGTAAAGCTAATTTAGACCTGGAGCTGCCAAAATAGGATCTATAAAAATATAGCACACTTGGTATGGGTCTTGGGTCAAATAAATTTTTAGTTCTAAATGCATCCCAACTTCCCATTTGTCTTAATCCGCCTGTACCTACTTTTAAGTGCAAGCGTTTGGCATACGGATTAGAAATATTTAGGTAGTTATTCAAGTACATTCGCATACCATATTCACCATCTCCCATACGTTGCTTTTCAAATTGCCTATCAAACAATCCCAAGTCTTTGAATACTTCTTTTTTTATGAGCACATTACCTGTATCTAATTGATCACTTACTTTAAAAAACGAATAGTTAAGCGGTACTTTAGCACCAACCTTAGAAATAGAAACTCCTGATGAAGCTTGAGCTTTAAAAAAATCTAAACATTTTAGATGCTCAGATATCCAATTGACATCTACTCTACTATCGTCATCAAACAGTAACAAATAACTGCCTTTAGAACATTTAACAGCTGTATTTCTCGCTAACCATAAGGCTTTCTCTTTTTGATGAATCAAATGTAAGTCCAAATTGAAATTTGAATAAAAATCTGCATCAAATGGTTCCGATTGATCCACAACTATGACTTCAAAAGTCTCATAATCTTGTTTTTCTAAATCTTCTAGAACGTCCTTTAGATATTCATATCTGTTTAACGTAGGAATGACAACCGTAACCATAGGTTGTTCCTCTATTAAATTCGATTTAAAATCGTTCCAGTTGTTGACGTCAAGAGGTTGATTTAAATACGAACTTCTTTTTACTGCTTTAGTTACATACCAAGCCTTAAGTTCTTTAAAAGGGTTTTTGAAACTAAATAAGCGGAGCAATAAAACATAGCTCACCCAGGCCTTATTAAAGTAACGCCTTATAAATGTATAATTGTCTATTAAGCTTGTAGGTTCTACCTCATCAATAGTTTCGGCATCACCTATATAGCCTTTCTGAATGGCTTGCCAAGACAAATCGTATTGTTTGGCATGTTCCGTTTGATACGTTGATTCGGCTTCCAGTTGCTCCAATATGTGACTATCCAACTGACTAGCAACAGGAAATATTGATCTGTCATTTTTCCTTAATACTGAAAAGTAATTTGTTGGTTGCAAGTATTTCAAAAAAGGAAACAACATATTGTTTTCAGTATAACTATTATTTTATTAATGATTTAATGATATCGATTTCGATATTTAATGAACTTAACGACAATATATTTGAATTAGTAAGTGGCCAACGTTTTAGATCCCTTCTATCAACAATCCCTTTCTTTTGTTGTACAATATATTGATCTCCCAAATGACCTGGACTAAAATAAGCATCTAAACGTGCTTCCAAATTTTCGTGTTGATACGCTTTAACCCAATTGATACTTTTTAGAAGTCGATACCTCCCTTTTGGGTTTTTAGTTTTGAGTAATCGTCTAATAAAATATTGATCAAGTCTCGAACGAATTCCCCAAACCAAGAAAATTAAGAAATTTGGAGCACTATGCGGAATAAAAGGTGTTTGGCTAGTCGGCACCCTATTTAAGGGACGCAATTCCTTTATATGCTTGAATAATCCATTCATGAATCTATAATTCAATCTATTATTAGGATGTATAGCACTCGATTTCCTTAATATATTTAGTGATAATGATGGATTTATTCCGTTGAATTTTTGATTACAGATCAGTGTTTGCTTACCAATTGGAAAACGGCCATGAGTATACCAAGCAAAAAGCTCATCGTATAATTCAAAATAAGGCAATTGATGGCTCTCAATTCTTTTAAAAATCAACTCATAATCGGAGACGACTTCTTTAATAAGATGATCATAATCCATATCGATATCGAGCTTATCTATAGTTGCCTTTGTGTAACGCCTTAAGTACATTTTTAATCGGCTTTTCTTCCAGGATTCAAACGATTCATCTGTAGTAGGCTGCAACTGAAAATCTTTATTTAAGACAATCGTATTGATAAACTTAGAAATTCTAGATTTCCTGGTCGATAAAGTCGAAATATTTCTAGCAGGCAAAATTTCACAGGGTTCACCTAGCATGATCGAAGCCGTTTTATCTTCTTCAATATGTTCTAGTATTTCCAACCAACTTGCGATATTAACAGATTCAGAATTTACAACGTAATCTTTTAAGAGAGTTCTATCTGGAAAGTACAAATCAATATCATAAAAGCTTTCAAAATCATAACCCTTGAGCTTTGCTAGCCGTTTTGCCAGTTTTACTTCGTAATTATCTTCATGACCAAAAGTCAAACATTTTATAGGCAAATCATTAGGTAATGCACCTAATAAAATCCTGCTATCCATTCCACCGCTCAAAGCCAAATAATTCTTTTTGAATTGCGCCAGAGCATACTCAATCTCCTTTTTAAAATCTTTCCAGTAATTTACATAGTCTTTCTTCTTAGGTCGCCTAGTGTCGGTGATATTAAAAAGTGTATTATCATAGACCTTATCTAGTGTTTTGTTTTGAGGATTAAGCTTTATATATTCTCCAGGCAGTAGTCGTTTCACTTCTTTAAGAATGGTACGATCTCCTAAGTTTAAAAACTCTTTACCAACCGCTTTTTGTACTATTCCAACTTCATCTAAATCAGATTTAGAAGCTATGGCTGCCAACATAAAATTGGAGGTGACAAAAAAGTTATTCTTGTTGGATGAATAAAACATCGGATAGACACCAATAGGATCTGTACAAAATATAAGTTCACGATTTAATTTATTAAACGCCGCCAATGAAAAGCTTCCAGAAACAGAATCATCAGAAATTGGCCAATGCTCTAATATATGACCTATAGACTTTGCATACTGAAGATTTGTATCGCTCTTTTCAATACCTGTATGGCATAAATAACCACTAACAAATGCAAGAAAGTTATCTGTTTCATGCACTGCTCTTTCAGAATTATAATAGCAATAAAAATCACCGATACGCTTTTCTGAAAATGAATTAGAAAAAATATCAAATTCTGTATTTTGAATGGGCTTAATGGTTATGATAAAACTCATTATCCTAGGCTAACTTATATGTTAAGGGTCGTTTAAATTTCTAAACTACCATTTAGAATTTTTTTCAAAGCCTAAATTAATCAATTCTTTGCCTGCAATAGCTTTAAAAGTCATCTTTTTTATAAGATTCCACTTTTCCCATTTATTAGAAAATTTAAATTTTGATTTATCTGAATCTGGTTTCCAATTAGGCTTTACCATTTTTTTAGATGACACTCCAAATGAACTCCCAACCACAGGCGCTTTTAGGCAGTTGTCTAAAATATCTTCATTCACATCTAGATCATAATGAGAGAGCAAGTTAGATATTTCTGTTTTTGAATCATTAAGCATTTCATACTTAAACACTTTAACCTGACTATCTTCAGTAATAGAGGCAATTTGCCTAGCTGTTTTAACCCATTGTTTTGCATGATTTATAAATGATCTTCCTAAGAAGAAATTAATTCGCTTTTTCAGTTTTATACTTAGGTTATGCCAGTCTCGTTTATCATTTGAAGCTCGTACTGAAGAAATCACATTATCTCTCCCATCTCTACAAATTACAGCTATTTTTGAATCAGGAAATGCTAATTTCCATAAGTCGATATGTACTACACTAGGTGATTTTATAAAAATAGTCTTATCACTTTCAATTTTGTATTTATCAATAAGTAGTGATACCCAGGCCTGACCATAATTTTCTATAAATCTGGATTTATCTTCGCTAGTAAATTCCATTCCAAAACTATCTCTAGCAATCTTATCATAGACTTCTCTTGTAACCGTATCGGTATAAAATAGATTAAATTCTCCCAATGATATATCTTTTGGAAGTGTTGACACATGAGGATGCTGAGCAATAGTGGAACCGACAAAATTCGTCCCACTCCTAACCCGTTGTCCAAGAAGAATAATAATTTTATTCATAGAATTCCAAAAATTCTGTCTGTTGCTTTTCTAGATTGAATTGTTCTGCAACACGCTTTTGAGCATTAGTTCGCATGTGTTGCTTCATTTCATTAGGTAAAAGTAAGAGATTTTTAATTGCTTTAGCTAACAATTGTGGTTGACGTTTTGGAACAACAATACCTGTTTTTTCATGTATGACGTTTTCTTTCAAACCGTCAGCATCTGAAACAACACATAATAGTCCCATTGCTTGTGCTTCTAACACAGCATTACAAAACCCTTCAGAATCACTGTATTGTATATACACACTTGCCTCAGACAAATACGTAATAACATCTTCGGGTGTTTTCTGTCCAACAAATCGAACCCGGTCTTCAAGTTGAAGTTGATAAACCGCAAACTTTAGTTGTTCTAATTCCTGTCCTTCGCCAATAATAGTATATTGAAAATCAACACCTTCCTTTTTTAATAACGACAATGCCTCTAAGGTATAGTCTAAACCTTTTATCCAGTGCAATCTAGCAATCGTTACAAACTTAAAATCATCTCTTATAACATCACTTGTTACCTCGAACTTTGAGTGATCTATAGCTGGTGTAATAATTTGAAAAGGCACGGCTTTTGAAAGTCCTGATGCTATAGCCTTTCTATAAGTGTAGTTTGATATAGCATGTAATTTATCTGTAGATTCCCATAATACTTTATAACAATTGGGATGCTTTATAGGAAATACATCAACATCAAAACCTCTTACACTTACAGCAGATTTTGCGTTAATTGTCTTAGCGACACTTTCACTTTGTATAGCCATCGTAGCAAAACCAAAATGCAGCCAATCCACATGTGATGTAATGATGTGCGCATTGGTATACAAATTCTTTAGCCATTGTATAGTCGATCGATTTCGTTTTTTTTCTAAGGAAATAAATGTAGATACACGATTAAAAAAAGGCAACAGTTTTAGTAGTACATAACCATATAAAACCACTTGTAAAGCTCTATTTTTTGAAACTTTAGGAGCACAAATTACTTTACATAAATTATAAGCATCAGGGTTTTCTTGAACAAATAAAACAACCTTGTATCCCGATTGTTGCAACCCCTTAATTTTAGAATTAAAAAAGGTTTCAGAATACTTAGGCGGTTTAGACAAGACAATTCCAATGGTCATCTATCAAATACTATTTAAAAGTAGAATGAATTATAAGTTAATGGCATTAATAACACCACAATACATCAAATATACACACCCGAAAGCTTATAAAAAATTGTTTTAATTAGAAATATAGATTTGCTAAAACTGAAAATAGATAAACTCTTGTTCTTTACCACCATATAAGAAAATGAGAACTACTATTATCAAATATGTGATCCATCTTAATACTCGAGGATAGTTCAACCATAATCGCTCTATTGCATAGAGTTGTCGTCGCCCTGACCATTCTATAACCAAGAAAAAACCAATAAAAATTATTAGATATAAAGGTCTAACTTCAGGAAGCGTAAAGAGTGATTTATTAGCCATCAAATTCAAATAATCAAATGCCTCCGTTATATTTTTTGCTCTAAAAAACACCCAAGCCAGAACAGTTAAAATAAAAGTCGTGAGCATTAAAACAAACTCTTTAAAGCTTGGTAATAATCGGTTTTGTGCTACAATATCTGTATGCACTCTATTTCTTTTGAGTAAAAAAACAGGAAGAAAATATAAGGCATTTAAAAGTCCCCATACTATAAAAGTCCAATTCGCACCATGCCAAAAACCACTAATAACAAAAATTATAAATACATTTCGTATTTGCAATATTTTAGAACCTCTTGATCCACCTAAAGGAATATAGAGATAATCTCTAAACCATGTTGATAGTGAAATGTGCCAACGTCTCCAGAACTCTGCAATATCCCTTGAAAAATAAGGGAATGCGAAGTTTTGTTTCAAATTGAACCCAAATAACCTTGAGGTACCAATGGCAATATCTGAATACCCAGAAAAATCACCATAGATTTGAAAGGCGAAAAATACGGCTCCAACAAATAGTGTACTTCCAGAGTAGCTAGTATGATTATCAAAGATCATATTAGCATAGGTTGCACAATTATCTGCAATGACCACTTTTTTCGTTAATCCCCAAAGAATTTGCCGCAATCCATCAACAGCTTTGTTATACTCAAACTGTCGTTGTTTAAAGAACTGTGGCAATAAATTTGTAGCACGCTCTATAGGACCTGCAACCAACTGTGGAAAAAAGCTCACAAAAGCTGCAAAAGCGACAATATCATTGGTTGGTTCTAATTTCTTCTTATAAACATCGATTGTATAACTCAATGTTTGAAATGTATAAAAACTAATACCAACAGGTAAAATAATATTAAGTGAATTGGACTTAATTTCTTGTCCGAAAAAAGCAAAAACACTAGTGAAATTATCTATAAAGAAATTGTAGTATTTAAAGAAACCTAAGAAGCCAATATTTACAGCAATACTGATCCAGAGTAGCCACTTTCTTTTAGAAGGTTGTGTTTGGGTTTTTAATAGTTTCCCTATAGAAAAATCAACTAAAGTGCTAAAAACAATTAAGGCTAAAAATCGATAATCCCAGCATCCATAAAACACATAGCTGGCAACAACAATCAATACATTTTGATACTTTAGATTTTTCTGAGTAACAAACCAATAGAGCACAAATACTATTGGTAGAAATACAGCAAAATCTATAGAATTAAATAACATCTAATCAATTTTTAAAATAGCTTTAAATAAGTCTTCATGCATATCCATAAAAATCTTTACCGATAGATTTTGCTCTACATAACTGCGCATATCTTTGGCCAGTTGATCTCTATTGCTTTGAGACATGTCTCTAAAGGTTTTAATTTTATGCGATAGATCATCGACATTACTTGGTTCAAACTGACAATTTGGGAATGCTTTCAGCACTTCTCTCACACCTGTTATATCAGATCCTAAAACAATTCTACCGCTAGCCATGGCTTCCATAGGTGCAATTGGTAAGCCCTCACGTCTTCCCTCGTCTTTTGTTGGTATCACAAAAAGATTGGCCACAGCCAAAAAGGGTCTAACGTCGAGATGTTTTCCGAGGAAAAATATATGATCATGATCCTTATAATCTGAAATTAGCTGAGCTCCATAATCGTTATTGGCATCACCAACTATTAAAACTTTAACCGACGAATCATCGAGTTGATTCACGGCGTCCAACAAAATTTCGATCCCTTTAACCGGAACTAAGTTTGCAACAGACACAATAATAAAATCGTCTTCATTAAACTGCTGTCCTGTAGGTACAGTGTATGTTTTATTTAGAGGTGTAAAACGATTAATATCTACTGCAAGAGGAATTTGAACAACCTTGTCTTCCATACCAGTAAAAAAAGCAGATTTCATCTCTTCGTTGACCACCACTACTTTGGTGCTTAATTTAGAGCGCCAAGTCCATGCTTTATTTCCCCAACCCATTGCTTTTTTAGAATAGATATAAGGTATTTTAGCAAGTTTTGCCGCTAGAGGCTCTGAAAAATCTGAACTCCAATGCCATGAATAGATTAAATCAAATTTATGGGTCTTAAAAAACTTCACAATTTTAAAAACTCGAAACGGAAATGTAAGGAATGGCCTATAATTTTCAGTAAAATTAAACAGATGAATTTTGACATCTAATGCTTTCAGTGCTTCAAATAATTCACCTCTGTCATGAAAACAGCACACATGAGGTTCAAATATTGAACGATCTATTCGGTTTACAATATCATATACAGATTTACCGCTTCCCGCCGTATCAAAATTTGGTATTGTAAGTAATAATTTGACTTTTTTATTCATTTTAATAGGTCTGTTTAAACTTTGAAAGCACTAGTAATATATTTAATGGGTGTGCATTTTCTAACGAGTTTCCGTTGTAAAAACCATTTAAATATGCTTCACTAACCGATTTAGACACTAATTGGTTGAATGCATCATTTAACATATAACTCGATAGCATCTCTTTATTAGCATCTCCTAAAAATTGTAATTCCCAATTGCGTTGAACATAATCATTTCCAAAGATACTTTGCAGCACTCGTTCAGATTTATTGATCAATTTATAGGGCAAATTATAAGGCATTTTATTCTTATGGTAATTATACAAATTAAATGGTCTTTGGTCTTGCCATTCAATCTTAGCTAATTCTGGCGATGTATTTTTAATATAGGCAATTTGCAACTGTCTATCTTTTAAAAACGCTTCGGGCACTGTACAAATAAATTGACACATCCTATCATCAAAATAAGGCAATGTAATTGGATGATGTGCCTCAAAAACACTTAAATTAATAGATGTCCATCTTGGTGCCCAATACAAAGATTTAAATGCTCTCAACTTAGCATTAGTATCATCAATATTAATCCCATTTAAAAGCGTTTCTATTCTTGTTTTAAAATACGTTTTGAAATCGCCTTCTAATGCCCACAAGTTCCATAGTGTTTCTGCAAATTTTAATCCGCCACGTTTGATTAACTTTTTAGATATCACATCGATTTCTTCATCATTAGACAACTGAGGTAAATTCATAGAATCAAATAACACATCGCCCCAATGCCCTAAGGAAAATACAGTTCCCATATCGGAATACGCATTAAAAATACCCATCTGACGCGGTGTTGTAAAATCTGAATACCCTTTATTGAGTTCAAAAAGTTGATCTATAGAATTCCATAAATAACCTCTTGATATGTCGAAGTCGCGATACTTGAATTGAGATGCCTTAGCTATCTTTTTGGCTATCGCTGTTTCGTTGTAGCCATTCTGAAATTTATAACTGTAAGACATTACATCTGCTCCAATTTGCTTGAGAGCTACAGCCTGTGTTCTACTATCTAAGCCTCCTGAAAGTGGTAAAATAACGCGTTCACCTTTAGTTTGCTCTAGAATGATCAACTCTAGTAACGCAGCAAACTCTTGCTCTGCCTGCTTAAAAGACATATCGCGAGGTGAATAATGCCATTCAAACCATGGTTTAGAATTAACACGGTTCCCTTTATCGTTTATAGAATGTATGGAGGCTGGGCCTAATACAAGTTCATTTTTCCAATATGTATCCTCATCTAAAAAAAAACCTATAGCCGCAAAAACACAAATAGCCTCAAGATTTAATTCACGAGGTTTATTAACCTTAGCAAAGGTTTGTGATTTTGGTATGATGGTCGTTTTTAACTCCATTAGTTAGGTTGCAACAATATAAATCATTTTAGTACAGATTGATACAATTCTTCAAATTTTTGGATACTATCTAACGCTTGAAAATGATGCTTTACAAAATCGTGCGCATTTTGAGTGATTTCTTTTAGTTGGCCTTCCGAAGATTGTGAGACTTCAATAATTGAATTTGCAATTGCTTCAGCATCTCGAACTGGGATAAGCCAACCATTGGTATTTGGTTTTACTACCTCAGCCATTCCGCCACAATGTGTTGCTATCACAGGTAACCCAATAGCCATAGCCTCCAAAACAACATTAGCAATACCCTCTTCTAAACTAGATAGTAATTGAACATTAAAGGTCTTCATGAGCTTAAATAAATCGGCCTGTGGTAAACCTTTTAAAATGGTCACGTGGTTTATTAATTCTAGCTGATGTATTTGAAAAAGCACAGCCTCAGATACTGGGTTTGAAGCAATAAATGTCAAATGAAAATCAAAACCTTTATCTTTTAGGATTTTGCATGCATCTAAGGCATATTTATAACCTTTTTTCCAATGAAATCGTCCTACAACACATATGTTAAAAACAGCTGATTCTGGTATTTTATATGTTGAAAAATGCTCAAACGTAGATGCAGGAATAGGCGAATGCACGACTTTAATTTTAGTCGCTTCGGCATTATAACGTTGTGCCTCAATCGAAATCGCCTCTGAAACAGCATGAAAGGCATCTACTTTAGGAAAATTAATCTGATAGCTCTTTGCCAGTGTCTCATTTGCAATTGGTGAATAATTGATATGAGCACCACGTAAACTAAGTACTAGTTTAACATTCAATGTTTCTTTTAGAAATACCCAATGTTCTAAATCTTTAGCCCATTGTATATGAAAAACATCAGGTTTGTAAAGTATAACAGGTAAAACTCTCACCAAAGTTCTACGTTTATTATAAGTACCTTTTTGTTTTTTTACTTCAGAAAACAGAACACTAAGACGTTTTGGATAACGAAACATCAGTATCAAAAACCGATAACATGATACCACAAAACTTTTAAATTTACTCTTGGAGTTAGAATAGGTTTTTATACGATTGGAATGGTATGTTTTAGGTTTTTGAAGTGTTCCAAATAATAACACGTCATGAGAATTGGCAATACCTTCAATTAAATGCTCAATAAAAGTTGTACTGGGAATGACTCCCGAAAAAACAGCTATTCTCATACTAGTTGTTGACTAATTGCCCATTTCTGCCAAGCGTAGATATGCCAAACTCCCCAGGCAGACTCATGTTTGTTATTGTAGAAATCTTCAATATATTTTTTCACTGCCTGTAAATTAACAATTTCTGCTCCATAAAAAGGTGTTTCAAAGATCACTTTTTCAACATCTTTCTTTAACTCATGTCGCAGCCATGAATTAATTGGCACAGAGAACCCTTTCTTTTGTTTATTAATAAGCGATTTTGGATAATGAGATTCCATTACCAATTTTAATGGTCGCTTTAAATCCTCTTCATTCTCAAAATTTTCAGGAAGATAATGTATGGCTGTATCTATAACCTCTTTATCTAAAAAAGGAACTCTAACCTCTAAACTATTTGCCATACTCATTCTATCTACTTTTATCAATACGCGCTGCATATGTGCATAAAACTCGTTATATCGTAACCAACTTAATGTGTTTGAATGATTTGAAACAGTATACAGTTTATGCATTTCCTTAGACAATTTTTGGTCTTTAAAAAACCCATTCAGTTTATCTTTAAAAATGTAAGTATGCTTTTCTTTAACCCATTCATCTATAGTTTTAAAATGGTATGGCGCCCAAGAATTAGTAATCTTCAATCGATTGGTTAAACGTATTAGAGGTCTACGTAGTGCAAATGGTATTTTAAACCAATGCGCTTTATGCATGACATCTAACATTCTTGGGTAACCAAAAAACAATTCATCTCCTCCATCACCAGATAACATAACTGTATGTGTTTCTCTGGCCTTTTTTGAAATTAAATACGTTGGAATACTGGAATAATCACCAAAAGGCTCAGGAAATTTGCTAAAGTGTTCATCAATTAAGTTGACTAACTCTTCAGTTTTAACATGCTCGACCTTGTGATTAACGTTTATATGTTTGGCATAGGCCATTGCATCGTCACTTTCGTCAAGTTGCTCATCTTCTACTGAAACTGTAAAGGCTTCTATATTTGGATGTTCTTGTTTGGCGATAGCCGTAATTAACGGACTATCAACACCTCCACTTAAAAAAGTAGCCAAAGGCACATCGCTCATTAATTGCCTTTTTACCGCTTTATTAATTTTAGTTTTTAAATCGTCGACAATAGTATCAGACTGCCTTGAAGCTGGCTTTATGCCATTAAACACACTGTATTGCTTCTCTTCTATTGATTGATCTGAATTGATCTGAATATACGCTCCAGGATTAACTTGAAATATAGTGTCATAGATTGTATTAGGTGATTGCATATAACCAAATCCAAAATACTCCTTAACTAATTCTGGACGCAATTGTAAGTGATCTTTAAACCACATGTGCTTAAACACTTGATCAAATTGGGATGCGGCAACTATGCCTTTGCTGGACACACCATAGAATAAAGGCTTAATTCCGGCGAAATCTCTTATTAAATAAATGCTTCCTGTTTGCAAATCTTTTATAGCAATAGCAAACATACCATTAAGTTCTGTTATGGTTTGTTCTACACCTATTTTGTCTAATAGATGTACCAATACTTCAGAATCTGATGTAGATCTTAAGTTGGAAAGCTCATATCTAATTTCTAAATCTTTGTAGTTATATAGTTCTCCATTAAAGACAACATGATAACGATTTGACGGACTCTGCTTAGGCTGATTTCCGTTAGGAGATAAATCTAATATAGCGAGTCTGTTAAACCCTAATTGATAATTAGAGCCTTTTTCAATTTGAGTTGCATCAGGACCTCTGTGTTTAGATAGGCTTAACAGCTGTTGAAAATGTGCAGCTTCAGATACCGATGTTGTTCCAAAAGTAAATTCTGCTAGAAAGCCACACATAGAGTTTTATTTTTTTTCAAAAATAGCCAATATAGTCGAAGAGAACTGTTTTGATGGGTATTTATTCACCCATTTATTTGCTATTTTTTTAAAGAATAAGCGATGTAATTTATAGATAACCTTTTGTACGATATTCAATTCTTGATGGACTGCATGTGGAAATCCCCCAAAATAAGTGAGCTCTTTAATTTTTAGATTATGCCTAGCAGCAAAATCTTTAAAAACGTCTAAGGACATACATTTTAAATTATGAATCGCTAGATTTTTAGGATCTACAAGTTGTTTATATAGCTTAATATAGCCTTTCATATTAGGTATCATGATGAGCATCTTCCCATGATTATTAAGATAGCTTACATGATTATCAAGTATACTGTTGAAATCTTCAAAATGCTCAATAAAGCCATTGGAAATTACATAATCATACGTTTTTAGTGTCTCATATGTTGTAAAATCTTTTTGAAGAATATCATAATCATTAACATCCAATACATTAAAACTAGCCTCTATTTGTTTTGCATCAGAATTATAGTCTAAGCACGTAGGTTTCACATTGTATTTTGATGCTAAATAGGCTAGATAACGTCCAGGAAAGCCTCCAATCTCTATTAAGTCTTTACCTTCAGGTTTATCACCAAAAAGCAAATCCCAATAGGTATCGTATTGAGAGCAAACATTTATAATTTGTTGTTTCGATACATTATTACGTTTGTAATATGCTTCCCAATATGCTTGTGTTGTGAGTTTATCATCCATAGTTTAAATGAGATTCATCATAACCATTTAATGGTTTAAAATAAGAAATCTTCAGTCATTTTAGACACTTTTTCCCAAGTATAGGATTGTGCCAATTCTATATGTTTTTTTGAAACGTCGTTTAAAAAATTATCATCGGTAAATAATCTCGAAATATAATGTACTGAAGCTTCTATATCGTTCGTCTCAAAAAGCTGTATCCCACTCTCTTCAGTTATGTATTCTTTCACTGCTCCAACATTATTCATTACTAAAGGACAACCTGTAGCCAAAGCTTCTAAGATCACATTAGAGGCTGTACACTCTTTAAACGACATCAGTACCGCCTTAGATGTTTGATAAAAATCGAGCAGTTCAACATCGTTAATATTACGTGTTATGATTTCGGCGTTTTCGATATGCTCATACAATTTGGCATGTTCTTCAAACATCACAATAATAAACCTTAGGTCTAAAACCTCATTGACCCTATTGATTATTTTTAAATTTCTATCGTGATCACGATGTGATATACCAAAGATAAAAATCTGGTCTTTTCGCTCACCTTCTCGAGCTGGTGGTCTAAAATAGCTAGTATCAATACCATGTGGAATGAACTTTATTTCGGCATTGGTATATTGTTTCAAAAACGGAATTTGATTAGATCCCATGACAATAATTTTATCCAAAGCTCCAAGTACTTCTTTTCGATTGTATTGCAACCTGTTTTCAAGTTCATATGGTGGATGGTGAAATGTTGCTGAGAGTATATTTTTTTTAGAACCAAATGGAAATTTCTTCAACAATTTAAGATAATAATAATCCATTTCGCCATAGATAATATGCACTCTTCTTGTCGTAAATGCCTTCAAGAGTATTTTAAACTCTTTCGTTATATTTTCACCTTTATAATTAACCAGATTAGTCTTCTTTACAAAGTAGCGTCTAATTCTATAAGGCAAGTTATTATGTCGTACTAAACTAAAATCAACACTCAAAAAGTTAATGATTTTTTGATACCCAGAGTACTTTCCAGATCTGGCCCAATCTTTAGAGATGATATAAATTTTAGACATTTACAATGATACTAATTAATGAGCATTTCATATTTGTATTTCAGAAAAATAATAAAAAAGCGAAGTGATAATTTTTCATTAAGCGTTTTACGATGCATAATTTTATAAAATCGTCTTTTAATATAAGGTTTTACTAAGTGTTTAATCGTTCCATTTTCAATTGTATTCACGTATTTTATAAATCGAATATGCTCAACCAAGTACTTATGAAAATACCTCATGCTCTTAGTTGTTAGATTTGACAAACCAAACTGCCTAAAATAGCTTGTAGTATCGATATTTTCGGTGATATTAAGCGTATTAAAAAATTCAAAATAGAACACTAAATCACCAATCAAATTATACTCGGAAAATGTAGATGCTTCGAGTTTTGCCTTATCAATAGTTTTAAACATGGCTGTACTTACATTCGAAATTGGACAATTTACAAAGTGCTCTGCTGTAATTGTGAGTTGTGAATCATTAACCACTATTGGATGCTCTAAAGCCTTATTTGTTTTACCTTCTTTTGATATGATTAATGTTTTTGCAACTGAAACATCGAATTTTTGAAGATGCTTCACATGTGTTTCTATAAAATCCAACTCACAAGAATCATCACTTTCGGCAATCCATATATAATCACCTGTAGCTAGATGAAGCCCTTTTTTCCATTGTAAAAAAGGAGATCCTGAATTGTTTTCATTGATAATAAAATGAGATACTTTTTCATGTGACGCATAGCGATTTAACACCTCAAGGCTGTTATCTGTTGAGGCATCATCTAGAATAATAAGCTCAATGTTCTGATATGTTTGATTAACGATACTATCTAGCCTCTCTTCTAAATAATCTGCATGGTTGTAGTTGGGTAAGATTACAGAGACTTTCATCTATTTTCTTAGAAGTTTATTAGTATTGATGATATCGTAATAAGTAAACGGTACCCAAGCTTTTCCATCCTCTTTCTTTTTATTCTGAAATGTATACTCAAGTTTAAGAATATCTTGCTGGTATAAATCTTCAAATAATTGCTTCCGTTTTGCGCTAAAAAAGTAGGAATAATGTAACTTATCTTTTGTTTTAATATTCTCATGAAAATCAAATACCTCACCAGCTTTTATAAGCTTTAGTATTTTTTCCATGTCTGCAGAAAACGTTTCAAAATTACCAATGAAATCCATTTTATACTGATCATCATTAAAAAAATCTGTTTGTGGTCTTAAATGATCACCTCTGTAATCAAAGTTGGTATCATCACTTAAAATACTCGAAAAGCTTCCAGATTTATTGAGGTAGTTTATAAATGTATCATTGATCTTCGCTGTTTTTCTTATCCATAAATAATCTGAATACACACGATCCCACGGATTTCTAATAAAGGTAAATTTAAAATACGTGTTCCATTGCTCTGGCGTAATCAAATTTAATTCAACCAGCTGTTTCGACGTAGCATGCTGCATATGAATTTTTCTATCAGGACACCAACCATAGTGGATATCATAATTTGGTGTTCTGAAATCAAATTTCACATCTGGATTAAAAAATTTATAGACGCTAGTTCCAGCGCATTTTGGAATGTGAATAAAAATGATTTTATGCTTGTGGTCTATCATCTACTGTCTTCAAAAATTTTAAATTATGGATTGAACTGATTATCAATATATGCTGAGAATTTTATAGCGCCTTGACTATTTAAATGCTCTAAATCTGCAAAATCTGTATCTTCTAAAGGAAAATCTATAAAATCTAAAAATTCTACATCCTTAAAATACTCTAATCGTATGCGTTGAAAGGTGTCTTCATTTTTGCGATCATTGTTCTTGCGATGAAGCGGACTCCTAATCAAAGTGATCTTTTTCTCTTTTTCCTTACAATAATCGATTAGCTTCTTTAAATATAAAACATTATGAACTGAAATAGAATCCTTTGAAGTCGTGATCGCTAATTCTATTTCGCTCTCAGTAATTTTATCTAAATCTAATTGGTGATCAAGAGCTTTGTATCCTCCAATGATCTTGGTATGATCATTTTTGTTATTGATTAATTTGAGTAGGTTTTTATTGGTTGCTACGGAAACCACATTCATATAACCACGAAAATTATGAGTTAATAATAAACGTTGCTCTTTCAGCGTCATAAAAGGAGCATATTTAGGGTATTTATCTGATAAGTAATTATCACCCCAAATCCAATCGTTCTTATTTAACTTGATTTGATCGTTTGTAAACTCCACATAAATATGTTCTATAGTTGGATTATCTTTAATTAATTGTCTTGCTTTGATAAATGTATAGAGATAAGACTCTCCTGATTGCGCATAATTTGATGTATTCTTTATGTAATCATCATTATACGCACACTCTGCATGCGAATGGCCTAACACAATTGAACTACTGACTTTATCAATTTTAAAACTCGCATTTTTATTAACTAAATTATTAATGAGCGCTATAGTACCAACGATAGTTACCACCGCAATCAGTAAGAATAATATTAGTTTATTTACAAATGTCTTCATTACTATTTAAAACTTCATAAAGCGTTTAATTCTCATGAAAATATACTTTATAAAATAAAAATCTTGATATAAGATAAAATAATATATGCCATAGAAAAAGATATTAAGTTTAGTATGGTGACCAAGTTCTACTTTACGATGTACTTTTAAAGCCCTTTTATAATCGCTATCCTTAACAATATTTGGAAATTCGTCTCGAAAATCCATCAACAGTCGCCTAGTAGTTTCATGCTGAAGGCTTTTGTTTCTTGTTACAGAATCATTATTAGCATCTCTACTCATGACGACTAAAACCTCATGAATACCATAAATATTAGAAACCAGCGAAAACCTCATGATAAAATCCCAATCAATGTTCATATTAGGATACTTATCGGTAAATTTTAAATTGTGTTCCTCATGAACAGATTTTCGCCACATCATACAAGTATTGACGACTTTAAGCTGATACTTATACAAGAGTAAGAACAACTCTTCCCCTTTAGGAAATTGCTTTTTATCGATGAGTATTCCAGGAAAGAAAAAGCTCCCATCCTTACTTTTATACTCAACAATACCAGATACTAAGCCAACGTCTTCTTTTTCATCCAAAACAACAATTTGCCACTGCAAACGTTCTGGCACATAATAGTCGTCCTGCTCTGCCATTGCAAAATATTTTGAACTTGGATGAGCATGCTTGATAATAGCATTTAGATTTGGTCCTAGTCCAAGGTTCTTAGGGTTTTCAAAAATTTTGATACGTTTGTCACCAAAGCTTTCTGCAATAGTTTTAGAACCGTCTTTTGTACCATCAATACCGATTAGGACTTCAAAATTAGTAAAGGTTTGATTGAGCAGGCTATCCAGAGTTGCCTTTAATGTGTTTTCACCATTATAGACAGGTAAAATAATACTTATGTATGGCTCTTTGTGTTCCAATTTAAAATTTAAAAAAGCGTGTGATTGGTTTCAGTAAAACGTGTAATGCATTTTTTTTGCTATTTACAAGTACTCTAAGTTCATCATTTTCTTTCAAGCCTTGAGACATAAATTCTTTAAATGATCCCAACTGATTCACAAAGAAATCGGCATGTTTAATACTCACATATCTGTAGAGTTCCATTTTATCATCAACAGCGATGTCTTTGATCATTGAGTTTTCTTTAATTCTATAGAAAAAACACACCTTATCGATCTTAAAGACTTCACCACCAAACTTTAAAATATGTATCCAAAACTCCCAGTCTTCTAAACCTCCTTTCATATGTTCGTCATAACCACCAACATGCTCCCAATCTTCCTTTTTGAATACTGCCGAACAAAATATAACATTGCTTTTTGCTAAATTAAAAAGAGAAAAAGGTCTTAAATTCCATGTTTTATTTTCTAGACCAAACTTCTCTGCATTACTGTAAACAACCTTTAATGCTTGATCTTTTTTAAAGGCCTTAATCGCCAGGTCTAGGTAGTCACCACCAATTTTATCATCGGCATCCAAAGGCAAGATATACTCGCCTTTCGCGTGGCTTATCCCAAAATTTCTAGCACCAGAAAGTCCTTTGTTGTCTTGTTTTAAATAGAAAAATCGCTGGTCTTTTTCAACCCAAACCTTAGCGACCTCTTCAGTATGGTCTGGAGAGTCATCATTAATAATAATACATTCCCAATTTGTATAGCTTTGATCTAAAACTGACTGCAAGGCATCATCTAAATATTGCGCCTGATTATAACATGGCACGACTACAGAAACTAATATGTTTTGATTACTACTCATTGGTTAACAACGCTCTGTAAGCTTTATTAAATTGACGAATTCCAAAGTTTGATGTTGCATAATCTAAGGCATTGGAATGCAATTCTTTTTTAAGCTCAGAATCGTTTGATAAAACTACTATTTTTTCTGCTATTGTCCTTACTATTTGGTCTGGATCTGTTTCAGTTATTAACATCCCATTTTCATTGGTTTTAATGTGCTCACTAATACTTCCAACATTAGTTGCCATTACAATAACACCATAGCTCATAGCTTCCATGATAACCAATGGAAAACCTTCTCTATAAGACGTGATCACTAAAATGTCAATGCTTTTATAAAAATCTGAAATTGCGCTTGTTTCAGAAAGTTCTCCCAAATACTCCACATTAGAATTTTCTATTTGAGCTTTATGAGGTTCGAGAGCCGTTCCTGCCATTTTAAAATTGATAGTTCTATGTTCATCATTAAGGAGCTTGGCCACATCTAAAAACAATTGTGGTCTTTTTTCTTTTGACCACCTTCCGAAGAAACCAACAGTTAAATCAGAAGTCTTATTCCTATTCATACCATTCGTTTCAATATCTATTCCATTAGGAATACATAGGATATGATCTCGTCGGTCTTTAGGCATATTATGTTCTACATATTGCTGTTCAAAATCTTTCTTTGTTTTGGCATTAATAACGATTCTATAATCCAAGTAATCAACAAAAGGTATGCTGAATTGCTCTAGCCCGTAATCTGGTGTTGAAAACGCATGCGTAAGATCTATTCTTTTTACGTTTGTATTTACATGAGGCAAGAATTGATAATAAAACTCCGTATTACAACCAAAAACCGATATTAATTGCGAGCTCTCATTGAGTAAGCGTTTTAATTTTTTAATGAATAAAGTCTTGATATATCCATCGTGACGAACAAATTGAAAAACATCTGCACAACGCGATACTTGATTAAATTTGTTTAAGAGCGTGGCGCTTTTTGATTGCTTTGTAAATAGCATGTAGCTCTTAGTCTCTTTTATGGACTTTACAATTTGTAAGTGTACATTTTCGGCACCTCCAATATGATAATACGGAAAAAAGAATACGACTTTAGCCTGTTTTATCTTTTTAGATTCAAACAGAAAAAAGTTTAATAATCGTATGAGTAGTATAACTTTTTTGATTGGTATAAAATTTAGTTATAAAACGTTTTTCGCCTTAACCTATTCCTAAATCGTTGAAAAAAATAATTATAAAATGAATAGCCGAGTAAATTATATTTGAGTTTCAAAGACTTTGAAAACGATAAAATCTCCTGTTTTCTAAACAATTTTATAAGATCTAAAGATTCTTTTAACCGACTCGTTTTTAACGGCAAATAGAAACTTTTAAACCAAAGCAAAAGGTAATTCAATAAGTGCTTTTTATGATCAGATTTTTCGTGATCATCCAGAGTTTTACAAATATCTGGAATAAATAACTGCAAGCTTTTATAGACTTTGTCTTTGTATATTTTCTTATCCATTTCTGCAGGCACATAAACCGTATCATAATCTAGGTCATGACACACTTTAAATTTAACCTCATCTTGTATTAGAGCTCTAATCATTAACTCTGGATCGTTAAATCTTGGGTAACCTTCGGTATAACCCTTAAGCGTTTTAAGAAATGACCGTTTCCAAATAGGACACATAATTGACCATGCCAATTTAAAGGATAAAAAATCGATTAGGTATGAGTCGCTAGGTTCTATCTCTTTTTTGGTCACTTTACCATAACCTTTCATACCCATAGGGAAGACTAAAAAATCGTGATCTTGATGATTTTGTATTTGGTCTACACGCTGTTGTAAACAAAACGGCATTAAATAATCATCAGAATCTAAAAAGATCACATAATCACCATGCGCATGTTCAAGACCAATATTTCGGCATGTGGGAGCACCCTTTGGAGTTCTTTCTCTTTTGTAATAACTAATACGTTGATCTTTTTTGTGAAATTGCTCTAACAAGTTTAAAGAGTCATCTGTAGAACCATCATCTACCACTATACATTCCCAATTGCTATACGTTTGATCTATAATAGAATTCAAAGCCTTATCAATAATATGAACTCTGTTATATGTGGGAATTATAATGGAGACGGTTGGCGTCATATACTAATGTATTAAATATGTATGCAATATAATAAATTGAGACAGGTTTAAACCGCATTCTGCAATTTCAAATTACAGCTTATATCAACATTTAGGATAAGCATCAAAAGCTGTATAATTTTTAACACCAAAATGATCCAAAATATCTTGAATTCGTTGTAATTCATCTTGATCGAATTTTTCTAAAAATGATTCAATATGCAAATTGGCATCAGATTTTAAATCATTTTTGTCATACACAGTTCGGCTAGGCTTTTTAAAATCTATGGTTTCTAATTTGGTCATATCATAATTCAAATTCCAAGTTTCAAAAATATGACTTAGAGATGTTTTAGGATCTAAAATGAAGTTTTCATAATAAACAGAAAGCCATTGGTTACTATCATTGTGATTAATAATTTCAATATTATCAATACACCAAATGGCGACGTGTTGTTCTAATCGTGTCTGCAAACCGTTTATATAATCTACATGTAGATGATACCTATCGTTATTGAGTGTTTTCGGCATTGTGAAATTCATTAATTCCGAAGCATTATTAGAAAAAGATTTAATAACAGACAAAGCCGTTGGTATTGGATGTCGTAACAAGTAAATAGGCTTATACTCAAAATCGAATGTATTAACAAACCAAGGCAATAGATTATTAGCTCTTACAAATTTCGTGATAACATATTTTGCTGTAATAGCTTGTTTGAAGCCACAGTACCAAGTATTCCATTGGTTACTATTTTTAAATCGAAAAACACAATCAAAAAACCTTTTGTATGAAGAACTTTTAGAGTCTACAGGTATTAAAGGTTTTTCACCCAAAAAGAATGACACTGGCACGACGCCTTTTTGAACATGAAGCGGTTCCCAATTTACAATGGTATTAGGATAGGTATTTATTTGTTCCATGATCCAAGTACTTCCACTCCTAGGATAACTACATATGAGCATTGCCTTTTTAGTTCGGAAAGATTTCAACTTTAAAATAGTAGAAATCATTACAAAACGAAACGATTTAAACAACCTGTTTTTCTTAATCATTAGGATCTAATAGCTTTATCAATGCAGTTATTTAACACTGAAATATGTTTTTCCATACTAAAACTTTGATAGATTCTTTGCTTTCCTGAACGTCCAAGTTCATGAGCCCGAGCTTTATTTTCAATCAATGCTATCATATGATTTGCCATTGCCTGAACATCATGTTCTTCACATAACAAACCTGTTTCATTGTGAATAATGACATCTTTTATACCTGTATGTCGCGTTGACACTACAGGCAAACCTGCAATACTTGCCTCTAATACTGATACTGGTGTTCCCTCTTGATCTCCATTTTCGGCAGTTATGGAATGTTGGACAAAGGCCAGCGACTCTGTCAATAAGCTTTTAAACTCTTCCGGTGAAATTACGCCTAAAAATTTTACACTATTCTCTAAGTTAAAAGCTTTCACTAAATTTTTACAAGTTTCTAATAATGGTCCACTACCTGCTAAAAGCAAAGTCGTTTTCTGGTATTGAGCTACAACCGATTTAAATGCCAAAATAGAATAATAAGGTGCTTTTTTATCTGTAAATCGTCCAACGGCTAAAAACTGTTGTTTGGTAAACAATGGATCTATATTGTAAAAGCTGTCGTCTGGAGCACAAGGATTATAAATAACTTTGTGCTCAGGGCATCCCATAGCTATGAGATTCTGTTTCATATCATTTGACACAGCAATAACATAATGAGATACTTGAAAAACGGTCTTATAAAAATCATTTGAGGCAATAACGCTTTTCATACTAGCATCGTAACCATGAAAATGTGTGATTAAAGGAATTTTCAAATACTCACATAGCTTAGCGACTCTAGTTGCCGTAGGTCCATACTGTGCGAGTACTAGTTGCACTTGATTTTGTTTTAGTGAACTTATGATCTTTTTTTCTTGTAAACTAAAATTGGAAGCACTTATTTTATTAGAAATACGATCAAAAACGGTAGAATTAATAGAAGTGACCTCTCCTTTATATTCAAAGTGTTTTGGTAATTTACCTCCATAATAAAAAAACACATCGCCATCTAATCTATCTTTTTGAGCTTTAATAAATGTCTCCGAATATAAATCCTTAGCTGGTGCAATGATGGCAATCTTACTCATTTTTTGAATTCGTTACTCAAATTAAACTATAGTTTTTAACTCAAGAAGGTGCTGTTTAACAATCTTTTCTTGAGCCTTCTTAATGTCTGAAATATTATTTAAATACGATGCATGATTCAAAAAAAAGTTGTCAACTTTTTCCATCCAAACCGGAAATTCTTCTTTAAAAGAAAAGCAAAAATCAGCAAGATTCATCGTATCATAAATGCCTAAAGTTTTATCTTCATATGCTATATTTAAAGCTGGAGTATTTGACAAAAGAGAAAGAATAGCACCATGTAATCGCATACCAATATATGCATCATAAGAACCAAATTGGCACACAAGCTCATTTAACTCAAATTTCTGATCATTTAAAACACATTTCTTCTGTTCTTCAGTATCTAATAAAGTAATGATTTGTTTTGCAAAAATAGAATCATCTTTATAATCTTTAACGCCTTGACAGGTGGATATGAAATGTAAATTATAGCCTTCTTTAATAAGATATTTACATAATAATAGAGCTTTGTCTTTAATGTGTTCACCTTCGTTTTCATAAGGCCACTCTCTAAAATTCAAAGCAATTTTATGTATTCCAGAATTTGTTTTCTTTTTCTCAGAAAACTCAGAATTTAAATAGAACGCCAAATCTGTACTCACAATAACATTGTCATCATCATAACCGATAGATTTTAAATGAGACAATGAATACTGTTCTCTAAGAATCACTTTATGGGCATTCTTAAAAAAATGAATTAGTTTAGAGTAATTTTGGGCATTCCAGAATGGCCCAACAGACTGAAAAAAAACGGCATAAGGTTTATTCAATTTTTCATTAATAAACTTTACAGTTTCTAATCGCTTATCAAAACCATAATGATCGTGAATATAACCTCCTGCGCTTAAAATTACAGCGTCAGATTCTTTTAAAATAGCATACACTCTTTTTTCTCGATTTGATGCCAGCAATCTGGACCAAAAGCTAGTATAAGGTAGAGCGAAAGTAGTATTAAAAAATTGTCTTACTTTCTTTTTAACTTTATGAAAGAATTGGTTTTCATCGGCATCTGCTTTAAGTAATGCATACTCCCAATCATAATCAAATTGAGTATAATCTATATAGTGCCTAGCTAGCTCTGGATTATCACTTAAGACTTTTATTTGCGGTGTATCGAAAATAGCATTTAATCCTTGTAATGTTGCATATAATAAAGCCTCATCGCCTCCATTAACAGGAACAGAATTTATAACGACTATTTTCTTTTTTTGCATTTTACACTATTAGTTAGACGACCAAGAATGGTCTACAAATACATTTATCTTTTCTAGTCTAGGTAACTTATTCGTGTTGAAGAAATCTCCATTAACCACTGAAAATCTTAAACATTCATTATGCTTTTCATGTTCATCTTTATTGTATTGTAAGACTATGTTTGTGTAGTAATTTCCTTGTATTAATGGATTCTTATCCAAGTGGCAAACAATTTCACCTTTAGCATTCATTTCAAGACTATTCATAAAGTCTTTACTGGATAAATGCATCACCTTTTCATCTTTTTTATTGTAAATCCCAATGAGCACATTAAAATCTCCTTTAGGTTTAGAGTTCATATTTATCTTGAAGCTTAGTGTGCTTCCAGTTAAAAAAGTTTTGTTCTCGCTTAAAACTTCAATGTCTTTTACATGAGTATTTTCATCTTTGCTTACATAATGCATAACATCATGATCTTCTTCACCTATAGAAAGATATGTATTAATGGCCTCATCTGTGTCGCCATTATAAACAATTTTTCCATGTTCTAATACAATTGTTCGAGAGCACAGACGTTTTACTGCAGCCATATTGTGACTTACAAAAAGAACCGTTCGACCGTCTCCTTGAGAAATATCTTGCATTTTACCTACAGCCTTCTTTTGAAACTCAGCATCTCCAACCGCTAAAACCTCATCGATTACCAAAATATCTGGTTCTAAAAATGCAGCTACAGCAAAGGCTAGTCGCACTCTCATACCAGAGCTATAACGCTTTACTGGTGTATCTACATAACGTTGACATCCTGAAAACTCAACGATTTCATCTAATTTGTTAGAAATTTCAGATTTATTCATTCCTAGAATAGCACCATTTAAAAAGATATTTTCTCTCCCTGTTAATTCGGGATGAAAACCTGTTCCTACTTCAAGCAATGAAGCAATTCGACCTCTAGTTTTGATCTCACCAATGGTTGGCGTTGTTACTCGAGATAATATTTTTAACAGTGTTGATTTGCCAGCTCCATTTTTTCCAATAATTCCAAGTACTTCTCCTTTTTCCACTTCAAAATCAACATCACGTAAGGCCCAAACATAATCACTTTCGGCTTTTGTACTTCTATCGTTACTATCACCTACTCTTAGGTATGGATCTTCTTTGCCTCTTAATTTATGCCACCAACGATTAAGATCATGGCTCAAAGTCCCAGTACCTATAAGACCAAGTCGGTATTGTTTTGAAATATTTGATGCCTTTAAAATAACACTCATAGTTTAGCTTATTCTAAGATTTTTGAACACTTATTATACTGTATCTACAAAAGTTCGCTCTGTTTTATTAAAAATAATGAGTCCGAAAAACAAAATCACTAATGTCACAACTAATGTATATATGAGTCCGTTAATGGACAATGTACCATCTGAAAGCAACATATACCTAGCTGCTTCAATAACATAGGCCAACGGATTATATTCTACTAACCAAGCAAATCTAGGCAACTTATCACGCATTAAAGCCAATGGATACATCACAGCAGATACATACATCAATAATTGAACTCCAAACTGTACTAAGAATTTAAGATCTCGATATTTAGTAACTAAAGATGAAATGATCATTCCCATTCCTAATCCCAATAGCCCCATAACCATAACTAGTACTGGAAATAAAATTAACCATCGGTTTATAGATATACTGGCTCCTGTTGTATAATAATAAACATAAAACCCAAAAAAGATAAGAAGTGAAATACCAAACTTCACCAAATTAGATATCACAATAGACATTGGCAGTATGACTCTGGGGAAATAGACTTTGCTAAAAATATTGGCATTAACCTTAAACGTATCTGAGGTAGCAGTAAGGCAGTTCTTGAAATAATTCCAAATAGAAATACCTGCAAGATTAAACAAAAACGGAGGAACACTTCCTGTTTCAATATTTGCAACCTTGTTAAAAATTAATGTAAATGTAAGTGCCGTAAATAAGGGTTGGATCAAATACCATAAGGGTCCTAAAATAGTTTGTTTATATACTGTAACCACATCTCTTTTAACAAATAAAACCAATAAATCTCTGTATTGCCAAATCTCTTTTAAATTGAGATGTAACAATTTTTGTTTAGAAGAAATAGTATATAACCACGGATTTTCTTTCATTTAATTATTCAATATTAAAATACCCCAAAACGCTCCTTGTTGCTTAAATTGATCTCCATATTTAGATTTCAACTTAGTGATGATATTAGTATATGAAGAATAGACAACAACCTTCTGGTTTTTTGATAAATATGAGTTCATTAATTCAGTATTAAACAGTGCTTTTTTGTTTTCTAACACGTCAATACTAATCCTAGTATCTGCATTGCTAAATGTTCTGTGCACTCCCAATTCGTTTGATGCATTTAACCTGTCTTTAGTAGTAAAACCTAACTCACAGAGTTTGGATGCAATAAACGAATGATTAACGTCCTGCAAAATATTACAATTATTTTCAATAGCATAATTAACAGCAGATTCTCTTTCGTTATTATTGTCTGTCACAAATTGGTCCCAGCCGGATAACATTACACCTCCAAATCCAAAAAGTGGTCGAGGTCCTTCCGAAGTTGGCATAGCCATCCCCGAACCAAAAACAACACTTACATCTGATATTGAAGTTGACATATCCGGATTAAAATTATTGGTGTCTATGGCATTATTTTCAATAGCTCGCACTTCAAAACCTGGTCCCCAAGCTGTATTATTCTTTACTTGAAGGCCAAATACCCACGGTAAAAAAACGATAGCCATTACAACTATTTTCAAATTTCTATTCGTAATAATCTTATAACCATAAATTAAAATCACTACCAATGGAACAACAAGTGTGATCAAGTATTTATACATAGGTACCATTCCTAAAAAAATATATGGCAAACCAGAAAACACCAATAATAGCAGTGGTATGTATATCTTTTGTTTGAAACAATGATATATACCAAAAATCAATAAAACTAAAAATGCAGGTGTTGAAAATGAGATCATTGAAGCTAATGAGGAAAGTAAAGAAAACTCTTTATCTTCTATATAACTAGATCCATAAAGATATACGTCGATAATATCTTTTACAGAATAACCCGAGATTTGAATCCAAATCACAACCGAAAGTATATAAAAAGGAAATATGATAAAACTCGTTTTTAAGCTTTTCAACCTAAACATATCTTTAATGTGCTCTACATTATACAATACATAATAGCCATACAACACAAATAAGTAAAATCCATTACTCCATCTAAAACTAACACCCAATCCAAAAAGTAAAACAGAAAAAATTAATGTAATTATACTTTGGTTTTCTTCATATTTTATAAGCAGTACATGTGACGCCAAGATAAGTGCGAACGAGATATTTGTTGGGTTAATAAACAAACCACTTAAAAGTGTTTCTGGAATTATAAAAGGCAGTACTATTAAAAACAAAACCAAGCCTTTCATATCAGTTTTAAAGACGCGTTCAAAAATTTTGGTCATAAAAACAAGCACAAAAAAACTGGATACAAATGTTAGTGAGATACTAAAAATTCGGAGTGTGTTTTCATTGGTAGTTTGAATAGCAGCCAACAAAGTATCTATCATAGAGTGATACGGAGAGTATGGCGGCTGAAAGCTAGCATCTCTTCCAAAGACATGGTATAGTATTGTTCTTGCATCATCGCCTTCAATATAGTTAAAATTAAGCGTCAATAGACCAACGATTACAAATAGAAATAGGTAGTACAGATAGACCCTTTTAATTTTCATAAAACGATTGGATTTGAGATACGATATAATCTATATCATTTAATTCTAGTTCATAAAACAAAGGAAGCCTTAACAAGTGATCGGCATAATAATCTGTCATCTCTAATGCTCTACCATCATGTTTATCTGTATAGTAACTACTTTTATGTAAGCTTAAATAATGAAATACGGCTTTAATATCTTTAGACTTTAAAAACTCAATAAGTGCCTGACGTTCTTGATTAGTTTTGCAAATAATATAAAACAAATGCGCATTGTTAGAAGCATGTTCTTCTATCTGCGGAAGCTTAAAATGGCCAGCTTGAGCTAACACTTTTAAAGCTTTGTTGTAAGCATTCCAAAGTTGTTTTCTTTTGTTTTGAATGCTATCCAAATTTTCTAATTGTGCCCATAAAAAAGCTGCGATAACTTCAGATGGCAAAAATGAAGATCCTAAGTCTACCCAACCATACTTATCAATTTCACCTCTAAAAAAAGCAGATCGATTAGTTCCTTTTTCCCAGATAATTTCAGACCGCTCAATAAACCGTTCATCATTTATAGCTAATAATCCACCTTCACCTGAAATAATGTTTTTTGTTTCATGAAAAGAAAAGGTTGCCAGATGACCAATACTTCCTAAAGGTCTTCCTTTATAATAACTATCTATGGCCTGAGCAGCATCCTCAACAACATAAATATCATGTTTTTTTGCAATGCTCATGATGGCATCCATATCACAAGATACGCCAGCATAATGTACTACGACTATAGCTTTAGTTTGCTTTGTAATTAAAGCTTCAATTTTTGAAGCGTCAATATTGGGATGATGTTTTGAGGCGTCTGCAAAAACAATTTTAGCGCCTCTAAGCGCAAAAGCATTGGCTGTTGATACAAATGTATACGACGGAATAATGATTTCATCTTCTGAAGTAACATCTAAAAGCAAGGCACACATCTCAAGGGCGTCAGTGCAAGACGTGGTGAGTAAAGCCTTTTTAATTCCAAACTTAGATTCGAAAAAATGCTGACACTTTTTTGTGAACATCCCATTTCCAGAAATTTTTCCAGAAGCTACTGCTTGCTCAATGTATTTTGTTTCGTTTCCTGTTAAAAAAGGTTTATTAAATGGGATCAAATTGTTTTGAATTTAGTATCCTTTATCATTATGAATTTAGACTCAATAAATCTATAGGACAATATACTAACTATAATTGTAAGCATGTAGGTAAATATATAGAGCATTAGGTTATAAAACACACCACCTTCAACATGATTTTCAACATATTTATTTACAACTGGCATAACTAGAAAAATCATAAAAGGATGATACATATAAATCCCATAGGAAATCTTACCAAGATATGCCAATGACTTGTTTCGTAATGCCAAAGTATTAGCGCTGTTTATGGTCATCAAAATAAGTATCATATACCCTATTGCTAATATAAATTCTTGAATTTTCAAACCAACAACTGGCACAGCCATCAAATAACATATAAGCACAATTAAAATGGTGTAGATGTATTTAGAGCTTGTCCATTTTTTAATCATTTCCGAATGAAAAAAGTAAAGATAACCGCCAATAGCACCAATAGTAAGATACTGAATTTTAAAGAATTTAAAAATCTTGTAAACGATGGTTTTATAGCTGAGATAGTCATGTACAAAAAACGTCGCTACCGAATAACAAATTAATGTCACTATTAAAAGTCTTAAGAACCACTTCTTAGTAAGTAAATGCAATGCCAGTGGTATAAATAAATAGAATTGTTCTTCTATTCCAATAGACCAAGACTGAGCCACACCAAGCACTGGTTTAGCAAATTGTGGCAAAAAACCTAAGTACAATGCTATATTGGTTGCTGAATAATTATCAGCATTTTCGATAACTCGACATAGGTTAGCAACGTTTTCAAAAATATCAAAATTAGAAATATATGGTATAACAATAAACCCTATAAACATGATAAGGTAATACAAGGGCCATATGCGATAGATACGTCTTAAATAAAATTTCTTGATATGAATTTTACCATTGTTTTGTTTTTCCTGAAACAGTAAATAGGTGATTAGAAAACCACTTAACACAAAAAATAAATGCACGCTAGATTTACCAAGGCTATGCACTAAATAATGAAAAGGTGTATCAAAGATTTTGATTCCATCTAACTTTTTAAACTGTTCTAAATGATGCACAATCACACCAAACGCTGCGATCGCTCTTAATTCGTTAAGTCCGTTAAAAAATATCTTCTTCTTTCCTATCATTTAGATTAGTTAAAATAGCTTTTTAATTCACTTTCCAAAAATGGGAAATATGCAGTACGTCATGCACATTAAAACCGTTCTTTTCATAAAATACACAGGCTTGAGAATTAGACTTTTGAGTCGCCACATAGAGTTGTTTTACGTTATGTTCTGCACAATAACTAATCACAGCATTCATGAGTCTTGTGCCAATTTTTTGACCTTGAAATTCATTTCTAACACCAATTAATCCTATTTGAGCAGATGGTTCATTTTTTTTGAGTGTCACAAAACCTGTAATTGTATCGTTGTACTTCGTGTAAAAGGTTTTTGTAGCCATCTTTTTATTCAAACTATTGATGATCCACGCCTTATAAAGGCTTTCAAATTGATCTTTTGAAAAGTTTGAATCTAATTTAAATCTACTATACTTACCACTCTCAAAAGCCAAATCGAATAGTTCATTTTCAGAAATTGGATGTATATCATGGTCAAACACGGTCGAATCTACACCTTTTATATTTGTGATATCAATAGACTTAGAATATGTGATTTTGGATTCTGAAAAGTTAGGATAAAACCCTTCAATAGTTATAGGCTGTTCGTCTTCAGTCTTAAGAACTATTAAATCAAATGCATTGTTTTGGTCATTAGGTAATGTATCCAAACCATTATGAAGATATTCAGCTATCTCAAGTGCAAAGAAATCTGAATCCCAAGAAAGTCTATTCAACTGGCTCATCATCTATAATATATAAAGGCCTACTTTTAGATTGATTAAAGGTTTTACCTAAGTAAATTCCTATGACACCTAATACGCTAATAATAATTCCAGAGAAAAAACATATACTTATAAAAATAGAACTATAACCTAATATTTCAATTTCGCCGTTTAGTGCTTTAATGAGTATTCTAATAGCACCAATAAATGACAGAAATGACGTGATTAATCCTATATTAAGAAATAGACGCAATGGCTTATCAGAGAAGGATATAATTGTATTAAAAGCTAGTTTCAGCAACATAAAAAAACTGTAACTAGATTTGCCTTCACTTCGTTTTGAATGTTCAACTTCTATTGACGTTTGTTTAAAACCTACCCATTTCACAAACAACGGAAAAAACACTAAAGCATCTCCTATGGATAGGATACTTTTAATCACTTTTTGATTGTAAATACCAAAATTTGCAACTTCTTTATCAACCTCAATATTGGTGAAAAAAGCGAAGCATTTATAAAACCATTTCGACATTATTTTTTTGAAAAACCCATCTTTTCGCTGTGACCGTTTTGCTAAAACAGAATCAAATCCTTCTTGAGCCTTTTCATAGAGTTTAGGAATTTCACTTGGTTTATCCTGTAAATCACAGTCCATAACCACAGTCCAGCGACCTTCTGCCTTAGATAAACCAGCCATAATTGTTGGATGTTGTCCAAAGTTACGACTTAGCTTAAATACTTTAAGGTTGTCTCGACGCAAAGCAAGTGATTTCATGACTGTCCACGAATTATCTGGACTACTATCATCTACTAATACAATTTCATATGGAATATTAAGCGGACTAAGCGCTTGGTCAATTTCCTGAACGAGTTCTGTAATGATGCCCTCAGCTTTATAAACTGGGCTTACTACTGAAATTTCAGGTTGTTCGATCATATAATTAAAGATTTAATTCTTCAATTTATATAAATAAAATAAATTACTAAAGCGTTATGAACTAAAACTGTCCCAAGTTAATTTTAAGCCTTCTCGAACTGTGTAATTAGGATCATAACCCAACAAACTTTTAGCTTTAGAAATATCTGCTAATGAGTCTCTTACATCACCTTGTCTTGGAGGTCCGTAAATCGCTTCTACTTGAGAGTTAGCGGCAATTTTAAGTGAGTCCCAGAGGTAATTGACACTTATACGCTCACCACAGGCCACATTAAACACTTGATTTTTGGCATTTTCCGAAGCAAAAAAACCGCGAACATTAGCTTGTACTGCATTATCAACAAATGTAAAATCTCTAGTTTGTTCGCCATCACCATTAATTTTAGGAGATTTCTCTTCCTTTAACGCTTGCATGAACAACGGAATTACTGCAGCATAAGCACCATCCGGACTCTGTTTTGGTCCAAAGACATTGAAATACCTTAAACCAACAACATCGGTGTCATACGTTTTTCCGAATACATCAGCATACAATTCATTGACGTATTTAGTCACAGCATATGGTGACAGTGGATTTCCAATATGATCTTCAATTTTAGGTAATGACTGACTATCACCATAAGTTGAACTCGAAGCTGCATAAACCATTCGTTTTACAGTAGACGACTCCTTTAGAGCGATCATCATATTTAAAAAGCCTGAGATATTTACGGCATTTGTTGTTGCGGGATCATTGATAGAACGTGGCACCGAACCCAAAGCTGCTTGATGTGATACATAATCGATATCTACCATAGCATCTTTACATGTTTGTAAATCTCTAATATCACCTTCTACAAGTTCAAACGCTGGATGATCATGAAACTCTATTAGGTTCTTTCGGTGTCCGTTTGAAAAATCATCTAAAACCCGAACGCGTTTTGCATTATATTTTAAAAGATACTCAACAAGGTTAGAACCTATAAAGCCTCCGCCTCCAGTAACTAGAAACGACAACTGACTTAAGTCTTGGTTATGATATTTATGTTCGTACATTATAATCTGGCGTCTACAGTATGTTTAGGAAGTAAGGATTTCACATCAAAAATAACTCCTATATCCGATTTTAATTTTTGTAAGTCCAATTCTAAAAATTCGTTATGAGATACTGCAAGAACAATCGCATCATAGTCACTTTTTAATTGGGACTCATTATCTAATAATTCGAAACCATATTCATGAGTTACCTCAGCTTTAGATGCCCAAGGGTCATAGACATCAACATTAACATTGTAAGTTTCAAACTCTTCTATAATATCTATAACTCTAGAGTTTCTTATATCTGGACAGTTTTCTTTAAAGGTAATTCCTAAAACGAGCACATTAGAATCTTTTATTCTTGCACCTTTTTTAATCATCATCTTCACAGTTTCTTGAGCAACGTAGCCACCCATACTGTCATTCATTTTACGACCAGCAAGAATAATCTCAGGGTTATAACCAGACTCAATAGCTTTTTGAGCGAGATAATATGGATCAACACCTATACAGTGACCACCAACCAAACCTGGTGTAAACTTTATAAAATTCCATTTGGTTCCGGCAGCTTCAAGAACTGCTTTAGTATCTATATCTAGTAACCTAAATATTTTTGACAACTCATTCACAAATGCAATATTGATATCACGCTGAGAATTTTCAATAACCTTGGCAGCTTCTGCTACCTTAATTGATGGTGCCGAATGTGTTCCAGCTACAATTATAGATTTATATAAGTCATCAACTTCTTTAGCTATTTCTGGTGTAGAACCAGAGGTTACTTTGAGAATCTTTGTAACCGTGTGTTTCTTATCACCCGGATTAATACGCTCTGGAGAATATCCTGCAAAAAAATCTTCGTTGAATTTTAGACCAGATTGTTTTTCTAATATAGGTACACAAATATCTTCTGTTACACCTGGATAGACCGTAGATTCATAAATAACAATATCTTCTTTTTTCAATACTGCTCCTACACTTTCACTAGCTTTAATTAATGGTGTAAATACAGGTCTTTTAAGTTCGTCTGTAGGTGTTGGAACAGTGACAATATAGATATTAGAATCTTTTGTATCGTTAGTATCGCTTGATATAAATAGTCCTGTTTCAGAATTTGGATTTGAGGTTAAAACTGATTGTAAATGATCATCTTCAACTTCCAGTGTATTGTCAACACCGTCCCTAAGTTCTTTGATTCGTTTTTCATTGATATCAAATCCAATCACCATGTATTTTTTGGCAAACTCAACAGCGAGTGGTAAACCTACATAGCCTAGTCCTAGGATGGTTATTTTCTTATTGGAATTCATTTTCAGTTAAGTATAGATTTTATTATAAAGGTCAAATCTAAATAAAAACTCCAATTTTGCACGTATTTTTTATTGATTTCAACCTTATCTACCCAAATAATCGTTCTATTGTAAGTTTCAGGGTCAAGTTGTTGAGACAAAATATCTTCTTCATCTTTGTATTTTAGAGTTGCTGGTCCAGTTATGCCTGGCTTGACCATTAAAATAATTCTGTCATCGCCTGTTAATTCATCTGCAAAGCCCTGAATATCAGGTCGCGGACCAACAAAACTCATATCACCTTTAAGAACATTAAATAACTGTGGTAGCTCGTCAAGTTTCGTGTGCCTTAAGATTTTACCTAAACGTGTTGCACTCTTATCGAGATGTCCCAATTCATGCTTTTCCTGTTTTAAAGTTCGCAGCTTATAAATCTTAAAAAGGCGACCATGTTGACCAACACGCCATTGCGAAAAAATACCATATTGCCTAGTATCTAAAGTCGACATTAGAACCAAAAGAATAATAGGGATAATTAAGATAGGGAACAGGAAGATAGATAATATAAGATCAAAAATACGCTTCGCTAAGAGTTGCTTTCTTCCTATCATTTTTAGGCTTTAAATACGCTTTAAAAAACGTTTGATACGTTTCCACGTAGACTCATCTTCTCTTTCATGGTACGCATTACCATATACGCCATAACCGTATCCATAACCATAGCCATAACCGTATCCATAACCATAATTATGATTAGATTTATGCTTATAGAAGTTTAATATAAAGCTAATGTTTTTGACCTCACCAATCTTATACTTGGCGTTAATAAGAGACAGCATTCCTTTTTTTGTATAATCTAATCTTACCATAAAAATTGAAGCATCTGCATATTGCGTCAATTCAAGAGCATCAGTAACTAAACCTAAAGGAGGTGTATCAAGAATGATCATGTCATATTCTTGACGTAAGGTTGTTATGAGTTCTTTCATTCGATCACCCATCAATAATTCGGAAGGATTTGGAGGTACTGGTCCTGATGGTATCACATCCAGATTTTCAATATGTGTGCTATATTTCACATTTTCTAAATCACTCTCGCCAATTAAGAAGTTTACAACGCCTTTATCATTGGTGATATTGAAATCTCCAAAAATCTTAGGTTTCCTTAAATCCAATCCCAATAAAATCGTTTTTTTCCCTGAAAGCGCATACACTGTTGAGATATTAATAGAGCAAAACGTTTTACCTTCACCACTCACCGAAGAGGTAATCATTAACGTTTTCCCTAATCCGCCTTCTTCCTTACCTAATTTCTTAAAAATAAATTGTAAACTCGATCGTATAGATCTGAATGATTCGGCAACAGCAGATTTTGGTTTTTCAAAAACAACTAAATTATTTTTGTAATTGTATTTCCCTACAACACCTAAAATTGGAATCTTAGACAAGCGTTCTATCTCATCAGAACCATGAATTGTATTATCTAATAGAAAGATGATAAAAATGAGAAACATTGGTGCAAAGAAACCTACCATAAGCGCCATCATATAATTTAAGGTCTTATTTGGTCCGATAGGTCTATTTCCAATATCTTTTGCCTCATCAATAACAGCAATATCAGATACATTGGCAGCCTTTACAATTGCAGCTTCTCCTCGCTTCGCCAGATACACATCATATGCCTCTTGGCTTAGATTAAGCTTTCTCTGAATTTTTAAATATTCCTGTTGATCTTCTGGCAGATCTCCCAATTGCGCTTCTAGTCTTGCGATATTGTTGTTTATAGTACCTAACTGTATATTTATTGTACGCTTTGACGCATCTATGGTCTCTAGCAATACATTCTTTTTAGCATCTATACGTCTATCTATATCCTTAAATACCGTAGATCCTTCTTTAGTGGTGTATTCTAATTTTTGGCGTTCTGCGGCAAGTGCACTCAACTCACTAACAATACTTAAAATATTACTCTCATTAATACCAACTGAAGTTGGTGCAGCAATTTTCGTATAATCATTTTTAGATTGCAAGTACCTTTCCAGCGTATTTAAATAATTAATTTTAGACCTACCTTCTTCTTTCTTAAAATCAAGTTCTTTTAATTTTTCAGCAGTCTCAGTCATTTCATCATCAATATTGAAGACTTGATTTTTCTTTCTGAAATCGTTCATCTCAGAAGTCACAATCTTCAAATCATCATCTACAGCTGCAAGACTACTATCAATAAATTTTATAGTATTAGTTGCATAAAGGTTTTTTCGCTCTAATTCTGTAGCACTTAAAATAGCAATGGTCGCATTTAGATAATCGGCTATTTTAGCTTTGTTATTTCCAGCTAAGGACAATTTAAGTACTGATGACGATTTCGCTGAAGGTGCAATAACCGTATTACCTTTATAGTGATTAACGACGTTATCAAAATTTAAAAATTGTAAAAAGTATTCATGATTTGGTGTTATTAAAGCACCTTTAACTTTTGAAACTGTTCCACTAAAGAAAGAGAGGTTTATCGGTTCTCCAAATTTGTGTGTGCTCTTATAAGGGCCAGTAGGCACATTGACCAAATATTTCTTCTTATCTAAGTAACGTTGTACATTCTTTCTATTACCACCAAACTCAGTAAAAATCTCGAACTCATCAGTACTGACCATTCGTATCCCTATAGGTTGGCCGAGCATTTGCCCTTTAGATTTGTCGATTTTAACAGTAAATGGCGTTTTCTTATACACATCAACTTTTCGGTATTTACCTTGCTCAAGGTAAACCATATAATACTGCAAAGAATCGACTACTTTTTCATTATGACTTCTCGTATTTATCGCAGTCATTATTTTACCTACTTTGCCAGAAACACCTCCCCAATTAAAAGAGATACTTGTATTAGCGGTAAAAAACGGATTTTGATCATTCTCAACAGATATAAGAGAATCTAGCCTATACACACTTTGCTTTCTAACATTCACAAAATAAGCCACAATGAGTGCAATACCAATGCATAGAAATACGAGCTTCCATAAATTTAGAGCCTTAAATAAAAACCCTCTAAAATCAAAAGACACATTACTCTGGTCTGCATTGTCAATATCTTGAAACTCGCTGTTCGACATAAATTATCTATTTATCACCAGGATGATCGTTGTTAAAAAAGACACCACAGAAAATAACGTTGTTAAGGTTTGAACTCCTGTAGTTCCTGTTCCCCAGATTTTTTGTTTTAATGGTTTTACATAAATGATATCATTGGGCTGAATATAGTAATAAGGCGATTGCATCACATTGGCATCTGTTAGATCTAAGTGATGTATTTGCTGTCCTTGAGGGTATTGCCTAATAATTTGTACATCTTTCTTATCACCTGTTAAGGGTATTTCTCCTGCATTAGCAATAGCTTCAAATATATTAACACGCTCTTGATAGACCACTTGAGTTCCGGGACTACCAACTTCTCCACTTGCCGTATATCGCAACCCTGAAAGTTTAACAGTTATAAAAATGTTTGCAGTTGATTTAAATTGATCTTCTAAAAGTCTGTCTTTGATAAGCGTCTCAATATCTTCACAGGTATAGCCAAGAACATTAAATTTACCTAGATCTGGTATTCTAATATTTCCGTGGATATCAACTGTAAATCCATCAAAGTAAGCACGTTCTTCTCCTGACGCATTCAAGCTTCCTTCACCTACTGGATTAAAAATAGTGACATTTTCTTGGTCTAATACTTTGATTCTGATATTTAAAATATCATTAATTTGAACACGATATAACTTAGGTTGCTCAACCAATGCTTGTGTGGAATCAATAGCAGTATTTTTATTTTGGAGATAAACAATATCCTTATGTGGAATACAAGATGTAGATAGGATACACAGTAATAATCCTGTAAGCAATAATAATCTATTCATTGTAAAGTTGCTTGTTGCTTCACAAATATAGTTTATCACTATTAATAACAAAACAATTCGTCGTTTTTTTGAGTAATATCACTTTCTTTGTAAAAAATTTAGTTTGAACTATCTAACTGTAGAAAATATTTCGAAATCTTATGGTGAATTAGAGTTGTTCTCTAATCTCTCTTTCAGCATTCATAAGGATGATAAAATTGCATTTGTTGCTAAAAACGGAAGCGGCAAGACCTCAATTCTTAATATCCTGTCAGGAGCAGATACACCAGACTCTGGTCAAATTGTAATGCGAAATGGTTTAAGAATTTCTTTTTTATCGCAATCACCACAATTTGATAACAGCTTAACCATAAATGATACTATTTTTAATTCTGATTCGCCTCAGTTGAAGATTATCGAAAATTATGAGAAAGCACTCCAAAATCCTGAAAACACAGAAGCCTATCAAAAAGCTTTCGAGCAAATGGATATGCATAATGCATGGGAATTTGAACTGCAGTTCAAGCAAATCTTATCACAGCTAAAACTTGACGATCTCAATCAAAAGATTAGTACAATGTCGGGCGGACAAATAAAACGCTTGGCACTGGCTCAAGCCTTGATTAGTAATCCTGATTTACTCGTTCTTGATGAACCTACCAACCACTTAGATTTGGAAATGATTGAATGGTTAGAACAGTATTTTGCCAAATCACAGTTTACCTTGTTCATGGTGACGCACGACCGTTATTTCTTAGAACGCGTGTGCAACGAAATTATAGAGCTCGATCATGGAAAACTATACACCTACAAAGGCAACTATTCGTATTACTTAGAAAACAAAGAAGCCCGAATTACTCAAGAGCAAGTCGAAACTGGAAAGGCCAAGCAACTCTTTAAAAAAGAGTTAGAATGGATGCGACGTCAGCCCAAAGCACGAACAACGAAATCAAAATCGCGAATTGATGATTTCTCAGACATTAAGAAACGTGCGCATCAACGCAGAAAAGATCATAAGATCCAACTGGAGATCAATATGGAACGATTGGGCAGTAAGATTGTAGAATTCCATAACGTTTCTAAAGCCTTTGATGACAAGGCTATTCTTGACGGATTTGAATACGTCTTTAAACGTGGTGAGCGCATTGGTATTATTGGAAAAAACGGGACTGGAAAATCGACCTTCCTCAACATGCTCACGCACAGCCTTAGTCCAGATACAGGAAAGATCATCATTGGAGATACCGTAAAATTTGGCTATTACACTCAAGGTGGCATTGACATCAAACCGCAACAAAAAGTGATTGACGTCATCAAAGAATTTGGCGAATTTATCCCACTCACTAAAGGCCGACAAATTAGTGCCAAACAGTTATTAGAACGTTTTCTTTTCGACGGAAAAAAGCAACATGACTATGTAGAAAAATTAAGTGGTGGTGAGCAAAAACGTTTGTATTTGTGTACTGTTTTAATTCAGAATCCCAATTTCTTGATCCTTGATGAACCGACTAACGATTTAGATATTGTCACTTTAAATATTCTTGAAGATTTCCTTCTCGATTTCCCTGGTTGTTTGCTTGTGGTATCCCACGACAGATACTTTATGGATAAAATCGTAGATCACCTTTTTGTGTTTAAAGGCAACGGAAAAATACAAGATTTTCCTGGTAATTATTCCGATTATCGCGAGTATGATGCTCTATATCCTTCGGAAACAAAAACAGCACCTGTCGATAACTCTAGTTCAGATCAAAAAGAAGACCAGAATAAAAGTCAGAAATTATCATACAACGAACAGAAAGAGTATAAAAATCTTGAAAGCAAAATACGTGCGCTCGAATTAGATAAAAAAGCACTCGAAGAGCAGTTTAACGACGCTTCATTAAGTCAGGAGAAGATTAACGAATTGTCGCAGCAACTTCAGGGTATTATTGACGATATTGAAGCTAAAGAATTGCGTTGGTTCGAACTATCAGAGAAATTTGAATCCTAATCATGTTTCAAAGTATTGAATACATCAAATTTTTATTCAAGTCCACCAACCAACATGGTGTCCACTCCCCTTTTGTCTATGATTTGGTCACCAAATGCTTTTATGATAAAACGAAGTACGATGATTATGCAAAACTTTCATCATATAGAAACACCTTATTAAAAAACAAGCAATCGATAGACATCACCGATTTTGGTTCAGGCTCAAGAGTGTTCAAATCAAATTCCAGAGCGATCAGTGCCATGGCAAAAACGTCTGGAACTTCCGTAAAAAGATCACAATTACTTTACAGGTTAGTTCGCTATTTTAAGCCTAAACACATCTTAGAACTTGGCACTTCATTAGGTATTGCCACTCATGCTATGGCGCTTGCCAATTCGAAAAGTAAAATTACTTCGGTAGAAGGTTGCCCAAATACAGCTGCATTTACAAAACAGCAACTTGACGATTTCAATATTAACAATGTCTCGCTTGAGAATAGTGAATTTGAAACTAGCCTTCCGAAGTTAAAAGACAATACCTACGATCTTGTTTTTTTTGATGGTAATCATAATAAAGAGGCAACACTTCAGTATTTTAATACGTTGATTGCATCGGCACATAACGATTCTATTTTTATTTTTGATGACATCCATTGGTCGAGAGATATGGTGGACGCTTGGGAAAGGATTAAAGCACATCCTAAAGTCACTGTGACCATTGACACCTTTTTTTGGGGATTTGTATGCTTCAGAAAAGAACAGGTGAAAGAAAATTTCGTCATTAGATTGTAACAACATTTAATGTGTTGCGTCATATGAAGTGAAATCTGTATCTTGCAGACACATCAATTAAAAGTATATTCCAGTATGGGAAACGTTATTGAAATTAGAGACATCATTCGTGATTTTCAACTCGGTCAAGAGACCGTTCATGTGTTAAAGGGCATCGATTTAGACATCGAATTAGGAGACTATGTTGCCATTATGGGACCTTCAGGTTCGGGAAAATCAACACTTATGAACCTATTGGGTTGCCTAGATACACCAACGGCTGGCTCATATGTTCTTAATGGTAAAGATGTGAGTCAGATGAGCGATGATGAATTAGCCGAAATTAGAAATACTGAAATTGGCTTCGTGTTTCAAACGTTCAACCTATTACCACGAACTACTGCTTTGGATAATGTCGCTTTACCAATGGTATATGCAGGTGCTTCAAAATCACAACGTACAAAAAGAGCTGAAGAAGTGCTTACTGATGTAGGTCTTGCCGATCGTATGGATCACAAACCTAATCAATTATCTGGTGGTCAACGCCAACGTGTGGCTGTTGGTCGTGCACTTGTTAATAAACCTTCTATTATTTTGGCCGATGAGCCTACAGGAAACCTAGATTCTAAGACAGGTCACGAAATCATGACCTTGTTTGATGAAATCCATCAAGCAGGAAACACGGTAATCATGGTCACGCATGAAGAAGATATCGCAGCACATGCGAAACGTGTGATTAGATTGCGTGATGGCATGGTGGAAAGCGATACTAGAAATTAATTAACTGCGATATTACCTTTTATTGCTGTAATAATACTCATCAGTATTGGAGTCATTCTAACGTGATAAATTGACAATCAACAATACATGAGACCTCTCAAATATCTTTTAGCAACATTACTATTTATTGTTTTTCTTGAACTTAATGCTGCTGTTGTAGGCATGCTATTCTATTATGTGATTGAAGACATGTTTCATAGAGCCTATAAATATGCTTTACTTGCTACAACCATAGTAGAAGCCGCTGCTATATTTTATTTATTATTCCTCATCTATAAAAAGAAACTCCTTTATTTTTTTAAAGTTCCCTACAGGTTGTCATTTATTGCTATATCATTAGGTGCTGCTTTTGTTTTTATTCAAACACCTCTAAATATAATTTATAACGCCATTTTTAATACAGATCACAATATTATATACGATTTTGTTATGACCAAAACCAGCCAAAGAGAATCGCTAGCTACAGTACTTTTTATTCCTTTGGCAGAAGAGCTGTTTTTTAGAGGCTACATCCAACAAGGCTTAAATAAATACATGAAACCCGTATTTGCCATCTTAATTTCCTCTGTATTGTTTAGCCTCATCCACCTACAAACTTTTGCTATATTCTTCCCTAATGCAGACTATCTAAATCTTGATATTCATTTAACATACATTACCTTCTTTGGTGGTTTAATTTCTGCTTTGCTTTATCATAAATCAAAATCATTTGTACCTTCAATCTTATTCCACATGAGTTGGAACTTATGGGCAATTATCGTTTAATTTTAAGATATAATTCAAAACGTATCTCGATTAAAACTTTTAACTTGCATCTATGAAAATATATACAAAAACGGGAGACAAAGGAACAACGGCATTGTTTGGTGGTACACGTGTTCCAAAACATCATATTCGTATTGATAGCTACGGAACAGTAGATGAACTCAATTCACATTTAGGACTGATAAGAGACCAAGACATCAATAACCATTATAAAGATGTGCTCATAGATATTCAGGATAGATTATTTACCGTTGGTGCTATTTTAGCAACCGACCCTGAAAAGGCCACACTCAAAAACGGAAAAGAACGGTTAAACATCCCTAAAATTTCCGAAACCGATATTGCGCAACTCGAACAAGAAATGGATACCATGAACGAATCATTACCACCAATGACGCACTTTGTATTACCTGGTGGACATCAAACGGTGTCATTCTGTCACATCGCTCGCTGTGTGTGCCGTAGAGCCGAACGTTTAGCAAGTGCGCTTAATGATCTGGAACCTTTCCAACCCGAAAGTTTAAAGTACCTCAACCGACTTTCTGACTACCTATTTGTATTGGCACGAAAGTTGTCACATGATTTGCAAGCCGAAGAAGTAAAATGGATTCCAAAGAAAGAATCCTAGAATACCACTTTGCAGAATAAATTACTAGTTCTACTAGGCTTAAAGCATAAAAAATATAAGTTCTTTAAAATTATTATTTAATTAATTCGTTTTTTTCTTGACTTTTTGAACTATAATTTTATTTTTGCAAAAAAATAAACACATTAAGAAATGTATTGGACATTAGAATTAGCATCGTATTTAAGTGATGCGCCTTGGCCAGCAACAAAAGACGAATTAATAGACTACGCTATTAGAACAGGAGCTCCATTGGAAGTTGTTGAAAATCTACAAGCGATAGAAGACGAAGGCGACTCTTACGATTCCATCGAAGAAATCTGGTCAGATTATCCGACAGATGAAGATTATCTCTGGAATGAAGATGAGTATTAAAGGTAATTGAAACAAAAATTACCTCTAATGATATAAAAAAGTTAAAAAGTCTCTCATTGAGGCTTTTTTTGTGCCCGAAATTTTCAGTATAACTAACACAAATCATATCTTTGAAATTCCAGAATTTTTAAAGATAAAACGTTGTTCGCAACGTTTCTAATAACATAAATAAACACAAATGAGTTTTTTAAATTCAGTACTTAAAGTATTTGTAGGAGACAAAGCCAAACAGGATGTGAAGGCGCTTACTCCTATTGTAGATCAAGTGAAATCTTTTGAAAGTGCACTTGAGCAATTATCTCATGACCAATTGAGAGCCAAAACTGCGGAGTTCAAAGACAAAATAGCCGAAGCACGCAAACCGCTTCAAGACAATATAGATCAATTATTAAAAGATGCTGAAGCCACTGATGATATTGATAAAAGAGAAGACATCTACCTTGAAATAGATAAGATCAAAGATGATATCTACGAGGTCTCTGAAGTCGTTCTTAATGATATTATGCCAGAAGCCTTTGCTGTCGTAAAAGAAACAGCAAAGCGTTTTGTTCACAACACCGAAATTTCGGTCCAAGCTAATGAGTTTGACCGCTTAGTGTCTGGTGATAAAGATTATGTAACGCTTCAAGGCGATCAAGCCATTTGGGCCAATTCTTGGGATGCCGCTGGTAAGCCAATTACTTGGGACATGATTCATTACGATGTACAGCTTATTGGTGGAGCAGCAATGCACCAAGGAAAAATTGCAGAGATGCAAACTGGTGAAGGTAAAACCTTAGTAGCAACCCTTCCTGTATACTTAAATGCCTTAGCTGGAAAAGGTGTGCATTTAGTAACGGTTAACGATTACTTAGCCAAACGTGATAGCGCGTGGATGGCTCCTATTTTTGAGTTCCATGGATTGAGCGTCGATTGTATCGATTACCACCAACCTAACTCTGAAGCAAGACGTAAAGCCTATAAAGCAGATATTACCTACGGAACCAACAACGAATTTGGTTTCGATTACCTAAGAGATAATATGGCGCATTCGCCAGGAGATCTAGTGCAACGTCCGCATCACTATGCGATTGTTGATGAGGTCGATTCTGTATTGGTCGATGATGCACGTACACCATTAATTATTTCTGGACCTATTCCGCAAGGAGATCGTCATGAATTTACAGAGCTAAAACCTAAAGTAGATACGATTGTTAGTGTACAACGAAAAGAGCTTGTTGGTGTTTTAGCCGAAGCTAAAAAATTAATTGCAGAAGGTGATACCAAAGAAGGTGGTTTCTTATTATTAAGAGCCTACAGAGGTATTCCTAAAAATAAAGCCTTGATCAAATTCTTAAGTGAAGAAGGTATTAAGGCCCTACTCCAAAAAACGGAGAATTTCTACATGCAAGATAACAACAGAGAGATGCCTAAAGTTGATGCAGAACTCTACTACGTTATCGAAGAAAAAAATAATCAGGTAGAATTAACCGATAAAGGTGTTGAATTCTTATCTGGTATAGAGAATCCAGATTTCTTCGTGATGCCAGAAATTGGTATGGAGATTTCAAAGATTGAAAGCAAAGGCTTATCTAAAGAAGACGAAGCTGCCGAAAAGGAAGAGTTGTTTAGAGACTTCGGAATTAAATCGGAACGTATCCATACACTCAACCAATTATTAAAAGCATACGCCTTATTTGAAAAGGACATCCAATATGTGGTGATGGACAATAAGGTGATGATCGTTGATGAGCAAACGGGTCGTATTATGGATGGTCGTCGTTATAGTGACGGACTCCACCAAGCGATTGAAGCCAAAGAAAATGTAAAGATCGAAGATGCCACACAAACCTTTGCTACAGTAACTTTACAAAACTACTTTAGAATGTACCGCAAACTATCTGGTATGACAGGTACAGCGGTTACAGAAGCAGGTGAATTCTGGGAAATCTATAAATTGGATGTGGTGGAAATTCCAACCAACCGACCAATTGCACGTGATGACCGTCAGGATTTAGTTTATAAAACAAAACGTGAAAAATACAATGCTGTTATCGATGAGGTTACCAACTTATCCCAAGCAGGACGACCAGTATTAATTGGTACAACAAACGTTGAAATTTCCGAGCTTTTAGGAAAGATGTTATCGATTAGAAAAGTACCGCATAATGTACTTAACGCGAAACTCCATAAAAAGGAAGCCGATATTGTTGCCGAAGCTGGACAACCAGGACAGGTAACTATCGCAACCAACATGGCAGGTCGTGGTACCGATATTAAATTATCAGATGCTGTAAAAGAAGCAGGTGGTTTGGCCATCGTTGGTACAGAGCGTCACGATTCGCGTCGTGTCGATCGCCAGTTACGTGGTCGTGCAGGACGTCAAGGAGATCCAGGAAGTTCACAGTTTTATGTGTCTTTAGAAGATAACCTCATGCGTTTATTTGGTAGTGAGCGTATTGCCAAAATGATGGATAAAATGGGATTAAAGGAAGGTGAAGTGATTCAGCATTCTATGATTTCAAAATCTATTGAGCGTGCACAGAAAAAAGTAGAAGAAAACCAATTTGGTGTTCGTAAGCGTCTTTTAGAATATGACGATGTGATGAATGCGCAGCGTGAAGTGGTTTACAAACGTCGTCGTCATGCCTTACATGGTGAACGTCTTCGTGTCGACTTAGCCAATATGATCTACGATACTTCTGAAGGCATTGCAGAAAACAATAAAGCCGCTGAAGACTTCAAGAACTTCGAGTTTGAATTGATCAGATACTTCTCGATGAGCTCACCAATTTCCGAAGCTGATTTCAAAAAGTTATCAGTACAAGATATTGCTGGAAAAGTCTATAAATCGGCTTTTGAGCACTACAGAGAGAAAATGCAACGCAACGCCGAGTTGGCATTCCCAGTGATTGAGAATGTGTACTTGAACCAACGTGATAAATACAAGCGTATCGTGGTGCCGTTTACCGATGGTGTAAAGAACTTACAAGTGGTAACAGACCTTGAAAAGGCGTATGAAACCAAAGGAACGCAGTTGATCAACGATTTTGAAAAGAACATTACCTTGGCGATTGTTGATGATGCTTGGAAAACGCATTTACGTAAAATGGATGAGTTAAAGCAGTCGGTGCAATTAGCAGTTCACGAGCAAAAAGATCCACTATTGATCTATAAGTTTGAAGCTTTTGAGTTGTTCAAGGAAATGATCGACCAGGTGAATAAAGATGTGATCTCGTTCTTATTTAAAGGCGAATTACCTTCGGAAACACAAAATAATATCCAGGAAGCCAAAGCACGTAAGCAAGAGAAGCTAGAAACGCAAAAGGATGAAATTCCAAATATGGATGAACGTGCAGCACAAAGCAGAGCTGCTGGTGCAGGTGCATCACGTCAACAACAACAAGTGGTTGAAACTATTGTTAGAGAGCAACCAAAAATTGGACGTAATGATAAAGTTACGATTAAGCATGTGATGAGTGGTGAAAATAAAACGGTCAAGTATAAACAAGCCATCCCTTTAATAGCTAAAGGCGAATGGGTCTTAGTCGAGCACTAAGTACTATTTGGTGTCTCACTCAAACGCTAAGTGACAACAGGAGGCATATCAAATGAAGAGTAACTCGTCACCCTGAACTTGGTTTAGGATCTCATAGTACAAAACATAGCATTCCGCATGTGATGTGGAGTCCAACATAAAACTAAAAATCCTGAGCGTAATGCTCGGGATTTTTTATTGCTTTATAATCTTTTGCGTTGTACTTCCATTTTCCGAAGAAAGCTTTACAAAATAAATACCTTTTGATAAATCCGCAACATCTATAGTACGTTCTAACTCATTTCCAATAAAAATGATGTGTTGTAATACGCGACCATTCACATCATATATAGTAGTCTTGTTAAGTACCACTTCAGAAGTGATGTATAATTGATCTTGAACCGGATTAGGATACACTTGTATGGTCGAACCCAATTCAAACTCATTAACAGACAAATTGTCTTCGACCGTAGTTTGATAATCATTGGTTACAATAGGAAAGTTAAAATCGAAGAAAATTTCGGCATCATTACTAAACGTATCACCTACCATCAACGTCTCTAAGGTTTTTATTTTAAACACTACAAAACCATCGTTATTAGCATCATCAAATGGCAAGTTGATATTTTCAAATATAAATTCGACTTCATTTGTATTTCGAATTCTAGTTATAAAATCATGACTTGCATGCAACGGAATTAGAGAATTGATATCAAATTTACTAATATCAATATTGTCTTTTATAACAACGTTTATAGCGTTTGCAGTACCTATATTTTCAAAGCGAATTAAATAGTGAAGATACTCTCCTACCATAGCTTCTCTTATGGTCTCACCTTCCAGACAGGTTTTGTCGTTTGGATCAAATGAATTAACGATAGTCTGATCAAGCATAAACGTATTATCCGAAGGCAAAACATCAGCAGGTGTTGTCGTTATCATTGCTTCTGTGTTCACAATATCTCCATTTGATAGTGGAAAATCTGGATCAGTAGTTGCGTTTAGCGAAAATTCTAAATCAATAAACCGCGTTTCAAAAGGCAACAGATTATTGAATGTCCATGAAAGGTTTCCTGCTGTAACAGTTGGTGCCAACGAAGATGACTGAAAATCCATGATATTGTCATCAAAGACAAAGCTTAAATTTCCTGAGGCTTGTGTGTTCCCTTTGTTTCTATAAAATAGTCTGTAACTTGCATTAAATCCAGCTTGAGTAATACTGGTAGGCGTTATTATTATTTCCAGATCGTTTTGAATCCCATTTGGTACGATGCAAAAATCCTGAGAAAACGGACTAACATCTTGAGGGAATTGCAGACTAACACTGGAGGGTTGAACTATAAAATAGTTTGGGTTTTCTAAACTAGCTGTTATCGTACTGTTTCCCTCTAACAGTTGTAAGGTATAATTCTCAGAGCTTGATGTTATTGCCGTTTCAGTGTAGGTATCATTAATAACCTGTAATTTTAAATTTACAGTATTAATATCCTGAGCATCACAACCATTATTATCAGCATCAAAAGTGATTGTACCATTTAATTCAAAAAATGAGCCTCCATAATCAAAATCACAGTATGAATTGACTTGAACACTCGAATTCGCAAATACATTTTGAACCCATAGCTCGCTAGAAATATTATCAATACAAACATAATTAAGGCTTGGCACATTAAATGCTGAGATCCCATCTAAAGCTGTCCCGTTTTTAATGTTTATCGTTTCCAGCAAGAGACTATTACTCACAAACATTTGAGACAGATTTTGATTCTGACTTAAATCAAGCGTTGTAAAATCGCTTCCACTTGCATAAAGATTTCTAAGGTTTGGAAAGATGGAAAAATCAGTATCTGGATAATGAAGATCAAAAATATCAATAGTTTCCAAATCAAGAAACCAACTTAGATCTATGACAGGCAATGGATTTTCTCCAATGGAGAGATTTATAAATGAAGTATTTGTTCCTAAGTTCAAGCTACTAATATTATTATTAACACAATCTAAAACAGTGATACTTGGATTTAAGCTAATATCTAAACTTGATAAATCATTAGATCGACATGATATATACTCTAAATTAGGATTAGACATTAGATCAAGCACTTGTAATTGGTTTCCCGAACAAATCAAACGGGTTAGATTACTATTATTACTAATATCTAGCGTCGCTATGCCATTACCATTACAGGCCAACTCCATTAAATTAAAATTATTACTAGTATTTAATGTGGTCAATGCATTGTTTCCAACAGACAGGTTAATCAAATTAGGATTTAAGCTTATATCTAGGTTTGTTAGATCATTATTATCAAGTCGTAAAATCTCAATATTAGCGAGGCTATTTACATCAATAGCTGTAAGATCATTAAGTGCCATATCCAAGGTTTTTAAATTGGTTAATGCACTCAAATCTGCATTGGGTATGTCATTAAAAGCACATTTTAAGATTTCCAGACTACTGAAATTTTCAATTCCGCTTAGATTCGAAATATTTTGATTATTGATGTATAAATTGGTAACCATTGCTATTTCACTTACTGTAATATACCCATCGTCATTAGCATCTGCATCTATATCTCCCAACCCATCGTCGTCAATATCTATACAGTTAGTATTCATCAAGGCATTCTCGAAATTGACATCGGGAAAAGAAATAATTTGGGCTTGTGCTGTAGACAGTAAAAAAAATGTAATTAAAAATAAGTAGAGGTGCTTCATATCACGTTTATAAGTTAAGTCCTACAATAATAAGGAAATATTTACGAAGGCTAAGATGAGACCTTGAAGTTTAACAGTAGGTTCAAACACGTGTAATTTGTTATACATAATGACATTCTTTTAACACATCCAAAAACCACAAACATGATGTATTTGTTTTTTTATTCTTACCCAAGCTAAAATCAAAAATCTCGTCTTGGATACGGCTTTCCGTAATGAGATGAATACCCAAGTTGATAATTTAGCAGTGTAAACTCTAACCAATAAACTTCTTTTTATCCAAAAAATACGTAGAACTACGTATACATGGTATTGGATATTGTTATAGCTTTATAAGCTATAAAATGGAACTTAATTCCTGTTTTTGGTAATATACTTCCCAAAAACAGGAACATTTGTCTTCATATAACTAGTTAGGTGTAATTGTTGAAAAGAAAATAATTTAAATAGTATAATATGACAACTGCAGAAAAAATTAATATAGGTTTATTAATAGTCAATTTTTTAATGTTTTTGGCTATGTTCATTACTTTATTAATTCAAAATAAGGCAAATAAACAAAATCAAAAATCTATCATAAATTCTAATTCACAACTAACAAATTCTATTCTTAGTTTAAAAATACAAATGTTGACATCAATTGTCGAAAATAAACAAAATCAGTTAAAGGTACTTGATAGAAGTAAGGGAATTGAAGATCAAAAAAAAATTGATAGTTTAGCAGAAGAGATAAAAGAACTAACTGATGTATTAACTAATCATTTAAAGGAAATATAAATGGAAAATAAAGTAAACGTTTTTGAAAAGTTTAATGAAGGTAACTTAATGATTGATGATATAACTGATATTTCTTCATTTAGTTACTATATACGTTTTACAGAGATATCATCGTTATCTGAACAATCTGTGAAAAGTACAATTGCAGATTTATGTATATCGGAGATAATTACCAAACTCAAGGAGGAGAAACTCTTTAATTTTGATGATGTTAAAGTTGATTTAGAGAATAATATTAAAATTAATTATTCAGATGATATTTTTGGATTTCAATTAGAAATTGGTAAAAATTATTATGGATTTCAGAGGTCTGGTTCAAATTTGAATAATTTTCTTAAGACTGTTGATAAATTTTTTGATTTTTTTGTCAATTTATATAGACAAGTCTCTACTTATATTGAAGGATTAGCAAGTAATATTATTTTTATTCCTTATAGTTGTCATTATAATTTTCAGTTTCAATTAGAAAATTTTAAACCAACAAATAAAACACAAAGAAAGCAAATTCCAAATTATGAACTTATGGAAAGAATTATTCCAGCAATTGGAAGTAAATCTAGCCCAATAAGTAAAGTTGGCTTCGATTCAAGAGGCAGGACGGACATAAAAGTATCTGGAAAACAGAACATATCTAATATCATATGGCTAACATGGTTAGATATTATGGCTCCATCTAATCAAAATTGGTCTACCATAGATGTTACGTTAGAATTTCAATCAAGAGTTACTACCCAACCTGATGGCTCAAGAATTCCATTTGATACTAATTCGATTGAGGCTTGGAAGGATATTTTTTTAGTATTATTAAAAGAGAAGATTTTTAACGGTTTTTTAAAAGATTGGCTCAATGATGTATCATTTAAAAGTATTCGTTAGTTCTTAAACTACACCTAACAACGTGTATAACCCATTGTTTACTTTGTGTGCTCGGATACGAGCAAAGCGAGCTGGCGTTAGCAAAACCCTACAAATTTTCCTCCGATTCATTTCCTTTCACTAACTTCGTCACAAGCCATACATGATCACCTTGATAAAACTTATAAAAACGAGCACTTTAATAGTATGCCTATTGACAACAATCCATAGCTATGGTCAAACTATAACGAAGGAAGATTTCAAGACTGTAACAGGAGCTACGTTTTCTATAATTAAGCATATTGAAAAATCCAATGTTGATGATTTAAAACTAAGCGACTCAGAAAGTGAAACATTGAAAGCGCAAATTAAAAATGCAATACCAAATACATCTATATATACGCTACCTCATTTCTACTTAACCGAACGTTCGAATACCTTTAAAATGGTTATCATCTGTTTTGAAATTATAAAAAAAGAGAATGAAGACTTTAATCGAGGTAACTATTATTTTGTGATTAAATCAACGGTAAACATAAATCCTGAAAGTACAGTGGTGAGTTTTTATGATTCAAAAGTTTATACAACTTCAGAAGACATAAACACTTGGTGGTTGTCCCAATGCAAGGACTATCTCTCAGAAACTAAAAAAGTTTATGAAAAATTTGACTTTGTTCCTCCGCCTCCTCCACTTCCTCCTATAGACTTAAAATAACGTTTATCACAAATCGTATAACCAACTACCAACCCTGCATCCTATAAACCACATAAGGCCCTATCATTGTCCAAATAAGAACAAATATCCATACGCGTCCTTCGAGAATATTATAATCGTTAAATAATTTGCTCCAAGAATGACCTGCAATATAGTGTCCAAATAGAAACTCAAAAACAACGGTACAACCTAACCAAAACACACCTAATTGTAAGGCGTCTTTAGCAGATTCAAGTTTTAAAAAGCGCAGGAGGATCCAAATGTATAATCCAAACAAAACAATGAGCGTCACTGTAGATAATTGATGTGCACTCAATTCTTTAAAACGATTTGCTAAAACTTTCTCACGAAACAATCCGTTTAAAATAGCGATAAACACCATAGGAATCCAAGCGAGTAGGTATTTCCACATCATTGATCTTTAATTTAATTTTCAACTTAATAGAATAACTACAAGATACAACTAATTGCTCCATCTTATGTGTTCATTAGTAATAAACACACCAACCCAACTAGCAACGGAATGATATTTGATGCGACTTAGGAAACTCACATCATGAAAAAATTTATCATTCTTCTACTCTTGAGCTTGAGCTTCAACTCGGTCACTGCAGATTGCACATCCAAAGGCATGTATTTCTTTCCCGATACCAGAGAGATTAGCTTAAATTCAATGTTTATTATTCAAGGTTATGCCTTTAGTCAAAAAACAATAAACGGTTTTAAAGAGCGCACTATTTATCTGGAAAGTGAGCATGGTGAATTAATTGAACTACACCTTCAAGATATTTTAAAAGGACAAATGCAATTAACACAAGCTATTTTTTGCCCTGTTTCCGAATTAAAACCCAATACAACCTACGTCCTTAAATACACAGACCAAACCAACAGTGAAGGCGCAGAAATGATGAAATACAATCGTAAAAAAAAGAAAAGAGAAAAAGTCTATTGGACGACGACTGGTAATACATCAAGTACGCCGCTCCATTCTAACCTAACACTTGAATTTAAAACCTCTGAAGTGGCTTACTATGGCTGTGGACCATCAGCATACGCGATCTTTAAAATTAAGAACATGCCAGAATCTGAAGTTTGGTTTAAAACAGAAGTCATAGAAATTAGCACTAATACAAGTACGACGTTTTACTTAATAGGAAGAGAGGACCAATTGTATATCGGACACGGCATGTGCTCGGGAGCGTTTCGGTTTAATGGAAAAGGCAAGTATAAAGTGAGATTTACACCAATGAACATAGATGGAAAATCGCTAACAACAACAGCGTGGAAACCATTTGAAAGTCCGTTCGCGACTGCTAAAAGTCCGTTTGGAAATTAAAAACCTTACGCATTTTCCTACATTATGCTTTTATTTGCTATTTTAGTTCTAACCAATTAAACACAAGATAGAATAACGCTTAAACCATTTGAGACAAACAACCAAAGACATACTAATTTTCGTATTTGCCTTTTTCGTCATTTTTACGATTGGCTTTGTGTTTTATACCTTGTATGACGTTCAGCGTAGCTATAATAAACCTTTTAATGAAACTTCAGAATTGGTGGTAGAAGTCAAACCACAAACAACACCAAACTTAAAACTAGCTGAGTTTCTTGAACATCCTATCGACTTACACGATTTTAAAAACTCAAAAGACATTAATTATACCACGACAGGTGTTACTAATGGTAAGTCTTATTATTTTCAGCCGAACATTAAAGACTCCATTTTCTATTTGTATAATTATCCTACCGAGAACTTTACCGATGTTAAGCGCATTGACCAAATCATCGTCTTTAAACATGGCAAGAAGAAACATACTTATGATGATGACACTGAAATCTTAATTGAACTGCGAATCTTTAATAGCGATGATAATCTCAAACAAGCGAATCTTGTCGGACGCTCAAAAGCGGAACTCGAATCGGAATTTGGTAAGGCATATCTTATGGTAGATAACCACATGGTGTATGCGCACAAAAATAAGGTTTTGATTCTAACGCTTAAAGATGCAGAAGTTAGCTCCTATAATTATATCAAGTTAAATACCGAGACTATTAATCATGGTCTTATCCAACACATAATAAAATAAAAAATCAAATTACAAACCAATCAAAATTCATTAGTACATGACACGAAAAATCACAGCCCTTTTTTTAGCAAGCATCATTTTATTATCAACCAGTTGCGCTAGTATTGTTAGTAAATCAAAGTATCCTATTTCCATTGACAGTTCTCCTTCTGGAGCAAAAATTACGATTACTGACAAAAAAGGTAATGACGTTTATACTGGTAATACACCAGCAACATTAAAACTAAAAGCGGGAAACGGTTATTTTTCTAAGGCCAGATATGAGGTAAAATTTGAAAAAGAAGGCTATGATGTTAAAATTGTTCCTGTTGAGTTCAAACTAGACGGATGGTATTTTGGGAACATTCTTATTGGTGGATTGTTAGGAATGCTCATAATCGATCCAGCATCTGGAGCCATGTACAAATTGGATACAGAATTTATAAACGCCACCTTAACACAATCTACAGCTGGCATTGAAATGGACGGATTAAAAGTGTATGCACTAACCGATATTCCAAGTGAATGGAAAGCACATTTGGTGGCTTTGGATAAATAATAGTATCTTCATAAGGTTAATCAAAATAGATCTTTAATCATGGATGACATCAGCTGGCTTTCAATGGTTTTAGCAACGCTAATGCCAATACTAATCGGATTTCTCTATTACCACAAAAATGTGTTTGGTAATGTATGGTTAGATACTATAAGTACCAGAGAGAATCAAACAAAAAAACCAAATAACATAGTGACACTTATCGTTGCTATTCTATTGTCTTTCTTTCTGTCGTTTTTTCTTTTGAATTTTAATAACTCTGGGATTAATCAGGAAGGTGATTTTGACACCTTTGCGCATGGTGCTTGGCATGGGACATTCATTGCTGTGACAACAGTTGCTCCTGTTATTGTAGTCCAAGGTTTTTTCGGACGCAGAAAATGGAAACATATGCTTATTAATATTCTCTATTGGATGATTACCTTGGCACTAATGGGTGGAATTTTGGATAGCATGAATCATTGGCAAAACATTCCAATGCCAGATGGGTTTTAATGGGAAGGGAAAAATTAAATAATCCGAAAACACCCTAGAACACTATGTCCTTTCGGTAATTATAAACTAAAAAAACCTGATAGTAATCTATCAGGTTTTTTTAATTGGTTCTATTTTAAATTCTTCTGTAAGAATTTAGAAATATAATTAGCAATTTCGTCACCTTTTTCCTCTAAAGCAAAATGCCCAGTATCTAATAAATGAAACTCTACATTTTTCAAGTCTCTCTTATAAGGATAAGCACCTTCAGACGGAAAAATAATATCATTCTTTCCCCAAACAATTAATGTTGGTGGTTGGTACTTTCTAAATAGTTTTTGCCACTTTGGGTATAAGCTTACATTAGTACGATAGTCATAAAACATGGCTAATTGAATTTCATTATTCTCAGGTCTACTGAGGTGTTGCAAATCGATATGCCAATTGTCAGGACTCACTTTAGAGATATCTTGCACGCCATGAGTATACTGCCATTTTAAACCTTCTAATGAATGAAACCCTTCAAGTGCCTTTCCATTAGCTACAGTATAATCGTTCCAATAAGCTCTTAAAGGATTCCAAAACTCTGTTAATCCTTCTTTATAAGCATTCCCATTTTGCACTATAAAAGCTTCGACGCGTTCAGGATGTCTTTCAAAAATTCGGTATCCTATAGGTGCTCCATAATCCATTAAATACAAACTGTAAGTGTCAACGTTAAGTTTCCCTAAAAATTTTTCTATGATGATAGACATATTTTCAAAAGTATAGTCAAAATCTTTCATAGCAGGTTGCGAACTTCTCCCATATCCAGGGTAATCTGGTGCAATTAAATGATACTCTGATGACAGATCCTTCATTAAATTACGGAACATGTGAGATGATGTTGGATAGCCATGTAATAAGACTAAAGTAGGTGCATTTTTAGGGCCAGCTTCTCGATAAAAAATATCCAAGCCATCAACTTTCACAGTATTAAAGCTGGTAGGATAGGTTGTCTTAGAGTTGTTCTCTTTGTTTGATTGACCTTGAACTAAGATTGTACTTAGGGTCAAAATAAAAATCATTGCATAAGTTTTCATTGTTTTCATTGTTTTTAGTAATTGTGATTATATTTAATTACCGAACATTCGGTAAAATTTATATTTAAATTTTTTTAATGATACCTGTTTCTTATGTTATCCAGGATATTCATAAAAGGCTCTGTTGATCCAATCGATTTAGACAGTACAAGACTACCTTGAATATCAATAAACGTTTGATTTGCTTTTTGTGTGGCTTCTTTTTTATTCATGCCTTTGTCCACACCAAACCTTATAAAACCATTGATCCAAAGATCTATCCCTTGTTTTATTTGATCTCCAAACAAAGAAATTCCAGAATCAAGGGAAAGTGATCGATACATACAAGTTTCAAGACCTCCATTATACATATCATTTATACTAGAAAGCACTGTATCAAGTCGTTCGCTATGTGATATATTCTCATCCACAAGTACTTTATAAATACTTCGTTCTACCATGCCTTCTAAGTGCGCGAGTACTGCAGAGGCCATATCCTTTTTTCCTCCTTCAAACCTGTGATAAAGACTTGCCTTTTTTAATCCTGTCGCTTCAGATAACTCTTTAAGACTAGCACCATCATAACCTTTAGATCTCATAACAGACATTAGTCCGTTTAACATTTGTGCATCTTGTACTTTTTGTGGTCTCATAGTGCAAATGTAGAACTATTTAGTATTTTACCAAACGTTCGGTTATTATTTAACATTTTATTAACTAATAGCATCGATTAAAACCTATTACAATCCCAAAACCAACCCAGGATCTGAACAATTCTCTTTATAAAACTCCAAATCCTGCCTAGAGCACACACCAGGATAATCCCCTTTGTGTCCTTGTAAATCTTTAATAATCTGAAAGTGTAAATGCGGCGGATAATCACCATTCACATTAGCATCGCCTAGCGTTGCTAGTTGTTCGCCTTGTTTGAATTGTTGTCCGACTTTTAGGTTTTGGATAGAGGCCAAACTTAAATGTCCGTAAAGCGTGTAAAACTCTACATCTCTCACGTTATGCTTTAATAGTATTGTAGGACCATAATCGCCAAAATTGGTATTGTTTTGAAAGCTATGTACTTCGGCTTCCAGAGGCGCATAGATTGGCGTGTCTGCAGCAATCCATAAATCGAGTCCTAGGTGAATATTGCGTTCGGTATCAAGATTGTCAGCATTAAAAAACGTGCTACGACTATAGATATTTCGGGTTTCCAAATAACCACCATAAGCCACTTGGCCCTTATGTTCTTTAATATGAGTATTGATATAAGCACCTAAAGTTTCCGAAGAAGAGACATCGACGGTTTTTAATGCTTCGTTAGTAATTGATAAATCTAAAGCCACATAGTCCGATTTTGAAATAGAAGGATCTAAAACGTAATGAGCTTGTTGACCTAATTGAGATAAGATTTGAGAAAACGCTTTAGAAGACATGCGTATTATTTTTCTCAAAAATACATGAAATGAAGACGATTTGAAAGGCTATTTTTAATTTCCGCCTCACATCGGGAAACGTATCTATATATTTATTGCTTCAATACCACATCACTAAATTTAGCGTTGAGTACGATGGCTTTAGACCCATTACCAGTTTCAATGGTTCTTTGAGTAGCCATTTCATTATTTAATCGCGAACGATTGCCTTTAAAATACACGCTATAATCTGTTCTTGGTAATTTGATGACGGCCTCACTATTCTCTAAAACCACATTAAGGTTACTAAACGAGTCTGTAATATTAGAAATAGACAGGTCTCCGAAACTTCCATCAATAATAGCATTACCAGTAAGATCATTAATATGTAAATCTGATGAGTTGCTATTGAGTCTCAAAATACCAACTGTATTTAAATGTGCATCTTCAACATATTTTAAGTTGAGTTCTCCATTACTCCAAGTCACTACGTCGACTGGAGAATAAGACACACTGATGGAAGTCTCGCTTCCATCAATGTGATTTGCTACTAGTGTAGCGTGTGATATATCTGCTTTTAGGTTGTGTATTACCGAAGACATTTTTAACTCTCCATGTCTTACATTTAAATCCAATTTAGCATCTTTAGGCATTTTGATTTTGATCGTTCTTTTTACCTTATCGCTTCTCATTTCTAATCGTCTTGCTAAGCTCTCACGACGTGCTTCATGCGCTTCTCTGCGTGCTTCATGGGCTTCTTGACGTGCCTCGTGACGCTCCTCATGACGTTTCGCTAGTTTTTCTCTACGCTTCTCCATCTCCTTTTCACGTTTGGCCATACGTTTTTCAATCTCCTTACTTCTCATTTCCATTTCTTTTCCATACTTCTCTCCCCATACTTCCATTTTCTTAGACCATTCTTTATCAAATTTCTTTTCAAATTCTTCGCCCCAAGCTTCCATTTTCTTGGCGTAGTCCTTACCAAACTTTTTTCCAAACTTCTCTCCCCATTCTTCCATACGTTTTTCATAAGAAGAAAAATCAACTTTCGCCATTTTTCTTCCCCACGCTTTCATTTTCTCACGATCTTGAGCTGGATACTCTTGACTCCATTTTTCTAAATAAGCTTCACCATCTTTTTTATAAGCTTCGGTATCAAAACTGATATTGTTAACCCCTTCTGGTAACTCTGGCAATTCTGGTAGCTCAGGCATTTCAGGAATTTCAATATTTGCCAATTCTGGCATTTCTGGTAATTCAGGCATTTCTGGCATTTCTGGCAAGTCTCCTAAGTTTAGGTCACCTAAAACCTCCAGTGCCTCAAGTTCTTCTAAATTAATACGCAAATCTCCTAAACGGTCCCATGATCCATGTGATCCGTGAGATGTAATCTTCACATTACTTCCAGAACCTTCTACCTTTAAATTCCAGTCTTCAAGTGCTTCTTGTAGTTCTTCTTTAGATAATTTCTCTCCTTCAATATAGGCTTCAATTTCTAGTGTGTTCTTATTCCATGTATCAATCTCTATTTGTACATAGCTGGTGTTTAAGTCAATGGTTACATCTTTGGTAACATCAATTTTCTTCGACACTTTCGTTAACTTCTGTTGTGCTGAAACACTTATCGTGAAACAGAAAAACATTAGTAATAGTAGTTTAAATTTTGTTTTCATGAGATTATTATATTTTTTTAATTTGTCACATGCTACATCTAAGCTTTTCTATTTATCATTTTTAGAACAAACTTATCTGTTAGATGTTTCATTGTATTATTTTTAATTCTGAAATAGGATGCTTTTGACACCTTGTGATTAACAGTTCAGAGTATTAGGTTTTTATAACTCCTTCCGAAGTATTTAAATCATGTAATTGTTCTTTTAAGCGATACAATAAATTAAGACGTAACTTTAAATTATCTATCAATGCGCTTACTGTTAATTCATTAGGACCGTTATTGGTCAATTCAACCGATAAACGTTTGTACTCCTGATTTAACTCGGCAAGTCTTACAACATAACCATCAAACAATTCTTTGTTCTCAGGTGTTTGTTTCACTTTAGATAACTCTAAATTAATGTTAGCTAAATAGTAATCTTCCACCTTTTTTAAATCGGGTGAAATATCACCTAAAGATTTAAGCTGCTCCTCTTTTGCAGGATCGTCATTGCTTACAACCGTATTTTCAATAGACTGTGGTTGATTAAAAAACTTATAAGCTCCAAACGCTAATCCAATTAGAATGACAATACTCGCAGCAATTTGTAGCATACTGAAACGTTTTTTGATCGTTTGTTTTTGCGGTAATGCCTCATCTAATTTTTTAAGAAAGCGTGCTTCATGACCTTCGCTCATTTTTAATCGCGACTGCTTCTGCTCTTCTTTAAATAAATTTCTAAGATCTTGTGCCATTTTTAATAGGTATTAACAGTTCTTTTAATTTCGATTTTCCCCTAGATAGTTGTGTACGAGATGCAATTTCTGTGATGTTTAAAATTTCAGAAATCTCTTGATGATCGTATCCTTCGACCAGATATAATGTCACTACATAGCGATATTTGTCTGGTAACTTTTGAATAGCCTCTTTAATCTCATCTAAAGTCATTGTATCATCTACTAACCATTCGTTTTCATAACTCGAGTCGACTACTTTTAGGTGCACCTCATCCAATTCTTGCAAATGCTGTTTCTTGGATTTCAAACAGTCGATACTCTTATTAACTACGATACGTTTTAACCAAGCTCCAAAAGTCACTTCAGCTTTATACTGATTCAATTTTGCAAATGCTTTAATAAAGGCTTCTTGTACGATATCTTCAGCTTCCATAGAATCCTTTACAAATCGCATGGCAACTGTGTACATACCATCACAATATTGATTGTATAGTTTTAATTGCGCAGTTCGATTATTCTGCTTGCATTGCTCAATGATGTCAACTTGAAATGTATTCAAATCTCTTTTGGTTTGGTTGAGTTCACTTTAAAGACGACACAAAAAAGTGAGTGTTGCAAAATTTGCGTGATTTTTTTAAAAATAATAAGAAATTTATACAATTTCGCGTTAAGTAGTTACTTAAGATTTCAATTTAATTTATCTTTGATACTTATTTTAGTTTCAATCTTGTTTTTGCTATGAATACCTTTTTAAAACGCCTACTTGTTACATTATCTATAGTCGCCGTTGGTCTCTTTTTATATTCTTATTTTGTTGAGGATATTTTTTCTAATCGTTTGAGTCCGAAAGACACTGTCGAGTTTAAACTCAATAACGATTTAAAACTAGAAGTATTCTATAATAGACCCTCTAAAAAAGGTCGTGAAATTTTTGGTGCTCTAGTGCCATACAACAAAGTTTGGCGAACTGGAGCAAATGAAGCCACCACTTTTGAAACGAATAAAGACTTGATGATACAAGGCATCTATTTACCTAAAGGAAAGTATACCTTATGGACGGTTCCTAAGGATTCTGTTTGGAATGTCATTTTTAATAAAAAACAGTATCCGTGGGGAGTTGATGAAGAAATGCAAGTGATGTGGGACCCTAACTATGACATTTTAGAAATTGACGTTCCTGTAGAAAAATTAGACACCACAGTTGAACAGTTTACTATCGCCTTTGACAACTCAACAGATAATCTCAAACTTACTATGGCTTGGGATAATACAAAAATAGCAGTACCTTTAAGTGTATTAAAAGACAAAAAATAAACGAAGTTTGTCAAAAAAATCTAAATCGTCTGCTTTACATGAAAAGGATGGTGTTTCGCAATCTGATATCACCAATGCTTCTTCTATAAAAACAATTCAGAAGAAAAGACGCCTTCAACCTAGCACTCAAGATTTAGTTTCTGAAATTTTAAACGGAAATATCACTTCGCTTAGTAGAGCGATTACTTTAGTTGAAAGTGCTAACCCAAAGCATTTAGAAAAGGCACATGATATTATAACGCACTGTTTACCATATGCCAACACATCGGTTCGTATTGGAATCACTGGTGTTCCAGGTGTTGGAAAAAGCACATTTATTGAAGCCTTAGGTATGCATCTTACAGCTATTGGTAAAAAAGTGGCTGTATTGGCCGTTGACCCAAGTAGTAGTTTGAGCAAAGGCAGTATTTTGGGTGACAAAACACGTATGGAAGATCTTGTAAAAAATGACAACGCCTTTATTAGACCTTCACCTTCTGGCACATCGCTTGGTGGTGTGGCTCGTAAAACGCGTGAGACTATTATTCTTTGTGAAGCTGCAGGTTTTGATACGATTATTATAGAAACAGTTGGTGTTGGACAAAGCGAAACCGCTGTTCATAGTATGGTTGATTTCTTTTTATTGCTCAAAATTGCTGGTGCGGGAGATGAGCTTCAAGGTATCAAACGCGGTATTATTGAAATGGCAGATGCTATTGCTATCAACAAAGCAGATGGTGAAAATTTAAAGGCAGCTAAACTTGCCAAAGTTGAATTTAACAGGGCTTTGCATCTCTATCCGCAAAAAGAGTCTGAATGGCAACCTAAGGTAACGCTTTGTAGTGCTTTACAACGTGAAGGTATTGATGACTTATGGACGTTGATTTCAGAATATATAACACATACAAAGTCTAATGGTTTTTTTGAACACAACAGAACAGAGCAAAATAAGTTTTGGTTGCTTCAAACTATTGAGGAGCGTTTAAAATCTGATTTTTTCAATCAGTCAACCATAAAAAAAGAACTCAAGGCTCAATTACAATTAATTGAAGAGGGAAAAACAACCCCGTTTGTTGCTGCAGACTATTTATTCTCTCTTAAAAGTTAGCCTTATACCATTCTACTTGCTTCTTTACAGCTTCTAACAATGTTGTTTGCGGATTGTAATCTAATAATCGCTTTGCTTTATCAATATTAGCCTTTGTACGTGATTGATCACCTGGACGTTTAGGAATGACATTAATTGCTATAGGCTTTCCTAAAACAGTTTCTACAGTTTCGATGCCTTCTTTAGTGGTATGCTCTACTTCAGTCCCTAAATTAATGATCTCACCCTCAACTTTTATTTCATTATCGATCACACTTACCACACCATCAACAATATCGTCTACATAGGTAAAACTTCGTAGATGTTTGTCGCTACCTTCAAATAGAGGAAAGGCCTCATCTTTTAAACCTAAGGCAATTAATTTTGTATACATTTTTTCTGGGCGTTCACGAGGACCTATTACCGAATATAAACGCAATGAGCACGCTGGTAACTTTTTCTCTCGGCTTTTTTGAAGTACTAATTGCTCGGCTGCTAATTTAGTGACACCATAATGCGATGCTGGTTTAGGCACATAGTCTTCGGGAAACGTCGCCTCAAGTCCATAAATGGAAGAGGTCCCTATATTGACAAATAATTTCAGGTCTTTACATCGTTCTGCAAAATCGATCAAATGTTTTGTTGCAATAATATTATTGCTAAAATAATCTTCAAAAGTAGAGGATTGTGAAATCCCTGGTTGTGCCGCAAAATGAAAAATATAGTCAATGTCTTTTGGTAAAACACTAGCTAAATCATCGTCACGTAAATCTTTCTTTAAGATCGTAATTCCTTTTTGGGTCAAGGCTTCGGCATTGAGCTGCTTTAGTTCTAAACTGTAATAGTTACTAAAATTGTCTAAACCAATAACATCATGTCCAAGACTTTGCAAACGTTCTGCTGTATGAGAACCTATAAAACCAACTGCTCCAGTAACGAGTATTTTCATTGATACGAATTGAAGTCACAAAATAACAATTTTTATATCAAACCAAATCAACAGCAAGCAGATTAAAAAGAATATTTTTGTAAGACTAACTTTTAGTAATGGATTATACATTTACCATAATTGTTCCTGTGTTTAATGAGGAAGCCAATCTTATTCGTTTAGAAAAAGAGCTGCTATCCTATCTAAACAATGCTTCGTTAAAGACCAAGGTGCTTTTTGTAAATGATTGCTCTACCGATAACAGCCAGTCCATGATAGAATCTATTTGCAATACAAACGTTGCTTTTGATTATATTCTGTTTTCTGAAAACAAAGGCTTAAGTGCTGCACTAAAAGCTGGTTTTGATCATATTGATACACCTTTAATTGGGTATATTGATGCCGATTTACAAACATCGCCAGACGATTTTAATTTACTGCTTGAACATATCGAAGATTATGACCTTGTCACAGGAGTTAGAGTAGATAGACAAGATCGTTTGATAAAAAAACTATCCTCAAAAATAGCCAACCGCATTCGAAGAGTATTTACAAATGATGGCATGCAAGATACAGGCTGTCCACTAAAGGTGATTAGAACAGATTATGCCAAACGAATTCCAATGTTTAAGGGTTTACATCGTTTTTTACCTGCTATGATTTTACTTCAAAAAGGTACAGTAAAACAAGTCCCTGTTAACCATTTTCCCAGACTAGCAGGTACTTCCAAATTTGGCTTACGCAAACGATTACTATCTCCTTTGACTGATTGCTTTGCCTATCTTTGGATGAAAAGAAAAACTATAGATTATACGATTAAAAAGAAAAGCTTTTAAAGTTATTTCAGCTGATATTTCGTTTGTAAATATTTATCCAACTTATAAAACAGGAATCCTGAGAACACGCCAAATAACATTCCACTAAGTACATCTAATGGATAATGTACGCCAATATAAATACGACTATACCCCATTGCTATTGCCCAGATTATCATAATGTATGGCAAAAACCTATATTTAGATTTTAGCATAAAGCTAGTAAATACTGCTACAGCCATAGAGTTAGAGGCATGACCAGAAAAATAGCCATATTGACCACCACAATAACTTTTCACGAGCCTGAAGAGCCCATCAATATCTTCATTATGACAAGGCCTTAATCTCATTACCAGCACTTTTTTAAACAGATTAGTCATTTGATCTGTGAATGTAATCATTAATGCAATGACCAATAAAGTGAGTAAAAACATCTTGGTATTAAGGCGTTTATACATTAAATACGCCAAGACGGCATAAAATGGAATCCAATTGAATTTGGTCGTATAAAACATCCAAAATCCGTCCCACGCTTCTGTCCCAAGGTTATTAAGGTAGATGAATAATTCGGTATCTAGTCTTGCTAATTCTTCTATCATTACTCGTCGTATCGTGCTACTTCTCTGTCATAGAAATCTGTTGCTGCCTGAATTAAATTTTCGGCCTCACTTTCAATTTCCCTTTGATCCTGTTCGTCAAACTCCTCAAACCATTCCACATCATCATCTTCGAGGTTTATGATAAATCTAGGAAATTCGGTATGAATGACATAGATTGCATTCGGATGGTCTGTATTATCGCCTAATATGAATTTTGGTAGTTCCATGTTATTCTGAGTCGTTAGTATTTGACAAAATTAACTTTTTCGTGAGATAATTGAATCTAATAAATAATAATATTGCAGCAGTTGTTAAACCTGCCAATAAACCTAACCAAATCCCAAAGCTTCCATACGCCTCTTCTTTTCCGAGGAAATAACTAATAGGAAACCCAACTAGCCAATAAGAAATAAACGTGATAATGGTAGGTATCTTTACATCTTGCAAGCCTCTTAACGCACCTAAAACCACCACCTGAATACCATCACTTATCTGAAATATAGCAGCAGCGATCATCAATTTTGCAGCTATTGAGACTACTTCTGTATTATCTAATAAATTCTCACTATCGTCAAAATCTACATATAATTTTGGGAGTTCGTCATGAAATAAGAAGAAAACAGCCCCAAAACACACAGCTAATAGTGTGGCTAATAAGAAAATAGAAAATGCAATTCGTCTCAGTTCAAAATACTTATGCAATCCTTTTTGGTTTCCAACTCTAATCATAGATGCAACACTCAACCCCATTGCCACCATAAAGGTCATTGAAGATAAGTTAAGTGCTATTTGATTAGCAGCTTGAGGGTTTTTTCCCAGTAAACCACTTAACCAAATAGCAGCTGTGAAAATGGCTACCTCAAAAAACATCTGCATCGCACTAGGTAAACCTAAATTGATAATTTTCCGAAGCATTAATTTCTCTAAAACAAAAAACTTAATATTGGTCACAAAGGCTTTTGATTTTTCTTTTTTTGTCAATAACCACCAAAGGTATATCACCATAATAAACCTTGAAGCTAAAGTACCATAAGCAGCTCCAACAATACCAAGCTCTGGAAAACCAAATTTTCCAAATATCAACACATAATTTAAAATAACATTGACAATATTTGCTATAATAGTTGCATACATAGGATATCGCGTCATCGATAATCCATCACTAAACTGTTTAAATGCCTGAAATACAATAAGTGGGATAAGCGAAAAAGCAACTAAATTTAAATACGGTAACGCTAACTCAACCACTTCAACAGGTTGCTTCATAAAGTACAGTAATGGCTTTGCAACAAATACAGATAGAAACAATACAACGCCTAGAACAGTACATAGAAATAATCCATGCTTAAATGAAGATTTTCCTTCTGAAAAATGGTCTGCTGCATCAGCTTCGGCTACTAAAGGTGTGATTGCTGTAGAAAAACCAATACCTATAGACATTGCTATAAACATAAAGCTGTTTCCTAAAGAAACTGCTGCCAACTCGGCAGTTCCCAATTGCCCTACCATGATGTTATCAATAAAGCTAACAAAAGTATGACCAAGCATTCCAAGAATAACAGGAGCTGCTAACTTAAAATTATAGTTGAATTCTTTTGTGTACTGTGATAAAACCAAGTGATTATTTTTAAAGTGCCAAAGTTAATGCATTTGAATTGGCTATAGTCTAAGCTCTGGTAATTTTAGTAATATAAAATTCAATTGTTTGATTTCTATAAAGTTATAAACTTAAATTGTTAATAAGTTGACTAGGAAATTAATGAGATAATTGGCTTAAACACTTATTTTTATTCCCGACAAATATCTTATTGTAGTAGGTTAGGTATTTGGGGTAGAAACTTTTTTAGCTATTATTTTAGAGGGATTTAAAAATTTTTTTGTTAAAAAACGTTTCACGCAAAAAGAGGATTCGTCCTCTTTTTGCCGTTTATAGACCTTTTTAAAATTGCCTATCTAACCATTCTTTAAACTTGTATGCAGTAGGAAGTGGATCTTTTAAAAACATCTTAACTTCAGTATTATTTAAAATAAATTTTCTTTTGAAAATAAACCAAGGGCGTCGCTTAATGGATTTAAGAACACCTTTTAGACGCATATAATTAATTTCATCAAATGTATTGGTACTAATGGCTTTATTTAAAGCTAGCTGAATTGATAAATGCGGAAAGTTTATTCCTGCAACACGCGAGGCATCTACGCTTCCCCAAAAACGCGCATTAATTTCTATAAGTTTAAATGTATGAGTGGCATTGTCAAATCTGAGATCTAAGTGTGCAACACCAGACCAATTGAGTAAAGCCATAGTATTTTTAGCAACGGTTAGCACTGCTTCGTTCTTTAAAAAATCAAAACCTAGCTGTGGCGCAAAGTCATTATGCCCTTTTAAATTCCCCTTTTGAATGGTATATGCTAAAACTTTACCGTTAAGGCACAGCACACTGCAATCTATATCATAACCTTCAATAAACTCTTGAATAAATAAAGGTGAATTCTTAACGTCTAAATGCATAGGGAAATTAGACTTTGAACTTACTTTTAGTATACCGTCACCACCCTTCTGACTCAAAGGCTTTATTAAAATTGGAAACCGAATATCGGCCAATAGTTCTTGCTTTTCTTTTTCTGAAGACACAAAAAAAGACTTTGGATGCGCAATAGTATGACTATTTGAAAAATCACTAAGCTTATGTTTATTCGTTGCTATTTCAAAATCTTTCAGATTGGGTAAAGGAATTACCTTTGCTTGCTGAGATATTCTATCCTTATAATTAATAAAAAACAAAGTCTCGACTTCGGCAACAGGAAGTATAACATCAATCGCATTTTTTTCTATTTCAGAATTGATAATTCTTAACCAAGACTCATCATTTGGTCGCTTAAAAAATGTATAGTAGACTGTATATTTTGAAAATTTTGTAGCTGTTCTTTTCTCGTTAGATAAAACAAACAGTTTGTAATTGTCTATATGAGATAAGCACTGTATAACAGACAGCGCCCAAGTACTATTGCCGTCTGGAATTAGAACGTTCAATTTAGAACTCATTAATTAATAAGGGTCATTATTAATAGCACTAAATATACTATTTTTTTAAAGTTTAATCTTCTGAGTCATCTTTTGAGCTTCTTTAAACTCGGTAATCATATCGTCAACAATCTGAGCAGCAGGTTTGATATCATGTATTAATCCAGCAATCTGGCCTATTTCTAATTCACCATCTTCTAAATCACCTTCAAACATTCCTCTTTTAGCTCTGGCCCTTCCTAAAAGTTCTTTTAATTCTTCAACTGTAGGTCCAGATTTATAGAGTGCTTGCACTTCATTATAGAACTTATTTTTTATCAATCTAACTGGTGCTAATTCTTTTAATGTTAATTGTGTATCTCCTTCTTTTGCATTGACTACAACCTCTTTAAAAGCTTGATGTGCTGAAGATTCTTCACTAGCAACAAAACGACTTCCAACTTGAACTGCATCTGCGCCTAGTATCATGACAGCTAACATTATTTGTCCATTGGCAATTCCTCCAGCCGCAATTAGAGGAATATCTAATTGCTCTTTCACCATAGGTATTAATGTTAAGGTTGTTGTTTCCTCTCTTCCATTGTGCCCACCAGCTTCAAAGCCTTCGGCGACTACAGCATCTACTCCAGCTTCTTGTGCTTTTAATGCAAATTTCACACTGCTCACAACATGTACAACTGTTATTCCCTTTTCTTTGAGCCAATTGGTCCAAGTTTTTGGGTTTCCTGCAGACGTAAATACAATTTTGACACCTTCTTCAACAATGATATTCATAATGTCTTCAATGTTGGGATATAGCATTGGCACATTAACACCAAATGGTTTATGTGTTGCTTTCTTACATTTCTGAATATGTTCGCGAAGGACATCAGGATACATAGAGCCTGCTCCAATTAAACCTAAAGCACCTGCATTACTGGCTGCAGAGGCTAATCTCCAACCGCTATTCCAAATCATTCCAGCTTGAATAATTGGATATTTTATATTGAAGAGTTCGGTAATTTTATTTGCCATTTAAGATTTTATGAGTTTGATTGTTTTTGAGGCGTCTCCTGATTGAAATGACATGATGTAAACTCCTGCAGACATTGAAGACACATCTAATTGATGTCTTGATTGTATGATTTGTTGTTCTAAAACTGTTTTTCCAAGAATATCATAAATTCGAAGTGTTGTGACATCATTTGCTGAAGGTACTTGAATGTTCAATACATCTATAGCCGGATTAGGAAACACCTTGAATTCAAATAATTCTTCTTCCTGTACAGACAGACCAATATCTAATGCTAATTGAAGATCTGGTATCCCGTAACCTAAAAAATAATCTGGTGTGGTATATTGAGAAGCCGATAATCTCACATATTGTTTAATCTCTTCATGGGATGCATTTGGTAGGGCTTGCCAAAGCGATGCAATACCACCTGCCATGATTGGTGAGCTAAAAGAGGTTCCATTATTGCTTATTATTGTATTAGTATCTGCAACAACAAAACTTCCGCTTCCTTGTGCAACAACATCGGGTTTTTGTGTAGGTTGTATACCACTTCCCTGAGAACTAAAGATGGCATAATTTCCATTATCATCCACAGCTCCAATACTTAAAACACCGGCAGCATCTGCAGGTGCTCCTACTCCACTAGCACCAGAATTCCCAGCAGATGTCACTACTAAAATTCCTTTTTCATTAGCAATATTAGCGCCTCTAGTTACAAATGCAGTAAGGCCATCTAAATCTTCATTTGCATAACTGTAGTTGGCATTTTGATAGGTTTTGTAGCCCAATGAACTATTAATCATATGTACACCAAGACTATCAGAACGTTCAGCTGCTTCTACCCAATAGGCTTCCTCTACTGGTGTTTCACTACCAACGTCTTCGGTTCTAAATAAATAATATGATGCATCAGGTGCTGTGCCAACAAATTGATCCTGCACAAATCCTGCCATATCGCTCAGTACTCTTGTTCCGTGATCACTTGTTGTAAATTCGTAGACGTTATCATTTCTATCCACAAAATCATATCCTCCAAGCAAATCGCCATTATCTCTTAATCGTTGAAAAGCTCCCATAGTATCTACATTGGAGAATCCTGAATCTAAAACTGCTATAATAATACCTTCTCCCGTAAAATCATCGAGATGCAACGTATGTGCATTAATCATTTCAACCTGATTTTGAGCATCACCATAATTAAAAGTAACCGTATTATTTTCTACTAAAAATTTATCGTTAACCGCAGCAAATCTTGTAGACGCATCTAAACTGTTATCAGCAAAATCAACATAGTCCACAAAGTCAAAATCATCAACTAAAGCATTAATATTGACTTCGCTACCACGAACATAAACCGCATTAAACCATTTAGACTTTGCAAAAACAGTAACTCCTGTTTCTGGTGCTTTCAACATAGAAATGTAAGATTCATTCACAGGAACATCGCGTTCATCAATCGCAATACCATGTGCATTTTTGCGATCAATAGCTTGTTGTGTTAAAATTGAAATTGGATTATCTAACGACGCTTGAACATTTTCTTTGGCATTAAAAAATACCCAGGCATCTTGTTGTGCAAAGACATTGTACTGGCATAGCACAATACAAAGGAGTAGGACTTTTTTCATAGTAATTAATATTTCATTTAAAAACACTGTCGTTTTTAAAGGCAATGATTAAGATTTCTTTCTTGCAATTTAAGAAATTACTCCCGAACCTACTAATTCGTCATCAAGGTACCAAGCCACAAACTGCCCTTCTGTAATGGCAGATTGCGCATTTTCAAATTCTACAAAAAGACCATTATCAACTTTATACAATGTAGCTTTTTCTAAGGGTTGTCGATATCTGATTCTCGCATTTACCAGCATGGTCTCATCCATATCTAAGGCTAAATCCTCACGAATCCAATGGAGTTCATCATTACTAACAAACAATGCTCTTTTCAATAATCCAGGGTGTTGTTTCCCTTGACCAGTATAAATTACATTTTCATCAACATCAGTCTCTATAACAAACAATGGTTCTACGGTCCCACCAACAGCTAAGCCTTTTCGTTGCCCTTTGGTAAAGTAATGCGCGCCTTGATGCTTCCCTACAATAGTGCCATCTGCAATAGCATAATCAATCTTTTTTGTTAGATATTGAAGTTCTTTTTCTTTAGAATCAAATACTGGCATATCTAAACTATAGAGCTCTTTTTCCTTAGGTATCTCAACAATAACCCCTTCTTTAGGCTTTAATTTTTGCTGAAGAAATTCTGGCAATCTCACTTTCCCTATAAAACACAGTCCTTGAGAGTCCTTTTTATCTGCAGTCACCAAATCTAATTTAGCTGCAATATCGCGTACTTGAGGTTTAGTCAATTCTCCAATAGGAAACAAGGCTTTTGATAATTGCTCTTGCGATAATTGGCATAAAAAATATGATTGATCTTTATTAGTATCAACACCTGCAAGTAGTTGATAGATTTGTTTTCCGTCTTTTTCTATCGTTCCTTTTCTACAATAATGACCTGTAGCAACATAATCTGCACCAAGTTCTAAAGCAATTTTCATAAAAACATCAAACTTGATTTCTCTATTACAAAGAACATCAGGATTAGGCGTTCGTCCTTTTTGATATTCATCAAACATATAATCAACAATACGCTCTTTATATTGTTCACTTAAGTCTACAGTTTGAAAGGGAATACCTAGCTTATCAGCGACTAACATCGCATCGTTACTATCGTCTAACCATGGACATTCATCTGAAATCGTAACAGAATCATCATGCCAATTTTTCATAAATAAGCCAATTACTTCATAACCTTGCTCTTTTAATATATAAGCTGCAACGCTTGAATCAACACCTCCTGAAAGTCCGACTATTACTCTTTTCATACTGCAAAATTAATAAATTATAATAGCAACATGATATCTGTTGCTATTATAATTAACTATATAATGTATTGACTTTGACTATTGTTTTTTAGGGTTTTTACTTCGTTTTGTATGGTCTTTACTATTTACGAGTTTTCCTTTTTCATAATAATTCCAAACCCCATGCTTAAGTCCGTTCCTGTAGGTTCCTTCTGCTTTGATATTTCCATCAGCATCATAATACTTTGACACACCATTGAGTTCATCATTTTGATACTCAAATATTTTTAAAGGTTTTCCGTTTTCCGCATACCAAGTTGATGTACCTTCAAGTTTACCATTAGAGTAGTAGGAGTGCTCGGCTAATTTTCCATTTGGATAATACACCATTTTTTCGCCTTCAAGTTCTCCTCTATTATTATAAAACTCAGTAGATAGAATTCCATCGGTTTTATTATGATAATACATCCATTTACCGATGTAAAGCTTACCATTCATTTGTCCTTCGCTAATGAGCTTTCCCTTTGACGACATAAACTTCACAACAGCCTTATTATCAGCGTCATTAAACTCTTTTGTAGCGCTCAAAACGCTTTTACCTTTATTAAGTGTATAGAACTTAAACGTACCAACTTCCTTACCATGATTAAACTGACCTTCATAACGCAATTGTTTAGTCTTATCAAAGTACTTTTTCCAAACACCATGCCTTTTTCCGTTGCTATCAAATTGATTTACAGAATCTTGAGCATAAGAACTTAAACAAACAACTGTTAAAATATATATAAAAAAATGTCGCATTTTATTATTTTGTTTAATCATTTCATAAATTTGTTGAACAAAATTATTTATTATCAGTAATGTTGAACAACAAAAACTCAAAAAAATGAAAATTATTTCAAAAACATTCAAAATTTTACCTTTATTTTTATTGGCTTTGGTATTCACATCATGCAGTGATGACGATGACAATACAATAATGACGCCACAACCGATGAACATTGTGGAAATTGCCCTTGGAAATTCTGACTTAACAAGTTTAGTAGCAGCTTTACAAGTGGCAGATGGAGATTTAGTAAACGTATTAAGTGGTAGTGGTCCATTTACAGTTTTAGCTCCTACAAATGACGCTTTTGCAACTTTTTTGAGCGCTAACGGGTTTTCTCAATTAAGTGATGTACCAACAGACGTATTATCTCAAATTTTATTGAATCATGTAATTTCTGCGGATTTAACTGCTTCTGACCTTGTTGGATTAGGCGCTGGATATACAAGTACGAATGCTCTAGGCGCAGATGGACGAAATATGAGTATCTATTTTAACACCTCTAGTGGTGTAGAATTTAATGGAGTTTCTTCAGTAACTGCAGATGGTGCAGATATTGATGCTTCAAATGGAACAATTCACATTGTAGATGCTGTAATAGGCTTACCAAGTATTGTAGATCACGCCTTAGCTAATCCAGGGTTTAGCAATCTAGTTGCTGCTTTAGGAGCTGCAGATGGGAACCTAGTTGATGTTTTAAGTGGCGCTGGACCTTTTACTGTATTGGCTCCAGATGACGCAGCATTTGCTACGTTTTTAGACGGAACACCTCTTGGAGATGTACCAACCGATGCTTTAGCTAATATATTATTAAACCATGTGGTTACAGGAAATGTAGCTTCAAGCACATTAATAGCTGGTGGAGCAGGTTATGCAAATACAAACGCAACAGGGCCAAATGATAATAACTTAAGTTTATACTACAATACTAGTGATGGTGTAAGATTTAATGGTGTGTCTTCTGTTGCTCAAGCAGATGTTATTGGAACAAATGGAATCATTCACGCTGTAGATGCTGTAATTGATATTCCTTCGATAGTGACTTTAGCAACTGCAGATCCGAATTTTTCAACATTAGTGACTGCATTAACAACATTAACACCTGCAACAGATTTTGTAGCTACCTTATCTACGGCAAATGGAACAAGCCCTGCGCCTTTTACAGTATTTGCACCAACTAACGATGCTTTCGATGCCTTAGCTGCTATTCCAGCAGAAGATGTATTAACGCAAGTATTACTACACCACGTATTAGGAGATGCTAATGTACAGTCGGGTGATTTAACTGATGGTATTTCTCCATCAATGTTAAATGGTCAAGCCATTACGATAAACTTGCCAGGAACGGGAGATAATATTGCAGATGTTACCGATGGTGCTGGAAATTCTGATATTGGAATTGTAGCCGTTGATGTTCAAGCCGGAAATGGTGTCATTCATGTACTAAATAAAGTAATGTTACCTGCAGATGAATAATTCACATAAAAGATAAGTTCATTGGGAATTGATTAATAGCATAATGTAATTTATATGAACTTAGCGAAAAGAGCCTTTAGAATAATCTAAAGGCTCTTTTTATTTATAAAATATAGTGTCTAATTAATTACTTTTTCTTCCTTTTCTGTTGCGCCTGCTTTTGCTGCTCTGCCTGTTCCATCATATCTGCCATTCGCTTCTGAAATTTATTCTGCTTTTTAGGTTTCGCTTTATTCACTTGAATTTGTGCATGGATCTTATCCTCATCTAAAATGTAGTTTTTGATCACTAGCATAATTCCGATACTAATTAAGTTAGAAATAAAATAATACAAACTTAATCCAGAAGCATACTGGTTAAAGAACACCAACATTAATATTGGTGAAAAATAAATCATATACTTCATCATCTTACTCATATCTGGCATACCTTCTTGCGTAGGTTGAGATGCCATTTGCTGACCAGTAGTCATCTTCATATAAAAGAAAATGGCGATTGCTGCTAAAATTGGAAACAAACTCACATGATCTCCATAGAATGGTATATTAAAAGGTAGTTCAGCTATCGCATCATAAGATGATAAATCATCTGCCCAAAGGAAGCTTTTTTGACGTAAATCAAACGCTGTTGGGAAAAACATGAATAAGGCATAAAACACTGGTAATTGAATCAAACCTGGTAAACATCCAGCTAACGGACTTGCACCTGCCTTGTTTTGAAGTGCCATTGTCTCTTGTTGCGCCTTCATTTTGTTATCCTTATACTTTGCTCTAATCGCATCCAATTCGGGTTTTAATACCTTCATTTTAGCTTGTGATAAGAATTGCTTGTACTGTACAAATGACATCATTAATTTAATGAGAACAGTCATAACAATAATAGCTATACCATAAGGTAAGAAACCACTTAAGAATGCAAATAATGGAATGAACAATGCTTTATTGATCCATCCAAAAATTCCCCAACCAAATGGTATACTTTCTTCCAGATCATAATCATATTGTTTTAACACCTTACTATCTGTAGGTCCAAAGTATAATTGAAAGTTGTTATTTGCATCACCATTTGTAAATGTTAATGGCAGTTTGGATGAAAACTCCTTTGTAAATACAGTATCAACTTCTTCATCTTGCACAAGATCTTTAGTCGCAATAGTTGCATTTTTAAAAGGTTTATCAGTAACAAGAATAGAACTAAAGAAGTGCTGTCTATACGATAACCAACGTGCATCTGTAATGAGTTCTTCATCATCACTCATTTGGGCTAATTTATCAATTTTATCCTCTTCATGCATATATGTTAATCGCGTGTAACGATTTTCATACGTAATACTCTGGTCATGACGAAACGCCTTTAAAGACCAATCTAAATTAATCTCTTGAGAACTATTAATCACATTACTCAATCCTTCAGAACGAATTGAAAAATCGATCATATAGTTATCAGGCTTTAACTCATAGCGATACTCTAGAAATTGAGATTCAGACGCTTTAAATCTCATAGAGACTACTGTATTTTCACCATTCTTGGTTACTGTAGGTTGAAAATATTTATCTTCAGTATTTAAGATTCTATTATCAGATGTTTGGAAATTGATATTGAAGGATGTATTTCCGTCTTGAATTAACGCGATTGGAATAGAGTCATAATCTACAAACTCTTTTAATACAACTTCGGAAAGAAATCCTCCTTTGTTACTAAACTTTAAATCCAGCACATCAGTTTGAACCGTTGTATACGCATCTGTTGCTGATGGTAAAGTTGATGAATAAGCAAAAGCGCCTAATTTATTTTTTAAATCGGCTAGTCGTGTAGAGTCTCCTGGTTGTACAGCTGAAAAATCTTCAGCAGTAGTTACTTTAGTTGAATCTTTAGCTGTTTCAACGTCCTCTTTTTTATCAGCTTCAATTTGTGCTTGTTTCTCTTGTTCTTCTAATTCTTCAGGAGTGGGCTTTTGTTGCCACATCATATAGAGTAAAATTCCGAAGATAAGAACGAATCCTATAATGGAGTTGAGATCAAATTTTTTTTCTTCCATGAGTATAATTTAGTTTCTCCGATTGGTTAGGGAGAGGATGCTTCCTCAATATCAAAAAGCTATCCAAGTATTAGTTTTGTGCCATACTGACACTATTATTATTTGTTTTGAAATTTAAAGCTGCTTTTACAAAAGCCACAAACAGTGGGTGCGGATTAGCAACTGTACTTTTATATTCTGGATGGTATTGTACACCAACAAACCAGTTATGTGATGGAATTTCAACAATCTCAACTAATCCCGTTTCAGGATTTAGTCCTGTTGCTTTCATTCCTGCAGCTTCAATTTGCGCTTTATAATCGTTATTAAATTCGTAACGATGTCTGTGGCGTTCTTTAATTGCATTGGTTTGGTATATGTCTTTTGAAATACTACCATCCAACAACTCACAATCCCATGCACCTAAACGCATGGTTCCACCTTTGTCTGTGATTGTTTTTTGTGATTCCATCAAATCAATGACTGGATTAGATGTGTCTTCATTCATTTCAGTAGAATTTGCATCGTCTAATCCGAGTACATTTCTAGAATATTCAATAACTGCCATTTGCATACCTAAACAAATTCCTAAAAACGGAATATTATGTTCTCTCACATATTTTACGGCATCTATTTTCCCTTCGATTCCTCGCTCTCCAAAACCAGGAGCAACAAGTACACCATGAAGGTGTTTAAGTTTATCGGCAGCATTGTCTGCTGTTAAATGTTCAGAGTGTATCGATTCTATTTTTACTTTCACCTCATTTTCAGCACCTGCATGAATAAAGGCTTCCAATATAGATTTATACGAATCTTGGAGTTCTACATACTTTCCTATAAGTCCGATAGTGACTTCTCCTATTGGGTTTTTGTGACGAATTAAAAACTGATTCCATTGCGTAAGGTCTGGTAGTGAACTATCTAATGCTAGTTTTTTAAGCACTACTTTATCCAAACCTTCGTCTAGCATCAAATTAGGCACGTCGTAAATAGTTGAAGCATCTATAGATTGAATCACCGCTTCTGGACGTACGTTGCAAAATTTAGCAAGTTTGTGACGCAAATCTGTTGGTAGTTCGTGTTCTGTTCGACATACCAAGACATCGGCCATCACTCCACTTTCCATTAAGGTTTTTACACTGTGTTGTGTTGGCTTTGTTTTTAATTCACCTGCAGCAGACAAATAAGGCACTAAAGTTAAATGAATCACAATCGCGTTATTCTCACCTAGCTCCCACTTTAATTGACGTACAGCTTCTACATAAGGTAGTGACTCAATATCACCAACAGTTCCACCTATTTCGGTAATAACGATATCATAATCGCCAGATTTTCCTAAAATTTGTACACGATGTTTAATTTCATCAGTGATATGCGGAATCACCTGAACTGTTTTTCCAAGAAATTCTCCACGACGTTCCTTTTCGATCACACTTTGATAGATACGACCAGTTGTGACATTATTAGACTGACTTGTTGGTACATTTAAAAAACGCTCATAATGTCCAAGATCAAGGTCCGTTTCGGCACCATCGTCTGTGACATAACATTCACCATGCTCATAAGGATTTAAAGTTCCGGGATCTACGTTAATGTAAGGGTCTAGTTTTTGAATCGTGGTTCGATAACCTTGTGCTTGGAGTAGTTTTGCCAAGGATGCAGCAATAATACCTTTACCTAGTGAAGAGGTAACGCCTCCAGTTACAAAGATGTATTTCGTAGTAGTTGTCATGTTGCGTTGTTAAACGCAGGCAAATTTACAAAATTTAAATAGTTATTGTTGTATAGTTATAGGGTTTAATTATTAACAGTCAAAATCACTGACTATGAACAAGATATACTTAATCTCAGTATTGGATTTATTAAAAAAATAGACGACCTTCGTTTAACACTTGATATAAGTCATTAATATCAGTAACAATTGACAACTAATTTTAAAGCCTAAGCCAATGAAACACCTCATCACTTTATGTCTTATTACCATCTCAAGTTTTCAAGTCAAGCAAGAACAAAATTTAGACAACTGGATTAAGGCCGTTGTAAACGACATGGTAGAATTAAATGATTTAGACAAGTATAGTGACAGGCCTATTTCTTCAGATATTGAAATTAATTTCTTTTTGGTTCAATCTGCTAAGAATATTACCATAAAAGATGATAGTATTACGATGCTTATAAATCACGGAAAAGGGACATATTGTACACAATTAAAATTTAGATATACTCAAAAAGATGGCCAGTTTTATTTAGTTTTTCCAGAACCATATAAAACGACCATCTTAGGTCAAGAACGTTTATTTGTTAACCCTTGGGTTGAGAAAACCAATATTTGTGAGTAATTAAATATATTAAGCTTTTCTATTTTTAATTTTCTTCTTAACTACAAAATACACAATCACACCAATAATTACCAATGGCCATACATAGATTAATCCAAGAATAAAACTTTCTATAATAGTCCAACCATTGCTCAAACCTTCTTTTCCTTTAGCAAAAAAGGTTTTAGAGTAGCTTTCTGGTTCTTCAGTATATTCGACGGTTTCATACAAATCAATTTGAATCGTACTATAGGATACCTTATTTGTTAAATACTTTAAGCGTCCTTGAGCCGATTCGATTTCTTCTTGAATGATACGCAGTTTATCTTCTGTGGCTAGAATATCTTCAACAGTAATGGCACTTTCTCTCAAAATTGATTCATAGCGTGATTTCACCTCTTTTTTGGTTTCTAATCGCGTTTGAATATCTATATATTCTTCGGTTACATCTTTTGTAGTGATGTTTTCGTACTCTACAAATTCTACCATAAAACCGATAGAATCCATCATAGCATCAAAATGTTGTTGTGGAATTTTAATGGTGAACCTATTTTCTTTTTGATACAGATTATTCTCAAACCGCAAATCGGAAATATAAGCACCATATTTTTGAGCGATGCGCTTTATTTTTCTTGTTGTTATTTTAACATCCTCTACTTTATATCGTGCATTTGCCGATTTGATGATTTTTAGATCGGCTGGCACCTGATTCATTCCAACTTCAGATTTTAGCGCCTTGTCATTGTCGTCATAAACGGCTTCATAATCTTCATCAATATCAGCTGTAGTTACTGGTACACTCTCTTTATATTGGCTATCCATAGAGCAAGCCACACAAAAAAACAGTAGCACAAAAAGAATAAGAAATTTAATTTTTGATTTCACTAAGATTACATTCATAATTTTATATTTTTAATGATTATGAAACAAATCTAGTGTGCGAGAACACTTGAAGCTTGTAAAGCTCTTGTAAACCATTTGTAAATTAATTTACAATTTACAAACACTTAAAAATAAGACAACTACATCTATTTGAATTCTAAAGACACATATCAATTCAATAAGCTGAAATCGGCAGTAATCTCTAAATTTTTAGAACGTCATAGTGCATCTTCAGATGTTAAGCAATGGAATGGTGATGATATTGGATTGTTTCAGGAGGATTTGTTTTCAGAAGTAAAAGCTAAAGTGAGTGAAAAATGGTTTTACACTTATTTTAAAAATGAAGCATCAAAATTGCCACGAATTGACATGCTCAATTTACTGAGTAGTTATGTTGGTTATGACAATTGGAACGCGTTTAAATCTGCTCATAGTTCCGAAGAAAAAAATAAAAAGAAGCGAATATTTCCATGGCCAGCTATTTTCATTCCAATAGCGATTATATTTATAGTGACCATGAATTCGAAAAATGAATTTACGTTTTGCTTTCAAGATGATCTAAATACAAAAATTGTGTCTGAATTGGATATCAAAATACTTCAGGATAATCAATCGCCTTTATATTTTAAAACGGATAGTGTTGGATGTTTTAATTACAAAACCGAAAAAGATAAGATTACATTTGTCGTATCTTCTCCATATTATAAAACAGATACTATCATTAGATCTATTGACAGAAATGAGCATTACAGGATAAAACTTAAAAGTGATAATTATGCGTTAATTTTAAAGTATTATACCAGTGGAAATGTAAAAGACTGGTCAAGTCATAAGCAAAAGATAGAACATATCATTCATGATGATGCAAGAATTTATAGACATTATCATAAGAATATGGGAGTAGAGATTTATTCAAAGAAAGAATTTGTTAGACTTTTAACAATACCTACTTCATCATTAGACCGAATAAGAATATTGAATAAAGATTTTGATTACGATAAAAATCAAATCATAACATTACATTTTATAATAGATTGAAAAAGATAATATACATAGTGTTCTTGGCCTTGATTATATCATGTAAAAATGATAATCAAATGTTTGCAGGCAAAGAAATGGAGGCTACCGCTGACATTGAACTTGAAGTTGCACCAGAATCTTTATTGAGAATAAGTACGCAGAAATTAAATGAATATGTCGAACTCATTAAACTTAAACAAGAACACCCTGAATTTGAAAGCGAGATTAATGCTCAACTCTTAAGTTTCACTTCAGATAGTTTAACTTTATCTAACTATCCTAGAGCATTTACCATTTCAGATATACATCAAATTGGAGGTACTAGAATTGAAGGAGATAGCTTAGAGTTATTTACTTTAGGCTTTACAGTTCATACAAATACAGTAACTTTTAAAGATTCGGTTCTAACCAGAGTAAGCAGCAGGTCAGACTATACGCAATACGCAGAGGCTGTGATAATAAAAAAGGTCACGTTTTTGAAATTTAATAGTAATTAGAAAAATCAATCAAGGCGTCGAATTAGACACCTGTAACACCTTCCCGTTGTAGTATTTATTTCCGTTGAGTGCAAAGTCGTAAATATACTCAGCCATTTCTAAAGCTGTGGTTGGTGCCTGATAATCTGGGAAAGCTTCTTTTAGCATTTCGGTTTGCACAGCACCTAAAGCCAACACATTAAATTGAGGACCAGTTTCTTTGTATTCTTCGGCCAATAACTCTGTTAAGGTAATCACTGCTCCTTTACTAGAACTATAGGCTGCTAGTCCTGGGAACTTCATACTTCCCTGAATGCCTCCCATACTACTGATTGTAACAATGTGTCCATCCGTTTTCATGTAGGGTAATACAATTCGCGTGAGCTCAGAAACACCAAATACATTTGTTTCATAGACCTTCGAAAAATCTTTAAACGTCGTTTCAGCAAATGGCTTATTGAGCAACATTCCAGCATTGTTAATGAGTATATCCACATGTTTAAACTCATTGACAATAAATTGCTCTACTTTTTGGTAATCATCTGCTTCACATAAATCAAAAGCAAAAGACGAAATATTATCAAAATGTAGATTATTTACGGGTTGTGCATTTCTAGATAATGCTAACACATTATGCCCTTGGTTTGCAAACAAATGGACCAATTCAAAGCCAATACCACGACTTGTTCCCGTAATGATTATATTTTTACTCATCGTTTAAAAGGACTTCTTTAGTTGGTGCATTCATCATGCCTTCAAGAGCAGGAATCATTTTATTTATGAAGTTAGCCATATGCTCGTAATCCATTTTATCAGCCTCATCATCTACGTGGTGATAATAATCAAAATTTGTAAAATCAAATGTAGAAATGGCATGTGCAGGCATATTTAATTCTTTAAAAAACGGAAAATTGTCTGATCTCATAAATAAATTAAAGTCTTTTGCCTTCGGAAAAAAGCCTACAATCTCTTCACCTGCATATTTATTTAAAGTTGGTGCAAAGTTAGAACGATCATAACCGCTCATATACGACATAGACTTTCCATCTTCTCTTGGAACACCAATCATTTCAAAATTTATCATTGTATAGGCTTTCATTCCATTTTCTTTCAAACGCTTTGCTAGGTGTGCCGAGCCTTTTAGACCCATTTCTTCTGCATCATATAATGTAATTAAAATGCTACGCTTATTACTTTTAGATTTTGAAAAATAACGACCAAATTCCATAGCAGCAATGGTACCTGAAGCATCATCATTAGCTCCATTAGCTATACTATCACCATCAACAACTTTACCTTTACCTATATGATCGTAATGGCCTCCCAATATGATAAATTCATCTTTCAAATTTGGGTCATTTCCTTCAATCATTCCAACGACATTGTATCCTGTAACATTCCCAAGTTGAAATGAATCACGATACGATTCAAAATAAGGTTGTATACCATTCTTCTTGAAGAAATTTTCGATAAAAGTGGCAGCTTTCTCGCTACCTTCACTTCCTGTTGCTCTACCACCTAGTTCATCTGAAGCTAAATACTCCATACTCTTTTTTACATCATCTTTAGATATTGTAATTATCTCAGGTGTTTGTCCATCTTTTCCAGATTGACCATCTCTACCTTTTAATTTTGCACTGCACGAAAGCAAAAACAAACATGCGACTAAAGATGTAATAATTTTATTCATTTGATATATTTTAAGTGAGGTTTAAAGATAAAAAAAACCTGATTCAAAAAAATGAAACAGGCTTTTATATTATATATTACAAACATGCAATTATACTAACATTGTTATTGGGTTCTCGATATAACCTTTTAATGTTTGTAAGAATTGTGCTCCAGTGGCGCCATCTACAGTTCTGTGATCACAAGCCATGGTTAATTTCATTGTATTTCCAGCAACTACTTGTCCGTTTTTAACCACAGGTTTAGATACTATAGCTCCTACTGATAAAATAGCTGAATTTGGTTGATTAATAATAGATGTAAAACTTTCAATACCAAACATTCCTAAGTTAGAAATCGTAAAGGTACTACCTTCCATTTCATCTAGAGTTAATTTCTTATTTCTAGCTCTACCAGCATAATCTTTCACAGCTGCTCCAATTTGTGGTAAGCTTTGTTCATTTGCAAAACGCACTACAGGCACTACTAATCCATCTGGTACTGCAACAGCTACACCAATATGTACATGATTATTTAATTGCATTCTATCATCAAACCATTGTGAATTAACTTGAGGATGCTGTTTTAAAGCTAAAGCGCAAGCTTTAACGATCATATCATTATATGATATTTTGGTATCAGGTAATGAATTGTACTGAGCTCGGAATGCTATAGCATTTTCCATATCAAACTCCACATTTAAGTAGTAATGTGGTGCAGAGAATTTAGATTTCGCTAAGTTTTTAGCAATAGCTTTACGCATATTAGAATTTGGTACCTCATCAAAATCTTCTTGACCAGTTGGTACAAATTTACCTACCATAGCTCCTTGCGCTGCTGGTGTGAAGTTCTCAATATCACGTTTTATGATTCTACCATTTTCTCCAGTACCATTAACTTGAGATAAGTTGATTCCTTTTTCTTCAGCCATTTTCTTAGCTAATGGCGACACAAACACTCTACCATTTGGTGAACTACTATTAGTAGTCGTTCTAGGTGTTTCTTTTTGGGGTTCTGATTTTAAAGCTTCCGCAGGTTTGGATTCCTTTTTAGGCGTTTCTTCTTGTTTTGCTTCGGAAGTGGCTCCTACAACTTTAAAGTTTTTAGCTACACTAGAAACGTCTGTTCCTGCAGGTCCAATTATAGCTAATAAAGCATCTACTTTTGCAGACTCTCCTTCTTCTAAGCCAATATGTAATAAGGTACCAGACTGAAATGATTCAAACTCCATAGTAGCTTTATCAGTTTCAATTTCAGCAAGAATATCTCCTTCTTCAACCTCTTCTCCAACTTTTTTCAACCACGTTGCAACAGTCCCCTCTTCCATAGTATCACTCAAACGAGGCATAGTAACCACAATCACACCTTCAGGTATGTCTTGAGTTTCAGAAGCAACTTCTTTTGTTTCCGCTTTAATTTCTGGTAATGCTTTTGTTTCTTCGGAAGCTTCCAATTCAGGAGTTTCGGGTGTTTTTCCATTTAACAGTCCAGAGATATCTTCACCTTCATCTCCAATAATAGCTAAAAGCGTATCTACTTTAGCGGTTTCACCTTCTTGAATTCCAATATGCAATAACGTTCCTTCATTGAATGACTCAAACTCCATGGTTGCCTTATCGGTTTCAATTTCAGCTAAAATATCACCTTCTTCAACCTTGTCTCCTACTTTTTTCAACCAAGCAGCGACAGTTCCTTCTTCCATGGTGTCGCTCAAACGAGGCATGTTAATTACTTCTGCCATAGCTTATAATTTGTGTTGTATAAATGGATAATCTTCTTGTTCGTAGACAGCGTCATACATGACGTTCTTTTCAGGATATGGCGATTCTTCAGCAAATGTCTCACATTCTTTCACCAAATCTTTAACACGCTTATCGATAACTTTTATCTCATCCTCTGTTGCGTATTTTTTATCTAGAATAATATCTTTTACCTGAGTAATTGGATCTATTTTCTTGTATTCTTCGACTTCTTCTTTCGTTCTGTAGTGTTGTGCATCAGACATTGAATGCCCTCTATAGCGATACGTTTTCACTTCTAAAAATGTTGGGCCTCCACCTGTTCTTGCTCTTGTAATAGCTTCATCAAAAGCCTCAGCAACCTTAATTGGGTTCATGCCATCAACTGGCCCAGAAGGCATTTCATAACCAAGACCTAACTTCCAGATATCGGTGTGATTTGCAGTACGCTCAACAGAAGTTCCCATAGCATAACCATTATTTTCACAAACGAAAACAACAGGCAAATTCCATAGCATAGCTAAATTAAATGTTTCATGAAGAGATCCCTGTCTTGCAGCTCCATCTCCAAAGCAACAAATGGTAACAGCGTCAACATCGTGATATTTATCCCCAAATGCAATTCCTGCTCCTAAAGGAATTTGACCACCAACAATACCATGACCACCATAAAATCGATGTTCTTTAGAAAAAATATGCATAGAACCACCTAATCCATTTGATGTTCCTGTAGCTTTACCGTATAGCTCAGCCATAACACGTTTGGGATCAACTCCCATACCAATAGGCTGTACGTGATTTCTGTATGCAGTAATCATTTTATCTTTAGTCAGATCCATTGCATGAAGCGCACCTGCTAGTACTGCTTCCTGACCATTATATAGGTGAAGAAATCCTCTTACTTTTTGTTGAATATAAACTGCAGCAAGTTTGTCTTCAAACTTTCTCCAGAACAACATATCCTCATACCATTTAAGGTAAACTTCTTTTGTGATTTTTTGCATTGTTGGCGTTAATTATTTAAACGAATAACAAAAGTAACACTTTAGTTAGTAATGAAAAAACCGAAAATCGTAAATTTATTACGAAAACGTTATAGAAAACTTCTATCGAATCCGAGTGGTAATAAATTAGCTAGTGATGTAGATTTTACAATCTTTCCTGTTTCACCCATAAAGTAGATCTCAATAGGTGCTTCTTGCTTCACCTCATATTCGGCAATAGCTTGTCTACAAGCTCCACAGGGAGGTATAGGCGATACTGTTTGCTGCATTTGCGAGCCAGCCGTAAGTGCCATCTTCACAATTTTGGCTTCAGGAAATTGAGCTCCAGCATAGTATATTGCAGTACGTTCGGCACATAAGCCAGAAGGATATGACGCATTTTCTTGATTATTACCAGTAATCACTTCTCCATTGTCTAATAAAATAGCTGCGCCTACTAAAAATTTTGAATAAGGCGCATAGGCTTTGAGTCTTGCTTCTGATGCTTTGTTCATTAAGCTAACAACATCTTTTGGCAATTCATCAAAACTTTCAAAAACTGTCAACGTAGACTCTATTTTTACTTCTTTCATTACAAACAGTATTAGACAAAAAAACTATTGCTTTTTGAGAAACAATAGTTTTAAATTCGAATTATATCATCGACTAATATTCGTCATATGTTCCATCTCCAAAATTAAATGTTAGAGAAAAACGTAGAGTATTCTCTAGTGGGCTCTGTACTTTCGATGCAGAGAACAAATAAGATAAGTCGATATTAATTGTTGTGTATTTAAATCCTGCACCTAGTGCAAAGAATTTTCTCGCTCCTTTTTCGTCACTTTCATTAAAGTAACCTGCTCTAAAAGCAAAGGACTCTTGATATAAGTATTCTGCTCCTAAAGCCCAAGTAAATTCTTTAAGCTCTTCACTAAACCCTCCTGGTGCATCTCCAAACGATTGGAACACTCCAGATAAGAAACTCACATCATTAGATTGTCCTCCAGTAATAATTGTTGGTTCGCTTTCATCAACATCAGGAGTAGAAGCATCATCCGACGTTTGTTCACCGTCACCGTTAGTATCTACAAAACCAAATAAAGGTGGTGTTGGTACTAAAAGTTTAGTCACTTCGGCAGTAATTCCTAATTTATTATACTCGTCAAAGATAAAATCAAAACCAGCTCCAATTCGTAGGTTGGTTGGTAAGAAATTTTCTCTTCCGCCATCATCATACTTAATTTTCGGACCTAAATTTTGAATAGCAAAACCTAAACGAGTTCTACCATTAAAGTTATTGTAAGCCTCTTCTTCACTTTGATAGAATCCAGAGATATCTACTCCAAATGATCCTGCAGCTTGTGCATTAGCATCTACAGCTTGAATTCTTAAATCTGATCGTAAATATCGTAACGCAACAGACATTGCAAACTGATCTGCTAGACGCAACGAGTAAGACGCGTCTACAGTAAACTCATTAGGTTTTTCTATTAATGGTTCAGAAAATTCGTCTGGACGAATTTCAATTTCACCCAAACCAAAGTATTTAAAACTGAACCCAAAAGAGCTTCTATCATCAATTCTATTGAAATAGGTAAGGTAAGCGATAGAAATATCGTTAACTAACTTACTTAAGTAAGGTGTATAACTTACTGCAATTCCTGATTTTGCTTCAGAAAATGTGTATTTCGCTGCATTCCATTGTTGTGAATATGCATCTACCGAAGTCGCGACTCCTATATCTCCCATACCTGCTGAACGCGCATCTGGCGCAATGAGCATAAATGGAACACCAGTCGTAATTACTGTAGACTGGTTAGGAAATGTAATCGTTTCTTGGGCATTTGATAGGTTAAACACCGACAATGTAATAAGGGCTAAAATGTATTTTTTCATCTGTAATTTCATGTTCATATCAATGCATTTCTACATTGAATATATTAGGCAAATATAAATCTTTATTATAGTATGACAAGTTTTTCGATTTTTTCAACTTGTTTATTTAAACGGTTAGATCTCACTTTTAGTTTATATACGTAGACACCTTTTCCGATTTTATCACCAAAATCGTCTCTTCCGTCCCATACAATATCCTTTGAAAGAGAACTGGTTACTTTACTTCCTCCGGCTGTTTGGCCATTTAGAGTTCTTACCAGTTTTCCCGACACGGTAAATATCTGTACTGAAACGTCTAGAACATCTGAACTATTGTGATTGAACCAAAATTCGGTATAATCTATAAACGGATTAGGGTAATTTAAAACGTTACTAATCACTAGCTCTTCATCTTTATCTCTTACTAAAAATTCTATTTCAGCTGTAGAAGAATTGTTATACACATCCCAAGCTTTTAATGTGAGCGTATGTAATCCAGGTTCTAAATCTCTAAACGGATAACTTAATGTACCACGCTGATAGTCATCAACATCGGCTTGATAATAGTCGTTTAACACGAATGGATTGGTTTCATCTCCATCAATTATTGCAGTAATATCGTGACCAATACCACTAGCTGTATTTATACCGTTATCATCTTGCAGTTTAGCGAGTAATGTTGGTTGTTCATTAGTAATTCCACCAGAAACAAAATTTTCATCATTCATAAAGAGATTGATTACTGGACCTATATTATCTTCTTCGGCATTCTCATTAATACCTCCAACTTCAAAGTCAAAATTATATCCTGACTTGTCATCTAAAATATTATCCTGTTTAGAATAAAAACTTACTTTCCCAGGGCCAACAGGGATACCAATATCTCTAGGCACAACAAATTCGAAATCAAATCGACCTTCTGTTACTGTTGCTTGACCTTTAAAAATAGTTTCGCCCAAGGTTTTGAAATTTAATATGATGAGTTGACCATTATCAGTAGTACCATCATTACCTAACGTTTGTCTGTCGATTAGTTTATCTAAAACAGTAGCCGTTAAAACACCATTGTAATTTGATAAAAAATTACCAGCAGTATCATAAACCTCGCCAGACATTTTTACGCGATCTAAAGCCTTTAATGGTTCGTTAAATTGATCTAAAGGTGTATCATTTATTTGTGTTAACCTTACTTCAGGTCTAGCAAAAGCTAATTTCATAGCGGGATCTCCAATATAGAATACCAAAGTTTTTTGTGGATTCCCGGCTAAGGCTGGGTCATTTTTTGTAAGTCGCAATGCTTCGGCCATTGTTGGATAGTCGTTTGAACCATAATTAAATAAATATTCACCTAAAACAACATTATAACCAACACCAGCTGTCACAAAAATCTGTCGAGTTGTTGTTATCAATGCGATAGCACCTCCTTCTTTATTCCAATATGTAAATTCTCCAGCAGTTGCTCTTTGAGGGTTGTCAAATTTGGTATATTCACAGGTTACAGTAACAAAAAGAGTAAACTTGCATACATTTTTTATGTCTTGAGCGTCAACCTTAGTAAAGATACGTTCTCCAGCCAAACCGTCTTCACCACCATGACCAAAATAATTAACAACTAATGCACCAACTTCTAATGCATCTTTTATTGTTTTATTAACTTCAGGGTAACGTTCTCCACTAGCGGTAGATTGTTGTTGAAATGCATCTGTATGCACTTTAACAACGTTCATAAATGGTTTTTCTTGAGTTACTTCATCTCCAATTTCATCAGTAGTATTCTGTAAAATCTTCTCCCATGATAGATTAACATCATCAGATATGGTTACAAAATTATTTCTCCAACTTCCAAAAGCCTCTTCAGCATAATAGGCTTCTACTTTATCAACAAGTTCTTTTGCACGCTGAGGCGTATCAGCAAGCATTCTCCCAACCGCTATATCCAGTCGATCACCACTATTCAAATCGCCTTCATCTTCATCCATCATTCCGAAGAAATCATCAGAAATAAATGACGATGTCAAATTAAAACTTTGATAAGAACTCCAGATAGGTATAATGTTAGTATTATTTGAAACTCTATCCTTGTAATCATAAGATGCATCACCAAAAAGACACAAATACCTTAATCTTTTATTTGGGCTACTTGCATTTTCGTAGACATATCTTACCATATTTCTAATGGCAGCGATATCTTGATTTCCAGAACTAAACTCAGTGAATATTGCTTCAAGTTCAACTACTTTTACAGTTAAGTTATATTGATCTCTATTAATTTGAGCTAAGCGTTCTGCTTGATTAAGATAGTTGGCTCTGGCAACAATTATATAATCTATATCTTCAAATTCACCTTGAGCATTCTGAAAAATAGTTCCTTTAATATTTTGATTGTTAACCGACGTATTAGCATCTCTTAGTGGTTCAAAGTAATCCAAATTCGTAACTGTAACATATTTTTTACTTGAACCCGCTACATCTTTAAAGCTCAAGTTTTGATTTGAATCTGAATTTACAATAGTTTGAACATTAAATTTATCGGTAATGTCCCAAATTTCTTGAACATTGCCTGCATTACTCAATGTATATTGAGCAATCCCAGGATTTACAGTCACTTCATTATTTTTAAATATTAGTTGTGTCCCCTCGAAGTTAAGGCCTCGGGTAGCTTCAATTGAAATATAATCTAAATAGGCCGTTGCAGAAGGATTTCCATTATTGTTAAAAATCAAGTCTATAGTAACATCCTGTGATGTCAAACTTACATCTTCATCAAAAGTACTTCCAGAAGCCAGTACAGGGTCATCAATAGGATTGAATCCCTGAGTACTTATTAAGTTACCATTTAATACGATTTGCATATTAGTAGGTATATTTTCACTAACACCAGCAGTTAAAATCCTTACTTTAGCAGGCTCGGTAGTTACAAGATTTGGAAACGTAAAATTGAACGTTCTTTCATTTTCAACATCAAAACGCTCTCCAAACCAGCGACGACCAATTTTAGCTATACTATTTTCATCTAGTTCATGAAACTGATAGTCTTGAAACGTATTGACTTCAATAGTTGGCTCATCTTCTGGTTGATTTAATACTTGAATGCGTTTTCCAGAAGCACCGTCAGTATTTATAAAATAATAAGATCGATCAGTATATGCGTTGATATTAGTATCACTTTCTTCACTATACTCTGTGGGCCCTTCGGCATAAAACAAAATATAATCGTCGTTATTAAATACGCCATCTTCTTCACCAACAAACCTTATGGCATTTTCAGTTAGATCAAGAGGATAGAACTCACTATTTAGAAAAGGTAACATTGCTCCTCCGTTTCCATAGACCTTTATAGTTCTAGGATCGACATTTGTATTAACTCCTATCGAATTCAAAAACCCCTTAGTTAATCTAAAAACACCTGATTTATCAACATAAAACTTATGCCATGAGCCAGAGCTAAGTACAGAATTAGTAATCTCTTGATTATTTAAACCATTTCTATTTAAAGCTTCATATTGGTAAGTGACAGTAAACGATGTTATTTTTTTGTAAACGCCTCGATCGTTAATTATTGGTGTTATTTCCAAATATGCCGAAACCTTATTTCTATCTACAGCATTATATAATGATACCTTTGGACTACTTGGTATTGTAGATAAAGGTAAATCTCTAAGTTCTGTAACGTTTATATTTTGATATGAAACTTGACTTAATTCAACAGAATTTTTGTTAACATAAGAAGTTTCTTCCCATTGAGCGTAAAACACAAGGCCGCTATCTCTAAGAAAGCTTAAATGCTTTTTGTCAAAACTAGGAATTACAATTGATGAATTTTCAGTTTCTAAAGTAATTGGTTCATTCCAAGAGATATCAAATTGCTTTTGTTGAGAATAACCAAAAAATGAAGCTAATATTAAAAGTAAAAGTAAATATTTTTTCATAGTCAAATAACGTCTATAAACTCGCTATATTATAGAGTCTCAATTTTTTATTCAAAATTACAACAATAATTGATTTATTCAACCGTTATTAAAGACAAAATACATCGATAAACTGACCAAAAATCCGTTATTGTGTACAAAAAAGAGGATGAAATGCAACTTTTTTTGCAGGATTTTCGCAAAAAATGTTGTTAGTTTACCTTTAATTACTATATTGCGTCTCTAAAATTTAATTAGCTTACTTAAAAAGTATGGATATGAAAAACGTCTTAAATCTAAGGATACTATTAGCCCTAGTACTATCCTTAACAATTGTTAGCTGTAGTAGAAACACTTCAAAGAACACTTCTAGAGCGACGGGATGGAAAATCAACGATAAAAATGGTGGTTTTCAATATAATGACAAATTCGAAGAGCAAGAAACTGGTCCTGGATTAGTTTTTATTGAAGGTGGTACCTTTACCATGGGAAAAGTTCAAGATGATGTTATGCATGATTGGAACAATTCTCCAAACCAACAACACGTTCAATCTTTTTATATGGATGAAAGTGAGGTAACAAACAAAATGTATACTGAATACCTTGATTGGATAAAAAGAACTTACCCACCAGAAGAAGAAAACTATAGACTTATATACGAAGGTGCACTTCCAGATACACTAGTATGGAGAAACCGTTTAGGTTACGCCGAAATGATGACAGAAAACTATTTACGTCATCCAGGTTATGGAGAGTACCCAGTTGTAGGTGTTAGCTGGATTCAAGCAGTTGAATTTGCTAGCTGGAGAACAGATAGAGTTGCAGAAATGGATTTACAAAATGCTGGGTATCTTGAAAGAGATTCGCACTTAACGTCTTCTGCTGAAAGTAATTTTAATGTAGATACTTACATTAATGCTCCTACCAAAACATATGGTGGTAATGATTCAATCATTAACCCAGAAAAATCTAGACGTAGAGTACAAACTACAGCTGCTGGTGATACTATTAACACATATGCTCGTAGAGAGTCTGGTATTTTCTCACCTGATTACAGGTTACCTACAGAGGCTGAATGGGAATATGCCGCATTAGGCTTAAGTGAATTAAGAAGTTATAATGTTTACCGAGGTCGTAAAAAATACCCTTGGGATGGACAATATACACGTTCTGGTAAAAGAAAAACCAGAGGTGATCAAATGGCCAATTTCAAACAAGGAAAAGGAGATTACGGTGGAATTGCTGGATGGTCTGATGATGGTGCAGATATTACAGCACAAGTAATGTCTTACCAACCTAATGATTATGGTTTATACGATATGGCTGGAAATGTTGCTGAATGGGTAGCTGATGTATACCGACCAATTGTCGATGATGAATTTAACGACTTTAACTATACCAGAGGAAATGTATATTACAAGAATGCAATCAACGAAGATGGTACTGTTAAGATTATTACTCCTGAAGAGATTGTTTACGATACATTGAGTAATGGTAGAATTGTTGCAAGAAACCTTCCAGGTGAAATTGCTTTGGTTCCAGTTGATGAAAATGAAACATACTTAAGAACTAACTTCGATAAGAGTGATAACAGAAACTTTAGAGATGGTGATGTAAGATCTTCACGTCAATATGCTGATAGTTTTGACGAAGAAGAAGGCGAAGGAGCAGATGAGAATAATACACGAAAAATGTATAATTCTCCAAGACACAACGTTGAAAAAGATTCTACAGGTGCTATTATTAAAGAATATGATACATCTAACGATAGAACATCATTAATTAATGATGAAGTTAGAGTTTACAAAGGTGGTTCTTGGAGAGATAGAGCTTACTGGATTGATCCTGCTCAACGTAGATATTTCCCACAAGATATGGCAACCGACTATATCGGATTTAGATGTGCAATGTCTAGAGTTGGTTCAAAATCTCAAGGAAAGAAGAAAAGAAACTAATTATTTTTTTAGATATAAAAATAAAGTCCTAGTCGTAAAGATTAGGACTTTTTTATTACATTTATTTTATGACAATAGACACCATCTATCAGCATTTTTTAAAGTGCAATACTGTTAGCACAGACACGAGGAAAATTACTAAAGGCTGCATGTTTTTTGCTCTTAAAGGTGATAATTTCAACGGTAACACCTTTGCTAAAAATGCTATCAAAAATGGAGCATTATTTGCAGTTATTGACGAGGAAGAATTTCAATTTGGCAATCAGTATATATTAGTAGATGATGTTTTAAAGACATTACAGGACATAGCAACCCTACATAGAAAAACTTTAAACATTCCTATTATTTCTCTTACAGGAAGCAATGGTAAAACAACAACTAAAGAGCTTATAAATAGTGTCCTTTCAAAAAAATACCATACTACAGCAACGATTGGAAATTTGAACAACCATATAGGCGTACCATTAACATTGCTCTCTATGACTAATGTAACTGAAATAGGCATAGTTGAAATGGGGGCAAATCATCAAAAAGAAATTGAATTTCTTACAAATATTGCACTACCTGACTATGGCCTTATAACTAACTTTGGAAAAGCTCATCTCGAAGGTTTTGGAGGCATTCAAGGTGTGATTAAAGGGAAGTCTGAATTATACGATCATTTAAAAACGCATCGTAAAACCATTTTTGTCAATAAAGATGACGCCTTACAGGTCAAACAAGCTGGAGACTATGAAAAAGTAGTATTATTTGGTTCAGATACCAAGTTACAGGAATCTCAGCCTTATGTGAACTTAAAATTTAAGAACCATATTGTTAAAACATATCTCACAGGTGCTTACAATTATAATAATGTATGTGCAGCTATAGCTATAGGCCAGTATTTTAAAGTTTCAGATGAGCATATAGTAGCCGCAATTGAGCAGTATATCCCAAATAATAATCGATCACAAATCATTGAAAAAAATGGTCATCACATTATATTAGACGCTTATAATGCAAATCCAAGTAGTATGACTGCCGCTTTAAGCAATTTTAATCAACTTGATGGTGTTAACAAAGTCGCTATTTTAGGTGATATGTTCGAATTAGGTAAAGATGCCAAAATTGAGCATCAAACTATTGCCGATTATGCAAATCAACTCGATTTAAAACATGTCGTCTTAGTTGGTGAAAATTTCTATGCTATAGATTCAAAAGCTAATAACACCTCGTATTTTAAATCATTTGAAGCATTAAAAAGCGCCTTTGGAATGTTTCAATTTAAAAGCAATATGTTTTTAATAAAAGGTTCAAGAGGCATGGCTTTGGAGCGTGTTTTAGACTTACTCTAAAGCTGCAGACAAAATGGTTAATTTATAAAACAAAAAAGTCCATATGGAAGTATGGATTTTCTGCGTGATGTGGGCGCGAAGGGATTGCATATACCTAATTCTTTCCCTTTTGCAAATAGAAAATCTAAATGCGAGTGTATTTCTTTTTTTATTTCTACAAACATTCAAATTTCGAATTTAAGTTTGTTGAAATAAAAAAATCCATACTTTCGTATGGATTTTCTGCGTGATGTGGGCGCGAAGGGATTCGAACCCCTGACCCCTTGGGTGTAAACCAAGTGCTCTGAACCAACTGAGCTACGCGCCCTAAATATTGGACTGCAAATATAGTCTAGATTTTTAATTACCAAAAGCTTTTTTGAAAAAAAATGAAATAATTTTTTTAAGCAATTAAATACCAAAAAAATAGCCTTAATAATACTGTTCTAATTTATTTTGATATTTTTAAGTCTTATAAAAATTCAATTTGAAATACATCTCATTTATTGACCAATTAGATATAGATATTGAGGCTCTATCTCATATCGATTCTAATGGAATTATTAAACTTCAAAAACAGCTTAAAGCAAAAGCAATGCTTGGCGATGCCAATAATTTAGGTGAAGTTGCTAACCTTATTGAAAAGCTGAAAAATGAAACTATTAGACAACATCATATTTTTGTTGAAAAGCACATCTGGTTGAAACAGCTTATTTCTGGAGATTATAAGTCTATCAAACAAAGTGAAATTGCTGTTGATACATCTCTAATTAACAATTTAGATGACCTAAAGTATTTCCTTGCTCCTTTCTTAAAAGAAAATTTGAAAGTGTTTTTATCTGAATCACTCAGTAAAGGCAAATATGTGCTTATGCTGAAAGTTCTCATTGAAAACCATCTCTTTTCTGAAGAAAATAATCAATTGGTAATTAATTTCTTTAAGGCACGACTTAATTATGCAGCCGTTTATTTAAGAGAAAATCGTTTAAAAGACAAAGAATATCCAATAAGTTTTATAACAAATAAAGTATTCATTAATTGTCTTAATGAGTATCCCGATTGTTTTAATGACGAAATACAAGAACTCAATTCGGAAGTTATTGATGTTTACAATTCAAAACGTAGAAACATAGACAATAAAGAATTTAGGTTCGCTGCAAAAGCCATGGTAGCTTTTTCTATACTGGACACTTCAAATATATTTCTAGAAGAAACCTTAAATTCTAATGCCAGTATTGCCAGAGAATACTCATATCCTTCGAGGTCAAGCCGAAAAACTGGATCTGGATATGGCGCTTGGAGTGTATTTGTAATTATTATGATTGTGCTTAGAATTATTTTTTGGGTAGCTAGAGATAGTAATCGTCCTACTATTAGTAGTTATCCATCCTCAAGTAATGGTATTAGTTGGATGTCTGATCTAGGCAAAAATAATATTATTGAGCTAAATAATATCTTATCGGTATATCCTAGAATAAGTAAGGACAAACCTACGGTACCTTTATATCATAAACTCTATGACAATCCTTATCACCCAAAATTTCATAAGTTCTACCCTCCAAAGTCTGAAGAAGATATTTCAAAATTTGATACTTATGTTACCAATAAAACTGACAAAGATCTCATTATGTTCATGCTATACAAGAATAATGACAAGTCTATTTATATTCCAAAGGGAGAACAAGCACCATTACAAATTAGTGCACGAGATACTATAGTATTCTATTCTGGAAACGACTTCGTAAATTTTTCAAAGTCATCGCGATTTTTTAAATCTGATGCACATATGAGTAACCTTTTAATCATTGACAGCATCCAGTTTACTAAAGAACACTTTATAGATATCTTCCCTGAGAACACAAAAGTAACTCTGGAAGGCACTGAAGTTATTACACAAAAAGTGGATTCTATATATTCAAAAAATGTTTTCTATAAGAAGATTGGACTTCTCGCTGCACGAAACAAAGCCTTTATGGACGCCATACGCTCTAACTAAGGCCTGTTCTACTATCATCCTTGAAGTTTTTCTGCTTTTCCTTTTCGTAATCTGGTAGTAAAGCAGACAATCCATATACGATGTGGCGCAAGGATTTGTAATCTTGTTTTTCCATAGCTTGGTCACCTTGCTTGAATAGTCGATCTGCCTTTCGCTGATTAGAAAAATCTGTACAAAATTTAAGATTTAAGAAATACGAAATAAAGTTTTCATCACTTGATTGGACAATGGCATCATACAATTCGTCTAACTCTTTGATTTTTGATCGGATTAAATATTTATTTCCTGAGTTGATGACTTCTCGTTCGTTTTTTATAATTCGAGCATATTTTTCTTGGAAACGCTCATTCTCTTCCTTGTTTAAATGGTATTCCAAGCTTGACTTTGTATCTCGATACTCTTCAATTTCATTGGCAATAACTTTATTACGAGTTAAATCGTCAAAATCCTGAATGAGCTTTCTCTTTTTATCATCAAGCTGAAATTTAGTATCAGAAACATCATTATCATCTATTAACGACGCGGCTATTTGTGTTTCAATTAGCCCTACTCTTATTGTTTCTAACTGCTGAGAATACTCAAAGTTTTCATCAGAATTATTAGATTTTATTAAGTCTTCGACGTCACCTAAAACTGTATTTATTTCCATATTGATCTTACCAATACTTATGGCTCTTTCAGACTCACTAAACACATTCTTAAATTCTTGATCACAAGACTGCAAAAACACGTTAATCTTCAAATCACGGGATTCTGTCACTTCAATCTCTATTTCAATATCTGTTCCTTTAATCAAATCTTCTTCTAGATCTTTCCCTGATATTTCTATGTAACCAATACTTAAACCAGAACTTGGTAATCCTTTAGACTTTCCTTCAATAATATTAATTATCAAATTCGACTTTGATTGTTGCAATATCGTTTTAGATGCTGTTTTATATATTCTCTTTTTGAGTGGTAAAATACTACCCTTAGCAAACACCTTTTCGAGTCGTGTTGCTGAAGCATCTAAATCATCAACTTCCATACAGATATCATTAGGCAAAGGTTGCCCCTGAACATTATAGCTTCCTTGGTTTATGGCCACAGAATCTAGTGTCCTAATAACATCAAGAGCAGCATTTAACAACTGAATCTTAAATTGATTTAGTCTCCCTTCAAGCAACGGAACAAACTCAGAAAAGCTGCCATCTTCTAATGTCTTAACACCAGAATCGTAACCACCATCCTTTCTCATAATTCTGAAACTATTTGCTACATCAGAATTGATCTTTCCGGTAATAAGTTCTTCTAAATCTCTCGTATTTTGCTCATAAAAGAGTTTTACTTCTGGCGCGTTGTCTTCAATGATTTCTTTTTCAATTTCTACTTCAGATACTGAAGCTGGTTTTGAACCTGCATAGTAGGCAGCGCCATGAACTACTGCTGATGTTGGATCTATACTAGAGTTTACTTCAACGCCAATGGCTTCAGCTATTCTCTTTTTTATTAATGGCACATATGTACTACCACCAATTAATATCACGCGCTCTATTTGAGAGTTAAGTAATTGGTTGTTTTTTATAACATCTTGAATAAATGTTATTGTTTGTTCAACTTTCGGAGAAATTAAGCTTTCAAATTGCTCTCGCTTTATAACAAACTGCTCATAGAAATTATCATCAATAATATCAATATCAAGTTCAATTTCGGTTTCTTCGTAATGCGACAGTTCTTTTTTTGCTTCCTCAGCAATTTTAAGCAATTCAAAATAGAGACCTTTATAATTAGTTTCTTTAGATTTAAGGTCTTTCCAGAGGTTTGTAAGCCCTAGCTTGTCTTCAATAAATGGAACAATGATATGCTCAACTATAAGATTGTCAAAATCTGCACCTCCAAGATAGTTGTCTCCAAGGTTATCAGTAACCTTTAGTTCTCTATCATTAACCTCAACTAAGGCGACATCAAATGTTCCACCTCCAAAATCATAAACAATCCAGTTTTGTTTATTGGTCACTTCAACGGTTGATGTATTGGCAAATGCAAGACATGCCGCAATAGGCTCCTGTAATAAGACAACTTCTTTAAAACCTGCCATATACCCTGCTTTTTTTGTAGCATTGGATTGTATCGTATCAAATGATGCGGGAATTGTGATGACCACAGAATTTAGGGTGTCTTCGTCGTTTACAAAATTTTTGAGCTCTTTCAGTATTAACGAAGATAATTCTATAGGAGACATCTCTTTGTTGATTGAAGGCACAAAATAAGTATCTTGTGTTCCCATTTTTCGTTTAAAGAGCATACAAATATTCTCAGCATCTTTTTCTAAATAGTCAAGCGCTTTATCGCCAATAACGGTTCTATTTCCGCGAAAAGCTATACATGATGGCAAGGTTTGTTTTAATCCTAAAGGATTATTATAAATCTTGATGTTTCCATCATCATATTTAGCAATGAGACTGTTAGTTGTCCCTAAATCTATAGCAAAGTTTATTGTTTTCATTCGAGGCTATTCTACAATTACGATTCCTTTTTGAAGCAGTATAGTTTCATTATTCTCAACTTGATAAATTACAGGCTTCAACACCTTAGTAATTTTAGAGTGTCTATTTAAATCTCCTATTATATTCGCATCAACATCTGTCATTTCATTACGATAAGATTTCCCAATTGGGTTAACAATTTGAAATCCCATAGTCTCAAACTCGTGATAAATACGATCCAAATATCGATTTGCACTCTCATTACTGTCCTTTTTCATTTTTAAATCTAGTGCAAATATTTGATTAATAATTTCTGTCATTTTAAAAAATTGAATTGAATTTGAAAGATACAATTTTTTGCAGTTTATACGACTTCAGCTACAACAAAAGTACTACCACCAACATATATCAAATCTTCCATTGAAGCTGCTCTTTTTGCAGCATCCAAAGCATCCATTACATTTGGATATGTATGTCCATTATACCCTTTTGTTACAAAATAGGATTGCAAAATTTCGGCCTCAAGACCACGAATTACATTTGGTTTGCAAAAATAGTAGATGGCATTCTTGGGAAGTATTGATATAATCGTATCTAAATTTTTATCGCTTACCACTCCAAAAACGATGTGCAATTTATTATAGTGTTCTTCCTTTAGTTGACTGATGACATAAGATAATCCTTCTTTATTATGAGCCGTATCACAAATAATTTTTGGATAATCTTGCAATACTTGCCAACGACCATTAAGGCCTGTATTTTTAACTACATTTTGCAATCCGTTTTTTATATGCTGATCTGAAACATGAAATTTACTTTCGTTGAGCAATGCCAATGTCTTCACTGTTGTTTTAATATTATGTCTTTGATAATTTCCTTTAAGATCACTTTTGTATAATGGTAAGTTACATTGATCTGCAAAATAAATTTCAGAGTTATTTAGGCTAGCAATATTTAAGAATACGTTCTCTGTCTCTATTTGTGTTTCACCAATAACAACAGGAATTTTTGGTTTAATAATTCCTGCTTTTTCTCTGGCAATAGCGTCATAAGTATCGCCTAAAAACTGCATATGATCAAAGCCTATGTTTGTAATAACGGAAATTTCTGGAGTTACTATATTGGTCGAATCCAGTCGTCCACCAAGTCCAACTTCTATGACAGCAATATCTACTTTTTTCCTAGCAAAATAGTCGAAGGCCATACCAACAGTCATTTCAAAAAAGGATAGCTTGTTAGATTCAAAAAAGGAGAAGTTACGCTCAATAAAACCAATGACAAATTGCTTACTAATTTGTTTACCATCAATTTTTATGCGTTCTCTAAAATCTTTTAAATGCGGTGAAGTATACAAACCAACTTTATAACCAGCTTCTTGTAATACTGAGGCTAGCATATGACTCGTAGAGCCTTTACCATTGGTTCCAGCGACATGAATACTTTTAAATTTGTGCTGTGGGTGATTTAAATGATCTGCAAGGCGTAACGTATTGGATAGATCTGTTTTATACGCTGATTTACCTTGATTTTGATACATAGGTAACTGCTTAAACATCCAGTTGACTGTATCGAGATAGTTCATTTAATTTCCTAGGCTAAAGTCTATTTTAACCCATCCAATTTGTGTAGTTGGTGCTTTAGAATCTGCAGGCCATTTATGAGTAAGAGCTGTTTTACGGGCTGCTTCATATAAGCATGAACCTCCTGTAGTTCCTCGTTTACCTGGTATAGCTTTCACCACTTTACCTGATCGATTCACATGAATTTCCACAACAACGCGACCCTCCTCTTCACAATCTGGAAGCACTTTAGAATAGGTTGCATTCCCTCTACCATTGAGCCCGTAACCTGTTCCTCCTGATCCATCTCCTGGTCTTCCAAAATAACTTGGAGCATATGGGTCTCCATCTAACTGACCTTTATCTCCTGGGCCATCTCCTGGACCTTCGCCTCCAGTTTCAGAGCCTTCAGAATTTTTAACGCCGCCAATAAGTGCATCTAATTTGTCTTTTTTGGCTTGCTCCTCTTTTCGTTTTTGTTCTTCTTTAGCTTTTCTAATTTGCTCTTGACGCTCTGCCTCGGCTTTCGCTTTTGCTTCAGCCTCTTTAGCCTTTTTGATTGCTATTGCTTCAGCAGAATCATTGGTAAGTACATCTTCAGATTTACTATTTGCCTCCGAAGGTTTTTCAGGTTGAGTTTCCTCTGTCTGAGTTTCTTCTTTAACAACCTTTTCTACTGGTTGTGACTTGATAGGTTTTGTTGGTTGAATGTTTCCAGTTCCCACAGGAGAATTCCCGAAATTAACGGCTACACCATATTCTATAGGTGGATCTGGATGTGCACATCCTTTAACCACAAACAATAGTAATAACAAAATTACCACAATCAACGTTGTGACTTTTGCTGAATTTCTCTCGTGTATGGTTTCAAAATATTTCATTTTAACCTTCTTATTTAATTATAGTCATGGAGTAAATTACAACATTCGTTCCAAACTTTTGCTTTAAGCTATTCATCGACAGGTTTTACTGCCATTATAACTTTGAATTTATGTGTATTAGCAATTTCCATCACATCAATCATATGTGCAACCGGAACCGATTTTTCTGCTTGTAAAATTACTATCAGGCTATCATTTACAGCCTTGTCCAATAAAACTCTTTCTATATCTATTATATTGTGTTGAATATCATCAATGTAGACATTTAAGTCCTTCTTTATTTTTACAACAACACTATTCTTATGTTGAATAGAATCATTTGTTGTAGATAGAGGCATCAAAATATCAATGCCAGTACGATGTTCTACTTTATCAGTAATGGTTTTAAAATAATAAAGTGTTACGCATAAAACGATTCCTAATCCAATATAGATGAAAGGTTTTAAATTTCGTTTCACATTAATTATTTGGTTTAACCGCTAAAATTACCTTGAATTTATTTCTATTAGCAATATCCATCACTTTCACAACATTCTCAACAGGCACCGATTTTTCGGCACGTAAGACCACAGTTGGTTCGTCCTGACTTGATAGAGCTGAAATTAATTCTCGTTCCAGAACACTTTCACCAACACGCTTTTGGTCTATATAATATGTCAAATCCTTTTTTATACTAACAGCTACCGATCTTTTGTTTTCGGTTTTACCACTAGCTTTTGGTAATAAAATATCAATAGCGTTTGTAGTAACCAAAGTAGAGGCTAGCATAAAAAAGATCAATAACAAGAATACAATATCTGTCATTGAAGACATATTGAATTCTGGTGTTACTTTATTTCTTCCTCTTAAATTCATTAAATAGGTTCGTTTAAGTGATCTAAAAATTCTAATGAATTCGCTTCCATTTGATAAACTACCTTATCGGTCTTTACTACTAAATGATTATAAGCCATGTATGCAACAATACCAACAATAAGACCAGCAACGGTTGTTGTCATAGCTGTATACAAGCCATCAGATAGTTGTTTGATATCTATTTGGCCTCCAGAATTAGCAATTTCAAAAATGGATAAAATCATACCTATTACTGTTCCTAAAAATCCAATCATAGGTGCTACTCCTGAAACTGTAGCCAAAATACTAACGTTCTTTTCAAGACTGTAAATTTCTAATCGTCCTGCATTTTCAATAGCCGTATTGATGTCTTCGAGAGGTTTTCCAACTCTAGTAATTCCTTTATTTATTAACCTCGAAACAGGTGAATTAACTTGAGCACATAACATTTGAGCCGAATCAATCTTTCCATTACTTACATGGTCTTTGATTTGATTCATAAAATTTGAATCAACCTTAGATGCTGATTTGATAGCAAAAAGGCGTTCAAAATAAATATAAATTGCGGCAATTAATAGAACGAATAACAAGGCAATTATAATTTGCCCAGCTGTACCACCACTACTTATGAGCTCTATGATGGATAATGTTTTTTCGGTTGATTCTGCATCAGTAATTACTTCTGCTCCCTCTTGAATTATCATATTAATAAAATTGAAAATTAATTTTAACTATTGTAATAACGATTGTTTTCTTGCTAAAGTATATTCTTAAAATAATGTTCTTGTAAATAAGAATGCTACAGCTCCAGCTAAAAAGCCAATTAGGGCTAACCATGAGATTTTTTTAAGATACCAGAAAAAGTCTATTTTCTCCATTCCCATAGCAACGACACCTGCTGCAGAACCAATAATTAGCATACTTCCACCTGTACCTGCTGAATATGCTATAAAGTGCCATAATTGGTCGTCTATAGCTTCTGAGAACATTCCCAAACTAGCAGCAACTAGTGGCACATTATCAATTACAGCAGACCCTACACCAAGTAATACAACCACTAAATCGGAGACTCTTGTTCCATCCATTTCGGTTGTTAACATCGGCATAGTCTCTTGTAATGAATTTGCAAATCCAAACAAAATTCCCAATGATTCTAATGCGGCTACAGCCATTAAAATTCCGAGAAAAAACAGAATACTAGGTAACTCAATTTTGGATAAAGAGTGATGCACTGGACTATGGTGAGCATGAGCATCGCTTTCTTCAGAATCATGACTTGAGATACTAAATTTAGAATTACTATATATTTCGGCAAAAATTGCTACGACACCAAGTGCCAGCATCATTCCTACATAAGGCGGTAAATGTGTAACAGTCTTGAAGATTGGCACAGATACAATACCTCCTAGCCCAAGATAAAGCATTGTTGAGCTAAATTTACTTTTGGGTTTATTAGAGTCTTCATCTATATCATTTTCTAATTGTCCCTGAAAGGGTTTCATAAAAGAGGCCACTAAAAACGGAACAAGCATACATAAAAGAGAAGGGATAAACAGGTATCCAAATAGATAGCCTGTGGTCACTTTTTTACCAATCCATAACATTGTAGTTGTAACATCTCCAATAGGTGACCAAGCTCCTCCAGCATTGGCTGCTATAATTATTAAACCAGCATACCATATGCGAACGCTTCTATCAGAAATTAGTTTTTGTAGTATAGATATTAAAACAATTGTTGCAGTTAAGTTGTCGATAATTGCCGAGAGAAAAAAGGCCAAAAATCCAAAAATCCAAAGGATTCTTTTTTTACTTTTCGTTTTGATAAATCCTTTTATTGTTGAAAATCCATCAAAATAATCTATAATTTCCACAATGGTCATTGCTCCAAGTAAGAACACTAAGATTTCAGCAGTTTTCCCTAAATGATGAAGTAATGTTTCTTCCATCCAGTGCATTTTGTCTTCATGTCCCAAAGTATCAAAACCATCTACCAATCCATGGCTAGATGAATCAAACCATTGTGAAAAAGAATCAATGCCTAACGAAATCAACGCCCAGCTTATTGCCATCATAACTAAGGCAGGGATTAGCTTATCAATTTTAATACTGTGTTCTACTGTAATGGCTAAATAACCTAATACAAATACGATTATAATTATGCTTTCCATAGTGATTGGATTATATTAATTGAGTTAAGGCTATTTCAAATGCAGTAGCACTAATACCTGTTTTAGTTTGATTTTTATCATAAACTCTTTCAATAGCTTTTTTTATGATTTCAGAAGTATCATTAAAAATCGCCTCATCTGTCATTTTAACTTTACGTTCCATAAAGTATGCAAAAACTCTAGCCATACCACAATTGGAAATAAAATCTGGAATTAAGCTTACTTTATTATCTGTATGTTCCATAATACTTCCAAAGAAAATTTCTTTATCAGCAAAAGGAACATTAGCGCCACATGAAATAACTTCTAAACCAGTATCAATCATTTGATCGATTTGATCTTGAGTTATTAGTCTTGAAGCTGCACATGGTGCGAAAATTTCGGTCTTGAGTGACCATATCTTTTCATTCATTTCAGAAAAAGGAATGAGGTTCTCGCTTACCAAAGTGTTTCCAGACTTAGTCAAATATAGTTCGGTAATATCTTCAAAAGAGAATCCATCTTCATTTATCAAACCTCCAACGATATCTATAATACCAACAACTTTTGCTCCCATTTGAGACAAATAAAAAGCCGCTGCTGCTCCTACGTTACCAAAACCTTGTACAATTGCGCGCTTTCCTTTTATAGAATCGCCTTGAACATCATAAAAATGCTTAGCAGCTTCTGCAACACCAAAACCTGTGATCATATCGGCAACAGTATACTTTTTTGCTACACTAGGTGTGTATTTAGGGTTTTCTATTACTTTGATTACACCATAACGCAATTGACCAATACGATTAATTTTATCTGCTTGGGTTGGTTTGAAATGTCCTTCAAAAACACCTTCTTGAGGATGCCAAACACCACTTTCTTCGGTAATTGGAATAACTTCATGGATCTCATCAACATTGAGATCTCCTCCTGTTCCATAATAACTTTTCAATAGTGGAGCGACAGCTTTGTACCAACGTTCTAAAACTCCCTTTTTTCTAGGATCCTTAGGATCAAAATTTATCCCAGATTTAGCCCCTCCAATCCCAGGTCCAGATACTGTAAATTTCACTTCCATTGTTTTTGCAAGTGATAGTACCTCATTCATATCAAGTCCTTTGCGCATTCTTGTTCCGCCTCCAGCAGCACCACCACGAAGGGAATTGATAACAGTCCAGCCTTCAGCTTCTGTTTCTGGGTCTTTCCAATTAAAAATGATTTCAGGGTCTTTATCTTCGTACTTTTGGAGTAGTTCTTTCATCTAAGAGTTCTTAGTTTTCAGTTGGTTTAGATGCAACTCGCGTTTTCAAAAATTATATCAAAATAAGTTCTGAATTCACTTGTGTCATTAGTTAGTTATTCTATAACAAATATAAAAAACTAAAAATCGCTAGATTAGAAATTTACAATAATTTTATGGATAAAATATTTCTCCTGAAGAGTGATCATTATTTGCACCTGTAACCGTTGATAAACAATTGATTTCACCTCTTAATTTAAGTACACCAAGTAACCCAAATATTAGAGCCTCTTTATACTCTATAATATCGTATGAAGGTCTTATCAATTCAAATTGCTTATGGTTAACAATTCGTTCAAGCAGAAAATCATTATAGGTGCCACCTCCTGTAAAAAGAACTCTGGCATTCATATCTATAGAATTTGCAATTTGTATAGCTATATGCTCAACAAAAGTTCTCAAGATATTAGCTTCTGAGAGGGTACTTGTTTCTAATATTGGGCTTATGTAATTATCTACCCACTCTAAACCTAATGACTTCGGAGGTTGTTCTTTATAAAAATCGATTTGGTTTAAATTATTTAATAACTTCAGATTTAGCACACCTGTTTTAGCAATCATACCTTTATCATCATAATCATAACCGAGAGCTTTGGCATAGCGGTTCATAACAATATTAACAGGACAAATATCATATGCTATTCGTTTGTTATCAATTTCAGAAGAAATATTTGCAAAACCTCCTAAGTTGATACAGTAATCGTACTCCGAAAACAATAATCGATCACCAATAGGTACTAAAGGAGCGCCTTGACCTCCAAGTGCTACATCCTGTACTCGGAAATCACAAACAAGACGTTGTTCTATAAGTTTGGCTAATCTGGGATGGTTTCCTATTTGATACGTAAATCCTTTATCTGGTTGATGTAAGGCTGTATGACCGTGAGAACAAATAGCATCAATATCGTTTAGTTGATGTTTCTTAATAAAATCATTAATTACTTGAGATAAATATAATGTATAATCCTTATCAATTTCCTTAAGCCCTTCTATATTGAAGTTCACAAGATGAGCTAATTTTTGTTTCCAAAAATCTGGATATGAAGTTGTTTCAGCAGCATGAATATGAAATATCCAGTTCGAGTTATACTCAAATGTAATATAAGCTAGATCAATTCCATCTAAAGATGTTCCAGACATCACTCCAATAACATTGTACTTAGATTTTATCATATTCAGTAAAAATAGTAATCCTTATTGAAAATATACTAATAAAGACTTATCTTTGCACTCACTTTTTATCAATTCAATAATTTATTAAGACTATGGATTTTAGTTTAACCGAAGAACATATTATGATTCGCGACGCAGCTCGTGATTTTGCACAAACCGAATTATTACCTGGAGTTATAGAGAGAGATGAGAAACAGCAATTTCCTCAAGAGCTTGTTAAAAAGATGGGCGATTTAGGCTTTATGGGAATTATGGTTGACCCAAAATATGGCGGAAGTGGAATGGATGCGATTTCATATGTCTTAATTATGGAAGAACTTTCTAAAATTGATGCCTCTGCTTCGGTTATGGTTTCTGTAAATAACTCATTAGTGTGTTATGGGTTAGAAGCTTTTGGAACAGAAGAGCAAAAGCAAAAATACCTAACAAAATTAGCTACTGGAGAGTTTATTGGAGCATTTTGTTTAAGTGAACCAGAAGCAGGTAGTGATGCGACATCGCAAGCTACTACTGCTATAGATAAAGGGGATCATTACGTTATTAATGGAACCAAAAACTGGATTACCAATGGTGGTCGAAGTGATGTATACTTAGTCATTGCTCAAACAGATAGAGAAAAAGGTCATAGAGGAATTAATGCCTTTATTGTTGAAAAAGGCATGGAAGGATTCGATATTGGACCAAAAGAAGATAAGTTAGGAATTAGAGGAAGTGATACACACACCTTACAATTTAATGATGTAAAAGTTCCAAAAGAAAATAGAATTGGTGAAGATGGATTTGGCTTTAAGTTTGCCATGAAGACACTATCGGGTGGTCGTATAGGTATTGCTGCTCAAGCTTTAGGAATTGCTTCTGGAGCCTATGAACTTGCACTGAAATATTCTAAAGAACGTAAAGCTTTTGGTACTGAAATTTGCAACCACCAAGCCATTGCTTTTAAATTGGCAGATATGTATACTGAAGTTGAGGCAGCTCGTATGTTAGTCATGAAAGCAGCTTGGGATAAAGATCAAGGCAACAACTATGATATGTCTAGTGCTATGGCGAAGTTATATGCTTCTAAAGTAGCTATGGAACAATCTGTTGAAGCGGTTCAAATACATGGAGGAAATGGGTTTGTAAAAGAATACCATGTTGAGCGTTTAATGCGTGATGCTAAGATTACTCAAATTTATGAAGGCACTTCGGAAATTCAAAAAATTGTAATCTCAAGAGGTGTTATTAAAGGGTAATATTTAAAACAAGATAAATGAAAAGCTTCAATTTTTTTGAAGCTTTTTTATTTTGATAAATCCTCTAAAACTAATCTTAGCTCAGCATAGGAATACTTATCGTCTATTTGATGTTTTAAATCTGATAGGTTTTCAAATGTATGTTTAGGGATTATGTTCTTCAATTCTTTGTAGTGTTCTTCTGAAACCAAATCAGTAATTTTCACTTCGCCTGAAGATATAAAACTGGCTAAGTGCCCAACAATTGTATTTATATTTAATTCTCGCTCATTAGCAATATCTTCAATAGATTTTCCAGATTTAAATAAGCTCAGAGATTCTTTTTTTGTATCCCCTTTCTTACGTTTAAGTTTAGGTTTTTCAAAAATCTCGATATCTGAAGATATTTCAATATTATTCTCATCACAATAACCTCTAATTACTGCTAATATGTCGTTTCCATATTTCTCAACACGCACTTTTCCCATACCATTAACAGTTTTTAGCTCTTTCTTATTGGTAGGCAATGTTTCACACATTTCATACAATGCTTTTTGAGTAAATATTTGGTAATGTATTAGATCTTCACGTTGCGCAATTGTATTTCTTAATTCGCGAAGTAATTCGAAAAGTTCTAGGTTTGTCGTACCTTCGATGGCAGTTTTTCTCGGTTTCTTAGGTTTTTCTTTGGTAAGAAAAACAGACTTGGCTCTCAATTCTAAAAAGGCAGACACTTTAAAACCATTGGTGAGTTCATTTACATACAGTAGTTTGGCGGCTATTAATTCTTCAAAAGTATCCAATTGCTTTGTGATATCTTTGTCTAAAGCTTTATTATCTGTTGTAAAGTTAAAACTCTTATAAGGTTCTATAATATTAGTCTGGGTTTGATGATTAAAATAATCTAGTGCTTTTTTAAAACGCTTTTGTAATAACTCATTAAACTCTGGCAATTGATTCTCAATTGACATTTCTAAAAGTTGAGCTCTAAATCCGTTAGCCACTTTTAATAAATCTGTAATAGTTACTTTAATGGCATTCAACGGTATTTCAACATGTCCTTCTATACTACCTCTATTTTTAAAATAAATATCTAGAATACGATTAACAGGATATAAAAATTTGTAGTAGTCGAATAACTCAGAAATTAAATTTAATTGAAATTCAATTTTAGATTTTTCTAAGATATTAGTATCGGGTTCATTGTCTTCTAATGCCCTAGTAAAAGACTTGATATTTGAATCGCTGATAACGTGGTTTTCATTTATCTTACTTTTAAGTACCAATCCATCTAAACTCTTACATCTACTTAATGCAACATAGGTTTGTCCATGAGCAAATGCACCTTGAGCATCTATAATGGCCTTTTCAAATGTTAATCCTTGACTTTTATGAATTGTTATTGACCAAGCAAGCCGCAAAGGCATTTGAGTGTAAGCCCCTACTTTATTTTCGGTAATAACCTTAGTTTCAGGATTGATTGTGTAATTAATATTTTCCCAAACTTCTGGAGTCGTAATAATATTAAAATCATCGTCGGGACATTTTACTATAATCTCGTCCTTATCTAAAAAAATAACTTTACCAATCTTACCATTGAAATATCGTTTTTCTATTGAACTGTCGTTCTTAACAAACATAACTTGAGCTCCAACTTTTAAAACCAATTCTTCCTTATTAGGGTAAGAATATTCAGGGAACTTTCCTTCAATAATAGCTTTATATGTTTTATGCCTTCCGTTTAGCTTTTCAAGTTCTAATTTATTGGTATGTTCAGCTTTATTATTATGGGTGGTTAACGAAATATAACCTTCATCTTCTGCAGGAACAAAATCAGGTTTAAATCGCTTATTCAGTTCTATAATAGAAGATTGAGATAATTTATTATTTCTTATCTCATTTAAAATTTCAATAAACTTCGGGTTATCTTGCCTATAAATATGCTTCAACTCTATAGTTATCGCATTACAATGCTGATAAGCTAAACTGCTAAAAAAATAAATATTTTTATAATACGGTTTAAGCAATTGCCACTCATGGTCTTTTATCACTGGAGACAATTGTTGTACATCTCCAATCATTAATAATTGAACACCGCCAAAAACTTTATTTCGACTTCTAAAACGTCTTAATGTTTTATCAATTGCATCAAGTAAGTCCGCACGTACCATACTAATCTCATCTATGATTAATAAATCTAGAGACTTGATTATATTAATTTTCGTTTTATTGAATTTTCGATTAAAGTTAGAAGAGTTATTTAAATCATCATCAGGAAGAAGTGGTCCAAATGGGACTTGAAAAAATGAATGTATTGTAATTCCTTTAGCATTAATGGCTGCCACACCAGTTGGTGCAACAACAACCATTCTCTTTAAAGACTTCATTTTTAATTTATGAAGAAAAGTCGTTTTCCCTGTTCCTGCCTTACCTGTTAGAAATACATTTCTATCGGTATAATTGACAAAATCCCACACTAAATCTAATTCCTTATTTACAATCATTTAATAATTCCATATTTATTTTCGAAGATAAAAAATAAAAATAGTCACTAGGATTTAATCGTAAGCTAAATCTAGACAAATAAGCCGCTGGAGTACACAAAAAACAAAAACCCCGTTCTTATAATAAGAACGGGGTTTCAAAAAAGGCGACGACCTACTCTCCCACGATTGCAGTACCATCGGCGCAAATGGGCTTAACTTCTCTGTTCGGAATGGTA
>NZ_JAHVXI010000048.1 GCF_021032705.1 Psychroserpens luteolus | reverse complement strand
ATGGTTCTGGAGGATCTACTTCGGTAACTATTGAAGGTGTAAACTGTGCAGCGGATCAAACACTTAACTTAACAGTAACATCGGAGCCTGCTCCTGTAGTGACTGATGTAACGATTTGTTCTGATGAGTCGTATACATGGACAGAGAATGGTATCACTTATAATGGTTCTGGAGGATCTACTTCGGTAACTATTGAAGGGGTAAACTGTGCAGCCGATCAAACATTAAACTTAACAGTAACACCGGAGCCTGCTCCTGTGGTAACTGATGTAACGATTTGCTCTGATGAGTCGTATACGTGGGCTGAGAATGGTATCACTTATGATG
>NZ_JAHVXI010000047.1 GCF_021032705.1 Psychroserpens luteolus | reverse complement strand
ATCGAGATGTTCTGGTCGTCTTCGGTTGTGAAATCCGTTGAAGGCTTTGACGCCGCAGCAACCGGCATTCTGGATTGCGAAATGCACGGCGGTGGCTACCAAATCGGTAAAAACCCTGCGTTCCAATTCGTTGGCGACATCATGGGCGGCTACGACACGCCTTACCAACAGCTGAGCTGGCTGTATTACGCCGGTGGCCTTGAGAAGGCCCAAGAGCTGTACAACCTGTATGGCATGCAGCTTGTCGGCTGGTGGGTTTATGGCCAGGAGAGCTTTGCCTCGACCAAGCCAATCGCATCGACCGCTGACCTGAAAGACTGGAAATTCCGG
>NZ_JAHVXI010000046.1 GCF_021032705.1 Psychroserpens luteolus | reverse complement strand
ATTGGAATGCAGCCAATATCGCTGCCCTTGAAGCTTGTGCTGCTGATTCTTGTGATACAGACTTAAATACGCAAGTCACTTCTGATTACAACTTTACTAACTTAGTATCTACTTGTGGTCTTGGTGGTACAATCACTGTTACATATACCATTACTGATGACTGTGGTAATGCAACAACATTGAGTGCGACATTAACTCTTGAAGATACAACACCTCCTAACCTTGATAACTGTTCTGTAACTGATCAGTCGATTGAGTGTTCTGGTGATGATAACGAACAATTAGCTAACGATTGGAATGCAGCCAATATCGCTGCCCTTGAAGCTTGTG
>NZ_JAHVXI010000045.1 GCF_021032705.1 Psychroserpens luteolus | reverse complement strand
GCCACCTGGAATCGGGTGCCGCTGCGGGTTGGCGAGCGAACGATGGGAGACCACCTGCGCGACCATGGCATGGAGTGCTGGCTGCTCGGCAAAACCCATATGAAGGCCGATGAGGAGGGGATGCGGCGTCTGGGGATTCCCAAGGACAGCATTATTGGCGTTCGAACCGAACAATGCGGCTTTGACGTGTGGGAACGCGATGACGGGATGCGGCCCGAGGGGCCGGCGGGCCTTTATGACGAACAAGGCGCTGCCCGCTACAATGACTGGCTGCGTGAGCGGGGCTATGTAGGCGAAAACCCGTGGCATGACTTCGCCAACTCTGCGCGTGACGC
>NZ_JAHVXI010000044.1 GCF_021032705.1 Psychroserpens luteolus | reverse complement strand
CAGTTATCAGTGTATGTCCAGTTTACAATAATTACTCCACCACACTCATCGTAATCTGGTGTAGCTTCGCCTTGAACTTCTCCTGATATCTCACATAATCCAGTTCCTCCATTAGTGTATCCTAATGATCCTGCTTGGTATGAATTTGCTTCTTCACATGAAATCTCCATGTCTTCTACTTCATCAAACTCTGCAGCTGGTGCTGGTAATACTGTGATTGTCTTCTTAGCTGTGATTGTTCTATCACAATCATCAGTGTACGTCCAGTCAACTTCTAATGTTCCTCCACATTCTGTGTAAGATCCACTTAATTCACCTTGAACTTCTCCTGATATCTCACATGCTC
>NZ_JAHVXI010000043.1 GCF_021032705.1 Psychroserpens luteolus | reverse complement strand
AACCCGCCCCTCATCTGTCCGAATGTCGATCAAAACCCGTTGCCCACCATCGCGAAACCGCAACCGCAGCGAGTCCAGCAGGCGCTGCAACCCCCATGGGCCGGGGAGCGTGACGCGCGCAGCCTCCGAACCTTCCCTGAAGCTGACCTCCACCCCGAGGGACGGGTTTGGACCGGGCCAATTCAAGGATGCGGGCTGGCCCGTCGCACGGACCGGCACCCCGTTGCCCCCCAGCGCGAAGACGGTGTTGCCCCGTTCGGCGAGCGCCGCAAGGGTCATGGTTTCGGTCATCTGCCCCGCCTCATTGAACAGGGCCTGTGAGGCGGTCATCGCCCGCTCGAAAAAAGCG
>NZ_JAHVXI010000042.1 GCF_021032705.1 Psychroserpens luteolus | reverse complement strand
GCCGTGGCGTCCACCAAGGGGCAGATGATTCTGGGACCCGACCAATTTTTTGATGGCGCGGTATTCGACTTTTGCGAGGGTAGGGTGCCTAAATAGCAGGCATTGCGCTGCATCGCGGCGATAAATTGCTGCGCATGCACGATTTCGGTCTTGCGGCTCAGGGCAACGGCGGACACCTTGCATCTCAAGGCAAAGATGCCTCTCGGCTGACAATGTCGTCCGCCACAGAATTTACGAGCAAAGCCGCTCGATTGCGCATGCACCCCCTCCCGCATGTGTCAGTCGGGCGGCTTTTTGCGTTTCCAAAGGGATCGAAGACATGACCAGATTGAAATGGATACTTGCCTCCA
>NZ_JAHVXI010000041.1 GCF_021032705.1 Psychroserpens luteolus | reverse complement strand
GATATGTGATTACCAACGAAGATGCTTCGGTAATCTTAGCCATATCGCCTTCGGCAACCATAGATCTTAATGGTGCTGGTGTTGGAACGTGTCAAATTTGGGGTTGGTCATACAGAGGAATGGCCGATAATGGTGCGTCGTTTATTGGTGGACCTTTAGCCGATCTTGATGCTGCTGAATGTTCAGATATATCAGATAATGCTGTAAATGTCATCCGCGAAGCTGCCGATGGTGGGACTGTTGCTATCGATCTTGCTGCTACCGGAAATCCTAATAATACAACATCTTTCAATGGAGATACTGAAGCAGTAATCTGTGTCGATTCTCAAGCAGATCCTTTAGTGATCACTCATG
>NZ_JAHVXI010000040.1 GCF_021032705.1 Psychroserpens luteolus | reverse complement strand
ACCGCGCCCGTTCCACGTTCAAAATCTTGCCTTTCAGCGGCAGGATCGCCTGCGTCTGCCGGTCTCGGCCCGTCTGCGCGGACCCGCCAGCGGAATCCCCCTCCACCAAAAACACTTCGGTCTTCGAGGGGTCCTTCTCCGAACAATCCTTCAACTTGCCCGCCAGAAAATTCACGTCCAACGCCGTCTTGCGCCGCGTCAGCTCGCGGGCCTTGCGCGCCGCTTCGCGGGCATGCGCGGCTTCGATAATCTTGGTGACGATGATGCGGGCTTCGTTCGGGTTCTCCTCGAACCACTCCGCCAGCTTCTCGTTCATCAGGCTCTCGACCGCGGGACGCACTTCGGAGGACACCAG
>NZ_JAHVXI010000039.1 GCF_021032705.1 Psychroserpens luteolus | reverse complement strand
GGATCCACTCGCGCTCCTCCACGAACTGGAAGCCCGTGTTGGCGGGGTCAAAGCCGGTATAGAGGAAGATCGACACCAGGAAGGTCGCCGTCGTCGCGATCAGCGCCAGCCATTTGGCGTTGCGCTGCGCGGCCTCGTCATCGCCGCGCAGGAACAGGGCCAGAATGACCGCGCCCAAACGCGGGATGAAGGTGATGATCGACAGAAGTGAGTTCAACATTATTCCGCTCCCCCGCCTGATATGGCGAAGTATGTAATCAAGACGACAACCCCGATGACCATCGCGAAGGCGTAGTGGAACATGAAGCCCGACTGCGCGCGGCCAGCCAGCCGTGTGAAGAATGGGATGATGCCCATGGCGATGCC
>NZ_JAHVXI010000003.1:364141-442307 GCF_021032705.1 Psychroserpens luteolus | reverse complement strand
TAGATCCTCCAGAACCATTATAAGTGATACCATTCTCCGTCCATGTATACGACTCATCAGAGCAAATCGTTACATCAGTCACCACAGGAGCAGGCTCCGGCGTTACTGTTAAGTTAAGTGTTTGATCAGCTGCACAGTTCACACCTTCAATAGTTACCGAAGTAGATCCTCCAGAACCATCATAAGTGATACCATTTACAACCCAAGTATACGACTCATCAGAACAAATTGTTCTGTCTGTCACCACAGGAGCAGGCTCTGGTGTTACTGTTAAATTTAATGTTTCATCGGCAACACATCCAGAACCAGGAACTGTTACAGAGGTAGATCCTCCAGAACCATCATATGTAATTCCATTTACAGCCCAAGTATACGACTCATCAGAACAGATGGTCACATTAGTTACTACAGGTGGAGGAGGTGTTCCAGTCACATCCCATACACATGTTGTATAATTATAGTTTGCAGTTTCATAACATTCTAATCCTGTCGGAGCATCTTGTAAATTTACTGTTACTACAGCTATACAAGTATCTTGATTTCCGTTAGTATCAGTAACGGTTAGTGTGACGTTATTTGCACCTTCATCGGCACAAGTAAATGCTGTTTGTGAAGCAGAAATAGAGGCAATTCCGCAGTTATCAGAAGATCCATTATTTATAGCAGCGGCAGTTATTGTTGCATTTCCGGTAGCATCTAATTGCACAGAAATATTTTGGCACACAGCCACTGGGTCTTGATTATCAACAACTACATTTACATTAAATGAAGCCGTGTTTATGTTTCCGTTACCATCGTTTACTGAATAGCTAATAACTGTAATTCCAGAAGGGAATACACTTCCGCTATTTAATCCTGTACCATCAGTTCGTGTAGGAGTTAGGCCAGTTCCACAATTATCAGTAACAGTTGGGTCTGTCCATGATGGTTGATTATTTCCACACGTTAATGTGATGTCAGAAGGAACGCCTACAAATACAGGGTCTATTTGATCGACTACAGTTACTACAGCGACACAAGTGTCATCTTGACCATCTCCATCAGTTACTGTAAGTGTTACATTTACAGTTCCTATATCAGTACAGTCAAAAGAATTAATATCAATGCTTCTTCCAGTAATAGCTACGTCATCTGTAGAACCACCATCAATATCGGTAGGAACAATAGATCCATTTCCGGCATTATCTAGTTGAACAGTTATGTTTTGACAAACTGCTGTTGGAGGAGCAGAACCTGTAGCAACATCAGAAGTAATTCCGAAGTTATCTAATGAGATATCACCTTGCCATCCAGTTGATCCATCAGAACTTGTTGTCGCACTAAGTCTTAATTTTATTGATTGTCCGTCAAATAAAGATAAATCCACGTTTTGTGTTTTCCATGCATCGGCATGAGCATTTTGTTGACTTCCAGTTAGGGTGTAATTGGTCAATGTTGTATAGCTAGCGCCATTATCGATACTCACATCAACAGTAAGTTCTCCAATGAATCCACCAAACATGTGGTAGTCAAATGTCATTGCAGCATTTTCTCTTCCAGTAAAATCAAGGCACGGACTTATAAGTCGAGCAATTTTACTTGGGAAATTTGGGTTAGAAGCTTCAATAAATATAAAACGACTTCCATCTGATGCTAAAGATGGTCCTGTATCGTTAGAAGGTGTTGAATTTCCATCTCCTTCTTCAGCTTTATTGGTCCAATCAAAATCATCACTTCCATCGTTAGACCATAGACCGAATGAGCCTGCAGTTTCGAAGCTTTCAGAATAAGGGAAAGCACTTATAGAGCTCCCTGTACATGGAATAGGGCTTGGTGTTGTAAATGTTTCAGAAGTTGAATATGCAGATGCTGTTGTATTACATCTTGTTGCTACCTGTACTTCATAATTTGTATTTGCTGTAAGTCCAGAAATATTATATGAGTTAGTTGCAATATTTGTGATTTCGTTCCAAGAACCTGATCCCACTTCTCTATATCTTATATCATAAGTAGCTGAAGGGATATTGTCCCAAGATACTGCTGCTGACGTAGGAGTGACAAGAGTAACAGCAAGATTTGTAGGTGCTACACTATTATCACAAGGAACTTGCAGTCCAATTATTTTAAAATCATCGAAGAAAAAACCTTCTGCATTAGCAGAGTAATTTTCAAATCTATTATTACTGTCAGTTCTAAATCTAAATCTAAATCGCGCATTTGGAGATTGGAATAGCGATGCATGGTTAGTTGCATCAATAACAACTTCTTCCATAACCCATTTATCCATACGATCACCATCATAGACTCTACCGCTACTATTATTATTTTGTTGGAAAGAATGGCTAGTAGAGGTTTTATCACCATGTTCATTAGTAGTGAAACTTGTCGCATTTGGTTTATTATAAATACCACAAAGAGATACCCAGTTGGTTCCATCTGTAGATCCTTCAAATTCAACAAAATCGAAGTTACGTTCTAAATCCCATTTTGTATAAAACTGAATGATGACTTCATCTGAAGTTGATAAATCATGAGTATTAGTCGTTATAGATGTATTTTCGTTTGAACCATAAGATGATATGGCATTGCCACCTGTTTTTATGGCACGACTACCAGAATATGCAGCACCTGTTGCATTTGAAGCCGTCCAGGTACCAGATAAGTTCCAGTTTGTTGCTATTGAATTAGCGTCTGGATCATCGGCTAATATTATGTTGGGTTGATAATATTTTTCAACATTTATATTGTAAAATACGTTTGTACCGTCTGATAATTGCACATTATATTCAATTTTATCATTAGGTTGAATACTACCGTTTAAAACGATTTGAGCAGTGACATTGTTTTGAGCTAAAATACCCATTCCACTTTGAACAGGAACAGAAGCTATAGAAACAATATTTGATGAAATAGGAGTGACAGTTAATGTGAAATCACTTGCCGTTTGTCCAATACGTTCAATACCAAAAGTTAAGTCTGAAGTAAGGCTATTAATATCACTTTGGGTTAAATCGTGCAGTTTCGCATATTTACCTCCATAATAAGCGTTCATTAAATTGATACGCATACCTCTTGCTGCTATCACATCAATTTGCGATAAAGAAGGCCAAAAACCACCTTCACTTCCAAAACTACCATGTTCTGGAGTTGATGCTAAGATGTTTTGACCAGATCCTACAGAAGCAGGGCTACTATCATTTGGATATGAATTGTTAGCATTACTAGTTGTATTACCAGCATCTGCCGTACCACCTACCATCCAGTCATCGGCAATACCATTTGCAGGTGTAAATATTGTGGCACCAGATACATATCTGTTAAATCTAGACATGTCTTCATGCCATTGGTGCATTTCATCTTCTCTATTTGAAACACGTGTAGGAATACCTCCGTATGGATGTGGAATGGCATTAGCTGCCGAGTGGTGCATCAAACAAGTTTCAAAATTTCTTGCTAAAACAAAATCTCTTAAAATTTGTGCTTCGGGCTCAGAGAAAGGTGCTGGACCTCTATAAGTGTCACTAGAAGGAACATCATTTGAACCACTAGCATCACCATCTGCTCCCCATAAGTAGTCGAAGTTTCTATTAACATCAACACCTCTTGTTGCAGTAGAGTTAGACGTACTACCAGTATTAGGTCTACAATTCTTTCTTTGAAACGTACCACCACCAGAATTTAAATGCTGATTCCAACGTAAACCATCTGGATTTACAACTGGAATAAAATATAATTCGTTATTGTCTACTAAGTTTTTAATTGCAGGATCTGTATCGTAGTTTTCAAGAAGATACCACATGAAGTACATGTTATTCATTAAACTACTAACCTCTCTAGCATGTATCATTGATGTATACAATATTTGAGGTTTGCTTCCTTCAGGGGAAGACTGGTCTCCAGTTATTCTTACATACCATATAGTTTTAGGATCCCATCTTGTAGTTCCCTGTCCTGTATAAGTTAATCCATTATTAGTAATTGTGCCTGATGGATTCCCCCAAGTTGTTTGATTAGTTGGAGAAGCATCTGCTTTAGCTGAAATTAGATTAGGATAGTTAGCGAACATTTGATCCAGTTCTGCTTCCATTTCGTCTACTGTTAAACAACCACCAAGAGATCCTTGGTTATAATTAGTTGGTGTTGTCCAATTGACTTCTTCACATCCAGTATATTGTAAATAATTATCAAGTATTGTACTCGCAATCGATCGATTAGTTATAACAGGTTGGTTACTTGATTTAAATTGAGCATACGCATCATCTATCGTGATTTCGGAAGCATTCCTTTCTTGATAAAATTGCGTAAGATCCTCAACAGTAACGTCGTATTTGATTCCTGCATTATCAATTAGGTTTAATTGTTCCATTGATAATTCTAATTGAACAGTATTGTCTTTGTATACTGCGCCACATCTTAAATCAATACCAATATCCAGTAAGGTTTGTAGGGTGGTTTCAGAATTATTATTAATGATAATGCGCTTGTAAATTTCTTGCGCAAATGAAGTTTGAACTACTAAAAATAGTAGCACAAGTAAGCAGGTAATTTTTCTCATTAGTTTGGGGTTTAATGAATTTATGTCGTTTAATCAGGTCGCTAATATATCAATTTATTTTAATTATACTCCATAAAATGCAGAAAAAACCGATGAAATGCATTTTTTTAACATTTGAAAAATATCTTGTAAGAAATAATTGACTGAAAATCAGCGAATTGTTAAAACATGTGTGTTTTGATAATTTTAGAACATTTTGATTGTAATTAGTCAATGCATATTATAAAGAGAAAACCCAACACATATTAATAGGTATTGGATTTTACTTTTGTATGGAGAACGAGATTCATATAACCTTAATAAGGTGCCTTGAAAATAGTAAAAGAAAATGCTGTGCGTTTTTACAATTTTTGGTTTTCACTTCGCTTTTAAGCATTACTTAAGCTTCTAAAAACAAAAAAGCTTGATGATTACATCAAGCTTTAACTACTGTAGCGAGAACGAGATTTGAACTCGTGACCTCCGGGTTATGAATCCGACGCTCTAACCAACTGAGCTACCTCGCCATTTATGAGGGTGCAAATATAAAAACAAAATTTATCTGAACAAACATAAAATGCTCAAATTATTTTTTTTGATTTTTAGTTTTAAACTCAACAATTAATGTATATATTGACAACATAATAATTTATCTATGGAAGACAAAGTTAAAATTGAGATGGAGTTTGTTATTCACGCTTCGCCACAACTTTTATATCAATATATATCTACACCTTCTGGTTTGTCAGAATGGTTTGCCGATAATGTGAATTCAAGAGGAGAACTGTTTACATTTATTTGGGATGGTAGTGAAGAAAAAGCAAAACTATTAAGTAAGAAAAGTGGTGAGCGCATAAAGTTTAGATGGTTAAATGATGAAGAAGATGGTGCGTCTTACTTTTTTGAAATACGCATTCAAGTCGATGAAATCACTAAAGATGTTTCTCTCATTGTTACAGATTTTACAGATGAAGATGAAGTTGATGAAGCAAAAATGCTTTGGGATAATCAAATTTCAGATTTGAAACAAGTTTTGGGTTCTGCTTAGAACTTCTCAATCATATTAGTTTTATATTTGTCTCGATTTTTAATCGAGACTTTTTTATGATAAATATAAATGGTGAGTTAGTTGAAAATTCCAACTCTATAGCCCTTGAAAATAGAGGTTATAAATATGGAGATGCTCTTTTTGAAACTTTGAAAGTGGTACATGGCAAAATTTTGTTTTGGGAAGATCACTATTTTAGATTGATGGCTTCTATGCGTATCATGCGAATGGAGATACCAATGAATTTCACTATGGAATTTCTTGAAGCTGAAATTTTAAAAACCATAAATGTTAATGGATTGGCAACTTCATCTGCAAGAGTTCGATTAAATGTAGATAGAGGAGATGGTGGTAGATATCTTCCAAATGACAAAGCTATAAGTTATAGTATAGTTGTAGAACTATTGGAAGACGATTTCTATTTAGTATCAACAAAGGAATCATATACTGTCGATTTATATAAAGACTATTTTGTTGCTCCAGGATTGTTATCTACATTAAAAACAAATAATAAAGCTATTAACGTTTTGGGTAGTATTTATGCAGAAGAAAACAAATTAGATAATTGTTTACTATTAAATACCAATAAAAATGTTGTTGAAGCTTTGCAAGGAAATTTATTTTTAGTTTCAGGTGAAACAATCAAAACACCACCTCTTGATGATGGTAGTTTAAAAGGTGTCATGCGTAAACAAATCATTGATATGATTTTAAACTCTGGTGATTATGTTTTAGATGAAACTTCAATTTCTCCATTTGAACTTCAAAAAGCAGATGAGTTATTTATCACTAATGTTATCGTTGGGATTCAACCCATATTACAGTATCGGAAAAAGACTTACAGTACTAAAATTTCAGAAGATATCTTGAAGCGTTTAAATACGAAGTTAAGATTATCTTAATTATAACTTGGATTTTCTGGAGCATTAGACCAAAGAGAATAATCTCCACCGAGCTCTAACATTTTTTCTTTCCAAAAGGAATCACAGCACTTTTCTATGAGTTCATTTTTGTAGACATTTTCAGATACAATCCATGCTTGAGATTCTAGCTCATTATCTAATTGCTTAGCGTCCCAACCAGAATATCCAAGAAAAAATCTAATATCTGAGCCAGTCAATTTATTTTCATTAAGAAGTTCTAAAACAGCATCAAAATTTCCTCCCCAATATACGCCATGAGAAATTTCAATACTATCTGGTATTAAATCTGGTACTTGATGTATGAAATAAAGATTGTCTTGTTCAACAGGACCTCCGTTATGAACTTTAAAAGTAGCTTCTGTTTCAGGAATCAGGTCGTTAAGCGTATATTCTAATGGCTTGTTTAAGATAAACCCAATTGATCCTTGTTCGTTATAATCAGCCAATAATATGACAGACCTATTAAACGATAAGTCACCTATTATTGAAGGCTCAGCAATTAAAAGATGTCCTTTTTTGGGCTTTGATATAATCATAACACTATGATTTACGTACTAATCTAAAACATATTTTCCTAATAACCAATAATTTTGGTAGAATACATAAAACAAAAAGCCCACTTTAAAGTGGGCTTTTCGTAATCTATTTAAAGAAATACTAGTTTACAGCACTACTTAAATCAGAACCAGCTTTAAACTTTACTACGTTTTTAGCTTTGATTTGTATTGTTTTACCAGTTTGAGGGTTTCTTCCTTCTCTTGCAGATCTTCTTGAAACTGACCAAGAACCAAATCCTACTAAAGAAACTCTATTTCCTTTTTGTAAAGATCCTTCGATGTCAATTAATAATGAATCTAATGCTTTCTTAGCAGCTGCTTTAGTGATTCCAGCATTCTCTGCCATTCCATTGATTAAATCTGTTTTGTTCATAAAATTTGTATTTTAAATTGTTAAAAAAATAGTTGGGTTAAACATTATCGTTAAATCCGTCTACAAATTTATACGTAAAATCCATCTACGCAAGTAATAGCAAGGGAAATACAAATATTTGTTGATAACTTAGGGCATTTGTTAATAAAGGGCTGCATTTCGTCGGATTTTTTTCAAATATCAATAAACATAAGGGTTTTAGAGCATTTTGGCATTTTTACTAAAATCATATCCATTTAGTAATGATTTAGCATCCATTTTTCGTTTACCTGGAAGCTGTAATTCCTTAATATTAATGTAACCACCTCTAACTGCAACTTTTAACTCATTTTTTGATACGATCAATTGCCCGTTATCTAAATCGTGTTCATCATTTTCTTTTTCTACATTGAAAATTTTGACATCTAATTCATCATTATTATTGTAAAGGTGACACCAAGCTGCTGGAAATGGGTTTAAACCACGTATCTTATTATATATGGTGTCGATGTCTAAGTTCCAGTCGATCTTACAATTCTCTTTATTGAGTTTATAAGCAGTTTTCAGATTTTCTGTTTTGGGCTGTATTGTTGTTTCTACTGCTCCTTTCTGAATAAGGTCTACTGTTTTTATTACAAGTTCGCTACCCATCACCATGAGTTTGTCATGAAGTGACCCAACAGTTTCATTTTCATCAACAGCGATTGCCTCTTGCAATATAATGGCACCTGTGTCTATTTTCTCATCTATAAAAAAAGTGGTAGCTCCAGTTACTTTTTCACCATTGATAATTGCCCAATGTATAGGAGCTGCACCTCTATAGTTTGGTAAAAGTGAAGCATGTAAATTAAATGTCCCATAGGCTGGCATGTTCCAGACAACCTCAGGGAGCATCCTAAAGGCAACAACAATTTGAAGATTTGCTTCAAGGGATTTTAATTCTTTAATGAAATCTTCATTTTTAAGGTTTGTAGGTTGTAGAAGGTTCAAGCCTTGTTCAATGGCATATTTTTTTACAGCAGATTCATGTAGTTTTCGCCCACGCCCTGCAGGTTTATCAGGAGCAGTAATAACACCAACAATGTCATAATCGTTCTCAACAAGTGTCTTTAATGTGGCAACTGCAAAATCTGGAGTTCCCATGAATATAATTTTTAATCGCTCTCTCGTCATAGTCTATTTTATTTTATAAGTATTAGCAGGTGTTGTAGTAATCACATCGTGCTCAAGTAGCACTGCTACTACTTTTAGTAGTTCAGTTTTTCCTATTTGTAATTGTTCAACTAATTGTCTAGAGCTTAAAGGTTGCTGTTCTAGTGCTCGAATAATTTGCTGTTTGATTGTGGTAAAATTTATGTTCTCTTTTGAAATATTATCAGATTTACAGACAGTACAGCGTCCACAATTTTTATCCGACTCTTCTCCAAAATAGTGCAGTAGTTGCCTACTTTTGCAAATAGAATCATTTTTTATGTATTCTAATACTGAATTCACTTGAAAACGTTTTAACTCTTGTTGTTGCTCAACAACATTTACGATTCTATGTATTGTTTTATCATCTTCTCTAGGTTGAAGAAAAATAACTTCAGAGTCTGTATTAGAAAACAAAAAATCTACAATCCCATCCTTTTGGAGTTGCTGTAAGACAGCTATAACCTCTTTTTCGTTTGTAGCTGCTTTATCTGCAATCAATATTAAATTAATAGCCAACTGATGTTCAAAAATGCCGCCATAGGTTCGTAAAATCGTCTTTACTATAGTATTGTATTGTTTATGAGTTTCCAAATATGAAAACATAGCAGGATTACTTACAATAAATTGTAATTTGGTTTTGTAATTGAATTCTTGTGATAATTTAATGATACTATTTCTATCTAAAAGCTTAAGTGTATTAAATGTTTTAGCACTTTTGAAATCGTAAGCTTTGCAAAACTCACTAAAATTAAAACGGTGTGTTGTTAATTCTCCTTCTCCATATGATATCTGAAAGTAGTTGCATAGTTTTCTGTATACTAATTTAATATCATCGATAGAGGGTAAGCTATTGATAAATTGATTTTTTAAAACCTGTTCGTCTGAAGCATTTGTTAATAATATGGCAAACGCATCTTCATTGTTTCTTCCAGCGCGACCAGCTTCTTGGTAGTAACTCTCAAGACTTTCGGGTAAATTAATATGGATTACTGTTTTTACATCTGATTTATCAATTCCCATACCAAAAGCAGTTGTAGCAACCATAATTTCCTTTTGGTTGTTCATCCATTGGTACAAGCGATCTTGTTTGTCTTTGGTAGGGATTCCACCATGGAAAAAGGTAGAACTAAATCCTTTTTTTTCTAAAATGTTATGAATATCAACGCTCATTTTTCGACTCCTAACATAAATAATTGAAGCACCAGAGTGTTTTTTTAACTGTTGTTCTAAATCATAGATTTTATCTTCACTGTGTATAACTTGGTAAGCTATGTTGGGTCTAGCAAATGATGCTTTAAATACTTTTGGAGATATAAAGTCTAAGGCATTTATTGTTTCTTCTATAACTTTTGGCTTAGCGGTAGCTGTTAATGCAATTACATTTACACTAGGTTGTAATTGTCTTAGAACTGTAATGTTTTTATAAGCAGGTCTAAAATCATTTCCCCATTGACTAATACAATGGGCTTCGTCAACTGCTATGAGATTTACATTCATTTGTTGTATGCGATGCTTTACAATATCTTGCTGAAGACGCTCAGGAGACAGGTATAAAAATTTATAATTGCCATAAATGCAATTATCGAGGATCGTATCAAGCTCGTTATATTTAATACCACTAGTGATTGCCATAGCTTTAATACCTTTTCTTTTTAAAGTATTCACTTGATCTTTCATTAATGCTATTAATGGAGATATAACAATACAAATACCATCTTTTATTAGCGCTGGAATTTGAAAACATATAGATTTTCCGCCTCCAGTAGGTAATAAAGCAAAGGTGTCATTATTATCTAAAACAGACTGAATAATTTCTTCTTGGTAAGGCCTAAATGAGGTGTGGTTCCAATACTGTTCTAATATGTTGATAGGATGTGACATCTATACATTTAAGATCTCTAAAATAAAATCTGCGCGCTGCTCAATACTTGCAAAAGGTACATCGGTTAATTGATATCCAAAACGCGCATATGTATCTAGCAAAGCATGATGAATTTCTACAGCTTGATCAAAATTCTCATAACGCTCGTTGTCACTTACAAAAATTTCTTGCCAAGGTGCTAGAACAAAAACCTTATCATAAACATGAGTTTCACATGCCTCTGTAAATTCTTTTGGATAATCACTATTGGCATAATCCATATAAGCTAAAACATCTGGGAGACCTCTATCTAAAAATATAATATCCTTTTTAATGGCTTGTGCATCTTTGAATTGCTGGATTCTAGCCTTTAACAGTAACTCGCTAAATAGCAAAGGCTTGGTCAAGAACAACTGTTCAATTCCATCTTCTCTGGCTGCTAATGTTACTTGTCTTGATACTTCTTCAAAACAGGTGTAATCACGTTTTATAAGTTCATTGATTATAGATGATTTTCCTGTTCCAGGACCACCAGTTATGACGATTTTTCTTGTATTCAAATTGGCAAGGTTTTGGTTGTAAAATTAACAATAATTAGGCAAAGCAAAATGCAAAGTAAAATGTATCTTTGCTTCCGAAGAAAAAATGTTATGAGTCCACAGAAAAAATCAGAAGAATTTTATAAAAAACTTAGAGGCCAATTATATGAAACCACAAGTTGGCCATCTGAATATCTTTACAAATTTATAGTGCCTTCAGATGCTAATAAAATAAAGCAGATTGAAGATTTATTTAATAATCTTGGTGCAGTAATTACAACTAAAGAATCGGGTAAAGGTACTTACACCAGTGTATCGGTTAATTTACAAATGAAAGATCCCGATGCTGTTATTGCTAAATACAAGGAAGTAGCCAATTCTGTTGAAGGTGTTATTTCTTTGTAAAAAGAAGTTTCGATAACTATTTTTTTGTATTTTGCAAGCATATGCAGATGTACTTCATGCATGATTTAAAAATACTACACAAATTTATATTTTGATAGACGATTTAGAATACAACACAGAGCGTGAACATTTGATTATTCCTGAGTATGGAAGACATCTTCAAAAAATGATTAATTACGCTAAAGATTTACCAACTAAGGAAGAGCGAAATAAAGTTGCAAAATCAATCATTAATGTGATGGGGAATTTACAGCCACATCTACGTGATGTTCCAGATTTTCAGCATAAACTTTGGGATCAATTATTTATTATGTCCGATTTTAAATTGGATGCAGATTCACCTTATCCTAAGCCTTCAAAAGAGGAGTTGAGTGAAAACCCAGAACCTTTAAAATATCCTCAAAACCACCCTAAATATCGTTTCTACGGAAACAACATCAAAACAATGATTGATGTTGCCAATACTTGGGAAGAGGGTGAGTTAAAAGAAGCGTTGGTATATACTATTGCTAACCATATGAAAAAGTGTTTCCTGAATTGGAATAAAGATACTGTTGAAGATGACGTGATTTTTGAGCACTTATTTGAGCTTTCTGGAGGTAAGATTAATTTAAAAGGAGGAGCTGAAGACCTTTCAGATTCTACCAGTTTAATGCGAAACAAAAAGAAATATTCTAGTAATAAGAAGTCGCATCACAAAAAGAACAAAAACCGAAAACGTTACTAACTACAGTTCATGGGAACATTTATTATTGAAGGAGGTCACCAGTTAAAAGGAAAAATACAGCCTCAAGGTGCTAAAAATGAAGCATTACAAATTTTATGTGCGGTACTCTTAACTGCAGAAGAAATTAGAATTGATAACATTCCAGATATTATCGATGTTAACAAGCTTATAGCTTTGCTTAAAAAGCTAGGCGTTAAAATTAACAATGTAGGCAAAGGATCTTACACTTTTAAAGCCGACGAGGTTAATCTCAAGTATTTAGAATCTGCCGAGTTTAAAGAAGATGGAAAAGGGCTTAGAGGTTCTATTATGATAGTTGGTCCATTGTTAGCGCGCTTTGGAAAAGGATATATTCCAAAACCTGGAGGAGATAAAATTGGTCGTCGTCGTTTAGATACTCACTTTGAGGGATTTATCAATCTTGGTGCAAAATTCAGATATAATAAAGAGGATTATTTTTATGGTGTAGAGGCTGATAAACTCAAAGGAACCTATATGCTTCTCGATGAAGCCTCGGTTACTGGAACAGCAAATATTGTAATGGCTGCTGTTCTTGCAGAAGGCACCACTACGATTTATAATGCAGCTTGTGAACCTTATTTGCAACAACTTTGTAAAATGCTCAATAGAATGGGAGCTAAGATCAAGGGCGTAGGTTCTAATATGTTAATTATAGATGGTGTGGATACATTAGGCGGAACAACACATAGAATGCTTCCAGATATGATTGAAATTGGAAGCTGGATAGGCTTAGCCGCAATGACTAAAAGTGAACTTACTATTACTAATGTAAGTTGGGACGATTTAGGTCAAATACCAGATGTGTTTAGAAAAATAGGAATCACTGTAGAACAACAAGGCGATGATATTCATATTCCAGCGCATACTAATGGTTACGAAGTACAAAACTATATAGACGGTTCAATTCTAACAGTTTCAGATGCGCCTTGGCCTGGATTTACACCAGACCTATTGAGTATTGTTTTAGTTGTATTGACACAAGCTAGAGGAAGTGCACTTGTGCATCAAAAGATGTTTGAAAGCCGTTTGTTCTTTGTGGATAAGCTCATCGATATGGGAGCCAAAATTATTCTTTGTGATCCACATCGTGCCACAGTAATTGGTCATGATTTTAAATCGCAATTGAAAGCAACTACAATGACCTCTCCAGATATTAGAGCCGGTGTATCATTATTAATTGCTGCTTTATCAGCTAGTGGAACATCAACAATTCACAATATTGAACAAATCGATAGAGGTTATGAGAACATTGACGAGCGTTTAAGAGCTATTGGAGCAAAGATTACGCGAGTTGATGGAAATTAAATGCCTCTTAGGAAAAGCATAAATAAAAAAGCCTCGATAATTCGAGGCTTTTTTTATTTAATTGAGATGCTTAGCATCAGTTCCCATAAGTGTTTTTCTAAACTCTTCTGGTTTCTTATCATTTAACAAATTGAGTTTACCTAATTCATCTATAAGTTCTCGAAAATGGGTTTCACGAGCGTCAAATTGAGCTTTGTTTTTATAAGTTGTTACTAAGATCAAATGAAAAGGAGCTTCATCAGTAAACTCCGTTTTTAAGATTTGATAAGATGCTATATAATCCTTTTCAAGCGCTTTAATTCTTAGCACTTTCCAATTATTGTTATAGTAGTGCATAGCTTCGGCTACGTTATCATTTTGGATTTGTACAAAATCCATGCTGGAAATGTTTTCATCGTGTTGTGCTAAACAGATGCTACAGCATAAAAAAGCAAATACAGTATATAGTTTCATATTGAATTATTCCATTGAATAGAAAAACTGCTCATTAGTTATTTTTCCATCTTTAACTTCAAAAACTGCGACTTCCTCCATTTGTTGTCTTCCTCTATCTTTAAAAGTAACATCAAAGGTCATTTTGCTCGTAAAATGATTGTTAGTAACTGTAGGCTCACTTATTTCACCACCATGCCATTCGGCAACGTTATCTAACCACTCTTTGTTTTTATTCCATACATTCTGCTTACCTGAAACAATCTCATCAGGCATACCTGGCATTTCTCTGCTTGTTACATTTTCAGCATAAAGTTCATTGATGCAGTCTAAGTTTTTACCTTCTCTGCACATTTGAGTCCATTGTTGTGCGACGTCTTTAGTGTTCATTTTTTTAGATTTTTATTATTGATTAATTTAATTATTGAATGAAATGAATCCTTACTGGTCATCCACGTCTGAGACATTTCAAACGGTAGGTCTTTTAATGTTTTATCTGGATATATAGTATTGAAAATAGTTAACGCAGCTAAAAAACTTCCGGCTTTTGATGGATGAAAATCATCTGCACTGTATAACGTTTCTTGACCTTTAACCATATCGTAAGCTTTCCATAATTCTCCCACTGGGCATAACAAAGCATTGTTAGTCTTGGCAGCTAATTTGTGATTTGCTATCACAGCATCAAAAGTGTGATAATAGTATTTTGACGGCCATACCATGAAAAAAGCTAACTGACTTCCATTGGCATCACATAACACTTTAATTTTTGCGCCATCATCCAAGAGCATTTGTTTCCCTTCGTTTTGTGAAGAAGGACCTTGCTGCACAATCACATAATCAAACGTGCCTGTTTTTAATAACTTTTGAAGTTTGCCTTCTTTTAAGTGATCTACTAAAGCATAATTTGGATAACACAATGCTGTTGTTTCAACAGTTTCGTTAAAATTTGAAGCTATATGCTCTACAATTTTTGGAAGATCGTTTGTGTATGTTAAGCTGTTTCCAACGAATAAAAGTTGTTTAGATTTATCTTGTGAATAAATTGATAATGAGATAAATAGAATCCAAATAAAACGAAGCTGCATAGTTATTCATAAAGTTGAGTACTTAAATTTAGTGAAAATCAGCCATCAGACTCTTAAAAATATGTTAGGATTTATTGCAGTGCTTTTTTATATGTTTTAAGGCAACGCTCTCTGGCTTCTTTATGGTCAACCATAGGTTTAGGATAGGTGAATTCTTGGTAATCTGGAACCCAAGTTTTGATGTATGTATGATCCTTGTCAAACTTTTGAATTTGAGAGGTTGGGTTAAAAATCCTGAAATATGGCGCAGCATCAACTCCAGAACCTGCAACCCATTGCCAGTTTCCAACATTACTTGCCATGTCATAATCGTGTAATTTTTCAGCAAAATAAGCTTCGCCCCAACGCCAATCAATAAGTAAGTGTTTACATAAAAAACTGCCAACTAACATCCTCACACGATTGTGCATAAATCCAGTTTGATTGAGTTGTCGCATTCCTGCATCAACAAGAGGATATCCTGTTTTTCCTTCACACCAAAGTTGGAATTCATCTTCGTTATTGCGCCATTCTATTCTGTCGTATTTAGGTTTAAATGATTCTGTTGCTGTATGTGGAAAATGCCATAATATCTGCATGAAAAATTCTCTCCAAATTAGTTCTTGCCAGAAGATTTCATTGTTTTCGGCAATGGCTTTCTCTACCATTTTCCTGATACTTACAGTTCCAAAGCGTAGATGCGGACCTAATCGAGATGTCGAGTCTTTAGCTGGAAAATTACGAGTGTCTTCGTAGTCTTGAATCAATGCAGGTGTTACATCATACTTAGCTATCTTTTGGTTTGATGTTTTAAATCCGATATCAGATAAACTCAAATTAGGCAAGTGCGTATGCTTGATTAGATTCTTTAAATGAGAGTTTGTATTAAAAAAATCCAGATTACGAGTTTTAAATTGGGCTTTCCATACTTTCATGTAAGGTGTATAAACTACATATGGATTACCATCTTTCTTTACCACTTCATCTTTTTCAAAAATGACCTGATCTTTAAACGTTTTGAATTCAATATTTTTTTTGGATAAAAGCCCTTTTATTTCATTATCTCGTTCTCTAGCGTAGGGTTCATAATCGTGATTGGTATACACAACTTGGATATCATAGTCTTTTACTAACTGCTCATAAATATCTATTGGCTTTCCATAAAACATGGCAATACTACTGTCGTATTCTTCACGAAGTGCCACTCGCATTTTCTGCAATGTATCATGAATAAAAGTGACTCTAGCATCATTTTCTAGGAGTTTACTTAGTATTTCAGAATCAAAGATAAAAATGGGTAAGACAGGATAATCACTCTTAAGTGCTTTATATAAGCCTACATTGTCATCAAGTCTAAGATCACGTCTAAACCAAAAAATACTAAGAGGTTGTTTCATAAAAAGGTCAATAGTTTTATTTGGTATAAGTTCCGAATAGTTCTTCCAATTTCTTAGTACGATAGTTGAAAATTTCTTCCAATTTTGGTTTTACGAGTATTGGATGTACAAGCTGACCTATAATTCCGAAGGGAACTTTGTAATCAATAATATCTTCCATTTCCACACCACCTTCTATTTCTTTAATGAAATGTTTATGGTGCCACAAGGCGTATGGTCCAAAACGTTGTTCATCTACAAAATAGTGTTTATCAATACTATGAGTGATTTCGGTAACCCATTTTGTTTTAATACCTAGAACAGGAGTCACTATATACTGAATGATTTGACCAGCAAACATAGGACGATCTGCTCCAGACAAGATTTCAAATCCCATATAGTCTGGTGTAATTGTCTTAAGGTTATTTGGGTCTGATAAAAAATCCCAAGCCGTTTCAACAGAGATTGGTAAGTTCTGTTTTTTGTGTAATCTGTAAATTTTCATATCAGTTGTATAATAAAATGTATAAATTAAGTGAAGTAGCAATGCACAACCAAATTAAGTAAGGAAGTATGAAAAGAGATTTTGCTTTTAAATCTTTGACATACGTAAATAAAAATGCAGTAACAATAATGGTTAGTAGCACAATATCTATCAAAGCTATGTCTACCAGTTTTTGGTGAAAAAATATAAAATTCCAGCTTACATTAAGTATGAATTGTATGGCAAATAATACTATAATTTTTTGTGTTGGTCTTTTTAAATAGAGAAAGGACATATATATTGAAAAGCAAATCATTATAGTAGTCCAAGCCGCTCCAAAAACCCAACCATCTGGTGTCCAAGGGGCTTTTTCAAGTGTTAAATACCAATCGCCTTGAGGTCCTTCTGCCATGAGCCATGAGCCAATACCCAATGCACCAAAGTTGATGATTAAGAATGCAATAAAAGTTTTCAAAAATTTCATCAGAATCTACTTTTGGAGCACCTCTATTTGATCGAGTATTTTTTGAGCTTCGGCATATTTTTTATCACTTTCTCCTCTGTTTGTAGTTGATAATGTATGCCAATCTTTCATTAGTTTTTCGTATCTCTTCTGAAGCTTGTCCAACTCAGATGTTTTTTTAAATAATGCGAACATAGATTATTGCTTTAGATGTTTAGTTATTTTTGAACTTGTTGGTGATGTCATCGAATAGTAAAAATCGATAAGTTCTCCATTGGGTCCTACCAGATATTTTTGGAAATTCCACTTTACACTAGAGTTTTTAACACCATTTCTTCGTTTTTGGGTTAACCACTGATATAGTGAATGTTGTTGTATCCCTTTAGTATTAATTTTTTCGGTTATAGGAAATGTAACTCCATAATTTACTTCACAAAAAGATTCTATTTCACGAGGACCTCCTGGTTCTTGATTTCCAAACTGGTTACATGGAACACCTATAACAACCAAAGTGTCTTGGTAAGTGTCGTAGAGCTTTTGTAGGTCTTTGTATTGTGATGTAAATCCGCATTTTGAAGCAACATTTACAAATAGTACGTGTTTTCCTTTGTATTTAGAAAGGTTCAAAGGTTTCCCATTTAAAAGGTTGATTTCTATATCAGAAAACGATACATTATCCATTGGTTTCAGAGTTTTAGGTTTTGAAAAAAGAGTCGTTATAAAAATAAGTAAGGGTTTCATAATTAAATTTTAAAGATTACTAAGACAGACTTCATTTCGAATAGATGTTTAGAGGTTGAATCTGTTTTCAGAAAACAAAATTTTGTTATTCTAGTAACATCTTAGGCTGTGATTTTTTATGCTATGATGTTTCTAAAATATTTAATTAATAATTGAGCGTAATAGATAACTGTAAGTGAAGCTATCCATTACGCTCGTTTAAAATGAAGTTAAGTTTATGCGGTTAAAGGCGCTCCTTTTAGACGCTTCTCAACTTTTCTTTTTATTACTGTCAAACGCTTCATGATTTCCATGATGTTTTGGTCTTTTTTCTGCTTATAGATTTGATTTAAATCTAAAATTAACGCTTTGGCTTCACGAGAAATTTTTACACGATCACTAGTAGATAATGATCGCATTTTTCTTTGCTCAAATTCTAATGCTCTATTTATTAATTCCATAATCTTAATTGTTTATATAGTTGTGTAATTCTGTAATTTTTTCTGCTTTATTAAATTGTCCGCCATAATAGGTCGTTACCGTCGCCGAAGTATCATCTTTAATTCCTCTAGAAGAAACACATAAGTGCTTAGCATCTATGATTACTGCAATATCTTCGGTCTTTAATACGCTTTTCAATTCTTCGGCTATTTGATTGGTCAAACGTTCCTGTACTTGTGGACGTTTGGCATAATATTGAACTATTCTATTCAATTTTGATAAGCCTATTACTTTGCCAGATGAAATGTAAGCCACATGTGCTTTGCCGATAATTGGAACAAAATGATGTTCACAATTTGAATAAAACGTGATATTCTTTTCGACCAACATCTGATTATATTGGTACTTATTATCAAAAAGTGCAACTTTTGGCTTATTTGCAGGATTTAAACCTGAAAATATTTCATCGATATACATTTTTGCCACACGCTTGGGTGTACCTTTTAAAGAATCGTCAGTAAGGTCTAATCCCATAACGTCCATAATCTCTTCAAATAAGATAGCAATGCGTTGCTTTTTTTCGTTATCACTAAGTTTAAAAGCATCCTTTTTCATTGGAGTTTCTAATCCTGTATAAAGATGGTCGTCACCAATATCAGTAGTTGAAAATCCGTTGAGGTTGTGACCGTTTTTTTTGAGGTTTAAAGTGTTTGTACTCATGTGTTGTCTTTTTAGTGTGCTGTCCTTAGGAACTCATCTCCTAAGTCAAAGCACGTTATCATTTTGAAATCGAGTTGTGCGTAATTCTTTCAGTCGTTATCATATATAATACCATACACTTAAAACTGAAAATTAAATTGTTCATCGTAATTCACTTTTGCTTGTAAAAGTTTATCAAAAAACTGTTTGTTCTCTTTAAAGGTTTTATTATTTCTGAAATGAATATACTTTCCTTGAGCATGAATGCTAGTTCCATTTGTTTTGTATATCACCAGTTGATAATAAGGGATAACCCAAGTAAAGTTTTTAAGCCCTTTATTAATATAAATCAATATACCATGCGATCGCATTTCTATGTTAGCATAATTAATGTCAGAAACCTTGTTTAGGTATTGAGTCATATTCGGACTCGCATCTTCAATAATCATGCGTTTAGATCCTATCCCTTTCATTTTGAGAACCTCAAAAAATGAAAAAGGTTTACCAATCAAATCAATAATGATTTTTTTGTGCTCTTTATTAAAATGTGTAGAATCTAAAATCAACTTTTAAAATTTTGATACAAATCAAAAATACAAAATGTTTAAAGTTTTTTAGATATTATTAAACAAAAATTTAACATATTACTATAGGTTTTGTTTATAGTAGTGTAAATTGTTGATTTGCAAAAAGTTAAAGTTTGGAAAAAAAGAAATTATACAAGTTGTGTTCATTAAGCTTATAAGCCTTTACAAAGTATTGAAATTATTGATTTTTATGTCTTTTGCTTTTAAGTCAAACATAAGATTGTATAAACCAAAGAATGTTCTATTGATATAAATAAAATGTTTAGATCCACGATTACCATTCATTTTTCTTAATTCTGTACTTTTTGAATAGCGTTCACCCAATTCGGCAATTTTTCCGAAGAATTCGCCATCAGAGAAATCGAAAGTTTCTGAATGGAACGGTTGTGTAAATAAACTTAGCATTTCATGAAACATCTCTGTAAAGAAGGCTATTTCTTTAGGGCTATCATCTGTTCTCAATATTTCGAGTTGATATAATTTTTCAACAAAGTACTCACGGTTATTAATGTTCTCTCTTTCGGCTAGTTCAAAATAAGGAACATAAAACTCTTCAGGAATAGATTTCATACAACCAAAATCAAGAGCAATAAGTTGTCCGTCCTTAGACACCAGGAAATTTCCTGGATGAGGGTCGGCATGTACTTTCTTTAACTTATGAATTTGGAACATGTAAAAGTCCCAAAGTGCTTGACCTAATTGATTGGAAAACTCTTGATTTGTGTTATGAGCTGAAAATTCAGAAAGGTGTTCACCAATCATATAATCCATGGTAATGATACGCTCAGAAGACAGGTCTTCATAATATTGAGGAAACAAAAGGTTTGGTATATGAGCGCATTTTTGAGCAATTTCTTTACTCTGTTCAACTTCTAGAATGTAATTTGTTTCTTCAATTAATTTACCTTCAACTTCTTTGAAGTACTTATCAGAATCTTTTCCTTTAATGTTGAACATACTCATAGCTATGGGTTTAACCATTGCAAGATCTGAAGCGATACTTTCAGCAACTCCTGGATATTGGATTTTCACAGCAAGTTTTTTCCCATTTTTTTCTGCAATATGGACTTGTCCTATACTTGCAGCATTCACAGAAGTTGCGTTAAAGGTATCATATATGTCGTTTGGTAGTTTACCAAAGTATTTTTTAAATGTTTTTAATACTAATGGAGGTGATAATGGTGGTACTGAAAATTGAGCTAATGAAAATTTCTCAACATAAGCTTGAGGTAAAATACTTTTTTCCATACTTAGCATTTGCGCTACTTTAAGTGCACTTCCTTTGAGCTGTTTTAAGCCATCATAAATATCTTCTGCATTGTTTTGATTGAGTCGTTCTTTGGCTTCAGTTTCAGATTTTGTCAGTTTATCTCCATAGTATTTGAGATAATTAACACCAACTTTAGCACCTGTTGATACTAGTTTTGATGCTCGTTGTATTTTAGATGTAGGTATTTTGTCTATAGTTTTCATAAAGAACAGATTAGTTCATGTGAATTTTTTCTTTGAAAATAAATTTTCCAAAGTCTATCAAGCTTTTGAGTGGAGCAATGTCTAAGACATCAAAGCTCGTATTTACCGATTTTTCTATAAAAATATCTGTTTTTTCAAAACCAGCTGAAGTGTCATCAATCCAAAATTTCATAGTTAGCAGTAGCTGCAACCAAGCAGATTCTTTAAGTCCGCGACGTTGAATTCGATCAATTTGCTCTTGTTTAATTTCGATAAGTTCAATTCCAAGATGTTCAATATAATTTGTAAAAGCGCCCTTTAATTCAGAAAGTAAGCTCAAGCCTTTAAGGCTATTTTTGTGACGATCTAAGGCATATTTTACGTAGCTTCTATTAGCCGTAAGATTTTCAAAGAAGGTAAAATAAAAGCTTAATAGTTTATGTCGAGCATCGAAGGTTTGGTAGTCTTCACTTTTTTCTAAAACGTTAATCGTATTGTGAAAGAACGCATTAAATACATCTTTTTCCAATGCATCAAAAGATCCAAAGTGATCATAGAATTTTTGCTCTTCGAAGTTATTGGCCTTAGTAAAAGCGTATACTGTATTGGGTTGTTGATTATGTTCTAAAACATAGTCCATATACATCGAAATGATGTTGTTTTTTGTAATCGTTTTCTTTTTTGCCATGACTGTTAAATTGTACTGTAAAGATACAAAATGTTTAATCATTAAAATTAAAAGTTAAACATAATTTAACAAGACATTATCAGTATTTAGGCTAGCAACAATTATCCTCTTTTACAAGAGCGCAACTCACAACAGCCAGAAAAGCTCCAATAAAAGGAGCTGTAAGATATAACCACAGGTGCTGCAAGTTTCCAGATACTACAGCAGGTGCTAGTGAACGTATTGGGTTCATGGATGCTTTGGTCATAGGTCCTGCAAACATAGCTTCTAATAAAATCACGCTTCCTACTGCTATAGCTGCCATAGTACCAATCTCTTTACTTCCGGTTGATACATTTATGATGACAACCATCAAGAAGAATGTGAGTAATATTTCTAGTATGAATGCTTTGTATGCTTCGAAATTTTCGGCTGGTAATGTACTACCTAATGTTTCGCTTTCGGGAAATAAGAACCAAAGAATGAAACAAGCAAGAAAAGCGCCAATGGTTTGAGCTAGAATATATTTGGGGACTTCATTCCAAGGGAATTTTTTTGCATAAGCAAATCCGAAGGTAACAGCAGGATTAAAATGAGCTCCCGATATTTCTCCAAAGGCATAGATCATGCTCATGACTATTAATCCCCAAGTTATTGCAACTCCAGCATGTGAAATACTTCCATTAGTAATTTCGTTTACGGTCATAGCGCCACAACCACAAAAGACCATAGCAAAAGTTCCGATGATTTCTGCGTAATATTTTTTCATATCATTAAATACTCGAAGACCCCGTTTTAATTTAAGGTTTTCTTAACAAACAAAGGCTCAGCTTGTTTGTAAATTTACGTGAAATTTAAAACTAATCATTAAATACTAATACAAATGAAAAAATTATTTCTAGCATGTGCAGTGTTTGCTATGACTTTCACAACTTACGCACAAATTGAAACGCCTCAACCTAGTCCATTTTCAAAAGTGGAGCAGAAGGTAGGCCTTACTGATATTACTATCGAATATTCTCGTCCGAGTGTTAAAGGAAGAACAATATTTGGAGATTTAGAACCTTTTGGAGGTGTTTGGAGAACAGGAGCTAACAAGAATACGATTATTACGTTTAGTGATGATGTTACCATTGCTGGTCAAGATGTAAAAGCAGGTTCTTATGCTATGTTCACTAAATTGAATTCTGCTACGCAATGGGATGTTATGTTCTACAGCGACACTAATAACTGGGGAACACCAAGAAACTGGGACGACAGTAAAGTTGCTGCAACTGCAAAAGTAGATGTGCACGCTATTCCATTTAATGTAGAAACGATGACAATCGATATTAATAATATTTCTGCTACAGGAGGAACTATTGATATCATCTGGGAAAAGTCATATGTTGGTATTCCTTTTACAGTACCTACAGATAAAACAGTTTCTGCTGCAATTGATAAAGTAATGGCTGGACCAAGTGCTAATGATTATTACGCATCGGCTGTATACTATTTAAATGCAGGAAAAGATGTGAATAAGGCTAAAAAGTGGATTGATAAAGCGATGTCTATGATCGAGAAACCTGGATTCTGGCAAGTGAGACAACAGTCGTTGATCTATGCCGCTGCAGGAGATAAGAATGGTGCTATTAAATTAGCTAAAGAGTCTATGGCAGCAGCCAAAGAAGCTGGTAACGAAAACTATGTAAAGCAAAACATGGAGTCTCTTAAAGAATGGGGAGCTATGTAATCAAATAGTATTCATAACATAAAAAAAGCACAGCAATTAAGTTGTGCTTTTTTTATGTTATGACGTTTTGTTTGGCGAAGATAGTTGGGTAACAAATGCAATGAGCATTACTAATATACATCCAAATAGATTAAGCCATAAATAAGGCATCCAATCAAACCACCAACCAATAATAACTATGACTTGGGTAATTATGGCAGCAGTAAAAACGGCGTTGGCTTTTACAAATTTAAAAAAGAAAGCCAATAGGAAAATACCCAAAACATTACCATAGAAAATGGAGCCTATAATATTTACCAGTTGGATTAAATTTTCGGCAAGATTAGCAAAACAAGCAATTACAATGGCTACAAGTCCCCAAATTAATGTGAAGAATTTAGTTGCTTTTACCATATGGGCTTCGTCTTTCTCTTCTTTCAAATTTCTGCTATATAAATCTATCGATGTGATTGTAGCAAGAGCGTTAACCTCAGATGCCGTTGAAGACATTGCCGCAGATAAGATAACTGCAAGTAATAAACCAATAAGTCCTTTAGGTAGATACCTTAAAATAAAGGTAATAAACATGTAATCTCTATCATTCGTTTTTGTGTCTTTGGCCGAAGCTTTATAAAGCTCTGTCAGTTCTGCTTTTTTACCAGAATATAAATCGTTGTCCTTATTTAACTTGCTTAACTCTAGACTTAGTTGGTCATACTTGTTGGCATAAGCTGTATCAATCGCTCGCTTTATTAAGTATTTAGATTCTAGTCGATTATTTTTTTCTATACTATCTAGGTAGAATAGTTCTTTCTTGAGTTTCCCGTCATTTTCATTTTTTGATAAGGCTATACTCAATTCTTTTTTCTTCTCAAATACGTTATTTTGTTTTAGTTGGAGCTGTTTATAGTCTTCGGAATATTGAGAGGCTAAAACCGTTTCTGTAGAGGCATCAATAAAATTTAAAGGCGCCTGGTTAAACTGATAAAACACAAATACCATTACACCTACTAATAATATAAAAAACTGCATAGGTACTTTTAATAGACCATTAAAAATAAGCCCCATTTGCATTTCTTTCATAGATTTTCCAGAGAGATAACGTTGCACCTGACTTTGATCTGTACCAAAATAAGATAGCATTAAGAATGTACCACCAATTAAACCTGTCCAAACCGTATATCTATTCTCTAAATCAAAAGAAAAGTCTAAAACTTCCATACGACCACTAGCTCCAGCAATATCCAATGCACTAGTAAACGAAACATCTTTTGGAATTAAATTTAGAATAATAAAAAGAGCAGCTAACATTCCTGCAAAAATGACAAACATTTGTTGCTTTTGAGTTACTGTAACAGCTTTGGTACCACCAGATACTGTATAAATGATAACCAGAACACCAATAATGATGTTAAGGGTTATAATATTCCATCCTAAAACAACCGATAAAATTATAGCAGGAGCAAAAATCGTAATTCCTGCAGCTAAACCTCGTTGAACTAAAAAGAGAATCGCAGTAAGACTTCTAGTTTTTAAATCAAATCGATTTTCTAAAAACTCATATGCTGTATATACCTTTAAGCGATGGTATAGTGGAATAAAAACAAGGCAAATAATTACCATTGCTATCGGTAATCCAAAATAGAATTGTACAAATCCCATTCCATCAGAAAACGCTTGACCAGTTGTAGATAAAAATGTTATTGCGCTAGCTTGAGTAGCCATTACAGATAACCCTATCGTCCACCATTTTGAGGTGTTTCCACCACGTACATAATCTTGAACGTTTTTACTACCTCTGGTCTTCCAAGTACCATAGCCTACTATAGTTAATAAAGTAATGATCAATACTAACCAATCTATCCAATCTAATTTTTGCATAATTTAAAAGACTTTCATTAAGAGGTAGAACAAAACGATGTAAATAAAGTTTGCAACAAGGACAAGTGTATATGATTTAAGCCAAGGTTGCTTTTGTGGTGACTTGTGATCCATATTTAATCGTTAAATTTTTTATCAGTATTGATATTGTTTTTTCCTAAAGACAACATATTTGCGAATAAGCGATATGCACCCGAAACACCTGCAGGAAACTCCCTGAAGAAGCTAAGTCCTGTATAAACGTAATGACCTTTTCCATGAGCAGCAACAAGCAAACTTCCTGTTTTTTGAGTTTCACCATTATCGCTCATAGATAGAATAGGCGTAAACTCACTTGACCATTCATTTGGAAAATAGAGCCCGCGTTCTTGGGTCCAACCGTCAAAGTCTTTTGAGGTAATTTTATTTGGAAAATTTAATACTTCATGATCTGTTGCAAGTAGTTTAACATCTGCATTTTCATCAGTCACTCTATCTCGTGATAATTTAAGATCAAAAGGTGCAATTTGATCAACTTTAACACGATGTCGCGTATTGTATTGAACAACCATATTTCCGCCTTGAGCAACATAGTCAAAGAGGATTTGTTGTTTAAAATTTAAGGCTTCAATTGTGTTATAAGCTCTAATTCCAACAACTATAGCATCAAAACGCTTTAAATTGTCTTGAGTAATGTCCTCTGGTTTTAAAATGGCAACATTATAACCTATTTGTCTTAAACTTTCTGGAACAACATCACCAGCACCTTCAATATAACCAATATTTTCTCCTCGTTTTTGAATATCTAATCGTACAATTTTACTCTCACTTGGAAGTAAAACAGTTTGAAATGGGATATGGTCGTAATCAATTTCAATGAGTTCTTTAGTATAGGTCTTATCTCCAATATGTACCATAGGTGTTAGTAAGCCTTCACTTTGTTCTTTAGGAGGAATCACTGTAAATACTAGGCGCTGCTCTTGACCTTTGTTGGTAATATTTACTTTTTGTTTTTCTGGATAAACACTCCAATTATTTGGATGAGCTATTTGCACAAAACCTTCTAAATTATCTCGTCCAGCTTGTACAATAACTTCGATGTCTCGTTGCTTATCAGTATCTAGAATAATTACTTTCTCTGAAATTTTTGCTGAAGCTTCAGGAATGATTTCAAATGGTTTGTAAACTTCGCCTTTTACAGGATCATTGGTTTTGTAGACGATGGGTTTAGTAAATGGAATTGCTACATTTTCGATATTGAGATTAAAGGTTACATTTAATGCTCTTGGTGTTTCAGGTTTTCCAATGAGGTTTTTGTCTTCAACCATGTACATCCCTAAACTTCCTTTTTTAGTGAGCCAATATGGTGTAGACACAATTTGACTGTCACTGATCTCTAATGTTTCCTTGAAATCAAAACCAGTATTATTGTCTAATTTTAAATTCTTATCTATCATTAATCCGTTAGGATCTGTAATATTTAATAATGTGATATTGGCATTACTTCTGTTAATGACCTCAAGATTCAAATTCACTGTTGCTCCTGCTGTGGTGTGATTAGTGTTTGCAGTAACTTCAAGATATAATCCAGCACATGCAGCAATAATGTCTTTAATTTCTTTAGTTTTTAGCGTTTTCCAGTGTGTATCTTTTAAACCTTGTATTGCATTATAAGCTCTAGCTAATTGTGGTATTGACGCAGAAGGGTTCTTAAAATCAAAATTGTTTTGAACCTCATATAAAATCTCTCCAATTGCTTTACCACCTTCAATTCTATTCCATGACGTATCAATACCTTCAAATACATTACTTTTATCTGTAGGTAAATCACCTTTTATTAATTCTATGTATTCAATTTGTGAACCGCGACGTCCAGTACTTCCAAAGCCTTGAGATTTATGCTGACTTCTACTTAGCGCAGCAATTTCAGGATTACTTAATCCGTTACTAGGAAAGTAAACACCAGTATCAACTTGAATTAAATCACTTTTATCAGCTTTTTCAAAGTTCTCACGACTTCCGTAGAACCACCATCCTGTATTAAAAAACAAGCGCTTCGGCTGCCATGTGTCTACCGTTGATAATTGATTTGAATACGCATTTTTATCACCAACTAGATCAAAAGCCTCAATACTTAACATCGCCGAGCTCGTATGATGACCATGCGTAGTTCCTGGAGTTCTGTGATTGAAACGATTGATGATCACGTCAGGTTTAAATTTTCTAATAGCTAGCACAACATCATTCAGTACCTGCTCTTTATTCCATATAGCTAGCGTTTCATCTGGATGTTTTGAGTATCCAAAATCATTAGCTCTTGTAAATAATTGCTCACCACCATCTGTACGTCGAGCCGCTAGAAGTTCTTGTGTTCTAATAACTCCTAAAAGCTCTCTAATTTCTGGGCCAATAAGATTTTGACCTCCATCACCACGTGTTAATGATAAATAGGCTGTTCTGGCTTTAACTTCGTTAGACATGTAAGAAATTAAACGTGTGTTTTCATCATCTGGATGCGCAGCAACATATAATACTGATCCTAAAAAATTAAGTTTTTTTATAGATTCGTGAATGTCTGAAGCAGTAGGTTTTTTCGGTTGTTGCGCTATGATTAGCGATGAAGAAAAGAGTAATAATAAGAATAAATGTAATCTTGTTTTCATTATAAAATAGTTAGCTAAAACCAAATATAATGAAGTCTATCAGCGCAAGAGTTGTTTTTAGTTTTTCTTTAACGTAAGATTGGCAAAAGGCAGTCTATTTCCACTTGATATTACAGCCGATACTTGGTTTTTGTACTTCGGAAATGGGACGATTTTCAAGTAAGAGATCTAATGTGTTTCTCAAATCCTTTCCAGTTACTGGTTTTCCATTACCAGGTCTTGAATCATCAAGCTGACCTCTATAGACTAGTTTCAGATTATTGTTGAAAACATAAAAATCTGGAGTACAAGCCGCATCATAAGCTTTGGCAACTTGTTGAGTTTGATCGTATAGATATGGAAAGATGAAGTCATGTTCAATAGCATTCTGAGTCATCAAATGTGGTGCATCTTCTGGATAGTTATCAACGTCGTTGCTTGATATAGCTATGCAGTTTATGCCTTTTGAAATGTAATCTTTTGCCAGTTTTGATAATTCTTCATTAACGTGCTTTACAAATGGACAATGGTTACAAATAAACATGATAATTGTGCCATTAAGTCCTTTAGCTTTTTCTAAAGTGACTAATGTGTTATCAACTGTATTTACCAATTCAAAATTTGGCGCTATTGTACCTAAAGGCAACATGTTTGAAGGTGTTAATGCCATAATGCAAATGTTAAGATTAATTTGTATGTTTAAGGAATGGATAATATAATAACTTTCGAAGACTTTACAAAGGTAGATTTGCGCATTGGAACCATTGTCGAAGTGAATGATTTTCCTGAAGCTCGTCATCCAGCATATCAACTTAAGATCGATTTTGGAGATTTGGGAGTTAAGACGTCTTCGGCCCAAATAACTACACGTTATGAAAAGGAGGATCTATTACATAAACAAATTGTTGCTGTAGTGAATTTTCCGAAAAAGCAAATCGCAAAATTTATGAGCGAATGTCTGGTACTTGGTGCTGTAGATGGAAAGGATGTGATACTTTTAAATCCGCAAATTAAAGTAAAAAACGGATCAACAGTGTCATAATATATGGAGCAATTAGATAACGTAAAAATTAACTTTGATAGTAACGGACTTTGGGTATTGAACATTGCATTGGCGATTGTCATGTTTGGTGTGGCTTTAGGAATTTCAATACATGATTTTAAGTCTTTATTTAAACAACCTAAACTAGTATTGGTTGGTGTTTTAGCGCAATTTATACTACTGCCTTTACTTACTTTTTTAGTTATCATACTTATTAAACCGCAACCGAGTATAGCACTTGGAATGATTATGGTTGCGGCATGCCCTGGCGGAAATATTTCCAACTTCATGACCCATTTGGCCAATGGAAATACGGCTTTATCTGTTAGTTTGACAGCTTTTGGAACCTTATTGGCAATGATAATTACGCCTATAAACTTTCAGTTATATGGAAACTTATATGAACCTACAGCACAGCTACTCAAAAGTGTAGAATTACAACCTTTTGAACTTGTGAAACTAGTCCTGTTGATTTTAGGTATTCCATTGTTAATAGGGATGTTTGTAAGACATAAGAACAAAACCATAGCTGATAAACTTTCTAAACTTTTGAAGCCAATTTCTATTGTTGTATTTGTAAGTATAGTTGTCATTGCCTTTTCGAAAAATATGGATGTGTTCAATACTTATATTCATCATGTGTTATTTATTGGAATTGCTCATAATTTTCTAGCTATATTACTTGGGTTCTTTACAGCTAGAGTGTTTAAGTTGTCTTTTCAGGATCAAAAAACATTAGCCATTGAAACTGGTATTCAAAATTCTGGTTTAGGATTGTTACTCATTTTTACATTCTTTGATGGATTGGGAGGAATGGCTATAATGGCTGCTTTTTGGGGTATTTGGCATATCATCTCAGGATTGGCAATTTCATTTTTTTGGAGTTATAAACCTTCTAAAGTTGTTAAAGCATGAAGCAATTATGGTTATATAGTATGAGAGCATATTTGCGTCTAGGCCTCTTTTTTTATTTTAAGAAAATAGAAGTGAAGTATGCTGATCGTATCCCAAAAAATGAGGCTATTTTGTTTTTAGGAAATCATCAAAATGCGTTGTTAGATGCTTTACTTATTGCCACCAAGAATGGTCGATTCTCATATTTTTTAACACGAGCAAGTGTGTTTAGTAAACCAATTGTGAGTGTGATACTAAAAAGCTTATTGATGCTTCCTGTGTATCGTATTAGAGACGGTTGGTCTAATTTGACGAAGAACAACTCAGTGTTTTCCAAGAGCTCTAAATTGCTAAGTAATAAGCATGCTATTGTTATTTTTCCAGAGGGTAGTCATAATCTAAAACGAACTGTTCGACCTTTAAGTAAAGGGTTTACACGTATTATTTTTGAAACACTAGAGCAGTATCCTAATACCAAAATTCATTTAGTTCCTGTTGGATTAAATTTTCAGAATGCCACTCAATTTGCAGATTCTACCTTGATTAACTTCGGAAATATCACAGTAATCGATTCTGATATTATTACAGAAAAAAACAAAAATGTTTTAGAACTCAAGTCCACTGTTTTTGAACAATTAAGCCAGCTTACTACGCATATTCCTAGTGAAAATTACGCGACAACACTAAAAACGCTTGAAGATTTAAATGTAGACTTTACTAAGCCAGAGGATGTCAATAGATGTATTGAAAGTGATTTTAAAACTTGTATAAAGGTTGAAACTGTAAAACCAAATCTAATACAACTTTTATCTAAGATATTATTGATTATTAGTCTCTTTATACCATATATAATCTGGAAAAAGGTAGCTCAGCCAAAAATTACTGAAATAGAGTTCACTTCTACGTTCCGGTTTGCTATCGCCATATCCTTAGTACCAATTTTTGTTCTTGTCGTTATGTTGATACTATCTTTAGTATTTCAGTTTCAAATAGCGCTATTATATGTAATCATTGTAATTGTTCTGGCCTTGCTTTCAGTTAAGTTATAATTCTTCTCTAAAGAATATAGCATTCATCATAAGTTTATTTGTGCCATACCAAAATGCTCTAAAATTAGTATTGTCTGTAAACACAACAACATTACCACCACCTAATCGATTGACTTTAAACGGAACGGTCAATGACAAACTATCTAAGTTAGGTTTTGAGATATAACCACTTAATAAAGGTGTTTTAGTGTATCTTATCGGATTGTTATAACTCTGCTTATCAGCTTTCATGAACATAGTGTTATTTCTAAATAAGGCTATTCTATCATTTTTATAGCCAAAATTTATAGGATGAGAGCGATCTTGTTCAGCTTCAAAAATTGCACCTCCAACAACCTGAGCACCATTAAAATTACCGCGTTGTTCAAAAGAAATATCTGTAGCTTGGCGTTCCATCTTTTTAAAATCCAATTTGATAAATTCATTTCGCTTTAACCAGTTTAATGCACTTCGGTATCCAATGAGTGTGCCTCCGTTTTGAACCCATTCCTTTAATTGTTTAGTAGCACTCACCGAACCACTTGGTAAAATGATTGTATTATATCTACTAAGGTTCACACGACTTAATGATCTTGTATCGAGTTTGGTCAAGCGCATGTCGTAACGTTGATCAAATAAATGCCATATTTCACCAGCATCATAACTACGAATACCATCACCAACAATGATGGCTACTTTAGGTTGTGTTAATGCTCTAAATTGATTACTTCCCAAGTCAATACCTTCAGTTAATCCAGTATTTACAGCATCAATATTGATATGGCAATCTGTAGCAACTTTTTGAAGGAAACTGTAGAGTTGATCGGCAGATTTCTTTTGATTTTGAATAGGAATCAATATGGTTCCGTAGTCATAGGTTTTTCCATTCATTGAAAATTGCTTCATACCTACTTTAGCACGTAGCCCACTTTCTAAAATTTTGTTTAAAGCCTTTGGTGAATAATATTCATGCCATTCCATGAGATAAGCGTAATTGCTTTTTGCTGAAACAACTCCAGAACGCATGTTAAGTTCTTTTACTTGAGCTCCGGCGTTTGAAGTAGAAACCCCTTCAGCATAATCCAATCCAAATGCGAGTGGAAATGTCCAAGCAGAAACATCGTAAAACAAGCTATCTTGAAATTTGGTGCGTTTTTCAAACATTGCGTTGATCAAACGCGTATTTTTTTGATTCTTTGGAATGATATAGGCATAGCCTTTTTTAAAACGCTTACCATTGGTCGTGAAATCACTCTTTATCTCATGAAAACCAATACTGTGACGTTTTAATATTTCGGCGAGATGATAGGTTTTAGCTGCATCCTTTTCGTCTCCAAAAACAATTCCTTTTCCATTTTCTTTAGACGCTTCTTTTCTTGCATTCTTATAAAAATCGTGCTGGTATTGAAGGATTTCTTGTCTCATATTTTTTCCCGCTTCGAGTGTAGATAATGCAGCAGTTAATTGATTTCTGATTGTAAAAGGAAAGGTTAGTATACCGTTTGCGCTTTCTTGGATATGCCCACGAGAACTGGCTTGCTCAAATAAGATTCCAATACCTCCATTTATATCTGGGAAGGTAGATCCTTTTCCATAGTAAAAATCGTCAAAGCTTTCTTCGGTGTAATACAGTGATCCTATTTTATCAAACGCTTTGGCGTGATAATTACCTATACTCTTTGTTAGCTCTTGGTTTAATTTAGGTGTCAAAGGGTGTGTACGCGATGGAATTCCGGGTTGGAAAAAGAAACTGGCATTGGTTCCCATTTCATGATGATCGGTCAGAATATTTGGTAACCATTTATGAAAGCTCGCTATTCGCGCACGAGATTCTGGCAACTGAACAGGTAGCCAGTCTCGATTCATATCAAACCAGTAGTGATTGGTTCGTCCACCAGGCCACACTTCGCGATATTCTCTATCGTTTGGATCTGGATTTAAGTTGTTACTTTTATTCGTATTTGCCCAATAAGCAAAACGTTGCAGTCCATCAGGATTCAACGAAGGATCAAATAAAATAACGGCATTATCCAATAGATCTTTAACATCATTACTTTGGGCAGCAGCTAAATGGTAAGCTGCCAGCATTGAGGCATTAGAACCACTGGCTTCATTACCATGAATTGAAAAGCCTTGATAAATAACAATTGGCATGTTATTGGTGTCTACGGTATTGTTTTCGGTAGATGCTATATGCGTTTGTCTAATCGTTTCAAGGTTGTTGTGATTTGTAGGTGATGTTATTGTTAGTAGAAGTAGTGGTCGACCTTCAAATGTTGTTCCTCTGTCTTCAATACTAATTCTATCAGACGCTGCTGCTAGTGCGCGCATATACTGTACCAACTTATCATGTGTAATATGCCATTCTCCAACTTGGTGACCTATAACAGATTCTGGTGTTGGAATACTTTGGTTGTATGATGTGTTTTGCGGAAGGTAATATGATAGATCAGGTTTAGATTGTGCATTAAGCTGAAAGCAGCTTAATACGAGTAGGAGGATAGTTAGTCTCATATTATGGTTTAGATTAGATTATAAAAATAAAAAAACCGCTAGTCTTAGAATAGCGGTTTAGTATAATTTAACAAAAATGGGATTTAGATGTCTTCAAAATTGATGTCTGTAAACTTTTCAGCAGATTCTGAATCTGAAGTAGATTCTTCATCTTTAGCTATGTCATCATTAGTATTTGATGAATAGTCTTCTTTCTTAAAATCTTTTTGATGACGTTCACTAATCACTTCATCTCCCTTTTCCGCGATTATGTAATCGGTCATTTCTCTTAAAATCTCATTGAATTCAGAAAAATCTTCTTTATACAAATAGATTTTGTGTTTTTTGTAGTGAAACGATCCGTCGTCGTTAGTAAATTTTTTACTTTCTGTGATGGTAAGGTAATAATCTCCAGCTTTAGTTGCTCGAACATCAAAAAAGTAGGTTCTTCTTCCTGCTCGCAATACTTTTGAAAATATTTCCTCTTTTTCCATCATTCCGTGATCACTCATAGCTATTTTTTTTATTTTTTTGTTTGATTGTGCATCAAAAATCTAAAAAAAAAGGTTAGTAAACAACAAAAATTATAATTCTTTTGTACTGAGTTGTTTTAAGTAAAGCTCTTTGTAGTAACCATCTGTGTTTACTAATGATTCGTGAGTTCCATCTTGAATGATTTTACCATCTTCTAATACAATAATCTTATCTGCATCCTTAGCAGATGACACACGATGACTTACGATTATAGTTGTTTTTCCTTGGGAAATTTCACGAAGACTGGTTAGTATTTTTTCTTCAGTTTCAGTATCGACAGCCGATAGACAATCATCAAATAACATGATCTCTGGGGTTTTGATAATAGCTCTCGCAATAGAGATACGTTGCTTTTGTCCACCAGATAAGGTAATACCCCGTTCACCTAATTTTGTTTGATAACCGTCGTTAAAGTTTAATATATTTTTGTGCACATCGGCATATTTAGCAGCAGTGACTATTTCTTGTTCAGTGGCATCTTCATTCCCAAATTTAATATTGTTTTCAATGGTATCAGAAAATAAAAAGGCATCCTGTGGAACATATCCAATATGATCGCGCAAACTTTTTAAATGAATTTGATCTATTGGTGTGCCATCTATAGAAATTTGACCTTCTTGAGTGTCATAAAGCCTTCCAATTAAATCTAGAATTGTTGATTTTCCAGAGCCTGTTTTGCCAAGTATAGCTAAAGTTTCTCCTTTTTTGAGAGAGAAACTCACTTCATCAAGTGCTTTAATGTTAGTATCTGGGTAGATGTAGGTTACCTTATCGAAATCGATAACTCCATTAATTTCAGATGGCGTGTCATTATTGTTTTTGATTTCGGGTTCTTGCTTTAAAAACTCATTGATACGCTTTTGAGAGGCTTCTGCTTGCTGCACTAAGTTAGTTACCCAACCTACAGTAGCAACAGGCCATGTTAACATATTTACATAGATCAAAAACTCTGCAATAGTTCCAATTTCTTCAATTTCTCCATTAATGTATTGCATACCACCAATATAGGCGACTAGAATATTACTCACACCAATGAGTAATATCATAGAAGGAAAAAATAAGGCTTGTACTTTGGTAAGATCAATTTGCTTCTGTTTACTCTCTTCTGAGAGTTTATTGAACTCATCAAAATTATCTTTTTCTATACCATAGGATTTGATTACCGAAATTCCGCTAAATGATTCTTGCGTATACGTAGATAAATGTGATAAATATTCTTGAACAATACGACTACGTTTATTAATAACTCTGCTCAACTTGTAAATAATAAACGACAAAATTGGAAGAGGCAATACCGTATAAAGCGTCAATTTAGGAGCAACACTTAGCATATAGATTAATGCAACAATGAACAGCGTAATAGTATTGATAGTATACATGATAGCCGGTCCGCAATACATACGAACTTTTCCAACATCTTCACTAATTCGATTCATCAAATCACCAGTTCTATTAGCCTTATAAAAATTTAATGATAGATTTTGGTATTGTTTATAGATCTCATTCTTTAAATCATATTCAATATATCGTGACACATTAATGATGGTTTGACGCATTAAAAATGTAAATATTCCAGTGATAATAGCAGCACCAATGATATATAGAATATTTAAAGCCAGTTGTTCTCTAAAAACAACTTCTGAAATCTCTTCTTTATTTGCTTTAGAAATAACGGTAATCGCCTTACCTATAAATCTAGGCATAAACAATGCAAATATTTTTGCGCCAATTGTTATTAGAATACCTAATAGGAGTCGGCTTCTATACTTGTAGAAATACTTATTAATATGTTTTAGTTCTTTCATTTACTATTTTGAGGCTTGATTTTTAGCAATTTGACATTTTAACGTATTAATTTTTGCTAATACTCCAATATTGAGTTATTTTTGCACGCTATTTTATGTATAATGTAAAATAGACTTAATCTAAATTCAAATGACATCAGACCTTATCAGTTCTAAGGAACTTTCAAAAATAGATCCAGTTTTTGGGCAATTATCTTTTGATAATCATGAACAAATCGTGTTTTGCAACGACAAAGATACTGGATTAAAAGCAATAATTGGTATACACAATACAGTTTTGGGACCTGCATTAGGAGGAACAAGAATGTGGACTTATAATAATGAATGGGAAGCTCTTAATGATGTACTAAGATTGTCTCGAGGTATGACGTTTAAATCGGCAATAACTGGACTTAATCTAGGAGGAGGTAAGGCAGTCATTATTGGAGATGCAAAAACACAAAAGACACCAGAATTAATGCGGAAATTTGGTGAATTTGTACATTCTTTGAGTGGACGATATATTACTGCTGAAGATGTTGGAATGACTACAGCTGATATGGATACAGTTAGAGAAGTGACGCCTTATGTTACAGGTATTTCTGAAAGTAAAGGAGGTGCTGGAAACCCTTCACCTATCACAGCTTATGGTGTCTTTATGGGAATGAAAGCTGCTGCTAAATTTAAATATGGAAGTGATATACTTGAAGATAAGTCTGTATTTGTTCAAGGGATTGGTCATGTTGGAGAATCATTGGTTGAACATTTAACAAACGAAGGTGCTAATGTTACAATTGCTGATATTAATCAAGAGCGTTTAGAAGAGGTTAGTTCAAAATATAATGTTGCCATTTATAAGGGAAATGATATTTATAGTGAATCTATGGATATTTATGCACCTTGTGCTCTTGGAGCAACAATTAATGATGATACGATTAATAAACTACGTGCTGATATTATTGCAGGAGCAGCAAATAATCAATTAGCAGACGAGTCAAAACATGGAAGAATGCTTCAAGACAGAGGTATTCTATATGCGCCAGATTTCTTAATTAATGCTGGTGGTATTATTAATGTTTATGCAGAATTAGAAAATTACGGAAAACAGGAAATTATTCGTAAAACAGAAAATATCTATAATACGACTTTAGAAATTTTTGAAGGAGCGAAACAAAATAACGTGACTACAAATGTTTCTGCATTAAAGATTGCAAAAGAACGTATAGAAACAAGAAAAAAAGAACAGGGAAAATAACCTAAATCCCCATTTAAATATTTTTATACCTTTAAAATAATAGTATTTTTGCAAAGCGAAAGACAGTAATCTTTCGCTTTGTTAATTATTAGCTCTTTGGAAACATGTTAAATAGACGTCACATTCGTATCAAGGTTATGCAAACGCTTTACGCTTCAAAAGGAAGTGAGAGTGATAATATCAAAACCTATGAAAATTTTCTGCTTAAAAGTCTAGATAGTATGTATGACCTGTTTTTGGCCCAATTAGCATTATTGGCTGAAGTGCATAAAAAGTCTAAGGACAGATTAGAGAAATCACAAAAAAAGTTTTTAGCTACACAAGAAGAGAAGAATCCTAATGCTAAGTTTGTCAATAATGAAGTGTTAGAGTTGCTCAATTCTAATGAAGCGTTACAAGCGCATTTAGAAGATCAAAAAGAAAATCCTTGGTATTTAGATTTTGAATATATCGATGTCATTTTTAAAGCCATTTTAGAAAGCGATATTTATAAAGATTATATGTCTACAAAGACGTCTACTTTTAAAGAGGATAAAAATTTTGTTATTGATATATTTACCGAAATCATTGCACCTAACGATAAATTGTATGATTACTTTGAAGATAAACGAATTACATGGCTAGATGATTTGCCAGTTGTAAATACCTCCATTCTAAAATTGTTTAAGAAAGTTAAAGTGTCTTCCGAAGGGAAATTCTTTACACCTAAATTATTCAAGGATTTGGAAGACAGAGATTTTGGTGTTGATTTACTTAAGAAAACAATATTGAATCAAGGAACTTTTAGTGATGAAATAGCATTAAAAACAAAAAATTGGGATGCAGAGCGTATCACTCAAATAGACACTCTTTTAATGCAAATGGCTATTTGTGAGTTTCAAAAATTTCCATCAATACCAATAAAAGTAACTATTAATGAGTATTTGGAAATTGCTAAAGAATATTCAACACCAAAGAGTAGTAACTTTATTAATGGTATTTTAGATAAAATCATAAAAGAATACACAGCTGAAGGAAAATTAAATAAAATAGGAAGAGGTTTACTCTAAGTTTCTAGGTTTTATAGGCTATAGACTGTTAATGTTTTCTTTGAAAATGCACTAAAAATTTTAATTAGATGAAATAATTAGTACATTTGGCTTCTCGAATCAACAATAATTTAAAAATCATAGCAATGAAAAAAGCAATTTTAGCGTTAAGCGCATTATGTTTAGTGGCTTTCACATCTTGTAAAGAAGATGCAACAGCAAAGATTAATTCTGACAATGTAGCATCGGCTGCAGAGAGAGATGCAAAATCTCAAGATTATCCAGTAATATCTTTTGACGAAACTGAACATGACTTTGGTACAATCGTAAATGGTACTGCAGTTGAAACAAAATTTAAATACACTAACACAGGAAAAACACCTTTAGTTGTTAGTAATATTAAGAGTACTTGTGGATGTACTGTACCTTCAGATTGGAACAGAGATCCTTTAGCTCCAGGAGAGTCTGCTGAGTTTACTGTAAAATTCAACGGAAAAGGAACTAACCAAGTACAAAAATCTATTACGTTAACTACAAATACTGAAAAAGGTTCTGAAGTAGTTAAAATTAAAGCTTTTGTACAACCAGATCCAAATGCTGCAAACAAAAAAGCTGGTTCAGCTGCAATTAAACCTGTAGGAAAATAATTTATGGGATCAATTGGAGATTTTCTACCTTTTATTTTAATGTTTGCTGTGGTGTATTTCTTTATGATCGCACCGCAAATGAAAAGAGCAAAACAAGAAAAAGCGTTTGCCGCAGCATTAAAAAGAGGTGATAAAGTTGTAACTAAGAGTGGAATGCACGGTAAAATAGTTGATATCAATGATAAAGACAATAGCTGTGTAATTGAAACACTAGCTGGAAAAATAAAATTTGAACGTTCTGCAATTTCTATGGAAATAAGTAGAAAGTTAAATGCTCCAGCGACAACAAAATAGAATATAATAATATTCATAAAAAACTCCGAAAGTTACTTTCGGAGTTTTTTTTGCACTGTATTTAGCAGTTTTTATACTTGTCATGAAGTCCAACACCCTGAATGATCATTGGCATTATTTTTTCTAGCCGAGATTGTTTAGTGGCTTCTCTTTTGGCTTCAACTATATACTCACAATATTCACGTTGCTTTCCAGGAGTTAATGCTTTAAAGCTAGTATCGAATTCAGAATTTCCTTTTAGAGCCTCTTGTAATTCTGGAGGAATAATGACTTCCTTCGCTTTACGAACAGGTTTTATTTCTCTACCTAAGCGTTGATTTTCAATGGCTTCTTTGACGTAGGTCAATACTGCATCTTTATTAATGTCTGACTTAGAATCAAAACGCATTTGCCGTAAAGCTTTGGTTTTATTCTCCTGAGCATTGATGAGTAAGTCATGCTCGTCTTTTAAAAATACACCTTGATGAAACCACAAACAGAAGTGGTTTTTAAAGGCGCCAATGCCTAAAACATTCTTTCCGTTTAGACAATAGGTAGGCATGCTCCATTTTACTGTTTCTTCAAGTTCTGTGGAATTGATAATGCGTCGCAATATAGAAAGTTCTTCTGCGTAATGGGGATTTTCCTCTATGTACTCTTCTACAGAATATATTTTTTTCATAATATTTAATTTTTATAAGATCTTTCCTCTCGAATATCTCCAATATGGTAATACGCAAATACTTTATCTATAAGGTTGTTTTTAAAATAATACCATTCACTTACGTCTAAAGAAAAGTCATTTCCTTGTTTAGCCGTATAGCGCACGCAAGCACTATCTACCATATAAATAACATCATGTATGTCGAACACATAGCCTAAAAATTTATCCTTGTTCTCGTGCACCAAATTAATGTATACTTGTTTCCCTTTTACAATCCCAAAAGGACTAGTGTGCTCAAAGCTATCCGTAATTGGCAAGTTTTGAAAATCACCAGTATTCCATTTCTCAAACCAGATATTTACTAATTGTGCTGTGTTCATATCAAATCAAGATACAATAATTTGATCAATTGATTAATTCAAGCCAACCTGTCCTTTGACAGATTCAAAAAGTTTTTTAGAATCGAAACCAACACCATTTTTGAATACAGTTTCCATGTTTCTAATGTTTTTGATGTTGTCATTTAAATTACCATTTATTAAAATGAAATCTGCAGTTTTTCCTTTTTCTATGGTTCCTGTATTTTTATTAATGTTTAAAAAGACAGCGCCATTCAGCGTACATATTTTTATGGCTTCTTCAACTGTGAAACCAGCTTCTACCAATATCTCCACAGTACGTTGATTGGCATAACCAGCAACAGTTCGTCCAGCTCCAGTTGGATCTGTTCCAGCAACTAAAAAACCACCTTTGTCATAAAAGCGTTTGACCCAAGTTAGATTCTTATTAAAAAGTGCAATGCTATTTGCATCTCGCCCTTGACTACGTTCATAATTGGCTTTTAAACGCTCTTGTATTTGAGGAATTAAAGCATCTAAACCTCCGCCAGGAACAATTTCTCTATCTGTATAAGGCTCAAATACATTGGGAGTAGTGGTAATTACTGTCTTGTTTTTAATTAGTAAATCGATGAGCTCATTAATTGCTTTTCCGTTTACATCTTGACTTGCCAGACCCTGTCTCGCGCTATATGGATCACATAAATCTTCGACTTTATCTGTTGAAAAATCACTAGATGCCATAAAACCATGTTCAAGGTTATCTATGCCAATTTCTGAGGCTTCGGCATAAGTAAGGGAACATAAATGCCCAGTGACTTTAAGTCCGCGTTTATGAGCTTCCGTAACGCAAATTTCTAAATCCTCTTTAGTAATATTATTATAAACTTTAAATGAGGTCACTCCTTTATCTGCCCAGTAATTGACCAAAAAGGCGACTTCTTCAGCGTTATTAATAAAACCTAACTCTGGAACTTTAGGGCCTTCGCGTTCAATGAAAGGTCCAGTAACAAACATATTTGGACCTGTCATTTTTCCTTCATTAATCCATTTCATAACGTTTAAATCGGTTTGTGGTTGAATACTTCCACCAGTTCTCATAGTTGTAACACCACCAGCCAAATAGAGGCGAGGGAAGGTAAAGGTCATTTGTCCCACACTAAACCAATTTTCAAATGGCTTCGTATAAAACATATGTTCGTGTAGCATTATTAAGCCTGGAATAATAGTTTTATTGCTCCCATCTATTGTTTTAATTCCTCCAAATAACTCTATATTATTTGAATTACCAATAGCTTCTATTTTATTGTTGTTGATAATTATAGTTTGATTGGTTTTGGTTGCATTTCCAGTACCATCAATAATAGTAACATTGGTGATTGCATAGCTTGAATCATCAACAGTAATAAATCGTTGTACTTGAGATGAAAATTCCTGTGAATTTAGTTTGTTAACTATTAGTAATAAGGCTATAGCTAAAATGGACTTGATATGTATCATACTACTGATTTTTTAATGCTGTTAGCTCTACAATCTTACAAATTACTTCGGTAGCCTTTATCATACTTTCTACAGGAACGTATTCATAACGACCATGGAAATTATGACCACCAGCAAAGATATTAGGGCAAGGCAATCCCATATAGCTCAATTGTGAACCATCAGTACCACCTCTAATGGGCTTGATCAATGGTTCAATACCAAGCTGTTTCATCGCTTCTTCGGCAATATCTACAATATGCATTACAGGGACAACCTTTTCTTTCATATTAAAATATTGATCTTTAATATCTATGGTTATGACTTCTCGTCCATATTGTGAGTTGATATCATTGGTAAGTTTTACCATAACTTCTTTACGAGCTTCAAAATGGTCTTTATCGTGATCACGTATGATGTATTGCAATGTGGTTTCCTCAACTTTACCTTCGATATGATGCAAATGAAAAAAGCCTTGATAGCCTTCAGTATGTTCTGGTGTTTCCATTCGAGGTAAAGAGTTGATAAACTCAGTTGCGATGTACATCGAGTTTATCATTTTTCCTTTAGCATAACCAGGATGAACAATTTTACCTTTAATGGTCACTTCTGCTCCAGCAGCATTAAAGTTCTCATACTCTAATTCACCAATCTGACTACCATCCATGGTATAGGCCCAATCGGCTCCAAATTTCTCAACATCAAATTTATGTGCGCCACGACCAATTTCTTCATCTGGTGTAAACCCAACTTTAATATCTCCATGCTTAATTTCCGGGTGGTTGATAAGGTATTCCATAGCCGAAACTATTTCGGTAATTCCAGCTTTATCATCGGCACCTAAAAGTGTCGTTCCGTCTGTAACAATCAATGTTTGACCTTTGTACAATAATAAATCTTCAAAATAATCTGGAGATAGAATAATATTCTGATCGTCATTAAGCGTAATAGCTTTACCGTCATAATTTTCTATAACACGAGGTTTTACATTTGCGCCTGTAAAATCTGGAGATGTGTCAAAATGAGAGATAAATCCAATAGTTGGAACGTCATGATCAACATTACTAGGTAAAGTTGCCATGATGTAGGCGTTAGTATCAATGCTAACATCTTTCATTCCAATAGCTTTTAGCTCTTCAACTAATGCATTTGCCAAGTCCCACTGTTTTTCTGTACTTGGAGTTGTATCACTTTTTGGGTCAGATTCGGTATCTACAGTAACATAACTAATAAAACGTTTTGTAATGTCTTCTTTGGTAATCATAACGCTTAATTTCTTTTCTTTTACAAGTTTACATTGTGATTAAATATCGTTGAATAATTAATCAAGCGAAAGTTAGCGATTATATTCAAAATCTGTAGTATTTTTGCACTAGAAAAGATTTCCTATGTATAAGCTTCTGCTAAGACCACTATTATTTTCTTTTGACCCAGAAAAAGTTCACTATTTTACATTTTCATTAATTCGGAATTTTTCAAAAATCCCAGGTATGAGTGCTTTATTTAGAAGCCTATATGTGGTTAATGATTCTACTTTAGAGCGTGAATTATTTGGACTAACATTTAAAAACCCTGTTGGTTTAGCTGCTGGTTTTGATAAGAATGCTGTATTGTATAATGAGCTGGCTAACTTTGGCTTTGGTTTTATTGAAATAGGAACAGTTACACCAAGAGGGCAAGTGGGTAACCCTAAAAAACGACTTTTTCGATTAAAAGACGACAAGGGAATTATCAATAGAATGGGCTTCAATAATGAAGGATTGGAAGCTGCTATTACACAATTAAAGAAGAATAAAGGTAGGCTTATTATTGGCGGGAACATTGGTAAGAATACAGATACCAAACCTGAAGATTATACCAAGGATTACCTCGAATGTTTTAATGGATTGCATCCTTATGTTGATTACTTCGTTCTTAATGTGAGTTGTCCAAATGTAGGAAGCCATGCCAAGCTAAATGATAAAGATTACCTTTTAGAGCTCATTTCCGAAGTACAAAAAGCGAATGCCAACTTTGAAAAACAAAAACCAATTTTATTAAAGATTGCTCCAGATTTAAATAATAATCAACTCGATGAAATTGTAGAATTGGTAAATGAAACCAATTTGGATGGCGTAATCTCAAGTAATACATCAACAGATAGAACAGATTTAAAGGCTACTAAAGAGCAACTTGCAGAAATTGGAAATGGCGGATTGAGCGGTCAACCTATAAAATCAAAATCAACCAGAGTTATAAAATATTTGGCAGATAAAAGCAATAAATCGTTTCCAATAATTGGAGTGGGAGGTATTCATTCTGCTGAAGATGCGCTAGAAAAGATAGCCGCTGGAGCAGATCTAGTGCAAGTTTATACTGGCTTTATTTACGAAGGCCCTAAGCTGATAAAAAAGATCAATAAAGCACTTATAAAAAAAGCGAATTGAAACCAATCAATTCGCTTTTTTTAAAGTGAGACCATCCGTTAATTCTTAATAAACGGAATTGTATTTGAATTTGTTCCTTTAGATACTTTTAAATAATATACACCTTCACTAAAGCTTTCAGTAGGAATACTTAAATCAGCAACTTGAGAAATAGTTTTAGTTGTGATTGTTTGACCTAATACATTATAAATCGTATAAGCATCAGGTAAATCATTAGTATTTGCCAATTTAATATTTAAAATAGCCTTAGTCGGATTAGGATATACCGACATGGTATTATTATTAAAATAGTCGTCAACACTTAAAGCGTTGTTTGACATATAAGTGATCTCTCCAAAACCGTAAGCACCACCAGTTACAATTGTACTACCTTCGAGTGTAGTTAAGGTATATGATCCAGCACCAGAGGCGCAACAAATACCATCGCCATAACCATCAATCATTTCAAATGTATAGCATTCATTTGCTGTTACAACAAAGTTTTCGGTAAACGTTTGAAAGTCATCAACGCCTTCAGTATAGGTCGGACTCGAATATAATATAGTTCCACTGCTATCTTTTAAATTCCATGACGTTTCAGCAGGCCAATCATCGGTCACTAATGTTAACACGATTTCTGTTGTTGCAATGTCTTCACCACCAACCTCTATATATTCTTGATACACTTTAGTTAATGAGCTCGATCCGTTAGATATGGTAAGTCTAACATCATAAGCACCAGAACTCGTATAGGTATGAGAAGGATTTTGTGTTGTATAATCGATGATGTCATCACCATCTACATCCCATTCCCAAGAGGTAGCACCAACACTATTATCTGTAAAATCAACATCTAATGAGTTACTACAATCTCTAGTAAAATTAGAAGTTATGTCCACATTAAAACTCGGACACGCCATTGCTGAACGTGATGCTTGATAAATTCCATAAATTCTCGCGTACTGTTGTGGTGAAAATTCATCACGACACTCTTTACGAGAGTAAGACATAATATTTCTTGGTGCTGGAGCAAACGTATCACCATTCGCATCTGTATCATTTCCAGTATAATCGCAAAACGCAGATACATTGCTGTAACCTAATTGTGGATCGGCTGGTGTATCACAAATGAAGTCACCATCTGTATCACAGTTAGACCCATCTACTAATTCTGTAGTTTGAGTACTGTTACTTGGTCCGTGAGTATGTGATAGTGCAAAGAAATGTCCCATTTCATGTGGAAGTGTACTACCATTCATAGCACAATTATTATTCATGAGAATAACTTCTGGTCCGCCAGGGAAATAAGCATAACCACAAAGACCGCTACCAGATGAGCTATTAACCACTGTATTGGCAAAATAGATATTGATCACATTATTGACATTATTGGCAGCTGTTAATGCAGCTTCCTCATTTGTTTCGTAATCAAAATAGGTTGAATCATCTATATAGTTGATACCATCACATAAGAAGAATTCTAATAATGCATTAGCATAAAAAGCATTCATGTTTGCAATAGCATCATTTAGCTGTGAAGCTGTAAGTCCGCCTGTTCCATCAGTATTTCTAATAATATGTGCTTTGATAGGAACAGAGCTAATTGCAGTTGAAGATCGTCTTAATGCAAGGTTTTGAAAATATGCTTCCTCATACTGTTTCACCTGAGGTAATATCTTTTTAAAATAAGACTCAGATTCTGGTGTAAACACAGTACCGCATTCTTCAACATGTTGAGCAACGGCATTGGTAATTGAACAAAAAATCGTTAAAAGTAAAAGTAACTTTTTAATTGGGACTCCTTTTTTCATAACAAAATAGTAGGTTAAATATTGGCGTAAACATATCGAAAAATCGATTAAATACCAAATTTATAGACGAAATGCTCAATATTTGTTAATTGATTACTACCTTTTTTGTGGATTCAGAACCATCTTTAAGAACTAATCTAACCAAATATATACCATTGTTTAATTCATTTAGATCCATACGTACTTGGTTATCGGCGTTTTTGTTTTCTATTTTTGACACTTGCTTTCCTAATACATCGTAAACCCAAGCTTCTTTTAACGGATTTGCATTTGTTGTGTTAATATTAAATATACCGTCATTAGATGGGTTAGGATAGATAACAGCTTTATCGATATCGGCCTCATCTACACTTAATACCTGATTTAAGCTAATGGTCATCGTACCAATAGGTTTATCATTAAAAGGTCCTTGATTTATTAATACTGAAACAGGCTGAAAACTTGGTACTGTTGGTTGATCAGCAGCCGTATATGTTGCACCACTATCTGTACCAGCATCATAGGGGAATAACTCTATGATAATTTCATTTCGCCAAGTATTTCCATCTCTTAGGTTAACGCCATTAATAGCGATCATCCAATCTGGACTAGGCGCAATCATAGACACTAAGCTTAATAACGGATAATCAGAACTCACAACAACATTACTGAGTGTCGCAGAACTAATGGCTGCAAACGGAGAAAAGCTTTGCTGCAACCATTGATTGGCATCTCCAGTACTATTAACCTCAGACATTAAAGCTCCATTGGAACCAAATTCGGCAACATTTTTAACACCAACAGATGCTAATGTACCCATTTCAACCAGTGTATAGTTACTATTGTGGGTTGCACCTACAAGATCAGACCAATGTGCATTTCCTGGGATAGTCATCGTACTATTTCCTTTAACAGGATCTACGGTTTCGGTTTCCCAATTACTACTAAACGTAATGTTATAGCTCGCTGTAGATTGTGCAAAAGCTGCTGTAGTAAAGAGTAGTAAAGTAATTGAGCATAAAGATTTTAAAGTAAAAGTAATTTTTTTCATAGTGGAATAGTTTTTTAAGGTATTTAAGTCGTAAACCTATAGGCCTTACTTACATCAATTTTTAATTATTTTTATAAAAAATTTAACAGACTGAATTACGACCTGCTCATATCATTTGCCTTAGCCACTTCTGCCTTAGCCATATCGCCTGGACCAGATAACATTTATGTCTTGATGCAAAGTATTGTAAACGGTAAAAAATTTGGGTTGGCCACCGTTGCAGGATTAATCTCAGGATGCTTAGTCCACACCACGTTAGTTGCTTTTGGTGTATCGGCACTCATCAAAGAAAATGACACCTTGTTCTTCATTATAAAATTATTAGGCGCTATGTACTTACTATATCTAGCGTTTAAGGTTTATAAGTCTAGTGACAAATTGAGTTTAGGTTCAGAACATATTCCGAAGAAAAACTTAGGACAATTATTTAAACAAGGCTTCATTATGAATGTACTCAATCCAAAAGTGTCTATTTTCTTTTTAGCGTTTTTTCCTGGATTTCTGTTTAGTGATACGATGAGTACTGTGACTCAATTTTATGTATTGGGATTACTTTTTATGTTCGTATCAACGATTATATTTTCAGGAATTGCAGTTTTGGCAGGTATCATTTCAAAATATATCAAACAACATGAACGTGTTGGAGTTTATCTTAAATGGTTACAAATCATTGTCTTTGTTGGTATTGCAGTTATCATTTTTACTTCGGAAAAATAACGACTTCAAAATCATCATAATTACTATCTTTGAACTAGATGAGCAAAGCCGTTAAAATAATTGAGTGTCCTCGTGATGCCATGCAAGGTATTAAGGACTTTATTCCTACTGAAAAGAAAGTACAATATATCCAATCGCTATTACGCGTCGGTTTTGATACGATAGATTTTGGAAGTTTTGTGTCTCCAAAAGCGATTCCGCAAATGGTGGATACCGCTGAGGTTTTAGCTCAATTAGATTTAAGTGAAACCCTAAGTAAACTTCTTGCGATTATTGCAAATACAAGAGGAGCTACAGATGCTTGTAAGCATCCAGAAATTGATTATTTGGGCTATCCGTTTTCTATATCCGAAAACTTTCAGATGCGTAATACGCATAAAACAATAGCACAATCTGTAGTGACGCTTTCCGAAATTTTAGAAATGGCTAATAAGCACAACAAAGAAGTGGTTGTTTATATTTCTATGGGATTTGGAAACCCATATGGTGATCCATGGGATGTGGATATCGTAGGAGAGTGGACAGAACGGTTGAGTAAAATGGGAGTGAAGATACTATCATTGAGTGATACAATTGGAAGTTCTAATCCTGAAAGTATTGATTATTTGTTCTCTAATTTAATTCCGAAATATCCAGATATTGAATTTGGCGCACATTTACATACCACACCTACAACATGGTTTGAAAAAATAGATGCAGCCTATAAAGCAGGATGTAGGCGCTTTGATGGTGCCATCCAAGGTTTTGGAGGTTGCCCAATGGCTAAAGATGAGCTTACAGGTAATATGCCAACAGAGAAGGTGTTGTCTTACTTCACATCTAAAAAGAATAACAATCTCAATGCGATGAGTTTTGAGAGTGCATATAATGAAGCGACAAAAATCTTTACGACTTATCACTGATTTGTCACCTAATATCATTTTTATTCTATTCTAATTATCACGTTTTCAATGCGTTGTTTTTTTAACTTTATTTTTATTTAAAATTAATCTAAATAAACTTTGCGTAAGTAATTTTCTATTCTATTTTTGCACTCAGAAATCAATAACTATTTATATTAAGTCTAAATAAAAACAAATGAATAAGCTTCTTACTTTTCTTATAATTTTAATCAGTGCAACAGCCATAGCTCAAGTAACCCCAACCTCACAAGACAGCATCACTTTTAACCCACAACAACAGTTAAATGCAGCGCAACGTATTTTATCTGGTAATTATGGAAAAGCCGTTACGGTTGGTGCTTATGGTGAAATTACTTATAACCAACCAGAAGGTAATAATGGAGAATTAGATGTACAACGCCTAGTGTTATTATTTGGTTATAGATTTAATGATAAAACACAATTTGTTACTGAAGTTGAAATGGAGCATGTGGAAGAGATTTTTGTTGAACAGGCCTTTGTAAATTATGCTGTAGGTGATAATATTAGTTTACGTGGAGGACTTATGTTGGTACCAATGGGAATTGTAAACGAATATCACGAACCTACAACTTTTAATGGTGTTGAACGTCCAGCGGTAGATAATGCCATTGTCCCAACAACTTGGAGAGAAATTGGAGTAGGTGTAACAGGCCGTTTACCTGAACAGTCATTGACTTACCAAGCTTATATTTTTAACGGATTTAAATCTACCGTAAATGATGATGGCGAAGTAACCGGATTTTTAAAAGGAAGTAACGGTTTACGTGGCGGTCGTCAAAAGGCAATTAAATCAACTGTCGATAGTCCTACGCTATCTACTAAAATTGAATATTACGGCTTGCCTGGTTTACGTTTAGGATTGTCAGGATATTTTGGAAAAACGCAAGCTGCTGATGATGTAGAAGATATTGATGGTGCTAATATTGGTGTTTCAATGGTAGGTTTTGATGCACGTTATGCCTTTAGAAGATTTGCTGCTCGTGGTCAATTTATTTATGCATCTTTAAGTGATACTGAAGCTTATAACAATTTAACTGATAGAGATTTAGGTAGTGCTTTAATGGGGTATTATGCAGAGGTATCTTATAACTTACTTCCTTTAACAAAGGCTCAGCGTTTATTTGCATTTGCGCGATTTGAAAATTATGACACACATGCTGATACCGATGGAGACCTAGTAAGAAACGATGCGTTTAATAGAACAGATATTACAACAGGTTTAAGTTACCATATAGCACCTGGAGTTGTATTAAAAGGTGATTATCAATTTAGAAGCAATGCACTAGAGAACAGTGATGTCGATAATAGATTAAATTTTGGTATCGGTGTTTGGTTCTAATAAAAAATAAAATTTGAGTGTCTAATAGCTAATGTTGAAAGTATAATATCACATTGGCTATTTGGCATTTTAATTGTTTTAACGATTATATAATTAATACTTTTGTAACATGAATTTTAGATATATCTTCATCTTAGTTTTATCCATGTTTTTTTTGTCTTTCGGATTACCTGAAAAGATTAAAAAAAAGGTGTTCAAAGAGATCAAATCAACATACGATGTTGAAAAATTTGAATTTTCAGCATTCAAAATTTCTGACACTGTTGCAAAAGAATTGCCATCCAAGTTTGAAACTGACAACTTTTTTGAAATCAGATCTGAAAATAATAGAATTGGTTTTGCTTATGTAGCAAAAGCGCCAAGTAAAACAGCTCAGTTTGATTATCTTATTTTATTAGACAGCGATCTCATAGTAAAGAAGGCTAAAGTACTTATTTATAGAGAAGAATATGGAGGAGAAATTGGTAGCAAACGATGGTTGAGACAATTTATAGGTAAAACACCCGAAGATGAACTCAAGTATGAACAAGATATTGTTGCTATATCTGGTGCTACAATTTCTGTTCGTTCAATGACATCTGCAGTAAATGATGTATTGAGGTCATTAAAAATGCTTCAATCTAAAAATATTCTGTAATGAAGTTCAACGGGATGCTTTACACTTTTCCTAAGGAAATAAAATTGCTAATTGCATCATTTATTATTGTTTTAAGTGTAGGGTTTTACACAGGTCTATTATTTGTAGGAGAGACATCTTCGGCCAATCCAAATGGTATAGAAGAACAATATTTAGGTAACGAGGATGATGAAGATGCAACTGTGATGAAGTTCAAAAAAAATGAGCAACAAATGCTCACATTAGTGCATGGGCATATATTATCAATGTCTATTATTTTCTTTTTGGTAGGCCTTATTTTGAGTACTACAAAGCTTTCAAAAAAATTAAAAGCAATTTTAATTGTAGAGCCATTTATTTCAGTTTTGCTAACCTTTGGCGGTATTTATTTTCTATGGAAAGGTGTCTTCTGGATGAAATATATTGTAATGATTTCAGGAACTTTAATGACCTTAACTTATACCACTTCTGTACTTATAATTCTCTATCAATTAATTAAGCCGAAGAAAGTGCTTAAAACATAAATACCTATCTTCGTAAAAAATAGCTTTCAGAATGAATACAACGATAGAAAACTTATTAAATAGCCAAATCAAATATGAGGCACAAGCTTCGATGCAATATTTGGCTATGGCCTCTTGGGCAGATGCCGAAGGTTATAATGGTGTAGCAGATTTCTTTTACAGTCAATCTGAAGAAGAACGTCTGCACATGACCAAACTTATAAAGTTTGTCAATGAAAGAGGAGGTAATGTCATTATTCCTGAACTCGATAAACCTAAACCTGTATTTAGCGGGCTTAACGAACTTTTTGAAAAGTTTTTGGAAAGTGAAATGTTTGTAACAGAACAAATCAATCATGTGATTTATGAGTGTTTACAACATAAAGATTATAACGTGCATAATTTCATGCAATGGTATGTTACCGAGCAATTGGAAGAAGAAGCTATGGCTAGAACTTTATTAGATAAACTTAATATAATTGGAACTGATAAATCTGGTCATTATTTATTTGATCGTGATATCAATGCTATAGCAGCAGCTCATGAAAATGAATAGTGCTATCTGTTAATAACTTAATGAATTAAGATGCCTTTTTTGGCATCTTTTTTTTATAAATTTGCATTTATTTAGAATAAATTAAAATAATGCAAGACGAATTAACCTTAGAGAGTTCTCCAATTATTATCACTTCATGTATCATGTACTGCGAGGTCAATAAGAAGTCTAAATGCTGTAAAAAGTATAAGAAAAAGGGCAAAACCAACTGCAAACGTTGTCCTAGAATTTAATAAAACTCTTTTCCCTTAAGATTTAATAAAGTCTTAATACTATTCTCTATTTAAGTTGTATATTTGCATGCAATTATAACCGTAATTGCATCATGACAGCACACGAAAACAAAATTGTTGGAGAAGGTCTTACTTATGACGACGTACTCTTAGTTCCAGCATTTTCCGAAGTTTTACCAAGAGAAGTTAATATTCAAACCAAATTCACGCGTAATATTACTATAAATATTCCTGTGGTTTCTGCAGCTATGGATACTGTTACCGAAAGTAAAATGGCCATTGCCATGGCACAAGAAGGTGGTATTGGTGTACTTCATAAAAATATGACTATTGATCAACAAGCTCAAAAAGTACGAAAGGTTAAGCGAGCAGAAAGTGGTATGATCATAGATCCAGTAACGCTACCATTAACTGCTAAGGTTATAGATGCTAAACAAAGTATGGCCGAGCATAAGATTGGTGGTATTCCAATTGTAGACGATAATGGTAAATTAAAAGGTATTGTTACCAATCGTGATTTACGTTTTGAACATGCTAATGAAAGACCAATTGTTGAGGTTATGACAAGTGAGAACTTAGTAACATCTGCAGTGGGAACGTCTTTAAAAGATGCCGAAGAGATTCTTCAGAAAAATAAAATTGAGAAATTATTAATCGTAGATGATAATTACAAGTTAGTTGGTCTTATCACATTTAGAGACATTACTAAAGTTACTCAAAAACCAAATGCTAATAAGGATTCTTACGGAAGATTACGTGTCGCAGCAGCTATTGGAGTTACACCTGATGCTGTAGATAGAGCTTCGGCTTTAGTTAAAGCTGGTGTTGATGCTGTGATTATTGATACAGCTCACGGACATACAAAAGGCGTGGTTGCGGTACTTAAAGACATCAAATCAAAATTTCCAAATCTTGAAGTTATCGTTGGTAACATAGCTACAGGAGAAGCAGCAAAATATTTAGTTGAAGCAGGAGCTGACGCCGTTAAAGTTGGTATTGGACCGGGTTCCATTTGTACGACTAGAGTTGTTGCTGGTGTTGGGTTTCCTCAGTTTTCTGCAGTATTAGAAGTTGCTGCAGCCATTAAGGGTTCTGGTGTGCCAGTGATTGCCGATGGTGGTATACGTTACACTGGTGATATTCCTAAAGCAATTGCTGCTGGTGCAGATAGTGTGATGCTAGGCTCATTACTGGCAGGAACAAAAGAGAGTCCGGGAGAAACCATTATTTACGAAGGACGTAAGTTTAAATCGTATCGTGGTATGGGTTCAGTAGAAGCCATGAAACAAGGTAGTAAGGATCGTTATTTCCAAGATGTTGAAGATGATATCAAAAAATTAGTTCCTGAAGGTATTGTTGGTCGTGTGCCTTACAAAGGTGAGTTGTATGAAAGTATACATCAATTTGTAGGCGGATTAAGAGCTGGAATGGGCTATTGTGGTGCTAAAGACATTGCTACTTTAAAAGATACTGGACGCTTTGTGAAAATAACCGCTTCTGGTATTAATGAGAGTCATCCACATGATGTTGCGATTACTAAAGAAGCACCTAACTATTCGAGATAATATTATTTGAATATATAGTGTCCTTCTTCTGAAACTTCTATAGTGGGAACCGTTCTGTTGGTTTCAAAATAAGCATAACCTTCTTTTAAATTGGTCCAAAATTTTGAATGGTTACCAGAAATTGATGTGTCTTTAATATGTTTTTCGTAATTGTCTTCGTTTAAATAGAATGGAAATATATGAACAGGAATGCTGGTTTGTCCTGCATTTTTTGCTTCTACAGATAGAATATAGAGTTCTTCGATCCAGTCATCTGTAATTGGTATGCAGCCAACAGAAAAACAGGAACCATGTATAAAAATATCACCACCTAATCGATGATGATTAGACTTGATTTTATCTGAAGCATTTGGGTAATTTATACCTAACGATAAATGAAAGTTACTTTCAGGATTAAATCTGTCAATAACATAAAAACCTTCAGGAATTTGATAATCGCCTTGTTGTCGTTTTGGTCCTAAACCGCCAGAACTAAAGCAAAACGGATAAGAGGTAATTAATTTATAAGTAACATCTGTTTTTTCTTTAGCCCAAACTTCAATTTTTTCTTCAAGCTTGAACGCTCTAATATAGATTTCAGCATTAGAAATATTATGGGATTTGAGTAGTTTACTAATACATTTAGATTTGTCTTTGTATGCTTGTTTAACTCTAGGGTATTTTAATTGAGCGTCCTTAAAACTGAGTTGAGTTGAAAATGATGATATAATAAAGCAAGTGATAAGAACGGTAATAGTTTTTTTCATTATGATAAGTTAGTTTCTAATCATAACGTGAGTGCATCATCCTATATTATGTATGTTAACTTAAGACAATGCTCTAATAATCATATCATTTATTGGAGTGTCGATCTGATATGCTTTACCTAATTGTGAGATGATACCATTTTTGGCGCCTAGTTCTATAGGTTTACCATTGCGCATATCGGTAAGCATAGAACTCCCTTTTGCGTCGGGATAGTTCATTAATTTGCTTAGCATTTGATCTGTGAAGTCTTTTTCTATAATTGCACCATCAGCTTTGGCAACTTGAATGCTTTCGTTCATTAGCTCTCTATAGTCATGCTGTAGCTTTTCAGATTTAAATATATGGCAGGTATCATTATGTAAACATAATAAAGCGCCAAGTGTGGCACTTTCACAAAGCTTTTTCCAGCTTTCGGTTTTGAAATCTTCAACTTGGTTTATATTGATTTTAGAATGCTTAAAACGTAATTCAAACGCATTAGATAAATCATTTTGAGGAACAGTTAGAATAGGTGCGTTTAAATTTTGATAGAACCCTTCATTTCTAAGTTGTGTTGGCGCATCAATCATACATTCTAAAATATGGTCATCATCTGTAAAAGCTAATAGAGGATGCTTGAGTTGAAGTCCGTTTCTAATCACAGCAATTCTCGTATGAGGATGTATGAGTTTTGGAAACCAATCTTGAGCATCTTGATATTGATGTTCTTTTAGGCAGATGATTAGCCAATCTAATGGTATTGGTTTTGAGATTGTAGTTTTGATATCTACAGGTAGTTCAAATCGAAGACCGTCAGAAATTAGTTTTAAATGTGTGTGTTTTGTTCTGCTGAAATAGAACAGTTCATTTAAATTGTTTTGTTGTAGTTGATAGGAAATAACCGTTCCAATGGCTCCAATTCCTAATATACCTACCTGTTGTTTTGAATCCATTACTCAGCTTCAGGTTCACTCCAAATGGCGAGTTCATTTCCCGAAGGATCTAAGAAATGAAACCGTCTGCCTCCAGGGAAAGAGAAGATATCTACCGAAATTTTCCCACCACAGGCTATGACTTTGTCTTTAATTACTTCTAGGTCTTTATGATACAAAACAACTAAAACACCATTGACGATGTCTTCATCTGTTAGCTGAAAACCACCTTCAAGTCCGCTATCAGCAAATGCCGTATAGCCAGATCCATAATCGGTAAACGTCCAACCAAAAGCTTTGGTATAGAATGTTTTGATATGCTCAAGATTGTTAGCTTTTAGCTCTATATAGTTTATGTGGTTGTTTTTTGCACTCATAGTTTTGATGAATTAAATATAATCACTTCCATCGTCCTCTAAACTCTCAAAAGCATCTTTTTCAATTAAAGTAATCGCTTTTTGCAAGAGTAGATTATTTGGGTAAGTGACCAAATTGCCATTGTCTTTTCTCAAATGAATTTGAAACGAACGAATATCTTCAATGATAGCTTCAATTTCGTAGTCTTTATCATGTATTTTTATTTTATCTCCAATTTTATATGGAAATGAAAAGAACATTATTATTCCAGAAGTGACATTACTTAATATAGACCAAATGGCAAATAATCCAATCCCGATAACGGCAAAAACCGATGAAAATACTAAAGCCAGATCACTGGTACTTACGCCTAAAATAAAAGCTTCGATTAAGATCGCTATAAATAAAAATGAAATCGTTATATAACGTCCAACAAGTTTTGCACGTCCAACATGAATTTTTTTAGAATTTCCAATAACCCTAACAACTAATCGAGCTATTAATTGAATAATAAAGAAAATACCAAATACAATACATGAATTTATAATTTGTGTATGGTAGGTAGTAAAAAACTCTGACATAATTTTTGATTTACCAGTACAAAGATATAATAGTTCAACCTTGTATGTGCTATTCTAAACTAAGATCTTTTCTTAAATCACTATCAGTATTTGAGTTCTTGCTCCAATAAGGTGATTTGATCGTTTTTAATTTTGTAGCAACGGTAGTTAACGTTTTCGCGTTAATGCCATAACCATCTTTGTATGTCTCTTCCCATCCTAATACATCATATGGAAATTGTGCGTTAAAGTTAATTGCTAATGTACGGTTGAGTTCTGGATAAGAGATGCTATAAACACCATTTTTAAGTTCGGCAGTAGCATTATAAGCTTTGAGTTCTATATGTTTTAACCTTACATATTCTAGAGACGGAATGACTTTTAAATTTCCTACTGGCAAACTTTCAGGATCCAGTCTAAGTTGTGTCCATAATTCATTTTCTAGTATGGCTTTATCTAGTTTTATATCTTGATCGGCCTCACTCTCAAAATAACTATGCGACTTGATTTCAAACAAATCTCTATTATTTAATTGAGAGTACACATGACCACACCACTCTTGAACAGAGCAGCTTAATTTAATGGCATGTTTCGTATTGCTCACAGGATAAAATGTGGATTGCATAATGGAATACGGATATATTCCTGTATTGAATTTCTTAGTCGCATTGAGTTTTAATATAGATGTATTGCTTTTACTATATCTATCTGCCTTAACCTGTTTTTCAGGAAGGAAATCTTCAGTAACGTAGACTAAAACTGCTGTACCATCTCTAAGTTCTCCATATCGTGCTTGCTCTAACTTATAAGATGATATTTCAGCTTCACCAGCATACCAGTAGTTTTTAAAATCTTCAGATTGTTCGAAAGGTGATGTTGTAGGTAATTTTTCTGAAGACACTGGAGTTTCAGTTCGTAAAGCTTGGTCTGTATGTGTTTGTTTTTCACCGCAAGACACCAATGTTCCGAAGAAAAGAACAGTAATACATACGGGAATTTCTAATTTGAATATCTTGATCATGACTATAATTTTACTTTAGTATAAAATTACAACTGAAATCTTACAAAACCATGCTGTTTAACGTTTTATAAACGAGGTGTGTAGGCAAACCAACGACATTAGTATATGAACCTTCTATGTTGGTAATGCCTATTTGACCAATCCATTCTTGAATACCATAAGCGCCAGCTTTATCAAATGGTTTGTATGTATCTATGTAATAATTGATCTCACTTTTAGTAAGCGCTTTAAATGTGACTTTGGTAATGGCATTCACAGTTTTTTGAGAATGCAACATGGTAAAACATACCGATGTGATAACCTCATGAGACGTATCGCTCATAGAGGATAACATGTTAAACGCATCGTCGTGATTTTTCGGTTTACCAAGAGCTGTATCGTTATGCCAAACAATAGTATCACTAGTTATAAGGATATCATTATCATTTAACTCATCTTTAAATGGTAATGATTTAAGTTGTGCGAGATAATCACTAATTTCAAAGTGACGTAGTCGGTTTGGATATTCCTCTTTTACAGGCTTTAACCGAATTTCAAAAGTAAGTCCTAAATCTTTAAAAAATTGCTGACGTCTGGGAGAACCTGATGCCAGAATAATATTAAAGTTATTTAGTTTTGTGTCAAGCATTGCCGTTTAAATTAATAATAAAAGGATAGAGAAGCAAAGATAAGATGCCAAAGAGCATTATTAATTTATAAATAGTACTAATATGTTTGTAATGCTGTTGATGTTCTGCTCCAAAAATCTTAATCGTTGCATAAATAAGAGGCGCAATGATACATAGTAAAAAATAGCCAATAGCAACCTGATATTGATACAAATACGTAATCACAAAATAGATAACTGCACCAATAGGAATCATACTTACAGCAAATGCAATTTTTGTCGCTCGATCTCGACCTAAAACAATAGGTAAGGTATTCATGCTGGCTTTATAATCACCATCTACATCCTGAATATCTTTAATGATTTCCCGAATCAAATTAATTAGAAATGCAAATATGGCATAGTCGATTAACTTATCTAAAAATGGAGATAAGAGGGGTTTGTTCTCTGGAACCATAACTGGTAATATATCAAATATACCAACGACAAGTAAACTCATAGCGACCAAAAATGAAATGAGAATATTTCCAAAAAGCACTGTGCCTTTTAAATAAGAGGCATACATATAAAGCGCGATTGAAATCATGACAAATATTGAAAAGAATGAACTTTTTCCAACACTATGCGATAAATAAAGGCTTAATAGTATACCAATAATGTTTAATGCGAAAAACAGATTATAAGCGAGCTTTTCTGATACGTGCTTTCCAATAAGAACTTTATCAGGTTTGTTAATTGTATCGGTTTCGACATCGTAAATGTCATTAATTATATTTCCGGCTGCTGCAATACAAATAGTGGCAACAACTAGAATTATAAAATGTAATGTATCAAGAGCTGTAAGGGCATTAAAATGTTCAAAAAAAGCATATTTAATAAGCATTTGCGCAATGATAATCATGACCAAGTTTTGCCAGCGAATAAGATTTAAAATGCTTTGCATCGAAGAGTAGAGGTATGGTTAGTTATGTTGTTTAATTAATCGTATTTCGCATCAAAGTTTCCGTCCCATTTGCCTTGAACTTTCATGACTTGCTCGATGATATCTCTAACAGCACCTTTTCCACCATTTTTATGAGAAATGTATTGACTAATACCTTTGACTTCAATGGCAGCGTCTTGTGGGCAACACGCCAAGCCAACTAATTTCATTACAGGAATATCAGGAATATCATCACCCATATACAACACATTTTTTGTATCAATATTGTTTTGCGATAGATAGTCGTTAAATTGATTGACCTTTTGGTGTGCGCCTAAATAAATATCTGTAATACCTAAACCTTCCAAACGTTTTTGAACACCTAGATTACTACCACCAGAAATAATACAAATCTTAAACCCAGCATCTTTAGCAGTTTTTAGGGCATAACCGTCTTTAATATTCATGCGTCTTAGCATGTCTCCATTAGTCATAACGGTTACAGTACCATCGGTAAGAACACCATCAACATCAAAAATGAAAGTGCTTATATTTTCTAAGTATTCTTTATAACTTTTATCGTCCATGTGTGTTTTTTATTGAAGCGGTTAATAGCTTGTATAGATCTTTATGGTGTTCGTTATCAAGTAACTTTAAATGTCGCTTGATTGTTTTTTTATCGTTGCGTTTTGCTGGGCCAGTTTGTGCCTTATAAGGTGAATGGTCTTGTACTTTGTTTGCTGTTTCTAGTATAAGTGGTTTTAGTAAATCAAACTCTGCTCCTTGTGATTCTGTGATTTCATGGGCGACGCGATACAATTGATTCGTAAAATTATTGACAAATACTGCTGCGAGATGCAAGGCTGCGCGTTGATCACTATTAACACGTTTTGTAATAGAACTTATGGCTGTTGCCAGATTTTTAAGTGCCATATAATCTTTCTTCATCAAGGTTTCCAAACAAATTGGGACTTGAGAGAAATCAATATTAGCCGATTTAGAAAAGGTTTGTAATGGATAAAACACACCACGTCTGTTCTTTTTATCCAGATCGTAAGCACTTACACTTCCAGAAGTGTGAACGACAAAACGATTTTCAAATGGCAATTGTTCAGAAAGCTCGGCTATGGCATCATCATTAACTGCAATAATGTAGATATCTGCTTCAACAAGCTGACTTAAGTCATCTGTAATAGCAACGTCTGCTTTATAGGCTTCTAAAGACTTGATATGTCGATTATAACGTTGCTTAACGCTAACGGTTTCCGAAGAAACAAATGCTTTATATAAATGATGAGCAACATTACCTGCTCCTAAAATCACTACTGAAATCATGCTGCTAAAATAAGGATAATTTAGAGATATACTTTTCGGTCTCGTATACTTAATTTATTGTTTTTTTCTAGTTTCTTTATGGATCTAATAACCGTTTCAACTCGTAAACCTGTAAGATTTGAAATGTCTTGTCTGGTTAACTCAACTTCATAGTCTTGCATCTCATTTCCGAAGTTATTTTTTAAGTGCTCAAGTAAAGTCATGATGCGATGTTCTGGAGGATGAATAGACACTTCTTTCATGATTTTGGCTTTGTATATCATACGTTTACAAAGCAATTTTGTAAAGCTTAAGTGGATATCTGGATGTGCTTTAAGCAAATCAAAGAATGTGTCTTTTGGTAATATGTAAATGGAAGACTCTTGTACACACAATGCTGTGGCTGGATACTTAAAATCACCAAACAAAGGCGGCTCACCAAAAGCATTACCATCATAAAAAATGCCTTGAGCAAACTCTTTACCGTCTTCAGATAGATTGATCATTTTTACGCTTCCCGAATTAATTTGATAGTAAAATCTCGGCGTATCTAATTCTTCAAAAACAGTAGTGTCTTTAGTGTACGTTTTGAGCTTAGCGTTATAAGTTTCTAATAATTCTACAGGGATCATAGGCTTATGATTTCAATCATAAAAGAACAAAGATAATTGTAACAATTTTGCGTTAACAATTTAAACAAAAAAAGATGACACTTTACAATAAATGGTTAACAGATTTTAAAGAGCATTTAATCCTGTATGTTCCTCTCAGTATCATTTTACAGAGTTGTTTAGGCTCTATCTCTATTTTCTATTTAACACAAATGCCTTACAGTACAAGTTCATTAATTAGAGTTACTCTATGCACTATTGTTTGTATGTGTTATAATGCCTCCATTATGGCACAATTAAAGACGACATGGATCTTTAATTTGCTCATCATTAGTTTGGTAACTAACATTGTATTACTACTTACATATCCTGTATTATAAATACTATCTTTGATTATGGCACAGAAAGACATTCAAACAAGAGACGATATATTTTTATTGGTAACTAGGTTTTACGAAAAAGTAAGGGCAAATGATGTGTTAGGACCTTTTTTTAATGATACGATAAAGGATTGGGATGCACATTTACAGCGATTAACAACCTTTTGGGAAACGAGTTTGTTTATGACTCGGAAGCTCAAAGAGAAATACTATGGCAATCCATTAGAAGCACACATAAAGGTAGATCAACAATTTGATAATAGTATTACAGAACTTCATTTTGGAATCTGGCTTAACCTTTGGTATGAGACTTTAGATGAGTTGTTTACTGGTGAAGTTACCGAGAATGCCAAACGCAGATCTAGAAAAATGGGAACCTTTATTTATCTCAAAATTTTTGAAGCTAGACAGGCTAATTAATGCTTGTTTTTATTTAACACATTTTTGGTGTCAATTGTCCAAGTCTAAACGAACTAAATTGGTTATCTTTGCACAACAAAAAAATAAGCCTTCTTGCTATGCAAAAGAAACTTGCTAACATTCTCTTTTCTACACGTCTTACTGGTATTTTATTTATTGTTTATGCTGTTGCTATGATAACAGGTACGTTTTTAGACGCTGGTCAAGAAACATCGCCAACACCATTTACAAGACATTACATATATAATGCCTGGTGGTTTGAAGCCATTATGGTACTTTTTATGATTAATTTCATCGGAAATATCTTTAGATACAGATTACTCAGAAAAGAAAAGTGGGCAACACTTATCTTGCATTTGGCCTTTATTTTTATTCTGATTGGTGCCGGAATTACAAGATATGTAGGTTTTGAAGGTTGGATGCCAATTAGAGAAGGGGAAACTCAAAATACCTACCTCACGCGAGATATTTATATCACAGCATTTATTGATGGCGATCTAGTTGTTGACGGACAACAGCAGCGTCGTGTGGTACAAGAGCGTGTCGATTTTTCTGAACGTTTAGCTAATGATTTTGAAGTCAATACCGAATACAACGGCACACCAGTGTCTATTGAAGTGAAGAAGTTTGTTAAAGATGCCGAATTAGATATTATTCCGGGAGATGAAGGTGATCGATACCTAAAATTAGTAGAAGCAGGCAATGAAGCATCTCATAGTCATTTTATAAAAGATGGAGATGAAGCACTTATTCATAATGTTGTCTTTACGTTGAATAGCCCTAAGAATGGCGCCATCAATATAACGACAGAAGGCAACCAAATTTTTATTGAGTCTCCTTTTGAGGGCGACTATAGGACCATGGCGACTCAAGCGACAGGGAAACTCATTAAAGATTCGATACAACCATTAGCCTTGAGATCAACTTATCAAATTGGTAATATGACTATGGTATTTCCAAATCCAGTGCTGCAAGGGAAATTTGGTGTGGTGAAAAAATCTCAACTATTAAGAAGTAGAGAAGATGGTATCGTCGTCGATGTTACGGCCAATGGCGAAACAAAAACCTTAAATCTTTTAGGCGGACAATACGTTAACGGCCGATTTGAACAAGTAAATCTTGGTGGTTTAGATGTTGCCGTAAAGTATGGGTCTATTGTTAAAGAACTACCATTTAGTATAAAACTCAACGACTTTATTGCCGAACGTTATCCTGGCACAGAAGATAATTTTTCAGCTTTTGCTAGCGAAGTTACTGTTGTGAAACCTAATGAAGAGGCTTATGATTACCGCATCTTTATGAATAATATCTTAGATGAAGGTGGCTATCGTTTCTTTCAGGCGAGTTTCTACCCAGATGAAAAAGGAACCAAGCTTTCAGTAAACCATGATCAATGGGGAACTTGGGTAACTTATTTTGGATATATGCTTTTATACTTTGGCTTAATGGCGATTTTATTTGATCGTAATACGCGCTTCGCAGATTTAAAGAAAATGCTGAGAAAAGTAAAAGAGAAAAGATCTGAGATGCTTACAATAGTCTTACTCTGTTTTGGATTATTTGGTTTTGCACAAGAGGAACATTCGGAAAACGATGGTCATAATCATGGACCAAGTACAACAACTACACAAACAAAAATACAACGTCCGACAAAAGCAACTATTGATTCTGTGATTAGAGCCAATATTGCACCTAAAGCGCATTCGGATCAATTTGGAGAATTGGTAATACAGGACTATAGCGGACGAATGATGCCAATGAATACCTTTGCGTCCGAAGTATTACGTAAGCTAAGTAAACGTGATCACTACGAAGAATTTGATGCGAATCAGGTGTTACTATCCATGCAGGAAAGTCCGTTATTTTGGTATAACGTTCCTATTATCTATTTACCAAAACGAAAAGGGGATTCAATTAGAAATATCATCGGTGTTTCAAAAGATAAAAAGTATGTGTCGATTACCGATTTTCTAACGGATGATGGTCGTAATAAACTTGGACCTTACCTCGAAGAGGCTTACGCAGCTGAGGTGCCTAACGGTTTTCAGAAGGAATTTAAAGAAGCGTATGATCGTATGAGTTTACTCTTTAATACACTCGATGGTCGCTCACTTAAAATATTTCCTATTCCTGGTGATGAGAAGAATACATGGATTTCACCAGTAGAATATAATGAGCAGTACAAACCTCAAATAAAGGATTCTATCTACGGAAAATATATCCAAAACAGTTTTGGGTTCTACTTGGGAGAATTATACAAAGCAAAACAAAGTGGAGATTTTGAATTGGCTAATAAATTATTGAGCGGATTTAAAAGTAGTCAGTCCAAATTAGGTACTGAAGTTATGCTAACTGACGACAAGATTAAAACAGAGATTCTCTACAATAAGTATGATATCTTTAAGAAGCTATTTAGCTGGTATATGTATGCAGGAACCTTATTGTTTGTTTTACTAATTATTCAAATATTTAGTAGTAAGAGTAAATTTGTTGATGTTAGTGTTAAAGTATTAGGTTATACTATTTTAGGCTTGTTCTTGTTACATACTGCAGGTTTAATTGTACGCTGGTATATTTCTGGTCATGCACCTTGGAGTGATGCCTACGAATCGATGATCTATGTGGCTTGGGCAACCATGTTATTTGGATTGTTACTATCTAATTCGGTAAGTTCTAATTTTATTTCCATTCTTAAGGGGCTTTTTAGTGGAAAGAATACGTCGTATTTAACGACAGCAGCTGGAGCATTCGTGACGTCTATGATTTTAATGGTAGCACATTGGAACTGGATGGACCCAGCCATTGCGAATCTGCAACCTGTTTTAGATAGTTACTGGTTGATGATTCACGTTGCTGTAATCGTAGCGAGTTATGGACCATTTGCTTTAGGAATGATTTTAGGAATAACAGTCTTACTACTTATGGCCTTTACCACAAGTTCTAATAAAGACAAAATGCTAATCAATATTAAAGAGCTCACCATCATAAATGAAATGGCCTTAACGGTTGGTTTGGTGATGTTAACCATTGGAAATTTCCTAGGAGGTATGTGGGCCAATGAAAGTTGGGGACGTTATTGGGGCTGGGATCCAAAAGAAACTTGGGCACTGATTAGTATTATGGCTTATGCGTTTGTGATTCATATGCGATTAATCCCTGGACTTCGAGGTCGTTACGGATTTAACCTCGCATCAATCATTTCATTTTCATTTATATTGTTTACCTATTTTGGTGTGAATTTCTACCTCTCTGGATTACATTCGTATCAAAGCGGGCAACAAATCTTAAGTTATCAATATATTGCCATAGCCTTAGGAGCGGTTACTATTCTTGGATTCTTGGCGTATCGTAAATACACGAAATATTACAGAAAGTAAATAGGGTTTTACTAATCGATTACTTTTTTAAACTCCTTGGCAATAACATTAAGCGCTGGTTTTCCTTGAACCACAAAGGCATTATTATTACCATCGCTATCATTGCTGGACGATTGCCATTCCCATAAATGCACACCTTCTAACCATGGTTTTTGCCATATGGTATTAAAAAAAGCTTGGTAGCACAAGGCTTGTGTGCGCTTAGAGATTTTTTTATGAAATGAATTGCTCAGGTTATTCCATTCCCAGGGTTTAATACCAGCATCTGCTGTGGATTTATAACCTAATTCGGTAAAGAGAATTGGCTTTTTATATTTTTTATGCAGAACTTCTAAATCGGATGTGTGTTGTTCCCAACCATTTTCAAGTTCTGACAATTCAGGATTTTCGTTTTTTGCAATCGGATAATAAGCTTGAACACCAATAAAGTCTAGAGCAGCCCAAAACGGAATATCATCAACCTCCTGATTCCAGTTAGCACCATAAGTTAGTTTTCCAGAATAGATGGTTCTAATTTTAGAAATAAGCGTGTGCCATCGCTCAGGTTGCTCTAAAACGGTTTTATGTAATTCGGTACCAATGCAAAACAATTCGATATTTAACGTTTCCGCTAGAGTCGCATAGTCCAACATATATTGGCTATACTCTTCAAACCACTGATCCCATTCTTTTTCGGTAGACATATTAATATCTGATCGCCAGGCGCCATTCTCTCGGTTTTGAAGCCAGATATGTGGTTTTAGCATGATTTTAAATCCGTAAGCCTCAGCACGCTGTTTTATACTTTTCCAATATTGAAGTCTTCCATTTGCATCGTCAAGAACAGATCGTTTTCTTAAGGAAGGTTTATCATAATACTCCTGAGAAATAAAAGGCACATAGGTCAACCATTCGACATTATTGGTTTTTAAAATTTCAAATGAAAGCGAATCATTTGCACGTCCAAAAACGTGAAAGCCGCGTTGCTTTTTGTCTTTCGCATATAGGTTTCTAATACTAGACCCTTTGTTTTCAATACTATAATCCCAAACGTAGTCGAAGTTTTCGGTTAATCGGTATTGGCTGATACTTTCCTTAGCAACCCAAATAACAAGCGCAGGCAACAGTATTTTTAAACCGATGCCTTTTAGCAGACCTGAGGTTTTTCGTTTTTTATAATCTCTTACAATTGAGCGAATAAGTAAGAACAAAAAGTAGGGCAGGAGCAATACAAAATACGTTGGTATAAATTTGAAGAAGCGTCCAAGTACTTGAAAAAAAATGGAGGTCCGATTGCTATTCTCTAAATCACTAATAAGTACAATAACCAAAACGAACACAATTAAGGCAAGAATACCTATGACATACCATAGCAGGAATTGTTTTATAAGTTTTAAAAAGCCTCGTCGTGTCTTCATCAATTACAGTTTCTGAAAAGTAAATTAAAAATACAATTATCTGCTTAAATCTGGCGCATATCCTAATGGATTAACAGTAACAGCCTACAAAACCAATATAACTATTGTATCTCATAGCAGATTGAAATACCTTTGACATCGTGTAATTAAAATACGATGCAATGAAGTTTTTAAAGGAATTCAAAGAGTTTGCAGTTAAAGGAAATATGATGGATATGGCTATTGGTATCATTATAGGAGCCGCATTCAATAAAGTGATAGATGTGCTGGTAAAAAAGATATTTATGCCACCATTAACCTTAATGACCGACGGACTCAACTTTCAAGATCAGAAATATGTGATGAGAGATGCGGTTACTAATGCAGAAGGTCAGATTACAGTGGAGGAGGTCGCTATTGAATATGGAGTGCTCTTTGAAACCTTTCTGGACTTTGTTATTGTTGGACTTACAGTCTTTTTAGTAGTTAAAGCGATGAATCGATTGAGAAGTAAAGCCCAAGACCCAAAAAATGAGGTCGTCGCGACACCTAAAGATATTGAGTTGCTTTCAAAACTCACCGATTTAATGGAAGAGCAAAATGCGTTGTTGAAAGGGAAATAAACTTTTCTTTTGTTCATTTTTTTCTTGATAAAAAAACGAACCAAAAAAATCAAAATCGTTTGTTAGGAATTACTCATTGAATTAATTTGTTTTTCATAAGTATTCGTGAATGCTTCGCATTTACTGCGTAACGCTCGCTTTTTTTTTAGATGGCATATGCTTATTCATTATAGTATCTGATTGTTTCCAAGTGTCGTCTTTTAAATTTAAAATAGTTGCTCACTATTTCTTAAAACGATTATTAAAGTCTAGATTGATAATAACTGCCCTAAGTTTAAAGCTTGGGACCCAATCGAAGTAGAAAGCGTTAAAAACAAAAATCTGTTTGAGATTTTGCGAGTAGCAAAATGGAGTTATTTTTGTTTAGCTTTCAATTCGGAATTGGGTAAGATTTAAAATTAAGGCTAGATTTTTTTGTTTCTTTTTTCATCAATGGAAAAAAGAAAATAGAATTAGTTATCAACTTTTTTCCAAATCAGTTCACTATTTAAAAGAAAGCTCCCCATAAAATCAAAATTACAATCACTAGGTGCAATAATCGATAAGAAGGGTTTCTCCTGTGTATCGCGATAGAGATGATAGGTCTCGCCAACGATTGGCTCAAAATTGTAGCGTGCATTATAGACAAGATTATTGTATTCTAGCTCTTGCATCATTTTATCATACTCGGCTTTAAGTTCTAGGTACTTGGCCTGAATCTGCTTATTGGCCTTATTGATGTTGCGATTTTTCCACGTAGAATTGCCAGTGACTTGAATCGCAGGTGCACCAACATTGGTGGCATAGGGTTTTATAGACGCATCGTAGCGTTGCGTGTCTTCATTAAATACGATCTGGTCTGGTTTTTTGTCTGTAGCCATAGAAGCAAAATTATTTTGCAAAGATAAAGTTCATAAACGTTAACAAGACGTTAAAATTTTCACTAACTTAGAGCAATCAACCAATCAATTGATAATGAATTTAATAAAAAAGTTAGGACCTGCTAATATCTTTATGCTGGTGCTTTGTGCACTTATTATTATTGTAGCCGAGTACTTATTTTTAAAAGGCGATCAATTACACGCCATATTTATAGGACTTTGGGCACCAACACTTTTAGGAATAGTCATCTTTATAAAACAAATAAAAAATGGACGCTAACGATATCGTATTATACTTTTCAGGGTTTGTGTCTGTTTGCGTTGTCATTTGGGCCATCTGGTTGATTCGCGCTTATGATAAGGTGGATCGGGATAATAGGTGAACTTCTCTAAACAGCGGCCAACACAATCAAATACACCTTTTCGCATTATAAAGCCAATACACATGATACTAGACAGCTTACGTTTTATCAATACCATTTTAAATAGGGTACTCCAAAATGAACTGGGTGTGCCACCTCCAATTATGAGTTTGGGAGGTGTAAACACATCATCGGTGCAAACGCCATTGCGGTTAACCTTGGTTAATATTGACCCTGAGCATGCACATCATGTAGCTATTGGTAGAACGCGTTCGGCAACTAGTGCGCCTACACAAAAACAACTATATATCTTGATTTCTACCAATCCTGAGGTATCCTATGAGGAAGCGCTTAAATTATTGGAAGCCACTACCAATTGGTTAGATCAAAATCAACTCTTAAACCGACAAGTCCATTCAGACTTACCAGAGCCTATAGAACGTATAACTATTGAAAGTTATACACAAACTTTAGATGGACAAGCATTACTTTGGCAAGGATTAGGCGCAGGGTACCAGCCTTCAGCAGTGTATAAATTACGTGTCATGGTAAGCTCTGATGACGGTAGTACTAAAGATCTACCTTCTGTTAAAGGTTAGGGGTTTGTATTGGTATGCGTCATACTTTGTTGCATGTGGTTAATTCGGACTTATGATATGGTGGATTGGGATTATAGATGAATTATTTCGGTAGACTTTCATATTGCTAATCCCCATAACTAACCCGATCCCGAATCCCACCACTTTCACGATGAATAATCACATCAGCTTTATAACGTTTCGCTAAAGTTTTGGCTTTACGTATCGCAGTACTTTGCTTGCGGTGTTTGGAGGTGATACGTTGATTACCTTCACGTCGTACAGCCCAGCCATCTTCATAAGGCACAACATGTTGGTGCCAGGTACGTTTGCGTTTGGTATCATAACCAAGGGCTTTGAGAATAGCCTGAATGAGTTTTTGGATATCGTCTGCAATGGTATTTCGTTTGGCCATGATTATAGTTTAGTCTTACGCTGTTAAAATAATAAAAGCACTCCAGTAAACAAGGACCAAATAATTAATATTTAATTTTCCTGTATTAAATAAAAGTTAGGTAAGTATTTTATTCTTTTTTTTGACATTTTATAATCTTTATCAAAATTATTAAATGAAAAAGAGAGCTCGACCTTATCTTTTTTGACAAACAACTTTAAGGTATCAACAACTTTTGGATTGACGCTTTCCATGTTATTCGACCCATGATAGTAGGATATACTATAATCTCTCTTGTGGTATGAAAACTGCTGCTTGAATACTTTGTCTAATGATATGGGTTTGAAAATCGTATAATTATTTTCTGCTGTAGCTACATTGGCCTTAGTAAATAATAGTTCTTTGCTAAATACTTGAGGGTCATAATGCAGAATAATATCTTCGGAATCATTATGACTAGGAAAGTGAATCACATTTTCAATGTCATCTATTTTACCAATATAGGCGAATTCTATTTGATCTAGAACAATATTGTTTTCATAGAATTTTGGATCATTAAGAAAACCACTATGTTGACTTATGTATTTATGAGAAAAGGTCGTTAGATAAATAATAAGATCTGTTTTCTTATGTTTTAGAAGATAGAGCTCTTCAACCTTTTTCATGTTTGAAGATAATTCACTATTGTAAAAGTCAGATGGGCATTCACAAAATCGATCCTTAGGATCATCTACTTGAAGCTTTTCGCAAATATTAAAAACGTAGATATCAAAACCATTAAGAGCAAACGATTTTAAAGGTATTTTTGTTTTGACTTTCGTTTTTCTATCCTCTTGTAAATAATAACTATCGCTAACCAGTTTTAACCCAGTTCGGCAAGATAAAAAAGCCAATATCAGTATCATGTATGCTATTTTTTTCATCGTTATAGTTTTGAGTTATTATATTCATGTCTGATTCCAAACATCCAACGTGATTTTGTAAAATAATCAGGATGATAGGGCACATTAGTAGTAAAATGCAGAAAATCTTGAAGATCGATCCGGTTTTTATTATACCAGGAAATGCTTCCGCCAAAACCATTATCTAAATTTGAAAAGTTTAAACGCCAGCGCTGTTGATTATATGTAAATTGAGTTGTATCGTAGTAATTGATAAAATCTATTTGTAAATGTTCACCAACATCAAAAGCATATTCTTGATATCCTGTATACTTATGATAGCTTAATTCGATAAGATTTAAAACGTCATTTATATAACCATGATAGCTTAACACTAATCCTCCAGTATAATATCGATCTCTGTTGTCACCTGCCCAACCCAAAACAGGACCACCATCATTATAATAACTAATTTGAAATCTGCCTGCGATGTTTAAATTAAAAAAACCTGTTCGCTGAAGGATATTGTCTTGCACTAAAATTAGATTCATACCATAGCTGATAGATGATTTAAATGGATTTTGTAACGGGTTAGCGGTAAATTCGGCAAAATGATAAAGTGGTACTGGTCTCACTAGTGGGTTGAAATCTAACTTATCTAATTGAAAGGTCGCTGTGGTATTAAGGAAGGTGTGTGCTTGAATTTTGTACCATTTTTTACTTTGATTAGCACCAACCATACCTTTATTAAAAAGTAATATACCTCCGTGAATTGACGGCGTAATACCATAATCATCATTAATTGAAGCATTATAACCTACGCCACCCGTAATACTTAATTTAAAATCTGGTCTGTTTTTGTGCAATAACTCTATAGTTAACTTGGTTCCAATACCATAAGAAAAATCTGAGCTGGAAAAAGAAAAGTCGTTTTGAGCAACCAATAGAACAGGCATTAACAGTATCGAAAGTATAAATTTAGTTTTCATCAAGCTGGTTTAGTTAGTATATTAACAGTATAAAGATAATAGCAAAACACATTAGAAAACATACCCAATGTTGGGTAAAATATGAGATGCTAATTATAGATAGCTATTAGTCTTTCAGTAATGTCTATAGTCTAGTTAATACAAACTACAAAGCTAGTACCTGCTTGTAGGGAAGTTATATAAAGATATAAAAATTTTCGTACTTAGGCCGTTGCAAGTTTTGCTTTTAAACGATCAAAACTAATATCAGCAAAATCTGAAACCACCAAATCGGCTTTGGAGTAATCCTGATCTTCACTATGCAAGCTATCGTAGCCAATGCAATAGATATTAGCGGCTTTCGCAGCAGCAATTCCATTGGTAGAATCTTCTATCACAAAACAGTCTTTTGGATCGTGACCAGACAATTCAGCAGCTTTTTCAAAAATTTCAGGATGTGGTTTAGATTGTTTAAGATCAGCACCAGAAATCTTCGCCACAAAATATTGGTCCAAGTCAAAACGCTCAAAAACACGATTGATATTGACCATCGACGCCGAAGAGGCCAGAACTAAAGCCATACCATGACTATAATAATCTTTGATGAGGTCTAATACACCATCTAATAAATGTAAAGAGGTATCAGTGTCAAAAAGGTGTTTAAAATGATGACGTTTGATATCGACTAAGGTTTGCGGACCTAAAGGTAAATCGAAATGCGATATGAGTTGTTTACAAATCTCTAAAGTAGACTGACCCGTAAATGAGGCATAGAGTTCGTCTGAGACTTGGATGTTGACATCGTCAAACATTTGATAGTAGGCTTTATTGTGCAATGGCTCGGAGTCTACAACTACACCGTCCATATCAAATAAGGCAGCTTTGAACATATTGGTTGAATTAATTAGCACAACGAATATATGTAAATACATATTGATAATCAATACATTCTGTAGACAAATGTATAGACAAGGCGTTGAGGTGCGTTTAAGTTCGACGAAGTGTCACAAGCTTTAAATTTCGGATAATAATTGTCTTGTTTGCCCAATATAGCCGTTTTAAGAAATAGTGAGCAACTATTTTAAATTTAAAAGATGACATTAGGACACAGTCAGATATTATAATCAATAAGCATATTTCATTTATATAAAGAGCGAGCGATACGCAGTAATTTCCTAACAAACGGTTTTGATTTTTTGGTTCGTTTTGTATCAAGACAAAATGAATGAAAGAATTAATTAATCAATTTTTCATTGCTAAAAAAAGTATCAGAAAACTTTAAAACCTGGGTTTTCGGCATTCAAGTTTCTACACGCTGGTTAAATAAAATGAACTCGCTGCACTCAAACAGCATTTCATTTTTTAACGGCATCTACTTTGTGTTGCCGCTCGTCTGCTAAATCTTAGGGTCGATTTTAGAGTATAAGAAAAAAGAATAAAATTCAATTTTTTGATATTTAAAAAGAAAATTGCATCTTTGACTCATGATTGTTTAAGCTCACACTTCGCCATACATCACTTACTACAGTGATTTTATAGTAGCCATTAGCATTTTTGCTTTTGGTAGTTTTCATATTTCAACTAACAATCATGTCAAAATCAAACATATCAATCCCACAATTTTTTAAATACCTTAAACAAGCAGTTTCTGGTAAAGAGCAAGAATTTACATCAGGTAGTATTCGAAAAGCAGTCTTTATGCTATCCATTCCTATGATTCTGGAAATGCTCATGGAATCCATTTTCGCTGTTGTCGATATCTTCTACGTATCAAAGGTGAGTGTAAACGCTGTCGCAACCATCGGTTTAACCGAATCTGTTGTGACACTCGTTTATGCCGTTGCTATTGGTCTTAGTATGGCAGCAACGGCTATTGTTGCACGTCGTATTGGTGAAAAAGATGAGGAAGGTGCTTCACGAGCCGCTGTTCAAGTGATTATTTTGGGTATAGCTGTCGCTGCTGTTATTAGTGTGATCGGCATCCTATTTCCGAAGGAAATTTTAGGACTTATGGGAGGTGAACCCGATCTTATTGCTGAAGGTTACGGTTATACACAAGTGCTTTTGGGTGGAAATGTGACCATAATGTTACTGTTTTTGATCAATGCGATATTTAGAGGTGCTGGCGATGCATCGATTGCGATGTGGACGTTGATTTTATCTAACGGGCTCAACATTATCCTTGATCCAATGTTTATTTTTGGATTCGGTCCCATACCAGCTTTTGGTGTTGAAGGTGCCGCCATTGCAACGACAATTGGTCGTGGATCTGCAGTCATATTCCAACTGCTAGTACTGTTCTATGGCTGGAGTAAAATTAAAGTCAGATTTAAAGATGTCGTCCTTAGAGTGGGTGTGATGCTCAACTTGATCAAAGTCTCTTTAGGAGGTATCGGACAGTTCCTTATCGGAACATCATCTTGGGTCTTCTTAATGCGTATTATGAGTGAATTCGGAAGTGAGGTTCTCGCAGGTTATACCATAGCTATTCGTGTGATGATGTTTACCTTTATGCCTGCTTGGGGAATGAGTAATGCTGCAGCAACCTTAGTAGGACAAAACTTAGGAGCAAAACAGCCAGATCGTGCCGAACAATCGGTTTGGAAAACAGGGAAATACTGCGCCTATTTTATGGGAATTGTCTCAGTCGCTTATCTCGTTTTTGCACCTCAAATTATTTCGTGGTTTACTCAAGAGCCTAATGTGGTCGAAAATGGAAGTCTCTGTTTACGAGTGATTGCTGCTGGCTATATTTTCTATGCCTACGGAATGGTAGTCATTAATTCATTCAATGGTGCCGGAGATACAATAACGCCAACTATTATCAATTTTATATGTTTCTGGTTGTTCCAGTTACCTTTCGCTTATCTCATGGCCATCACCTTTGATTTTGGTCCAATGGGTGTGTTTTTAGCTATCGTTTTGGCAGAAGTTTTAATCTCTATTATTGCTATTGTCTGGTTTAAAAAAGGACGTTGGAAATTGAAACAAGTTTAGTTGGTATTTTAACGGTTATTTTGTAAATTATATACCTGAAAATCAACGTTAAAAGTGAATTTTGGTAGTTTGGCGAATAATTTGCTAGATACTGTTGTTTCGTCTTACTTTTAATAATCCCTACATTGATTAATAGCCCAAATTTAGTGAACAAATTTACAGTCTTAGTGATTCTTTCCGCTCAAGGTTAGTCATTTATGCCTGTAATTTAATCTACTTATTAAAGTTATTAATGATGAAAGGAGTACGTTTAATTGTATACGCTTTTGCGTTTTTTATCTTCGGAAATATAGCCTCAAATGCCCAATCTGGAATTTATGAGAGTTATGCTATTTTAGATACAGGATCTGGAAATACCTATTACGATCTACAAGCCACAACCGCAAATATCGATTTTGATGGAGCAAACCTAGGAACGTTCACACCTACTAGTACATTCATATTAAATGGCGCTCAGAATAAGGTATACAAATGTGGTGTGCATAATATATTTAATGGTTGGTTTAACTATAGAGTTTATTTGGCTTCGGCTACTCCTCCAGTTTTTACATCATCTGCAATTCTATTTGGGGCAAATGACCCTACATCTAATTTTTGTGGAGGCACTAGTACTGATCAAACTTGGGAGTCTTCAGGAGCTGGTATAAATATTATTAACGGATTACCTTCTGGAGATTATATTATTGAAATGTATACGCATGCAGATTATGATAGTGATATTACCGTAGGAACAAATTCTGATTTGGACGGAACACATTTTGCAAATAATGATCCGGATGGAGCTGGACCTATTGCACCAAATAACTATAAGGCACTATTCAGAATGGATAATCCGCCTACAGCTGTATGTTCTAATTTTACAGCGCAATTGGATGCTACTGGTAATGTAACTATAACAGCTGCCAATGTAGATGGAGGTAGTACTGATGATTTTGGAATTGCCAGTTTAAGTGTGTCTCCTAATACTTTTAATTGTACTAATCTTGGAAATAATACAGTCACATTAACGGTTACTGATACTAGCGGACAAACAGATACCTGTACGGCAACTGTTTTAGTTGAAGATAGTTTGGCTCCAATACCAGACGTTGCTAATTTATCAGATGTCACAGCCGAATGTGAAGTTACTAGTTTAACAGCTCCAACTGCTACTGATAATTGTGGAGGGACTGTAACAGTGACCAATGATGCTACCTTACCAATTTCAACTCAAGGAACGACTGTGGTAACATGGACTTATGACGACGGAAATGGTAATACTAGCACGCAAACACAAAATGTGGTTATTGATGATATTTCAGATCCAACCATACCAACACTGGCTGATGTGACAGGTGAATGTTCAGCCACAGCAACCGCTCCAACAACAAGTGATAACTGTTCAGGAACACTAACAGGCACAACATCCGATGCACTGACTTATAACACCCAAGGAACCTTTGTGATCAACTGGACCTTTGATGATGGCAATGGTAATGTAATTGTCGTACCACAAAATGTGATTGTCGATGATGTCACAGATCCAACCATACCAACACTGGCTGATGTGACAGGTGAATGTTCAGCCACAGCAACCGCTCCAACAACAAGTGATAACTGTTCAGGAACGCTAACTGGAACCACCAGTGACGCACTGATTTATAACACCCAAGGAACCTTTGTGATTAACTGGACCTTTGATGATGGAAATGGTAATGTGATTGTTGTACCACAAAATGTGATTGTTGATGATGTTACAGATCCAACCATACCAACACTAGCTGATGTGACAGGCGAATGTTCAGCCACAGCAACCGCTCCAACAACAAGTGATAACTGTTCAGGAACGCTAACAGGAACAACCAGTGACGCACTGACTTATAACACCCAAGGAACCTTTGTGATTAACTGGACCTTTGATGATGGAAATGGTAATGTGATTGTCGTACCACAGAATGTGATTATCGATGATGTCACAGATCCAACCATACCAACACTAGCTGATGTGACAGGCGAATGTTCAGCCACAGCAACAGCACCAACAACAAGTGATAACTGTTCAGGAACGCTAACAGGAACCACCAGTGACGCACTGACTTATAACACCCAAGGAACCTTTGTAATCAACTGGACTTTTGATGATGGAAATGGTAATGTGATTGTCGTACCACAGAATGTGATTGTCGATGATGTCACAGATCCAACCATACCAACACTGGCTGATGTGACAGGTGAATGTTCAGCCACAGCAACAGCGCCAACAACAAGTGATAACTGTTCAGGAACGCTAACAGGCACAACATCCGATGCACTGACTTATAACACCCAAGGAACCTTTGTGATCAACTGGACCTTTGATGATGGAAATGGCAATGTGATTGTCGTACCACAGAATGTGATCGTTGATGATGTCACAGATCCAACCATACCAACACTGGCTGATGTGACAGGTGAATGTTCAGCCACAGCAACAGCACCAACAACCAGTGATAATTGTTCAGGAACGCTAACAGGAACCACTAGTGACGCACTGACTTATAACACCCAAGGAACCTTTGTGATCAACTGGACCTTTGATGATGGAAATGGTAATGTGATTGTCGTACCACAAAATGTGATTGTGGATGATGTCACAGATCCAACCATACCAACACTAGCTGATGTGACAGGTGAATGTTCAGCCACAGCAACAGCACCAACAACAAGTGATAATTGTTCAGGAACACTAACTGGAACCACTAGTGATGCACTGACTTATAACACCCAAGGAACCTTTGTGATCAACTGGACCTTTGATGATGGCAATGGTAATGTGATTGTCGTACCACAGAATGTGATTGTTGATGATGTCACAGATCCAACCATACCAACACTAGCTGATGTGACAGGTGAATGTTCAGCAACAGCAACAGCACCAACAACCAGTGATAACTGTTCAGGAACACTAACAGGAACCACTAGTGACGCACTGACTTATAACACCCAAGGGACATTTGTAATCAATTGGACCTTTGATGATAGTAATGGCAATGTGATTGTCGTACCACAGAATGTGATTGTTGATGATGTCACAGATCCAACCATACCAACACTAGCTGATGTGACAGGTGAATGCTCAGCCACAGCAACCGCACCAACAACAAGTGATAACTGTTCAGGAACGCTAACAGGCACAACATCTGATGCACTAACATATAACACCCAAGGAACCTTTGTGATCAATTGGACCTTTGATGATGGAAATGGTAATGTGATTGTCGTACCACAGAATGTGATTGTCGATGATGTCACAGATCCAACCATACCAACACTAGCTGATGTGACAGGTGAATGTTCAGCCACAGCAACAGCACCAACAACCAGTGATAATTGTTCAGGAACGCTAACAGGAACCACTAGTGACGCACTGACTTATAACACCCAAGGAACCTTTGTGATCAACTGGACCTTTGATGATGGAAATGGTAATGTGATTGTCGTACCACAAAATGTGATTGTGGATGATGTCACAGATCCAACCATACCAACACTAGCTGATGTGACAGGTGAATGTTCAGCCACAGCAACAGCACCAACAACAAGTGATAATTGTTCAGGAACACTAACTGGAACCACTAGTGATGCACTGACTTATAACACCCAAGGAACCTTTGTGATCAACTGGACCTTTGATGATGGAAATGGTAATGTGATTGTTGTACCACAAAATGTGATTGTCGATGATGTCACAGATCCAACCATACCAACACTAGCTGATGTGACAGGTGAATGTTCAGCAACAGCAACCGCTCCAACAACCAGTGATAATTGTTCAGGAACACTAACAGGAACCACTAGTGACGCACTGACTTATAACACCCAAGGGACATTTGTAATCAATTGGACCTTTGATGATAGTAATGGTAATGTGATTGTCGTACCACAGAATGTGATTGTTGATGATGTCACAGATCCAACCATACCAACACTGGCTGATGTGACAGGTGAATGTTCAGCCACAGCAACCGCTCCAACAACAAGTGATAACTGTTCAGGAACACTAACAGGCACAACATCCGATGCACTGACTTATAACACCCAAGGAACCTTTGTGATCAACTGGACCTTTGATGATGGAAATGGTAATGTGATTGTCGTACCACAAAATGTGATTGTGGATGATGTCACAGATCCAACCATACCAACACTAGCTGATGTGACAGGTGAATGTTCAGCCACAGCAACAGCACCAACAACAAGTGATAATTGTTCAGGAACGCTAACTGGAACCACCAGTGATGCACTGACTTATAACACCCAAGGAACCTTTGTGATCAACTGGACCTTTGATGATGGAAATGGTAATGTGATTGTCGTACCACAGAATGTGATTATCGATGATGTCACAGATCCAACCATACCAACACTGGCTGATGTGACAGGTGAATGTTCAGCCACAGCAACCGCTCCAACAACTAGTGATAACTGTTCAGGAACACTAACAGGAACAACCAGTGACGCACTGACTTATAACACCCAAGGAACCTTTGTAATCAATTGGACCTTTGATGATGGCAATGGTAATGTGATTGTCGTACCACAGAATGTGATTGTCGATGATGTCACAGATCCAACCATACCAACACTAGCTGATGTGACAGGTGAATGCTCAGCCACAGCAACAGCGCCAACAACAAGTGATAACTGTTCAGGAACGCTAACAGGAACCACTAGTGATG
>NZ_JAHVXI010000003.1:0-364041 GCF_021032705.1 Psychroserpens luteolus | reverse complement strand
CACTGACTTATAACACCCAAGGAACCTTTGTGATTAACTGGACCTTTGATGATGGAAATGGTAATGTGATTGTCGTACCACAGAATGTGATTGTTGATGATGTCACAGATCCAACCATACCAACACTGGCTGATGTGACAGGTGAATGTTCAGCCACAGCAACAGCGCCAACAACAAGTGATAACTGTTCAGGAACGCTAACAGGAACCACTAGTGATGCACTGACTTATAACACCCAAGGAACCTTTGTGATTAACTGGACCTTTGATGATGGAAATGGTAATGTGATTGTCGTACCACAGAATGTGATTGTTGATGATGTCACAGATCCAACCATACCAACACTAGCTGATGTGACAGGTGAATGTTCAGCAACAGCAACAGCACCAACAACAAGTGATAATTGTTCAGGAACGCTAACAGGAACCACTAGTGATGCACTGACTTATAACACCCAAGGAACCTTTGTGATCAACTGGACCTTTGATGATGGAAATGGTAATGTGATTGTCGTACCACAAAATGTGATTGTTGATGATGTTTCTGGACCTGCAGTTCCTAATTTACCTACAATTACTGAACAATGTAGTGCTACAGTTTCGGTACCAACAACTACTGATGGTTGTTCAGGAACGATTACGGGAACAACATCCGATCCTTTGACTTATAATACACAGGGTTCATTTGCTATCACTTGGAATTTCGATGATGGAAATGGAAATGCTATTAATGTCGTTCAAAATGTTGTCATCAATGATACAACAGACCCTGTACCTGTTTGTCAGGATTTGACAATTCAATTAGATAATACCAATGGAACGGCCTCAATTACAGGAGCTCAAATAGATAATGGATCAACAGATAATTGCGGTACAGTCAATTTTAGTTTATCACAAAGTTCGTTCGATTGTACTGATATTGGAACAAATGTTATTGTTCTAACTGTGGATGATGGCAATGGAAATTCTGCGATCTGTACATCAACAGTAACAGTAGTGAGTCCAACAATAAGTGGAGGAACAGTATTAGGATATTTAAATAATACAGAAACAGTTGCCGATGCAGATAATTTAGTAGAAGTAACTGCTTGTCCGGATGAGCCACAAAATGCAACCTTTAATTTATCGGGACATACAGGTAATGTCGTGTATTGGCAAGCTTCTACTAATGGAGGATTGATTTGGACAAATATCGCAAATACGACAACATCCTATTATTTTGCTGATATTTTAGAAACAACTTTGATAAGAGCTGTTGTTCAAATAGGCTCTTGTCAGGCAACCTCTTCTATTGTTAGAGTGGTGGTGATTCCACCAGATATTCCACCTACGATTATAGGCCCAGATACATTTGATACCTGTTTAGGAGCCAGTATTACTGTTGAAGCTCAAAGTTCGTTCGCAACTAATCCAGAGCTAAATGATGGTGGAGAATTTAATCAGGCTAATTTGCCGGGTTGGTTAGTTGATGGAAATGATGGTGTTTCAGGATGGAGTGCTTCAGGTAGTAATACATCGCCAACACCATGGCGAGGAATTAGTAATGGTAATGCCAATAATTCAAGTAATATTACTGAAGGTGTGCGATATAAAAACCAAGGAGGCGGTAAGTTTGCTATAACTTATGGTGATTTTGGAGCACCAAATATTACAACGCTTGAAACGGCAGTATTTAACACATTAGGTTTATCATCAGCTAGTATTGATTTTCAATCGGCATATTATTTGCAAGCAGGCGCTATGGGAATTGTTGAACTATCTGTGGATGGCGGTACAACTTATCCAGTTACCTTAATGAGTTTTAGTGGACCAGGTGATTCTGGAGGCTTTGTAAATTTAGGAGGAGGAGCTAATAATGTACCAACCATAGACCTTCAAGATGCAGGGAATTCTGTGTCTCTCGATTTAACTAATTATATTGGATTAACCAACTTAAGAGTAAGGTTCACATTTACATCTACAGTTGGTAGTTCATGGGCAATAGATGGAATTACGATTCCACAAGCACCAGTAGATGAAGTAATCGAATGGGAAGATGGTACAGGAACTGTAGTAACCGTAGGCGCAATGACAACCATAACACCTGTAACCCCAGGTATTCAAACCTATGGTGTGACGTCTTTAATTAATGGCTGTAGAGCTGTAGGTAATGAAGGAACAGAATTTATAGATGTTAATGCAACGCTAGCTTATGCAGGAGAGGATCTTACACAACTGGTAGGAGAATGTGGAGAAGATGTGACTCTAAATGCCTATGATAATAATTTAACTGCCGCTCAAAACATTGTTAATGGTGTGTCTAACCCAGCTGTATTTACAACGGGTACTTATCCAGGAACAGGTGAAGCTGGCGTATGGTCAGCTACTCAAATATCTGCATGTGGCGGAAACTATTCGTTCTCAGATATTGGTAGTCCGACGTCTAAATTTTCAGCAGATCCAGGAACATATCAGTTAACATGGACAGTACCTACAATTGGCTGTTCGGATACTGTTGAAGTTGTTATTCAAAGTTGTCCGACAATAGATTTTGATGGAGCTGACGATTATGTTACGTTTAAGGATAATTATAATTTGTCTAATCAATTCAGTATTGAAACATGGGTGAAACCAGAATCAGTAGTAGGTACTCAAACACTATTTTCAAAACGAGATGCTAATAATTTAGCAACTGGTTATGATTTAAGACTTGTAGGTACGACGGTTCAGTTTAATTGGAATGCCGCAGGAACAATTCAGTCTGCACATCCAATATCAACAAATAGATGGTATCATATTGCAGTGACTAATAATAATGGTAGTTATAGATTATATATTGATGGTATTGAAGTTAGTGCACCTGTCGCTGGATCTGCACCTTCAAGTAACAACATGAATAGTTTTGCAGGAGCCATGGATCAGGCAAATAATGCACCAAACAGACCTGTTAATTATTTTAATGGATGGATGGATGAATTACGTATTTGGAATACAGCGTTAACAACTGCTCAAATTCGTCAGATGATGAACCAAGAAATTCAGGATAATACAGCCGTTAGAGGTGTTGCAGTACCATTGGATATTGCAGGATTGTCTTGGGCTGATCTTGATGGTTACTATCGTATGGATGTGAACTGTGGTACTCTAGTAGCAAATAAAGGAATTAGAGGTCTGTTAAGAAATATGACTTCTGCTCAACAAGAGACAGCACCTTTACCGTATACGTCTCGTGTAGATGGTCAAGATTGGGCAACAGATAATACATGGACAAACTTTAATGTTTGGGATGCACCAAATAGTATTGGAGTTGATGGAGCAACACCTATCGATTGGAATATTGTACAAACGTCTCATGATATCAACTCTGGAAATAAAGACATTATCGTTTTAGGACTTATTTCTGACACACCAAATAAGGTTTTAGATATTAAAGATCCGGGTTCAGCTCAAGATGAGACTAACGACGGACAATCATTACGAATTACGCATTATTTAAAGTTAGATGGTGATATTGACTTATTTGGAGAATCACAATTATTGCAAGATGAAGGCAGTGTTTTAGATGTTACCAGTGCAGGTCGATTAGAACGTGACCAACAAGGAACGGCAAACCTGTATAACTACAATTATTGGGGATCTCCTGTGAGTATAGTGAATACAAGCTCTAATAATACTCCGTTTAACGTTAATGCTGTTTTACGTGACGGTACGAACTCTAATAATCCTCAATCATTGCAATGGATTGGAACACACGATGCTAATGGAACTACATCACCTATTACGATGAGTAGCTATTGGTTATTTGCCTATGAAAACTATCCTTTTGATAGTTATGCATCATGGAGAAGTTTAAGTCAGACAGACAATATCGCTACAGGATTAAGTTTTACCATGAAAGGAAGTGGTGCAGGAAATCCGGTGTCTGACGTACAGAACTATGTGTTTATTGGAAAACCAAATAACGGAACGATTACGACACCTATAACCATTGGAAATCAAGCTTTAATAGGAAATCCGTATCCATCAGCTATAGATGCAAACGCATTTATATTGGATAATATTCCTGGAGGGAACCCTGGAACATCTCAAAGTACAGATGGAACACTTTATTTCTGGGAACATTATACATCCAACTTCACTCATATTCTTGAAGATTATGAAGGCGGTTACGCCACTTATAATTTAACAGGAGGAAACCCAGCTGTTTCACCACCTTTGGTAAGTGGTAATGGAACACCAACAAAATTACCAGGACGTTATGTCCCAATATCACAGGGATTCTTTGTGACCGCTAGTAATGTAGGAGGTAATATCCAGTTTAAGAATAGTCAGCGTGTGTTTGAAAAGGAGACTACTGTAGATTCTGAGTTCTTAAGAACAAGTAATCCTAACCTGTATAGAACGCAACAGCAAGATCCTAATCCAGATGTTCAACGTGTACGATTAGATTTTACAACTGTGGAAGGCGCTGTGAGGCATTTATTATTAGGGTTTATTCCTAATGGTGGTGCTACAGATGGTGTTGATTATGCTTATGATGCTGAAAATTCTGATACAGTATTTCCTAATGATATGTTCTGGAGAATTGAAGGAGGCGATTACACAACGCAAGGCGTAGGTGATTTTGATGACTCTAAACAATATCCTTTAGTGGTCTATGTTAATATGCCAGGATCATATGAGGTTTCGCTTAATGATCTAGAGAATTTTGAAGAGGCTATTAGTGTTTATATTTATGATGCACTATTAGATACGTATACTGAAATTAATAATAATACATTCCAAATTGCTTTAGATGCAGGAACCTATGTCGATCGCTTCTATGTTGCTTTTTCTGCTGAAGCCTTATCCATACCTGAAGAAGATTTGAATCAGCAATTGATTACCTATTTCAATTCAACGCAAGAAATTTTCGTAAAAACGACGTCTCTTTCTGAGGTTAAAAAAGTTAAACTCATTAATCTACTAGGTCAAGAGGTACAGAGTTGGGATAATGTCTCTGATTTTGTACTTGATGATGCTATAAGAATTCCGGCAAAAAGGATATCTGAAGGTACTTATATTATCAAAGTTTACACGACCGATAATACCTATAATAACAAAGTTATTGTAAAGAAATAGTAAAAGAAATCTTACAATTTTTAATCCATTAAATGCATTTCATCGAATATTTATGCATTTAATGGATTTTTTGATGTTTAATTATTACATTGGCGCTTAACTAAAACTAATATTTTCATTAAAGCCCTAATGTAATGAAAACGTTTACCTACTTCTGTTTGGCTATGCTGCTTTGTTTATCATCAAAGTCTATGCATGCTACTTCCACTAATGATTCACCAACGGTGAATTCTCAAGTCCAACGTGTTCGAATTGATATAACCACTCCTTTGGGATATACGCGACATTTATTGCTAGGATTTACACCAGATAATGCAGCCACTGATGGGTTCGATTATGGTTATGATGCGCAAAACATTGACAATTATAGTAACGACTGTAATTGGATTATTGATCACAATCGCTATGTTATTCAAGGTGTTGGTGCATTTCATGAAAGCAAAACCTATCCTTTAGGTTTATTTTTGTCAAATGCTGGAGATGTGGAGTTTTCATTATTAGGATTAGAAAACTTTGAGCATTCGATAGATGTTTATATTTATGACGCACTGGATGGCAGTGTCACTTCGATTTCAAATAACAGTTTAGTAGAAGTCATGTCTTATGGTGAGCATTTAAACCGTTTCTATATTACATTTACTAATGATGTTAATGCAATGGCCTTTGCAAATGACCAGTTGTCTGTTAACGATTTTGATAAGGAAAAAACAGAGATCAATTATATTTCATCAACCAAGGAATTAAAGATTAAAACTGCAAATTCTATTGAGGTACAAGATATTCGTTTGTACAGTATTTTAGGTAAAAAAGTGAAACATTGGAAAAACTTAAAACCGAATACGTCAGGAATCCTAAAAATACCAGTGTCTACTATTTCAAAAGGAACCTATATTGTTAGAGTTACAACAAAAGCTGGAATATCCAATAAGCGGCTTATTATTTCCAATTGATTAAAACTATAGTATATCAATAATTTTTTGACGTTCTTTTCGTAAATTTAGAGTTTACAAATTAGAAGTTTATGTCAAAGAAGAAACTAGGTATACATACCATTTGTACACATGTTGGTGAAATTAAAGATGAGCAATTTAAAGGTGCCATATCACCAATGTACTTATCGACGTCTTATGAGTTTGATAATGTAGATGTAAAGCGGTATCCACGATATTTCAATACACCAAATCAAGAATACTTATCAAAAAAAATAGCGGCATTAGAGCGTGCTGAAGCTGCCATGATTTTTGGAAGCGGAATGGCAGCTATTAGCCATATGTTTTTAGCCTTTTTACAAAAAGGAGATCATATTGTAGTACAAAACACATTGTATGGCGGAACAAGTAATTTTATTCGCGAGGAGTTTCACAAATACGGAATCGAATACACCTTTACAGATGGTTACGCAGTTTCTGATTTTGAAGCAGCGATTCAGTCAAATACCAAAGTGATTCATATCGAAACACCGTCTAATCCGTTGTTAACGATTACCGATATAAAAGCCATTGCTAATTTAGCGAGATCTAGAGGTATTATTTCTACCATTGATAACACATTTGCTAGTCCTGTGAACCAAAATCCATTAGACTTTGGTATTGATGTGGTGATGCATTCGGCAACAAAATACTTGGGAGGTCATAGTGATATTCTTGCAGGAGCAGTTGCTAGTACTCAAGAACATATGGATCGGATTTGGAATGTCTCTAAAAATTTAGGAGGAAGTTTAAGTGATATGACGGTTTGGATGTTAGAACGCAGTATGAAAACTTTGGCACTCCGTGTAAAAGCGCAAACAAAAAATGCCAAGAAGTTGGCTCGTTTTTTAGATAAACATGAAGATATAGCCACAGTGTATTATCCAGGTTTAAAAAGTCATCCACAACACCAATTGGCTAAAGCACAAATGCATGATTTTGGTGCGATGCTATCCTTTGAATTGGTTGAAGGAATAGACGCTATGGCATTTCAGAAGCAGTTGCATTTGATCAAATCTTCTATGAGTTTGGCAGGAGTTGAAAGTACAATGCTGTTGCCTTCGGAAACTTCACACGCATTACTTACACAAGAACAGCGTGATGCTGTTGGTATCAGTAACCAACTCATACGTTTCTCGGTAGGTATTGAAAACTTTAAAGATCTAAAGAATGATATCAAGCAAGCTATAGCTAAAACTAAAATCGCATCGTTTGCATAAACATAACAAACATTCTAAGGGTTATAATTTTGAAGTTTTAAAGGCGAATTCACCTGAATTAGAGGCGTTTGTTTTTAAAAACAACTTTGGAAATGAAACGGTTGATTTTGCTAATCCCAAAGCTGTTAAAGCGCTGAATACTGCTTTGTTGAAGTTGTATTATGGTATTGACTATTGGGAATTTCCCGATGAACATTTATGTCCGCCAATCCCAGGACGTGTGGAATACATTCATTTACTGAACGATCTATTATTAGCATCAGGCTTAGAAAAGAATAGCACTGTATTAGACATAGGAACTGGTGCTACTTGCATTTATCCGTTGTTAGGACATGCAGAATATGGATGGCACTTTATAGCTTCGGAAATTGATAAGCCTGCATTAAAGAACGCTCAAAGGATTATTGATAAAAATAAGCTGAATAATTCTATTGCCTTACGATTTCAGGAGCATAAACAATCTATATTGGATGGTGTTATTGATACTTCGGAAAAGATAACAGCGACCTTATGTAATCCTCCATTTTATAAGAACGAAGCAGAAGCCACAGAAAGCACACAACGTAAGCTAAAAGGGCTTGGAAAAAAAGGCGATAAAAGTATTAGAAATTTTAGCGGAACAGCCCAAGAGTTATGGTATCCAGGAGGAGAGAAAGCATTTTTACATAATTTCCTATATCAAAGTTCTCAGCTAAAAACCAATTGTTTTTGGTACACAAGTTTAGTCTCAAAAAAGGAGCACATCAAATCTATGAAAGCGTCATTGCATAAATTGGGTGCTACAAAAATTGAGGTATTGGACTTGTCTTTGGGTAATAAAATAAGTAGAGTAGTAGCTTGGACTTTTTTATCAGATAAAGAACAACAGGCGTGGAACTTATAAATTCTGTTGGAATTTGTAATTTGCAGATAATTAAATTTAATATATGAAACTAGATATATTGGCATTTGGTGCACATCCAGATGATGTAGAATTAGGCTGTGGTGGAACAGTCGCTAAAGAAGTCGCTAACGGAAAAAAAGTTGGTATTATTGATCTAACACGTGGCGAATTAGGTACACGTGGCACAGCAGAAACTAGAGATGTAGAAGCGCGTGATGCAGCAAAAATATTAGGTGTTACCGTTAGAGAGAATTTAAGTTTTGCTGATGGCTTTTTTATTAATGATAAAAAACACCAATTAGAAATTATTAAAATGGTACGCAAATATCAACCAGATATTGTTTTATGTAATGCGTTTGATGATAGACATATCGATCATGGTAAAGGCAGTAAGCTTGTTAGCGATGCTTGTTTTTTAAGTGGTTTAGTTAAGATTGAAACAATTTTAGATGGAGCACCTCAGGAAAAGTGGCGACCAAAACAAGTGTATCATTATATACAATGGAAGAATTTAGAACCAGATTTTGCCGTAGATATTTCAAGCCATATCGATACAAAAATGGAATCTGTTTTAGCCTATAAGACACAATTTTATGATCCTAATAGTGACGAACCACAAACGCCAATTTCGAGTAAAAACTTTACAGATAGTATTAAATATAGAGCTAGAGACTTAGGACGACTCATTGGAACAGAATATGCCGAAGGCTTTAATGTAGAGCGTTATGTGGCTGTAGATAGCTTGTTTGATTTAAAATAAAACTTAAAATAGGTGTACAAAAAAAGTCTTTAGAATATTCTAAAGACTTTTATTTTTGGGTGGATGATGGGATTCGAACCCACGACCCTTGGTACCACAAACCAATGCTCTAACCAACTGAGCTACAACCACCATGTGTTGTGCATTTTGTAATGCGTTTGCAAATGTACTTTATTTCAGTTTTACTACAAAGATTTTTTTTAAAATAATTATCAATCTATTGTAGTTTTAGATGAGTTGAATGTGTATTAGCGTTCACTTGGATCTTTTAAGTTGTGATGTTCTTGCGGATTTTTTACAAAAGGATAGACAAATTGCCTTGCAAAACCTTTAGGGTATTTTACATCTCCTAATCCTGTACCTTCAGGCCAATCATTGCCTATAGGATAGTAAGTGCCAAAAATCATATCGATAAACGGGAAATGAATCGCAAAGTTTTTATCATATGCTTTTGGATCATCGGAATGATGCCAATGATGGTATTGTGGTGTGACAAATATGTATTTTAAGAACCCAAAATTAATTCGCGTATTGGCATGTGCTAGCACGGCTTGGAAGGATACAATTACGATATAGGTGAAAAAAACTGAGCTATCAAAACCACAAACATATATTGGTATGAACGACATTGCTCTAACGACTACCAAATCGAAAAAGTGTGTTCGTGAACCAGCGAGCCAATCAAGGTTTTTTGTAGAGTGATGTACGGCATGAAAACGCCATAGATATGGAACTTTATGAAAGACATAATGCGCTGTATATTGAAATAGGTCTGATACTAATAATGCTACAAATAATTGTGGTAAAAATGGAATGGATTGAATCGTGTTCTGAAACCCTTCTAAACCAATATTTTTAAACATGGTCACAGCCGGAAATTGAACGATTACACCTATCATTTGTATAAATAAATGACTCACGATGAAGTAAACCAAATCTGTGCGCCATTCACTATGAAATTTTGACTGATTAGAACGTTTAGGTAAAAAGAGTTCAATTGGAATAAACACGATAGCAGATACCAAAACATCAATTAGTAACCAGTCTAAGCCAATAGTAAACGCTTTATCTTGAATGCTAGTACCTTCTGGCAAGGCCGAGCCTAATAGAATGGTAGCTGCAATGATAATAGTTGATATAAAGCCATAACGCTTTTTTTTACTCAAAATAAGGCTAGTAAAGGCGAAAATAAAAGACAAAATCAATACTGCAAGAATGGACCATTTTACGATTTGCGGATTGTAGATATCTCTAAAATCTTTAGTTGTAAATACATCTGGGAAATAGGCACAGATGACAAATCCTAGGGATACAATAGCTAGAAAAATAGAGAGGTAACCACTAATTTTTCCTTCGCCAATTTTTAATCGTTTAGTTTCACTCATACTATATTGGTTATATAAAGAAAGGCTCAAGATAATTAAAAATTTCTCTTGAGCCTTTATTATGCGTTAGCGATAGTAACGACATCCTTTTTGTATACAAAAAGATATAGTGGATAGCGCGACCCTTTAGGGTAACGCCCAAAGTAAATTACTCGCTTTCTGTTTCTGCTTTGTCTACTATAAGTCTTGCATCACGATTGGCAACTTCCCAAGCCGTATAAAACACTAAACGTGTTCTATTCTCTAACAAATCGTATTCGATTTTATCTGGTGTATCAGTTGGTTGGTGATAATCATCATGTGTCCCATTGAAATAGAAAATTACAGGAATATTATTCTTTGCAAAGTTATAGTGGTCACTTCTGTAGTAAAAGCGGTTTGGATCATTCTCATCGTTATATGTATAATCCAATTCAATATTTGTATACTTGGTATTAACCTCTTCTGAAAGGTTATGCAATTCGGTACTTAATTTGTCACTACCAATTAGATAAATATAGTTTCTATCTCCAGTACGCTTAGGATCTGTACGACCAATCATGTCAATGTTTAAATCGGCCACTGTATTTTTTAAAGGAAATATTGGATCGTTATCTGAGTAATGTCTAGAACCTAACAGACCTTTTTCCTCTCCAGTAACATGCAGAAAAAGGATAGAACGTTTTGGACCATCGCCATTATCTGCTGCAGTTTTAAAGGCTTCGGCGATTTCTAAAATAGCTACTGTTCCAGAACCGTCATCATCGGCTCCATTATAGACTTTACCGTCTTTAACACCTTCATGATCTAAATGCGCTGAAATTACTAGGATCTCATCTGGTTTTTCTGTTCCTCTGATAAAGGCAACAACATTTTCAGATTCGACTTGCTCTGATTGACTTTTAATATCAAGAGTGACAGATGATGCTATGTTTTTTGGTTGATCATCATCGTTGATATTTGCGAATAATGCCTTAGCAAGATCTTCGTTAATCATCATAAATAGCGTAGAAGGGTCATTAGATTTTAATGAAATTCTACCAGCTTGGCCAGACTCGGCAACGGCACGAAAATAATTGGCATATCTTTCGAAAAGCGCTGGTTCTAGGTAGAATAAAGCTTTGGCGCCATTGTCTTTGGCAGCATCTCTTTTTGAAGACAACGATCCTCTACCAGAACTCCATTTAGTTTCTTCAGAGGTTCCTGTGGTAACATAGGTCCCATCTGCATTTTTAGGCTCACCAGATTTCGCTAATACAATCTTACCTTTTACATCCAATCCTGAATAATTTGAGTAGTTTTCGGCATCAATACCATAGCCAACATACACGATATTAGACATATCTATGGTTTCTGTTTCAGAAGATCCTAGAATAAGAAAATCTGTAAATTGCTCAAAACTGGTTCCTTTAACCTTTAGCATGGCTTCTGGAGATTTTTGCTTTTGAAGTGGTACTTCTTGAAAATAGTCATCTCCAGATAGAGGAGAAGGAATACCCATTTTCATATATTGTTCTTTAAGATAATTTACAGCTTTTTTTTGCCCTGGCTCTCCAGTTTCACGACCTTCAAATTCATCTGAAGCATAAGTGTAGAGCATTTCTTTTAACTCATCTGAAGTGATGGTGTTTCCATATTCTGTTGGGTCTGCAGGAGGTTTGTTTTCGGCTTGTTTTTTTGTGTTTTGATTTGAACTACCACAACTTACCAAGAGTAAGGTAGCAGCTAAAATTTTGAATGTAGTCTTCATTATTTAAGTGTTACTTAGTTTTGCAAGGCTAATATTACGAAAATTCTTGGTGACTTTTGATATGAGCAGTTAGTCTTTAAGCAAAATTTAACAGCTTAATAAACCTCTTTGTCTACGATGATTCTATTTTCTGAATTTGCTAAATACCAAGCTGTTGCAAATATCAGTTTTGTACGTTTTGCAAGAAGGGCATAATTTATTTTCTCAGGTGTATCTGTAGGTTCATGATAGTCTTCATGTTCACCATTAAAATAAAAAATCACAGGAACGCCTTTTTGTGCAAAATTATAATGATCTGACCTATAGTAATAGCGATTAGGATCATTATCGCTATTGAGTCTATAATCCAATTCGAGATTGGTAAATTCGTTATTAGCTTCTTCTGAAATATAGTGTAGTTCTGTACTTAATCGATCTGCGCCAATAAGGTATAAGTAATTTTCGTTATCAATATGAGAATCGTCGACACGACCAATCATGTCTATATTGAGATTGGCCACAGTATTTGCCATTGAAAATACAGGGTATTGCGTATAATATCTCGATCCGGTAAGTCCTACCTCTTCGCCAGTAAGGTGCAAAAACACAACGCTACGTTTAGGTCTATTACCTTCGTTAACAGCTGTTTTGAACGCTTGAGCCATTTCCATGACAGCTGCTGTTCCTGAGCCATTATCGTCGGCGCCATTAAAGATTTCGGTATCGTTATACCCTTCATGATCTGAATGTGCAGATATAATGATTACTTCATCTGGAAACTCGCTACCTTCAATATAGGCGATAACATTTTGAGAGTCTTTGATGCCTTCAGAAAAGTAAGATTCAGGAATTTGCTGGTAATATTTTGAGCCTAAAGGCGATTTTATGTTTTCGTTGATATAATAATCTTTAATAAATTTTGAAGCTTTATGATGTCCTGGTTCTCCGGCTCTTCTGCCTTTAAAATCATCTGAAGAAAACGCATAAACGTGGGTCTTTAATTCGTCTTCGGTAATTGTATTGAGGTAAGATTGGACCGTTTCGGTATCTTCAAAATAGATACTCTCTTTGAGTTGTTCTATTTTTTCGGTATGTCTAAGTGTTGCGCAAGACCCAACAAGGGTGAGGGATAAAGCAACAAGTTTAACTTTCATTTTCGGATTAAATAAGTGGCTGATTATGATTCAAATAAAATAAAAAAAAAGGTAATACCGAAGTATTACCTCATTTTAATTTATTCACTGTCGAGCTCCTCAAATTCTATATCGTCAAGTTCATCTAAAGATTCTTGTTCGAGTTGATCTTCTTTTTCTTCTAATTGTTCGGTATTTCCGACTTCAGCCTCGGTAAATAATGCCTTATAAGTTGTGAGTGTTAGTGCAATAATTGTCATTAAAAAAATGAGCTGAATAGAACGCTTGTACTGTTTGTTGTCTTTAGAGGTTATTAAAGTTAGCACTCCAAAAATTAATGCAGCAACAGAAGGGATATAAGCAAGTTTTGATAAAGGCGTTACGGCTAAGATTACAGCTAAGATTGCTGCTATAAATCCTAAAATTAAAAATAACTTTTTCATGGTATTAATGTTTTAGTCCGACAGCCGATTTTATCTTTAATTCTCCACTACCAACAGCAATTTTAAATTTGGCATATACTGGGACTTTATTGGCGTCTGCTGTTAGCCATAATACGTTATTATTACTCCCTTTTAGAACATCGCTGTTGTTTATTGAAATAGATAATTTGTAGCATTCTTTTTTACCAATAGCAGTGTTTACAGTTTCCTTGGCTAAATATTTTATAGTCACTATTGATTCTTTATTATCAAATAAGACTTTAAAGTTTTGACTATCACCAATACTTGCTTTATGAATATCTAGGTTTCTAATGTGATATAGTGTGGTCACTAAATCACGAGTTGAACTTCCTATTTTTACTGTTTTTTTCTCTTCCCATTCAGTACCATCACGTCTAGTTTTACGCTTTAAACTTGCAACTGTTTTGGTTTTATGGTTGAATTTATATTTCATAAACTTTTTATAACCACCTTCATAGATATCTCTATTGTACAAATAAGGCGTTAATGTTTTTGGATTCACATAGCTTTCGTACAAATCACGTATTTTGAAAAAACTATCCCACTTACTATAGGTTACTGCAGTACATTTCAATTTCAACAATGTTGATTTTGATGTTTTTACTTCACTGGTTTGCATGGTCACTTCAGCTAACTCGTTAAGGAGACCTTTCATGTTATAAGAAGCACTGTAGGTGAGTTTTTCACCAGCGGCAATAGTTTTATTTTGAGCTAATGAGAAAAATGAGCTCAAGATGACTAATGTAGATAACAATAATTTCATTGTGATACGTTTAGTGTTAATAACGTTTGTATTAACATATATTGTGCCGAAAATACAATGCTTTATCATTTCTTGCTAATATTTTTTTGAAGTTTTTCTTTTCTCTGCGTCAGGCATGAGATGATAAATGTCATAATTTTTTTGAACAAAGCTTAGTAATTTAGAGTAACATCAAAATCACTAATTATGAAAAAGATATTGTTACCAACAGATTTCTCGGATAACTCCCTTAATGCAATTCGTTATGCAATGGCTTTTTATCAAAATGAGCCTTGTAAATTCTATGTGCTAAATATTCAGAAGGTGTCATCATTTGTGTCCGATGATTTGATGGCCATGCAACCTTCGGAGACTATATTTCACTCTTTGATTGATTCTGCCAAGACAAAAGTAAAGACACTCATTAGAACTTTGAAAAAGGACTATCAAAATACGTTACATGAATTTGAAGCAAAAGTAGATTATGACAATTTTATCGATGGAATCAACCAACTTATTGATCTCGAGCAAATTGATATGATCGTTATGGGAACACGAGGGGCTTCAACCATGAGCAAGAAACTATTTGGATCACATACTGTAAGAGTTATTCAACGCTGTTCTTGTCCAGTATTAGCGGTTCCTAATAACTATACATATTCAAAAATAAGTGATATAGCATTTCCATCAAATTATTATACAGCATATAACTCAGAAGATCTCGTACCATTAATTAATTTGGTTGAGCTCAATAACTATAATGTACACATCATTCATGTTAAGGATTCGGAACATCTTACTGAATATCAAGAAAATAACAGAGCGTATTTGGACTCTTGTTTTTCAAAAGTTAATCACTCATTTGTAGAGCTAGAAGAGGATAAATTGTTCAAAGTGATTACCAATTATATTAATGACAATGATATAGGTTTATTGACTATGATGAGTAGAAAACATTCATTTTTAGAGCGATTATTTGTGACGCATCCTGCCGAGAGTTTTGCATTCAATTTGAAAGTGCCATTACTTGTCATGGAGAATACTGGATCATTCTATATAAAGTGATATTATGCTCATGCAGAACATGTGATTTGTCTAACCGCTTTATTTTTAGTAATTTAGATGAAATTAGCTCCACATTCTTCATAAAATCAAACTACTTCAAAGGCGGCATTATCTGATAAGGGTTTTGCAAATAATAAGTAAATCGATTAATCTATATCATTGTGTTAGACAAATATAAAAGCCTCACTAAAGGGTATCTCAAAGGAAGGATAAGAGCTACGGCTAAGTTCTTTATAAATAATTCTGCTTTAGCTAGAAGTATTCTTATTAATAAAGAGTATGCCGCTAGTAAGAGTGAATATTGCTATAATATTTGGATGCAACATTTTGGAAACTGGCGTAAATTAAATGACAGTGTTCCAGATGTAGTTATCGAAATTGGCTCTGGTAATTCTTTGGGAGTAGGTCTTTCAGCATTGTTGTCAGGAGCTTCAAAATTTTATGCTTTGGAGAAAACTCAATTTTGGAATGATTCCACCAATTTGAGAATTTTTGACGAATTGGTAGAACGTTTTCAAAAGCAGATTAATTCTAACAACAGGGAAGAAAATTCTATTGGTCATCTCTTAACCATTGAACATTTAGAGACATGTTTGGAGAAAGACAGAATAGAAAAAATTAGAAATGAACTAGAGCATCCTCATGATCCAAATAATACCTTTGTGAGGTCTATAATTCCTTGGTCAGATAAAAAACATATTGAGGATCATACAGTAGATCTCATATGTTCTCATACAGTTTTACAACATATCAACGACTTAGATTTTATGTATGAAAAAATGAATCGTTGGTTAAAAAAGGACGGTTGTATTTCTCATACCATAGATTTAAGGTCATTGAACACCTCTAAACTTTGGAATGGTCATTGGACTTATAGTGTCAAAGAATGGAAGATTGTTACTGGAGGCATTAATTTAATTAATAGAGAGCCTATTTCTACACATTTAAATTTGCTGAAAAAGTATAACTTTGAAATTAGATTTAAGAAGATTACAACAATGAAAAACAAGTTGCTAAGGAGCGAACTTGCTGAACGGTATCGCGACTTAAAAGAAATAGACTTGACATCTTCTGGATTGTATTATTTTGCACAGGTCAACTGATTTTGCTAATTGACAACAGCGTCTTTAATGTCTTCTTTTTGTGTGTTTATGCGGTTTATTAATTGTTCTTCTTCTAAAACAACAATGACTAATCTCACATAATCATTTACAGCCTTTTCTATCGATTCAGGATCTGTGATATCGATGTAACCTTTCCATATAAGCTCTCTATCTTTTGTAGGGCAAATACAATACATAGACGTTTCGGCCTTATAGATCTTATAATCTTCGTAATAATCTGGATTAAAAAACACATCCTGATACATTAAATATTCATCTTTGAATTTTCGATACGTTTCATCTCGACCTTTATAATTTTTTCGATACTTGATCTTGTCTTCTACACCAATAATCTTTGTAAATAAAATGGTGTCAAACCCATCTGCAATTAACTGACTTTCTAAGGCGATTAATTCATCTTCGGTCATCTTATCCGTTTTAGGTGTTAGATCTAATACATTTAATCCCATAACTGCTTCAGAACCTCTAAGTTCTAGTTCATTCTTAAGTTTCGTTTCAAATTTATCTCTTGCTCCATAATCAGAAGTTAAGCCAACAACAAGAACCTTATAAGGCTCATAAATACCAATGTCTGGATTTCTCCAATGATCGACTAACTGTGTTGAAGAACAGTTTGCTAATAGCAATAGAATACATATGTAAAGTAGTTTTTTCATGATACTAACATTATTTTTTATCAATTAGATGGTCTTGCTTTTCGTCTCTCTTCATATTTTTTATGAGATCAAAAAGTTGAGTTTTTAAGGTTTTATACTCTTTTAAAAACTCATTAATAATATCTACCAGACCTTTATGTGCTTTTGTATAGGCGCTTTCTTCTTTGATTTGATCTACACCATCAACCATGATCTGTAGTTCATTTTCATGGGTTTTGACAACCTCAATTAGGAGGTCGTTTTGCTTTTGAGATTTATAGAGTTCATCAATAATCTCTTTCGTATCTGAAAACCGTTTGGAAGCTATTAATTGTGACGTATATGTTGTAATTAGGTCTTCAAAGAAGCGGTGTTCATCTTTTATGAAATTTAATTCTGAAAGCCATTCTTTAGAAGCCTCGTGCATTTGATCTGCACTTAGCCATTCAATGTAATGTGCGTGTGTTTGTATCGTTTTCATGATATCATCTTTATATTTGAAAGCAGAACGCAGTCCCTCAAACCGCGATCTGCTTTCTTGCTAATTAAAGCACTTCTATCTTTTTCTTAAACGCTTCTTTTGCTTCGTCTTTCTTTTTAAGATTTAATTTTAAAATACCATTCTTATAAGTGGCTTTTACATCTTGATCAAGATTAACTGATTTTGGCAGTGTAAGTGATCTTTTGAAAGAATTATAGCTAAATTCACGTCGTGTATAATCTTCTTCTTTTTTCTCCTCTTCTTTCTTTTTCTCTCCGCAAACATTAAGAATATTTTCATCGATCGTAACTTCAAAATCTGTTTTTGAAAAGCCTGGTGCGGCAAATTCAATTTCGTAATCGTTATCGTGTTCTTTTACATTCATTGCTGGCATAAGACTATCTTCTTCAAAGAAGTCTGTATGAAAGAAATCATCTGAGCTTAGAAAATCTTTAAGTTTATCATTACTCCATGAAGGAAATAATCTATTTCTGTTGTTAAATTTGATAAGTGACATAATTTTAATTTTTTGTTATACTTAATTTCCTGTTTGAAATGTACTATTGAAATGTGTTTTTTGAAATGATAATTATCAGTTAGAGGTTCTATTTTAACTGTTTTAGATCATAACCTTTTTAACGTCTGTTAGTTTAGGAATACTCACATTCCAATGATAGATGTCTTGTATTTTTAGTCTAAAAACATCTAAAGCTGTAGCTTCTCCATGAATTAAATAGACCTCTTCGGGAATGTTTTTAATACCGCTCATCCACTTTATTAAATCTTGTTGATCTGCATGAGCTGATAGGCTTTCAATATGTTTTATGGTTGCTTTTACAGGATAATATTTGCCGAAAATTTTTATTTCATGAGCGCCTTCTTGTAGTTGTCTACCCCGTGTACCTTCAGCTTGAAAACCTACTAATAGAACCGTAGTTGATGACTCATCTATAAGCTGTTGCAAATAAGTGAGCACACGTCCACCAGTGACCATACCACTTCCTGCTACTATAATTTTAGACCGTTTATCGTCTATAGTTTCCCAAGTTTCCTTATACGATTGAATAATAGTAACATGATTGCACATAGCGTTATAATCTGACATGGATAACTTATGCCATTTTGGGAAACGTTTAAAAACCTCCAGAACATTATTTCCCATAGGACTATCTATGAAAATAGGAATGTTAGGAATTTTGTTTTTCTTGTAAAGCGTCCATAAAATATACATGAGTGTTTGCAAACGCTCTACAGCAAAACTTGGGATTATTAGATGTTCTTTTTTATGAATTGTATCACTAATAAGAGCAGTTAGAATAGACTCTACGTCTTCTGAAGGATGCAGCTTATTTCCATATGTACTCTCCATAAATAAGACATCTGCCCATTCTGGAGTTTTTGGGTCGTCTAACAAGTAATCATTGCATCTACCAATATCTCCTGAAAATACAAAGCGTTTACCATTGATATCTAACTCTATGAAAGTTGCTCCAATTATATGACCATTGTATTGAAACCTATAGGATATGTGTTCAGATAGCACCATCCATTTATCTTCAATTTCTATCTGAAATAATCTAAGCGTATGCTCAGCTTCCCTTATCGTATAAAAGGGTAAAGCGGGATCATGACTTGAATACTTCTCAATATTAGCTTTTTTAGCTTCTTCCTCATGAATTTTAGCACTATCCTTGAGTATAATCTCTGCTATAGCTAATGTAGGAGCAGTACCCATAATTTTTCCTTTAAACCCTTGTTGCACTAAACGAGGTAAATAGCCTACATGATCTAAATGACCATGCGTAAGTAAAACGACATCAATGGTACTCACATCAATTGGCAGATTGTTCCAATTTAAAGCTCTTAGCTCTTTAAGTCCTTGAAACATTCCGCAGTCTATTAAGATATTCTTTTCTGATGTTTGAATTAGGATTTTTGATCCAGTGACAACACCAGCTGCGCCTAAAAAGTTTATACGTACAAATTTTTCCATATTAGAAGTTCTTTTGATCACAGAGGCATGAGACTTCATCGAGAATTTTTTCTTTCCTTATTTCTGATATACCTAAATGATCTAGGTAGAAATTGTCATACAATAGTTCGCGGCAGAGTACAACATCTCTGCTTAATAAAAATTGTTTTTCTCTGTTGGTTAATAGTGTTGAGACTGTTATAGGGTATAATCCTAATCTATCAATTCTATCTTTTAAGCCATTGTTTTTTGGATAATCCCAACTCAATAAATACAAGCCCACACAATTACCATAGGTTAAGGCATCTTGTGTAAATCTCGTATTTGTTACCACCCAACCTTGAGTTAATAGCGTTTGATTCTTTGATATTTTGGCCCAATTAGCTTTTACATCCTGATAGCGAGAGTTGATATATAACGGAATTTTGACATTGCATTTGAGACCTTGCTCGCCATGAAATTTGCACTCGATTATGGTCGCTTCAGAATTTTTAAAGGCTAAAACATCTATTTCGTGAGAAACACATTTTCCTTGTAATGTCTTACTTACTTCGGTTTTATAGCCAGAGTAATTTAAAACTGCACTTACAAAACGCTCAAAAGGAAATCCGGTGGGACCAAGTTCATATATGGCTTTTTTTAGCTTGTATTTTGAAGCGAGGTGACTTTTACTCTTTTTAAGTAGAGCGAATGCTCGATTGTAAATTTCTCTTGTGGATATGCCTTGATAGAGTTCGTCACGAACTGTATCAAGAATTTGATCAATAATAGTTGCACTAGCTCCAGTTCTCTTTAAAGATGAACGTAGTTTTTCTAATGAAAATTTTACTTTTTCACCTGATGATTTGGTTATCTCTAAATTTTTGATTTCCATAATTGACTTAAAAAAAACTGCCATAATCAAATAGATCATGGCAGTTTCACTTCACTAACTAATAAAATATCGAAAACTAATTCGACTTAAAAAAGTCTCTTACCCATGCCTTGACTTGATTGTCTGTCATGCTATCTGCCTTTTGCACACCTTTTATTTTTGTACCCAAAGGCTTATAATTCTTTTGTAATTCTTCACTAAATTTTTCATTGGTTCCTGCAGGTCCAAAAATCACTAATGCATCTGTGTCTTTAATTTCATCAACAATAGTTTTAAAGTATTGTTTAAGTTGATGCTTTTCCCGTTCTAAATATTTGCTGTCTTGCACTACATCCTGTGGACCACCTTTAAACCGTGTTCCAGATCCACCATGAATACGGTAATGTTCTATATTAGATGGAATGGTTTGTAATGTTTCTTGCTCCTTTTCAATGGTAACAATGAGCGCTTTGTCTTTATCTAACCAGATGCCTGTACGTTTCATTTTTAATGTTTTTTAGTTTTTTAAATCATGCATTACCATAATGGGTACTCTTGAGTGAAAGGTGATATCTTTAACTAATGGGTTTGTTAGCATACTTCCAAAAAAGGCATGTTTTTTATTTATAAACGCAACCATGTCACTCTCTCTACTTTCAACAAAAATGGTTATTGCGGTTTCAATTGAGCAATGTGGTAGTGTATGATGTTTGTAATTAGTGCCTTCTAAAATGTCTTCAAGTAATTGCTTTTTCTCTTTTTGATTTTTATCCAATTCATTTTGTTCTAAAACATGTAGAACAATAATAGTGGCGTCACATTTTTTGGCGATGTCGGTCAAATACTTAAGCTCACGTCGTTTAAAATTGATTTTATAATCTGTAGGAAATACGATTTCTTTGGGTAATATTTTCTTAGCATTTTGCGGAACGACAATTACTGGACAATTACGCACTTTTTCCATGACATTAATTGCGGTACTGCCAAAGGCAGTGGCTCTAGAGTACGTTTCTCCTTTGCTACCCATAACAATCATCTCTATATCTTTTTTCTCTACGACATCTTTAATAGCAGTAACGGGATTATTAAACACTGAAATTGTTTTGAATTGATGCTTAGGATTGTCATATTCTCCCATTGCAATCATATCATATACCTTAGCTAGTCCATTTTCAGAATGTAGTTTTGCAGTTTGATACAATTCGCTTCCAGGTTCCATGTTTAATAAGCTTTCCATAATATTGCTGGTCGCAGAAAACACATTGAGTAGATAAAAATCACAATGGTCATTTTCGTATAGCTTTATAGCATAATGTAAGGCTTGCATTGCGTTTTTAGAAAAGTCTGTAGGTATTAACACTTTATGCTTCATGATGTTTTTAATGTTTATATTGTAAAAGTACTTCACAGATATAAGATGCAAAATGATATATATCAGATTGTTATTCTGAAATAACTAAAAATGGAATTATGGGATGAAACCCAATTTTTTTGATAATAGGTTCTTTTATAATGCTCTCAATAAAACTGTGTTTATAATTTATCATGGCTAACATATCTACTTCTAATAACGCAATGAAATCATTAATTTCATCTGTTTTTTTAGCATAATTTGGCATGAAATGAAAACTCGTATTATAGTGTTCTAGATAGTTTTTAAGCATGGTCATATTATAGTCTTGGATATCTGTCAACTTGTCTTTGGATAGAATACAAACTGGTAAAATCTTAGAATCAAATAGATCTGCTAGATCCTTTAGTGGTCTTAATTCCTTATCGTCATAAAACCTAGTGTAATCTGTGGGAAATGCTATTTGCTTAGGCGGTACAAAGTTAAACTCGTCTGGAACCACTAGAATAGGGCAGCCTTTCACTTTTTTTATAATTCGTACGGTATTGCTTCCGAAGAAAAATTCTTTGGCACCTGTTGCACCTTTTGTTCCCATAACCATCAAGTCGATTTGATATTTTTTTATTGATGATTTTACAGCAGTCTCAATGTCACTAGAACTTAAAATGATTTCAAACTCATGATTTGCATTGGCGTTTGAAACTTCAGCCATAGTTTTCAATTCTACAAGTTCTTTCATGGCATTTTCAGACATAACCTTCAATAATTTATTTGAAAAATTTGACATTGTTGAAACGCTCATTTTTGTAGAGTGTAAAAAATAGAATTTACATTCAACTTCAGCATATAGTTTTAACGCATACACAATAGCGCTCCACGCATTATCTGAAAAATCTGTTGGGAATAAGATGTTTTTTTTCATGGCTATATGTTTTAAATTATAATTTGAAAATTAAGATTTACAATTAGGCTATGAAATGATATAAATCACTAATGTTCTATCTTTTTTGGAGGAATCACTAAGAATGGAATATTTAAATGAAATCCAATTTGATTAATGGTATTCTTGAAAAATAAGTTTTCAAAAAAGGAATGTTTATTATTAATCATGACCAATAAATTAATTTTATACTTCACCTGAAATGCATTAATTCCTTCTAAAATATTCATGCTCTTGATATCATGAAATAAAAAGGCTGTGTCCTCAAACATTAACTCTAGTCTTGATTTATTCTTTTCTTGTAAATCGGTTAAGTCATAACCTGTTGAAATGTGCATGGCGTTAACTCTAGAATGATGGGATTTTGCTATATCATGAAGAATATCTAAGTGTGTTTTATTATAATCTACTTCTAAATCTGTAGGAAATAGAACTTCATGAGGTGATTCATATTCAAAACCAAATGGGATGGCTAGAATAGGACATTTGATTTCTTTAAACACATGTACAGTATTTGATCCAAACAATATTTCTTTGGCACCAGTTGCACCTTTGGTTCCCATCACAATCAGATCAATAGGGTGTTTCTCCATAAATGCTTTAATGCCAGATGTTAGGGTGTCAAACCTAGCTTCGGTTTCAAATGTATGCTTTGGATTAATTCCAAATTCTTCTTTGATTTTCGAAACCGTCTCATTTAAGTTCTCTTGAGCATTAGTTCTTATCACATCTCCTAAGCCAAATTGAGCCGGATAACCCAATACATATTCGACATGATAAATAACAGGAGTATACGCATTCAATAAGTAAAAGGTGGAATCCTCATTTTTAAATAATGTAATGGCATATGTAATGGCATTCCATGCGTTTTCAGAAAAATCGGTAGGTAATAGAATATGTTTCATGATACTTTGTTTTATTATGATCGTGCTGAATTCTGCATTGCTAAAAGAGGTATTTCCAATCCTAAACTCACCTTATCTATTGTTGAAGGAAATAGCATGTCTTCTAAAAATGAATGTTGCGTATTGACCATTGTTAAGATGTCTATATTGTTATCTTTTATATAGTTTTTAATGATCTCGGCTATTTTTTTACTGTCTTCATGATAAAAATTAACCTGATTATCCTTTAATGTGTTTTTTATGAATGCTTGATTATCTTCTTGCCGTATTGATAGTTTATCACTTTTAGAGATGTATAAAACATCTATGACGCTCCTGTATGACTTTGCTAGCTCAGACAAGAGTTTCAATTCTCGACGCTTATACGGAATTAGATAGTTAGTTGGAAATAATATGTGTTTGGGCTGAGTATTGGTATAATTTGATGGTATGGCCAATACAGGACATTGCACATATTTTAATACTTGGAATGTATGACTTCCAAATACAATATGGCGTTCATCAGATTTGCCCTTTGTTCCCATTACAATCAGATCGATGTTTCTTGCTTCTGCTATTAAGTTTGCTTCCTCAACGAGTGTGCTATACGATGAAATAGTATGATAGGTAAATCTCGGATTTGGAGCAATGCTTTTAACCTCTTCTAATAATTTTTCTAAGTTGGCTTGTGATGTAGTTCTAATTGTATTTAAAACATCTTCAAAGACCTCTCGAGAGGTTAGGTCTTCATGATCATAAAATTCATTTTGATACGCATGCATAAAATAGAATTGTGTTTTTTGGTATTTAAAAAACTCCAAGGCATATTTAATGGCATTCATTGAATTTTCAGAGAAATCGGTAGGGAGAAGTATTGAAAACATCTGTACAAAGTTTAAGTGTTAATTGTAAAATTAGGTTGTAGATGATGCAAAAACAATGATATATATCAGATGGATACTTACTGGTGAGATGTGTAATTATCTTGTATTAAGTAAACCAAGAAAGCCAAACGTAGGCGTTTGGCTTTCTTAAAGTTGAGAATCCCCACTCTCAATATGATAGTCACCCTAAAATGACACTATAAATATAATTTTAACTTAATTCTCATACAATGATATCTATCAGTTTTGACTCATATTTGTACGATACTGTAAGCCGTATTAAGTAAAAAGAGCCCTGTAAAAAATAGAAGCATATAAATGACCTGAACAAATTTAATATTAGCTAGTTCCAAAAAGGAAACCGTTGGTTTAGGAAATATAAATAACGCTAATCCTATAATAAGCGAAATCCAACCTATACTTGTAATGATTAGCTTATAACTTAAGTCCCAAATATTATGAAACTGAATGTTTACCAAACCTACTATAATTGCTAAAAATGATGAGATGATAAGAAATTTTTCATCATTTAAATCATTAAATATTTGCTTAATTCGTTTTGGATTAAGACTTAAGATAAAAAAGAATATGAGGAGATACCATCCCCAAAATTTAGCTAAGAAAATTGAATTATCCATAATGCTTGTTTTTTTCATGAAGTACTAAAAATGGCACATCTGTATGATAGCTTATTTGTTCAACCTTTGAATGAAATAGAATTTGTTGAAAGTAATTTAGGTTTTTAGCAACCATACAAATCATATTGATATCTCTGCTTTCTACAAAACATTGAATTGCGCGTTCAATTTTTTTGTCTGTTAAATAATGAAAGCTAAAATCTTGATGATTAAAATAATCTTCGAGTAGTTCTTTGTTTTTTTCTTGATCGTTATTTAGAACAACTTTGTTTTTGTTGATATGTAGTATTCTTAAAGCGGACTTAAATCGTTCTAAAATGTCTGAAATTGGTTGAAGAACATGTAAATTACTGGACAGCGAGAAATCTGTTGGAAATGCAATTTCTTTTGGTATTGTGAACTCTGCATTCTCTGGAATGGCTAGTGTATTGCATTTTACTTTTGTAATCACATCTGCTGTATTGGTTCCTAGAATGATTTTCTCCAGACCTGATGCACCCTTGGTTCCCATTACAATACAATCTATATGCTTTTCATCTACAGTTTTACGAATAGATTCGATAAAAAAATTATACTCTGAAAGTGTATAAAACTTATGCTTTCTATGATTTGTTGTTAATGTTGAAATACGCTTTAATATGTTGCGTAATTTTTGTTTTGTAGGTTTTACATAAATGGTATCAATAGCATCCTGATTTAATATTAATGGCGAATCATTAACTGCAAGGTTGCTGAGTTTATTTACGTGCAACACGTAAAAGTTGCATTCTAAATTTTCAAAAAAACGGACAGCATATTTAATGGCATTCCAAGAGTTTTCCGAGAAATCAGTGGGTAGTAATATATTTTTCATCTGACTACATCTTTACTAAACAAATGTATTAGTAAGATGTCACTTCATAAATGATATTAGTCATGTTTAGTTAACTGATGGATTTTAGCTTTTCTAAATCAACAACTTTAATATTTCGTCCTTCGATGTTTATGATACCCTGTTTTTTAAAGTTCGTTAGCGCTCTAATTAAAGTTTCAGTAGCAACACCAGCAACACTTGCTAAATCGCTTCGCGATATCTTAATAGGATCTTCAGGTTTGCGATTTATTTTTTCTGAAAACTTTATAATAGTGGCTGCAGTTTTTTTATTCACCGAACCATAAGCCATTTCTAATAATTGATTTTTCATTAGCAATAAATCATCAGATAATAACTGCATTAACTCTAAAGCCAATTTATGATTGGTATTTAAGATTTGGTTAAACTCAATAATCGAAATACCTACGAGCTGTACATTTCCAATCGCCATGGCTGTTTCTCTGTGAGGCAAATTATTCGTAAATGAGGTATAGCCAAATAGATCATCTTCTTTATATAATGTTGTGACAAGTTCTTTGCCTTGATCATCTATTTGATGACATTTTACAGACCCTTTGGTGATAAGGAAGATATAATTAGAATGATCACCTTCGCGGTAAATGATCGCATCTTTTTCGAATGTAAATGCAGTACCATGATCATCAAAATAGTTTTTTAGATCGTTGAGTGACCTTAATTCATTTCTATTGGTGTCTTTTATTAAAGTGTTAGTGTTAGCTCTTGCATCTTTTAATATAGATGCTTTTGCTAAGCGACTTTCAATAGCACTAATAAGTTCGTCCTCTGTGAAAGGCTTTGTGATGTAGTCATCTGCTCCCATATTCATGCCTTTTCTTACATCTTTATGTTCAGTTTTGGCAGATAAAAAAATAAACGGAATATATTTCGTCGCGTCATCTTGAGATAGGATTTTAAGCGTTTCATATCCATCAAGCTCAGGCATCATAATATCACAAATGATAATGTCTGGTGAGTGTTCTCTTGCCATATCAATACCAGTCTTGCCATTTGAAGTAGTGATTACTTTATAATGCGAAAGCTCTAAAAGTTCTGCAGTATTTTCCCTTAGAACAACGTCATCTTCAATAAGTAAAATGGTTTTCATTGTTTTACAGTATTAGGTAATGTTATTGTAAATGTAGTACCTTTTTGTTCTTCACTTTCAAAATAAATAGTGCCACCTAAATTTTCTAAATGATGTTTCGCAATGTTTAAGCCTATACCAGTGCCTTGCGTATTAATTACATTTTCTGCTCTAAAATAGCGCTCAAAAATACTTTTCTGATCTGCCTTCGGAATTCCTATTCCGTTGTCTTGGACTTGAATGGTAGTTACGTCTTGATCTTGCTTGATGGCTATGGTTATAACCGAATGCTCTGGAGAATATTTAATGGCATTATTGACTAAATTTGATAGTATAAGTTCGACAATTTTCTCATCTTGATAAAGGGATAAGTCATTCACATTATCTGGATACTTAATAGACTGACCTTCTTTTAAAAGCATATTGGCATTATAAATCACTTCATCTACAACCTTGCTTAATTTAAAATTGCTAAAACTGTATGTTAGTTTTCCTGTTTCTAATTTTTCTAGAGATAGAAAATCATTTAAAATATTATTTAAGTAATGTACTTTGTCTGAGATCGTTTTAATATGTTTATCTCTTCGATTTTGTTCTTCGGTTAATTGATATTTACTCAACAGAACAGTTGAAGTTAAAATACCGCTTAGAGGTGTTTTGAATTCATGTGAAACTAAAGATAAGAATCTGGTTTTTAGTTCATTGAGTTCTTTTTCTTTTGATAAAGCTGCTTTAAGTTGTTCTGTTCGTTCCTCTACTGTATTCTCAAGTTTTTCAGTGTAATTTTTACGCTCGGTGATGTCTAGAATGATAGCAACGAAAACTTCGTTGTCACCTAAACTTGAAAGTTGCAAATGTACTTCAACGGGATAGGTTGTGCCATCTTTTCTTTGGTGTATGGCTTCAAATTCTATTTTTTCAACATTCTTTTTTAATAAAATATCAGTGTTTTTTCTAAATGTAATTTCATCTTCTTGAGTTTTTAGATCTAAAGGTGTCATTTGCTTTAGTTCTTCAATAGTATAGCCGCTATTTTTTTGTCCGCCATAATTGACATTTACAAATTTTAAGGTGTGGGCATCAAAAACATATATTTCATTGAGAGATTCATCGAAAATAGTTGACAGATGATTACGTTCGGCTTCCGCTTTTCTGCGCTGTGTTACATCATTCTGAATCCCAATAAAATGTGTTATCGTTCCTTTTGCATTTGTTATTGGCATAGTGTACAGGTCATTCCAAAATAATGTCCCATCCTTTTTGTAATTGCGCAATGTGACTTGACAACTTTCACCTTTTTTTATTGCAGTTCTCAATGTTTTAAGTGGTAATTGGTCTGTGTCCTTACCTTGTAAAAACCTACAGTTGTGATGTAATATTTCTTTGCTTGAATATCCAGTTAGGTTTTGAAATGCCGAATTAAAATAAATAATTGGGTTGTCAGGTTTTAAGGCATCAGTAATAATAATACCATTACTTGCAGATTGTAGAGCCTTACTCTTTAACATAAGATCTTTTTGAGTTTCTTTTATTTCTGAAACATCCTTGATCAATGCCATGACATAGGTTTTGTTATAAATTGTAAAGGGGTTAAGTTCTACCTCAAGCGCAATAATATCTCCGCTCTTTTTTACACCGAAAATATCTGAGGCTTCTCCCATACGTCTCCGCTTTCCTTTCTTGACAAATTTTTCAATATGCTTGGCATGGCTCTGATGATAATTTGAAGGCAATAAAGTGTTCAACTCTCGTTGAATGAGTTCCCCTTTTTCATAGCCAAATATAGATTCAGCAGTTGAATTAATTTCCATAATGTGCTGATTATTGTCAATAATAATAACACCTTCAGAAATTGCCTGGAACAGTATATTAAATATCTCTTGATCTTGCTGGAACATAGTTTTTAAGAAAAGAATACTACCATTTTAAAAGTACGAAAAAAAGGTATTTAAATCGATTAATAACTGATTTATATCATATGTGTTACCCATTAAAGCATTTATATTTAAGAATCATCAATTTAATTAAATCATGAGCGAAAAAGTAGATGCTAAATTTTGTCAACATTTGGGTAAATTGTTTTATGCTATTGCAGCTGTAGACAAAAATGTAAGACCTGAAGAATTCAATAAACTTAAAGAAGTTTTGGATAATGAATGGACCTTTTTAGATGATGCTTCCATTTGCTCAAAGGCAACTATCATAGATACATTTGAGTGGTTGCATTTAGATAACGAATATAACGCTGAAGTTTGTTACAACAACTTTATGTTGTTTAAACGAAACAACGAAGCCTTATTTAGTTCAAAAATGAAATCTCTTATTTTACAAACGGCTAGTAAGATAGCGACAAGTTTTTCTGGTCAGAATAAGTCAGAGCTTATGATGCTAGCCAAGCTTAGTATTGAATTTAAAAAGTAGTTGACATCTACTACACAATTGTATGAGTCTGACCAATATCATTTTATAGCAATGTGTTCCATGCTAATTTTGCAGTACTAATTTAAAAATGTTGACATCATGAAAACGTTCACACTCTTCTTTTTAATCGTAATAGCGATACCATTTTCTGGATTCACACAAGCAATAGACAACCTTAATTATATTTCACCATTTCATGAAGGCTTTGCAGCTATAGAGAAAGATGGTAAGTGGGCATTTATTAATGAAAAAGGGACTATTGTTGTCGATTTTAGAACTGATTTGGTTGCAACAACCAATAAAAAAGGGAGCTATCCCATATTTACAGAAAAAAGATGTTTGATTAAGACTGTAAAAGATGGTATTTCTTATTTTGGTTATATCGATACTTCGGGAAACACCATAGTCGAGCCACAATATTTAAATGCTATTAATTTTTATAATGGTCAGGCCATTGTTTTAAAACTCATTACTGAAACAGTTGGGCGAAATGTGGCGTTGGGTAAAAATGTGGTGTATTATAAATATTATGAAGTTATCATAGATGTAGACGGAGTGGTTAAAACATACCTTACTAAAAAACCAGTTAATGTTGTTTTGGACAAAAAATTCTTAAAAAAACCGCCTCCAATCACTACCAAACGAATAGCTGATGAGCTTTATGCCGTAAAGAAAAAGAACAAATGGACCATTATCACAAGCAATTAGTAATACTAAAACTATTGGTGAAAAATGAATGCGAACTTAAATTTGGGAAGCATTTTTGGAATTAAAATTAAAATTCATTGGACATTTTTCTTTTTAATTGCTTGGATAGTTTTTGATGAATTAAAAAGAGGAGGGAACACCCAAAGTGTTTTGTTCAATATTGCTTTTATAATAGCAGTTTTTATATGTGTTGTGTTACACGAGTTAGGTCACGCGTTAACCGCGAAACGTTTTGGAATTAGTACTAAAAAGATAACATTACTTCCAATTGGAGGAATGGCAAGTTTAGACAAGATTCCAGAATCTCCAAAGCAAGAATTTCTAGTTGTGATTGCTGGCCCTTCAGTAAATGTGGTAATAGCATTGATACTGTATTTTATAATTCCAGTTAAAGACTATATACATTTCAACTTTACAGAAACCTTTGAGGCCTTAATGAGCTTCACGTTACAAAATTTTCTTTTCTATTTATTTATCGTAAACGTAGGTTTGATTTTGTTTAATAGTATTCCAGCATTTCCTATGGATGGAGGTCGTATTTTAAGAGCAATATTGGCTCTAAAAATGGATCGTGTTAAAGCCACTCAAATAGCTGCTACCATAGGACAATTTATTGCAGGTGTTTTTTTATTGGTCGGACTATTATATAATCCATTTCTTGTTTTTATTGCCTTGTTTATTTTTTTGGGAGCCTATGGTGAAAACCGAATGGTACAACACTTAGATTTAATTAAAGGTCATACTGTTGAGGAAGCAATGATGATCAATATAACACTATTCAATCCTAAAGATTCAATAGATCTTGTGGTTAATAAAATAATTTCTGGAACTGAAAATAACTTTGTTGTAGTTGATGGAGACACTGTGAAAGGCATATTGTATCATAAGGACATCGTAGAAAACTCCAATAAGACCATTTTGGTAGAATCGGTTATGGATACATCCTTTAAAACTGTTGAAAATACTGATAGCCTTAAACAAATATATCATCTTATTTACACAGAGAAACAACGTTTCCTTCCAGTGGTTAAAAATGGTCGCTTAGTTGGTGCTATCGATGCCGTTAACCTTAATGAATATATATTATTACAATCTAAATTAGTGTATTAGTTATGAAAAAATGGAGTTACATATGTGTTTTATTTATCTTTTTTTCTTGTTCTAATACACAAGAAAAAATTCTACCTGAAGAAAAATCACTAACGGAGTCTGTGTATTCTTCAGTAACCATTCAGCCAGATAGTCTTTATCAAGTATATGCAATTGTATCAGGACTGTTAGATGCTAATCTAGTCGAAGAAGGTGATTTAGTTTTCAAAAATGACCCTTTATTTCAAATCATAAATAGCACACCTAAATTAAATACCCAAAATGCCAAGTTGGCCTTAGATCTAGCTAGAGAGAATTACAACGGTAGAGCAGCTATTTTAAGCGGTATTCAGGATGAAATTGAGGCCGCCAAACTCAAACGTGTAAATGATTCTATTAATTATTTTAGACAAAAAAACCTGTGGAGTCAAAACATAGGATCTAAAAACCAATACGATTCTAAAAAACTTAACTATGAATTAGCGTCTAATCAATTACGACTTCTACAAAGCAAATATAATAGGACTAAAAACGAACTTAAAACTGCTGTAAATCAAGCAGAAAACAACTATCAAACAGCATCTATAGCTTCAAAGGATTTTACTGTTGAAAGTAAAATAAATGGTAAAATCTATGCTATTTATAAAGAACCTGGTGAAATTGTTACAAGCATGGAACCAATCGCAAGCATAGGAAGTGCCAAAAGATTCATAATTGAATTATTGGTAGATGAAGTTGATATTGTATCCATACACAAAGGTCAGGACGTTTTAATTAGTCTAGATGCCTATAATGGCAACATATTTAATGGAGAAATCACAAAGATTTACCCTAAGAAAGATGAACGCAATCAAACCTTTATCGTTGAAGCTCAATTTATTGAGGCTCCTAAAGTTTTGTATCCAGGATTGTCTGGAGAAGCTAATATTGTAATAGGGCGAAAAGATCAGGTACTTACTATACCAAAGGCCTATTTGATTGATAACAATAAAGTAAAAACAGAAAATGGTTTGGTGACCATTACAATAGGCTTAGAAAACATGGAGTATGTAGAAGTACTTTCTGGACTGAGTAAAGATACATTCATTTATAAACCAGACTAATGATTAACTGGAAGGTCATACTAAACATTGCTAAAACACATTTGCTTACCAAAATTAAGCAAACATCAACGGCAGCTCTAGGCGTGACCTTTGGTATTGGTTCTTATATCACATTGGTTTGTTTTATGACAGGACTAAATATGATGTTGGATGATTTGATCTTAAATCAAACGCCACATGTTCACATCTATAATGAAATAGAACCTTCTAAAAAGCAGCCGATTTCACTTTATGACGATGTTAAGAGTAGTTTTAATGTAGTGCATTCAATCAAGCCAAAATTAAGTCAGAAAAAAATACATAATGCGTTACCAATTATTAGTTATTTGGAAAAGGATGTAAATGTTCGAGGCGCTCTTCCACAGATAAAAACACAAATTTTTTATATCGCAGGATCCATTGAGATAGGCGGAAACCTCACAGGTATAAATCCTATTGATGAAGCGAGGCTTTTTAATATGGAAGATTATATAGTTGAAGGTTCGGCTGAAGCTTTGCACAATTCAGATAATGGCATTTTACTTGGCATAGGTATTGCCAAAAAGATGTCATTAAACGTTGGAGATCGTATTCAGATTAGTCCGATTAATGGCGGTATTTTTTCTTTAAAAATTGTCGGCTTCTACCAAAGTGGTATTGCAGATCTTGATGCTATTCAAAGCTTTACAAATATAAAAACAGTACAGCGTGTTTTAGGTGAAGCTAAAAACTACATTACAGATATCAATGTCAAATTGTATGATATTGATCAAGCGATTCCACTCTCAAAAAAAATAGAGCAACAGTTTAAACTCAAAGCCATAGATATCAAGACTGCCAACGCTCAATTTGAAACAGGAACGACTATACGAAACCTTATCACATATGCAGTGTCTGTAACACTGTTGATAGTTGCAGGATTTGGTATTTATAACATATTAAATATGCTTATTTATGAAAAGATGAATGATATTGCCATATTAAAAGCCACAGGATTTTCGGGTAAAGATGTTCAACTTATTTTTATGAGTCAAGCAATGATTATTGGTTTTGTTGGAGGTGTATTAGGTTTGCTTATAGGTTTTGGATTGGCGAGTTTGATTGGTACAATTCCATTTCAAACAGAAGCATTACCAACAGTGGCGACCTATCCTATAAATATGAATCCATTATTTTTTGTTATCGGTTTTTCATTTGCCATGCTTTCAACATTTCTTGCAGGTTATTTGCCTTCAAAAAAAGCAAAGAAGATTGATCCAGTTAGAATTATTAGAGGCCAATAAGATGAGTGTCGTATTAGAAGCAAAACATATCAACAAATACTTCAAGAAGCCGGTATTATTTCATGTGCTAAAGGATATCAATTTTCAAATAAGGCAAGGTGAGTTTACTTCAATTATGGGTAAGTCTGGTTGCGGAAAATCTACATTGCTCTATATTCTTTCTACCATGGATACTGATTATGAGGGCGAACTGTTTTTAAATCAGAAATTGGTAACCAATGAAACAAGAGAGTACCTATCATATTTACGCAACAAGCATATAGGTTTTGTATTTCAGTTTCATTATTTACTATCTGAATTTTCAGTATTGGAAAATGTGATGCTGCCTGCTAAAAAATTGGGAGAAAAAACGCTACAGGAAATAGAGCATGATGCCATGAATAAACTAAAGATTCTAAATATAGATCATTTGGCAAAAAAACGAGCATCTCGTGTTTCTGGTGGAGAAAAACAGCGCGTTGCTATTGCGAGAGCGCTTATAAACAACCCATCGATTATCATGGGAGATGAACCTACAGGAAACCTAGACAGCTATAATTCTGAAAATGTATTTAATATTTTTAAACAGTTGAGTGAGGAGCAAGGTTTATCGCTTCTCGTGGTGACCCATGACGAAGATTTTGCCAATAAAACAGATAGAATCATTCAAATGGGTGACGGCAAAATTATTAGCTAGAGTATTATTTTACAGTGCCAATTTTTAGTAACATGCCAACAATTAAAAAAATGACACCTAGTGGCCAAACTCCGGTATTTGGATATATACCAAGTCCAACAATAATCCAAATTAATCCTAAGGTGAGAAAAATAACCCAAATATTTTGTTTTTTCATTGGTGTAGATTTTATGATTGCTTTAAAATTAAATGATAAGAGTCGTATGTAAAATGATCAATGTCATTTCTAAATTTTTAATTTTCAATTACTTTTCAACTCTAAAGTGTCATTAACAATGATACTACTTTTTGAAGTTAGATTATCCTCAATACGTTACTATGCTAACATTTAAAAATTATAATATTGCCGATTGGTTTTCATTTTATAGAATCGCAGCAGCACCTTTCATATTAGGCTTTATTTGGTTTGATCAACAGTTAATATGTGCGATTTTATTAGCCGTTAGTTATGTAACAGATGCTATTGACGGATTCCTAGCCAGGAAGCTTAAGATTACGAGCCCTAGAGGATCACAATTAGATTCATTTGGCGATCAAATTACGCTAATCGTTGGGTTGATTGCCTTATTTTATTTTGAGAAAGAATTCATTATAAAGAATGTTTTAATAATCGCTATTGCCTTCGTCCCATATATCATACAAATGTTGATTGCGTATTTTAAATATGGTAAAGCCACAGCTTTTCATACCTATTTGGCAAAGCTTTCAGCGGTCATGCAAAGTGCATTTATTTTATATGCACTGTTCTTTGATTCAAATTATATCCTTTTTTATATCATGATAGGTATAGGGTTGCTAGAAACCTTTGAAGAGATTACACTTATTTTTATGTATCCGCATTGGGCATCTGATGTTAAAGGAATTTATTGGGCTTACAGAGATAAGCGACGCTTAAAGAAAACCAACTTGTAAACCCATTTGGCATTTGAGGTGTTTTCTAATTCTCATCAACTGATTTTTATCATAGTAAAACAATGCTGAATGGAGTAATTTAATCCTCAGTAAATACTTATATCTATGTCTCGAACTAAAAAGATACTGGTTCTAGTAGGAACTATAATTGGGTTGTTATTTTTAATTTCAATTTGGTATCAACAAACGTATGCTATGGATGTAGCAGAGAGTTTCGAAGTAAATTCTCCTGAATACAGTCAGAAACTACTTATTGCCACCCAAGGAAGTGAATTTAAAGGCAAACTCACTACGACTATAATTGATCACTTTAAAGAGGATTCTATATATATCAAAGTAGTAGATATTTCCGAGTTGAAAGCTATTGAGCCAACAAGCTATAGTGCCTTAGTACTTATACATACATGGGAAAACTGGAAACCACCTAAGTCAATCGAAACTTTTGTAGAGCGAACTAAACCATACAGTGAAAGAATAGTAGTTATTACAACATCTGGAGAAGGATCTCGTAAAATGGATGATGTCGATGCTATTACTGGCGAATCAAAGCCAGAAAATAGTCTGGTTATGGTTAAACAAGCGCTTAGTAAATTAGAAATAATACTTAAGAGTCATTAAAAACTTTAAATCATGATAAGACATCTAAACGACAATGAGTGTATTCGTATTTTGGCCAATAACTACATAGGTCATTTGGCATATATCTATAATGGTAAACCTTTTATCGCACCAATAACCTATTTCTATGATAAAAATAGCAATGCTATAATAGGATACTCTGCTGAAGGACATAAAGTAAAAGCTATGCGAAAGCATACTGCTGTTTCTATGGGAGTTTCTGAAATAGATTCTGTGAATACTTGGGATTCTATCCTGGTTCATGGGCATTACCAAGAATTATCTGGAAGTGAAGCCAAAGCACATTTACATGATTTTTCACTTGGTGTGAAAGACTTAATTGTTAGAAAAGAGCACAGAAAACTTGATTTTATAAGTCAGTTTTCTAGTCAGATATATAAAGATGATTTTCCTATTATTTTTTTAATAAAGATTGATGAAATCACGGGGAAAATGAGAAGACATAAAGATTAAAATTGAAACCCAACATGAGTACTAATAACATAAATAAAACAGCAACAATTTTGAGGTATACAGCGCGTTATTGCCTGTTGCTAATTGCTAGTTTGTTGCTGGCTTTTTCCATATTGTCTGGTTCTACAGATTATGGAGGAGGAATTGAAGGTGTTTTAAGAAATAGCCCAAATGGATTGCCTTGGATTGTACTCATTATATTGGTTTTTGTAGCCAGTAAAAGAGAACTTTTTGGCGGTATATTAATTATCATTTCTGGTTTATGGCTGGTCTATTTTTTTAATTTCAGAGGTCCTAATTTTTGGTGGATTATTTTGGGATTAACGTCACTAATACCGCTCTTGGGATCGCTTTTTGTTATAAGCTGGTATCTTAGGAGTCCACGAAAAAAATATAGATAATAGCTATTCTAAACTGATTAATATCATTGTGTTAGACCTTTAATTGATCGTACTTTACAGTAAAATCAAGATATGGTATTCTACATACTTTTGATCATACTTTTACTAACAATCATTTATTTGTTATTGGTTCCGATTGTCTTTTATATTGATACTTCGACCAACCAATATTTTATAAAAATAAAAGGTTTACTAAAGGCAAGTATTGAGCCCGATGAAGCTGAAATTTTTAAAATTCATCTCAAGGTGTTCTTCTTTAATTTTTTTGTTTACCCACTCCAGAAAAAAAAGCGGTCAAAGACTAAAGCGGTTAAAAAGAACATTAGTAAAAAAAGAGGAGATAAACGTATCCCATTCAAAAAAGTAATTAGAGTATTAAAATCGTTTAAGATCAAACAGTTTCAGTTAGATATTGATACTGGAGATTGTATTTCGAATTCGAAATTATATCCAATTTTTGCATTTCTAAATTTTTATAGAGGTCATCATTTAGGTGTTAATTTTGAAGGAAGAAATAAAATGTTACTCTATGTTGAGAATAGACCAATTCGTATGATAAGATCATTTATTAACATTTAAAACTTAACATCATGGAATTACATTTTGAAGAATTATTAGGAAAAATTACTGACTTTATAAAGTCTGAAGCCAAAACTGAAACAGTAGTTGGTGACCAATTTGAATTAGGACAGTTTAAATGTGTCCCAGTCATTAAAGTTGGTATGGGATTTGGCTCAGGAGGAGGCGAAGGCGTTGAAGGAAAAGGCAATAAGCGAGGTGAAGGTATGGGAGCAGGAGCAGGAGTAGGTATTGAGCCTATTGGTTTCTTAGTGAGTAAAGAAGACGAAATCTCATTTATAGAAGCTGGTAAAGCACATGGTTTGGCCGCTGCTTTTGAAAAAGTACCAGATATGATTGAGAAAATTTCAGCAAATAAAAGAGCTGCAGAACCACAAGAATAGTGGATAAATAGCTAAGTGATAAGCTGAGCATTTCTTCTGAGATGTTCAGCTTTTCTTTATCCAGATCTTGAAACTGATTAATATCATTTTAGTTTGGCTTGTATGATGGTAAATTAGAGAGATTATATATGTGCTATTATGAAAATTTACTTTAAACTGCTGTGCGCTGTATTGCTTTTAATACTCTCTACTTTTCTATGTATCTAAAGTTAGGCATTGTCATATAAACCAATAATAAAGTGAAGAGATTTTTATATTTTTTGTTAATATTTCTCGGAATCGGAGCCATTTATGGAGGAAGTCTGTTAGTTGTTTCGCCAAGCGGAGAAGCATTGGGATTGCCATTATCATTATTAGAAACCTCTCCTTTTAGTAATTTTTTAATTCCAGGAATTATTCTGCTACTCTTACTTGGTATAGCGCCTTTATTGCTCGTCATTGCTCTAGTAAAAAAACCGTCATCGCGATTTGCTCAATGGTGTAATTGTTTTAAAGATATGCATTGGTCATGGTCTTTTACTATCTATTTGGCCTTTGCGTTGATGATTTGGATTCAAGTTCAAGAGGTACTTATAAACAGTGTATATTGGTTACATACGCTTTACATGCTTTGGGCAATGCTTATTCTTTTCGTAGCTATACACCCAACGATTAGACATAATTATAATGACATGTTTAAATTCTAATTGATTTTAATATCCTAGCTTATTTTTAGTAGTTGGTACTTCCCACTTAATCATTTCTTTCAAGAACTCATCTACCTTTTCCACAATTAATTTTTCTGAAATATCTGTAGGATTATAGGTTTCTAATTCTACACTACTACTTTCTAACGGTATTTGTTCGAGATATGGAAATAAAATAAAGGTATGGACATCTCCAGTATAGGACTGAGAAAACACGAGAGCGCCACCAATAATGAATTGATAAGCAGGAATTTGATTAGTACAGTCAATAAGTTCTTTAGGAAATGAATCAAAAGTGATATTTACCGCTTCGTTTGTTCCAATCCATTTGAGTTCTTGTACTTTCCATCCAATATCATATTGTTTGCAAATGGCCTTAAGTGTATTACTTATTAATGCTTTAGTTTTGGTTTCCCAAAGTATCTTTTTATCAACAACGGTTTTAATAGAGTTTTTGTAATCTATAACACGTTCTTCTAGATGTTCAATTTTCATAATCTAATCTTTTTTATTGTTTGCCTCCTTCTTTTCTTGTCGTTCGAGTTTCCTAAAGTAACCTCGCGTTAGGAAGTTATGCTTTAAGGCTTCCATATTTTGGTTGAATTTGTCTGTGCCTTCGTTAATATTTTTTAAGGTAGACTTCAAATTATTTACCAATGAAGAGTCCTTTACAATGTAGTTGAAAGCACCTTCACTCGAATTAAAATCATCAACTATTGTATTAATATTACCAACAGCTTTTTCTATCTCTACACTTGAAGATTCAAGGTTGTTTACAATAGATTTTAGTTTTTTTCCTGAAATAGAATCATTAATTAACATACCTAAAACAGTATTGTCATTTGTCTTAAGTGAGTATATGATGTCATTGAGATCTGTGATTGACTTTGTTGCACCATAACTTGCTGTTTTGAGATTAGTAACAGATTGTCGCAACTCTTTGGCCATAATAGTGTCATTAAGTAATACACCTAATGTCCCTTTTCCTTCGGTCATGGCATTGGTAATCTTTAGTAGGTCTGCTGTGAGTATGGCTGCATTTTCAGAACTCACGCTTAATGTGCTTAAAATATCATCTGCTCCAATTTTACTGTAGGATTCAATAACATCTCCATTGCTTATCATTTCTGAATGGCCTTTACCAGGAACAATGTTTACGATCATATTACCAACCAAACCATCGGATCCAATTGTTGCAATACCATTTTTTTTAATATGAGCGATGATTTTTTCTTGGATGTTCATATCTACTTTTATAGTAGAATCATTAATCATGGTGATGTCTTTAACCGTCCCTATGTCAATACCTGAGTACCTTACATTATTTCCTTTTTGTAACCCATTTACATTTTGAAAATAGGCACTTATTGTAAATGTTTTATTAAACATGTTCTGACGTTGCCCTATGAGATATACTGCGATAATAAAAATAATCGTGCTAATAATAACAAATGTGCCTAATCGTAGTTTCTGTGCGTTTGAATGTTTCATGATCGTTCAGTGTTTAAAGAAGGCTTTTATTTTTGGATCTTCTTGGTTTGATAATTCATTAAAAGTGCCAACGGCATAATTTGTTCCATCTATAAGTAGTATCATTCTATCTGCAATTACTCTGGCACAATCCACATCATGCGTAATGATGAGTGAAGATGTGTTGTATTTTTTCTGAATGTCTTGCATTAAAATGATGATTTCTTTAGCAGTAATAGGATCTAATCCACTAGTGGGTTCATCATATAGAATAATTTTCGGCTGTAAGATTAGTGTTCTTGCTAAGGCAATTCGTCGTTTCATACCTCCAGATAATTCCGATGGCATTAAGTCTATGGCATCTGCCAATCCAACATTCTCCAAGGCCTCAATAACTAGAGCATGAGTATCTATGGCTTCTCCAAATTTCTTTGTGTGTCGACGTAACGGAAACTCTAAATTTTCTCTTACAGTCATAGAATCGTACAAAGCACTACCTTGAAACAGGAAGCCAATATCTGCTCTTAAAATATCCAGCGCTTCTTGATCTAATTTGGTAATGTCGTTACCCATAACAGAAATAGAACCACTATCGGCTTCCATTAATCCAACCAAGCATTTTATCATAACCGATTTTCCCGATCCCGATTTTCCCATAATAACTAAGTTCTCGCCTTGGTATAATTGCATGTTAAAGCCGTTAAGTACATGATTATCGCCAAAGCTTTTGTGTAAATCTTTGATGTGAAGTACTGTATCTTGGGTCGATATGTTTTTTTTCTCAATCATAGATCGTAAAATATATCGGTTACAAAAACAGCAATGAAGTCAATTACAAATAGTAACAATGAGGTAAATACCACAGCAGAGTTTGCTGCTTTTCCAACACCAGCCGTTCCTTTTTTACAGTAATACCCTTTAAAACAGCCAACGATTCCTATGGCTAAACCAAAAAAGAAAGATTTCACCGTTGCAGGTACAATATCTCCAAATTCAAGCGAATCAAATACTTGGTTAAAAAAGAGCATAAATGAGACATTGCCTTTTACATGTTCAACTAAATAAGAACCAAATAAGGCAATAGCATCTCCTAAAATCACTAATAAAGGTAGCATTAAGGTAACAGCCAAAACTCTAGTAACGACTAAGTATTTAAACGGATTTGTACCAGAAACTTCCATGGCGTCGATTTGTTCTGTTACACGCATTGAACCTAATTCGGCGCCAATTCCAGATCCAATTCTACCAGCACAAACTAAAGCAGTTATAATCGGACCTATTTCTCTCACTATCGAAATGCCAACCATTGAAGGCATCCATGATACAGCACCAAACTCAGTCAAAGTTGGTCTTGTTTGCAAGGTCAATACCAATCCAATAATAAAACCAGTAATGCCAACCAATAGGAGAGAACGGTTGCCCATATTATAGCATTGTTTTAGTAATTCTTTGAATTCAAAAGGACGTTTAAATGCTTCCTTTAAAAATCTTGAAGTGAAGTATGAAAGCTCTCCCATTTCAATTAGAAAGGCTTTCAGTTGTGCGTTTATAGATTTGAATCCCAACATATACATCGGTAATATTCAATTCAAATGTATGGTTAAGCTGCGGTGTGTCAAATGATTTGTATCAGCTATTGATACTGATGAATATCATTTCATTAGTGGAGTATTTCAACTAGTTTAAGGACCGAAAAATTGTATCATGAGAGCAACAGTTCATATAGAAAACCTGAAGAGTTGTGGTTGTAAAAGAACCATAGTTAATGCATTATCTCAGGTAAAACATATTAGTGATGTTGATGTGAATATTGAAGCTAATACAACCTCTTTTGATTTTCAAACTCATTACGATTTCGACAATGCAAAACGTGTACTATCCAGAATAGGTTACCCAATTGTCGGTACTGAAAATAAACTAATTAGTTAATTCGTTTTCGGTGTCTTTACCAGAAGCCCAGCAATTTAAATTATAGATAGTGGTTTCTGCAATATTTGTGAGTGCTTCTTCGGTTAAAAAGGCATGGTGTCCCGTTATTAACACATTTGGCATAGCATTTAATTTCAGAAGGAGATCGTCATTAGGTAATTCTTGAGAGCGATTTTTAAAAAATATGTTTTTTTCATTTTCATAAACATCTATGCCTAGAGCACCAATCTTTTTGTTTTTAAGACCTTCTATGACATCTTCTGTATTGATAATAGCACCTCTAGCAGTATTAATAAGAATAACTCCATCTTTCATTTCAGAAATTAAATCGTCATTGATGAGTTGATGGGTTTCGGTATTTAAAGGAAGGTGTAAAGAGATAATATCTGCTTGATTACATAATTCCTTTAACGTCGTGTAGCGCATATTATAGCGTTCTTTCAATGTTTCATTTTCTTCGATGTCATAGCCTAATAAGATGCAACCAAAACCATGCATTATCCGACTCATGACAGCCCCAATTTTTCCTGTGCCAATAATACCGACGGTCTTTTGGTTGAGATCAAAACCAACAAGACCATTGAGGTTAAAATTATAGTGATTGACTCTAAAATTGGATTCAATTAACTTTCTGTTTAATGTTTGCAATAGCGCGACAGCGTGTTCGGCAATAGCATACGGCGAATAGGCAGGTACGTTTGCGACTTTTATATGTAATCGCTTGGCAGTTCTTAAGTTGACATTATCGTAGCCAACCGATCTAAGTGTTATATATTTTATACCGAAATCCTTAAGTTTTTCGATAGTGATAAAACAAGCTTCATCTGCCGAAAAAATTGAAATAGCATCGTAGCCTACAGCTTTCATGGCTGTTTCAGATGATAAGGCCTCTTCTGTAAAGCTCAATGTATGCTTCTTATTATTGGCTTGTTTTAAATATGGAATCTCAAAATCTTTGGCACTATAGATTAATACTTTCATGTTCTATGACTAAACGTTACATAGAGCAAATCTATTTATAATGTGACATCTGGGAAATGATATTGCTCATGCCATGGATTATTAATGAAGAGGGTTGTAATTTGCTTCTTACCAGAACGATCAAAGTGGTTTGGTCTATTAATTTTCTATAACTATGTTTTAAAAATAAACACGTACCACAGCATTTGTAGTCAAGCCCAATGAAAATCTTGAAAATCCATCTACAGTATTATTGTCATTGACTCTATAATAATTGTTAATTGTATTTTCTCTATTTGAAATATTCCATATTGAAGCGCCTATTTCGGAATGGAATTTATCACTGATTTTAAATTTATAAATCGCTGAAGCATCAAGTCTTAAGTAATCTTGTAATCTTTCAGTATTGGCTAAATCAAAGTTCACATCATCATCTATAATTTCATTCCCATTTAGAGGAATTGATGTAGGGTTTCCTGTTCTATAATTGATTCCTGCTGAAATGTTCCAAGATGTGCTGCTATACGTAGTCCCAAGAGTTATCGAGTGTGTAATATCAAAATTACTAGGAAATTCAATCTCTTCAAGTGCTTCGAAAGTATAGGTGTTGTTTATGTAAGAATAACTTAACCAACTATTAAAATTACTGAACGTCTTCCTAAATAGAAACTCAAAACCATAGGCATCATAGCTCCCTTTTTCTTTCGCAAACTCGTATTTGGTTGTAAAACTTTGGCTTTGTGTCGTTATACCATTTACACGTTTATAATACCCTTTAGCATCTAATAGCCAGCCACTATTTTTATATATGACTCCAATAGAAGCTTGTTTACTGCGAATGATTGGAATACTATCATTATCTGTTAATTGCCAACGTCTTTTTTCGATACCTAAAAAGTCATTTTGGAAATTGACTATCTGTGAGGTACTTTGATGCTTAAATTCGCCCTGAGCTTCAATTTCTATATGCTCTCCAATAGATTGCCTTATGCTTAATCTAGGTTCAACAATTAGTGTTTCAAACCTAGTGAGGTAATTTGCTCTAATGCCTCCTCTTACTGAAAAATTGTTGGTAGGATTTCGATACCAAGCTTGAGCAAAAGCGCCATGTTCTCTAAGGATTTCTTCATCACGTCTAACAAATCTAGGTAAGTCAATGTCGTTTAAATTGATTACTTCTGTTTCTGTAAACTGATACCCAAGATTAAAACGCCATCCATTTTTCTCATAACTATTATCAACTTTAATACTTGTTTCGGAAACAACATTCTCTTGTAAAAACAATTGCTCAGATAATATATCGGCATTCAATGATTGTAGCTTGTAATCAGTTTCATAGATGTTTATTATGCTTTGGAGTTGATCGTTCCATTGTCTTCTGTAGTTGAGACCAATAGCAAAACTGTTTTGAGACACATTACTACTTCGCGTTCTTAATGCACCATTGACATTTGCTGTTTCATTAAAACTCAAATCATTGTTTACAATATTAAAATTCAATCTAATAAAATCGTTGTTTGTTGGATGGTATAGCCACCTTAATGACGCATCATAGAAGTTAAATTCTTGATTAGAAGCAGACGTAGTATTGGAGTCATTGTTCTCGGCCTCTGTATCTTGGGTTACCCTATCAAAATAGACATCATATGTTGGTGTTCTAATGATGTCATCTAAAGATGTTCTTGACGCAATTTGAAGAGATGATTTTTGGCTTATAGGAATGTTGGTAAATAATTCTGTATTTAAAAAATTAAGTCCGAAAACACCATTAAATTTTGAATCAATTTGTGTATCGGTTTGCATATGAATAGTTCCCGAAACACCATCAGTAAGTGCTACATCTGTACCGTTATTGATAACAGTAGCCGTTTGGGTCATTAACGGATTAAAACTAGATATAAGTCCGAAGAAATGTCCAGTCTGATACATTTTAATATCATCCCAAAGAATGAGGTTCTGGTCATGAGAACCGCCTCTAATATTGATGTTTGAAACCGTTTCATCAACACTTAAAATGCTAGGCAACGCTTGAACGGTTTGAAGTACATCAGATTCAATTAAACCAGGTAAAAGACTAAAGCGTTCATAGTCAATTGAGGTTGTCCAATCTTGCCTTTTGTCGATACCTCTAACAAGGTAAGTTTCTATGAGTACAGGTGCTATAACTTCTTGTTGTATTAACATGGAAATCGTTCCGCAATCCTCTAAATTAAAAAACCTCGCTTGACGTTCAATAGTCTTAAATCCAATATGTCTAATGGTCAATACTTCGTTCAGGGCTTTAAGCTCTATGTCAAAATACCCATTCTCATCGGTTATAGCATAAGCAAACTTACCATTAATGGTGGCTCCAGAAAGTGGTTCTTGTAATTCGAAATCTTTTATATAACCACAAAAGCGTATGGCTTTGGTAATGGTGTATACAAAATCACTAACCTTTTCAAAAACTAAATGTGTTTGCTTTTCAAGATTCTTAATTGTTGCAGATAAGCTTAACTCATTTGATACAGGAACCACAGTTATATCTTTTAATAGACTACTCTCATAATTAAATTTAATAGCGTGTGTTTTCGTGATTTGTTCTAGCACATCAGAAATTGGAATTTTAGATGCTGTACTTTGACCTTGCGCTGCAAATAACGACAAGCAAAAGATGAGCTGTAGTATGTATGAGTTAGTCCTGCACATGCCTTATAATGACCTCGTTGTTGTTCTGGATGCTGTAGGTCAAATTAAGGGGTTGGGTAATAGATTTTAAAGCATTTTCAAGATTGTTGTGTTCAAAAGCACCAGTAAAATTCAAAGTCTTATCTATTTGGTAATTCACTTTAATACTGTATCGCTTTTCAAACTCTAAAAGGACATTCTCCAATGTTGCATTTTCAAAGACACTCATGTTTTTTAACCAATATGGTTCAGCAATAACAATACTTGATTTAGAACCTTTACCTGATGTTAATGTAAATTCTGTACCAGCAGGTAATTTAACATCAGTATTGTTGTAAGTGACTTGCACAAGTCCTTCATAACAAGACACCTTAAAAATGCTATCACGTGATAAGACATTAAATTCTGTACCTAATACAGTTACTTTTCCAAAATCGGTATGCACTTCAAACTGTTTTCCTTTTTCTACATCGAAGAAAGCTTCACCACGCAGATCTAATGATCTATTCTCATTCCAATCAGTACTAATGTATTCTAACTCTGATAATTCATTTAGACTAACAATTGAGTTATCTGGTAAGGTTATATTTTCATTTTGAGCTAAATCAGTCTTAAATGAAATTATTTGATCTTTATTAATTAATGTAAATAACGCAAAACCAACAACAAGAATAGCAGCTATACTTGAAACAATCTTTATCCAATGTATCGAAGTACTCTTCTTGGAGTCTAATTTTTTGTCCAATACTTCAAATGAATCAACTTTAGCATGAGTATCACCTTTAAATCGCTGTGCTTCTTGAATGATTTCTTCATAAAGCTCAGCATCATCAAATGAATCGAAAGTTACTTTCTCACTTGGAGATAAGTCATTTTGTAACCATTTTTTAATTATGTATTCTTTATCCATCACGTCATGTTCTAATATTAAAACAACTAAATATTAAGAAGTCCCAAGATTATTTTTTTCTAAGCTCAATTAATTGATCCTTTAGTTTATTAAAGGCCGCATATATGCGATGCTCGGTGACTTTCTTCGTTACTCCCATAATTTCAGCTATTTCCTTATGAGTTTTTCCATCTATTTTACTGAGTAAAAATGCTGTTCTTTCTTCGTGCTTTAAGTTAGATAATACGGCCTCATAACGTTTTAAGAATTCTTTTTTTCTCAGAACAAATTCAGGAGATTCGTTAGTATAATCCTTTGGTTTGATCTGCTGATATTTTAAAACTACTTTTTGATGCTTCACTTCATTGAGCATCATATTGTTTGCTGTCTTGTATAAATAGGATTTAGCAGTTTCTGGAGTCACTTTTGCACAATTCTCCCATAGTTTAATAAATGCATCCTGAACCTTGTCGGCAGGGTTTAGCAAATCACCATACTTGTAATATAGGATATTACTCAAGCTTTGAGCATACTTCTCATACAACTTGGAGAAGCGGAATTTATCACAGATATTTTGATGTAGGGATTTCGACAATGGTATCTTTTTTAGGTATTAATACAGATGTAAGCAAAACTAAATAGATCAGCTTCATAAAGCTATGATTTTTATCATGCTTTAAATTTCCACAGTAAAAGATAAATAATTTTTTTTTGGGACATTGTATAAATGAGTTGTTTTAAGAATAAAGGCAGTTAGTTTAATTCATTTTAAAAAGATTCCTTTAATATCATTTGACAGTATAAAATAAAAAAACAGATAATCATGAAAACATTGAAACCAATCCTATTCATACTTTTAGGAATTTTTTTAAGTATCACTTCGTGTAGAACAGAAGATGATCTAAGTATTGACCCACCCGTTGAAGAAACTATCGAAGCTAATTCGCCAATAGCAGTCTTAATGAGTAATGTTGCTATTAATGACGGCTCTAATGATAATATCATTGACAACGCAAGTTGTTTAAGTGTTGAATTGCCAGTGACAGTGACAGTTAATGGGATTGAACTAGTAATTAATGACGATGATGGTTATGAAGATATAGAAGACATTATCGATCTTTTTGATGACGATGTAGATTCCGTTGTCATTTCTTATCCAATTACAGTAATACTATCTGATTTTTCAACTGTTGTAGTCAACTCAGATACCGAATTAGCAGCGCTCACAGCTAATTGTCCTGGTGAAAATGAGAATGATGATGATATTGAGTGCATCGATTTTCAATATCCTATAACAGCTTCAATTTTTGATGAAAACAACGATTTGATTAATTCAATCACCATCAATAATGATAACGATATGTATGACTTTATTGATGACTTAGATGAGTATGCAGCAGTTACCATAAGTTTCCCACTTACTGTTATTTATTTCGACGGAACGACACAAATCATAAACACTATTCAAGAACTGACTTTAGCAATCGAAACTGCAGATAATAGTTGCGATGAAGATGATGATAACGATTTTGATGATGATGATTGTGATAATTGTACGACTAGTGATCTTGATACTGTGTTTGCCGACTGTTCTGGATGGACGGTTGATAAATTAGAACGCAATGATGATGACCTTGAAGATAACTATGTAGGCTACGTATTTGAGTTTAATAATGATGGAACAATTCTAGTCACTCAAGGAGTAAACACATTTAACGGTACATGGGAAGCTTCTGGTTCTGGTAATAATATTTCAGTAATCATTAATGTTACAGGGCTACCAGATTTTAACGATACATGGAACTTACATGAAATAGAACAAGAACCTGGAGAAGTTGAGGTCGATCTAAGATTAGGAGACGATCGCTTGCGCTTTGAGAGTGATTGCTCTACTGATGGAGGCGTTGATGACTCGGCTTTAGTTACTGCATTAACCAATGGTGATTGGTATGTCACTTACTTCTTCGACGATACAGATGAAACTACAGATTTTGTAGACTATGTATTCAATTTTGCATCAGACAATACGGCAACTGCAACAGATATGAGTGGAACGACTAATGGTTCTTGGTCCACAACTTCTGGCGATGATACACCTCTCGGACTTAATTTAAACTTCGGAACAAGTATGCCATTAGATGAACTGGCAGATGATTGGGATGTTTTGGAAGTTACCAACGATATTATACGATTAAAAGATGTTAGTGGTGGTGATGGTTCTGAAGACTTCTTAACCTTTGAAAGAACACCTTTTGATGGTGGAAATGGTAATGATGATTTGTCATCAATTTTAATCGATGGCCTCTGGTTTGTTGCTTCTTATATGGAAGATGCCGATGACCAAACGGCGAATTATACAGGCTATGAGCTAGACTTTAATATGGATGGATCAGTTTCGGCTTCAAACGGTACTACAACTAATAATGGTACTTGGACTGTGTTTAGTGGAGGCAATCAAATGACTTTGAATTTTGGTACAGACTTACCATTTGAAGAGTTTAATGATGACGATTGGGACGTAATTTCAGTGTCAAGTACTGAAGTGGTCATCCAAGATGTAAGTGGCGGTGGCGGTGGAACCGATACGCTAACGCTTCAAAAACTTTAAAAACAATATTAACAACTTAAACTTATAGAAATCATGAAAAAAGGACTGTATTTCGGTATGCTGATACTACTAAGCTTTTCATTAATGTCGTTTAGCTGTTCAGACGACGATGACGTTGGAAACCCAAACGATAATAGTCAGCAAATCGCTCAAATTGAAACTACTGTGGAGTCTGGAACTTGGCGAATAACCAACTTCAATGACTCCGGACAGAATGAAACTTCAGATTTTACTGGATATGATTTTGCTTTTAATTCAGATGGATCGCTTATAGCTACAAATGGCTCCACTACAATGACAGGAACCTGGTCTGTAACAGATGATAGTAATAGTAATGATGATAGTAGTAATGATGATGATATTGATTTCAATATCTTCTTTCCAGTGCCAGAAACCAATAATTTTGAAGACCTCAATGACGATTGGGATATTGTATCCACATCGTCAACTAGAATCGAATTAATTGATATTAGTGGAGGAAATGGTGGTACAGATATGCTGACTTTTGAGAAAAACTAGAATTTTAAGAATGAAACATAAAGTAAACATTTAAGAAACAAATGTCACTAAAAAGAAACATTCAAGCTTGATTCTATAAAAAAACAGATTATGAAGATCACATCACTTCCTTTTTTAAATGAGTCTTTGGCTGATGAGATTGATAAGTATTCTGTTGAAAAAATCATTCCAGAAAATACAGAGTTAATTGCAGCAGGACAATACATACAATCTTTACCTTTTGTTTTGGATGGATTAGTTAAAGTATTTACGTCTTATGGTGAAAAAGAGTTTTTATTATATCATATTAAGCCATCTGAAAGCTGTGTATTATCTTTTATAACCAGTAATAAAAATAAACCCAGTTCATTTTTTGCAAAAACTGAGGAAAAGTCCAAAATTTTATTCTTACCAATTCATAAAGTAGATCTATGGATTAAAAAGTATCCTGATTTTAATACCATGTATTTAAAGCTTTTTTCAGATAGGTATTATGATCTTATAGATACACTTAATCATGTGCTTTTTGATCGTTTAGATTTACGTCTACATCGATACTTATGTAAAAAAGCAGCAGTCTCAAATTCAATCATTATTAAAATGTCACATAAAGACATTTCATATGAACTAGGAACATCGAGAGAAGTTATTAGTAGAGTACTTAAAAAATTAGAATTTGAAAAAAAAGTAAAACAATCTAAATCAGGCATTATCGTAATGAAGGCTGTGACTAAAGTCACTGATTTTAATTAATTAAGACTGTAAGTTTATACAGTATTAATTATAAAATCAAATGATTATGAAGTCAAATGTTGGAACATCCGATAAGGTGATTAGAATTGCTTTAGCAATAGTGATAGGCGTACTGTATTTTGCCGATATTATTTCAGGTACTTGGTCCTATGTCTTGCTAGGTTTTGCATTTATACTGATACTTACAAGTGTTATGAGCTTTTGCCCTATTTATAAGCTATTAGGTATTAATAGCTGTTCGTTAAAAACAAAATAATCAATTAATATCCATTGATCATGAAAACAAATACAATTCTCTCATTATTATTTTTAATAGGCACATGCAGTGCTTTGGCACAAGTCAATTTAGGACAAATAGATGACTTTGAAAATGGAACCACAGAAAACTGGACTGATGGAGGTTCATCTGTTCCACCAGTAAATATTAGCTCTGGCGGACCAACTGGGGCAAATGATAATTACTTAAGTGATCCATCGTTAGGAGGTGGAGGTGAAGGCAGTAAAATGGTTATGTTCAATGAACAGCAATGGGCAGGTAACTATACTTCAACAGGAATTATTTCTATAAAATTTGATGCAAGAGCAATAACAAATACATTGAATTTAAGAATAGCGTTTGATGGTGCAGGTGGTCGGATATGCACAATAAATGCGGTAACAATTCCTGCTGGAGGAAGTTGGCAACAATATACTATTCCTATTTTAGCAAGTGATTTTACTACAGTTGCAGGTGGTTCAAATGTTGCTCAAACCCTTTCAGATGTATCTACTATGCGAATATTGAGTAATACAAATCCGTCGTGGCAAGGTGAATCTATCTCAGCAATTCTTGAGATCGATAATATTGAAGCTTCAGCAACGCTTAGCGTTGAGGATTTTAGTGCGACTCAGTTATTTGAGATTATTCCAAATGTAAGTGAAGATAAGTTAAACCTTACAATACCTGACTTCTCTATAAATAATAGTACGATACTTGACATTTTTGATAGTTCCGGGAGACAGGTGTTAAATAAAAAGATTTCTAGTCTGCAAAATGAGATTTCAGTAATTGATTGGAATAATGGGATCTATTTCGTTAGAATTATATCAGATAATTCACAACAAGTAAAGAAATTTATAAAAATCTAATTAGTCATGATAGTTATAAATCTAAAACAAATAGGTATTGCGTTGTTGGTTCTGTTGTTGGGATTATCCTTCTTTAATAAACTACAAGATGATAAATGGGTTGTGCCTAAGGCAGCTGATGATATAAAAAACCCAATAGCTAATGACAATAAATCAATAGAGAAAGGTAAACGTATTTATTACCAAATCTGTGCAACGTGTCATGGAAGATCGGGAACAGGAGATGGTCCTACAGCATCAACGTTGGAAAAAAAACCGGCAGATCACACAAGTAATTTGGTGCAGAGTCAAACCGATGGAGCATTATTTTATAAAATATCCAAAGGAAGAGACGCAATGCCATCTTACAATACAGCTTTGTCTAAGACCCAGCGTTGGCAAGTTATTAGGTATTTGAGAACCCTAAAAACTGAAGAAAAATGATTTTCATTACGGGTGATATAGTTCATAAAATGATCGTGCCTTTGTTTGTGCTGGTGTTTTTTAATTTGGGTTTTGGCCAAGACGACGATATACTGAATTCAATGTTGGAAGGTGAAGATTATATCACTAACGCCTTTAATTATGGACTTTTAATAAATAACCAGACTACAGAAACTACACCAAAAGGTGCATTTGAATTCCGTATTCAGCATAGATTTGGTGAATTAGATTTTAAAGATTTTGGTAATTCGGTTGTTCAAGAGTTCCTTGGATTTGATGGTTCGGCTAATATTCGATTTGGTTTTACTTTTGCCTTATCTGACCGACTTCAATTTGGGATAGGGCGAACTAAAATTGATAAAGTTTACGATTTTGAAGCCAAATATAAATTGCTAAGACAAAAAATCAAGAAAGTCCCAGTGTCAATAGCATTATACTTTAATGCAGGTATATCATCAAGAGATTTTCCAGAGGTTAGTCCGAATGAATTTTTTGTTGATGGAGTAACCCCTTTCGAATACACATTTGCGCATCGGATTGCCTACAATACTCAAATTATAGTTTCAAAAAAAATTAATGAGAAGTTCTCCGCAATCTTTAGTCCGACGATTATTTATAAGAATTTAGTGCCTTTAGATAATGATAATCTATTGTTTGGAGCAACTATTGGCGGTCGGTACAAAACAGGTGTTACCTCCTCAATTATTTTTGAATATACTACAAAATTTAATAATAGAGTTAATGATTTTAAAGACCCCATTGCACTAGGTTATGAAATTGGAACTGCAGGTCATGCGTTTCAAATATTTATTGTCTCGAGTAATCAAATTATACCTCAAAATCTTTTCTATTCGTCTCCTTTAGACTATACAAAAGGAAAGCTGGTAATCGGGTTTAATATTAAAAGAACGTTTAGAAATGGAAGCAATTAGAAATTTTTTTACAATAGTCACCTGCATTATTATTTTAGTATCATGTAGCGCAGAAGAAGGGCCAATATTTATTGAAACTGATGAGCCATTTGAAGTTAGTTTTTCAGCAGATATTCAACCAATATTTACCAATCATTGTATTCAATGTCATAATCAAAATCATCCTACTGGATTGGATTTAAGAGACGGAATGAGCTATGATTTATTGATAAACGTTAGCTCTACTAATTATGCGCCCAACCTAAGAATTGAACCTTTCAGTATTGAAAATTCTGTACTTTGGCATAAAATAATTGATGATGGTGTCTTTGGTCAACAAATGCCACCAATTGGTGATGGTTTATCTAATTTTGAAATACAAAAAATTGAAGAATGGATTATTCAAGGAGCTTTGAATGATTAGAACTCCCAATTACTATGACCCTTCTTAAAAACAAAAAACCCTTACTAAGCTTCGCTTGTTAGGTTTTGAGTTTCCTTGAAGTAAACTTCATAGGCTACAGAAAACACAAAACCCACAATTTTCATTGTGGGTTTCTTTTGCGGAGAAAGAGGTATTTGAACCTTTTATTTGTTAATATATCATATTTAATTTAAAATGCTAAAAATCAATATATTGTTGAAAAGTGTTTATAACTAATTGTAGTTAAAACATTATTAAATCATAACTTTATTGTCAACGATTCTGTCAACTGATAAAAAGTTATGAGAAGTACATTCAATCTTAAAGAACCCAATGCTGATAAAGAAACACTTATTTTGTTTTCAGCCTATTTTAAAGACGAAGGGCGTAAATTTGTCTACTCTACAGGAGAAACTATCCATCCAGATGAATGGGATTTTGTAAATAAACAACCGAACGACCTCAACGGAAGAACTAATGGAGCTAATAAGCATCGTGTCATTAAGCGACAATTAGACCGTTATTCTAATTTTTTTTCAGATACGATACAGAATTACAAATTGGCAAACAGAGAGATTATAATATCTGATATTAAAGATGATTTTAATGTTGAATTTAAGCGTACAAAATCAATATCAAACAAATTCTTTGAAGTTTATGAGTTGTTTCTAACTGATAAAAAGAATGATTATACTGAAGATGCCAACTCGCAAACAACTATTAAGCGTTATGAGTATAATAAGAAGTTGCTTTTTGATTTTCAGCAAAACAGAAATAATAAAATTCACTTCAATCAAATTAACAAAGTATTTTATAACTCATTCATAAATTTTTGTGTTAGTAATAAAAAGCATTCAGCAAATACACTTCGTAGAAATGTAGGCTTATTTAAGACTTTCCTTTATTGGGCTTTAGAAAATAACCATACTTACAAAACGGACTTTCAGAAGTTCAAAGCACCAAAACCTCAGCAAACCGATGAGATAGCATTGACCTTAGAACAGGTACAGGAACTTTTTGAATATGATTTAAGCAAAAATGAAAGATTAGAGAAGGTAAGAGATTTATTCGTATTTGGTTGTGCTACAGGGATGAGGTATAGCAACTATTCTAAGGTGCAAAAGAGGGATATTCAAAACGGAATTATTAAAGTGAGAGATGAAAAAAATAATGATAAGACTTTAGAAGTCCCTCTTAATGATTTTTCTAGATACGTGCTTAAAAAGTACGATTACAAATTACCAAAAATCTCTAATCAAAAATTTAATGATTATATCAAAGAAGTTTTTCAGCACTTGGGCTACGTAGAAGAGATTAAAAAGACGATTAAGATAGGAAAAGATATTATTGAGCAATTTCACCCTTTGTATGAAAGAATATCATCGCACACAGCAAGAAGAAGTTTTATAACCGTTATGAAGAATAAGAAGATTCCAGATAAAGTAATAATGAGTTATACAGGGCATAGAAGTCTGGAGGTTTTTAATAAGTATTATAAGCCGAATAATGAAGAGAAAAAAGATTTCATGCAAACCGTGTGGAAAATGGATGATGTACCTTTAAAACAATTAAATTAATGACAAGAAAAGAGATTGGGTTTGAGATTAATATGAAAGAGGATGAAAAAATCACTTTTATTGAATTTTCACCAGAACAAAAGGAATATCAGAGAAAGCTGAACGAGAAGAATCATAGATATTACTTAACTGAGTTTTTAGGTTCTGAAAAGAATTATAAAATAGCATACAGAGCATTTGAACAAGCAATGGACAAATCGTTGCCTAATGATAGGAAATCAAAATGTAAATATTGTTTAGGAGAGACTACCGACAAAGGATTTAAATTGTGTCAAAAATATATTATGCAGATGCAATTAACATATGTTATTGCTTCAAACGAATTCATAAGTATAGTTTTTCAAAACAGATTTATTTATAATGATAAAGAGAATCTTCAAAAGTTAACTGTAAATTTTTTCAACTGCCTTAAGTTTATAGAGAATGAAGGTAAAATGTATTTTGATTTGGATCTTATTAGTAGGTATGCTTTGAATGCTGGATTTTTGTCTCTTTCCCAAATGTTTTCTCGTTCTGAAACGTTAACCGCTTATAAAATTATTAATGAAAGTTTGGATAGTTTAACGGAGCAAGGGCTACAAAACAAAGTTCTAGAGAAAGTAGATGAAAATTATTTAGAATTGCAGACAGAATTTTTTGAAAGTAAATTGCGATATTATAAGGAGAAGATATTTATAGAGGATAGAAAAAACAAACTGAAATCTATAAAGATATCTAATACAGAAAATAAAGTTTCTATTCCTCAATATGCTCTTTACTATTATTATTTGCAACAAAGTGGTGATTTTGGTTATTTTGAAAATCATCCAGAAGGGAAAGTGAAGGCTATAGCTGAATTAATCAGAAAAGAAAGTATTAATACTACGACTAAGTATTTTCAAAAAGAATACAATTTTATAGCCCATCATAGAACAAATCGAGTTGCTAAAAATAAAGTTTCTCATATAGATTTTGTCGCTAATACTATGCTTAAAGATTTTTCAAAAGCTAAAAGCATTGCACTTTTAGAATTAAAAGAAGCTAAAACAAAGAATAGATAACTATAAGTGGTAACCGTTACATTATAGTTACCTCATCAATCCCAAATTATGTTTGTATCAAATTATAAAACGATTTGTTATGAGCAACCCATTTGAGACAATCAGTGAAAGATTGTCAAACATCGAAACTCTTTTATTGGAAATAAAACATAAACCAATAGAAGAAGAAAAAACCGAAAACCTAACAGTAAAAGAAACCGCCGAACTTCTTAAGGTTTCAGAACAGTCTATTCACAATTACATAAAACGTGGTTATATCACTGCTAAAAAAGTAGGTAGAATTTTACTTATAAAACGAAGTGATATTGATGAGTCTTTGCAAGAAGTAAAATCTCTTAAATACAAACGATCATAATCAATTACAATATGGGATTAGAAAAGTTTGGGGATAGAGAAATCTATACATTAGCAGAAAGTAGGACAAACAAAACAGGACAAAACAATGTCATAGTCAATGGAGAAGGTTCTGACCTCAACAAAAGAGATGCCTTAAAAGGAAGAGCAAAACGCAAAACCATTACGCAAATAATGATGTTAAAGCTAATTGATATTGCACAGAAAGAAGGTGAACCAGAATTAGAAAAATCGTATTGGAATACTTATTACTGCCAGCAAAACTTGTTTACAGCGGATGATAGACTTTATGGAAAATACTGTAAGAATAGATTTTGTACATTATGCTGTAGTATTAGAAAGGCTGAAATGATTAATAAGTATCATGTGGTTTTGAAAGAGTGGAAAACACCTTATTTCTTAACCTTAACGGTAAAATCTTGTAAAGCTGGTAACTTATCATTATACATAAAGAAATTTATTCAGGGTTTTCAAAGAATAACTGAAAAACATCGTAAACGTTATCAAAGAGGAAAGGGTAAAAAACTAATAGGCATAAGGTCTTTAGAATGTAATTTCAATCCTATTAAAAGAACATACAATCCTCATTTTCATATTATCACAAAAGACAAAGAAATCGCTGAGGTTTTACTTTCAGAATGGCTAAAATTATGGACACCAAAATTTGCTAGAAGACCTGCTCAAAATATTCAAAAAGTAAATAATTTAGAATCAGGACTCATTGAAATAATTAAATATGGAAGCAAAATATTTACAGAACCAGATTTAAAAAAACGAAAGAATCAAAAAGATACTACTCAGATATACATTAAAGCCTTAAATACAATTCTCACAGCTATGAAGGGTAAGCGCATATTTGATCGATTTGGTTTCAATTTACCGAAGCAAAATGATAAAAAACAAATGCCTGCTAAACTACTCACCGAATATAATGAATGGGAATACGACATAAGTTCAGCAGATTGGATTAATATAAAAACTGGTGAAGTCCTAACTAATTATAAAATGCCTTCACATTTAGAAGCTATTTTAAGTGAAAATATAGATTTAAGTATGAAATAATGTAATTTAAACTTCTGTTAAGCAAAAATGACATTAATTAAAAATTTAATACCTTTGTAGTCGTTATGAAGCATATATCTCATAAAATAATGTCGTTTATAATGGCTTTTGTAGTGTTATTCTCTACTATGTCATTTGCTGTGAATATGCATTATTGTGGAGATACTTTAGTGGAAACGGCTATTTTCCAAAAAGCTAAAGGTTGCGGTATGGAAATGGACAAACCATCAACAGAAGGTTGTGCTATTACAAAGAAAAACTGTTGTGATGATGAACAATTAGCATTTGAAGGTCAAGACGAACTACAATTGCAATTTGACAAAATTACGTTTGAGCAACAAGTATTCATAGCTTCATTTGTTCATACCTATATTAACCTTTTTGAAGGTTTAGATAATAATGTTTCTTCTTACGAAGAATACAAACCACCACTCGTCGTCAGGCAAATCTTCAAGATTGACGAGACTTATTTAATTTGATTTTTAAACAATAGACTGCGTTATCCAATGGCTTTATGCTATGTGGACAATTTGTTGTATTCGGTGTTTTCTCAACACCAATGTCTAATTGTTTAATTATCAAATACTATGCTAAATAAAAGCATCAAATTTTTAATAGAAAATAAACTCGTTGCAGTTCTACTTCTCGTTCTTTTCGTAGGATGGGGAACAGTAAATGCACCTTTCAATTGGGATACAGGATTTTTACCAAGTAATCCTGTAGCTGTAGATGCCATACCAGATATTGGAGAAAACCAACAAATTGTATTTACAAAGTGGGATGGTCGTTCACCTCAAGATATAGAAGACCAAATTACCTATCCATTAACCACGTCTTTGTTAGGTATTCCTGGAGTAAAAACCATTCGTAGTTCGTCTATGTTCGGCTTTTCAAGTATCTATATAATTTTTGAAGAAGATATAGAATTTTACTGGAGTAGAAGTCGAATTCTCGAAAAACTAAACTCATTACCAAGTGGTTTATTACCTGAAGGTGTTAATCCTGCGTTGGGACCAGATGCAACAGGATTAGGACAAATATTTTGGTACACGCTTGAAGGACGTGATGAAAACGGAAATGTAACTGGTGGTTGGGATTTACAAGAATTACGTAGTATTCAAGATTACTATGTAAAATATGCGCTATCCTCTGCAAATGGCGTATCAGAAGTAGCATCTATTGGTGGTTATGTTCAAGAATACCAAGTAGATGTTAATCCAGAATTGATGCGTCAATATAATATAGGTATGCATCATATTGTAAAAGCAGTTAAGGAAAGTAATAAAGACATTGGTGCACAAACTATTGAAATCAATAATGCAGAATATTTAGTTCGCGGCTTGGGTTATGTAAAATCTATCGCAGATATTGAAAACGCTGTCGTTACTTCCGAAGATTATACAGCAATACGAATTAAAGATATTGGAAAAGTCTCTTTAGGCCCTGCAACAAGACGTGGCTTATTAGATAAAGAAGGTGCAGAAGTTGTCGGTGGTGTTGTAGTAGCGCGTTATGGTGCAAACCCAATGGAAGTCATTAATAATGTAAAAGAGAAAATTAACGAATTAAGTGCAGGGTTACCTTCAAAAGTATTGGCAGATGGAAGAACATCACAAGTCACAATAGTACCATTTTATGATAGAACAGAATTAATTCAAGAAACACTAGGCACACTCAATGAAGCCTTAACTTTAGAAATTCTAATTACCATTTTGGTTATTATCATTATGGTGTTTAATCTTCGGGCATCGGTACTTATATCTGGACTACTACCAGTTGCTGTTTTAATGGTTTTTATAGCTATGAAGTTCTTTGGAGTAGATGCAAACATTGTCGCATTATCTGGTATTGCAATTGCTATTGGTACAATGGTCGATGTTGGTGTCATTCTTTCAGAAAACATTATAAGGCATTTAGATGAAGATGATGGAACACAATCCATTAATACAGTAGTTTATAATGCCACAGCAGAAGTATCTGGCGCAATCGTAACCGCAGTAATGACAACAATAATTAGTTTCATTCCTGTATTTACTATGATTGGTGCAGAAGGAAAATTATTTAGACCATTGGCATTTACAAAAACCTTTGCGTTAACTGCATCAGTTATTGTCGCTTTATTTTTAATTCCACCGTTTGCTGCTTATTTATTCAGAAAGAAAAGCATTAAAAACACTTTTAAAACTATTTTAAATGGTGTTTTAATAGCTTTAGGAATCGTAGCAATAGTCTTTGGGTATTGGTTAGGATTGATTTTGATAGCTTTTGGAATTACAGCACTTCTAAATCTTCAAAATAAAATATCAGACAAACAAGCTAATCTTGTCAATATCATTATTTCAGCATCAGCAATCATATTTCTGTTAGCCGAATATTGGCGACCATTAGGCGTTGATAAAAGCATCTTTTGGAATCTCATTTTTGTAAGTGTAATTTGCTTTGGTTTATTAGGTCTTTTTACATTATTCATCAAATATTACACACATATTTTAAGGTGGTGTTTAGATCATAAATTATTGTTTCTATCTGTTCCAACAGCTATTGTAATTGCAGGGTTTTTCATCATGAAGAACACAGGCAAAGAGTTTATGCCATCCTTAAATGAAGGCTCATTTCTACTAATGCCAACTTCAATGCCTCATTCTGGTGTGGAAGAAAACAAACGGGTTTTACAACAATTAGATATGGCTGTCGCCAGTATTCCAGAAATTGAAACAGTTGTAGGTAAAGCAGGTAGAACAGAATCAGCGTTAGACCCAGCACCTCTATCAATGTATGAGAACATCATTCAGTATAAATCAGAATATATGCTGAATGCAGATGGAGAACGACAACGCTATAAAGTAAATGAGGATGGTTTGTTTGAATTGAAAGATGGTCGCTTTATTTCTAATCCTAATAATTCCGAAAATGTTGCTTATAGCACAGTTAAAAGGTCTCAACTAATCGAAGATGAGGATGGTGAATACTATCGTAATTGGCGACCAGAAATTGAATCACCAGACGATATTTGGAATGAAATTGTAAGAGTTACCAAATTGCCAGGTGTTACGTCAGCACCAAAACTACAACCCATTGAAACAAGATTGGTAATGCTTCAAACAGGAATGCGAGCACCTATGGGAATTAAGGTAAAAGGTCAAGACTTAAAGCAAATTGAAGCCTTTGGTGTTCAATTGGAAGATATACTCAAACAAGCTGAAGGTGTTAAAAAAGAAGCTGTTTTTGCAGACCGTATTGTAGGCAAACCCTATTTGTTAATTGATATTGATAGAGAGAAAATTGCACGTTATGGTATTTCTGTACAAGATGTTCAAGAGGTATTAAAAGTCGCAGTTGGTGGTATGGTATTAACACAAACGGTTGAAGGTCGTGAGCGATATGGTGTTCGTGTGCGATACCCAAGAGAATTACGAGCAAATCCAACAGACTTACAACAGATTTATATGCCAGTTGAAAAAGGCAGTCCTGTTCCATTAAGCGAATTGGCATCCATTCGTTACGAACAAGGTCCACAAGTCATTAAAAGTGAAGATACCTTTTTAGTAGGTTATGTACTGTTCGATAAATTAGATGGTTTTGCAGAAGTAAGCGTGGTTGAAAACGCACAAGCATTGATTCAAGAAAAGATAGACTCTGGTGAATTGATAGTTCCAAAAGGAATCAACTATGCATTCACAGGAACTTACGAAAATCAATTACGAGCAGAAAAAACCTTATCTGTTGTTGTGCCATTAGCATTGGCAATCATCTTTTTAATACTGTATTTCCAATTCCGTTCTGTTGGTACATCATTAATGGTGTTTACAGGTATTGCAGTAGCGTTTGCTGGTGGATTTGTAATGATATGGCTCTATGGTCAAGATTGGTTTTTAAACTTCAATGTCGCTGGGCAGAATCTGCGTGATTTATTCCAGATGCACCCAATTAATTTAAGTGTGGCTGTTTGGGTAGGTTTTATTGCACTCTTCGGTATTGCAACCGATGATGGTGTGGTTATGGCAACCTATTTAACACAAACTTTTAATAGAAATACACCAGAAAACAAAAAAGAAGTTAGGGCGTCAGTTGTTGAAGCAGGAGAAAAACGAATCAGACCCTGTTTAATGACAACAGCAACGACCATATTAGCATTATTACCAATACTCACATCTACAGGGAGAGGAAGCGATATTATGATTCCAATGGCAATCCCAAGTTTTGGTGGAATGCTCATAGCCTTAATAACCCTATTCGTAGTTCCAGTATTATATAGCTGGAAATCCGAAGTTAAACTTAAAAGAGCAACAAAATGAAATACATAAAAATCAATATAAAAACGGTCTTTGTTCTTTGTGCTTTATGCTTCGTGCTTTCTGCGCAAAGTCAAGAGTTAGAAAAGCTTATTGATACAGCATTAAATAACAGTCCAGAAATTCAAAAATTTGAATTGCAATACAAAAGAGCTTCCGAAAAAGTAAATGAAGTCAATACCATTCCTAATACCGAATTTGGTGTAGGTTACTTTGTGAGCGAACCAGAAACGAGAACAGGAGCACAACGCTTTAAGGTATCAGCTAAACAAATGTTACCGTGGTTTGGTACAATTACATCAAGAGAAAATTATGTCAGTTCATTAGCTGATGCAAAATATGAAGACATTGTTATTGCAAAGCGAAAATTGATGGCTTCTGTATCACAATCCTATTATAATCTTTACGCTAATAAAGCAAAACAAGAGGTTTTAAGCGAGAATATTAAACTACTGGAAACCTATGAGACATTAGCACTAACCTCTGTTGAGGTTGGTAAAGCATCTGCTGTAGATGTATTGAGATTACAAATGCGTCAAAATGAAATGCAACAACTAAAAGATGTTTTAAGTCAACAGTTTTTAGCGGAACAAACGAATCTGAATAACCTTTTGAACAGAGAAAATGATGTTGCTGTTACTGTGGTAGAGAGTTTAATGATGCCTTCAGAAGACTTTGAAGTCACTACTAAAAATTTAGCATTGCATCCTGAATTGTTAAAGTATGATAAACTATTTCAATCCATAGAACAATCAGAATTACTAAACCAAAAAGAAAGCAGTCCTATGATTGGGTTTGGCTTGGACTATATCAATGTTTCCGAAAGACCAGATATGAATTTCTCGGATAACGGTAAAGATATTGTGATGCCTATGGTTTCATTGTCAATCCCAATTTTTAATAAAAAATATAAATCTCAAACCAAGCAAAATGAGTTGCAACAGGAAGAAATAACAGCTCAAAAACAAGAACGATTAAACACTTTGGAAACACTTTTAAGTAAGGCGATTAATGAACGTATTTCGGCAAGAATAAGTTATGAGACTCAAACCAAGAACTTAAAACAAGCTAAAGATGCAGAAGATATCTTAATCAAAAGTTACGAAACAGGAACGATAGATTTTAATGATGTTTTGGATATTCAGGAATTGCAACTAAAGTTTCAAATGAACCAAATAGAGTCTATTAAGGGCTACTATGTGCAAAGCACAATTATTAATTACTTAACCAATTAAGCAATGAAAAGATTAACATATATAATCGTATTAGTGTTTTTTACAATTGCCTTTTCGTCTTGTCGAGATAAAGAAAGTAAAACTCTTTCAACAGAAGTAAAACATTCAGGTGCTTTAAGAACAATAATGTCTGGGAATATTCAACCCGTAATCAGTTTAGACACACTTTCAAAAATGAAAAACCTTTACGCTCTTGGTGCTGTGGATAACCTCAAGGGCGAAATTCAAATATTTGATAGTCAACCAAGCAACAGTTTTGTGGTTGATAGTAGTTTACAGATTAAAGATTCTTACAATATAAAGGCATCTCTATTAGTATATGCAGAAATTAAAGCGTGGGATTCTTTTCAAATTGAGAATAGTAAAACAAAAAGTGATTTAGAAAAGCAAATTTTTGAAATAGCCACAGATATTGGGATTGACATAGAAAAACCATTTCCTTTTCTATTAGATGGTACTATCGCTTCTTTAGATTGGCACGTCATTAATTGGAAAGATGGTGATAAAATACATAGTCATAAAAAACACAAAGAATCTGGTTTAAATGGAACTTTGAAAGATAGTAAAGTTCAAATTATAGGGTTTTATTCTACAAAGCACAAAGCAGTCTTTACACATCATACAACCAATATGCATATGCATTTTAAAACAGATGGTAATGAGATTGCTGGCCATATAGATGATTTGTTATTACATCAAACAGTAACATTAAAACTACCAAAGCAATGAAACCAACCCTTAACATAAAGAATATGGTGTGCGACAGATGCAAATCAACTGTATTGCGTGAGTTGGAGGAATTGGGTTGTGACATAAAATCGGTTGAGCTTGGGCAAATTGTTCTAAACGAAAAGACAGGCATCCAAGCATTAGAATTGGAAAAAGTGCTGAACAAACACGGTTTTGAAATCATAAAGGATGAAACAGAAATTTTGATAGAGGAAATAAAGATTGTACTCATACAAAAAATCGAAAATCAAGACAATGCAAATCTTTCCTCTTTTTTGACCAAAAGGTTTAATAAATCCTATTCGGCTTTAAGCAAGTTGTTCAGTAAAACTGAAGGTTTAACCATAGAAAAATATGAAATCAACTTAAAGATTGAAAAGGTAAAAGAACTGATACAATTGGGACAGTTGAATTTTTCAGAAATAGCATACAGCTTGAACTATAATAACAGTAGTCATTTGGCGAGACAATTCAAAAATGTAACAGGAATGTCAATGACAGTATTTAAGAACCTGCAAAAATGGAACAGAAAACCCATAGACCAAATTGTGTAAAGATTATCCAGAATTGTACAAATAAAGGTGGGTTGCAGAAATTAATTTTGTGTAATAATCATTAAAAAAAATGAACAATGACACATACATATAACATAACAGGAATGACCTGCGGAGGCTGTAAGGCTTCGGTAGAAAAATATTTGGGCAACGTAGATAACGTTACCAACGTTACTGTTAACCTCGAAAAAGCCGAAGCTGAAGTTACAATGAGTAGTCACGTTGCTACGGAAGTTCTTAAAAAAGCATTGCCGGAAAAATATACTCTTTCGGAAAAGGAAAACAAAAATGTTTTCCAGATGACATCCCAATCTATGGATGAAACAGAGCAAAAGTCAAAACTGCAACAATTGCAACCATTATTGCTCATCCTTTTTTACATAGCAACTGCAAGTATTTTGTTGCATTCTAAAAATTGGGATGGTAATGCCGTAATGTTGGATTTTATGGGGTTGTTTTTCATAGTGTTCAGTTTCTTCAAGATGCTAGATTTGAAAAATTTCCCAGAATCCTTCAGAATGTATGACCCATTAGCAAAACGGGTTTCAATATATGGTTGGATATACCCATTCATAGAAACTGCTCTTGGACTGATGTTCTTAATGCGATTTGAAATAGAAATTGCCCTTATAGCCACTCTTATAATATTAAGTATCACAACGGTTGGCGTTACTAAAACGCTTTTGGATAATAAATCAATTCGTTGTGCTTGTCTTGGAACGGCATTAAAACTACCTATGACAGAAGCCACATTTATTGAAAATGCTATTATGATTGTAATGGCAGTATTAATGTTAACTCAAATGATATAAAATGGAACACCACCAACATCATAATCACGAAGAAATGGATCATTCTAAAATGGACCGCTCTAAAATGAACCGCGGAAACGGTGGTCATTCTGGGCACAATCCTGCTCACGGTAAACAGGGACACGACCATCATAAAATGATGATAGAAGATTTTAAACGGAGATTTTTGGTGTCCACAATTTTAACCATTCCAATTCTTTTATTATCGCCAATGATACATAAATGGTTGGGTATAGACTGGAATTTTACAGGCAGCAATTATATACTATTTGCCTTATCGAGTGTTGTTTACTTTTTCGGAGGATGGCCATTTTTAAAGGGCTTGGTAAGTGAGTTAAAGAAGAAGTCAGCAGGAATGATGACCCTTATTGCCATAGCAATTTCGGCAGCATACTTTTATAGTGTTGCGGTTATTTTTGGATTCGAGGGCAAAACTTTCTTTTGGGAATTAGCAACACTTATCGATGTAATGTTGATTGGTCATTGGCTTGAAATGCGTTCCATTTTAGGAGCAAGTAAAGCCTTGGAAGCATTGGCTGCATTAATGCCCAATGAAGCGAACTTGGTAGATGGAAACCAAACTCGAAAAGTAAAAATAAGCGAGTTAAATGAAGGTGATATCATTCTCATTAAACCGGGTGAGAAAGTTCCAGCAGACGGCGTAATTGTAGAAGGTAAAAGTGACCTTAATGAAAGTATGCTCACTGGGGAAAGTAAGCCTGTAAGTAAAAGTGTTGATGAAGAAGTAATTGGCGGTGCTATTAATGGTAATGGGGTCATCAAAGTAAGAGTAAAAGGCATAGGAAAAGAAACCTATTTATCAAAAGTGATAAATATGGTTCAGACGGCTCAAAAGCAGAAGTCCAAAACGCAACGTTTGGCAGACGTAGCAGCAAAATGGCTTACTGTAATTGCATTAGTATTAGGTTTTGGTACATTCTTTACGTGGTTGGCATTAGGAGAAACAGTATCATTTGCCTTAGAACGTATGGTAACTGTAATGGTAATCTGTTGTCCACACGCTTTAGGGCTGGCAGTACCTTTAGTAGCTGCAATATCTACAAGTATCTCTGCTAAAAATGGACTCTTAATTCGTAACCGAACAGCATTTGAGGCTTCTCGAAAAATATCAACCATTGTGTTCGACAAAACTGGAACGCTAACTAAAGGTTCACACGAAGTAGTAAGAATTGTTCCATTGTCATCAGACTACGATAAAACAGAACTCTTAAAGTATGCGACTGCTGTTGAAAGCCCTTCCGAACACCATATATCCAAAGGATTAAGACGAAAAGCAAAAGAAGAAAATATTGAGATTCCTTCTGTAACTGATTTCAAGTACAACGCAGGCGTTGGTGTTAGTGGAACAGTCAATGGAAAGAAAGTACAAGCAGGTGGATATGTACTAATGGAACAATTGAACAAAGATGTTGCTGAAGATAAAGACGAGGGTATTGAAACCAAAATCTTTACCATAGTAGATGATGAAGTGATTGGCTTTGTAACCTTCGCAGATGAAATCAGGGAAAGTTCTTATGAAGCTATTAAAGTCCTTCAGAAAAACAATATCAAAGTCTCTTTGCTTACTGGAGACAATGAAAAAGTAGCCAAAGATGTCGCTGATAAATTAGGACTAGATGATTATATGGCAGAAGTATTGCCAGACCAAAAACAAGATAAAATAATTGAATTACAGGCAATTGGTGAATTTGTAGCTATGACTGGCGATGGTGTAAATGACGCGCCAGCTTTGGCACAGGCAGATGTGGGCATTGCCATTGGTTCTGGAACGGATGTAGCCGCCGAGACCGCTGATATTGTTTTAGTGGACAGTAATCCAAAAGACATTGCCAACTTGATATTATTTGGTAAGGCTACCTATCGTAAAATGGTTCAAAATCTGGTTTGGGCAACGGGCTACAATATTGTGGCTTTGCCCTTGGCAACAGGGTTCATCCCTGGGCTTATGATAAGCCCTGCATTTGGCGCGGCGTTAATGAGTATAAGTACCATAATCTGTGCTGTAAATGCACAATTATTAAAAAGGAATTTAATAACCACAAAAGAATAAATCTATGAAAATCATATTCATAATACTATTTGCTGGAATTCTGCTCAAAAGTTGTAAAAACGTAAATAGTAATAAAGAAGAACATAACCACCAAGAAACTATGGAGGTGGATGCTGAGAAGAATAAAAAGAAAGTTTTAAGCCCTCATACATCTGCAATGGCAATGGTAGGTGATGCACATATTCACATAGACTATTCATCACCTGGAGTTAGGGGTAGAATAATTTTTGGCGGTTTATTGGCATACGACCAAGTATGGCAATCAGGAGCACATATGACTACTTGGATAGAGACCAATAAGAATTTACAAATTAAAGGTAAAACACTTCCAGCGGGTAAATACGGATTCTTTACAATTCCTTCAAAAGATGAATGGACAGTCATATTTAACTCTAATTGGGAGCAACACGGTAAAGATGAATATGATGAAAAAGATGATGTAATTCGGTTTAAAGTAAAACCTAATTTTTCTGAAGAAATAAAGGAACATTTAGAATACAAAGTCAGCAAAGTTGATAACGCCGAAGGGAAAATAAGTCTGTCTTGGGAAAAAGTATCAATTGATTTCAATTTTAAAGTAGAGCAATAGATGGTAAATAGGCACACAGCACTAAAAATCAGAAAAACACACCGCTATTTAGGGTTGTTTTTAGGAATACAATTTTTGTTTTGGACTATTAGTGGTCTGTATTTTAGTTGGACAGATATTGATGAAATTCACGGAGACCATTTTAAAAATTTAGATTATCAGCCTAAAGCATTTAAAGACCTCATTAGTCCATCACAACTTAATGTTTCTCAAGGTATCAATACTATTGAGTTGAGAGACATTAATAATTCGCCTTACTATTGGGTAAATAAAAAACAATTATACAGTGCTATTGATGGAAGCCCAAAGAATAGCATCACAAAAGATGAAGCACTTTATATCGCCAAAAATTATATGAAAGATGGTTTGGTTGCTGAAAATATAGAGCAAATTAATGAAGTAGGTAAACACCACGAATACAGAGAACGTTTATTACCAGCTTATGTGATTTCTTACAAATCTGACGAAACATTAAAAGCTTATGTGTCCGTAAAAGATGGAAAATTTCAAACAGTAAGACATCGGAGTTGGCGTTGGTTCGATTTTTTATGGATGACACATACAATGGATTACGAAGGGAGAGACAATTTTAATACAATAGTATTAAGAGCCTTTTCTCTATTAGGTTTAATTACTGTTTTGAGTGGCTTTTTACTATGGTACACATCATCCCCATCAATTAGAAAATTATTAAAAAGTAGAAAAAATAATTAAAGATGAAAAAATATATCATTTACATAGGAATATTAGCAATTGGTTTACTCTTGGGTTGGTTGCTATTTGGAAGTTCGTCCAATGAAAGTACAGAGCACAATCATATGGAAACAACAGAAACCAATCAAATATGGACGTGTTCTATGCATCCACAAATTATGCAACCAGAACCAGGTGATTGTCCTATTTGTGGTATGGATTTAATTCCTGCAGAAAGTAGTGCAGATGGTTTGTTGGCAGACCAATTCAAGTTAACTGAAAATGCGATGGCATTAGCCAATATTCAAACAACTGTTGTTGGCAAAGGAAATATTGAAGGCAACACGATTAAATTATCAGGTAAAATTGCTGAAAATGAAGAAGCAAACGCAGTACAAGTCAGTTACTTTTCGGGTAGAATAGAACGATTGAATGTCAGTTTTACAGGTGAAGAAGTAAAAATAGGTCAATTATTAGCAACCATTTATTCGCCAGAATTGTATGCAGCACAACAAGAATTGATTACAGCTTCATCTTTAAAGGAATCGCAACCTGCATTATACAAGGCGGTTCGTAGTAAATTGAAGTTGTGGAAACTTTCCGAAAGTCAAATCAATCAGGTTGAAGAAACTGGAAAAGTAAAAGAAAACTTTCCAGTCTATGCTACGGTTTCAGGAACAGTTACCGAAAAATTAGTAGAACAAGGCGATTACATTAAACAAGGTCAACCATTGCTTAAAATTGCAAACCTCAATACGGTTTGGGCAAATTTTGATGTCTATGAAAATCAAATCGATTTATTTAAAAAGGGACAAGAAGTTTTAGTGACTACAAACGCTTATGCTAATAAGGAATTTAAAGGGAAAGTAGATTTCATTGACCCAATATTAAATACCAAAACAAGAACAGTAACCTTACGTGTGGTGCTTACTAATAAAAATGATGTATTCAAACCTGGAATGTTTGTGTCCGCAAATATTGAACGAGTTTCAAGTAATAATGATGAGGTATTAACAATTCCTGCATCTGCTGTACTTTGGACAGGTGAGCGTTCTGTTGTGTATTTAAAAACCAATCCAGACCAAACTATTTTTGAAATGCGTGAAGTTGTTTTAGGCAATCAAATTGGTAATGAATATGAAGTTTTAGAAGGATTATTTGTTGGCAATGAAATCGTAACTAACGGAACATTTACGGTTGATGCGGCAGCTCAATTACAAGGTAAAAAATCAATGATGAATAAGGAAGGTGGTAAAGTAATGACAGGTCACGAAGAACATTTAGGAATGGATAATAATGCATCAAAAAAAGAAAGTGACCATACTAATATGAACCAGAGATTGACAGTATCAGAGAAATTTCAAGAACAATTAAAAGTTGTTTACAATGATTACATCAATTTAAAAGATGCTTTAGTTCAAGAAAATTCAAAAAATACTTCAGTTAGTGCAACAAGTTTATTTAACAATTTAAGTAAAGTGGATATGAAATTATTATCAGACAATAATGCTCATATACATTGGATGTCATTAGTAAAAGAAATACAATCTTCTGCGACATCTATTTCTAAAACCTCTGATATAAAGGCTCAAAGAGACCATTTCAAGCATTTATCATCACACTTAATAAATGCTGTACAACTGTTTGGTGTTAAGGAAAAAGTGTATGTAGAGTTTTGTCCAATGGCAGATAATAACAATGGTGCTTATTGGTTGAGTAAAGAGGAGAAAGTGTTAAATCCATACTTTGGTAAAGCTATGCTGAAGTGTGGTAGTGTGAAAGAAATTATTGAATAGATGCAACTAAAATTAAACAATTAATTAACAAATAATTAGAATATCATGAAAATAATATACTTATTCTGGGGCTTTGCAAGAGGTAAAGCGAGATTTCTTTACAAATTATTATTGACCAATTCTTCAGTAGCCAGAAGATTACTAAGAAAAGATAATGTTGCAGGTAGTAGTAGTTTATACTGCTATAGAATTTGGATGAAACATCTAAAGAATTGGTCAAGGGTTAGCAACGAAACACCAAAAGTTGTTGTAGAAATTGGACCCGGAGATTCTTTAGGTGTAGGGTTAGCAGCATTAATATCTGGCTCGCATAAGTATTATGCATTAGAGAAAACTCAATTTTGGAATGTAGAAACTAACATTAGGGTTTTTGATGAATTGGTTATTTTTTTTAAAAATAGAGATAAGACTCAGGCTATTGAGATAAATGAAGACGAAAACAACGATTTGATGCAAATGGATTTTCCTTCGAATATTCTAACCGAAGAATATTTGTCAGAGTGTTTAGCAGAGGAGAGACTTAATGCGATTCGCCTGGAATTATTAGATCCCGAAAACTTGAACAATGTTTATATTCATTCTATAATCCCTTGGAATAGTAGAGATATTATTGAAAACAATACAGTAGATTATATTTTTTCTCATACTGTTTTGCAACATTTACACGATTTACCTTATGATTACAAAACTATGAACCAGTGGCTGAAAAGTGGAGGTTGTATGTCGCATACCATTGATTTTACATGTTTAAATAGAACTAAATTATGGAATGGGCATTGGACACTCAGTAAATTGGAATGGAAAATAATTACTGGTGGAATAAGCTTAATAAATCGAGAACCCTTGTCCACCCATTTACAGTTATTAAAAGCAAATGATTTTGAAATCAAATACCAAAAATCAGTTCTGAGCGATAATACGCTTAAGGTAGAAGATTTGTCTGATGAATTTAAACGTTTAGATATCAAAGATTTAACTACAAGTGGATATTACTATTTTGCTCAGTTGAGAAACAAACAAGAGTAATTAATAATCGTCTATGAATAATGTAACACTTACCTGTGAAGAATTAAACTCAATATATTAATTAAATTTTAAAACAATGAAGAAAGTAATTTTAAGTGCAGCTGTAGTAGTAGCATTAGGTTTAACAAGTTGTAAAAACGAAACCAAAAAAGAAACAGAATCATCAACTACTGAAATGTCCAAAGAAATGGTAATGACAAACCTATCTTTTGGAGTAAGAGGTAATTGTGGCATGTGTAAAAGTACCATTGAAAAAGCGGCCAATGGTGTAGATGGTGTTGCAACTGCCAATTGGGATGTCGATAAAAAGAAGATTGATGTTTCTTTTGATGATACCAAAACAGATGTAATGGCAATTCATAAGGCAATAGCAGCTTCAGGTTACGATACCGAAAAAGTTGCAGGAAGTGAAGATGCCTATAAAGATTTACCTGGATGTTGTCAATACGACCACGAAATGGCAATGAATCAATCTGGTGAGGAAAAAGAAGAAGATCATTCAGATCATGATCATTAATATTAAACAAAGAAGAGCCTTTTTAAAAAGGCTCTTCTATTAAAAAAAGCTATATGCTCATTTTATTTGCACAACCATTGCATTAAATAATTTATATATTTGTCTTTATTATATGAAAATATTCTTTTCCATATCAATGTCTATTTTATTCTTTTTTCAAGGGATAAGCATAGATATGGACTTTTGTGGTCCAATTAAAGAAATTTCAAGTGTTATTACCCATTATCAAGACCATAAAGCTTATGGAGACTCTTTCCTTGAATATGTAGTTGAAGATTACATTGACAATGATGCGAAAAATAAAGAGCATCATCATAACCCAGAGAAGGAAAATACACCAGTCCATTCCCATAATCAATGTTGTCACCCTTTGGTATTAATTATTGCGAACAATAATTTGGCTTTAAACAATAGTGTAAATTTTGAAGAGAAAAAACAATACAATTTACATAACGTAAACTTCACTTCCAGATATTTGGAATCACTTTTCCAGCCACCAAGGGCATAATTCAGTTTTTTTAAGGATAACTATATCCAATTTCGAGCCTATATGGTTCTTTTCATTTCGTGTAATTCTATTTTCTATATCAGAATTGTAACGAAAAGTTTAACTGAATTAAAACATTTTCTATGATTAATAAAATCATTGATTTTTCAATCAATAACAAATTCATTATTGGCTTGCTAACGCTTACCATTGTTGGAGCAGGTATTTGGAGTATGACAAAAGTACCCATCGATGCTGTTCCAGATATTACCAACAACCAAGTACAGGTCATAACACAAGCACCCAATTTAGGCACAGAGGACATTGAACAATTTGTAACCTATCCTGTGGAAGTTGCAATGAGCAATTTACCCAATGTTGAAGAAATTCGCTCAATTTCTCGCTTTGGCTTATCTGTGGTTACTATAGTTTTTGACGATGATATGGGAACGTATCTACCACGTCAATTAGTAGCTGAAAAACTAAACGAAGTCAAAGAGCAAATTCCAAGTGGTTTTGGCGAACCTGTTATGGGGCCTATTTCTTCTGGATTAGGAGAAATTTATCAATACACACTTAAAGTAAAACCAGAGTATAAAGACACATATTCGGTTACTGATTTGCGCACAATGCAAGATTGGATTGTCCAACGTCAAATGGCAATGGTAGAAGGTGTAGTTGAGGTAAACGCCATAGGTGGAAAAATCAAACAGTATGAAGTTGCTGTTGACCCAAATGAACTAAAAGCTATTGGTTTAACAATTACCGATGTTTTTGAAGCGCTTGAAGCTAATAATCAAAACACAGGTGGAGCATACATTGAAAAGAACCATCAAGCCAATTTTATTCGTGGAGAAGGATTGGTACGTAGTTTAGAGGATATTAAAAAGATTACGGTTAAAAACACAAACAATATTCCAATTACTGTTGGCGATATTGCTACAGTACAATATGGTGCTGCTATCCGTTATGGCGCTTTAACTCAAGATGGCGAAGGCGAAGTAGTTGGTGGTTTGGTAATGATGCTTAAAGGTGCAAATTCTAACGATGTTATTGAGAATGTAAAAGAGCGAATGGCTCAAATTGAAAAATCGCTCCCAGAAGGAGTCATTATCGAGCCTTTATTAGATCGAAGCAAATTAATAGCAGAAACAACTTCAACAGTTGCTACCAACCTAATTGAAGGTGCATTAATAGTGATATTTGTTCTTATTTTCTTATTAGGCAATTGGCGAGGTGGTTTGATAGTAGCTTCAACAATTCCATTATCCTTATTATTTGCCTTCATACTAATGAATGTGTTTGATGTATGGGCTAACCTAATGAGTCTAGGGGCAATAGATTTCGGAATTATTGTTGATGGTGCTGTAATTATTGTAGAAAGTACTGTTTTTCTAATTGCTTCTCAAGTCCTAAAGAAAAAGAAGTTAACATCTAAAGAGCGTGATGGTGTTGCAGCAGATGCTTCGAAAAAAATGATGAATGCTGCCTTTTTCGGTCAACTGATTATTTTAATTGTTTTTCTGCCAATATTAGCATTAGAAGGTATTGAAGGCAAAATGTTCAAACCAATGGCATTGACTTTCATTTTTGCAATGATTGGTGCAATGGTACTTTGTTTGACGTATGTGCCAATGATGTCTGCATTGGTGTTACGAGCACCAAAAAACGATAAAAAATCTTATGGAGATAGATTTGTGCATTGGGTTGAAGACAAGTATCAACCTTTATTGGTAAAAGCATTGCAAAAAGGAAAATGGATTATTGGTATTGCAGTCGTGCTATTTGGTGTTACTGTCTTTATGTTTATGAGAATGGGTGGCGAATTTATTCCACAATTAGATGAAGGTGACATTGCATTTCACGCCATCTTAAAACCAGGTAGTTCTCTTACAGAAACGATTGAAACCACTACAAAAATTGAACAAATTGTAAAAGTAAAGTTTCCAGAAGTTGAAAAAATAGTCAGTCGAATTGGTGTTGCCGAAATTCCAACAGATCCAATGCCAATGGATTTGGCTGATGTTTTTGTAATTCTAAAGCCAAAAAGCGAATGGACTACCGTTGAAACAAAAGACGAACTCATTGAAGAAATGAAGGAAGCTGTAGAAATAATTCCTGGCGTGAACTATGAATTTACCCAACCTATTGAAATGCGATTTAATGAACTGCTTGAAGGTGTTCGTGAAGACATTGCTATTAAACTTTATGGTGAAGATATAGAGGTGCTATCTCAAAAAGCAGAAGAAATATCAAAAATTATTGCTGGTACAGAAGGTATTGGCGATATGAAAGCCGAAGCTACAACAGGTTTACCGCAAATGACCATTTCGTATAACAGAAATAAATTGGCACAATATGGACTTCAAATAAATACCTTGAACCAAATTGTACAATCCGCATTTGCAGGTGGAACAGCAGGTGTTATTTTTGAAGGTGAAAAGCGGTTTGATTTAGTAGTTAGGTTAAGTTCTCGTAACCGTAAAGACATAACAGATATTCAAAATTTGTTTATCAACTTACCTTCTGGTGAACAAATTCCGCTTCGCGAAGTAGCTGATATAAGTTATAAAGGTGGTCCAATGCAAATAAGTAGAGACAATACCAATAGAAGGACTTATGTAGGGATTAATGTAAGAGGTCGTGATGTAAAATCATTGGTGGGCGAAATCAAAACTAAGTTAGATGCACAATTAGAGCTACCATCAGGTTATTTCATTCGCTATGGTGGTGCTTTTGAAAATTTAGAACGTGCCAGCAATCGTTTGCAAACCGTTGTTCCTATTGCGTTATTACTCATTTTTATTCTCATTTATTTCGCTTTAAAATCCTTACCACAAACCTTAATGATTTATATAGCAATTCCTATGGCAACCATTGGTGGTGTCGTAGCATTATGGTTACGAGATATGCCATTTAGTATTTCGGCAGGAGTCGGTTTTATCGTTTTATTTGGTGTTGCGGTATTAAACGGATTGGTAATGATTAGTGGTCTGAATGAATTAAAAGAAGAAGGTGTTACCAATCTAAAAGACAGAATTATAGAAGGTACAAAACGAAGAATTAGGCCTATCATGTTAACCGCTTTTACAGATGTTTTGGGTTTCTTGCCTATGGCAATTTCAGCATCAGCTGGTGCAGAAGTACAACGACCTTTAGCAACCGTTGTTATTGGTGGTTTGTTAACCTCTACATTATTAACATTATTTGTTTTACCTATATTATATCATTGGGTTGAGAACAAATCTTTCAATTTTCGAGCAAATAAAAAAGTAATTATAGTTACTTCAATGATAGCTTTTATGTTTTTGTTGCCAATAACAGGAAATGCGCAAAAAATAAATGATTCGTTACCAATTATTTCGATGCAAGAAGCTGTAAAATTGGCTAAAGAAAACTATCCAAGTTTAAAACAACAACAGTTTGAAATTGATAAGCAACAACAATTAAAGGGAACTGCTTTCGATTTTGGTACTACTCAAATTTTTACGGGAGGTGAAGAAATCAATAACGGAAATGGTATTTACACCACTATTGGAGTTGGTCAATCAAATATTGATGTATTTGGTATAGCACCAAAGAGAAAATTACTGGAGCAACGCATTCAGTTAGCCCAAAAAGCGTTTCAGCTTTCAGAATTAGATTTAGAATTGGAAGTACAGAAAGCGTGGGCAAATGCCATGCAGAGTAAAAGGAATTACAATTTGTACAAAGAGTTGGATTCTATATATAACAATTTTGAAAAAGCAGTAGAGTTAAATTATGAAGTGGAAGCTATTTCCAAGTTAGAATATTCAGCGGCTAAAAATCAAGTTTTACAGATTCAGAATAAATTTTTGCAATCAAAAAGTGAATATGTTATTGCTTTACAACAATTAAACTTGTGGTTGGTTTCAGATGAATTTTATACGGTTTCCGATGAAATTATCATAGAAAGTGAATTAAGTGAAAAATTCTTTAGTTTAGAAGCACACCCTTTATATACTTTTTCTCAACTTCAACTCGCAGAAGCAGAAGCAAACTTTAAAGCTGCCAAAGCTGAAAATTTGCCAAAGTTAAACCTTCAAGGTGGTTTGCAAAAAGTAAACGGAAATTCAGGGTTTTATACCTATCAAGCTGGTATTTCCATACCGTTTTTATCTGGTACAACAAAAGCACAAGTTAGAACTGCAAAAATTGATAGACAAATTGCCGAATCAAATATGCAATTTAAGCAAATGGAAGTGCAATCTAAATTTAATCAAGCAAAAGAAAATTACCAAAAATGGAAAACAACTTGGCTGTTCTATAAGGATGAAGTATTACCACTTATTAAAGAACAAAAAACTGGTGCTTTGTTTGCTTATAGAGAAGGAGAGATTGATTACACAGCGTTTACACAACTTATAAAAGAAGCTATTCAATCAGAACTGGAAGCACAAACAGCTTTAGTAAACTATTTAGAAAGTACATTTCAACTACAATATTTTAAACAATAAGACAATGAAAACCCATAATGGGCATTTGGCAAATAATGGTCAATACACATACTAAATTTTAGACAATGAAAAATATAACAAATAAATTCCTCATACTTTTTATAGTATCAATTGTAGCAACTGCTTGCGGAAATAAAGAAAGCCATAAAAAAGGTGATGGTCATTCCCATAACGAAGAACAAAAGATTGAAAAAAACGATGACCATAGCGAAGGCGAAGAAGTGATGCTTTCACAACAACAGTTTGATGCCTTAAAAATGAAAACAGACACTATTTCATTGCGTAATATGAGTGGTTATGTAGAAGCAAATGGCACATTGGAAGTGCCACCACAAAGTGAAGCGGCTATTACGTCTGTTGTTGGTGCAAATGTAGTATCTATAAAAGTAATTGAAGGCGATAAAGTTAATAAAGGTCAAGTGGTTGCATATCTGTCACATCCAAATATTATTCAAATGCAAACCAATTATTTAAATGCGTATAGCGATAGTAATTTTTTAAAGAAGAACTATGAACGTCAGCAAAAATTATATGATGCAGGAGTTGGCTCTGGTGCAAATTTTCAAAAAGCCAAAGCCGAATATGATGCCTCTAAAGCTATGGTAAATGGATTGAAAGCTCAATTGAGACTATTAAACATAAACACGTCATCAGTACAAAAAGGAACAATTGCTCAAAGTATATCATTAAGCAGTCCTATTGAAGGCTATGTGCAAAAGGTAGAAGTAAAAACAGGACAGTATGTTGAACCACAAACTGAACTCTTTGAAATTGTAAACACACATCACGTTCACGCCGACTTAATGGTGTTTGAAAAAGATGTATATAAAGTAAAGAAAGGTCAAAAAGTAACCTTTAATGTGCAATCAATACAAGATGAAGAACTAACAGCAGAAATTTATTCAGTAAGTAAAACATTTGAAGATAATCCTAAAGCGGTACACGTACACGCAGAGATTGAAAACAAAAAAGGCAATTTAATTCCTGGAATGTATATCCAAGGAAAAATCCAAACAGAAAATACACAAACTATGGCATTGCCCGAAAGTGCGATAGTAAAAGAAGGTGATAGGTTTTTCGTGTTTTCAGCAGAAAGAAAAAATAACGATTGGAGTTTTAAGCCAGTTGAAGTGCTTTTAGGAGCAAAAGATGGCAATTGGGTAGCTGTTCAATTTGCAGAAGAACAAGATAAAACCACAAAATTTGCTTATAATAATGCATATTATTTAATTGCTGAAATGAAAAAAGGTGAAACAGAACACGAACATTAGATTATGCAAACAATAGAACAATTATTAGAGTCAAAAGATATTCGCATTACAGCAATGCGTTTGTTAATTTATAAGTTTCTTGCAGAAAAAGAAATTGTAGTAACATTAAGTGATATTGAAAATGCGTTTGAAAAAGCAGATAGAACAACGCTTTACAGAACTATAAAAACTTTTGAAGAAAAGGATATTGTACATCAAATAGATGATGGTACAGGTATTACCAAATACGCTTTGTGCGAACAAGGTTGTAGTTGTGATATAAAAACCGATTTACACTTACATTTCCATTGTAACAATTGCAATGAAACCATTTGCTTAACAGACCATAAAATACCTCAAATTAAAGTACCTGATGGCTTTGTTTCGGAAAATGTAAACTTGGTTGTAAAAGGTATTTGTGATAAGTGTAGTAGATAACAAATGCACTTCCATTGCACTTACTTTTAACTTACTTTTATCCAAAATTAGTGGATATGAAGTTTAATATTAAAATACCTAAACCTCTTAAACAGGCTTATATAGAAGAATTAAAACGATATAGTTTCTGTCTTGAAAATGAGCAGTTTGGTAGTGCTTGGTATCATTTAGAACGCAGTCATATCATAGGTCAATCTTACCCAATAGAACATACCTATTCACATTGGTTAATGCTAAAGTTTGGATTTAGGCAAAAAAATACTAAAGAAGTATTCGGTCAAATTATTAGGTTACTTGTTGGTGGTTGGAAATCATTTATTGACCACGTTTCACTTGGTAACACAGGTGGTGCAAACGTACCACCATTAAAATCTATGCCTATACCAAATGATATTAAAAATTTATTCAATTCAAAATGAAGAAAAAGAAAGTCAATTTAAGAGATATAAAACCAAATTTGGAAGTAGAACATAGTCATGATGATGGTCACGACCATAGTGGTAATTCCAGTAATATAAAAGCCTATATTCCAGCAATTATAAGTTTTACAATGCTAATTATAGGTATTGCATTAGATTATTTTGACGTTTCTTTTTTCAAGGATTGGGTTCGTATTGCTTGGTATAGCATTGCATATTTACCTGTTGGATTTCCTGTAGTAAAAGAAGGTTGGGAAAGCATCAAAAAAAGCGATGTGTTTACAGAGTTCTTTTTAATGTCTATAGCCACTATTGGAGCCTTTATTATTGGCGAATATCCTGAAGGTGTTGCAGTAATGTTATTTTACGCAGTTGGTGAATTATTCCAAAATGCAGCAGTAAATAAAGCAAAGGGCAATATTAAAGCTTTGCTCGATGTACGCCCTAATGAAGCTTTGGTATATCGCAACAATGATTATGTGTCTGTAAGTCCAGAAACGGTTGAAATTGGTGAAAAAGTGCAAATACGTGTTGGAGAAAAAATCCCTTTAGATGGTATTCTACTTTCCGACAAAGGTTCATTCAACACTGCAGCTTTAACAGGCGAAAGTAAACCCGATACAATTTTAAAAGGCGAAAAAGTATTTGCAGGCAGTATTAATATGGATGGTGTTATTGAAATTGAAACCACAAAAGAATTTAAAGATAGTTCCATTGCTCGGATTTTGGATATGGTACAGAACGCAACTGCTCGCAAATCTAAAACCGAATTATTCATCAGACAATTTGCTCGTATCTACACACCAATTGTAGTGTTTTTAGCTATTGGTGTTACTTTTATACCTTACTTTTTTGTAGATGATTATGTATTTAGAGATTGGTTATACAGAGCATTAATTTTCTTGGTAATATCTTGTCCTTGTGCGTTGGTAATTTCAATTCCATTAGGATATTTCGGTGGATTGGGAGCGGCTTCAAAAAATGGAATTTTATTTAAAGGAGCTTCCTTTTTAGATGCTATGACCAAGATAAATATGTTGGTAATGGATAAGACAGGAACGGTAACGAAAGGTGTCTTTAAAATTAAGGAGATTAAGGCAATTAATTGGGATGAAAAAGAATTTATGAAATATCTGATGGCTATTGAAGAACAATCCACACATCCAATCGCTAAAGCCATTTTGGAATATAAAGAAGAAGGTGCAGACTATGAGGCTTCCGAAGTATCTGAAATAGCAGGAAAAGGTTTAAAAGGTATTGTAAATGGTAAAACCGTTTTAGTTGGTAACAAAGCCCTAATGACTGCCAATAATATTAATGTTTTGGAGGAAACAGAAACTATTGTAGAATCTATAGTATTAGTATCTATAAACAATACATTTTCTGGTTATGTGGTGATAGCAGACGAATTAAAAGAAGATGCTAAAGAAACAATTACTGCATTGCATAAAGTAGGTGTCAAAAATATAATGATGCTTTCTGGCGATAAGGATTCCATTACTCAAAAAATAGCTTCCGAATTAAATATAGAAATAGCGAAGGGTGGCTTATTACCAGAAGATAAATTAAATGAAGTTGAAGCTTTAAAGCAAAACTCTGATAATAAGATAGCTTTTATAGGTGATGGTATTAATGATGCACCAGTTTTAGCAGCTAGTGATGTCGGCATCGCTATGGGTGGCTTAGGAAGTGATGTAGCTATTGAAACAGCAGATGTCATCATTCAAACAGACCAACCTTCTAAAGTTGTAAAAGCTATTAAAGTTAGTCGATCAACCCGAAAGATTGTGTGGCAAAATATTATATTAGCATTCGGTGTAAAAGTGATTGTACTAATATTAGGTGCAGGTGGTTTAGCAACTATGTGGGAAGCTGTTTTTGCAGATGTTGGAGTGGCTTTATTAGCCATTTTGAATGCAGTCAGGTTGCAGAAAATGGAATGGAGCTAATAAGCCTAAAAGCAAGACTATTGTCAACGATACTGTCAACCTAAAAATAAAACCCTTGTAAATCAAATGTTTACAAGGGTTTTTGCGGAGAAAGAGGGATTCGAACCCCCGGAGGTGTGACCCTCAACAGTTTTCAAGACTGCCGCATTCGACCACTCTGCCATTTCTCCAGTGTCTCATCAGGTATTCCCTGAATGCGGATGCAAATATAGAACCCTTTTTTATTTCTTTCAAATAAAAATTGGCTTTTTTTAAAGTATTTAATACAACTATAGATTTATTTTATTGTACAAAGGATGTTTAATGTTTATTCTCGCCTTATTTTTGCAGAAATATTTGTAATCAATGACTACTATAGATAAATTGAAATGGCGCTATGCCACAAAAAAGTTTGATTCTACTAAGATACTTACTGAAGACAAGCTCAATATATTAAAACAAGCTTTTAACCTTACAGCAACGTCTTATGGTTTACAAACGATTAGTTTGGTTGTTGTTGAAGATGAAGCTATTAGAGCAGATTTAGTAGAATATTCATACCATCAAAAGCAAGTTTTAGAAGCTTCACATTTATTAGTGATTTGTATTCAAGATGATATTTTAGCGCAGGATGTTGATGAACATTTTGATAATGTGAAAGACATTAGATCTACTCCAGAAACCGTTTTGGAACCGTATCGTAAAGATCTTAAACAGATGATCCAAAATATGACTATTAGCGAACGTCAGGAATGGTCGACTAAACAAGCCTATATTGCTTTAGGAAACTTAATGACGGTTTGTGCTATTGAGAACATTGATTCTTGTCCGATGGAAGGTTTTAGTCCGGCAGATTATGACAGCGTATTAAACTTAAAGGACAAAAACCTTAAATCGGTATTACTTTTACCAGTAGGTTATAGAGCTGACGATGATATGTTTGCAGATTTTAAAAAAGTGAGAAAACAAGTTAATAAAGCAGTTATAGAAATGTAATTAAAAGCTTTTAATGTGTTTTTGATTATGCTATATTTGTTTCAACTTTAATCGCGAAAAGATTCGCATGTATTAAAAATTGCTATGAAAAAAATACTATTTATCTTACTGGTTGCTTTCACAATTCAAGTGTCTGCACAAGATCAATCTAATTGGATCACAAATAACGAAGTCGCTCTTAAACAAGCCGAAACACAGAATAAGCCTATATTGGTTTTTGTGACTAATAACCAAAAAACAGAAGCTTCTGAGAAATTGAAAGCTAACTTTTTTAATGCTGATACCTTCAAGAAGTTTGCTTCAAAGTCAATTCTACTCAAATTAGATATTTCAGATAAAAACTCTACAAATGCACGTTTAGGGATTCACTATACGAAACAAAATGGGGCTCCTGGAGTTGCACTAATTGATAGCAATGGGAAAACAATTAAAGAACCTCTTGTAGTAGATTTTTCAGTGAAAAAAGTGAAGAAGTTTTTGACTTTGTGGAACGATACCTTATAATTAACACATGCCAGGATTTGAATTATTTGGTGACCTAGAGCGTAAAGAGGTTAACGACGTTTTAGATAATGGCGTATTAATGCGCTATGGTTTTGATGGTATGCGAAATGGTCATTGGAAAGCTAAAGCATTAGAAACAGAATTGTCAACAACATTTGATACGAAACACGTTCAACTTGTTTCTAGTGGAACTGCCGCTGTATCTGTTGCATTGGCATCTGCTGGTGTTGGAGCAGGTGATGAGGTAATCATGCCTACATTTACTTTTGTAGCGAGTTTCGAAGCCATTATGATGCTTGGCGCTATTCCTGTATTAGTTGATATTGATGATACGCTCACGTTAGACCCTAAAGCTGTTGAAGCTGCTATAACGCCTAAAACAAAAGCTGTTATGATGGTGCAAATGTGCGGTAGTATGGGAGATTTAGATGCTGTTCAGGCTATTTGTACAAAACACAGTCTCATTTTTGTTGAAGATGCCTGTCAAGCTATTGGAGGAACCTACAATGGAAAACCTCTTGGTAGTATTGGAGATTTAGGTTGTTTTTCTTTCGATTTTGTGAAAACAATCACTTGTGGAGAAGGTGGTGCTGTAATCACCAATAATAAAGACTATTATATCAATGCAGATCATTACAGTGATCATGGTCATGATCATGTTGGTAATGATAGAGGCGCAGAAACCCATCCTTTTTTGGGTTATAATTTTAGGATTTCAGAATTGAATGCGGCTGTCGGATTAGCACAAGTGAAGCGCTTGCCTGAGTTTATTGCTATTCAGAAAAGGAATTACACAATTCTTCGTGACGCTATTGCTCAAATCCCTGAAGTAACTTTTAGAACAGTACCAGAAGGAGGAGAAGAGAGCTATGCCTTTTTAAACTTCTTTTTACCAGATTTGGAGAGTGCAAGAAAGGTCTCAAAAGCATTTAAAGAGCATGGTATCGATGTTTGTTTTCATTATTATGATAATAATTGGCATTATGTAAGAAAATGGGAGCATCTTAAAACTCAAAAATCGTTGTTTCCTTTATCTTCGGAAATTAAAAAAGGACTAGAAAATCTTCAACATCAAACATTTGAGCAATCCGATCACTTTATAGGTCGAAATATCTCGTGTTTGATTAAAATGTCATGGACAGTTGATGAAGTCAACGAAAGAGCTTCTAAAATGGTAGATGCTATTAAAACGTCAATTTAGAAGTTTTAACACATTTCTCTATAGGTGTTGTGTTATTGTATAGGCTGAAAATTAGTACTTAGTGGCTACATTTCATAAATTTCAAAAAAAAATCTATGAAGTATTATTACTATGTCACATGTCTGTTTTTGTGTATGTCTCAGTTGTTGTTCTCGCAACAGATGCCCTTAGACTTTTCTGATACAAATGATGATTTTATTGCATTTGGCAATAGTGGTTTTTCATTTAATACAGATCCACAAGATGGCTCTAATGCCGTTGGGCAATTTTTTAATGATGGCTCAGATGCTTCACAAGGATTTTATATAGATTTAATTCAGCCAATAGACCTAGATGCTCAACAAACCATTAACGTATCATTTTACTCATTTGATCCCAATCAACATAATATATTGCTAAAATTAGAAAATGGCACAAACCCAGATGTTCAAGTTAAAGAAACATTTAATGTGCCTTCACCTTCTAATTGGATAACTATTACATTTGATTTTTCCAATGCACAGTATAGTTCAGATGGTTCAGGAGTTAATGCTTCAGGAATATACAATAGATTAACAATTTTTATTGATGAAGGAACACTTACTGCTGGAACTTACTTAATAGATGATATTGATGATGGTACCGAACCTGTAGACCCTAACGCTTTGGATATTATTTATACAGATTTAGTTTGGTTTGATGAATTTGATGTTAATGGTGCATTAGATTCTAATAAATGGTTTCATCAAACCCAATTGCCTGCAGGTGGCAACTGGTTTAATGGAGAAGAGCAACATTATACTAACCGAATAGAAAATTCATTTGTAGACAACGGATTTTTAAATATTGTAGCCATAAAGGAAAACTTTACAGACCAAGGCGAAACGAAAGCATATACTTCGGCACGACTTAATTCTAAATTTGCGTTTACTTATGGTCGCATTGATGTTCGTGCTAAATTACCTTTTGGTGATGGCACTTGGCCTGCCATTTGGACACTTGGAAAGAATATTAATGAGGCTGGTGCGTATTGGGAAACTCAAGGTTTTGGAACTACGTCTTGGCCAGATTGTGGTGAAATTGATGTCATGGAACACGGTTTGCATAGTATAAATGAAGTGAGTACAGCCATACATACACCATCTAGTTTTGGAAATACGGTAAACACTGCCACTCAAATGTTAGCTGATGTCGCCAATGATTTTCATGTATATTCTATGAATTGGTCTCCTAACCAAATTACATTTTTAATTGATGGTGTTGGATTTTATACGTATAATCCAGCTATCAAAAATACCAGTACATGGCCATTTGATGACGACCAATACCTACTTCTCAATATCGCAATGGGTGGAATTTCTGGAATGATTGATCCTAATTTTACGCAAAGTAGTATGGTTATTGATTACGTGAGAGTTTATCAAAACAGTTTGAGTGTTGATAATGAAATCGCCAATCAGTTTATAGTATCACCCAATCCAGCATCAGACTATATTAACATAGCTTCAAATACTGATATAGATCGTATTGAAATATATGATGTTTTAGGAAAGTTGGTCTTACAGAAAAAAGACGATGTAAAACGTCTTAATATTTCAGATATCGAATCTGGAATGTATATTTTAAAAATCTATTCTGGAAAGCGTATTGCTTCAAAAAAGATAGTTGTGAATTAATAGGTGACGTAATCTACAATTTCCAAACCATAGCCAATCATACCAACACGTTTAGTTTGCTGACTGTTAGAGATTAGTTTTAGTTTATGGATATTAAGATCGTGTAAGATTTGCGCACCAATTCCGAAGTCTTTAGAATCCATCGGAATTCTAGGTGCTTTCACAACTTTACCATCTTCTTGACTTTCTTTTAGAATACTCAAGCGTTTTAACAGATTCATAGATTGTGCTTGTTGATTGATAAAAATAATGGCACCTTTACCTTCAGTATTAATTACCTTAAACATGTCGTCTAACTTCTCATCGGCATTATTGGTCAAAGTTCCTAAGATGTCATTATTTACAAGTGTTGCATTTACACGCGTTAATACAGGTTCATCCTTTGTCCAAGTTCCTTTAGTTAAAGCAATATGAATTTGGTCATTGGTCGTTTGTTGATAGGCTCGCAATCTAAATTGTCCAAAGCGCGTCTCGATGTTGAAATCTTCTTTTTTATCAATTAAAGAATCATGCTCCATACGATAAGCAACCAATTCTTCAATAGAAATGAGCTTAAGGTCAAATTTTTTAGCCACCTCAATCAATTGAGGAAGTCGAGCCATTGTACCATCTTCATTTAATATTTCTACTAAAATACCAGCAGGTTGAAATCCAGCTAATCGTGCTAAATCTACAGCGGCTTCGGTATGACCAGTACGTCTCAATACACCACCATTTTTAGCTTTCAAAGGAAAAATATGTCCAGGGCGGCCTAAATCATGAGGTTTCGTCGTATCGTCTACGAGAGCTTTTATCGTTTTAGAACGATCATGCACAGAAATACCAGTCGTACAACCATGACCTATAAGATCAACAGATACGGTAAATTGTGTATGATGTAACACCGTATTGTTTTGAACCATCATGGTCAAATCAAGTTCTTCACATCTGTCTTCAGTAAGTGGAGCACAAATCAATCCACGACCATACATAGCCATAAAATTGATCATTTCGGGTGTAACGGCTTCAGCAGCAGCTATAAAATCACCTTCATTCTCTCTATTTTCATCATCAACTACAATAATTACCTTGCCTTGTTTGATATCTTCAATGGCTTCTTCTATAGTATTCAATTGTATGTTGGTTGTTCGCTGTGCTGTATTCGTTGTCATTGTATGCTATTTAGAAATGCAAAGATATGGCTTATTTTTTCTATGCTGAAAAGTCTTTAGCTATTTTATTTCGCCTTAAAATATACACATAAGGATAGACTACAAACCCAATAATGTTCCATAACATATGATTAGAACGGTTTAAGTGGTTTGTCAAATTATATAGTTTGCCAAAATTAATGTTAGACAGTACGGCATAGATAAGAAATAGAACACCAGAAACGATCGCTAATTCTTTTGAAGCAGAAGTAATAGCTACAAGATCACTTGATTTAAAGGCAAAATAGAGTATTAATAAAGTAAGACCAACACAGAAGAAAATTAATGCAAATTTCGAATAGGTTCTGTAGTCAGAACGTACAATTTCGAATGCTTCATTATCTACAATTGTGGTTTTACTAGCTTGTACTACCTTCTTTCCAGAATGTTCTTTTAGATCTTCGTTAATTCTTTTCTTTTGAAGGAAATAGAATAAGACATACATTGGCATTCCTAACAAGACAAACATGACTGCATTAGAGATGTTTTTTTTGTCTAGTTGCTTATATAGGTTGGAATGATCTATAAAAGATTTTATTAAAGCAAACAAATAAAATACACCAACGACTATACCAGTTATAAGCATAACTTGTCCTATTTGCGGATAGCCATTATTTCTCAATATAGCACCAGGAAGTGTTAGTATGAGTGTAATGATATAGAGTACAAATGCGAGCTTAGAATTTTCCTCGTAAGAGTATTTGAGTCTTAGAGATTCTTCATAATTATGATCGGTTAGATTACCTCCAAATTTTAGTTCTTGTTCTGTGATTCCTCTAGAGTTTAAAATCGAAAGCGCAGAGTTTTTATATTCAATACCATAGTCATATTGGCGATAATGCTTAACCACATCTATTAGTTTTTTGTCATTGTAACTATTGAGCGTGGTATAAGCATCAGAATCTATTGCTAAGAGCGTGGTATTATAGGTTAGTGTTTTACGTTTAATTCCAAAGAGTCGTTTTAAAGGCTCTAGAAGTCCTTCAGATTCAAATAGAGGTCTATCATTTGTTGCTCTTCGCGTTAAATAAATACTTAAAGGAAACATGATAGCAGTTGATAACCACGTAGCTAATACAGGATTTAACGAATCATCTAATGAACTGTTTTTAGCGAAAATTCCAATAAAGTGATAGGTTAAAAACAGTAAAATAGCAACAACTAACGGTAGACCAATCCCACCTTTTCTAATTAAGGCGCCCAAAGGTGCTCCAACAAAAAACAATATGATACAAGCTAAGCCTAATACATATTTTTCATGAAGCGATTGTACGTGTTTATTACGCCATTTCGTGTTGACCAAGAAATTTTGCTTATTAGTACTAATAATCTGCTTTGTGCTGTTTATAGTATTACCCGCCAAATTGAGCAATTGCATTTTTGTTTTGTCATTAAATAAATTCAAAATATCACCATTAAAGACAGAATCTTTTTTTGGAGACATATTGTTATTTAAGGTTGGAAAGGACGTTCTATTATACAATGTGTTCGCGAAATTTTTTAGACTTTCATCTCGCTTTAGATACAAGCTATCTATCGTGTGATTAAGCTCATTAACATCAAGCATATTATACCTATTCTCATAACTTTTATCGTTAATATCGACATCGTTTAAGCCTTCTAGGTCAACATTGATCGTATACTCTTCAAAGAAACTTTTGGCATGAGGTTTCTTTTGGGATTGTCTTGGGTTTCTTGTAAAGATCTCTTCGTAATAATTTCCGTTATATAAGATCAATTGCAATATATTAGAACCTTCACTACTTTTAAGTTCACCGCTTTCAGAGACGATTACGGTTTTGTTTTTTCCGTTTTTAGCTTTTTTATGAATAACCACATTGGTCAAAAATTGATCATTATCGCCACTTTTGTCCTGTACCTTAATATTGTAATTCCCAATTTCATTAAACTGTCCTTTAGTGATTGCTAAAGCAGGTTTTACCTGAGCGATATTCTTTCTAAGGTTATAGACTCTGTAATTAGCCCACGGAATAACATTGTTTGAAAAGATAAAGGTGGTCACACCTAGTAAAACAATAAAAATACTCAAACTTCTCATAGCACGTTGCAATGAGATTCCTGTAGATTTCATTGCGGCGAATTCATAGTTTTCGGCAAATTGCCCAAACACCATAATGGAAACCAATAAGATAGTAAGTGGTAAAATTAAAGGGATAAGTGTAGGAGTAATGTAAAGTAAAAGTTTAAGGATAACGAACGTATCTAGGTCTTTTCCAGCTAAGTCTCCTATATATAACCAGATTGCCTGTAAAACAAAAATGAACATGAGTATAATAAACACGCTCAAAAATGTCTTTAGGTAGGTCTTTAATATATACCTATCTAATATTTTCATAAAATGGTGGTTAACCTAATCTAGCTTATTGATATAATAATCTTTGTACTTACTTTCGTCAAAAGTAAATAAGGTTTTTGAAATCGGTTCGTTCGTTTTAAAAGAATTAACAGTTAAGGTCGTTTTTGTACCGTTTTTCCCAACTTCAATAAGTCTGTATATGTGCTTCGTTTTAGCATCAATACCAAGGAATACTTCTTTAATCTCAGAATTTGTATCTATAGGATAGAGCTTTACAAACTGAATTTTTCTTCCTCTAACATCTTGAATAATATCCATAGCATAGGTATATCCGTCTTTATAAAACGATAACATCATACTAGGTGTTATTGTATTTTCATCTTCAGAATTATCCGAAGAAATAGTCACTTCTTCATCTTCTGGACTAATGGTATAGAGTTTTTTGCCATCAAATAGCCTTGTGATGCCTAGAATATTAAGTAAATATTTGTCGCCTTCCATAACAACGTCACCTCGTGTCTCCTGTTTTATGTTTTCACTTGAGTTTTCTAAAACATATTTGAAATCTATTGAGATGTTATTATAAGTGTTTACCGTCTCATAGACTTCATTGAGCAAGGTTTCTGCTTTTTTTGAATCTTGAGAAAATCCAAAACCTCCAATTAATAATGCTAGTACTACAACTATCTGTTTCATGGTCTAATGTATTTTTTGCTTTTGCTAAATCTTTTTATGTTTCGTTTGTTAATAATTCATCTAGAGCTACTAAATCTGGAACTAAAACCTGTCGTGCTTTACTACCTTCAAAGCCACCAACAATTCCTGCGGCTTCTAATTGATCTATGAGGCGTCCGGCTCTATTGTAACCTAATTTTAGTTTCCGTTGTAATAAAGATGCTGAACCTTGTTGTGCTGTCACAATAATTTCAGCAGCTTCTCTAAATAGTTTATCTCTATCTTCAATATTATTATCAAGACTTGTGCCACTTTCTTCACCAACGTATTCTGGTAGTAAATGCGCTTCTGGATATGCTTTTTGTCCGCCAATAAATTCAGTGATTCTTTCTACTTCAGGCGTGTCAACAAATGCACATTGGATACGTGTTATATCATTTCCTTGGGTATATAACATATCACCACGACCAATCAATTGATCTGCTCCAGAACCATCCAAAATTGTACGAGAATCTATTTTAGAAGTTACTCTAAAGGCAATACGTGCAGGAAAATTGGCTTTAATGATACCAGTAATCACATTAACCGATGGACGTTGTGTAGCAATAATTAAGTGAATACCTATGGCACGAGCCAGTTGCGCTAAACGAGCAATAGGTGTTTCGACTTCTTTTCCAGCCGTCATAATTAAATCTGCAAATTCATCAACAACCAATACGATGTAAGGTAGAAATTGATGACCGTCATTTGGATTTAGTTTTCGAGCTTTAAATTTAGTATTGTATTCTTTAATGTTACGACACATCGCATTTTTTAGCATCTCGTAACGGTTATCCATCTCAATACAAAGTGAATTTAATGTGTTGATTACCTTTGTGTTATCTGTAATAATAGCATCTTCACTATCAGGTAGTTTTGCTAAGTAATGACGTTCGATCTTATTGAATAATGTTAATTCAACTTTTTTAGGATCAACCAAAACGAACTTAACTTCAGCAGGATGCTTTTTGTACAATAGTGAGGTCAATACGGCATTTAGTCCAACAGATTTACCTTGACCTGTGGCTCCAGCCATTAACATGTGAGGCATTTTGGCCAAATCGACCACAAACGTTTCGTTACTAATAGTTTTACCAAAGGCAATTGGTAATTCCATTTCAGATTTTTGAAATTTCTGAGACGCAATAACAGAGCGCATTGAAACAATAGTTGCATTTTTATTAGGCACTTCAATACCAATAGTTCCTTTTCCTGGAATAGGAGCAATGATACGTATTCCGAGGGCAGAAAGCGATAAGGCAATATCGTCTTCTAGGTTTTTAATTTTTGAAATTCTAACACCTGCTTCTGGAACAATTTCATATAAGGTGACCGTTGGACCAATAGTTGCTTTAATACTCGCAATTCCAATTTTATAGTTATTGAGTGTTTCTACAATTCGGTTTTTGTTTTCTTCAAGTTCCTCTTGATTTATGGTAATCCCTTCAGTATCATATTTCTTCAAAAGATCTAATGGAGGAAACTGAAATTTGCTCAATTCTAATGTAGGATCAAACTGACCAAAATCTTCAACAAGCTTATCAGAAAGATTATCTGTTTCAGAAACTTCTTCTTCTACCGTTTCAATTTGTATGTCTAACTCGGTATCGTTTTTGTCTTCTACTTTAACTTCAGTTTTTAATTGAGGTTCGAGTTCTTTTTTTAGCTCAGGCTCGGGTTTTGTAATTTTGTCTTCTGGAGGCTTTGTCTCTTCTACTGTAAGTTCAAAAGCAGATTTGATATCTTCAGCTTCAGCAGATAAATCATTATCTACAGCGAATGTTTGTTCATTATCAGATGTGTTTAATTCTTTTTTGATATCGCTCTTTGCACGTTTAAATAATTTCACAAACGACTCGCCATTAACGCCAAAACGAATAGCCATATAGGAGATAAGCACAAAAACTAATAATAGAGCGGTTCCTATTTTTCCAATGTAATCTTGAAAAAAAGAATTCATTTCAAAGCCTACTGTCCCTCCAAGGGTATCGTATTTATGAGAGAAAAAACCAAAAAATATAGATAGCCACACTACAATGAGTGTTCCCCAAACCCAATGGCGTCTCAAGCGAGACTTATTGATATCTAATGTTATGTAGATACCAGATAAAAAGACCAATCCAGAAAATATAAACGAAGCGATTCCAAATCCTTTATTAATGAATAAATCACTAATCCAAGCTCCTAATTTATTGAGCCAATTAGAGGCTTCTACCTCTCTAGAAGTGATTTCAGTGAGCGTGCTTTGATCTGCTTTTCCAGTAAAGAAAAAAGATAAAAACGCTATAAACATTAAAACACCGAGAATAATCAATAAACTACCAAAAATCAATTTTTGCTGACTTGATAACTTTAAATTTGGTTTTTTAAATTTAGGTTTGGTTTTAGCTTTGCTTTTAGTCTTGGTTTTTTTCTTCGCCATTGAAGGGTTATTAGTTAAAACAAAAATACAAATTACTAACGTTAAACCTAGAGAGATGTTTTAAATTTGACGCAACCTTTTTTGAAACTTCGCATCTTATAGATATAACTATTAAATTATGAGAAAGTTTATACTGAGTTTTGTTATTGTTTTATCGTTTGTTTTGGTTAGTGCTTGCTCAAGTGATGACGAGTGTTCTCCTGTAATTCTGGAGATTACGAGTCTTGAAGCCGAGTATTCTTGTATCAATACACCTTATCAAATGGATATAGACCTTTCAGAGGAGTTTGTCATCATTAGATCTCAATTTGTATTTGATAATTTAGTGACCGGAAGTTGCATGCCTCAAATTGATTTTGTTGCCTATGATCTCCTTATTGGTAAAAAAGCACTTACAAGTGGTATTGATAATATTGATTATGATGGTCTTGTGAAAAACTGCGAGAACGGTCAGTTTAGCCTCACTGTTACATTTGTGCAGAATGCCACAACAGAAGCTCCAAATTTAACCTATCATGTATTAGTGCCAAAGTTAGACGCCAACGATATTATAAACGTGAGTATTGTTACCATTAATTAATTTAGAAGATCTTAGGAAGATAAATAACTAAGGCAGCTACAGCGGCAGAAATAGCAGCAATAAAAACAGCTCCAGCAGCAATATCTTTTATTTTGCCAATAGTTTTATGTCTATCTGGATGAATAAAATCTGCAATATATTCAATAGCGGTATTCATGCCTTCAAGGCTCATCACTAAGCCGATAAATGCAATTTGAAAGAGCCATTCCGTTCTAGAAATATCAAAGTAGAATCCTGCAATGGTCACTACTATGGCACAGAACACTTGAATTTTTATACTTGCCTCTGTTTTGATTAGATAAACAGCACCTTTAAAAGCATAACCAATACTTTTAAGTCTGTTAATTAAAAAAGATTCTTTTTTTGACATTATTTCAAAGCCTCTAAAGCCGCTTTGTAATTAGGTTCGTCAGCAATCTCCGGAACTTGCTCTGTATAAGTTACAGTGCCTTGCGAATCTACTACAATAACACATCTGGATAAAAGCGCTTCAAAAGCACCATCTGTAAAGTCTAGCCCATAAGATTTTCCAAAGTCACCTGTTCTAAAGTCTGATAAACTCACAACATTATCTAAGCCTTCAGCACCACAAAAACGTGCCATTGCAAATGGAAGGTCTTTAGAGATACATAGTACTTTTGTATTATCTAAATTACTTGCTTCTTTATTGAATTCTCTTATAGATTGTGCACAAGTTTCAGTATCTACACTAGGAAAAACATTCAACACTAATTTATGACCAGCATAATCATTTAAAGATTTGGAAGATAGATCGGTTGCTGTTAATTTAAAATCAGGAGCTTTTGATCCAACGTTCGGTAATGTTCCTGATGTATGTACTGTATCTCCACCTAATGTAACTGTAGCCATTTTTTTGTTTTTTAATGAATGTTAAAATTAAGGATTATTTCAATCTTAGTTGCAAGGTCTTAATAATATTTTGCAATAGTTTAACAGATAAATTATATGATGCAGACTTGTCTAAAATGTACCAATAAGTCCAATCTTATTTGGGCTAAAACTCAAGTTCCAGGAAATTTGCTTTTTCTTTTTTGGATACTCATAAGCGTCTTCTTTAAATAGAAAGTTATCAATACAATCTACTACAATAACACTAATGGCTGCACTCATAGCAATATCGGTAATCCAATGTGAATTATCAATCATTCGAGATATTGGCGGAATTGATCCTACTGTATAAATCCCAATTTTCACCCAAGTATTGTCAAATTGCTTGGCGATAGAATGTGCCATAGTAATAGATAAAATGGTATGACCAGATGGAAATGAGCGAAACTCAGCATCATTAGCATAAGGTTTAAAGGTGAGGTGACCTGAACCAGAGCTTGGCCTGGCTCTACCAAATGCATTTTTACTAATGGTTTGAATTAATCCAGTAGTTATTGAGGAAGAAATAATCAGCACACTAGTTTTTCTAACCTTCTCGTTTTTGGTTAATAATCCAAAACCATATAAACCAGCATTCGCCATAAAGTAATTTTGAGGACTCCCAAAATACCAGCCAAAATCTCTAACAACTTTTGGAAAGTCTTCTTTTTGATTTTGAAAGAAATCACGCATTGGTCTATCTGCCAGTGTTAATGTCGCAGTACCAGCAACAAGAATTCCTAGTTTAGCAAAGTCTTTACCTTTCCAATGGAGTGGTCGTGTTAATGAATGACCAACACTTTTGTAGGTGTATTTAAAATCATACTTTGCTAATTGCCAAATTGATAAAGAATCTTGATGATGTGCGCTGTCAAAAGGTTGCGCAGATGATATATTACTGCAAAGAGAAAAAAGCGCAGTACATAGAATTAAAAATCGAATTTTCAAATTATTAGTGTTTTGAGAGAATATTCATATTGTTTGACAAATCTAATGAATGATTTTTATAATATAAATTATCATACTGATAAAAATCAATAGGCATTTTTGTCAAAATCATAAATCTTCCTGCTATCAGTTATTTATTAGATTATTTTCTGAACACGTTTTTTACATTTGAATATCAAAACTAAAGTTATGGGTAAAAAGTTAAATTTCATCGTGTTAACAGTGCTGGTCATTTTGGCCTTGCTATGTGGTACAGAGTATCAAATTTTGGAAAATGAAGCTAATATTGATTCAGGCGATACAGCTTGGATGATTGTTGCTTCTGCTTTAGTGTTTTTAATGACCCCTGGACTGGCGTTTTTTTACGGTGGTATGGTTAACAAAAAGAGCGTCATTTCTACCATGCTTCAAAGTTTTGTTGCTCTTGGTGTGATAAGTATTTTATGGGTTATAGTGGGTTTTAGTTTGGCTTTTGGTGATAGCTTTTATGGTATTATTGGAAATCCTATGACCTTCTTTTGTTTTAATGATGTTTCGGTGTCTCCAAATCCTAATTTTGCTGGATCAATTCCTTTTTTATTGTTTGCGTTATTTCAATTGAAGTTTGCAATCATCACACCTGCTTTGATTACAGGTAGTTTTGCAGAACGGATACGATTTAGGAGCTATATTTTTTTCATGGTTTTGTTTTCGATTTTTATTTATTCGCCATTGGCTCATATGACATGGCATCCTGATGGTTTATTGAGAAATTGGGATGTACTTGATTTCGCAGGAGGAACAGTCGTTCATATGTCGGCAGGCTTTGCTGCCTTAGCAGCGGCTCTTTATTTAGGTAAGCGTAGAATAAAGATTGAAAAGCCTGCAAATATTCCATTTGTAATTCTAGGTACTGGTTTATTGTGGTTTGGTTGGTTCGGATTTAATTCAGGATCGGCTCTAGGAGCAAATACTGATGCGGTGATTGCATTTGCCAATACTAATATCGCATCAGCCACAAGTATGATTACTTGGTTGTTTTTTGAACGATTTTATAATAGAAAAATGTCTTCGTTAGGCGCATGCATTGGGGCTATAGTTGGACTTGTAGCTATCACACCAGCAGCAGGATTCGTAACTATTGGTCACAGTATTTTTATTGGTTTTATAGCTGCTTTGGTGAGTAATATAGCGATTCAATTAAATAAGAAATCTAAAATAGATGATACTTTAGAGGTTTTTCCAAGTCACGGTGTAGGAGGTATAGTAGGTATGATTCTCACTGGTATTTTAGCAAAAGACGTTGGTCTTATTTATGGCGAATACACAACATTTACGCATCATCTCATTGCGCTAATAGCTGTAGCTTTATTTACATTTTTTGGAAGTCTATTACTATTAAAAATTGTTGATTTAGCCTTGCCATTGCGTGTAAGAGAGGATCAAGAACTTAGAGGGTTAGATCTTTCTCAGCATGGAGAAAATATTGAATAATTCGCAATTAAGATTATCTTAATTCTGCGCCAAGCTGCTTTTCAAAATTAGCTTGTAGTTTATTCATTATTTTATCGATTTGCTTGTCTGTTAGCGTTTTATTTTCATCTTGAATCACAAAACTTACAGCATAACTCTTCTTGCCTTTCGGAAGGTTCTTTCCTTGGTATACATCAAATAGATCAACATCTTTAAGCAATTGCTTTTCGGTTTGCATTGCTATTTTATCAATCTCTTCAAAGGTAGTATGCTCATCTAATAATAATGCAAAATCACGACGTACTTCAGGATATTTAGGAATAGCTTTAAACATAATACTATTATGTTTGGTCATACTGATAACATTATCCCAATTAAAATCGGCAAATAAAACTTCTTGAGAAATACCGAAATGCTTTAATATCTTTTTGCTAATGATACCAAATTCAACCAGTTTGGTTTTTCCTAAAGATAAACTAATGCCTTCGCTAAACATATCATTCTTGATAGGTGAGACTTTGAATTTAGAAATGCCTAAGCGCTCTAATGTACTATTTACTATACCTTTCAAATAAAAGAAATCACTTTTTTGTATGGGCGAATTCCAACGCAAATCACTTTTGTTTCCAGTTAAGAAAATGGACAAGTGTTTATATTCTTCGCGACCATTTTTATAGTTATGATAGGTTTTACCAAATTCATACAATTTTAAATTATCGCGTTTTCTGTTAATATTATAGCTAACGGATTCCAAACCAGAAAACAGTAAACTTTGGCGCATAACACCAAGATCATTACTCAACGGATTTAGCATTTCTACATTGTGTTCTTCTTTTAATTGAGCGCTAAGTTCAACATATTTTGGTGTTGTTAGCGAATTAGACAATATTTCGAAAAAGCCTTGAGCTGTCAATTGATTTCCTATAACATTTTGAAGTTTATAATCTTCAAATTTTGACGTATTAGAAATAGAAGCGTTTAATTTTTCCGTGGTCTTTATATTGTTATAACCATACACACGCAATATTTCTTCAATAACATCTGCTTCACGCTGCACATCGTTTCTATAAGCAGGAACAGTAAGTCCAAGACCAGCTTCAGTGACATTATTTACTTTAATGTCTAAAGATGTCAATATACTTTTAATTGTTTCTCTTGGAATCTCTTCTCCAATCAATTTCTTAGCATTATCAAAACTCAAACGCACTTGAAAGTCTTCAATTTTCTTCGGATAAAAATCCAAAGCATCACTAGAGATTTCTCCACCAGCAATATCTACGATCATAAGCGCTGCTCGTTTCAAGGCATAATCTGTAATGTTAGGATCGATACCTCTTTCAAATCTAAAAGATGCGTCTGTGTTTAAACCATGGCGTTTCGCAGTTTTTCTAATACTTACAGGGTTGAAGTAAGCACTTTCTAGAAAGATACTTGTAGTACCTTCTGAAACTCCAGAATGTACGCCTCCAAATACACCAGCAATACACATCGGTTTTTCAGCATCACAAATCATTAAATCTTCAGCACTTAACTCGCGTTCTACGTCGTCTAAGGTTGTGAATTTTGTGCCTTCAGGAAGCGTTTTTACGATAACTTTGTTTCCAATGATTTTTGCAGCATCAAAAGCGTGTAGCGGTTGCCCTAATTCATGTAAGACATAATTTGTAATATCTACTATGTTGTTCTTTGGTGTTAAACCAATAGCTTTTAAACGATTTTGTAACCAGATTGGTGAATCTTCAACTTTTAGACCTGTAATTGTTAGTCCGCAATAACGTGGTGCCAGCTCATAATCTTCAACATCGATATCAATCTTCAATGTTCTGCTATCCACGTGAAAAGAGCTTACTGAGGGTGTAATTAATTCTGTATTAATATCCTTTTGAAGTAAGCCAGCTTTTAGATCTCGAGCTGTTCCGTAATGGCTCATTGCATCGGCTCTATTTGGTGTTAGACCAATTTCAAAAACATGATCATTTTCAACATCAAAAATATCGGCAGCAGGAGTTCCAACTTTAATCTTTGGATCTAAAACCATAATACCATCATGCGATTTGCCAAGGCCTAATTCATCTTCAGCACAAATCATACCGTGACTTTCTTCTCCTCTTATCTTGCCTTTCTTGATTTTCCAGGCTTCACCAGTTTCAGTGTATAATGTAGTTCCAATTGTAGCTACAGGTACTTTTTGACCAGCAGCCACATTAGGAGCGCCACACACTATTTGTAATGGCTCATCAGTGCCAATCGCAACCGTTGTTAATTTTAATCGATCTGCATTTGGATGCTGTTCGCAAGTCAGTACTTCACCAACAACAATACCTTCTAAGCCACCTTTTACAGATTGGTAACTTTCTATACCTTCAATTTCTAATCCTAAATCGGTAAGTAATTCTCCAGTTTTTTCTGCAGACCAATCCGTTTTTAAAAATTGTTTTAACCAGTTATATGATATCTTCATTATCTTATTTTGTCAATGGGCAAAGATAATAATACTAATAATTTCAAGGCTTCGATTTGCATAAAAATTAAGTGATTGATTTATTTTTTTGCAGAAATGGAACTTTTATCAAACTCTTAACGATTGTCAGTAGATATTTAGATCATCTTTGTAAGAATTATATCTTTGTGGTGACTACACTATTTTAAATTGAAAACGATTATGCGAAAATTACTCTTCTTACCAATTTTATTCATTTTTTTAAGTTGTAATATGGATAGACCAGAAGCCTTAAAAGAAGGTGTTTGGCGTGCAGAATTGCAATTAACTGATACCGAAGTTTTGCCATTTAATTTTGAAGTGACATCGCGTGATGCGCTCAAGATATTTAATGCCGATGAGGTCATCATGGTTACAGATATTAATTATTCTAACGATTCGATTGTGTTTAGAACACCTGTTTTTGAAGGTTATATTGAAGCTGTAGTAAAAGAAGGTATATTGGAAGGTAATTTTATAAAAGAAAGTTTAGACCGTGTGGTGCCTTTTTCTGCGGAGTTTGGTGTTAAAACCCGATTTGATCTGGATAATGAAACGGGATCTGTTGATGCCACAGGAAACTGGGAGACCATATTTAGTCCAGATTCTGAAGATGATAAATACATTGCCAAAGGAATTTTTAAACAAGACGGTTCTAAGGTGACAGGAACCTTTAGAACAACCACTGGTGATTACAGATATTTAGAAGGAGTGATGGACGGTAATACCATGAAATTATCAACTTTTGATGGAGCTCATGCCTTTTTATTTACTGCTGTAGTTAGTGATAGTACAATGAATGGGATGTTTTATTCGGGAAACCATTGGGAAGAACCCTTTACTGCTAAACGAAATGAGACTTATGAATTGCCAGATGCTAATGACCTGACGTTTTTAAATGAAGGTTATGATGCTTTGGAGTTTACGTTCCCAGATTCTAATGGAAAGCAAGTATCTTTATCTGATAATCGATACAAAGACAAAGTAGTAGTGGTACAGGTTATGGGAACTTGGTGCCCAAATTGTTTGGATGAAAGTAAGTACTATTCAGAGTTTTATGATAATAATACCGAAAAGGATATTGAGTTTATTGCACTTGCCTTTGAATATGCGAAAACAGAAGCAAAGGCCTTTGAGAGTATCAAGCGACTAAAAGATGATGTAGGTATTGATTATCCTATTTTATTGGCACAATATGGGACGTCTAGCAAATCTAAGGCGCAAGAAAAATTACCAATGCTAAATCATGTCCTATCGTATCCTACTTCGATATTTATTGATAAAAAAGGGAAAGTACGTAAGATACACACAGGATTTAATGGTCCCGCTACAGGGGAAAAATTTACAGAATTTAAAACAGAATTTATTGGGTTTATTAATGCGTTGTTAGAGGAATAGATTTACCTTTTCAATACTCCATTAATTTTGCGTTTCAAACGGTTCATAATATTGAAACTCAAAACATCACTTACATATTGAAGTTTTCCTTTTTTGTCTAGAATTACATTGTAAGGGTAATGCGGAATTTTGAGGTCTCTAGCCAACACCCTTCCGTTTGGAATGATCGTGAAATCAAATGTGGTCGTTTCTAAAAACTTATCTAGTGACGCTTTACTATCTAGAGCTACAGCAAAGAAAACAACATCTTTATTTTTAAATTCAGCTTTTAATGTATTTAAATCAGGTATTTCAGCTACACAAGGTTTACAATGGATAAACCAGAAATTCATTACAACTACTTTTCCTTTTAAACTTTCGTAGGTATGTTTGTTGCCATTAATATCTTCAAAACTGAGTTCGGTTAATGTTGTACCTTCTAGCCCCTTTCTAGCAGCTTTGTCTTTTTTGTTTTTAGCTTTATAGTTGGCTTGAAATTCGGCCATCTCTTCTTTGGTGTATGTTTTTTTTGCTTTGGTCTGGCCAAAACTGAGATGTAGTGTAAAGCATAAAATGAACGCTAGAATGGCATGATGTTTCTTCATAAATTATCCGTGTATGGTTTCTGATTTTCCGTAGCTTTTAATAAGTTCACCTTCAAAGGCAACCAGTTCCTTCCATCGTTTATCAACGTCAATATCTTGTCCATATTTTCTAGCAAAGCCAATAAATGTTGTGTAATGTCCAGCTTCGCTTACCATAAGGTCATAATAAAACTTTGAGAGCTCTTTGTCTTTTATGCGCTGAGATAAAAGTTTAAAACGCTCGCAGCTTCTGGCTTCAATCATTGCCGAAAACAATAAACGATCTACCATGCTTTGGAGATGGCTTCCACCTTTATTCATAAACTTGTAGAGTTGATTGACGTAATGGTCTTTTCGCTCTCTACCTAAAGTGTAACCACGTTTTTTAATAATTTCATGTACCATTTGAAAGTGCTCAAGTTCTTCTTTAGCGAGTTCTAAGAGGTCAGTAACTAGGTCTTCATATTGCGAGTTATGGGTAATGATAGTGATGGCGTTAGTACATGCTTTTTGTTCACACCATGCATGGTCGGTTAAAATCTCTTCGATATTCTCTTCAGCAATTGTAGCCCAACGAGGATCTGTTTCTAGTTTTAGGTGAAGCATGCTCATAACGATTTGTTTTTTGTAAATATAGAGATAGTTAATTAGTATAAAGAAATGTTAATTAACATTAACACAAACCACTTTAACATGACTGTAACATGGCTATACTGCATTTGTTCATAACTTCAAATACAATTTTAACTAATACAATCAAAATCATGAAAAACAAGACAATTACTGGGCTATTTATGTGCTTGATGCTTTTTGTAAGCATTGACACATTTGCGCAATTAAACACACCGCGAGGCAGTCAGCAAGCAACTGTATCACAACGTATTGGTGTGTCAGATGTTTCTATTACCTATTCAAGACCAAGCGTAAATAATCGAGAGATTTGGGGAAAACTTGTGCCTTATGGCATGAATAATTTAGGCTTTGGAACTGCTACTGCAGCACCATGGCGAGCTGGAGCCAACGAAAATACTACAATTACATTTTCTCATGATGCAAAAGTGGAAGGGAAGTCTATAAAAGCTGGAACTTACGGTTTGCATTTAGAAGTTAAGGCAGATAATACAGCAACTTTAATATTATCAAAAGATGCCGATGCTTGGGGAAGTTATTTTTACGATAAAAAGAATGATGCTTTGAGAGCTACTATTACTACGACTTCTGTACCGCATCATGAGTTGCTTACTTATGCCTTTAATGACATCAAAACTAATTCTGCAACGGCATCCTTGGCTTGGGAGAAGAAAGCATTCCCTTTCGAAGTGTCTTTCGATGTGACTAATATTGTTTTAGACGATTTCAGACAAAAAGCTAAAGGACAAACAGGGTTTCAAAGACAAAACTGGGAGCAAGCTGCTAATTTTGCTTTAAATAACGGAGGTGATCTTAATGAAGCTTTGGGATGGATTGATAAAGCTATCTCTGGACAATTTTTTAGCCAGAAAACATTTAATAATATGGCTATTAAAGCACAGTTATTAAACAAATTGGGTAAGACAGAAGAGTTTGAAGCGGCATTAGATGAGGCTGCTAGTATGGCAAACTCTAACCAATTAAATAGAATGGGGTATCAAATGCTTAATTTGAAGGATAATGATAGAGCGATGAAGTATTTTAAAAAAGCTGTAGAGATCGATCCTGAAAACCCAAATGTATATGATAGTTTAGGAGAAGCATATAAAACAATAGGTGATAAGAAAAAAGCCATTAAGAATTTTAAAAAGGCATTATCTATGAATCCGCCTGCCAATGTGAAAGCAAATTCTGAAAAAAACTTAAAAGAATTAGGCGCATTATAAAGAATTCATCAATCAACTAAATCAATCAAAAACATGCCTTCATGTTTTCAAGCTCAACTTTTCATAAAGAAGTTGAGCTTTTTTTTGAATTAAGAAATATAATTCCAAATATTCTTATACTTACTCAGTTCGCGATAGGTTTTTAAAATAACACCATGTTCAGGAAAACCTAAAGAAGGGTCCTTATCTAGTATTCGTTTAGCATAAAAACGAGCACTTTGCAAAATATCTTTATCCTTAATGATATTAGCAATTTTTAAGTTTAGCACACCGCTTTGTTGGGTTCCCATGATATCTCCAGGGCCACGAAGTTTAAGATCTACTTCAGCAATTTCAAATCCGTCACTAGTTCGTGTCATGGTTTCCAGACGTGTTTTGCTGTCCTGACTCAGCTTGTGGCTGGTCATAAGAATGCAATAACTTTGCTCTGCACCACGCCCAACACGACCTCTCAGCTGATGGAGTTGTGCTAAACCAAATCGCTCGGCACTTTCAATGATCATAACTGAGGCATTGGGTACGTTTACTCCAACCTCAATTACTGTTGTTGCTACCATTATTTGTGTTTCGCCTTTGACAAAGCGTTGCATTTCAAAGTCTTTATCTGCTGGTTTCATTTTACCATGGACAATAGAAATTTGATAGTTTGGCTGTGGGAATTCCCGGACAATACTTTCGTAACCATCCATAAGGTCTTTATAGTCTAAAGCAGAACTTTCTTGGATTAATGGATAGACCACATAAATCTGTCTTCCTTTTTCAACTTCATCACGCATAAATCGCATGACTTTGAGTCTATTTTTATCGTATCTGTGAACCGTTTTTATGGACTGTCTTCCAGGTGGTAATTCGTCAATAATTGAGATGTCTAAATCACCATAAACTGACATCGCTAAAGTTCTCGGAATCGGTGTTGCAGTCATCACCAAAATATGTGGAGGAGAGGTGTTTTTTTTCCATAATTTGGAACGTTGTGCAACTCCAAATCGATGCTGTTCGTCAATAATTGCGAGGCCCAAATTTTTAAATTTAACCTTATCTTCGAGCAAAGCATGAGTCCCAATTAGAATCTGTAATTCACCATTTTCTAATGATTCGTGAATTTTTCTCCTTTCTAAAGTATTAGTTGAGCCTGTGAGTATTTTTATACTGATATTCAATTTGTTAGATAGCTTTTTAAATCCTTGGTAGTGTTGGACTGACAAAATTTCAGTTGGCGCCATTAAACAGGCTTGAAAGTCGTTGTCAAGTGCCATTAATATTGACATGAACGCAACTATAGTTTTTCCTGAACCAACATCACCTTGCAATAATCGATTCATCTGTGCATTGCTTCCAAGATCTTGTCTAATTTCTTTCAATACACGTTTTTGAGCATTGGTTAAATCGAACGGTAAATGCGCTTTATAAAAATTATTAAAATAGTCACCAACAGATTCGAAAGGGAATCCTTTAATTTTCGATTTGTGAATGAGATTTTTTAAAATTAATTGTAATTGAATGTAAAATAATTCTTCAAATTTTAATCTAAATTCTGCACCTGATAATAGCTCTTGATTTTTTGGAAAATGAACGTTAAAAAGCGCATCACTTTTTGGTAATAATTTGAGTTCGGAAATTAGGTGATCTGGTAGGGTTTCAGAAAAGCGTTCTTTGGTTTCTAAAAACAAACTTTGCATGATTTTTATCATCACGCGATTAGTGATGCCTTTATTGGATAATTTCTCTGTTGAAGGATATACAGCTTGCATTGATGATCGCAAATTGTTTTTATGCTCATTGAGTAATTCCAATTCTGGGTGTGGCATATTAAAGACGCCGTTGAACCAGTTGATTTTTCCGAAAATCACATAGGGTGTATTTAATTTTATGCTATCACGAATCCATTTTTGACCACGAAACCAAACGAGCTCTATTCTTCCTGTGTCATCTTGAAAAGTGCCTACTAGTCGTTTGCCACGTTTTTGTGCAACTTCCTTAAATCCTGTGACCTTTCCAATAATTTGAACTTCAGAGCTGTTGCGTTGCAATTCATTAATCTTGTAATACTTTGTGCGATCTAAATAACGATTAGGGAAGAGGTTGATCAGGTCTTGATATGTATGAATGCCTAGTTCGCTCCGAAGTAAATCAGCTCGATTAGGACCTACACCTTTAAGGTAGTCTATTGGAGTTTGTAAATTGGCACTCATTCAGTCAAAATTATCACTTTTTTCTAATGTATTATTATCAATTTTACTTTTTTGGAATTATTATAATCTATACATTGTAAGAAAAAATATTTTAAGCTTATGAAAACTGATTATTTCAGAAAATTTGTTGTCGTTTTTAGTGTCTTGCTGAGTCTTTTCTTTGTTTTTAATTGTAGTAGTGATAGTTCTGATGAAGGTTCTAATTCATCTAATATATTGATTACTGGGTCATTGAATTCTTTTGGAGAAGTTAATGTTGAAAGCAATTCTATTTCACAAAATATTCAAGTCAAAGGAGATAACTTAAATGCAAACTTATCAATTTCTTCAACAGCTAATTTTGAGGTCTCGTTAGATGACGTGAATTTTTCGAATCAGGTAACAATAAATAAAGATATTGTTAACGCAGGAAATCAAATACTGTATGTTAGATTTTCACCGTCGGCTAGTGCATTGGGTGTAATTTCTGGAGAACTGTCAATGCAAAGCAATTCTGCAACAACAAGAACGCTGAATGTAAGTGGTGTGGGTTTAAGTACGGCACCTGTAATTAGTATTAATGTATCTAGTTTTAATTTTCAAGATACACCAGTAGCTCAGCAGTCTGCATCTTCGACACTTTTTATTGATGGAAATAATCTTACATCTGCAATTGATTTAAATGTTACCGAAGGCTTTGAGATATCATTAGATGGTACACTGTTTTCTGATGTGCAGCAAATACCATCAGAATCAGTAAATGATCAAACAACACTATTCGTAAGATTTGCACCAACAGCTTTGGGTAATGCTACAGGAACGCTAAGCTTAATGAGTACTGGAGCAGAAACTGTAGAAATTGCTTTGTCTGGAATAGGAATCCCAGTTGTTTATAATTATCTCACATTTGATAAAGAACGTTTGGCTTTTGGTGGTGGATTTAATCAATCTGCAACTCAAACATTTAATTTGCATGATGATCTAACTAGTATTGAAACGATTAAGATGTATGTGAAACTTACTTGTCCTAATGAAGGTTGTGATGAATGGGATGTGTATGCTAATGTGAAGGTTAAGGATAATGATTCTGGTGAATTATATGAGTTAGGACGTTATATAACACCGTATTGGAACGATAACAGTCAATTAGAAAGAGGGTTTGAGTTTGATGTAACCGATTTTAAATCATTGTTAACAGGCTCGACAGAATTACGAATTAGAACCGAATGTTGGAATGCTAGAGGTTATGAGGTGACTGTGGATTTTGATTATATCGAAGGAACACCAGATTATCCATATTATGCGATATCTAGAGTTCTTGCTTACGATGACTGGTCTAGCTCTGGAGTGCCTTACGGGACAACACATAGTTTAGATTTAGATAAAATGGTTTCTATTCCTGCTAATGCAGAAAGCACGCATTTGAGAACGATTATTTCGGGTTGGGGACAGGCGTCTCCTGCGATTGCTGGACGAACGTGTGCCGAGTGGTGTTTTAGAACCCATGATGTAAAGATTAATGGTGTGAATACATTCCAGCATAATATGGATGCATTAGGTTGTGCGTCTAACCCTGTAAATAATCAAGAGCCAGGGAATTGGCAACCAGATAGAGCAGGTTGGTGTCCAGGGATGGTTGTGCCGTATCGTATTGATAGTTTTGCAACAAATATGGCTGGAAGTACGTTTGATTTTGAGTATCAATATCAAAGTGGCTGGACTAACGATGCTCAAAATGGAAATGCGTTTTATGCAACGTCTACATTTGTGGTTGTCAAAAGTAATACACCAATTAATAAACCTGTGGTAATCGATTAAGCTGGTCTCATTTTTGCAGCATCATACTTATGAAACAATTATGTCTACTTATCTGTTTTTCATTTTTCTTCGGAAATGTAACTGCTCAGCAAACTGAGTATGTTGATTTTAAAACGGTTAAGGTTAATTTGTATAGCGTTAATCATGATTTAGATGAGTTTGGCGGTGAGGCAAATTATAAGTTTGAGATACTAAAGGATGTAGATTCTATTTATCTTGATGCTAAGAATTTTCATCAACATGCTATTGCGTTGGATGGTAAAACGCAATTACATGATTATGATGGGGAGCATATTATTGTTAAGAATAAATTTAAAGCCAATACAATCTATGATTTGAAAATTAATTGGGTTGCTCATAAGCCTAAAAAAGCAATATATGCTTTAGGTGATCAAATCTGGACGCAAGGTCAAGGAAAATATACAAGTCATTGGTTGCCAAGTATTGATGACGTCAATGATAAAGTTGAATTTGATATCTCTATAACATTTGAGAATGGTTATGCGGTTTTGGCTAATGGGATGTTAGTAGAAAAAGTAGTGGGAGATGTTTCTACCAAATGGCAATACAATATGAAAAAGCCTATGCCAAGTTATCTTGTGGCTTTAGTCATTGGTAAGTATGATAAGAAAACAGAAACTTCAAAAAGTGGCGTTCCTTTAGAATATTACTATTATCCTGAAGACTCACAAAAAGTAGAGCCTACCTATCGCTATACCAAGCAAATGTTTGATTTTTTAGAAGAAGAAATCGGATTTCCATATCCATGGCAAAATTATAAGCAGGTTCCTGTGAAAGATTTCTTGTATTCTGGTATGGAAAATACAAGTCTTACGATCTTTTCAGACAGTTTTGTGGTGGATTCTACGGCATATAATGATAAAAATTATATCACAGTTAATGCGCACGAACTGGCACATCAGTGGTTTGGAGATTTGGTCACAGCAACATCTGGTGAACATCATTGGTTGCAGGAAGGTTTTGCAACGTATTATGCGTTATTAGCAGAGCGGGATGTTTTTGGAGATAACCATTACTATTGGCAGCTATTTGAAAATGCGCAAGAGCTTATTGCTCAAGAGACTGCTGGGCAAAGTACCTCATTGCTTAATCCTAAATCGAGTAGTACGACATTCTATAAGAAAGGCGCTTGGGCTTTACATGTGTTGCGAGAGCAGGTAGGAGATGTTGCTTTTAAAACTGCTGTAAAGGCGTATTTGGAAAAACATCAATTTGCGAATGTTGAGACCAACGATTTTATTTCTGAAGTAGAGGCTACTAGTGGTCAGGATTTAACTGGTTTTGTGAATGAATGGCTTCTGGAGTCTAAGCTTCCTGAGGATGCCATGGTCAAAAGCTTAAAGCAATCATCATTCATGCAGGAATATTTTATGGTCGACTGCGAAGCGTATACTTCTAAATGCAAAGACTATCTATCGTCTTATATTTCAGATAAAGCCAAAGTAAAGGTGATCAATCAGATTCCTGATAAAATTGAGGTTAGCGCATTTCAGAATAATTTAGAAGTACGACAGGCTATTGCAAAGTATGTTGGTGAGATTCCTATAGAGCTGAAATTGGCCTACGAATCGTTATTAGATGATAAATCTTATGCAACGATTGAAGCTGCATTGTATAATCTCTGGGCTAATTTCCCGGAAGATCGAATAAAATATTTACAGAAAACCAAAGATATTGTAGGGTTTAACGATTATAATGTGAGATTACTATGGTTAGCGTTACATTTAAATACGGTTGAATACCAACCCGAAAAAAAACAGGACGTTTTGGATGAGTTGATTAGTTATAGTTTGCCTGGTCAACATTTTGAATTGCGATTGAATGCCTTTAATTACCTGAAATTACTAGGAGGCTTCGAACGTAAGTCTATTACAAGTTTGTTGGAGGCAAGAAAGCATCATAACTGGCGTTTTTCAAAATATGCTAAGAACTTATTGGCAGAACTGGAAACAAATGACAATTATAAATCTTTAATAAATACATTAAAAAAGAACTAATTTGAGAGCATTAGTGATATCTGGAGGTGGAAGTAAAGGCGCTTTTGCTGGTGGTGTAGCGCAATATCTAATTGAAGCTGAAGGACGTGAGTATGATATGTTCTTAGGGACATCAACAGGAAGCTTACTAGTGCCGCATTTGGCGGTTAATGATATTGGAAAGCTCTATGATATTTTTACTAATGTGCAACAACATGATATTTTTAGTGTAAGCCCTTTTGTACAGCGTAAAAAAGGGGATAGGGAATATGTGTCGATAGATTTTTTAAATTCACTCTGGCAGTTTATACGAATGAAACGTACGTTTGGAGAGAGTAAGGCGTTGAAACGAAATATTAAACAAAATTTCACTAGAGATGAATATGAGAAGATAAGAAGTACCAAAGAAGATGTTGTAGTAACGGTCTCAAATTTGTCTATGAATCGTGTGGAATATAAATCTATTAAAGAGTGTACTTATGAAGAGTTTTGCAATTGGATATGGATTTCATGTAATTACATTCCGTTTATGTCTCTGGCTAAAGTTGATGGCTATGAATATGCAGATGGAGGCTTAGGTTGTGTGATTCCTATACGCGAGGCTATTTTACGTGGTGCTACTGAGGTGGATGCAGTTGTCTTAGAATCTGAGCAAATGGAACGCACTAAGGTGTTGGGGAAAAATCCATTTTCTTTAATGCTTAACTTGTTTGGGCACCTTTTAGATCAAGTGGAGAAGAATGATATTGTCATAGGAAAACTTGCGGCTAAAAACAGAGGCGTAAAACTCAATTTGTATTACACACCTACGAGTTTGACTGAAAACTCATTGATTTTCAGTAAACGTTTAATGGTAAAATGGTGGGCTCAAGGGTATGATTATGCGAAGCAAAAGCATGAAAACAAAATCACATCCGAATAAAAATTACCAGATATTAGAAACCTCTTCCTTGATAAAAGATAGAGCAGCATCACTTGGAGATCTTTTGTCGATCATGTCAGTTAGAAGTGCTTCCCTGAGTTTATCTGCTGAATCTATTTTTTCCGACAGATTAGCTTTTCTAATCATTTGAATGGTCGCATTTTTTGCAGTAGATGTAATGCTCCAACATTGGTCTGTAACATAGATTTGTTGTGCTAAATTATGATCGAATTCCTGTTCAATATTTGCTATAAGTAAAGATTCATAATCTTCTTTATTTGAGGATGTTGGATTAACTCTTACTAATAATTTTGATGGCTTTACCCTTTCTAAAAATAAAGATAAGCGTTCGTAGGCTTGAAGACGCATTGGTAGCGATTCTTTTTGCAGATCTTTTTGAATTAAAAAGTCACGACGTCTACTTTCATTTTCAACATGTTCTCTAAAAAATAGATAGGCAATTGCTCCAGTTATTAAGGCTGGAATTATAAACATTAATAGATTAACTAACTGTTGTTCCATAATTATAGTTGGTTGTTTTCTTTGAGTTGTAAACTTAATTCTTTTTAAATTATTGTTTTAGCATTTTCCACCTAAATACATGCAATCTTTTAAATCTTGCATAGAGGTATAAGGGACTTTGGTTTTATTGTACATATAAGTGCTAGATAATTCTTTGGATAGATTGTGGTCATCTACATTGACTTCTATATCATCCATAGTAAACTCACAAGGGTGTTCATAGCCAGCAGCATGAGTGATCTCTACAAGCTCTTTTCGAAATGTTTTAAAATACTGTGCCAGTCGTACCGATTTTAAAGTTGGGTCAATTCCATTCTGCAGCCATTTGCTTTGTGTTGCAACACCACTCGGACATTTATTTGTATGGCAAATTTGCGCTTGGATACAACCGATACTCATCATAGCTTCACGGGCAACATTGATACAGTCTACTCCCATAGCAAAGGCCATAGCTGCTTTAGCAGGAAAACCTAGCTTACCACTTCCTATAAAGACAATACGGTCAGATAATCCTTTCTTTTGAAATAATCTATACAAATCTCCAAATCCATAAACCCAAGGCAATGATACATGATCGGCAAAACTTGGAGGTGCAGCACCTGTACCACCTTCGCCACCATCAACAGTTATAAAGTCTGGACCTTTTCCAGTTTTAAGCATGATATCTGTAAGCTCTTCCCACTGGTCTAGTTTACCAATTGCAGCTTTGATACCAACAGGTAATCCTGTTTCCTCTGCGATAGTTTCTATAAAATCTACCATTTCTGGAACTGTAGAAAATGCTTTGTGATTTGGAGGAGAAAGCACAGTTTTGCCTTCTTCAACGCCTCTAATTTCTGCAATCTCTTTGGTGATTTTTGATCCTGGTAGTACACCACCTTTACCTGGTTTAGCGCCTTGAGATAATTTGACTTCAATGGCGCGAACAAAAGGGTTGTCTTCTACAAGTTTTTTCATTTTCTCCATTGAAAATCCGCCATCTTCTGCACGAACACCAAAGTATCCTGTTCCGAAGTGAAACACAACATCTCCACCGTTACTATGGTATGGTGATAAGCCTCCTTCACCAGTATTGTGATAGGCATGTGCCATTTCTACACCTTTATTCATAGATTCTACAGCTTTTGCAGAAAGTGAACCAAAGCTCATCGCAGAGACGTTTATCACTGAAGCGGGTCTGTATGGACGCTTACGTTTATTAAATTCTCCCATTACTTTTGCGCAAGGCAAAAATGATTTGTCAATGGTATTTGGATGGTCGTCACCAATCCTGAAAGGGAACATAGCGTTGTTCACAAAAATATGTTGATGCGCATATATATCTCGATCTGTACCAAAACCTTCGTAGTTATTCTCATTTTTTGAAGATGCATAGACCCAACCACGCTCAATACGATTGAAAGGCAATTCTTCTCTATTATTTGCTACAAAATACTGACGAATTTCTGGTCCAATGCTTTCAAACCAATAGCGAATATGTCCAATTAATGGAAAGTTATGCTGAATTGTATGCTTTTTTTGTAAAATATCACGAATGGCTATTACTACAAGCACAATGATAATCCACATCCACCATGAAATGCTTGATATAAAATTTAGAAAGGTATCCATAGAATTCAATTAAAGGGTAAAGATATTTATTTTAGTCCAAATAGGTGTCCAAAATGTTGATGTCGATAATATTTTTACCAACATAACTTGTTCTATGTTCTGTAGTCTTTATATCTTGAAATTTAAGTTCTCCAAAATCCTTCATTTGTATAAGAGCATGATCACTTTGATGTTGCGAATGCACAACATATACATTGAAAAAGCGTAATCGATCTGCCTTACTGGAATGTTTGTAAATGCCATTAAAAGTTGAAAGCCCACCATAGTCACTAATGTTTAGAAACTTTCCTCTATAAAAAATAAGTGAATCTTTTGGTTCTACAAATGTTGTTATTTTACTTCGAGGTCTCAAAAGAGCGCAATGATTATAGTTGTTTTTTCTAAACACAATTAATGATTTGTCTCTGTCTAAGTTTTCTATCGTGAGTTTATGTTGTGATGACGAACTTACTTCTGGAAATGATTTATAAAAAGGGAAAAATATAGAATTAGTGAGTTCACTATTGATGTCATATGGATATTTGTAAGCTTTCATTATGAGTTGACCTTCAATGTTTTTTAGTACACCATTGGCATCTCTTGTAATGTGTGGTCCATAAAGACTATTAAACGCTGTATAAAAATTATTAACATCTTTTAAAGAGTAAGGTTCAACCTGTTTCTTTTCGTTAAAATGATTAAAGATTGTTGCACCAACTACTGTTATTAATAAAACAGCAATGGTTAAAAGTAGTTGCATGCCCCACTCATTGGACGTTTTCTTGTCGAGAATAACACACGAAATATGATTGTTTATATGTGATTCCACATAACGGTTAATGGCCTCATTATCCAGTTTAGAATTATGAACGGCAATTAAACTCTTGTGATAATGGTCTGCTATTTTTGTTCTTGAATGTACTTTCTTTAATTGTTTAACCAGTATTTCAAGATACTCCTTCGTAACATCTAGTCCATTATTAGAAGCGCAATATGCAATTAAGGCACCAAAACTATTAGATTTAGTATACTTTATGGCTTTTATTTGTTGCTTTGTTTTTAACAGATGAATTGTTGTTACTATTTTATGTCGGAGTATGTTTTGACATTGAAACTTGATATCTTCTGAAAAGAGCCAGTCATTTTTAATTTTATCTAAAGCATAGAAGAACTGGTTAGAATTAATGGCATTTTTGAGTTTCGGAATTAAAATCGCGTTGAGGTAAGGATTTATAAATTTTCTAAAAGCGGTGTCGTCTATATTTAAGGAATCTATTACATCTCGGTCTATTGTTAACGTTTGAGACTCTAAAGGTTTGTCATTTGATAAAAACGACTTCAGCCTCGGGTGCTTTTCGATAATATAAATAAATTTTCGTTTCTCTGGATCCCTTAGGATATCAATAATACTGTGGTTCTCTTCATTTTTAAAATGAGCATCATTAAGCATCGTTTGAGACTTAACAATTTTTTCAAACCTGATAATTTTGATTTCATCAATGTCCAGCAAATCTTCAACAGAAATTTTCAGCTGGTCTACAATAGATTGGTACATAAATTAAAGAGATATTGCCTTTATTGATTTAAATAATCTAATGCCAAATGCGTCATGGTTTTTACACCAAGAAGTAAGCCTTTATCATCTATTTTAAAATCGGGTGTATGGTGAGGAAACGCTTCAGTATTTCCAGGTGTCATACCTCCTAAAAAGAAATAAAACCCAGGAACTATCTCTTGAAAATAGGAGAAATCCTCACCTCCAGTAGTTGCTTTTCTCAAACGTACATTTTTAGCTCCTGCAACCCGTTGCATTGTTGGTAGCATTTGATCAACCAAATCAAAGTCGTTGTATGTTATTGTCGTATTATTTTGAAATGTAATCGTAGCTTCACCACCATAAGCTTTTGCAATTGTTGAAGTCATTTCTTTCATTCGTCGTTCTATAAGTGCTTTCATATCGGGATCTAAAGTTCTAACAGTCCCAATTAACTCGGCACTTTCAGGAATGATATTGAAACGTGTACCAGCAGTTATTTTTCCAACGGTTATGACAGCTGCTTCATCTACTAATTTTGATTCTCTACTAATAATCGTTTGTAAACCGTCTATGATTTTAGCCGAAATTAAAATAGGATCGACACCTTGCCATGGTCGTCCACCATGAGTTTGCTTGCCTTTAACATGAATTACAAAACGCTCGACAGAAGCCATAATACCTCCTTTTTTATAGTGTATGGTTCCTACTTCATAATTAGAACGAATATGTAAACCGAAGATGGCGTCAACCTTTGGGTTATCTAAAACACCTTCCTTTATCATCAATTTTGCACCACCTTCTTCACCAGGAGGCGGTCCTTCTTCTGCTGGTTGAAATATAAACTTTACGGTTCCTTTAATTTTGTCTTTATGCTTTGATAGAATTTCAGCAACACCCATTAAAATAGCTGTATGTGTATCATGACCGCAAGCATGCATGACACCAGTTTTAGTTCCTAAGAATTCGGTTTGCACTTCACTCTTATAGGGTAGGTCATTACGTTCTGTTACTGGAAGGGCATCAATATCAGCTCTTAGCGCCACAACTTTTCCAGGTTGCTTCCCTTTTAAAATGCCTACAACACCTGTTTTTGCTATTCCAGTTTGAACTTCAATTCCTAGCGATTTGAGATGCGCAGCAATCTTTTCGGCAGTTTTATATTCTCGATTAGATAATTCGGGATTTTGATGAAAATGATGTCGCCACTCTATGACTTTAGATTCGATGTCTGAAAAATCATTGTCTAGGTTATTTTGTGAAAAAGAGGTTAAACTTCCAAGGAAAACACATAAAACAAAAAGGTGACGCATACTGAAATGGTTAAAGATTAAGTCTAAAGATATTCAAAAAATAGTTAAATAAATTTTAGATCTAAATTGTTTATAATTATTTACAAAAGCAATGGACAAAACCTAATACAAATAGCTATTTTTATGCTTTCAAAAAACTAATGAATTGGAGAAGTATTTAAGTCAGTTAAACGAGGCGCAATTAGCACCTACATTACAGAAGGATGGACCAATGATCGTCATTGCTGGTGCAGGTTCTGGGAAAACGCGTGTACTGACTTACCGCATTGCATATTTAATGCATCAAGGGGTTGATCCGTTTAATATTTTAGCATTGACCTTTACAAATAAAGCGGCTCGTGAAATGAAAGGGAGAATTGCTGATATTGTTGGAACCAGCGAAGCAAAAAACCTTTGGATGGGAACCTTTCACTCGGTGTTTGCAAAGATTTTGCGTTTTGAAGCTGACCGCCTTGGATTTCCAAGTAATTTTACGATTTATGATACGCAAGATTCTGATCGCTTAATTTCTTCTATTATTAAGGAAATGGGATTGGATAAAGATGTCTATAAATACAAACAAGTACGTTCTCGAATTTCATCGTATAAAAACAGTTTGATTACGGTAAAGGCGTATTTTCAAAACCCAGAACTTATTGAAGCTGATACAGCTGCAAGGCGTCCACGATTAGGTGATATTTATAAAAATTATGTGGATCGTTGCTTTAAAGCTGGTGCTATGGATTTTGATGATCTATTGCTAAAAACTAATGAGTTACTGACGCGTTTTCCAGATGTATTAGCGAAATACCAAGACCGATTTAGATATATTTTAGTTGATGAGTATCAAGATACTAATCACTCACAGTATTTGATTGTAAGAGCCTTGTCTGACCGATTTCAAAACATATGCGTTGTAGGTGATGATGCGCAGAGTATTTATGCATTTAGAGGTGCAAACATTAATAATATATTGAATTTTCAACGCGATTATGATGATGTAAAGGTATTTCGTTTAGAACAAAACTATCGTTCTACCAAGAACATTGTCAATGCTGCCAATTCTATTATTGATAAAAACAAAACTAAGCTCGATAAAATCGTATGGACTGCCAATGAGGAGGGTCCAAAAATAAAGGTGAATCGTCTCATGACCGATGGTGATGAAGGCCGTTTTGTAGCAAGTTCGATCTTTGAAAATAAAATGCAGCATCAACTCAAGGATAGTGATTTTGCAGTTTTGTACAGAACCAATGCGCAATCTCGTTCTATAGAAGATGCATTGCGAAAACGTGATATTCCATATCGTATTTATGGAGGTCTATCCTTCTATCAGCGTAAGGAAATTAAAGATGTGTTGTCGTATTTGCGTTTGGTGATCAATCCTGCAGATGAGGAAGCGTTGAAGCGTGTGATCAATTTTCCGAAGCGAAGTATAGGCCAAACTACTGTCGATAAACTCGTAGTTGCAGCTAATGGTTACAATCGTTCCATTTTTGAGGTGATGAAACATATTGATAAAACTGAAGTCAATGTGAATGCAGGAACCCGAACAAAGCTTAAGGATTTTGTTACTATGATTGAAAGCTTTCAAGTGATGAATCAAACAGCTAATGCTTTTGAATTGGCTGAACATGTTACTAAGACTACAGGTATTATTAGAGAATTTAATAAGGAAGGTACTCCAGAGGATGTGGCAAGGCTCGAAAATATTGAAGAGTTACTCAATGGTATCAAAGATTTTGTTGAAGGTCAAGTAGAAATAGCAGATGCTACAGGAAACATTGCAGAGTTTTTAGAAGATGTAGCTTTGGCAACCGATTTAGATAATGATAAGGGCGATGATGATCGTGTAGCTCTAATGACAATACATTTGGCTAAAGGTTTAGAATTTCCGTATGTATATATCGTTGGTATGGAAGAAGATTTGTTTCCAAGTGCGATGAGTATGAATACCAGGAGCGAACTAGAAGAGGAACGACGCTTATTTTATGTGGCTTTGACCAGAGCAGAAAAGCAAGCGTATCTTACTTATACCTTATCCCGTTATCGCTGGGGAAAATTAATTGATGCAGAACCAAGTCGTTTTATAGAGGAAATAGACGATCAATATTTAGACATTATAACACCAGTTCATGAACCAAGGCAAAACCCAATGTTAAGTGCCGATATTTTTGGTGATGTGGAGCCTAATCGTATTCGTTTTAAAAAACCTATTAAACGTAAATCTGAAACCAAAGCACCTAAGTTTGTTGCTCCTAAAAATTTAAAGCGTGTGTCAAAGAGTTCGCCTTCTGATAACACTAATTTATTTGATGGTAAATTGGCTGTTGGAAATATAGTAGAACATGCACGTTTTGGCAAAGGTGAGGTTGTTAAAATAGAAGGTAAGGGTGCAGATGTTAAAGCAGAAATTAATTTTGAAGTTGGCGGCATTAAAAAGTTATTACTTCGCTTTGCAAAGTTAGATGTACTCGGTTAAAAAAATCACATGAATTTAAAATATCTTTTAGTATTACTCGTATTGGGAAATAGTCTTGCCTACGCGCAACCATTTACCAAAAAATCACTTGAAGCTAGAATGGACGAGAATAAACTTTTTGGCGATTCGTTGAAAATTCCAGTGTATAGTAGTGACATTTGGGGATTTAAAGATGAAGGCTTTCATTTTATAAGCAAAGATGGGAAATGGGCATTAAAAAATACCAATAAGAATAAACTAATCATTCCGTACGATATAGATTCGGTATTAGTTCAATTTAATGCGCCAAATATTAAGAGTTACTCGATAAAACGAAATGGTGTCTGGGAAAGCTATACGTTTAATAAGAAGTATAAAATGAAAAAAGCAAATCCGTATAGTGGATTGGCGCTTTCAAATCGTATGAATGATGTCTACAAAGAAAAAGACTACCTAAGATTTGATGTTATTTATAATGGAAAACGCGGCATAATGAATTGTAAATACGAAACGATTGTGCCATTGCGATATGATTATATCCTCGAATTGTTTGATGCGCTTTCCGAACGTCATAAAGATACATTGTCTTATTTACTTTATAATAATGATAAGGTTGGTATGGTGACTAATAAAGTGATTATTCAACCCAAGTATGACGATATAGGTATTTTCGAATTTAGAGGTTATGATTATGTAGGAACGATGAAGTTAGATTATGAAAAGGATTATTTTGGGACTACCATTAACGGCAAAATGGGTATTATAGATTATAATGAAGAAATTCTAGTGCCACATATTTATGACAAAATAATTTATTGTAAGCCCTATCTTGAAAATGCAACTTTTCCTGACAAGTTTGTTGTTATACAAGGTAGGAAACAAGGTGTAGTTAATATTACTGGAAAGCTTTTATTACCAATGGAGTACGATACCATAGAGTTTGATGAAACTTTTGAAAAACTGGATCATTTTATCGTAAGTAAAAAAGGAAAGTATGGGGTTGTTAATTCATTAAATGAAATCGTAAAGCCACTTACGTTTAGTCGATCTGAAATAGATAAAGATTAATTATTTTACCATAAATACAGAATTGATATGACCTTTACCATCATATTCTTTTACTGGATTATCTGGATCTAAAATCCATTCACCATCAATAATAAATTTGTAGTAGTGTTTACCAGCTGGTAATGGCAATCTGTATTTCCAATACCCACTTTCTGTTCTCTCCATCAAAATAGCACTTTCATTCCAATCGTTAAAAGAACCAGCTAAAATCACACGTTCAGCATTATCGTAGCCTTTTAGTAGAAATGTCACATATTTACCAACATTTATAAGAGAGTTATATTCACCAAATTCATTTTCAACTTTGGAAGGGTTTGAAGGATCTTCTATCCAATGATGACCGTCAATAATAAAGCGATATTCATACTCACCAGGTTTAATGTCTAACTTAAGCTCCCAACCGTTTTCAATTTTATACATTTTAAAGTCACGCTCATTCCATCTGTTAAAAGAACCAGCTACAATAACCTTTTTAGCGTCTTCATAACCTCGTAGTCTAAACCTAACGTTTCCATTATCATCTGGAATAGCAGCTTGTGTAGACATTTTGAGGTTGTATACATTTAGATGCGTGCCTTTTTTTTGAGCTAATTCTATGTTTGCATCAAACTCTGACGGTTCTGCCCAATACTGATTGTTAACTATAAATTTAAATTCCCAGGTAAATTCATCTTTAAAGTCATTGATGTGTTTTCTAAGTTCATAAGTGGTTTCGTTGACTTTTTGCATTTTCCAGTCATACTTCGACCAGTTATTGAACTCTCCTGCAACTACCACATTATCTATTGTTAAATCTTCAAACTTAATTTTTAGTTTAGAGTCATCTTTTGAAAATTTCTCATAATCATGTTTATTAAAGGTAAATACAACATAATTACCATCAAAGCGATAGCCTTTATCTTCTTTTTGGGCAAAAGACAGATATGATACTAGTACTACTGCTAGAAGAATGATATGTCGTATTATTGTTTTCACTGTTTGTTTATAGGGAACTGTACAAAGTAAAGCTTTTCTTTTTTATAATTGATGATGGTACGTTGCTGCCTAAAAAACTCATAACCTAGAACACCATCTAATGAGGTGCCGAAAGCTTCATTCATTTGATTAAGGTTAGTCAACATCGTTTCCATAGGCGCAAAGAAAATCTTATCAGACAGTTTAACACGATACAACTTTCCTGCCAAAACTTCAATTTTCTTACCGCTCGCACCAACTAGCATTAAGCGTTTAGAAGGGTAGAAGTATTTTAAAACTTTTTTACTAATTCTTTTATTGAGTTGATTGTATTCTGCTCCAGTATCTAATCCAAATTTTAATTTTTGATCATTCACATAGGTTTCTAGTACAATGGTATGCTTTTTTAATTTGAAATTGATAGTATCTATAATGGTTTCTAGATATTTCCTATCGTCTAGTTTTTTTCCTTTCGAATCTACCCGAGATAAGGTAATCTGATTAAGATACATGTCAATAAATACCTCATAATCTTTCAAAATATCAAAACCTATGATACCTAGTAGATGTATTTTTTTACTGCTTTCAATATGAGACAAATCAATAACATCGGAGTTTTTATCTTCAACAATTAAATCTTTTATTATAAATTCACGGAGTCGTTTTTCTAAAGGGTTATCAATTATATCTATAACTCCTGATGTTTTTTTATCCTTACTATAAAATGGCTGTCGTGTTTTAAAATGAACTTTATTGAGGATTAATGTTTCAGATCCTGTGTCTATTATAAAATTACCTTTTCGGTCGAGAAGTTCGGCTTCGATCACAATAAGGTTATCAATAAGTTTAAATGGAATTCGTGTGGTATGCTCACTTAAAATTTCAGCTCTAGGAAATGTAATCACCTTAGGCTTTTCTTTTGCAAAGGATTGAAAAGAAAGAGAAAAAGTCAATATGAGAACAAGTACATTCCGCATACTATATAGACGAGTTTTTTTTTGAATTGTTACATGGATTTAGTCTAAATGTGTTTGTGTAAATGCTTTGAGTTTTGTCCATGTATCCAATAACTCTAACCCAACCCAACCATGGCCAGCATCTGGATATAATGTAAACTGATGTGTCACACCTAAGCTTGTTAATCGAGCTTCCATATCAACACCTTGACTCGTTGGGATGAGTGGATCTTGGCCACCATAAAATAAAGTAGTTGGAGGCGCTGAAGCTGTCACTTGGTGATACGGACTTACCTCTTCAAGGAAATTAATTGAAGTGTCAATTCCGAAGGTATCAATAAGCTCTTGTAGCACTGGGTTTTGATTGTTTAAGTATGCTGGATCTGTAAAGTTTGTTGGTCCAACGATACTAGCGACCATTTTGACATCATTTTCAGTATCAAACGCATAGCTCCAAAGCATTGATAGGTGAGCGCCAGCACTAGTTCCTAGAAATCCGATATCATTTGAAATCACATAATCATTTTGATTGGTTTTTAGTAGATTGACAATAGTTGTGATATCTTCAATTTGCATTGGGTATGGAGGATTGTTTTCATCTGCCAATCGGTAATTGATATTTACAATAGCAATATTTGGCAGGTCTTGGAGCATTAAATCTTTGAGCGGATTCATATCTGCTTTATCTCCTGAAGTCCATCCGCCACCATGAACTAAAATCATTACTTTCGTATTAATAGTTCTATTCGCAGGCAAATACAGATCGAAAACCTGATCACTATCAGTTCCGTAGGATACATTTAATTCTTGACGAAACGCTAAAGGCGTATCAATTTGTTCATTTGAAGAATTATCGTCCTCTGAACAAGAAATAAGACTTAAGGATACAAAAATGAATAGGAAAGTATATTTAATAGTCTTCATGATGAAATATTTAATTACTTTGTAAACGCATTTGTAAGATACATATTATGGCTGAATTAGTAAGAATTTATGAAGATAATCCTAACCCTAAGGAGATTATGAAAGTTATAGATGTACTTAAGCGAGGCGGGTTAATTATTTACCCAACAGACACCGTTTATGGTTTAGGTTGTGATATTACTAATATTAAAGCTCTTGAGAAAATTGCTAGAATAAAAGGGGTGAAGCTTGAGAAGTCAAACTTTTCCTTTATTTGTGAAGATTTGAGTAATCTGAGCGATTATGTAAAGCAAATAGATACCACAACGTTTAAAATTCTCAAACGTGCACTTCCTGGTCCTTATACGTTTATTTTGCCTGGATCTAAAAGCTTACCAAATCCGTTTAAGAAGAAAAAGACAGTAGGTATTCGTGTCCCAGACAATAATATCGCTTTGGAGATTGTTAGGCAATTGGGTAATCCTATTATATCCACCTCTATTCGTGATGAGGATTACGTCATCGAATACACTACAGATCCAGAGTTGATTCTTGAGAAATGGGACAATTTGGTTGATATTGTTATTGATGGTGGTTATGGTGGTAATGAGGCTTCGACTGTTATTGACCTGTCTCAAGATGAGCCTTTAATTATAAGAGAAGGCAAAGGAAGTTTAGAGATTTTTTAAGTTAGTCCAATGTATCAGAAAAAAAGCCCAATCTTTCGATTGAGCTTTATTAAATTTATGATAATCTGTGAATTACTCTTCAGCAGATAAGTTTTTCATTTCCTCTTCAATCATTTCATAGAATTGATCAATTTTTGGTAATACAACAACACGTGTACGTCTGTTTTTAGCTCTGTTTTCGGCAGTGTCATTTTCAGCTAAAGGCACATAACTACTACGTCCTGCAGCAATTAACTGACTAGGATTTACGCCTAATTCTTGTAGCACACGAATAATAGATGTTGAACGCTTTACACTCAAATCCCAGTTGTCTACTAACACACCTTTACTGTAAGTGCGACTATCTGTATGACCTTCGATCATTGCTTCAAAATCTGGCTTACTTTGAATGACTTTAGCCACTTTAGCTAAGACATCTTTGGCTTTAGTTGTTACATTATAACTACCACTTTTAAATAATAATTTGTCGGCAATAGAAATAAATACAACACCTTTCTCAACATTAACTTCTATATCTGGATCGTTGATGCCAACCGCTTTTTTCAAACTAGTTACAATAGCTAATGTCACACTGTCCTTTTTAGTTAACGCATCTTGTAAACGTGATATTTTAAGATCTTTTTCTTTTAAACTCTCTAGAGATTTTTCTAGGTTTTCTGCACCTTTTTGAGTTAAAGTTGTTAAGTTTCCTTTAGTATCTATCAAATCCTGATTTGCTTTACGTAAATCGGCTAGCTGTTCTTTCATGGCATCTACACGAGCCAATGCTGCGGCTTTATCAGATAAACAGCTGTTTAACTTTACGGTTGCAGTATTTAATAAGTCCTGAGTTTCTTTTTGCTTTTCTTCTAGTGCCATATATTCTTTCTTAGACACACATGAAGTCAAAATGAACATCCCAGCAACACTTAATAGCATTAATTTTTTCATAATAAAGTTTAATAATTAGTTGTTATTTAACGTATCAAAATTATACAAAAGAAAATACCCTTTGGTGCTCTTTAACTAAACTTTTAACACTTTTATGAACAATTAGAAAGTTAATCTCTTTTTAACAAAGTATGACCATACAATCGACGTTGTTTTGTAGTAGTTTTTTTTCTTCGGAAGTTGTTTGCGCTGTTTTAGGAGTCTTGGTAAGTGTCTGTAAAAGCTGAAATGTGCCTTTAAAACAGCCATGAAGTGTGCCCATTTATGACCAAATAAAAATTTAAGTCCTGCAATCCCATCTAATAGCAACCTCATGAATATAATGAAGAAAAGAGAACCATCTACGTTTTTTGTAATGGTAAACAAGCTGTTCCTGAAATTAAGGTAAGTTTTCTTTGGATTAACAGCGTTGAGTGTTGCACCACCAATATGAAAAACTGTTGAGGTGCCGATATATTTAGCAACATAACCAGCGTTGTATGCACGCCAACATAAATCGATTTCTTCGAAATGTGCAAAATACGTTTCATCAAAACCATTAAGCGCTTTAAAAGTAGATTGCCTTATAAAAAGACAAGCACCTGAAGCCCAAAAAATAGATGTCGTGTCATTATACTGGTCATGATCTTCTTCAATTGTATCAAAAATACGACCTCTACAATACGCATAACCATATTTATCGATAAAACCTCCTGCTGCACCAGCATACTCAAAGTGTGTCTTCTTTTTGTAATCCAAAATTTTAGGTTGGATGATAGCGGTTTTCGGATGACGTTCAAATTCTGTAATAATAGGAGTCAGCCAGTTAGGAGTAACTTCAATATCGCTGTTCAGCAAACAAAAAATATCTTCATTAACATATTTTAGTGCCTCATTATACCCTTTAGCATAACCACCATTAGTTGAATTTTGGATGATATTTACATTAGGAAATTGTTGCTTTAAAAATTGTATCGAATCATCAGTAGATGCATTATCGGCTACATATATTGCTGCATTTTCAGAGTGCTGCACGACCGATGGCAAAAACTGCTCTAGCAATTGCTTTCCATTCCAATTTAATATGACAACGGCTATTTTCATTTGTATGCTGGAATATCTTTCAAGAAATCATAACGCTCATTCTCAATATCCATTACACAATAATAATGATTAATTCCGTTAGTGACCATTAAATAGCTTGCATTTAAAGCTAAATTATAGCGAGCAATTTGATCAAAAGTTGATTGGTCAATCTTGACTTTATAAGACTTGCACTCGACGATGAGGTGGATACTACCATCAGAATTAAAGACAACGATGTCATAGCGCTTTGCTAATCCGTTTACCTTGAGTTCCTTTTCAACATTGATTAAAGATTTGGGGTAGTTTTTATGTTGAATTAGGTACTGAACGCAGTGCTGACGTACCCATTCTTCGGGTTGTAAAACAATAAATTTTTTACGAATCTCATCGAAAATAGAAACTTTATTTTCGTTATTTTTGAAACGGAATGAAAACTTCGGAAAATTGAGTTCTTGCATCAAGACGTATAGAGATTTTCCTCAAAGTTACTCTACTATAATCGAAAACCAAAGCCCATTTAGTTTTTTTGGAATTTGGAATTAATATTTGAAATTTTCACAGTTTGGATGACGTAAAGCAAATAGTTACAGATATTAAAAAAGGTAACATCAAACCCATTTACTTTTTAATGGGAGAGGAGCCTTATTATATTGATGCTATTTCAGAATATATTGAAAATAATATTCTTGCCGAAGAAGAAAAAGGCTTTAATCAGATGGTATTGTATGGTCGTGATGTGTCTGTAGATGATATTATAGGTAACGCCAAGCGCTACCCAATGATGGCAGAGCGTCAAGTGGTTATTGTTAAAGAAGCGCAAGATTTATCTCGTACTATTGAAAAACTATCTAATTATGCTGAAAATCCGCAACCTACAACGGTTTTGGTCATAAATTATAAGTACAAGAAGATAGATAAGCGAAAGGCTTTGTACAAAACCATTAAAAAATCAGGTGTTGTTTTTGAAAGTAAAAAGCTATATGAAAATCAGGTATCAGATTGGATTCGACGTGTCCTATCTGGACAGAAGTATACAATTTCACCTAAAGCATCGCAAATGCTTGTAGAGTTTTTAGGAACAGACCTTAGCAAGATTAATAATGAGTTAGAAAAGTTAAAGATTGTTCTTCCTGAAGGGACTCAAATCTCACCAGAGCATATTGAGGAGAACATTGGAATAAGTAAAGACTATAATAATTTTGAATTACGGAAAGCTATTGGCGAGCGCGATACTGTGAAGGCCTTTAAGATTATCAATTATTTTGCCGATAACCCAAAGGATAATCCAATGGTTGTTACGGTGTCTTTATTATTTAATTTCTTTTCCCAACTTTTACATTTCCATGGTTTGCATGACAAAAACCCAAGAAATGTAGCTTCGGCATTAAAGATCAATCCTTATTTTGTTAATGAGTATGTCTCTGCCGCACGTCATTTTCCTATGCGAAAAGTAAGTCACGTGGTGGCTACCTTACGAGAGTTTGATGTCAAAGGGAAAGGCGTAAATTCTAACGCTGTACCTCAAGGCGATTTATTAAAAGAATTGTTGGTCAGGATTTTTAGTTAAACCAAAACTTTACAATCACACAATCGGTATTGATAACGACTTATTTTACAGTTTTGACTTAATCGTTTTGTCCATAATTTTAAACATGTCTTTTGATTCTTGTGAATCTGTACCATCTTCGTTTTTGGAGTCCTGAAATGAGATAAAGTGCGTTTTTCCGTCGTTGGTATTCAATTCATAGATGTCGTAGCTAAGCTTTGTTCCTATTAAATTGATATCGATACGTTGCCCATCGAGTTTTAACTTTCCAAGTGTTGTACTTTTATCTGTTACTTTACAACTTTCTCTTCCAAATCGTTCAACCATGGCTTGTATAAAAAGATTTAGTGAGATATCGTCTTCATATTCAAAATACATGAATATAAAATCGTTACCGTCTAATGTCCAGTTTCTGTATCCTATATCTTTTTCAAACTCGTATGCGTAGTGTTTTGGATAGTCGAAAACTAGTGCTCCAAAATTGAAAGTGAGATAATCTGATGTTTTTGCCGTAATCGTTTTTCCATCCACTTTAATGGTGCCACCATCTTTAACTTGATATTTTTCTCCATTGACTTCAATATCAATTTTTATTGAAGGTGCTTTACTGTCTTGTGCTGTAATGCATAGGCTAAATGCCAAAATGCATATGATAGTCAACATGCTTTTGTTCATGAGTAAGTATTGAATTAGGTTATTGTCTTTAAAGTGGCAATATAGTGAATGTGAAATAATTTCGGCAGAGAAATGTGAAAGTGATAACTTTTAACCGTTTAGTTGTCTTCAATGTTTATAACAATTTGTCGTTTGTTATGAGTTCGAATACACGAGTTAATTTACTTTTTTAAACCACAAATTTCTAACGCGTCCAGCCGATACTCTAAACCCTGTGAGTTGGTCATTTGTATTTCTTTCAAATATAAAGCTATAACCTCCTGCCAAGAACAGATCATGCTTAGCGGCCGAAATACTAGTGTTACTTGCACGATGATGTGTAAACATGAGTTTTCCATCTTTTATAATAAGATTGTAAGTGGTTTGTAACTCCGGACTGTAGTATTCACCCGTAAATTGTTTAAGATCGGAAAGCTTATAATTTGGTGGTGTAAATTCATACGATAGAATAGGCGCATCATCATTTATTAAAACAGTCATTTTACGTTTTTTGTTTGATTCTGAAAACTTAACTCTTAAATCAACATTTACCCCTAACATTTTAAACTCGTTTGGTGAAATTGGAGCTAGAGCACTTTCGTTTCCTTCGCCTCTGAAATATCTAAGTGTATCGTTTTTCACATAAATTTTGCGCGCATATTTTTGATCTTCATTCCAAAAGTGACCATTGAATTTCTCTAATTCCTTAGATGATAATTTTATATAATCAACATCATCATCTTCTTCAGGTGTATCATCACTTGTACGAGTATCTTTTTCAATAAAATCCTCCAAATAAATATCTGCAACTTGAAGTGCTAAATTTCCCGGATTAGATTGAGCGAGATTACTAAAAACCATGACTGCAAAGTCTTGATCTGGAAATCGTCCCAAATAGCTACGATAACCAGCATCTGCGCCACCATGCTGAATTTGATTTAAGCCTCTATGCGTATTTACAAATTGACCATACGCACCACCAAAGGTTTCTCCATTATTAAGCACTGCTAAGGTGTTCATTTTCTCAATAATTGCTTTATCTCCAACGGTATGTGATGAGAAATTCATTGACCATAATGCGAGATCTTCAACCGTTGTGAATAAGCTTGTGGCGCCTACATTTGCAAAACTTAAAACACTTTTTTTAAATGTATTGTTATTAACATAGTAATAAGAGTAAGCTCTGTTTTTTACAATTTTCTCGTGATCATCATAGAACAATGTATTGGACATTTTTAATGGTTTAAAAATGCGCTCTTCAGTAAATTCGGCAAATGATTTACCTGAAACTCTGGCAACCACTTCTGCTAATAATGTAAACCCTGTATTACAATAGGTGTATTCTTCACCTGGATCAAAATTCAATTCCTTTTGTTGAGCCACTAGTTTTAATATATGTTCTTTAGTGATCACATCATCAAATCGCCATCCAGCTAAGCCTAATAAGGTCCATTGATCGCGCATTCCACTCGTATGTGATGCCAAATGTTTAAGAGTAATAGTTTTTCCAAAATCTGGAACTTCGGGAATATATGTTCTAATGTCATCATCAAAAGATAATTTGCCTTCTTTTTCTAACAGTAAAATAGCGAAGACTGTAAATTGTTTTGAAACCGATGCAATGTGAAAGATTGTAGACGGCGAATTAGGTATGCCATACTCTAAATTGGCACTGCCATAACCTTTTTTAAAAACGATCTTTTGATCTTTCACAACGGCAACAGTAGCTCCTGGTGCATTTGGGTCATCAAAGTTTTTGAAGATAGCGTCAATTTTTAATTCTATTTCACCAGAAACATCGTTTTGTGCTTCTAAGTGTTTTAATGGTACTAACAAAAATGTAAGGACTAATAAAGAACAACGTATTTTAATAGATGTCATGATACTGATGATTTTAGGTAGGTCAACTCAAATATATTTGAGGATTGTTCACTTTAATTTATAGAATTTCAGCAGAACACATTTAGCTGGTAACTAAGTTAGTAAAAGAAAATGAGCTACATAAAGATCTGTACGATTTTATATGCTACTAATTTCTGCATGCACATTCATGATGTTCATTGAGATATGCAATTGTTGCTTCGCACATTTTTTCTAAGGTCTCAATATTTATATCCGACAGTTTTTTTACATAGATACATGCTTTTCCCATTTTAAATGTCCCGAAGTTATCTAAGAGATGTTTGTTTTCTTCGGTAGGAGAGTATACATAAAGAGAGAATGCCGATTTCCGAGGAGAAAAACCCAAAAGAGGCGCATCACCTTCATGTCCGCTAGCATAGATGTAATGATAACTTCCAAAACCAATTATGGTTGGTCCCCACATTTTGGGTTCAAACCCAGACCATTTGCTTAGTAGTTTAATTAGCTGAAAACTATCTGCTTTCTTTTGCTCATTATCAACATATGAATTGATGAAATCGGTTACATTGACTTCTGTTTCGGTTGTTTTATTTTTTGCCATGCTTCGTTAGTTTTTATTTAACCTCAATATATTCTGATGTTCCACCAGATAGATCTCCGTTTAACCAATTCCAGTCGAATCTCAATTTCAATTTGCCATTTTGATCTTTCGAAATAGTGCCTTTAGATTCACCTACTTTTAACTCTCCTTCTTTAGTTAAGCATTGAAATAGGAGTTCGATTTTTGAAGTTTCGATTTGTTTTCCCACTATAAATCCCTCAGAAATAGCTCCTCCCTTATACGTTCCTGTGATAATATTTTCATTTTGAAAATAATGAAAAATCGTTTCATTTGATGATAAACCACTTTTGTTTTCAATGGTTAAAAATTTCTTGTCATTTAAATTCACTTAAGTTATTCTTTAATAAGTTATACCGAGTTTACAGGTGTTTAGTTGTAAGCACTAAGATAATAAAAAGGAGTTAGTCTTTAAGGTTTGATCTTAAAGACACAATCTATTGCGAGCGAAGACATAGTTGATAATTATCTATAATTTAAGCGATTAGTTATTTCCTATTTTTTCGAATAAGGTTAGCCATTTTTCAGCGGCTTGAGCAGAGTATATAAACTGACCGTTTATAATTAATTCATTAATCGTTGAATCTTGGTTTTTTTGTGACCATTGGTAGAGTTTCCCTATTGCCGTTCCTATTTCTTTTCCTGTTTTTTCAGATGGATAACCAATGATGTTTTTAATTTTTCCATTAGAAACAACAAAAATTGCTGGATCATGAACCAAATTGGTAATACCGACACCTCTAAACCAATCATTATTCTCAATTACTTTGCAGAATATAGTGTCTTCTTTTGAATTAATGGATTCTAATTTTAAATGACTATTTAAAGCAGCATCCCATTCCTCAAGTGCACGTATGTCCCTTTTTCCTTTTTTAGTCCAGACACCTTTTAACTCAAATATGATGCTTTCATCATAGAACTCCATGGTTTTTTCAATGTCATGATTGTTATGAGTAGCTATGTACGATTCGATTGTTTTTTGATGGGTTTCATTAGAACAAGACAATACTATAGTCAGACTTAAAATAAAGAGAATTTTCTTTTTCATGACTTACTGTTTGTATGTAAAGTACATTAGTTATTTGTAATAAAACAACTACAAGACTCTATTGCAATAAGTTACAAAATTAAAATGACCTAAAGAAGCGTTTTTAGTTTTTAAAATCACGACCTATTTTGCTTAAGTCCAATTATAGATGAACAAACAATTGTCTATTAGTGGTTATTGTATCTGTTTAGATGTTAAAACCGATATCCAATGCGCAAATGTAAATTTATGGCTGTTTCGTCTCTATTTTTTGTAAATCCAGAATTTTTGGCAAAGTAGTGGATGTAACCAACACCAATTCCAGCTTCATAGTTGAAATGTTGTCCAATATTTCTTCTCATGCCCCAAGTTGGAATAATTGCTAAATTGTCTACGATTCTTGCATCGTCGCCAAATTTTATAAGCAGATCATTAGAGTGAAAAGTTGCTTTCAACGCGAAGAAATTTCCACTATTGTTATCAATTCGTTTTGATTGGCTTAACCGCCTATCTAGATTATAATACCAACGAGGTTCTAATGTAATAGCTGTTGAGAATAGAAAACCTGCATCTGGGTAAAAATCATCATTGTCATATGCATTTAAGCCTAATTCGGCTCGCAGTACTATTTGATTTGAAAGTCTAAATTCATTATAAATCCAAAGTCCTGCATAACCTGTTTGAATTCCGAAGGTTGATTTTTCTACGTTTGATTTTTGCGATGTTTCAGTAATGTTTTGAGAGTTTGCGATACATGTAATTCCAAAAAGGAGTAGGGTCAATACGGTATTTTTCATGGCATTAAAATTTAAAAGATTGACCACAAATCAAAACATTTATCATGATTTAGATTGACCAATAGAAGCGTTGGTACGTTATCATATGTTAAAAAATGAGATACTTATTAAGACTTACTATTTTTATAGTTGGAAGGAGAGAGGCCAGTTTCTTTTTTGAATATTCTATTAAAACTAGTTCTTGATTTAAAACCACATTCGCATGCAATTCCAAAGAGACTATAGTTACTGTAGTGGTCTGATTTGATTTTTTTCTTCACAGCTTCAACACGATATGTATTGATTAAATCATAAAACGTTGTCTTCATATATTGATTCAACATTGTCGACAATGTCTTGTCGGTTGTTGAAATTTGCTGTGCTAATTTTCCGAGTGTTAGATCTTCATCCAAATAAGGATGGTTTGTGTTTAATGTAGAGATTAACTTGTGTTTTAAATGTTCGAATTCTTGTTTCTTTTCAGCTGAAAGCATCTTGTTTTCTGCTTTATTTGACTTCGGTTTTGTATCGTTCTGTAATAAAAAAGAGGGTAGTAATACTTTGGATTGATTGATACCATAAAACCCTAAATAGGATACTAGAATAATCATTGCCAGTACAGAAAGGAAATCAGCATTCCATGTAAAGTCACTAACAATAGATTCATATACTTTAATTGCGAGATCAAGACCTATGATACTAAGTGCAGATATGAGCATAACCTTTATCCAATTAAGATCATATTTGGATAGGTTTGAGTATTCATATTTAGATAATTTTTGATGTTTTAATAAAAATCGTAATGAGATCGTGAGATACAGTAAAAAGTATATATTTTCGGTTCTAATAATAAACCGTACTATGTTTGAATGCGTGTAAGCTAAAGCGTTGCTATGATAGCTATTGAATATCATTGTAGGAATAGTAATGCCCAAAGCAAATAAGACTGCAGGAGTGAAATGGTTTAAATGGTTTTTCACTAAACTCTTTTCTTCTAAAAACAAAGATTTCACATAAAGAAATAATAAAGGCGCCAAAGTAATAATTGTCACATCATTAGGCAGAAAGCATAGTTTAGCAAGCCAGATAATATTATGCAGAAGCGCATAAAAATATAAGGCCACACAAAACAGAAGAGAAAACAGAACAATCAGTATTTTTTGAGATAGTGCTTTTTTCTTTATTCTTAGCAGCTGCACCAAAATGATAGCGTTGATAACAATACCAGTTACTAAAAAGAAATCTAAAATTAAATTCATCAATTAAAGTTTAAATTTTTTTGATGAATTTCAAGTTAGTTTAACAGGATTTTATATTATTAAGCTGAAACTAAACGGAACTAAAAACTATGGATAGTTAATTTGAACACAACTGTTCGTTTAGTCACTTATGTGTTTTGCGTCAGATACGTTATTACTTTAAATTTAGTTGCCAAGACACACCAAATTGGTCTTCGATAAAAGCAAATTTTGTACTCCAGCCATAGTTGTCTAAGGGCATCAAAGCTTTGCCGTTTTCCGATAGTTTTGTAAAGAGCATTTCAATTTCATCATCTGTTTTGCATTCCACAAAATTTGAAACGCCTGGTGTAATCGTCCATTCGTGCTTGATATAACTATCACTGCACATAAACTTACTTCCGTTTAACTCAAATGTTGCAACCATAATTGTTCCTTCTTTGGCTGGACCGTCTTTACCATAGCGTTGCACATCAATAATTTTTGAATTTTCAAATAGTCCTACATAAAAGTTCATTGCTTCTTCTGCATTATTCTCTTGAAATGTCAAAAAAGTTGCAATTTGTTCTGTTTTATATTTTGACGCTTGGTCTTTAAACTTTTTTAAAACATCACGTTCAGCACGCAATGCACTTAGTTCATCATTAGTGTCATTGTTGCTTTTAGAGTTAGAACAACTAAAAAAAAGTAATATAATGCTGAGTAAAGTTATTGTCTTTTTCATATTCTTAGGTTTAATTTTACAGTGTTTCTACAATTTGAATGTTATTTCCACAGGTGTCATTGAAAACGGCAAATTTTACAGTTCCCATTTTAGTTGGTTTTACGCTAAACTCAACACCAAGTTTTATCAGCCTGTCATAATCGGCATCGACATTGTCAACATCAAATTGCGTATACGGAAATCCGGCTTCCATCAAGGCGTCTTGAAAAACTTTACAAGGTTCAAAATGGTTAGGAGCAGGTTCAAGTAAAAGTTCTGGTCCATCCTGCCATTCTGGCGAAACTAATGTTAGCCATCGATTGCCGCCTTCTAATGGGACGTCCTTCTTTTTTAGGAAACCTAATTTTTCAGTATAAAATTTTAAGGCTTTTTCTTGGTCTCTAACTGGAATGCTAATTAGTGTTACTTTCATCTTTTTGATTTGTTTTTAGTTATTTGCCAAAGTTCAGAACTCTAAATCTAATTTGCTTCTCGAAAGTTGCTCTTTTTGAAATGCACTTGGTGATTTTCCCGTTTTAGTTTTGAATAATTTACTAAAGGAGCCTAAACTTTCAAATCCTACAGCAAAACAGGTTTCAGTAACTGTCATTCCATTTTTTAAATTGTCTTTTGATTTCTCAATCCGTTTGTCTGTTAAATATTGTCTAGGTGTTTGTCCGTAGTATCTCTTAAAGAGTCTTAGTAGATGATATTTTGATGTAAATCGGATGTGTGATAAAAAATCCAATTTCAGGTTTTTATCATAATTATTGTCAATATAATTGCGTGTTGCGATTACAGTCTCTATCTGACTATCATTAGAATAACAGATCTTTCTTATGCGCTCTATTTCTGTTTGGTAAAATGTCATTTTACAAGTATAAAGCAAATTGAAAATCAATTCTTATTAGTCCAATTTGTAGCTTCCAAAATCTTATGAAAGATTTCAGTATTTTCATAAATACCAGCGAATGCCTCAGAACCTGGACCATAAGCAAATACCGGAATTAATGTGGCTGAATGCCCTTTTGTAGAAAACGTCCCAGCTACCTCACTATAATCACTATAGGTGCTGCCATCTTCTCTTGTTTTGGTAGAAGCCGATAAGGTAAAACCTCCAGTTTCATGATCTGCTGTTACTATTACTAAGGTGTTACCATCTTTCTCTGCAAAATCGAGAGCCTTTCCAATAGCATTGTCAAAATCAATAAGCTCTGCGATTAGATAGCTCGCATCATTAGCATGACCTCCCCAATCTATTTGCGATCCTTCTATCATGATAAAAAAGTTAGGATAATCTGGATCCTTACTAAGAAATTGCATCCCTAATTCGGTGGCTTTAGGTAAAAAATCACCACGTCCATTGCCACCTATAGAGTCCATGTGAGTCTTTGCTAATAAATACGCCATTTTGGAATAGTCTTTAATTCCTGAAAAGTCATCTAAAGCTGTGGTGTTTATACCAAACCCTTTTGCTTTCAAATCCTCTAATAAATTTTTCCCATCTTTTCGTTCATTAAAAAATCTCGTGCCACCTCCAGCAAAAAAATCAATATCAGATGCGACCATGTCTGCTGCAATATCTTCGTAAAGTCCTCTATTTATGGCATGAGCATAGAAACTAGCTGGTGTTGCATGTTGTATCGATGAGGTAGAAATAACCCCTGTTTTAATATTTTGGGGTGACACAATTTCTACCAAAGTCTTTACTTCGGTAGAATCATCGGCTACACCAATAGCGCCATTATAGGTCTTTACTCCAGAAGCAAAAGCTGTGGCACCTGCTGCAGAATCGGTCACATCTTGTCTTGACGACGAGGTTTTAATAAGTCCGATGGTTTTAAAACGTGCATAATTTGGACTGGTTTCCTTAAAATAAAATGCTGAGGATATTTGCGACAATCCTGTGCCATCACCAATTAATAGAATTACATTCTTTGCCTTAGTTGATGTTTCTTTTTTAACTACATCATTTGTTTTACAGTTAAATAATAGTAGTGATAGAATCAGATAAATTATGCTTTTATGTGTCATGAGTTTATGTTTTAATTGTTGCAAACGTCTTCATACATAGTGTTGGCAAGTGTTATTTTATTTTACTAGTTAATGCCATTTAGCATCTTTACTTCTGGTTATTAGTTGTTTTAAAACCTCTAGATCTATATCTTTCAACTTGTTGATATACAAACATCCTTTTCCCCATTTACATTTGCCTAGTTTTTTTAACAAATCCTCATGTTCGTTAATGTCAAGCGTTAGATACACTGTTAATTTTGTTTTTCTGGGAGCAAAACCTACGTTAAACCATTCAAATTCTTCTTTACCATTCTTTCTCTTATACTTATAATTACCAAATCCGATAATAAAGTTGTCACCCCAAATTTTTGGTTTATTACCTGTTATGTCTTCCATTATGGACAATAACTTTTTTGCATCTTCTTTTTTAGATTCACTTTCTATTTTATTAATAAAAAGAGATACACTTTTATTAGTTTCTTTAGTTGCGAGTCCAGCCATAAGTTTTCGGTTTCAGTTATTGTCAACGTGTTTATGTATGGTTTGTACGAATTAGAATCTGTAGAATTTTCATTCGTAGGAAATCAGTTGTTTAAAGATATAAATTTAAAATTTGGTAGGAGGTAAGTATAAATTATAGGTGTGGTTGTAGGCAGGCATTTATTTTAAGAATCTAATTTGAGGCCTATAAATCACGTCCTTTTCGTTACTAATTCGAATCGTGTTTAGCAGTATTGAAATCAAATTAATAGCATATAAAAGGCCAATAATAATAAAAAATGTGCTTAAAGTAATATGTTTTGCAAGTCCGATTTTTGATATGATAAACGCTACTAAGGGCGTGAAAAACAGAAGTATTGTCCATGTGATTTCAAAATTGATTAAATCTTTCCCTAATGTGTTGATGTTTTTAATCTTACCTTTTTTCGATGTCCAAAGAATAAAAGGAATTAAAATCCCTAGCAATGGAAAGAATAGAAAAGTTAAGGCAGATAGATTGAGGTAGTTTAAATATTTATTATCTTCAATTATCGCCCAATCAATCAACTCATCAAGGTTTACGTTTAATGCATCTGATAATCTTTTAAGAGACTCACCAGTTGGATTTGATTCGCCATTTTCAATCCTCTGAACAGTTCTTAAGCTTAAGCCTGATTCTTCTGCAAGAAACTCTTGAGACATTCCTTTTTGGTTTCTTAATTCTTTTAGTCTTTTAGCTAATTGGTTCCTATCCATTTTTTATAGTATTGTTTTTCAGTTTTAAAGCCTGTTTTTGTCTCATTATTGCAAAGGTAATAGAACCCACTAAAAACCCAGGTATTATTTGAATGAGTGAGCCATAGATTAATTGATTTAATGCTACTTGTCCGAAATTGTCGAAGTATAGTCCATAATGGGTTCCTAATTCCCATTTCGTATCAATCCACCAAGCTACTGCAACAGGAAATCTTGATATTGGGGAATATACTGTTAAGCTTAATAAAAGTAATAATAAGAATCGCTTTTTATCATGAAATTTTATAGACCAATATATAGAAACTCCAATGGTTAACCATAGTAAGCCAATAATAAAAATGTAGTTTTCATGAATACCTATTAGTTCAAGGGTATAGCGAATTGGTGTCAAGAAAAGAGCAATTATAATTGGTGTTCTTGCCAGGAGAAGTGCTTCTTGAAATAGTGTCTTTTGAACTGTGATTTTTTTTTGCTTTATCATCAATGTCTAAATGTTTAATTATATAAAGCAAAAGTAATTCGATTACTACGACATTGATGACGTCATGGTTATGACATCATTACGTCATCTATGCGTAACGCAGTATTTATCTATTTAATAGTGTTTTTATTCATCCTTTATTTTAAGCCATTGCTCATAGGTGACCACTCTTTTTTCTTCATCAGATTTAGGTGTTCCAGGTAAAATTCCAATAAATTCGAGCTCGTGACCATCTGGGTCACTAAAATATATAGATATTGCTGGCATCCAACAAAACACCATGGGTTTCTCTTTTTCATTGTCTAAAAAATTCCAGCATTTTAAATTCCTAGATTTTAAAAACTCGACCGATTCATTTAAAATCCATTCTGGCTCACATTCGAAAGCAAAATGACGAATATCAATGTTTTCTTTTGGTTTTTCCCATAAGCCGAGCATAAACTGCTTATCTTCTCCAATCCAAAAAAAGGCTGTTCTTCGTTCTGCACCATAACGGCATTGTTTCAACCCGAGTGTTTTTGAATAAAACTCAATCGAGCGCTCAAGATCCTCAACAAATAAATGTGTTTCATAGAGTCCTTTTATCATAAATTTATGGTTTTTTTTAAGACATATAATGATCTAGATGCGAAGCTGCATTGGCCATGTCTAAGGTAGTAAAAGAAAACGACCCAGAGGAAAACCTATTGTAATTTTGCATACAAATAAAACAGGTAATTGCTAATATTATATACTTTGTTGAGTTTTAGTCCTTTCTGCAAATTCTTTGAACTGGTTCATCCACTTTTGACTTTGTTGTTTGAATTTATTTGGAAATAGCTTAGCCATTAGCTTAATCATAAACCCGTTGAACTTTGTGTACTCGACATCTGAAGTGTATACTGTTTTGTTATTTCCTATGTCCTTAAAACGCGATGTTTGGGTATTTGTCATGTGGATATGCTCATACAATGCAATTTTTTCTTTTGGCAGATTGGATGAAATAATGGTTTCAATAAGTTCTATTTTTTGTTTTGCATTGATCGTGATTTTAGATTTTGCCCCATTAGTATTTGGCGTACCACTTAAATGTTTAATGCTCTGAAAACCATCTTGCCATTCTTTAAAATAGTGCTCATTGTTCCAAAGTTCAACAACTTTGTCAATGGGTAAGTTTATCTCTACACTACAAGTATATTTCATAAGAACTATTTCTTTTTTGTTGGTTTTGGTTTTAGACTAGATGTATAATTGAAGCTTTTTTCTAAGTATTTTGATAAGTTTTTAAGATCATTGAACAAGGTGTCGGGAACAGCAACATATTCCTTCATGACTCTTCCGTGTTGTACCATTAGTTCGGTGTCAAATGTTTGCAAAAAATCTTCTCTGTCATTTGCAGAAAGCCTTAATCCCATCTTACCATCTTTAGATAAAAAAGAGAACATATGTCCATTTACTGAGGTATAAGGCATTGTTTTTCCTTTTCTTTCAATTTTTGGATTAGATTCAATTAGCGAATCATATTGCTTTTGAGCGTCTTTCATTCTTTAATTTTTTGTACTAGTGAAAACCAATTTCCTGAGTCGTCTTTAAACATTGCTTCTATACCTGAAACACCAGGTTTAGGCTCTTTTATGAATTCAACCCCTTTTTGTTTTAATTCAGCATAAGTCGCATAAATGTCTGTGCATTCGAAAATCCCAAATCCAAATGCTCCTTTTTCAACCAATTGTGTAAGTTGAGAAGCGATTTCTCCAACAAACATTAAACCTGTATTAATAGGAATTAAGGTTATTTCTAGCTCTTTTTGATTTTGTGGTTGAACTGTTAACCAACTTCCTTTGTCACCAACTGGCACGTCCATTACGACATTGAAACCTAACTTGTTGACATAAAAATCACGAGCTCTTTTTTGATCAAGGACAAAAATACTACTGTGGGAAAGTTTGCTAATCATATGTGCTTATTTAAATCAAAGTAAATGACTTTACTTGGTTTTGAATTGTCGAATCTTGCTTTTCAGATTTTCCATCCCAAATATTGCGCATAATCGGATGGAATGAAGTTTAAAGGGTTTTGTTCTATCTGTTTTCTTTTAATTGTTCTCATTTTCGAAAACTCCAATGGCGTCATTAGTTCATTTTTCTTGAATAATTTAATAAATGAACTTGTACTTTCAAAACCAACAGAACTGCAAACTTCTTGTATCGAAATTCCTTTTGATAAAAGCGTTTTTGCTTTATTAAGTCTTAAATAAGTTAAGTATTCAAGAGGTGTTTTATTATAACACTCTTTAAATAACCTGTGAAAATGAAATTTAGAAAAACAGGCCTGATTTGCTATTAGCTCCAGATTAATTTTTTCATGAAAATTGTCATCTATAAACAACTTTGCTTCTATAATTTGCTTGTAAACATAAATCCTTGGAATGGGAGTGGAATTCATTTTGTTTTTTTAATTCAGATGCACAGATATTAAATTTAAGAATATTTTTTGATACATAACCCCTTAATTTTTTTATTGAATTACAAGCATCACATAAAATCAGGATTATTATCAAAGGAAGATTTTTCATAGTTTATAAGTTACTTATTGCCTCTGTGTATACGTTTCCATCTCTTATGAGCCTGTTCTAAATTTGCTTTTTCATTCGACTCCCAAACTTTCAAAAAATTATGCCCACTATTGTTGTAGAAAAGATATAGTTTATTGTTTATAATTTTAAAAGTTTTTGGATCAATTGGATATTTTCCTGGTGGATTTCCGTTTGAATCAGTATTCATTCCTATTCCGTAAGCACAGTAACCTCCAAATTGTGGTAAATATTTTTTAGGATGTTTTACGAATTTTGATTTATTCTTTTCGTTTAAGAAATAATAAATGATCCCTTGATAATTGTATTGATACTTCGCCAAACCTCTCAATGCGTTATTATTGAAATATTCGGTAACATCATATCCATTAACTGCTAAACTATCTTTACCAACATTATAGTATGGTGCTTCCAAATTTGCAAACGTTACTTTTTCTTTTTGTGCAAAATTAGCATTGGCGATAAGAAAAAAAACCAAAGTTACGTATAGACTTTTCATAATAGTTTTAAAAATTCATGAGACTTAAGTCATTAACCTTGTTCAAAATCATTGAGATTTAGACCAGTTGTTTGTAATAATGTGCTTCTTTCGTTCTCTAAAATATAAAAATAAAGGAAGCCCACCTGCAATTCCAAATGCAAAAGTATATATCCAAATAGGTATCATATTTTTGATATCATACTTTTTAGACTCTCTATAGGACCAAATTAAAAATAGAGCAACAATAAATAGTAAGTCTATAATAAATGCAGATGAAATATTATTTGCAAACATTCCATTAAATGTATCTAAAGGCTTGGTATATAGCAAGTAATTTTGGGTTTTGTAAGACTCTATGACGACAAAAATATTAGGAAGAATCGTTCCTAAAACAGACAAAGCCAGATATACTTTTTTCATGTTTATGATTTTAAAACAAAATTATAAATAGCTCAAGTTAAAGTCAATTGACGATTGTCAATAAATTTATCTAGACGTTATTCTTTTTCTAATTCTACTTAATGTTTCGGGAGTAACTCCAAGAAAAGTGGCTAAATGGTATTGAGGAATACGTTGCAGTAAATCTTTATCCCTTTTCATCAGATTTAGATATCTGTTTTCGGCGTTTGACGTGACAAAAGAAGCAATAATATCTTGACACATAATTAGTTCCTCTTCCATCATTATTCTTGCTAAAAACTCAAACTTAGGAAATAGTTCAAGCAGTTTATAAGCCACTTCAAATGAAATTATGGCGAGTGTTGTTTCTTCTAAGGTTTCTAAGTTATGTTTTGACTTACATTGTTTGGTGAAACTCTCATATGAGCTTACAAATGTGTTTTCAGTATAAAAATAAGCCGTTTTTTCTTCGAGACCTACATTATAATATAAGCGTACCAAACCATTAATTACGAAATAAAACTCATTAGAAACTTCATTTTCGGAGAGTAGTAAATAATTCTTGTTAAATGTTTTTACTGGAATATTGGCCTTTATATAATCTTTCTCTTCAGAATTTAAAGCTATATAGTGTTCAAAATGTTTTAAAAGCGTATCTATCATAATTATTCCCAACGCGTTCGTAAATAGCCATTAGGTTAACTAAGAACTAAGTTAGGAAATAAATAACTATTTTTAGATGCTTTCAGGAAAATGAGTATGCATTAATTGAGTTCCTTTACAACTAATTCAATTTGATTTTCAAAAAAAGCAAAACTATTAAAGCCATGTTCTTTAAGATTATCTAGCTGTTTTTTTAAATTTTTAGTTTTTAGTTCTAACGACACACAGTTCCCTTGTGTTCTTAATTGTTGAGCAGAAGAACAAAGCAGATTATAATTATCGTTGCGATTATATAAAATTGCAGTCTTGTTTTTTGTACTTGGTACTTTAAAGTTTTGGTCTTCCAGAATTGAGATTACTCTTTCAAAACCAATTGAAAATCCGCAAGCAGGTATGTCTTCATTTCCTTTGAGAAATTTTCCAATCATCCTATCATATCTACCACCACCAGCAATAGACGATCCAAAGCCATCGGCTTCAATCTCGAAAATTTGACCTGTATAATAACCCATGCCTCGAACAAGTGACAAGTCTAAAACTATTTTGTACTTATCATCAGCTTGTAATTTTACAGTCTCAATGACCCTAGATAAATCATCTAATACCTCTTGAGATATGTTAGGTAACATAGTTTTTAAACTATCTACTGTTATACCTGATTTTGTAGCTTCGGTTACTATAGCCATAAAAGAATTGATACAATCATTAGGAAAATTTGACTTTTCCAATTCTTGCTTTACACCATCAAGACCAATTTTGTCTATCTTGTCTAATATGATAAATACTTTAGTAAAGTCTGCGCTTTCAAATCCCGATTGTTTTGCAAGAGCTTCTAGAATTCGTCTATCATTGATGCGAACTTTAAAATTAGAGAATCCAATTTCTAATAAAGCTTCTGAAGTTGCTAAAATTAATTCGATTTCGGCCAGTATACTATTAAGACCGATTACATCAATATCACATTGAGTGAACTGTCGATATCTTCCTTTTTGAGGGCGTTCTGCTCTCCAAACACTTCCAGTTTGTATGACTTTAAATTCTTTAGGTAACTTTGATCTCTTATTTGCAAAAAACCTACAAAGCGGAACTGTCAAGTCATACCTCAAACCAAGGTCGACCAAATCGTTTTCTGATTGATCGTTAGAAATTTTTAGTTTTTGACCTCTCTTAAGAATCTTAAAAAGCATTTTTTCATTTTCACCACCATCACCACTACTTAATAATTCGATGTTTTCGGTACAAGGTGTTTCGATTTGATTAAACCCATATTTTTTATACACCTTTAGGATTTGACTTATAACATAGTTTCTTAATTCAACTTCTTTAGGAGATAAATCTCTCATTCCCTTGACAGGATTACTATTTATGATCACGTTCTTTTTGTTTTATCTTTTGAGACTACAAATTTAATTATCTTTTTTCTCGTTTAGATACTCAGATAGAAAAGTTTTTAAATCGGTCACAAGCGTTGGTTTTAAACTCATTTCTTCATAAAAATACACATTTGGGTTTTTAGTCCCATCGGCTTTAAAATACCAAAACATATAACCTTGATGCATCATAAACACAACATCTTTTTCGGTGAGGAATATTTCGGCATTATCTTCCTCTAGTAATTCTAAAGCCCATGCTTTTAATTCATGTTTATCGTGAAATAAATCGGTTCCAACCAGTGTTTTTGGGACAACTTTTAAGCATTCTAAGTAAAATGCTTTATAAATAGAAGGAAAGATTAGATGACCTTCTTTTTCCAGAGTGTCCAATTTTTTCATATGGTTTCTTTTTCCAAATTGCATACTAAACGTTTTAAACATTAGTTTTAATTTTGAGAATCAATACTTAATTCGTTGATAGACTCCTGCAATAAAGACTTGTACTTTTTGATATCCTTTTTACGAATGTTATTCCATGCTAAGTTTAGTCTTCTCAATCGTTCAAGACTAGCTATGCAAGTTGGAATTGACTTTAATGAATTTCCTTCTAACTCAAGTGTTTTTAGGGTTTTAAGCGCACAAACAATATCAATTGAGCTTATGTTGTTGTTATTCAACAACAGCCGCTTTAACCCCTTTAAATTCTGAATTTTTTCAGGAATTTCAAGTATATTATTACTGCTTAATTCCAAAAATTCAAGAGATTCTAAGCTTAAAATGACTTCTGGAAATCCTAAATTCTCACACCATCCAAGAGCTAGACTTTCTAGGGTTTGAAGTTTAGAAAACGAATTAGGAATTGAGGTGATTTTTTTACTGTTAGTCAATCTTAAATCTTTAATTGATTTTAAATCGCCTATACTATTTGGAAAAAGAGAGAACTCATAATTTCTAATAAGATTTAAAAAGATTAAATGATCTAGTTTACCAATAGACTCGGGTAAGGTGGTTAAGCCATTATCATATAAATCTAGCGTTTGAAGCATGGTAAGGTTACCTATATTCTCAGGAATTGTTACTAGTTTATTTGAGCCTAAATACAATGCTTTCAGTTCTGAAAGGGTACCAATTTCCATTGGAAGTTGTTCCAGTTTATTAGATCCTAACCACAATTCCTTTAGATTATTTAGAGTGCCTATTTCTTTGGGTAAAACAAGTAGTTCGTTTTTTTCTAATCGTAATTCATACAACCCATTTAAGTTTTCTATTTGAGAAGGTATCTCAGGTATAGAATTTCCATCTAAGGACAAATATTCTAAATTAACTAACTCTAGTATACTTTGCGGGAATGTATCCAAATTATTATTACTAGCATATAATGACGTAAGATGACTAAGTTTTTTTAGATTTTGAGGCAAATAATCTAAATCGTTATCACTAATATTTAGGTCTTTTAGCTTAGATAAGTTGCCAATAGTTTCAGGAATCTCATAGATCTCATTATTTTTTAAAATCAAGACTTCCAAGTTTTCTAATTGTCCAATCCAATCAGGAATAGTAACAATCTTATTTCTAGAAAGATTTAAAAATGTTAGGTTTTTGAATTTAATAAGTTCATCAGGGAATTCGGTTAAGTTTTTCCAACTGATTGATAAATTATAAACTTGTTCTGGGTTTTCTAAGGCTTCTTCAATTGATTTAAAATATCGGCCTTCTTGGGCATGAATTGTAATGCTTAAGAAAACGATTAGAACTGATAGTGAATATTTCATTTATGTTGGTTATTGAATTTGTGGAGTCTGTCGCAAAATTAGTGCCAATGCGTTCGAGTAAGGTTTGTTTTATAATTCTATTATTTTTTTTCTTAGACCAATTCGACTGCTTCCGTCAGAATACCAATTTTCCATTTCTGTAAATGGCTTGTAGCCATGTCTGTCATAAAATCTTAATGTAGGCACTCCTGAGGTCCAGAGCCAAATGTTTTGAACTCCTATCGTTTTTGTCTTTTCTTCTAATGCTTTTAAGAGGTCAGACCCTAGGCCTTGATCGCGATAGTCCTTCTCAACAAATAGATCGGTCAGGTAGAACCAACCAGAATAAGTCTCTCCATTTTTATGGGCCAAACCAGAAGAACAACCAATAAGTCTGTTTTCTTTCAATGCCACAAAGCTTATTTTTTCAGTACTTTCTATGTCTATACCTTCTTCTATTGAAAGGTCATCAAACCCAGAGTTGACAAGTTCAATTTCTTCAGAGGTCAATTCTCTATTTACAATATTTATAGCGTTCATTACTTTTCATTGATCATTTGACTTTTAATATTTATAGTATTCCAATTTTCTTTATTATTCCTTTCAGAATCTAACGGATACACAATATCCTGTGCTTCTCCTAAAAAATCTTTAATTTCAATTCGAATTCGATTTTTTTTACTCTTAATTTTTCGTTTTAAAATTTTGAATTCAAATCCTTCATAAGGCGCTATGCTTTCTTGAAAAGACATATTCTCATTGTGATTTACTATTTCAACATTATTTGAAATCCAATCTTTATTATTGCCCCAATCCCAAGTTGGAATGGTATCATTCCAGTGATCACCTAACAAGCGTTCGCCAAGTTGCATTGATGCGTGTAAATTAATTGTTCCAATTGAATCATTATTTATATATAAGTCAATATATCTATTAATACTATCTGTATTTCTAATTCCTATAAATAGGTTGACTTCATCTTCTATATAAAATAATGTAGTTGAAGGCTTCAAAGTAATTATTTTGGAATCCTCCCAATCTTTTTCTCTCAAAAGACCATCTATCTGAATCTCAATATTAGATTTTAGAGGAATCTCATTAACATCATTGCATGACACTAATAGTATCAATAAAATTAGTGCTATGTATTTTTTGAAGATCTTCATAATTGTACCTAACGTAATTATACGTGGTGTATAATGTTCGAGAACTAAGTTAGCAAAAATGGAATGAAGGATGATTGGATTTCAATAGAAATCCGTAAACCATCATTAAACATTATTAATTATTTAGTTTTTAGATTCATATCATTTAATTTAGAGATTGCAAAATACTGAACACTAAGTGTTTGTGTTGGTCTTGTTGTGTTTTACTAAGATAATAAATTGCAATGACTTACGATTAGGATATGACTGAAACGAACCGGTTAGGGCTTTTTCCTACCTACTTTAAAATCGATATCCAATTCGCAAATGTAGGTTCACAGTTGTTTCACTTTCATTTTCAAGAAACCCGGCTTGTTTTGCAAAGACATATCTGTACCCAATTCCAATTCCGGTTTCGTAGGTGATATGTTTTCCAAGATTTCTTCTTATTCCCCAAGTAGGAATTATAGAAATATCACTTATGACATTAACATTGTCAGTATTTGAAATCACAAACCAATCTGGATGATAACTTGTTTTTAGTGAAATGAAATTTCCACTGTTTCCATCAATTCTTCTTGATTTGCTAACTCTTTTATTCAAATTATAATAGAGTCTGGGTTCGAGAGTAATTACAGGTGTCATTAAAAATCCCGTTCCGTCATAGAAATCACCTCCCCAAATTCCGCTGTCTAATCCAATTTCAGAACGCAATGCAATTGAATTTGTTAATTTCGTTTCGTTATGGGCCCAAATTCCTAAAAATCCAGTTTGTATGCCATACGTTGATTGTTCGATACTTGCATTTTGTGATTTTGCGATTAAAGTTAGTCCGCAGAAAGTTAAAGTGAGTAAAATTCTTTTCATCTGGTTTGTGTTGAATGATTAAAATATTGTAGAATTTATCAAGAATTATACCGTTTTAGAAAATCTAGTAAAACGTGTTTGTGCATCTTAAGTAGTATTGACGTAGTAAGTTAACATAGTAAAGCTGGCCAGAGGGAAATCCGAAGGGCTTTGCTTCCACCAGTTTGTTGCTCTCATGTTCAAATACACATAGAGCTATTGATTAACTATACACGTTTTTAGCTGTTCGTTGTTTTATTTAGTTTTTAGATTCCATATTTTTTTTCAATTTTATTACGTCTATTTTTATAATACTTTCATTTTTCACTTTGTGTTTTTTTTGTAAATATTTGTCTTGAATTGAAATGACTTCCAACTCAATTAATCTTTCTAATTGTTTTGATGATATTTTTAAACAAGCCCGAATAACGGATGATAATTTAAGATTAAAATCAAAAGGATATTTAATCTTAAAAGTGATGATTTCGATGTCAGAACTTAAAATATCTTCTAAAGTTATATTATCGTAGAGTATTTTATATTCAACACTTTTAAAATCTAATTGTATATTGTTTTTTTGTTTTATTTCATTAGAAAATGCATATCTCCAAGCTATTTGAGTCTGATTTTCAGAAAGTTGATTGTATAATTTTTTATTTATTGAACTTGGTTTGATTCTAGAAAATATTGTCATATTAGTTGTATTATCACATTTTTTGCATCTGTAAATCAACCATACGTCTATATTTTTCTTTTGAGCATTTAATCTAAATTTTTCGCTACAATAAAATCTATCATTATGACAATGACTGCATTTTTTTATTAAAAGGGGAGTACTTATCGCTTTTATTTCCCAGGTATATTCGTTTCTCACAATTTATAAATCTGCCTAACATTTTTTTGATTTTATGGACCATTTAATCATTGCTTTTTCAAAATTGAATTATCAAAACCGAAAAACATACGTGATTGCTTTTTATAGCAATGCGACAAAGAATAATTAAATGGAAAACCGATTCGAGTAGAAGATCACTCGAATAAAAAAGTTATTAACCTGTGGTTTCTAAGGTTAATCTTAAGCTAATATAAATTTAAGGGTGTTTCTCAAAATGTTATATGTTGAATATAATAACAAAAATACTATTTTTCTCTTTAGTAGGAAATATCCTGATTTTATCGTTTTTATACAATGGTAACCAATGTGACTAAGTAAAAATAGACCAAGCAATTGGCTATACACGTTGTTGTAACCAGTTTTTTTATTTTTCCCCAAGTCAATACTTTTACTCCTTTCGAGTAATGAATTATTCTTGGATTGTCATTTTTTTATGAATTCAGATTTTAAGTCTCTAAATATTATTATTCTTGGTTTTCCAAAAAACAATGGTCTGTTAAATTGAGTGTGAATACTACCATCGTTGTAATTAAATTCAATTTCTTTACCTTTTAGAACATATGTTCCTGTTCCCCAAGAATCGGATTGAAAAGTTCCGTCCTCGTTTAGAATAAGTTGGTCTCCATTGGAAACTCCAAAAGTTGCAAATTCATCTTCGATATTAGCAACGTACTTTCCTGTAATTAAAAATTTTGGAAAGTATGAGTTGTAAAATATTGTTCCAAGAATTAATACCGTAAGTATTATAAATGTAATTTTTCTGTAATTCATTGATGTTTCGATGTCCTTTTAAATTGGCTACAACGTGTTTGTGTATGGTTTACCTTCGGTGATTATTTTCGCAAGATTGTTTTTTTTCTTTTGCTTAACCAACTGAGCAATTAATTATGTACGTTGTTGTACGTAGTTTATTTATTAATTTGTTTTTTTATAAGTAAAATTTGTCCAAGATGATAGTAAGTATGTTCTATTATTACATCAATGTTTCTATAATAATTTCCATATTTCTTTTCAATAAAATCGCTCAATAGTTTTTCATTATCCATGTCTTTTACTAGTTCTATAAATCTTTCTGAATCAGAACAAAATTTATTTACTAGATTTTTCCAGTCTTGCTGTGATTTAATAGGAGGAGAGTCAAAACTAAATTTGTCTTTTATGTCAAGAGAGCCACCTTCAAGTACTTTTGCTACTCCTTCTATATAGTAATGAATATGAAAAGTGATGTCGGCAATAGTATTAAAATCATCTATTTTCTGAATGGCTTGGTTCCAATCTAAATCAAAGATTTGTTCTTTAAAATTTGTTCCTACAACCCATTTTCCTTCTGTAAGGATTTCTTTAAGCCGATTAACTAAGTATTCATTCAATTTCATTTCAATCAGTAAATTTATTTATTAAGTAGGTTTCTTAAATTACTTACAACGTGTTCGTGTATGGTTTACCTTCGGTGATTATATTCTTAGTACACATAAGCTAGGCAATTAGTTATACATATTGTTACGGCTAGTTAATCAATCTTTAATTTTAATTGAGACATATACCCTCCGTAAAACTCTTTTAATGCCACAATTTTATTAGTATCATTTTTTACAAAATGGATTCTATCAAAAGGCCACCTCTCGATCCAAAACTCACCGTTTCCTAAGTTGTACATTTTTTCCCCATTTTCTATAATTTTGTCAAAAGTATAATATAGATATTGATCTTGTTCATTATAAATTATAAATGCAGTTTTATTTTTTTTATCTCCAGGACTGAGATAACTTCCTGCTAGATTGGAGAGATCCTCATTCTTTAATGGCTTTAATTTATGGTTAGGTTTTTTCTTATCTAGCACAATTAATGCAACTTCAGAGAATATTTGCCTTGCATTGGAAGGTGTATTGTTAGTATTTACCATTGTGACAATAGTAGTTTTTACTTCGGGAAAATGAAACATCATACTGTAAGTTGTTTTATCTCCTCCAGAATGACCAAACATTTTAACTCCTTCAAAGCTTCCATTTTTCACACCCAAGCCATATTCAGAAGAAAATCCAGAACTTAGCTTTGTAGGGCTAATCATTTGTTTAAAAGAATTTTGTGATATAATAGAGCCATTCATCCATTTTTCAGGAAAATAAGCCAAATCAATTGCTGTATTAGTCATTCCGCCATCACCTTTAATCCAGGGCCAGTGTTTTCTTTTCCTAATTACGTCATCTATTAACTCAAAATGATTACTCATTTTTGGATTATCAATGTAAGATGAAATCAGCTCAATATTAAAACCTGAGGGTTCATTGATAATTCGATCAATACTATTTTGAAATGGCATTTTTGTAGCTCTTTCTACTATCATAGCCATTAGTACAAAACCAGAGTTCACGTACTTATAATATGCTCCAGGTTCGAATTCTAATTCTTGCGAATCAAAAAAGTTATAGTAGTCTTCTTTAGTCGGACTTTTACCTGTAGCGACATAAATACTATCGAGCGTTGACGCATACTCTTTAAGACCTGAAGTCATTGAGATTAAATGTCGGAGTTTTATTTTGCTTGCTTGTTCTTTATTTGGAAAATCTGGTAATACATCAGAGAGAGAATCATCCAAGTCCAAAATCCCTTCCTCAACAAGTTTCATAACTAGAGTGGATCCTACTAACTTAGAAATTGAAGCCATTAAAAAATAATGATCATTGTTAGTTGAAATTGTTTTTAACGAGTCAATAAATCCAAAACTGTTATTATATAGCGTTTTATTATCTTTTACAACAGCTATGGAAAAACCCATTACTTTTCCATCTCGGATAAATTTGTTTCCCACAGAATCTATTTTATCCACAATTAAAGTCGACTTTTGTACTAAAGGTTCTTTTTTCTTCTGTGAGCAGTCAAATAAAAGAAGGAAAAAAAGAGTAAATGCGAATATTATGTATTTTTTACTCATTTTCTTCTAATTAGACATAACGTGTTCGTGTAATCGTCAGTTATTGGGTTATATGTTGTTGGCACTTCGTTATCTTTCTCTATACTTCGTTTCATTTCAAATTCTCTTTTTCTTATGTACTACCAATCCTCAAGGGGTGGTTTATTATTTCTCCAGGACCATTCTACATCTTCCATAAACCAATGAAAAGCTTCAATATCAGTTACATTCCAATCTCTAAATCCTCGGACGTTTTCGAACAGTCTATTAGCATTTTCCGCAGTAGGTTGGTTTAAAACCTGATTCATTTCTTTGATCAGGTTTTTGGGTTTGTCATTACATTTTGACAAATATTCGTAAAACCACTTATGATATGGGAAAAACACACGATTGTATGTGAGAATCAACCTCCCGGCAAACAGCACAAGTTGTGATGCTGCGCGGCTTTTCGTATAAATGTTGCCATGTCGTTCTGCTTCACCCATTAGCCAATTCTGAATAAAGGTCATTGAATAGAATTTTCGCATTTTTTGATCACGATCGGCTTCAGGGTATTGTTGGATAGAATGGATGATACTAGCTAGGTCATCTACTTTTGAAAAGGCTATGATTGCGTGATCAAATGCCGATCGGGTGGGTTCATTTCCTCTGTCAACGACTTGCCTGAGGTAATGCATGTCGATGACTTTTCCATCCACAAAGCCACCTGGATAATCTGTTAAGTCTGTTCGGTTGATAAAAAAGTCTCCTGCTTTTTGTTGGTTTTTAAATTCTTCATCTGAGGCAACCACCATAAAATCAATATCTGAATCAGATCTCGCGTATCCTTTGGCAACTGAACCACCAATGATTAAAGCCTCAAACCGCTCATCGTCTTGATATTCTTTCACAAGGTTATTGATTGCACGTTGGTGATGAGGTAAGATATTCGTGTCCATAGTTTTTCAAATTTATATTGCTCAATTTTCTCTTGCTTGCGCTAGTTCGCTACGCTTGTATTCGAGTGCAAGTTGAATGAGCAATTGGCTATACACGTTGTTGTACACTTTTATTAGCTAGTTACTAAGTTCTTTTACATAACTTAACTTATAATTTTTTCTTTTATCTGTAAGAGTTAAGAATTCATTCAAAAGAGAGTTGTATTCTTTCAGTTTTCCTTTGTTTTTCATCCAACCCTTTGGAGTATCCATACCATTGAAATTATCTGTGTCATCATAAAACCAAACTAAAGTTATTTTTCCATATGCTCCAATAGCTCCTCTGCTCGTTTCAAGCGGAAAAGGGTAGTTGCTATCTTTGAGTAATTTTGAAAGTTGTCTTAAAACCTTATCAATCTTATTAAATGACTGTGAACTGATTTTAAATTCAATCATCTCGGCATAAGGAAATTCAGAAACTGACATTTCGGAAACTGTACTCCAAGGAAGAATCATTTCTTTTACATAGTTGAACTTGACATTGACATCAAGCATTGAAATTTCACTTATAGCTTTGTTAAATGCTTGACCAGAATTAGCTATTGTAAACACTTTTCGATAATCACTTAATGTTAGTATGCTTTTTAGGTCATCACTAAAATTAACAATCAAATATTCTCCCTTTTCTGTTTTATAAGTTAACCAATCATATTCATAATCAATTTTGAACTCTTTGGCTTTATCTGCAATTGTTTTTAAATGTTTTTTAAAATTTACATCATCCTCTTTGCTGACATTTAATAAAGTCAATTGAGTGCAAATCTCAATATCCTTTTGAGTTATTGAAGATTGACTAAACCCTAAGTTTGAAATTAGTAATATTAGTAGAAGATTTTTCATTCCTAATAATTGTGCTACAACGTGTTTGTGGATAACTCGTTGCGTTGGTTGGAACTAAGTTAGCAAAAGAAAACGAACCTGAGGAAAATCCGTAGGATTTTGCTTGCACCAGTTCGCTACGCTCGTGTCTGAGTGCAAGCAGGATTAGTAATTAATTATACACGTTGTTGACCATAGTTTTATTTTTTATTAAATTCTTTTAATTCAAAGTAGCACTCTTCACACACTAATTTAATTTTTGCGAATTTTTCAGATTCTTCATTCCAACCATCTTTTTCAACCCTTACTTTCTCACATTCATTACACCAAGCCGCGAAATCATCTTCTTCATCCAATTCCATTCCTCTATACGTTGTAAAAGATTCTTCAAAGCCATTAGCTTTTTTTAAGTTTAAATGTTGACATACGAAAGCAGGTCTTTTAAAACCATGATTTCCACAATCCACAGTTCTTTGTTTCATTTTTTTTACTGCGGTTGAATCTGTTTCTGAATATTCGTGGGTCAACAATTTATAGGTCAATAAATCCTTTGAGTCAGTACAGTATGCTCCCAAACTTTTTATAAATTTTTTAGCAATTGCAACAAATTCCCAGCACTCGTCTTTATCACATTCTATTAATCCTTTTGTGAGTTTTTGATAATTATGGATTTCTCCGAATGATTTTACCTGTAAAGTTTCGTTTTTGCTTTTTTCAATTGAATGCTCATTTTCCCAGCTCCACATCCAAGTATTGGATTTCAGCGAATAAGTCCCAACTGGTACGTATTTAAAGAATACTTCATCCTCATCACTATTGTATAGCCTTAACAGCTCAGATTCTTGATCATAAAACCAATAGGAATATGAATCCAAATCATATTCTGATTTAAAAACGTTTTGAGATTCGCACAATTTTTCAAATTCAATATTAGAAAATTCATCGTAATTTTTCATTCGTAATAATTATGACTAACGTGTTCGTGTATGGTTCAGTTGCGTTGGTTAGAACTAAGTTAGTAAAAAGGAACGAATCATTAGGAAAATCTGTAGGATTTTGCTTGCGCCAGTTCGCTACGCTCGTGTCCGAGTAGGCTATAACTAGCAATTAGTTATACACGTTGTTGGGAGTACGCGCAAATTTCATGTTCATTATATTTAATCATAAATAGATTTTAATCTATCTAAAAGCTGGTTTAGAATTTCTTTATTTAGTTCTAACTGAAAACTTTGAGCTACATTGCTTTGAAGTTTTATTGCATCCATTATGTAATCTTTTTGTTCATTGAAATTGAAGCGTTTCCAAGATTTGTTACTTTTTTTACCATTATGATATTTAAGCAATAATTGAATGTTATTTGGATGATGACTTCCTCGATTTTCAGGATTTAATAGTGCTTGAGCATGGTCAAGATCAAAGTCTAATCCAAAAAAATCCTTAAACGCCTTTTGAATATTTTTGAATTCATCAAATCGATAAATTTCTTGAATCTTTAATTTATCTTTTGCCTGATTAATTATTTCGAATCGAGTAATTGGCTCAATATCTTCACTTAATTCTTTCTCTTGATTACTCTGCTGTTCCTCCTTTGTCAAATATTTGACTTTTCTTGGTCGTTCGCTATCATCAATTACTACATTGTTAAAGTTTCCAGAGGATAATCTAGAAGATATTCTAGCAGCTATTTCGCGTAAACCTGTAGTATCTTGTTTTTGTGCTTGAGCTTCTTTTTCAGCCTTTTCCAATAGATTAGGATAAAGCTCACCAACTCTTTGAGCCCATTCATGAACTGTTGCAAAATCAGTAAATGATTTTAAAGCTTCGGTATATTTTTCATGTATTTTCATTCAAATAACTCTTATAACGTATTTCTTTGTTAGATTAGTAGGCATTACTCCCAACGGTCTCGTATATGAAAAGTAGCGGATTTTACTCATTAACTTTTCGGATTATATCTGACCTCTAATTTATTCATTTTCTTCCTTTAAGCGTTGGCATTTTCAGTCTGTTTGTTTAATTCCTTCTTCTTATTCTCAACGTGTAAGACTACATTTTTTATCACTAGTTTTTTAATTGCTGAAATTAGATTTTCCATTATTTCATAATCTGGTTTGCTATTTTTAGCAGGTAATTGAATGTATTTGTCTTTTGCTACATTCCAGCCTCCTAATTTATTTTTGTATGAATATATCGGTAAATCAGTAACCTTGTTAATGCATTGGACTGCAAACAAGTACTGATTTGGCTTTAATCCATCTTCATTAAAAACCCATTCAATTGCATAAGCATCAGACAAAACTGTAAATTCATTTGATTGGAAATAAGCTCGATAAACATCACTGTTTGAAGGTATAGAAATAACATTCTTCAGAACAGTTGCGCCTTCTCTTGGCGCATAATAGTTTAAACCTTGGTTATTGAAACTAGAGGTGAGACAAGGAAGTGAATGATTACCCGATTGTTGATTTGGTAAATCTTTGGCTTTATAAGGCAACTTAATAGTTTTTATTCTTTGGAAAAGAAAACTCATTTTAAATTCTCTCCACTCAATATTTTCATATTTATTTAAAGTTCTCTTTTCCAGTTCCGTTAAGTGACAATCACTTAACCCATTATCTGAAATATAGTTTTCTAACTTTAGGTTAGTTTTATTTTCTATTTCTGCCACAAAACGCCCCATAAAATCAAAGTCTATTTTGTCGTCTTTAGTAGGTAATTGAAAATAGACTTTCTTAGCTACGCTCCAATGCCTTGAATAGCCTTTGTCTGGAACACATTTTTTCCAAGACGATATGATAAAAAGTAATTCATTTTTTGAATAAGATGATAGAGGTTGTAATACCTTTACATTATCAGCTACACAAAAGTCTTGTATTGCTATATTGAAAGTACGAGTATGGTCTCCAAAAACAATATAGTATGGAATTTCAGAACTTATAATAAATTCAGCTTTCTTATCAGTATATCCAATTATTCCATTATTAGTAGACTCTGAGGAAAACACGGGAATTTTTGCATTACTTACTAAATCTGATTTTGAAAGTTTATTACTTACTTTACATATTTTGAATAATTTATCAAATTTATATTTTCCCCACTCAATGTTTTTCAATTTGTCATTGAGTGGGGTTAGTGCTTTCCCAATTCTTCATCTACTGTACTTTGTTTTAAGATAGTACCAATTTCCCACGCTAAGTAATCGCTTACGGTTTTATTAAAATCTTGCAAATTTGGTTTTGTATCAATCGGTGTTGATTGATTCCAGTCTGCACCATTTTTAGGGTCTATTGTATTTTCATAATATTCTTTTTCTGACAGAATATTTAATTTGCTTTTTCCAAAACGAACTAAGTCCACAATCTCTTGGTAACGTTCTTTTGCTTGGTCAGTATCTTTTAAATTGTTATTTGCTTTTTTTCGGTTTGCTCTAGTGTATCCATCATTAGAGAAGTCAATGAACTTAACCATTTCATCTTTATGATGTTTCTCATTTACTTTAAAAACGTAAATATTTGTCTGAACACTTGATTTGCCTATAAATAAATCAATTGGCATTTTGATACTTGCTAAAAGTGTATGCTTGGAAAGAATTCTTTTATTGTAATCAATTGCTTTACCTTTACCAGCTGAATTTTGAATAATAATTGCTGCATAACCTTTATTCATCATATCTAAAGCTTTCTCAACAAAATTCATCCCATTACCCGATGCTGAATAGGGCGGGTTTAATATAAAGGCATCAGCAGGGAATTTGGTGTCAGTTTTTCCAAATCCATATTTACCATCAAAATCTTTCATTGAGTCGGTGTTCAGAATATTTGAACTACCATCACCCATTAAAATCATATTGAGAATGGCTAACATATAAACACTCGAAAGTAATTCTAAACCGAGTAATTGTTCCGCTTTTATTTGAGCTTCTTTTGTGATAAGTTCATCTGGTGATTGGATAGAGTTTTTTGCATCTATCAACATTTCATTCATTGCAGCAACCAGCAATCCTGCAGAACCTGTAGCAAAATCCCAAACATAAGAGTCTTTGTTTACTCTTGCTAATTTGACTAAAAGTGTGGCAACGTAAGAAGGTGTTAATACAACGTCATTTAACTTGTCTTGTGAGAAACCTAGCCAACCGTACATTTCGTTAAATAACTTACCGGTGAAATCTGTTGTTAATCCAATTTTGTAATAGATACCTAGGTCATCTACAATTTTACAAAACACTCTTTTTAATTGACTTTCTCCATCTACAACTTTGTTTATGTTATTAGTTAAAAGTGTGTTAGATAATGTTCTGACAATAAGTTGCATTTTCTCTTCTGGAAGTTCTTTATGGCTCAAAAAAGATTCAATTTTTTTAATCATTAAATCGCCATCTCTATAACCTCTCTCGGTTGAAGATTTTAAATCTGATTTTTCTAGTGGTGAAACTTTACCTGGAATACCAAGCGTTGCAATAATTGAAGCAGCAACCAAATATACACGGTCATTTTCTCCTAAACCTTTTTCGTTCTGATAAATGTCGTTATTAAGTTTTACAAGACTTTGGTCAATTTCTCTTTCTCGTTGGTCTTTTAATTTGTCAAGTTCTTCCTGAGATATTTGAAGTGTTTTTACAGACTCAATAAAAGCATCAAAATTATTTGGTGCTAAAAATGAAAAGTCAGTATAATCGCCAATTTTTTGTCCTGCTCCTAAATTGTTTTTTGACACATAGTAAACACCAATTTCGTGATGGATTTTTCCTGTCTCATCCTTATGTCCTGTCATTCCGATAGCGATAATATCAGTGTAGCTTGTATGATGAAGCAAGGCGTTTGCGTAATGAACTGCCCCATTTACGGCATACGAGTTGATGTTTTTAAAGTGTGGTTCATTCTTAGAAGTTCTATTTTCAACTTGTCCGTCTTTATCAAGTTTTACGAGTTTATCTTTATATCCTTTGTATTCAATTAGAATAGGGAAGAAGTCTAGGTTTTTGTCTTGAAGTAAAACTTTGGCATCAGGTCTATTTGCTCCTGTTCCTCCATTTTTAGTGAAATAATCAGAAAGAGCTTTGTCAATCTCTGTATTTAAAGACTCTTGTTCAAGTTTGTAGTCTAGTTTATATGATTTTAGCCATCCGTTTGCTAAATCTGCAATATTTGGTTCTATTGATTGTATTTTTTTAGCCATTATTTTTTCTTTCAATTAGTAAGTCTTTGACTTCCACATTTAAGATTTCCGCAATCTTGTATAAGTCTTCCAAACTCGGTTGTCTTTTGTTTTGAGCATAAGAATGTACCATATTGTAACTCTTTCCCAATTGTTCAGCCAACCAAATTTGCTTTATTCCTTTTTGTTCTAAAACCTCTTTTATTCGGTTGATTTTGAATACTTTTATTCAGTCAACTAATGTAGTCAACAATTCTTAAATACTCACTAAATGAGTATAAAAATTATCATTCAATATCAATCAGCGTAGGGGAAAGGCAAGCTGTTTTTATTTTGTGAGGCACGAGAAAAATGAAATGTGCTTGACTGTGCGGTTGACTTTTCAGAGCTTGTGTACAACTAGTTATATAGAGATAAATATGCGCGTTTTTGGGGTCTATAGTCCCGTAAACGTGACCTTTTGTTCTCGATTACAAATTTTCAATCTCCTCTAATACAATCCTATAGTCGTATTGTAAATCTTCATGGAGGTTCACAATCTTTTTCTTTATCGCTTCTATATTGCGCTCATAAATATTGGTTAAGGTGGTATTGCGTGTTATCGACGGTCGCATGGTTTTGAGGGTCCTACAAAAATAGAGGAGGAGCTCTACTTCAGTTTCTTTATTTAACGAATACCTGATATACTTTTTAGTATGGCGTAAGATCTTACGAACACTTTTTTTAATATAGAAATAACTGTCAGTATTGATAAATTCAAATTGCTCGTCTATTTCGGCTTTAACGGTTTCAATATAACCAGCTTCACTGTCGGCTTCAAACAATAAATAGGTGAGGAGTTCCTTATTTTCTTTTTTAAAGCGTGACAAACGCAAACATAGTTCGGCTAATTCTTCATTGGATTTGTGCTTGAGTTCTTTTCGTATCGTTACTACAGAAACAGCTTTCATGATGTGAGTTTTGGCTTGTTGGTTTCTTTGGTCAAGATACTAAAAAAGGCTACCAAACTGGTAGCCTTTTTTACTTTATCTGTGAGATGTATCTATTTACAATCACCATATTCGTCAATAATGGTTTTTAAGTTGCTTAGATTGCTCAAATCAAACTCATTGTTCTTTAAATCGTCACCTAGTGCAGCACAGTTGTCAATAAACTTCGCTAAAGCTGCAGAGATCTTTTCGTTTTTACGCTCGTCAATCATAAAACCTACCTTCTTATCAGCAAACTTTAAAACGTAAGTATCGGCTTCTCCTGGTTTTGATAAGACCATATGACCTTTAGATTCATAAATTACCTCATAGAAATACGAGTTATCAAAGCCTAAATTCCCAGCGTTTGATAATTTTTTAAGTGCATTTCCTTTGGTTTTCATACCATAAAAACATTTCTCTTCATCGTCGTCTGTAGCACAAAATTTGATATTATTTCTAGCTGCAAATTTCTTAGTACGTGGTCGTCCTTTGTCATTTTTGTACTTTACACTTACAAACTTTCCAAATTTATCAATAGAGTTCATATCGTAGAGATCACTTTCTTGCTGAGCAGGATCAAGTTGTAGTTTTTCGAAGATGACATAAACGATTCCTGTATATGTTTTTCCGTCTTTATCGGTTACAGATCCCGGAACACCATAAAGGTTCACGCTATTTTCTTTAGCGACTTTCACCTTTTCTTTATGTAAACGTGCTTTATAGGCTTTGGCTTCACGTCCTAATTTATAGTCGCGTCCCAAGAGCTCCTCCACAAATAGTTGTCCGAACGATCTGGAAAAGCGTCCAGTCATCATGGTTCTTGAGCCATAGTCAAATTCAAATTCTTCATCGGTAAAGGTCTTGGCTTTTACGGTTGTGCAAGTCGAGCATCCCGTTGCTGTTCCAACGGTTATACCATCGAGATCAATAACACTGTAGGCATTATTTCCGTAGACCACACGACCCATAATTCTCGTGCCAGTAGAACCTCCAAAAACGATAGTCCCATCATCTTTTACAAACGCATTGTAACGACCAATTTTGGCTTTACGTTCGGCTTGATCGGCTTTGGCAGATACGACATTCTTCATGTATTTGTCGCTAAGTACTTCACGCTCTTGAGCAAAAAACTCGTCTACCTGTGCCATATCAATACCATCGGAAGTGATTAACCCATATTTAGCACTTAAGAGTTTGATGATGAGTTTTGTCGGACTAAAAGACGTCATTAACACCTCATAAGGAATTTCGGTTTTTTGTCCGCTAGCAGACGTTAATTCCAGCCATTGAAAGCCTTCGGTATTCGAAGCCGATAAGCCTTTAAACACAACATCAAAGGCCTTTTCTCCAGATAATGTTGAGAATAAGTAGTTGTCACGAAGCTCTGTATTTACTTTGGCAACAGCTTTACCATCAAAAGTTACAGTGCCTTTTTTTACTTTGATCTTTTGAGCAAAGCTTAGCATTGGAATGACCATCAAGGCTAATAGAATAATTTTTTTCATAATTTAAGATACATTGAATTTAGTACAGTTGTTTTCAATAGTTTAGAAAACACAGCAGACGAAAATACAATAATTACGCCACACTAAGATTTATACACTATTAATTACAAATTATAATGTTGTCGTATGGCTTTTCTCACTCTAAGTAACCTGTAGATGCCTATAAATAATAAAACGGCAGACACAATAATTAGTATGACACCATAAGATTTTAAATCTGAAAAAAACTCAAGTTTCAGAATCGTAACGCCTGTTCCCAAAAAGACTAGGAATGTTCTAAAATACGCCAAAAAAGTGCGTTCGTTGGCAAGTTTGGTTCGCTCTATGGCCAACCAATCTCTTGTAATAAGTGTGTTTTCTTTTTCCATTATTTTTTTAATCCGTCTAATGAGTACTTACCTGCGCCAGCCAAAAATAGCGCGATAAAGGCAAACAGGTATAATAATGCATGCTCTTTTGTTGCCAGATCATCTTTAGCGTGAACCACAAAAGCCGCAACCATCATGGTGAGTGCCGCTGGTATGGCAGCCCATTTGGTTTTAAAACCAACAATAAGAAGCAATGGTGCTATAACTTCACCAATTAAACATAACAGCAATGATAGGGTTGGTCCAAGATGAATGGGATCTGGGAATTCAGCAGGATTTGACAAATAATTAAATTTCGGAATACCATGGGTGAGCATAAATCCGCCAAAACCCAATCGCAATACCAATAATGCTAAATCTGTATAGTTTTTTTTCATGTCAGATAGAGTTAAGTTAGTTACCTTTTAAAAGATTGACACTTACGGTTGCCAAGTCATTATTTGGAAATTTAGAAAAATAATTCGGATCTGGAGGTAATCCGGCTTCTTTTGCAATCGCATTAAACACATCAACTTCCAAGATGTATTGATCGCTATAACCATGCGTGGCATCATACGCTGTTGCTGCGGTTTTACCAATATGCTTGGCGACCAAACTTGGTTTGACGGTATGCAATTCGATCATTAACAAGCCAAAGCGCTCCACATAAGGTTTCCATTTGGTCAAATGTTCTAAAAGTGAATATTCCACTTGGTTGTTATTAATGCGTTGCCCTAAGGTTGCATAAGCTCCAGTAGACTTACTAACTCGGTCTGTTACAGACTTTGGTGTTTCCCATATACGATTGTGATCTAAAAATGTACGCACATTGAGTAAGTCTTTTAAATCTATATTGTAATCTTCTTTTAAATCGCGAGCTAATATATCTGGCCGACCAATATCACCCCAAATTACTTTTGCCCAAATATCAGCTTTTATCAAATTGGCACGAGTCACTTTTAAGGCGGCTTGGTTAAAATCGGCTCCAACCAAAAGTAAAGGATACTCATCTAACATTTTTCCTCTTATCGTCTGATATTCTATAACATCGAAAATATGCTGAATAAACGCACCATTACCACAACCCATATCCAAAATTCCTTTAGGTTGTTCGTCTATAGGCTTGTTAAAGAGTTTGATGATGACTTCATCTATCACCTTAAAATAGGTCGAATGCGCGCCACCACTTCCCCAAACATTCATTTCACGATGTACGTGCTTTTCGGTATCATCTGGCGACTCAGTTTTCAAGATGTTTGCATTTCCGAAGATCAACTCATCCAAATGGATAAGCGTTGGTAAATAGGAAACTGTCACACCATAAGCGCTAGCACGTTTGGCATAGAACAAGCCTTCATCTGTAAATTGATAGGTATTTTTCTTTTTATTGAACCAACCTAAATGTGCAAAGAAATCGAGTATCTTTTTAAAGCTTTCAGGATCTTTATGATATTCTTCAGCAGTAAATGAAGCCTCCATAAAATATTTGTGAAATAAACCATTTACACCTAATAGTACAATAATTGGCCCAACGATACAGCCTTCGATATGCTTTAGGATTTGGTAGGCTACGGAAGTATCATCGGAACTATCTATATTGAATTTACGTTCATAGGATTGAAATACTTTTTCTAAGGCACTAAAGGCATCAGCACCAATACGTTCTTCTGGAAATCGAACAGAATAGCGCAACAAATTCACAGCTTCTTCATAATGTGGAACTAATTGAAAAGCTTGTGCGCTCAATGCATTTGTTTCATAAATGATCACATCACTTTTATTGTCGATGTGTTGTGTTAACCAGCCTTGAGATGCTAAAACTCGTAAAGCCACATTTAAATAGCCTTCATTAGTATTAAAATTTGAGGTTAATGTTGCGAGCTCAACCTTCTTGTGCTCTAACATATAATCAAGCACTCCTTTTTTGTGTAAGGCAAAAGCCGAAGTTGCAGTTACAATACCGTCAAGATGCCTAAAGATTGTACCTCGTAATTGTTCTTTATCTTGTTTTGAAAGCATGGGCTGATCTGTTTCGTATAAATATAAAAAATCCATCACTAGTGTGACGGATTTTTAAGACGAATTGTTCTGGTTTCTAATTCATTTGAGACTGCTTTCCCAATGGTGTATCAAAAACGGCCTCGTATTGTATGGTTTCTGGTTGATATTTAAAGGTTATTTGTCGGTTGTTCAGATGTTCTAATTCGAAAATAGAATCTCGATTGACGAATTTAAAGCTCACACTACTTTGGGCTGTTTGTTTGGTGATTGTTCCTTCATAAATGCCATCGTTGTCGGTATCGGTAAAGTAAATGGTGTCTTGCCAAGGATTCTCGGTAAAAGGCCCTCTAATACCCACTTTGTAGACATTATCAATTGCGGTCATGTCTACTTTGAAGTGTACTATTTTTAGATGTGTGTCTTGTACACAACCTAACATGAGACATCCAATAATTAAAAGCGTTATATATTTCATAATCTTAGAGTTTAGTATACGTATAGCGATTACGTACAAATTTTTCTGAACCATCGTTAAACTGTACCTCTTTAGTTACAGAGAAGTTATTGCCGTCATAGACATAAGTTTTATAAATTTTAGCAGGTTTGTTGGCGTCACGCCCTTCATAAAAGGTGGTGAGTGTTGTTTTTCCATCTTCGGAAATATGCTTCTTTATAATCTTTTCATTTCCAAAGTAGGCGCCATTCTTTTTCAGTTTGATGGTACTTTTTGAATTAGCTGAAGGTTCATTGTCGTATTGGGTACTCATCAAAATCTTATGGCCTTTGATCTGGATCTGCATTTTCGTCTTTAGGGTTACCTCACGACTGTCACTATAGTTGACATACATGAGCTCGCCTGTCCATTGTGTGTTATCTAATACGTTTAGCTCATCTATAGTTATTGAAGTTTTAGATTGTGCGCCAACTGTTAATGTGATTAATGTAATAGCAATCGTAATAATGTGTCTGTGTAAATGTGTCATGATGTGTTGTTTTTAATATTAGTTATTGTGTTTTAATGTTTTACTGATGAGATAGTCGAGTCCAAAACGTCCAGAGCCCAAATACAAGTGATAGATGCTAACCCAAAGGAATCCCATAGCTGGAAGCATTGCCCATGTGCCTTGTCCCCATTTTTGCATAAATATGGCAACAAGCATGGTACACATGATAAGAAAAGAAGCCAATCTGGTTTGCAAGCCAAAAGCCAAAAGCAAACCACCAACAGCTTCACTAAAAGCACCCATCCAAGCAAAAAATATCGGAGCTATAGCAAAAATTCCGCCGTAGCTCGCTACATCTTCTGGGAACCAAGCGGCGACTTCAAAAAGATCTAAGTGTTGTGATTCGTCTGTCCAAGGCATCCCAAATTTTGAAGCTCCGAAATCGAGAGCCAATAGCATTCCGCAAATAAAACGAATGCTAGCAAATAGCACATCTGCGAACCAATGCTTTTGCGTAAAAGGTGTTGTTAATAACGTAATAATTTTCATAATGCAACTTGTTTGTGTTTGTTGATACAAATGTGCAGCATTATGCGTCGCTGGGCGACTTATATGGTATTCTCAGGTCTTAAATACGATTTGAGACGTCTTAATTGAGTGAGGATTTCAAATATTCGGTAGGAGAGTAGTTGGTTAGTTTTTTAAATACACGATTAAAGGTCGCTTTACTATTAAAACCACATTCTTGTGCTATTCCAAGTAATGATAGCTGTTCGTGTTTATTGTCTTTAAGCATCGATTTAAATGCTTCTACGCGATAGCCATTTACAAAATCATTGAAGTTTTTATGAAATCCAGAATTTATGATTTCTGATAATTGTGCACGCGACATATGTGCTTGTTCGGCCAGATCAGAAAGGTTTAATTCTGGATTGAGATAAGCTTTATCTATTTCCATTAAAGCTTTTACAGTATCAATGTCTGTTTGAGAGATAGCTTTTTGTTCATTTGCTTCCGTCTTTTGCGGAATGGCATCACGATTGGGTGAAAAGCTAAAACTTAGTTTTTTCAGTTTGGTCGTGTCTGTGAAATAACCTCTTATTCCAACGTATAACGTGATGATTGCTACAAATAGATTGAGCCACCAACGATCATCATAACCCAAATCTATATATCTACCAACAACCGATTGAATCGTACTGTATAAGAATGCCAATGAAAATAGTACGAGGAAGCTTAAGATCCAATTCAGCTCTAGTTTATACGTATTTGAGAAAAATTGCATGATCTTTTTTCTATAATTATAGAACAACTGAAATGTGAATGCTAGGTAGAGTAACATATAAGGCGGACTAATATATCCAAGCGCTGTGAGTACAATAGGTTCGTCCAGACTTAATTTTAGAACGCCATTTTGTACAGCGTCAAAACCGGGTTGTAAAGCATCGTAGGTATAGATAGATAATCGGTATATAATGAATGTAAAAGCAGGAGCGAAGTGCCACCAATCCTTTTTGCTGAATTTAAATTTTGAGGTCGTTATCGATTTGACATAAAAGAAAATTAAAGGACCAAGCGCAAACGTGGTCTCTAATAAAAAGTAATTAATCTTAGTCGTTCTAAACTCATTATACCATCCCATAAAACCTACAGTATAACAGGTTTGACTGTAACAGGTTAATAATAAGATAAGACCAAGAAATAAATCTGAAACATTTCCTTTACGCTTATATTTTGAAAGTAACAGAATAGCAAATAGCAACCCTTGCAATACAAGAATTAATAAAGGTAAACTCCAACGGTTAAAATCTGGAAACACTATTGTACTAATTTAGAAAACTAAAATAGTATTATTATCGGAGTTTTGGAAAATCGATAGGGCTCATTTCGTGCATCACGTCATAAACTGCTTCAAAAATATCTTCTGCAGAAGGTTTTGAGAAGTAATCACCATCGGTTCCATAAGCAGGACGATGTGGCTGTGCTGCTAAGGTTTTTGGCTGGCTGTCTAAATACTGAAATGCATTTTGAGTATTTACAATTTCATTTAATATATAAGCTGAAGCACCACCAGGAACATCTTCATCGATTACCATTAAACGATTAGTTTTCGCAACACTTTTTACAATGTCGTGGTTAATGTCAAATGGTAATAATGATTGCACATCGATGACTTCGGCATCAATACCAACTTCTAGTAATTCTTTGGCCGTTTGTTCGACAATTCTAAGCGTAGATCCATAAGATACTAAGGTGATATCTGTACCTTCCTTTACAGTCTCTACTACACCAATTGGTGTTTTGAACTCACCAATATTATTTGGCATTTTTTCTTTTAAGCGATAACCATTCAGACATTCTATAATCAATGCTGGTTCATCACATTCTAAAAGTGTATTATAAAAACCAGCAGCTTTGGTCATATTTCTAGGTACGAGAACATGAATACCTCTTACTAGGTTTATAATACCACCTAGTTGTGAGCCAGAATGCCAAATACCTTCTAATCTATGACCACGAGTTCTAACAATTAAAGGTGCTTTTTGCTTTCCTTTTGTTCTGTATTGTAAGGTCGCAAGATCATCACTCATAATCTGAAGTGCATATAGGATGTAATCTAAGTACTGAATTTCGGCGATAGGTCTCAAACCTCTCATCGCCATACCAATCCCTTGTCCGAGAATAGTTGCTTCTCTAATACCAGCATCAGCAACTCTAAGTTCGCCATATTTCTCTTGTAAACCTTCAAGGCCTTGATTTACATCTCCAATATTACCCGAATCTTCACCAAATATCAAGGCTTCAGGATAGGTATTAAAAATGGCATCAAAGTTATTTCTCAAAATTAATCGTGCATCTACGAGTTCTGCATCACTATCATAGGCTGGCTCAACTTCCGAAGCATTTAGAACAGAAGAATCAGATTCACTGTGTAAATGCGAACTGTATTTAGGTTGCACCTCTTTAATATAACTGTTAATCCAATTTTGAAGAGCTTCTTTTTCGTTAGAATCTTCACCAACAAGGTAGCGCAATGTTTTACGAGCGGCAGACAAGACGTCTTTTCTACCAGGTTCTTTAATCTCTTTAAGATCATTACTAATTTTTGAGATAAACACTTTATTAGCACTAGACTCTGCTACTGTTTCTATTAAATTTATTGCTTGAGCTTGCTCTTCTAAAATAGGCTGTAAATATGCGTTCCATGCCGCCTTTTTACCATCTCTTACACTTTTCTTTATGTCTTTGTCTAAGGCATCTAATTCGTCTTCGGTAGCAATATTGTTATTAACCATCCATTGACGCATTTGCACGACACAATCATATTGCGCTTCCCACTCCAAACGTTCTTTGCTCTTATAACGTTCATGAGAACCCGAAGTAGAATGTCCCTGTGGTTGCGTTAATTCTACCACATGAATCATTACAGGTACATGTTCTTCACGAGCTATTTTTTCGGCTTTTTGGTAAGTGTCTATTAATGCAGAATAATCCCAACCATTAACCTTAAGAATTTCATAACCTTTATTATCATCGTCTCTTTGTAATCCTTTTAAGATTTCAGAGATATTTTCTTTTGTGGTTTGGTGTTTTGCGTGCACAGAAATGCCATACTCATCATCCCAAATACTAATTACCATTGGTACTTGTAAAACACCTGCAGCATTAATCGTTTCAAAGAATAAACCTTCACTTGTACTGGCATTACCAATAGTTCCCCATGCAATTTCATTGCCTTTAACCGAAAACTTTGTGGTATCTATGCCGTTGACATGCCTATAAATTTTTGAAGCTTGTGCTAAACCTAAAAGTCTAGGCATTTGACCAGCAGTAGGAGAGATGTCTGCACTAGAATTTTTTTGTTCTGTAAGGTTTTTCCATTCGCCATTGTCATCAAGACTATGTGTTCCAAAATGACCACCCATTTGTCGACCAGCACTCATTGGATCTGCTTCAATAGAGGTGTGTGCATACAAACCAGCAAAAAACTGTTGAATGTTTAGCTTATCTATAGCCATCATCAAAGTTTGATCACGATAGTATCCAGAACGGAAATCACCATTTTTGAATACTTTAGCCCATGCTAATTGAGGCACCTCTTTACCATCACCAAAAATTCCAAACTTTGCCTTACCTGTAAGCACCTCACGACGACCTAATAAACTGCACTCTCTACTCGTAGTTGCAATTTTATAATCATTTAAGACTTCGTTTTTAAAGTCTTCAAAGGTCATATCGGTAGTGGCTTTGGTTTTTGTGGACATAGTTGTGAATTATATGCTGCAAATTTAACCATTTTTTAGTTATGTTACAACGTTGAATATTGTTATATTATTAAGAATTCATCAAAAAAATAAGGTTTTTTTAGAGAAATTATCAAAAAAGTCAAAAAAAAGACATTTTGATTAAGAATATGTTAATACCATTTTCTTCGGAAAAGACCCAGTAAAGCTTGAGGGTCTACGGTGAATTTTATTCTTATTTTTTGGTCATAATTTGGCTGTCCGATTTCCCAACCTAAATTGGAATATATTGGAAAGTACAACTCAAAATAATCGGTAACCAGGTCTAATTTAAGTCCAGAGTCATAAACAAATGCAGGATTAAGGCCTTTATTTTTAACTAAACCAATATCACCATAAGCTTCGATATATTTCCAAATGGTGGTACTTACATTAGCTGTGGTCATCCATTGGTTTGCAAAGGGTGTTTCTAGTTTTGATTTAAAACCACCTTCAGCAATGATGATTTGCTGACTAAAAATTCCTGACGATTCTGAACGTCCCAAATAATTGTAATCGAAAAGATAATCTGTTGGTCTATCTAGAGCAAAACTGAAATAGTCTGAATCTGCTTCGGTTCTGTTATATAAAAAGGTTCCAGCGAACAAGCGCAAGTTGAACTGCCTATTTGATTCAGAAAGTTTACGATATTCGTAGTTCAAAGAAATTTTTCCAAATTTCTTTGCAAATTGAACATCATAATACCACTTGTTGAAGTTAACCAACCCTGGATTTGAGCTAATATACCTAATGTTAAACACACTGTAATCTGGCTCAAGTAAATCATCAATAATTGCATTTTCACCTACTTCCCTTGAGATACTGAGATAACGTAGGTTTAAAAACTTGGACTTATCAGATCTATAATCGTCCTTATCTCTGAAGAACAATGATAAACTTGGTGTTAGAATAGTTACAAAGGAATCTTCGGCAAATGAATTGTATTTGGCAAAGAGACCATAAGTGATGTTGAAGAGGTCTGTATCTTCAATAAAATGCGTGTAAAAAATATTACTACTTCCTGTTATGGATCTAGATTTTGTAGCATATACTGGTGAGATTTTATAATTCAGCTTTTTTCTTAGAACAGTTTTGTTGTAAAACTTAGCACCTAAGGTCAAGCCATCGTAAATATTTCTAAACTCCACCTGAGGCATTATAAACACTTGATTGTAATTTGGGTCTTCTACATCTTTAATGAGCCTAAATTGAAATGGTTTGTTATTCAAAAAGAAGCCATTTAGCGATCTATAATTATCTCTTAAGTTAAATTCTGGTATCGTATTATCGTAGTTAAGTACAAATTTATCTGTACTGTCTTTAGGAATAGTAAAGGTCTTTAAACCACTTACATTTTCAATCCACGACTTTGATGTGATAGAGTCATTACTTAATGAAAATAGCGAAACAGGCATGTTGTTTTTTCGCTTATTCTTAATTGTAATAGTTACTGAATCTTCGGTTTGTTCGATTTCTTTTATCTTAAAATCAATTTTAGTTCTCGAATCAACATAATCTTTAAAAAACCAGTTAATGTCTTTCGATGTTTTTGATTTTATAAGATTTTCGAAACGATCAGAACTAGTGATCTTTAACTGATTCGTTTTAAGATATTCTGAGATACTATTTTCCATAATATCTTCATTTATGAAATCGTCAAGATATCGTAAACCAATACCAGCCTTGTATTTTCCTGCAATATTGGCATTAAATTTCAATAGAGAATCTTTAGACATAGTTAATGGCTGATCACGATTTGTACGCGCCATTTGCATGAAAAATAAAGTAAACTGATCGTTGTAGCCTAAATCTGCTGCATGAAATGAACGCACACCCCAAACATTAGCTAATGTACCCAGTAGTTTTGTGTCTGGATAATAGATCTCAACATATTTCATTAAGAAATAGATTTGAATACCATCTCTCAACCAATAGTCTTTTCTAGGATTAATCAATAAGGTGTTTTCTAAATAATTGTTTAACGCGGTCTTTAAAAGTTTTAATTCATATTGAAAATTATCAGGAAAAGGTCTTATGAAATTCGGCAATTGATTTAAACCATATAATGGATCTTTCTTATAATCATTCTTGGTAATTAATAATCGCTCGTGAGGATATTCTCCTAAGTGTTCAGTAATAAAACGTGTAATCTTATCAGTAATTATAGCTTTTTCTTCAGCGGTCACACCTTCATTTGAAAGATCGGAAAAAATGGTAAAATTATCGGTTTGTACAAATTTGAAATTTGAAAACTTAGTCAGTATCAAATGGGTATTCACACGATTTTTTCCGTGTAAATAAAATGTTTGATTCTCCTTTGTTTGTTTGATATCAATAGTATTAAGCTCTGATATCAATTGGTAATTGAGAGGAAATTCAATTTGAAAAGTTAAATCGGCTTCCGGTATGTACAAATCATCTAAGTTTTTATTGCTATAGTATTGCCACTTTCCGTTATAAACAGAAGGCGTAATGTACCAATATTTGAGGTCGAAATCTTTTTCAGGAGTGATGCCGTAACCCGTAAAGCTATCGTCTGGAAGCACAAGGTTATAGCTTAGCGTAATATCATAAGATTCGTTAGGGAGCAATGGTTTTTTAAGATCTACTTTTATGATATCTGGATGCTCTTTTAAGGCAGAATGCTCAAGTTCATTATTCGCCTCGTCATACATCTTGGTAATCAAAGTAAAACCACGCTGTTCGCTTTTAGCAAAATGGAATTTATCGTTAAACTCTTCAGTAAAACGTTTGGCTAAAGGTGTCTTTTTTGTAGAGTAGGCATTATTCCAGTTACTTAGATAAATTGTGGTTAAGGTATCATTACTTTCATTTTGATAAACGATACGTTGATTAATCTTTATAGTCTTAGTATACACATCTACAGAAGCACTTAGGTCAATACTATTTTGACCAAAAACTAATGCACTCCATAAAAAGAGATTAATAAGTAAGACATAATTTAGTTTCAATGCGCAACTACAAATTTTAAGGGTTCAAACTGAAATTTAGAGCTCGTAATATAATAGATACCATTTGCAAATGAGGTAGCATCTACTGTTATTAACGAATTTTTAGCGTTAACAGTTTTTACAAGTTGTCCTAGACTATTATATATCGAAAGGGATATATTGTTTTCTAAACTAGGCTTCACTTTAAGTTTTAGAGTTTCATCAACAACGTTTGTGCCAATAATAGTGATTGCATCTTCAACCAAGATTTCATCAACACTTAATGATTGATTGGTTTGGAGTTCTAATGTAACGGGAAGATGGTCGCTAAAATTGTATAATGCGTCTCTAATGGCAAAGGAAAAGTCGGCTCCAGCACAGTCTGACGAATTAATTTCTTGGTTAAAACACTGAAAATTCTCGTTATTTCCGTAGACATCATAGCTATCTAGAACAAATGTCAATTCGGGATTTGAATTCATAAATGCTGATGTCATTATAAAGTCAAAACGATCATCAAAACCTCCAGTACTACCACCAAGCCCTGTTTGAGTACGTGTAGACTGGGTCATCACATCTATAAAATTTGAATTGGTATGCCAGCTTCCAATACGATCTGCAGGATCCTCAAATTTGATAACATTGTTGTTGGCTGTATCTATAAGCTCTTGAAATGCAGGTTCAGAACTTGTGTAAACATTAAAATCTCCTGCTAAGACAATATTACTATTCACAGGAAATGTATCAAGATAAGTAGTTAAATCATTAACCATTTGCAAACGTAAATTTTGGTTGGTAGTACCCTGTGAGGCTTTTAAATGGCAAACAATCACATCTAATATAACTGGATTCGTATTTTGATTTACAGAGTTAAGTCTTAGTCTGTAGTGATTAAAATCTCTAAAAATGGTTGTTACAATGTTTTGACTTTCTAAAATAAATTTAGAACTATCATAATATAGGAGTTGCTGTAGATCATTTTGATTGCTTCCACTATCGTCAGAGGTGTTAAGCTCAAATGTTGCACCTTGGTAGTCTGGATTTATGAATTGGAGAGAACTTAAAATGGTATTTGCTCCATTAACATTATTTAATTCACACACCATAAATAAATCAGGTCTATAATCATCCAATACCAATTCAAGGTATTGTAGACGATTAGGAACTGCATCTTCTAATGGAAAATTAAGTAAGTTATAAAACATAAGTTTAAAGTTTTCTTGCGCAGAAAGGGATTGAAACGTTAATGCGCACGCAAAAACTGTAAGACATAATTTCTTAATCATAGCGGCAATCTTGAAATTTGTTATTATTGTTTGCTTAGAAATTCGGACTTAATCCATATTCTTTATAGAATTTATCAAGTATAGTAATCACTTCCTCACCTGTATCTACAACGTGAATTAAATCTAAATCTTTAGCACTAATATTACTGTGAGCGTCAAGTAGAGTTTGTTTAATCCAATCCATTAAACCATCCCAGAATTCAGTTCCAACAAGGATAATTGGGAATTTTTCTATCTTATTGGTTTGGATTAATGTAATTGCTTCAAAAAGCTCATCAAGTGTTCCAAAACCTCCTGGCATCACAACAAAACCTTGCGAGTATTTCACAAACATGACCTTTCTTACGAAGAAATAATCAAAATCTAAACTTTTATCGTTATCAATATAAGGATTGTCATGTTGCTCAAACGGTAATTCGATATTAAGTCCAACCGATGTTCCTCCAGCAATATGAGCTCCTTTGTTACCAGCTTCCATAATACCTGGTCCACCACCAGTAATCACACCATATCCATGCTCTACTATTTTAGTAGCAACTTCTTCAGCTAGTTTATAATACTTATGATCAGGCTTTGTTCTTGCCGAACCAAAAATAGAGACACATGGTCCAATTTTACTTAGCTTTTCGTATCCATTTACGAATTCGCCCATGATTTTAAAAATTGCCCAAGAGTCGTTTGTTTTTATCTCATTCCAACCTTTGTGATGTTGTTCTTTTCTCATATATGTTTTGTCTTTATTTTAAATTTATGTCAACCTGCTAATTTAGTTCTTTTTTAAGAAACTTTGCAGTGTAACTCTTTTTATCTTTTATGATATCTTCGGGAGAGCCTTTAGCTACTACGTTTCCACCACCTTGACCGCCTTCATATCCAATATCAATAATATAGTCTGCCATTTTGATAACGTCAAGATTATGTTCAATAATTAGAACAGTATTACCTTTATCTACTAATTCGTTTAATACTAACATTAAGACTCTAATATCCTCAAAATGTAAACCTGTAGTGGGTTCGTCAAGAATATAAAACGTGTTTCCAGTATCGCGTTTGCTCAATTCGGTTGCAAGTTTAATACGTTGCGCTTCACCACCAGAAAGTGTTGTACTTTGTTGCCCAAGAGTAATGTAACCTAAGCCAACATCTTTTATAGTTTTAAGTTTTTTATAAATCTTAGGAATATGTTCAAAAAAGTCTACAGCTTCTGAAATGGTCATATCCAAAACATCACTTATCGATTTACCCTTGTAACGAATTTCTAAGGTCTCTCTATTAAAACGCTTGCCCTGGCAAGTTTCACATTCGACATAAACATCTGGAAGAAAATTCATTTCTATCACTCGTAATCCTCCTCCTTGACAAGTTTCACAGCGTCCTCCTTTGACATTAAAACTGAAACGTCCTGGTTTGTAACCACGTATCATGGCTTCAGGTATTTTAGCAAACAAACTTCTTATTTCACTAAATGTTCCAGTATAGGTTGCAGGATTGCTTCGCGGTGTTCTACCAATAGGAGATTGATTGATGTCAATGACTTTATCACAATGCTCTAACCCTTTAATGCTCTTATATGGCATTGGTTTCTTCACACCATTAAAGTAATAAGCATTCATAATTGGATATAGTGTTTCATTGATAAGTGTTGATTTTCCACTTCCTGAAACACCAGTAACACCTATCATTTTTCCTAAAGGGAATTCGACCGAAACGTTCTTTAAGTTATTACCTGTACAACCTTTAAGCTCTATTTTTTTACCATTTCCTTTTCGGCGCTTCTTCGGAACAGGAATCTCTTTCTTGCCATTTAGGTAATCTGCTGTTAGTGTATCATGGGTTAGAAGTTCTTCCGGATTTCCAATGCTTATGATTTCACCACCATATTTACCCGCTTTAGGTCCTATATCGATCACATAATCGGCACGCTCAATCATATCTTTATCGTGCTCTACTACAATAACTGAGTTTCCAATATCTCTAAGTGAAACTAGAGAGTTGATTAGTTTCTCATTGTCACGTTGGTGTAATCCAATACTTGGTTCGTCTAAAATATAGAGCACACCAACCAATTGTGATCCAATTTGAGTAGCCAACCTAATACGTTGTGCCTCGCCACCAGACAATGATTTTGAACTGCGATTGAGAGATAAGTAGTTGAGTCCAACATCTAATAAAAATTGTAATCGGGCTTTGATCTCTTTTATAATTTCTTCGGCAATTTTAAATTGCTTCTCACTAAGATTTTCATTGATAGCATCGAACCATTCCGCAAGATCAACAATATCTTTATGTGCAAGCTCAGCAATATTTAAACCATTAACCTTAAAGTATAACGATTCTTTTCTTAAGCGAGACCCTTCACACGTTGGACATTTCACTTTGTCCATATAATCTTTTGCCCATCGTTTTAAGGATGTGGTTTCGGCATTTTTGTACTGACTTTCAATAAAGTTTGCAACACCTTCAAAATCTATTTTGTATTCGCGAGTAACACCAAGTGTTTTACTTTCCACAGAAAATTTATCATTACCACCATACATAATCATTTGTTTAGCTTCTTCTGGAATGTCTTTGAAAGGGTCTGCTAAACTAAAATTGAAGCGCTGAGCAATGGTTTCAAACTGTTTGAAAATCCAACTATTCTTTTGTGGTCCATGAGGCACTAATGCTCCCGTTTTTATAGAAATCGTATCATCAGGAACTATTTTATTTTCGTTCACTTGATACAGCGTACCAATGCCATTACATGTAGGACAAGCACCTTTTGGTGAGTTAAATGAGAAATTATTTGGTTCTGGGTTTGGATATGAAATCCCAGAAGATGGACACATCAAATTTCTACTAAAATAACGTGTTTCTTCTGTGTCATGATCGAGTACCATAAGCACATCATCGCCATGATACATGGCTGTGTTAATGGTTTCTGAGAGACGTTTATCGTTATCGTCTGAGTCATCAATTTTTAAGCGATCAATAACAATTTCAATATCATGCGTTTTATAACGATCTAGCTTCATGCCTTTTTCAAGGTCACGAACCTCACCATCTGTTCTTACTTTTACAAATCCTTGCTTCGCAATTTGCTCAAATAGCTCACGATAATGGCCTTTACGAGAGCGCACAATAGGTGATAGCACATTGATGCGCTTTCCTTTGTAGCTTTCTTTAATGAGTTCTTTAATTTGCTCATCACTATAACTCACCATTTTTTCACCAGAATTATAACTGTAAGCATCACTAGCGCGTGCATAAAGTAAACGCAAGAAATCGTAAATCTCTGTAATGGTACCAACGGTAGATCGAGGTGATTTACTTGTTGTTTTTTGCTCTATGGCAATCACAGGAGAGAGTCCGTCAATTTTGTCTACATCTGGACGTTCTAATCCACCAAGAAACTGACGTGCATAAGCAGAAAAGGTTTCAATATAACGACGTTGTCCTTCTGCATAAATGGTATCAAACGCTAATGATGATTTACCGCTTCCAGACAAACCAGTAATCACTACCAATTGCTCTCGTGGAATAGTAACATCAATGTTTTTAAGGTTATGCACTCTGGCACCTTTTACCTCAATAGCGTCGTCAAATGTGCTCATATATGGTATTGAAATTATGTGATTAAATAGCAAAGTTGCAAAGGTACTGATTTTAAGCTTAAAATGTAAGCTTGATTCATTTAGGGTTATGTTAAAAGTTTGCTCTAATTTCCATCATGTTTGTCGTTAAAGCTTATTCGTTTTCCTTACCTTGTTTTCCAAAATTTTCATTAAAAACAACTATGGGATTATTCGATTTTTTTAACAAGAAAACTAATAAGAATGCACCAAAGGAACAGTCGTTGGAAACTTCAGAAAATGAACTTTTCAAAGCATTACAACCTTACTATGCTTATCTAATGTGTTATACAGGAATGCAACAGCAAGGTAATTATGCGCCTATTTCTGCTTATGAAAAACCAAATGGCGATATTATTGGCTTCTTATATGTTTTTGATGAAAGTGGTGCTTATTCATTAAATTCTGATACTGTTGTGGAACTTATGGAAGCACGTTTTGAAAAAGAGCTTGCAGTTAACGAGATTAAATCTTATGCGATATTATATCATTCAGAATTTAATGATTCTAATAAAAGTCATAAAGTGGCGCTTGAGGATGATGCATTTAAAGCTATTTCAATTGCTTATAATTTCAGTAATTTAGAGAAAGGACATATCGCTATGCCATATACTTTTGATGAAGAGGGTATTAATTATCATGGATTAACTGGTTACACCAATGAAGAGAATAATACAGTTTTCAAAACGCAATTAGAACACAAGGATTATTTTCAGGATAGAGCAACAATGGAAATTCCAACATGTACAAATGATATTGGACTCACTATAACCAAATCGAACACTCATGGTTTAAATAATACATGGAGTGGGATTTTTGGGTTTAACAGGTTTAATAACAAAGATGGAAGTCAAATTCTTAAAGACTATTTTGCAATGGCTATGACAAAAGCTGAAGGTGATCTAGATAAAGGTATTGTTACGTCTAGCATAGAATTTAAAGATGTTGATTTCAAAGGTGTTTTACAGCGAGGAGAACCAATGACTTTATTGCCAGTTGTTAAAACCAACTATGTGGTTGATGTTGAACATCGTGACATTCAAGAATGGGAAAATGTTGATAACTTAGAAGCCATTGTTTCGGGTAAAGCCAAAAATACCTTTGGTATTTGGTATTATGCAACCGACTATGCAAAGAACAGACAACGCTATCTCACTGAGAAAAAGTTGAATATACACGTTAGCGGAATTGCATTTGTATTAGACATTCATACCAAAGATGAGTCTAGTGAGGTTTCGTATAGTGATGAGTTTACTGCATATTTTCCTAGTAAGGACGTTCCAAATTTTGGCTGCTTTGATTTTATAGGAGAAGTGGAAGATTTCAGAGAAACGAGTTTATTAGATGATGATAGTTTAAAAGGCTATATCATGACTGTAAGATTGATTACCAATGAAGAGGTGAAAGATTTCTTTACAATAGATATCTACGTGACATCAGAGAACATGCGATTTGAAACCTTAACTAAAGGTTTAAAAGTTACAGGAATGTTCCAAATGCAAGGCTGTATTGCTAATTGATAGTTAATTAAACACAATCGGACTTGATGATTTTGTACAAGAATCATCGACGTGTGCCATTGGATTATTTAAAAAACTGATGGCCATTTGAAAGAAACAAGAATTCATGGGACAATGACCATCTGTTGGGAAAATCACATGACTTGAGTTTTTTAATGACTTTGCTGCTTTTTCTGCATTTGAAGGTGGTGTGATAGGATCCCATGCACCACTTACTAATAGTGTTGGAATATCAGAAACGACAACACTCATTTTAGTATTTGAATTGTTTTCAGAAGGCCATAGCTTTATAACCTCAGGATCTGAAGCAAATAAACTTATACCTTTAGCCAAACTCGGATGTTTTTTTTCATCCTTAGCTATGAATCTTTTATTTTTAAACGCGCCTTCGTCTTTAACGTTTACAGACCAATATGCTGCAACATTTATCACACCTAAACGTGATGCAAATGCTTGAATAGACTGAATCACAGACTGTGAATCGTTTGTTTTAAAAGCCATTATAAATGAAGGTACTTTAGCTATAGTTTGTCTATCGTATAATAGTTGTTGAATCAATAATAGAAAGTCTTGCTTATTTATAACAAGCTCGTCTCCATCAATCATAAACGATTGCCCTTTACGATCTAATTGCTTGCAAATGGTTTCAAAATTCTCCTTTAAATTTGGGTATTTACTTGAGCAATTGTCATCATTTTCACAAGTGTCAAATAGCTTTTCTAGTGAACGGTTCAAATTGGTGTAAATATTTTCATAGAGTCTTATTTCCAAAGGAAATAGGCCAGAGAGAATTGATGCTCTGATACTATTAGGATATAATTCCATGTATTTTAAACCCAAACGCGTACCATAAGAACCACCAAATAAATTAAGTTGCTTATAGCCCAAATGCTGTCGTAAAGCTTCTAGATCTTTAGCGCTTTGCGTTGTACCAAATGCTGTATTAAAGTTTGAATTGCTTAAGGATTTCATACACTCAGAACTAATGCTTAAAAGCGTTTCATCTTCGTTGTCTAAAGACAGGTCTGCAGTCATGACTTCTAGAAATGAAGCACTTAAATTTGGGCAGATCTCATTTGAAAATCCGATACCTCTTTGATCATACATGATAAAATCACGATCTGGATCAAGCGCCAGTCCACTAAACACATTAGCATAAGGCAATACACTACCTCCTGGACCACCTTGAATAAAAACGAGAGGATCATCTTTACGGTTTTCAGATTTTGATGCAATGACGATATATGCAATTTTTGTTGTACCATCCTTTTTGGCGTCCCAATTGTTAGGTACATCAACGTAACCACAACGATCATGTGTTATAGTGATTTGTTTTTCAAAAGGACATACATGTTGTTCTTCTTGAGACTGACAGTTAAGTGCAATAAAGCCAAATAGTGTAAAAAATAAATGTTTGAGTTGCATGGTTGTTAGGATTAAAAAACTTTTAGTTTTTGAGTTGGTGATGTTATAAAATTAGTAAATCTTAAGCTTTATTAGTATCATTGTTATGCAAAAATTAACATCAAAACAATAGACGACATATGCAATTATTAGGAATAGGTTCCAGAATTAACCACGGCGAATTTGGAAAAGGCGTTGTGACTAACGTAACTTCAAAGCATTATTGGGTAACCTTTATTGATAAAGGATTAGAAACTATAGATATTGATAGCGATTTTGAAGTGATTGAGGCTTGTGAAGATGATGTAGATACGGTAAGTTTTGCTGAAGTAGAAAGTAGCCTTGTTCATATTTTAAAGCGTTGGAGTGATGTTTCCGAAGTGATACCAATTGCAGATAAATGGAAAGGCGGAAAATTGGTTATGGAGCCAGGCGACACGAGTTTACAAGGAAAGGAATTACCGATTAATCAGTTCTTTCATAAGATTACGATGGTTAGAGATCGCTTGCGTGTGATGGAACAAAAAATTAATTCTAGTAAGAATTTAGATGAACAAGAAAAGATAGATCTGCAACAATATATCACACGTAGCTACGGAAGTCTAACAACGTTTAATGTATTGTTTAAACTGAAATCTCAGCAATTTGTTGGGCAGCGGAGTAAATAGATGTTATGTAGTTTTTCTAAAATAAGCTTTCTTAATTAGAAGTATATATATAACTAAAGGAACTAATACACAGAGCACTACTGACGAGGTTGTATAATTACTTCCAATACTATCAAAGCCTCTTAAAAACTCAGCAGAAGCATCGAATAGAGTATTAGAGAATTCTGAAAAATCTTTTATGAATAGTAATGCTAGCATTGTGATTAGTATAAAGCCTATCTTAAAAAAGTGTTTGCCTCTAATTTTGTCTATAAGGAAAGCCCATGATAATGGGATAATAATAAACCAGATGATGATATTGATCTCTTTATAGCTAAAGCCTGTGATTCTTGATAGAAACATTAAGAGTTTATATGTGAGGTCAAATATCTCTTTCATAAACTCTTTATTTTTTGGTTATTATCTTAGTTTGAAAAGGCAATGATTTTAATACTTTATATAATACAATAACTCGTCTTTAACCATATTAACTAATTCTTCAGAAAATTCATGCTTAACATCATTTAAAGCTATAGTGCCATGTTCACCAAGAGCAAGCGTATCTGTTGGTTTTGATTTATAGTTTATCAAAATTGAAAACCTTGCGTCCATAAAACGTCCATCTTCTTTAGTTGATTTTAACTCAGAAAACTTCTTTTTGAAGGTATTTAAAAAGTATCTATTTTTAATTGTCTTTTGAAACACATTTTCATCATGTTCGGCATACATATATCTTAATTGCATATCTTGAATTGAAATAGGACTGGATATTCCAGTTTTCATAAATACAACATCCATATTGGTGATGTCTCCATCCTTTAGTTCTAATTGTTCGGTTTTAATTCCTTCAATTTCCAATCCTAAAACCAATAACTTATGAAATGTAGGTAACTGCATTCCAGTTTCAGTTGTGGTCCAATCGCTCCATGAAGCTTCCAGTCCGTCAATAGGTAAAATATCTACCCACATTTGATAGCTTGTTGGTTTTCCATTATCATCAAAATGCCATAAATAAGAATCTCCAGGAGTAGAACCACCATTCGTATAGGTCACTAAAAGGGCATCTTTGCCATCTTCCGTTTTTACCAGTCGGCGTTCGACACCTTCATCGAACACTTTGTATGGCGCTACCAACCAAAACGTGTCATTATTAAAAAGATCTTCAGCCTTATGAATATAATCATGAACTTTCTCACCTGTATAGAGTTCTTCAGAAACATAAACCTCAGAATTATCATGATTGGTAAGATCGAGGTTAACTCTAATGTTTTTCCAGTAGACCTCACAAGTGTTTTCAGCTTTATTCCATTTAAAATGATGGCGCTTTTTAAACGTAAATTCAATATAATCGGTTGCTTTATATGCATCATGATTAAGTGCATTAAGCATTCGTACCGCTAATTTATCTGCTGCTAGGCTTTGCTCACCAGTAGGTAGGTCTTCATTGTATTTAAAATACATAAAAGCAAAGAATAGGAGCGAAGGCAGTGTAAAAAAGATGATCACACCTCCAATGATCTTGAGGATTTTTTTTGGTTTTGGCACTTTATATTTTTTTACAAATGTAGGTAATTAGCTTAATCTTTCTTTTATGCCTTTTGCCAACATAAGGGCTGCAGGTTTATAATGTCTAAACCACAATTCTGGTTCAATAAGTTCCAATTCTGAAAGTGCAATATTGCCTTCATTGTCCTCAAAAATATCAACTCTGGCATAGATAGGTAATTCGGCACAGGCTTTTACTGATGCCTCAGCAAAAGCAATTTCTTCATCTGTAGGTTTATAATTTTCAATACTTCCGCCAAAATCATCCTGAACTCTAAAATCACCAGCTTTTGCCTTTTTCAGAATGGCATGAGTAAACATACCATTGAAAACCATCATAGAAATCTCACCTTTGCTAACAATATTATATTGAAAAGGTTGCAACATCATTGCTTCATTAGCAATCAATTCTTGAAAAATAGCCTCATGCTCATTTAAATTATCAAGGTTTAATTTATACGTATGTCTGGCAGCACCAGATACACAGGGTTTGAGTACTGTTTCTTTCCAATTGAGAATATCATGAAGCTGCATTAGTGTTACTTGAGCACCTTTTTCAATGAAATGGCTTTCGGCAATATGAACACCATTACTTTGTAAATCTAAAAGGTAATGCTTATCAATATTCCAACGGATGATCGCTTCAGAGTTTAATAGTGTTGTTTGTTGGGAGACGATTTCTAGCCATTTTGAAAACTCATCGAAGCGATCAAAATAATCCCATGTTGTACGAAACAACACTGATTTGGTTGTAGACCAATCAAAAAACATATCATCCCAAGCGAGACGCAAAGTTTTCAATCCTACTTCTTCCAAAGCGTGATAAACCAAGCGATCTTCATAGTAGACATTGTGTTTATAGTCATCAGTTTTTGAATCGTTGAGGTAGCGGCTATCAGTGAGTATAACCACATCAAAAATTGTCTTCAAATTAGTTGTCGTTTTTATAACCTTTAGGACGCATAGATCTTATAGGTGCTGCAGGTTCAGGCTTTAATTCAAACTCATTATTTCGCAATGCTTTCATAGCTTCTTCGACAGCACGTTCTAATTGTGGGTCTTTTCCTTGAAGTACTAATTTAGGATGCTGAATCACTTCAATATCTGGAGCAATTCCTTCACCTTCAACAGCCCAATTTCCGTCGACATCATAAAATCCGCCACGAGGCGCAACCATACGTCCGCCATCAATAAAGCGAGGTGTATCCCAAGTTCCAACTAGTCCTCCCCACGTCCTTGTGCCGACTAAGGTTCCTATATCTGCCATTTTGAACATGTAAGGCAATAAGTCACCTCCAGAACCAGCACGTTCATTTATGATCATCACTTTTGGTCCCCAAATTCCTGCCATAGGAGTTGTCCATGGTCTATTACTTTCGGTCTTACTATTAAAATATCCGAAGAGCTTACGATTCATAATATCAATCATATAGTCGGCAGCAGAGCCACCTCCATTATTTCGTTCGTCAATAATAGCTCCTTTTTTATCTTGTTGCGAGAAATAGTAGCGATTAAATGACGTGAAACCACCACCACCAGTATTAGGCACATAGATATAGGCTAATTTGCCGTTAGAAAGTTCATCAACCTTACGACGATTGCCTTCAACCCAATCGACGTAACGAAGGTTACGCTCGCTTCTTACCGGTTTAATGAGATGGGTTTTTGCACCATCCATAGAAGGTTTGCTATTTATAGTGATATTAATTTCGCGACCAGCAGTTTGTTCAAGTAGTTGATACGGATTCACATTTGCAGATACATTAGTACCATTAATTGCTAAAATATAATCACCTTCATTGATATTCATTCCAGGTTGAGCGAGAGGCGCTTCGGTACCAGGATTCCAACGTTCGCCAGAATAAATTTTTGTGATTTGATAATAACCATTGGCTGCTTTTATATCTGCACCAATTAAACCAACAGGAACAAAATCTACATTTGGCATATCACCACCAGACACATACGAATGTCCGATAGCAACTTCACCACTCATGATATCGACAACATAATTCAAATCGGTTCTATGACGAACATGATCAATCCATGGCGAATACCATTTATACACATCGTCCCAAGGTGCACCATGTACATTATCTACATAGAGAAAGTCGCGCATATAACGCCAGCCTTCTTTAAAGATTTGTTTGTATTCCTCTTTAGGATTAACCTTAATTTTAAGGTTGGTAGCGATCTTGTCTTTTGAAACATTTGGTTTTCCTTTTGTTCCAGAAATAGCCCATTGTCCGCCTTTATTTATGAGTATAGAATTTCGATCTTCAGAAACAATCATTTGCTGAATACCATCTGCAAAATCTTCAGCTTTATCTTTTTCAGTATCGTAATTATGAATTTTCACACCGTTTCCACCATCAACAGCTTCGGCAACAAAGACATGACCTTTTGGTGCTTTAGCCAAAGCAACATAATTGCCATTAGGCAGACTTAGTGCAACAGCTCTATCAAATAAACCATTAGTATCAATAGTCACAGTTACACCAGTGGCTTTATCTTCTTTTTTATCTTCGGAAGCTTTATCATCTTTTTTCGTTTCTTTTTTTACGTCTTCTTCATCTGTTTTGATATGATTAGGTGCTTTATCAGAAGCACTTAATACGACTGCATATAAACTACGTGTTGTTTCTGGGTCGTACGAACTCATGTCTAACCAACCTGTGGCCAAACCGTAATTAGTACTTGCCAATGTATACAAATACTTTCCAGAAGCATCCCAAACAGGACTAATGGCGTCTGCAATAGGATCGGTAATAGGAATTATCTTTTTTGTATCGACGTTATAGGCATATATAGATTTAAAATTGCTGTTATTTTGTTTGGCATAAGCAATCCATTTACTATCTGGAGACCAAACAGGGTTCATTGAACGGTTAGGGTGAGCATAACCTTCAGTATCGGCCTTAACAGCTTTCTTAGCGTCTAAATTCATGACCCAAATATTGAAATCGGTATCTGTATAAGCAATGTATTTACCATCTGGAGACCAATCTGGTTGAAAGTAAAACGTATTATTTGGGAGTTTGATGCTCGATTGGTTTTGACCATCTTGATCTGCAATAATCATTTGATATTCTCCACTTTTATCAGAAAACCAGGCGATTTTATCCCCTTTAGGCGACCATATTGGAGCACGATCGGCAACTCCCGAAGAGTTCGTTAAGTTGCGCCATGTACCATTTTCTTTTGGTACTGTAAAAATATCACCACGATGCTCAAAGACTGCACGCTTTCCTTTAGGAGAAATGTTAGGATTTGTCAATTGTCTACCAGATACATTTTCCCATCGCGTACGAGAGAAGTTTAAATCGGCTTTAACATCAATGTTTAATGTTTGTGTTGTCCCATTTGAAGGGTTGAGTATATGCAGCATTCCACCTTGTTCATAAACGATCATACTGGAACTAGCATCTAAGCTTTTAACATCGAATTTTTTATGAAACGTTAGTTGTTTTTCGGTTTTTGTTTTTGGATCAAATGACCAAATATTACTGGTATAATCGCGTTCAGACAAATAGTAAACGATACCATTTAACCAAACAGGATACAAGTGACGTTCTTTATCTAATTGAGGTGTTGTTATGAGATCTTTGGTCTTTAGGTTGACGATCCAGATTGGCATGGCTTGACCACCACGATAATTACGCCATTCTGCATCCCAAGACGTGATTGGCGTGTATGCTATATGTTTTCCATCTGCTGAAATTTCACCAAAAGCTGCGCGAGGAATATCCATAGCTTTTGGCAATCCACCTTTGGTAGATACTGTGAAAAATTTATTGGTTTGTGTAGGGCGACCTTCACGATTAGAACGAAATAGAATATCGCCATTTGGTGTCCAGCCTTCAACAAAATCACCTGCAGAGTGGTAGGTAAGTCGTTTAGGCTCACCACCTTGACTTGGAATAATAAAGACATCGAAATTTCCGTCGTATTGCGCTGAGAAGGCAATCCATTTTCCATCGTTGGAGAAGTGCGGACTCAATTCATAACCATCATCACTTGTGAGTCTGATAGCTGTTCCTCCGGAAGTTGAAGCTTTCCATAGGTCATTAGCATAAATAAAGACCACATCGTTTCCATGTAATGTGGGTTGACGTAATAGTTTGGTTTGTGCAGAAGCTACAATAGTGCACATGCCTAAAAAGGCGATGAGTAATCGTTTCATGTTGTGGTTGGTTTTAACGGATGTTAATTATAAACCTAAAGATACGAAAATGAAAAGAGGGTTTTAGTTTGGAATTGTTAAAAAGCATATTAGGGCTGTAAAATCATTTTGCTCCAACTGTTCTGTTCTTTTGTGTATAATTCTCTGTAATGAAATCGATTGCTTTTGAATTCCATAAATTCAATATGCTTTGGATCTATATAAAAACCAGACCAATCATTTGGTTTGGGAATGTCGATATTTTTGAACTCTATTTTTTTCTGTTCAAATAAAGTGGTCAAATCAGCTATATTATCAATTTCAATGCCTTGCTGACAAATGTGACTCACTATCTGAGCCTCTTTATGTCGTCCTTTAAAGTAAGTATTGGCAAGCGCTTGATCAATTTGAGAAGCATCACCTTGAATTCTAATTTGTTGTTGTGTCTCTGGCCACCAAAATGTAAGAGATGCTTTAGGGTTGGCTAGTAATTCTATTCCTTTTCTAGAGGTAAGTGATCCTGTTATCACAAACGTATTCTCAATGATTTCTTTAAGAGATACAAATCTCGAGTTGGGATAGCCATCACTACCTATTGAGGTTAAGCAGCAGGCTGAAGGGAGTTTGGTAGCAGCTATTTTTGTATACGCCGTATGCCATTGTTTAAATTTCTTTAGTGGGTTCATTGTCATATACTTATTATTATATGTTATTTGGTTGATTTTTTCTCTAAACGCTTTCTGGTTCCAATGGCATATGCGATTGATTGGTATTAACAAATTTTTGTTGCATTTTAGACAGATTCACATTTTTTAATACGTTATACTTATTAGTTGGAATTCCTTTTAGATAATAACTGTATAGGTTCTCTAGTTCTCCAGCATTTAAAAACTCTTTATCATTGAACTTTATGTGTTCTGCTTATAGGTCACCAATATCTAAGTGCTTTACCATTTTCTAAATATTCTTTTAAGGATTCGTGAATGAGGTAGTTCCATCCTCCGACAAAATTGTCTCTTTTAAAATCAGGGTTTGTGAATGTTTCGATTCCTTCATGAATGAGCTTTACTTTGGTTTTTTTGCCAACAGATGATAATTCGAAGGTCACAAAAGATATTCCGGGATAGCCTTCATATGCCCATGAGTACTTGAGTTTTTTATTAGGAATAACTTCTAAAACCTCACATAAATGCATATATCGCTTATCTTCCTCGCCACCTTCAAAATGAAACTTACAGCCCACTTCTGGTTTGAAATCGGAGATATCAAAATACCATTGTTTCATTAATTCCTTTTCGGTGATGGCACGCCAAACAAGTTCTAATGGCGCATTGAATTCTTGTTCAATTATTAATGGTTTACTATCCATGATTGTTGTGTTTATAATTTGTCATTAGGTTTAGATTGCAAGTCGTCCAATACGATGTTAAGTTGATTAAATTTCGCTGTCCACATCTTTCTAAAAGGCTCGAGCCAATCGGCAATTTCTGTTAGTTTTTGAACGTCGAGGTTACAGTGACGTTCCCGACCTTCTTTTTTTATAGTGATGACACCACATTCTTGGAGATATTTAATATGTAATGATACTGCTTGTCTGGTCATATCAAACTTATTTGCCAATGCGTTGACATTTTGTGATTCATTTGTAAGCGACATAAGTATGCTTCTTCTTGTAGGATCTGCTATAGCATTGAAGACATCTCTTTTCATAATTTTTATTTAACACGCAAGTGATTACTTGCAAATATATATGAAAGTAATCACTTGCGCAATTATTTCATTAAAAAATGTATTTAAAGAGTAGGAGTATTGTCAATTTTTAAGAGTTGTAAATTACAATTTGAAAATGACTATAGCTTTATTTCTATGACATCATAAGACTACTGGTAGAGGATATACCTGGGTGGTTTTAATCCATTAAGCCGCATATAAACTAACATTTGACCTCTGTGATGCGTTATATGATCAGTTAGTAATAGTAAAATTTGCCTTTTTGTTCTATTTAAGCCTAAATAGTCTAATCTGTCTTTAAGTTTAGTGATGTCAAATTTTGTAATAAACTCTATCGTTTTATCGAAGGTTTTATCGATAGTAGCGATCATTTCTTTTTTAGATTTTTCGTCAACCTTAAGTTCGGTGTCAGTATTCCAATCTCTTGCTTCTCGGTCTCCTAATAGCGATTGGCAATGCCAATCCATAGCCCAGCCAATATGCATTAAATTTTCAGCAAAACTCATTGATTCTGGTGTTGCTTTAAAATTATATTTGTCCTCAGGCATAGTCTCTGCGACGAGAATTAAATATTTCCGGGAGTTTTCCAATCGTTCTAAATAGTCTGTGATAAACTCATTTTGCTGGGCATTAGCCGAAATTGAAAGCACTAGTGTTAAAAAAATAAGTCTGTACATATATGATTAGTATTGTTTGATTAATATTTCGTTGTTAACTCATCTGTAAATCAAAATCCTACAGCGGCATCATCGCCTCTGTAATCGGCACCGCCTTCTAAAGTACCATCATTCAAGATAAGAATGGCATCTACTTTCCCTATTACAGGTGTTCGTGTTTCATTTATTGTATAGCCTAAGTTCTTCAGTTGTTCTAAAAGTGTATCATCAAAACGATTAGGTTCCATTCGTATTTCTTCGGGTAGCCATTGGTGATGAAAACGTGGTGCATTTACGGCGTCATGCATGGTCATTCCAAATTCATGAACGTTGAGTATGGTTTGAAATACAGAGGTAATGATTGTTGAGCCTCCTGGTGTTCCTACAACCATGTAGAGTTCACCATTCTTTTCTACAATAGTCGGTGTCATAGCACTTAGCATTCGTTTTTGTGGTGCAATGGCATTGGCTTTTCCGCCTAGGAGCCCGTAAACATTAGGAACACCAGGTTTACTACTAAAATCATCCATTTCATTATTTAGGAAAAAGCCTAGATTTTCAGCATAGAGTTTTGAGCCATAGGCACCATTGAGCGTTGTGGTAACTGCCACTGCATTTCCAAACTGATCAACAATAGAATAATGCGTCGTTTCGTTGTGTTCTTGATACGAGATGTTGTCTTTTATTTCCATGGTATAGTTAGGCAGTGTTCCATAAGAAATTGAGTCTGAAGGCGTTGGTTTGTCAAACGAAAAATGCTGCATTCGATTGTTGAGATAGGTATGATCAAGAAGCTTGTCTACAGGGATATTTACAAAATCAGGATCACCTAAATAATAGCTGCGATCAGCATAGGCTTGTTTTTCGGCTTCAACCATAACTTGAATGGCTTCTAAGCTGTTTTGACCATATTGGCTTACATCAAAAGGCTCTGTCATTTTCATAATCTGTGCAAGGCAAAGTCCGCCACTCGAAGGCGGAGACATCGAAATGATAGTAAGATCGTCATAGGCAAATCGAATAGGATCGCGCCATTGAGCTTCGTATAGAGCAAGGTCTTCTGAGGTAATAATGCCGCCTTTCTCACTAAGAAATGCCACAAGTTGCTTTGCGGTTTCACCTTTATAGAACTCGTCACGACCATGCTTAGAGATACGTTTTAATGTTTCGGCCAATGCTACATTTTTAAATGTTGATTGTGCTGGCACATCTTTATTTACTAGTGTTGTTTTACCATTAACAGCTGTTATGATGCTATCATATTTCATAAAGCGCTTGTGTTGCTTTTTTGTGACTGTAAATCCATTTTCGGCCAATGCAATAACAGGTTTCAATAGGGTTTCTATGGGAAGACTTCCAAACCTCTCATGAGCCGTAAAAATACCTGCAATGGTTCCTGGAACACCAACAGCGTAAGCACCAACCGTACTTTTATTAGGAATCACATTTCCGAGAGAATCCAAATACATATCACGACTCGCTGCTAAAGGTGCTTTTTCACGATAGTCCAGAGCTCCAGTTTCACCTGTATTAAGACGATAGACCATAAAACCACCTCCTCCAAGATTTCCGGCATAAGGATAGGTGACGGCTAAAGCCATTTCCGTCGCAAACATCGCATCAAAAGCATTACCGCCTTGTTCGAGGATATCACTCCCTATTTTAGAAGCTTCGGCACGTGCAGACACCACCATAGCATTTTTAGTGATCAATCCACGCGTTATGGGAGCTTCCTTTTTACAAGAAAAGATGATACATAAAAATAATATAAAGTAAAGTTTAATTTTCATTTAATAATTGGATTTCGATGTCTTTTAAAGCTGCTTTGGCAAATGCTCTTAGTTCTTCAAAAAACGAGGTGAATTCGGTTTCAAATTCGGTATAAAATTCTTTGAGCTCTACTGTGGCTGTATGCATTCCCGATTTGTTCTGAGTTCTACGGTTCATTCCATCTAAAACCTTTTGAATACCTTCTATCTCAGCGTAACTAAGTAACCAATTGCCAGCAATCATATGCGGCATCATTTTTTGAATACGAGAAGGAAGAATATCAAAATGAATTCCCATAAGATCGTAGAATTTGTCTACGTAATCGGGTAATGGAATATCTGAATAAGAACTCCAATTCTTGGCCAAAAAGTGATCGTACAAGATATCGACGATGACACCACTGTAATGGCCATAATTTTTGTGCAGGCGTTTTGTACTCTGTCTTACTGTTGGGTGAGCATCAGTATATGTATCTATTTGACGATGTAGTAGGATGCCCTTTTGAATTCCTAAAGGAAATTTTTTATAGTGTTTTCCTCTAATACCATCAGCGATAAAATTACCAATAGTAATCAAGTCGTCATCTTGAGATAGATAAATATGGGCTAGAAAATTCATTCAATAAATATATGTATTTTTGAGTTCTAAATGTTTATACTTGGATAGATTACCAAATTTAGATCCCTTACGTTTTATCTTGGCTTCGTTGGTGATGATTTTTCATATTCCGCATCTAAGCAGAAATCAAGGACTTCCATATTTTTCAGATGCTCCCATATTTAATAGAGGGACTGAAGCTGTTTATGTATTCTTTGTTTTGAGTGGGTTTTTGATTATTAGATTGATTTACCGTTATAAGCAACGTGATGCGTTTTCTATTAAGAAGTTTTACATCCGACGCATGTTGAGAATATTCCCTTTGTATTACCTTATTGTTATTTTCGGTTTTTTATTTTATTGGCTCATTTTGCCTGCTTTGAATATGCCGTTTGAAAATAATTATAACCTGAGAGAAGGAATTCTATTGACTACATTTTTCTTACCTAATGTTTTCGGAAAACTATATGAGCCAGGTGGTATTCTAGAAGTGTTATGGTCTATTGGTATTGAAGAACAATTTTACCTTATGATTGCTCCTTTACTTTTCTTTATACGAAAAACCAAAATATTACTTGTATTATCTGTACTTACTATTGTCTATTTTATTGTATTTCATTTAGATGCTTTTCAATTCTTGTATACCTATAGATTTGTGTATTTCTTTTTATTTTCTGGAGGTGTAATCGCTATTTTGGAGGAGCAAAAGCAATTGGAGTTTTTAAAATACTCAATACTAATCCCGATTGTGATAGTAATTGCGATGCTTCTGTATTTTACAACAAATGTGTTTCAATTTGAAGCACGTTGGTTGACTCATCTTGTCACGATGGTTGTATTTTGCCTGTTTGTACACACCTTAGCACATAATAACTTTGGAATAACGATTAAAAATAAGTTGTGGAATCATTTAGGACATATGTCTTATGGCATTTATATGTTTCATGTCATCGCAATGAATATCGTTGTTTTTGTTATGCTGAAAGCTCGAGCTTATGAAATTTTTAATGATACTATAACAATACTTCTAATTAATATATTGACTTTTGTATTGACGATACTTTTTGCACATTTGTCGTATACATATTTTGAAACCTATTTTTTAAAACTGAAAACAAAGTTTAGATAATGACACTTATAAAATCAATCTCAGGAATACGAGGTACTATTGGCGGACAAGTTGGTGATAACCTCACACCAATTGATGCCGTAAAATTTGCTTCGGCTTATGGCACTTGGATCAAACAACAACGTCTTAAAGAAAACTATCGTGTTGTCGTTGGTAGAGATGCACGAATTTCTGGTGAAATGATTCAAAATCTAGTCATGAACACTTTGGTTGGTCTTGGTATTCATGTGATTGATCTTGGTTTATCGACAACACCAACTGTTGAAGTTGCCGTGCCAATGGAGCATGCCGATGGTGGAATTATTCTAACAGCAAGTCACAATCCAAAGCAATGGAATGCATTAAAGCTTTTAGATGCTAAAGGTGAATTTTTAAATGGAGAAGAAGGTGCAAAGATTCTGAAACTTGCCGAAGGAACCGATATGTCTTTTGCAGATGTTGATAGTTTAGGAGAGATTAGTGTAAATGATGCGTATATCGATATGCACATTGATGAAGTCTTAGCTATGGACCTGGTAAATAAAGAGGCTATAGAAAAAGCCAATTTCAAAGTAGTTGTAGATGGTGTGAATTCTACAGGAGGTATAGCTATTCCGTTGTTATTAGAGCGACTTGGAGTACATCCTATAAAGTTGTATTGTGAACCTAATGGTCATTTTCCGCATAACCCAGAACCTTTAAAAGAGCATTTAACAGATCTTTCTGAAGAAGTAGTGAAGGAAGGAGCTGATTTTGGTATTGTGGTGGATCCAGATGTTGATCGTTTAGCCTTTATGGATGAAAACGGAGAGATGTTTGGAGAAGAATATACATTGGTAGCTTGTGCAGATTATGTATTGAGCAAAACACCGGGAAATACTGTGAGTAACATGAGTTCTACAAGAGCTCTTCGTGATATAACCGAAAAGCATGGTGGTACCTATGAAGCCAGCGCAGTAGGTGAAGTTAATGTTGTTAATTTGATGAAGAAAAACAACGCTGTTATTGGTGGAGAAGGTAATGGAGGGATTATTTATCCAGAATTACACTACGGAAGAGACGCGCTTGTTGGTGTTGCACTATTCTTGAGCTTATTAGCCGAAGGAAATAGCTCTGTAAGTGAGTTACGAGCTTCTTATCCTAACTATTTTATGAGTAAGAAGAAGATTCAGTTAACACCTGATTTGGACGTAGACGGGTTATTGAAAACTATGGAAAACAAGTATGCTAATGAAAATCTAACCACTATTGATGGTGTGAAAATAGATTTTGCTAACTCTTGGGTACATTTGAGAAAAAGTAATACAGAACCAATTATTAGAATTTATACTGAAGCACCTACGCAGAAGGAAGCTGATGATTTAGCAGATCGTATTATATCTGAAATCAAGGTAATCGCAAATATTTAGTATCTTCGCAAAAAAGCTTTTTTCAAATGATTTCTACGGAAACTACAGCGTCTAAACCATCTGAACTTGAATTGTATTTCAATCAATTCAGACAACATATTATAGGTGTCAATCAGGAGTTTGAATCTCCTTTTGGAACACAAAAAATCATTTATACCGATTGGACTGCTTCTGGACGCTTGTATAGACCCATTGAAGAAAAGTTGTGTAACGAGTTTGGACCTTTTGTGGCAAATACGCATACCGAAACTACGGTTTCTGGAACAGCAATGACCAAAGCATATCATGAAGCCAAACATATTATTAAAAAGCACGTGAATTGCACAGATGATGATGTGCTCATCGTATCTGGAAATGGGATGACAGGTGTTGTCAATAAATTTCAAAGAATCTTGGGTTTAAAAGTCCCTGAGAACCTTAGAAAGTATACTACTGTTCCTGATGAGATTAGACCTGTAGTTTTTGTGACGCACATGGAGCATCATTCTAATCAAACCTCTTGGTTAGAAACTATTGCTAAGGTAGAAGTGATTCCACCTGATGCTGATGGTTTATTCAGTTTAGAGAATTTAGAAGTCTTACTAGATAAATATAAAGACTGTACATTAAAGATAGCTTCGGTAATTGGAGGTTCTAATGTGACTGGGATACAAACACCATATCATGATATTGCAGAATTAATGCATAAGCATGGCGGCGTGTGTTTTGTGGATTTTGCCTGTTCGGCACCTTATGTCGATATTGACATGCATCCAGAAAATGAACTTCAGAATTTGGATGCTATTTTCTTTTCACCACATAAATTTTTAGGTGGACCAGGGACTTCAGGTGTTTTAATTTTTAATAAGAAGTTATATAAAAACATGATTCCTGATTGTCCAGGAGGAGGAACCGTAAGTTGGACAAATCCTTGGGGAGAGCATAAGTATATAGATAACATAGAAGATAGGGAAGATGGTGGTACACCAGGATTTCTGCAAACTATAAAAACAGCCTTAGCAATAAAACTTAAGGAGCAAATGGGTGTTGCCAACATTCTAGAGCGTGAACATGAGTTGGTGAGTAAAGTATTTAGTGAGTTATCTTCTCAAGATAATTTGCATATTCTCGCAGGCCAACATCAAGATCGTTTGGGTGTGATTTCATTTTATATTGATGATTTGCATTATAACTTAGGTGTAAAACTACTAAATGACCGTTTCGGAATTCAAACGCGAGGCGGTTGTAGTTGTGCTGGGACCTATGGACACTTCTTGTTGCATGTAGATCAGCAAACTAGTAACGAATTGACTAATGAAATATCTATCGGAGATCTTGTGCGTAAACCGGGTTGGATTCGAATGTCCATACATCCAACGACAACTAATGAAGAAATGGCCTATGTTTGTGAGAGTATTAAATCATTAGCAAAACATCATAAAGATTGGTCAAAAGCTTATGAATATCAAGGCAAAACCAATGAGTTTATACATCAATCTTTGGCATCTCAAAAATCTTCTGATGATGAGGTGATTGACTCATGGTTTAAATTGTAAAAAACCATTTCTATAGACACTACAATATATTTCTTTCATAATAGTTTTTGAGTTCCTTACATTAAGAACATACTGTATTTAGTGTAATTGAAGCTTTTTTTTAACTATACCTAAAAGCAAAGTTGTTGTAGGAAAACATTACATCACCTATACATTACCACAACATTATTCTTTTTCACACTACATCGTTGTAGTTGTGCTTATTTTGTATTAATTAAAAAGCACTGAAAATCCTTGATTTTTAAGTATTTCGCAATATTATACATGTTTTTTTGAATTGTATGATTATTGTATAGGTTTTTTTTATTGAATTGCCAAATTCCCGCTGTAAGTTTACGTCATAACAATCAATTATATGACAACAAAACTCTTTTCACTAGTATTCTTACTATTTACAGCATTGACATTTAGTCAAAATGTTACAGTAAAAGGTACAGTTGTAGATCAAGCAACTGGACAACCTCTGCCAGGAGTTAATATTCTGGTCAAGAACACTGCCAAAGGTGCGTCAACAGATTTTGACGGTAATTTCACTATTTCTGATGTGTCTATCAACTCCACTCTAGTATTCACCTATTTAGGATATAAGGATCAGGAGTTCGTAGTTACAGACAGCAACCCAATAACCATACAACTTTTAGAAGACACAGAGTCTTTAGATGAAGTTGTGGTTATAGGTTATGGTACCCAGAAGAAAAAGGAAATAACTGGAGCTGTAGCTGTGGTGTCAAGTGAAACCATCGAAAACTTGAAACCAACACGTATTGAACAAGCACTGCAAGGTCAAGTGGCTGGTGTTAACATTACATCACAATCGGGTTCTCCTGGAGCCGCAGCAACTATTAGTATACGTGGTGTATCCACAAATGGAGATAACAGACCATTAATACTAGTTGATGGTAATGTAATTGAAGACTTGAGTGTTATCAATCCAAATGATATTGAGACGCTCAATGTATTAAAAGATGCTACTGCTGGAATTTATGGCGTAAGAGCTGCAAACGGTGTTATATTAATTACAACCAAGACAGGTAGAAAGAATAGACCTCTTAGTATTGAAATTAATACTTATGCTGGTTTTCAACAAACAACACGCGAGATTCCTTCTTTAAATGCTACCGAATACGCATTGTTAGTAAATGAAGCTTTTGCAGCAAATGGCGAAGATCTTGTTTTTCCCGATGTTTCAAACTTGGGGCAAGGCACAGACTGGCAAGACGAGGTATTTCAAAACGCAGCACAATATAATGTTAACGCAACATTATCTGGAGGAGGAGAAAAGTCATCGTATGCATATGCAGCATCATTTTTGTCTCAAGATGGTATTGTAGGAGGTAGTAAGTCAAACTTTTCAAGATATACACAACGTTTAAATTATGGTTTAGATTTTCTTGAAAATTTTAAATTGAACTCAGGGTTAATTTTTACACATACGAGCAGAAAAGCGCTTGCTGAAAATGGATTAGGTTCAGTATTATTTAACGCATTAAATATGGCACCTACCTTTTCAGTAAGAGATGAAAATGGGGCTTATACTATAGCCGAAGGCTTAGGCAATGAGGTTATCAATCCATTAGCGCAAATCGATAATACCTTCAATAGGTCTTTTGTGGATAAAATTGCAGGAAATATAAGCTTGTCTTATAATTTCTTAGAAAATTTTACTGCTCAAGCTAATTATCAGTTTAATTATTCAGAGGTCGAAAGCAATGTTTTCAATCCTATTGCTTTTTTCGGAAGTGGTAAAGTATTCAACAGAGATAGAAATGAAGTTGTGATCAATAACAATATTTTTAGAGACTATACTTTTGACGCCTTTTTAAAATATGAAAACAAATTTAATGATGTTCACAATTTAAGTCTGCTGGTTGGTACATCAGTATTTAAAACAGAAGGTTTCTTTAGTGGATTTGTTGGGTTTGATATTCCAGGCAACACTGTTGAGAACGCAACTCTCGATCAAGCTTCTGATATACAAAATATTTTCCCTAACGGAAATGCACAGTTTGATGCGAGACTACTCTCGTATTTTACTAGACTACAATATGACTATAAAGGAAAATATCTTCTTTCAGCTGTATTACGACGTGATGGTTCTACCAAGTTTGGACCAGAAAACAAATTTGGTTTCTTCCCATCAGCATCTGTAGGATGGATTATTTCAGATGAGGACTTTTTAAGTGATAGTAATACTATAAGCTTTCTAAAGTTAAGAGGTTCTTATGGTGTTCTAGGAAATGATAGAATACCAGATTTCAGATTTGTATCACTCTTAAATGGAGAAGGTACTTATGTGATAGACGATGAACTTGTATTTGGTACTGCTATTGGAGCTGTATCGAATCCAGAAATACGCTGGGAAAAACAAAAAACATTAGATATAGGAATTGATGCCAAATTATTTAATAACCAATTAGATATTACAGCAGATTATTATAAGAAAAGAACAGAGGACTTATTAATTGTTCCTCAAGTTTCGGGAATTTTAGGTGTTACTGCTCCTGGAGCTACGCCGCCAGTCGTTAATGCTGGTATTGTAGAAAATCAAGGTTTTGAATTTTCAGTAGGTTACAGTAAGGTTGTTAATGACGATTTTAACTATAGTATTAGATATAATATAGCCACTCTAGACAATACAGTTGTAGAAGTAAGCGCAGATGGAGATTTTCTATCTGGAGGTGCATTTGGTGTTGGTCAAGACCCACCAGCTAGAATGGAAGAAGGTTTTCCTATCGGGTATTTCAGAGGTTTTGTAACAGATGGGATATTTCAAAATCAAGGAGAGGTTGATGCTTATCCAACATTAAATGATGCTGTACAAGCAGGTGATTTACGATTTGTAGATATCAATAATGATGGCGTTATCGATGACAATGACAAAACGAACATTGGAGATCCATTACCTGATGCCACAATGGGATTGAATTTTAATTTCGAATATAAGAATTTCGATTTTCAAGCCTATGCATTTGCTTCAGTAGGAAATGATATTGTAAGAAATTATGAGAGAAACCAACCATTAACCAATCGTAGTGTTTATTATTTAGATCGATGGACTGGTGAAGGTACAAGTAACAGCTTTCCAAGAGTGACTTCAGGAGCAAACTCAAACGGTTTGTTTTCAGATTTCTTTGTTGAAGATGGAGACTTCATAAGATTGCAAAATGTACAGTTAGGGTATTCATTATCAGATGAGTTTTTAGAGGACTCAAAAATAACAAAATTGCGATTTTATATATCTGCTTCTAACTTACTTACACTTACAGAATATAGAGGCTATGATCCAACAGCTTCAACTGGAGAGGCTATAGGTGGTGGAATCGATTACGGTTTCTACCCAACTCCGAAAACATTTTTATTAGGTATGAACTTAAAATTTTAATTAAAGATGAAACTAACAAGAATAACATATATAGGTTTAGCACTACTCATTTTTACATCATGTAGTGACGATTTTGTCGATGTCGATTCGCAAGATCAAAATTCTGAAGACTTCTTTAATACTGAAGAAGATTACCAAAACGCATTAATTGGTGCATATGACCTATTGCAATCAACATACTTAAACGTTATGTTGGGAGAAATTGCGTCTGATAACACCTTAGCTGGAGGAGAAAGCGCAATTGATGTTCCAGGAATCCAAGAGGTTGATGACATGATTCATACGCCTATTAATCAGCAATTGAGAGACATTTGGGGATGGATGTACAGTGGTGTTAATCGCGCAAACTATATCATGGAATTTCAAGATAAAACTGATTTCGAAGGAAAAGCAGGTGTTTTGGCTCAAACACGATTCTTAAGAGCATATTATTATTTTGAATTGGTAAAATGGTTTGGAGACGTACCATTTGCTGTTGACAGAAGAATACTTTTTGGCGATCAGTTTTCTATTCCACGAACACCAAAGACAGAAATCTATGCACAAATGGAAGAAGATCTCATTTTTGCTGCTGATAATTTACCTTATGTTCAGGCAGAAACTGGTCGTGTTACTAAAGGAGCAGCCCAAGCTTTATTAGGAAAAGTGTATTTATACCAAGATAAGTTCTCAGAAGCAGCAAATGTTCTGGAAGACTTAATAAATAATGGTCCGCACGATCTCCTCACAGATTACAGTACTATGTTTGAAAATGATAATGAGAATAACATCGAATCTGTTTTTGAAGTACAGTATTCAGATCAAGAAGGTGCAGGTTTTGGATGTCTTCAATGTAGTGAAGGTAATGTAGCCGTTGGATTTAATGGTATAAGAAGTTATACAGGTCCAGTTTTTGAATCGGGATTTAGCTTTAATGTACCGACTCAAGAAGTTGTTGATGAGTTTGAACCAGGCGACAACCGATTTGAAACAGCAATTTTAGATATTGATACTTGGGCCAATGATACTGGCGCTACATTTTCAACCGGGTTTGAGCACACAGGGTATTATAATAGAAAGTATATAGCGCGTCAAGGTGATGCTAATACTGGGGATGCCAACTTAACAAATCCTAATAATTATAGATCTATTCGTTTTGCAGATGTCTTATTGATGGCTGCCGAGGCACTTAACAGAGGTGGAATAGATGATATGAGAGCACAGCAATATTTAAATAGAGTTAGAGAACGTGCTTTTGGAAATTCTGATAATAACGTGACTGCAACTGGAACAACATTAACTTCAGCAATATATCATGAAAGACGTGTAGAGCTTGTTGGAGAAGGACATCACTTTTTTGACTTAGTTAGAACTGGTAGAGCTGCAAGTGAGATAAATGGTTTTCAAGCTGGTAAGCATGAACTGTTTCCAATACCTTCTATTGAAATTCAATTAGCTGGAAATCAATGGGAACAAAATCCTGGATATTAAAAAAACAACTATAAAAAGACATATGATGAAGATTTTAAAATACGTACTGAGTATAGCATTACTTACTGCTATTATCTATGGCTGTACAGATGATGACAATGATACTAACTTTGTTAACAACCTGCCTGCACCATCAAATATTTCATTATTATCAGTGGTGACACCAGATAATTCGGGTTTAGTCACACTAACACCATCAGGTGAAGGTGCGGTAAAATTTGATTTAGAGTTTGGTGACAATTCGGGTTCTTCAGGAGAATTAAATCCTGGTGAAAGTGTACAACATACTTATGAGGAAGGTTCTTATGATGTAGTTGTCACGGCAACTGGTCTTAACGGAAAAGTGACTACAGTGACGCAAACAATAATCGTCGCATTTTTAGCTCCGCAAAATTTAATGGTTACCATTGAAAATGATACGGCAGTCTCAAGGCAAGTTAACGTAACTGCATCGGCTGAGTTTGCTATGAATTATGAAGTGAATTTTGGAGATCCTAACAATACTACTATGATGGCGAATATCGATGAGGGCGTTTCTTTTACGTACGATGAAGCCGGAACCTATACCATTACGGTAACAGCATTTAGCGCGGCAATTGAAACGACAACATATACTGAAGATTTCTTGGTAACAGAAATTTTACAGCCTTTGGCTGGTGCTCCTGTGCCGCCTAGTAGAGCAGATGAAGATGTGATTTCAATGTTTAGTAACACTTATACGCTTGATGTTAATGTGAGTTCTTGGCGATCAGATTGGAGTACAAGTACACTAACAGACTTGCAGATTGATGGTAACGACACTAAGTTTTATGCTGATGCTGATTTTGTTGGTGTAGAGTTTTATGGTGCTGATGCTGTTGATGCTACCGAAATGGAATTTTTTCACTTAGACTTCTGGTCAGTGAATGCAACGACATTTAGAATAAAACTAGTAGATCTTGGAGGTACAGCTACTGAAGCTGAAATCGTTTTTGATGATTTACCACAAAATGAATGGGTGTCCTTAGAGATTCCAATGAGTGATTTTACCGATGCAGGAATGACTTCTATCAGTTCTATACAACAGCTTATTTTTTCTGGTGTACCTGTAGGGACATTTGATTTCTTTATTGATAATGTTTATTTCTATAAATCACCATCTATGGCTCCGACAATTACTGGAACATGGAAAATGGCTCCTGAAGCCGGATCTCTAGGAGTAGGACCAAGTGTTGGAGATACACAGTGGTTCTCTTGTGATGATGTTTGTGTTACTGATAGAGCATGTTATTTTGATGACACGTATTTCTTCGGAATAGATGGATCATTTGTAAATGATTTAGGAGCTGAGTCATGGATCGAAGGATGGCAAGGAGGTAGTGATGGTTGTGGTACACCAGTTGCACCACATGATGGTTCTAATCCTGCCACATATACCTATGATGCAGGTGCTGGAACAATTACCTTAAATGGAACTGGAGCTTATATTGGCTTAGCTAAGGCAAATAATCAAGGTGAATTACCAAATGTTGCTGTTCCAAGTTCGATAACTTATAATGTGACTTTAGTTGATAATAATAATATGGATGTATATATCGAATCTGGATCTGGCGTATTTTGGCAGTACAGATTGGTTAAAGAATCTGAAGCGCCAAACCCATTAGCAGGAACATGGCAAATGGCTCCTGAAGCTGGATCGCTAGGAGTTGGACCAAGCGTTGGAGATACGCAGTGGTTCTCTTGTGATGCTGTTTGTGTTGCAGATAGAGCATGTTATTTTGATGATACTTATGTCTTTGGTGCAGACGGATCGTTTACCAATAATTTGGGATCTGAAAGCTGGATCGAAGGATGGCAAGGTGGATCTGATGGTTGTGGTACTCCAGTAGCTCCACATGACGGATCAAATCCAGCAACATATACGTATAATTCAAGCTCGGGAGAGTTAACTTTAAATGGAGTAGGCGCTTATATTGGCTTACCAAAAGCTAACAATCAAGGTGAATTACCAAATGTTGCTGTTCCAAGTTCAATTACTTATAATGTGACATTAGTAGACAGTAATACTATAGAAGTCTATGTCGAATCTGGTTCTGGTGTATTTTGGCAATATAAACTCGTAAAACTCTAAGCGTAAAAAGATCATGATGACAATAAAAAAAATATTCAATAGCGGCTTATCACTTTTAGTGATGATGACATTATTTACATGTCAAGACGAAGATCAGGAATTTGGTGAGATTACTACGCCAACTAATTTAGTACTTAACTTCGAAGTTATAGGACAGGATTTAATGAATCCTAATGGCGATGGCTCCGGATTTGTCACGTTTAGTGCAAGTGCAGATAATGCCATTACCTACAGATACGATTTTGGAGATAATACCAATGTTGAGGTCACGCCATCTGGTGAAATAACGCACAGATTTAACCTCACAGGACTTAACACCTATAACGTTACTGTAATTGCTTCTGGAACTGGAGGAGTCACGACAAGTACATCAGTTGCTGTTGATGTGTTTAGCGCATTTGATGATCAAGAAGCCAAAGACTTTTTGTCTGGAGGTGCAGGATCGTCTAAAATATGGTATTTAGCGGCTTCTCAACCTGGTCATTTAGGTGTAGGTGGTACGCCAGAAATTTCGGCAGATGCCTTTTGGTTTCCAAGTTTTTTCTCAGCGACACCATTTGAGAAGTGTAATGACGAGATTAGCGATTGTCTATGTGATGATGAATTAACCTTTTCATTAGATGTCGATAACCAATTAACATTTCAGTTAAATAATAACGGACAAACATTTTTTAATGCAGGTCATCAATCTGTAATTGGAGAAGATGCTGGAGAAGATGCTTGTTTTGATTTTGATACGTCAGGAGTTAGTAATGTGTCTTTAGCACCAACTTCTGTAGATTGGTCAGCTGTTCCAGATCCGGACTTTAATCCGAGAGGAACAGTCATGAATTTTACTAACGATGCATTTATGGGCTATTTTGTAAGCTCATCATCCTATGAGATTCTTTCAATAACAGAAAACACCTTATATGTACGAACAATAGATGGTTTAAACCCAGTATTAGCCTGGTATCATAGATATTCAACAGATCCGCCAGACTTAGATTAATTATTATAGTCTTCAGGATTCTTGTCTTTATGTTTCCAACGTTTATGTGTCCATAAGTAGTATTGTGGCGCTTCATAAATTTGTTGTTCGACAAGCTTTAAAAATTGATCCGTGATTTCATAATCTTTATAATCATTTGGATAGTCTGCTAACGTCTCAAATGTGGTTTCATAATATCCGCGTTTGAGGCGTTTTACGCTAAAGAATACAACAGACATATCCAGACGTTTTGCTAACATTTCGGCACCTGTGTGCACGGGCACTCTTATATTCATAAACTCGGTCCAATGAAATGCTTTTTGAGGTTTAGGTGTCTGGTCTGATACAAATCCGTTAATCGTAGAAACCCCTCTATTTTTTAGCCTAATTAATTCAGGAATGGTCTCTTTAGTCGTAATTAAATGGCTATTATATTTTGCTCTAATACGTTTAACTAATCGGTCAAAGTACTTATTTTGTATCCGCTTATAAATTGCATTTCCTCTAGATTTTACATAAGTTTGAAGAATAAATATCCACTCCCAGCTTCCGTAATGTGCGCACATGAGTACAATGCTTCTATCTTTAGCTTCTATACCTTGAATCAATTCGACATTGGTAAATGTGAATCGCTTCTTCATTTCAGCTTCTGAAATCGATAATGATTTGATAGCCTCAACTATCATATCACATAAGTGATGGTAGAATTGTTTTGTAATTAAATTGATCTCTTTAGATTCCTTTTCTGGAAAAACCAGTCTTAAATTATCCTGGACGGTTTTTTTTCTATAGCCAAAAATGCGATATATAAATAGGTATAATACATCTGAAAATGCGTATAGCAATCTAAACGGAAGAATAGATATTAACCATAAAAATGGATAAACTAAGATGTAGATAATAAATTGCATTTTTATATGTTAGATTTGCAGTGGCAAATATATGTAATTAAAGTCTATGGGTAGTTTAGGTGGTTTAAGTTTATTTACAATTATCATTATTGCAGCAAATGTAATAATATCATATAAAGGGTTTGAAGACTATGGTTTCTTCGAACGCTATAAATTTAACGTAGGAGGTGTCAGACGTGGTGAACAGTTTAGAATGTTTAGCTCTGGGTTTTTGCATGCAGATACGACGCATTTATTATTTAATATGATGACACTTTTCTTTTTTGCTAATGCTGTTATTGGCGATTTAGGAGAGCTCGGATTTTTAGTCGTATATGTAGGAAGCTTGGCTTTGGGTAGTTTATTGTCTCTTTACTTTCATAAAAATGAGTACCATTACAGCGCAGTAGGCGCAAGTGGTGCAGTAATGGGAATTCTATATGCGTCTATTTTGTTAGAGCCTCAACGTGGTATTTATATGTTCTTTATTCCATTTGAAATTCCTGGTTATATCTTCGGAATCATGTATCTCTTATATTCAATTTACGGCATGAAAAATCGTGTTGGTAATATTGGTCATGATGCTCATTTTGGAGGTGCCATTGGAGGTTATGTTATTACGCTTATTTTGCAGCCTTCGTTGTTTGAAACTGATCTGCTAATGGTTGGGTTACTGGCTGTACCTATTATTATCTTGTTTGTAATGCATAAATTAGGGAAGATATAAATAAAAAAAGCCTTCAGTCTTTTAAGAGAGAAGGCTTAAATTTTATTGGTGACAGCTATTAGTTAAGCAACTCAGCAATTTTTGCTTCAAGAGCAGGTCCCCTCAAATTTTTCGCTACAATCGTTCCATTTTCATCTAAAATAAATGTCGCAGGAATTGATCTAATATTATAGGCTCTAGCCACAGGGTCATTAAAATAGTTTAAACTTGAGACATGGTTCCAAGTCAGTTTATCTTGTTCGATAGCTTGTAACCAAGCCGCTTTTGGATCTTGTTGTCTTGTTGTACCATCTAGAGATACACCAATAATTTCTAACCCTTTAGAGTGATACTTATTATATACTTTAACAACATTAGGGTTTTCACGTCGGCATGGCCCACACCACGCAGCCCAAAAATCGATAATAGTCACTTTTCCCATAACATCTTTTAATGCCAACGGACTTCCATCAGGCTTAGTCGATGTGAAATCAGGTGCTGGTTTTCCAATTTCTGTGGCACTTAATAGTGCTCTTTGTTGTTGTAACCCAGTTATTTTTGCTTCAATGTTCTTACCAAGTTTAGTGCTTTTAATTGATGCATCCAAACCATCAAAAAGTGACGAAATATTGTCAAGGTCTGGTTGGTTCGTTTTAAATAAATTATCAATTACAACCAATGAGTATAAGCTGCTTTTGTTTTCTTTAGCATAAGCTATAGGCAAGGCTCTCATATCTCTTGTGAGTTGCGTGAACTCTTGAGCTAGCTGACTTTTTACATTCTTATCACTAGTCGCACGAATTTGTTCGTTTAGTTTAGTGGCTTTTGCATTGAGTTCTTCGACTTGTGCATTTAATGACATAAGGTCATCGTTTGCTTTTGTGCCTTTAATCTTTGATTTAGATAAATTAGTATTATCAACATCAATAGTTATGGCTTTGTTTTCAACAATTAGTGGAAGGTCTCCTTTAACACTATTGATATTCAAGTTCCACATTTGAGGTGTCTCAACTTTACCTTCAAATACAAAACGTTCATTCATGACGATAGCAGTATCTACATTAATTTTTCGACCACGTTGATCGGTGGTTTGTAGGTGTGCTCTAATGCCATTATAAACGCCAGGAGCTTCTCCAGTAATTAAATAGGTGTCTCTAACAACTTCTTCAGAACTGCCTTCAGTCTTACAGTTGAACAATAAAACACTTAAGCAAAAAATTGTAACTATCTTTTTCATCATGTAATAATTTTAGTAGTACAAATATAATAAGTTCAATAAAAGAAAATTAATCACATTTATTAATAAAAACTTAAAGAACTCTTCAAATTTATTTTATAAAGCTAAAATTGCAATACTTTTGTAAAAAATATATAGGATGACTCACCAAGATACAATTGTTGCATTAGCTACAGCTTCTGGAAGCGGAGCTATTGCTGTGATACGACTTTCGGGTAACGATGCGATCTCAATTGTTGACAACTGTTTTAAATCGGTTATTGATGGCAAGACTTTGGTAAATCAGGCAACACACACGATTCATTTAGGTCATATTATTGAAGATGGTCGTGTTTTTGATGAAGTTTTGGTTTCTGTGTTTAAAAACCCTAATTCTTACACAGGTGAAGATGTTGTCGAGATATCCTGTCATGGTAGTTTGTACATTCAACAAGAAATTATACAATTATTTCTTCGGAAAGGATGCCGAATGGCAAACGCAGGAGAATTTACCTTACGCGCCTTTTTAAATGGAAAATTAGATTTGTCGCAAGCTGAAGCTGTGGCCGATTTAATCGCTAGTGATAATGAAGCCTCACATCAAGTAGCTATGCAGCAAATGCGTGGTGGTTTTTCTTCGGAAATAGCTAAACTAAGAGAGGAACTACTCAATTTTGCCTCATTGATAGAATTAGAACTTGATTTTGCTGAAGAAGATGTTGAATTTGCTGATCGTTCGCAATTTAAAGAATTAGTGGACAGAATTACGTTCGTCCTCAAACGTCTTATAGATTCCTTTGCCGTTGGTAATGTCATCAAAAATGGAATTCCTGTAGCCATTGTTGGCGAACCAAATGTTGGAAAATCAACACTGCTCAATGCACTTTTAAATGAAGAACGTGCTATTGTATCAGAAATCGCAGGAACAACTAGAGATACTATTGAAGATGAAATCTCGATTGGAGGTATTGGGTTTCGGTTTATAGATACTGCTGGAATTAGAGATACTAAAGACGTGGTAGAAAGCATTGGTATCAAAAAAACGTTTGAGAAAATAGACCAAGCACAAGTGGTTATTTACCTGTTTGACAGCTCCAAGTCGATTTCAGATTTAAAAACAATTCAGGTTGAAATCGAAAAAATAAAAAATAAGTATCCACAAAAACCGCTGTTGATTATTGCTAATAAAATAGATCAGTTAGATGACTCACAATTGGCAGGTCTTCAATCTGAAATAGAAAATATCCAATTACTATCTGCTAAAACAGGATTTGGAGTAGAAGCGTTAACCAATTCGCTTTTGGAGTTAATTAACACTGGAGCACTACGGAATAATGAGACTATCGTGACTAACTCACGCCACTATGATGCCTTATTAAAGGCTTTTGAGGAAATTCAGAAAGTAAAACACGGGTTAGAAACTGGATTATCTGGAGACTTACTTGCGATAGATATTCGTCAAGCCTTATACCATTTTGGAGAAATCACAGGCGAGATTACCAACGATGATTTGTTAGGGAATATTTTTGCTAATTTCTGTATCGGGAAATAATTCTTACTATATCCGAATTCAAATCTTAAGGTAGGAGTTTATTGTTTTGCAAATGATTTAAAATGTGTTGGTGTTTAATAAAACATAAGTACCAGTACGTATAATATACGAGGCGATTCTTATTTAATATCCTTATCTTTTGTTGTAAATTTGTTAGCAATCAACTGTAAAAGTTGATTGTCAAAAATTAGCGCTAGAGATTGTTATGAATACTAAAAAGCACTACTTATATATATTAAAATTTATCGTTTGTTTATTCTTGTTTTCTTCTTCTTTGAGTTATTCTCAAAAACAACAAAAGGAATTAAATATTGATGATTTAAAGAATCATATTCACAATACTTCTGGTGTTCAAAAACTTAAATTATTAGATAGTTTATGCAGGATTACTAGAGATAGAATAGAACTTAAATACGATTCTATTGTTAAGGTAACAATAGAATATGCAATAGAGTTAGATTCATTTGATATTGCTAATAGGCAAGCGGCAAGATTCATTTGGTCTTTAACTAATAGATTAGGAAGACCCAATGAAGGCAAAACTTTTTTTGAAGAGTTTGACGCGCGACAATTGCCAGTAACAGATAATGCATTGCTAGCTAGATTTTATCTTAATGGAGGTGATAGTTATTACTTTTCTGAAGAGATAGAGAAGGCTATTGAAATATATAATTTAGCTTCAAAATATGCCATTAAATTAGAAGACTCAATATTGTACGGAACCTCAAAAAAGTACATTGCCGATGCTTATATACGTACTGGGAATCTTGTTGAGGCTTCTAAAATACTCAAGGAAGTTGAAGACATATATATTAAAACAAACGATACCATACGATTGGTAAATACTAAAAGTTCTAGAGCTGATTTATATAGTATGAATGGATTCTATGATGAAGCAAAATTAGAACGTGATGAAGCTATCGAGTTAGCAAAAATAGTACATTATGAATCAGGATTAATATCTACACTTTTAAATTCATCAATAGACAATAGTAATACAGATAATCATATACAAGCGATTATAAATTTGAACCTAGCTCTTGAATATGCAAAAAATTCAGATGAGGTTAAAAATAGATATGAACCTCATATACTTAATAAATTATTAGAAGAGTATTCTATAGCTGATAGTTTAGGAAAAGCAACCGAAATTCTTAAAGAGATACAACGTAATCCCGAACGTTATACAAAAGGCATTTTTGAGGACGAGCATATAAAAGGCTTATCGTATTATTTTTATGCAAAAAAAGACTTTCCAAAGGCATTAGATTATGCTCAAAAACATTACAATTATCAAATTAAAAATAATGTAATTGAAAATATCAAAGGTGTGCACTATTTACTTTATAGTATACATGAAGCCATGGGGAATTATAAGTTAGCTTTAGATCACTATGAAGAGGCTACAAATATTAATGATTCTATTCTTAGTTTAAAGCGGTCTAAAGCGCTTTCATATTATCAAACCTTATATGAAACCGAGAAACGAGATGCAGAAATTGTATCAAAAGAATCTGAAATTGAAATATTGGATTCAAAAAATAAAATAAAAACACAGTGGATGCTATTTGGAGGAATAGGCTTGTTGGCATTGTTCACAATATTGTATTTATTGCGTTCTCAAAAATATGCCGACTCTAAGCAAATATTGCAAGAGCAGTTTTCTCAAGATTTGATTAATGAACAAGAAAAGGAACGTACACGTTTGGCAAGAGAACTCCATGATAGTGTAGGGCAGAAGTTAATGTTACTCTCTAAACAGACCAAGAACTCTGGAGATTCTAATGTGGAAAATTTAGCGGATATAACTTTGGAAGAGATACGAAGTATCTCAAGAGGTTTGCACCCTTCCAATTTAGAGCGTTTGGGCCTAACGGAATCTATAAATGCATTAGTCTATAATATTAATGCCAATACAGATTTGTTTTTTACAGATGAAATAGACAATATTGACAATATCTTATCTAAAGATGCTGAACTACACACTTATCGAATTATTCAGGAGACGTTAAGCAATATTGTTAAGCACTCTGAAGCGAAAGCGGTAAAAATGAATATTAGTAAAACTGCAAATACTATTAATATTGAAGTAAGTGATAATGGTAAAGGATTTGATAGTGAAACAAAGTATAAGAATATAAGTTTAGGTTTAAAAACCTTATTTGAACGTGCTAAAATTATAGGGGCAGAAATATATCTAAATAGTCAAGTAAATGGTGGAGGCACTAAAGTAACTTTAAATATTCCCATATAGAATAACTAATATGAATGGTATGAGTAAGACTTTAAAGAGTTTATTTTTTATAGTAATTATTTTATGGTTTATACCCTATGAAGTAACAGCAAAAGTAGAGATCAATAAATTATCTAACCAAATATGGAATAAGAGTCAGGTAAAAGATATAGATACTACACGTGTTAAGTTAGAGCAAATGTTAAAGGACGCTACTGTAGATACTACTAAAGCACGGCTCATGTATAGGCTAGGTGTATATTTATGGGAAATAGACTCTTTTAAATCAGAGCACTATTTTATGGAAGCCGTTGAGACACTTAATAATGCTTCATCAGAACACTCAGAGTTATTAGGTGATACGTATAGATATCTAGCAGCTTTGTATACCGATAAAGGCCGTTATACAGAGGCCATGGTACATTACAGTAAAGCTAAAAATCTTCTCGAAAAATATAAAGATTCGATTGCCATTTCAAATATCTATCACAATATTTCAATACTTCACCGATATCAAGGTAATAGGGAAGAACAAAAGCGCAATATTGAAGCTGCTATAGCAATTAATGAAAAGCTTAATGAACCTGAAGGTTTGGGACACAATTATAAAATATTTGGAGAGTTTTATAGTAATCTAAATGTACCGGATTCGGCCTTATTTTACTTTGAAAAATCAAGACATAATTTTAACCTAATAAATGATGAATTTGGTCTTTATAGCCTTAAGGGCATTATTGCAGATTTTTACCTTAAGCAAGGTGACTATAAAAAGTGCATAACCCTATTTAAAGAATGCTTGCATTATTTTAGAAACAAAGATGTAAAAGGTTTTCAGAGTATTTATGCTTCGAAAATAGCTGGGGCTTATATGGTATCTGAAGATTATAATAAAGCGTTAATCTATAATAAGCAATCACTAGATATAGCCTTAACCGAGGATTACAAGCAATGGATATCTGCTGGGTATTTGCAGAATAGTGAAATACAAGAACAACTTCAAAACTATAAACTAGCTTATCAAAGTGCTAAGCTTCATAAAATATATTCTGATTCAGTGTTTAATAAAGAAAACACTCGAAAAATTAAAGAATTGGAGCTTAGGAATGAATTTCAGAAAGAAAAAGAACTTTCGGATGCCCAAATAGAAACTTTGGCTGCTAAAAATAAAGTAAAAACACAGTGGTTAATGTTTGGAGGAATAGCAGTATTAATAGTATTTATAATAGTATACTTGTTTAAAGCAAGAGAATTTGCTAATCGAAAAAAGAAAATGCAAGAAAAATTTTCCAGAGGTTTAATTAAGGAACAAGAGAAAGAACGAGCACGTTTAGCTCGAGACTTACACGATAGTGTGGGGCAAAAATTGATGTTATTATCAAAGCAGAGTAAAACTATTGGAGATAGTAAGATAGAAAGTTTGGCTACTACAACATTAGAAGAAGTACGGGATATCTCTAGAGGTTTACATCCGTCAAATTTAGAGCGCCTAGGGCTTACAGAGTCCATAAATGCACTGGTTTATAATATTAATGCCAACACAGAATTGTTTTTTACAGACAGGATTGATAATATCGATAATGTAATGACTAAGGAATCTGAATTGCATATATATAGAATTATTCAAGAAACATTAAGTAACATTGTCAAACATTCTGAAGCTAAAGCTGTGAAAATGGAAGTAGATAAAATGAAGCATGCAATAAATATTACGGTTAGTGATAATGGTAAAGGCTTTGATTTTGAATCAAAGTATAAGAGTATGAGTTTAGGGTTAAAAACCTTATTAGAGCGTGCTAAAATGATAGGTGCACAACTAAACTTAGATAGTAGAATAGATAGAGGTACTGTGATGACATTGAATATTCCAATTTAAATTATGGATAGAAAAGAAATTACAATCATTACTGCGGATGATCATCCAATGCTATTGAAGGGTTTGAATGATGAGTTAATAACTAATGGCTTTAATATCATCGGGCAGGCTAATAATGGTATTCAGGCTCTAGAACTCATATTAAAATTAAAACCCGTAATAGCATTATTGGATATTGATATGCCTATGCTTACGGGTTTTGAAGTCATTAAGATGGCTAGAGAAAAAGGCTCTAAAACCAAGTTTATTATTTTATCTTTTCATAAAGAAACCTATTATATAGTTCAAGCTAAGACCTTTCAGATTGATGGTTATTTACTTAAAGAAGACACATTTTTTGAAATAGAACATTGTATTAGTGAAGTGTTGAAAGGGAATGTTTACTTCAGTAAATCTATTGAAGAACAACCTTTAAATACAGCTAGTGAAGAGTTAAAACGACTCAACTTATTGACACTTTCCGAGATCAAAATATTAAAATTTATTGCCAAAGGAGTTTCTAATCAAGAGATCGCAGACACATTATCATTATCTATCAGAACTATTGAAAAACACCGTAGTAATATCATTGAGAAACTAGGCTTGAAAAAAGGGAATAATGTATTGACTAATTGGGCTTTAATTAATAGAACTACCATATTTTCTCAATAAACTACGTGTCACTACGTAGTATTTACGAGTCGTCTCTTATTTCGTAACCCTAAAGACGGTCATAACTTGCACATGATTTTAAAATGTAATAATCATGAATGCTAGAACCCCTTTAGTACTATTATGTGTTTTCTTTTTTTGGAGCACAAACATTATCGCACAATGCGATGGAACCAATGACATAATTCAAGATGATTTTGATAATGATCTGCCTTCATTCTTACTGCCGGCAGGTAACAGTTTTACCGCAACGTGTTCTGGTAAAATAGAAGGTATTTCTTTCTGGACTCGTAGAGTAACCGGTGGAACCATAGGAGGTGTTTCCGTTACTTTAGAATTATGGTCGCAACCATTAAGCAGTAGTACTCGAACACTTATCAACTCACAAACTTTAGATCTTCCTTTTAGTGGATCACAACAAGAACATTATTTCCAGTTTAATAATGAATCCTCGGTAAATTCTGGTGAGCTATATGCTTTTAGAGTAGTAAAGAACGATAATGATAAAACAGTAGATTTACGAACGCATGAAGCTACCGATGTTTATCCTGGTGGAGAAATATTTACAGGTAATTTTTGGAATTTCGATCCTATTTCTGAAGATTGGGATATTAGATTTCAAGTACATTATTTAGACGAAGTAAGGCCTATTGCGAATTGCAGAAATATTACAAGAACATTAGGAACTAACGGAACAGTTAATATCTCGCCGTCTAACATTAACAATAACTCAACAGATGCTGACTCTGGTATTGCGTCTTTTGGGATTTCTCAAAACAGCTTTGATTGTGATGATATAGGAGATAATACAGTCACCTTATTTTTGATGGATCAAAATGGTAATAGTGCTAGTTGTCAGGCTACGGTTACCATTTTAGATCAAACAGCCCCAGAATTAACTTGTCCTGGCGACATGACGGTATTTACAGATCCTGGAGTACCAGCAGTGGTTAATTATGATGATATTTTATACGATGATTGTTCTGTTGAAACGCCTAGTGGCTTTGACCTTTTAGGTGTTTGGAATGGTAAAAGCTATTTTCTGTCTCAGAATAGTATTCTACCGAGTCAAGCATATAGCAATGCAGAGTCATTAGGTGGATATGTAGCAACTATAGAAAATGCTGAGCATAATGAATTTATTCGATCTGCAGTGTCTGATGCAGGTCTTGGGTTTGACTTTCTGATTGGATATAATGATATAGATGTAGAGGATACTTTTGTTTGGCATGATCCTAATGCTACTTCTACCTACTCAAATTGGTCAACGGCTGAACCTAATGATGCTGGTGCAGGTGAAGATTATACAACCATGAACGGTGGTGGTAGATGGAATGATCGAAATAATAACAATCCAAAAACGTATCTCATTGAGTTATCTCAATCCACAATAACTCAAACAACTGGGCTTACTTCAGGAAGTGTATTCCCTTTAGGGACAACTACAAATACCTTTGAGGCTACTGATGGTTTTGGTAATGTTGGTACTTGCGAATTTGATGTGACGGTAGTTGAAAATCCATTCGAAACTTTAGTTGAACTTAGTGGTGGAAAACTGACGATTACAGATATTGAAAATGATTCAGATGATCAAATCACTTTATCCAACGATGGTATAACACTAACTATAAGTGATTTGGTTGTGCCAACTGTTTCAGGTTCTGGTGTTATTAAAACAGATGCAACTACGGTTACTGTTCCAATGTCTAATATTACTAATGGTATTGAATTTATTGGTGGTAATGGAGATAATAGTATTTCTATAGATTCCGATATAAATATTAATGGAGACTTTGACATTAAAAATATAAGTGCATATGCACAAAATGGAGCCATTACAATTACAGGAGCTTTTAAAGTTTCTGAGAGTATAGCACTAGATCTTATAATTCAAAGGGCTTTAACGGCAGACAGTTTTAATGTAACAGGAATAAATTCTTTAACCGATCAATCTCCAGGATATCCAATAACTATAACAGGTACTACAAATATCCAAACAACTGAAAATGTCGACATAAGTCTTGGAGCTACAGCACCACATACTTTTGGTGGATTAGTAACTATAAGCGCAGAATCATTTTACGTTGCATCTTCTCAATCTTTAGAACTTGGTACTATTACTTCGACAGATACTGATGATAGCAGAAGGAATGAAATTTATGTAGGTTCTGGCGATTTAACCTTAACAGCAGATATAGTAACAGGCGGAGACTCCGACCTCTATTTAAGAGCGGAGAATACTATTAATAAACCTTCAGGAACCATTACAACAGATAAGCTAGTTTTTGATGGAAGCGATAACGGAGATACAGTAGCTCTATTCTTTGGAAATAATGATATAAACATAATTGAAGTAGAAACTGGGCGTACTATGGGACTCATTGTATTCAATGATATCGATGATATGGAGATTGGTCTATTAACTATTGGAGATGCAAGTCTTTTTGCATCAACTATGAATCTCACGGAGAATACAGATATTCTTAAAAATGGAACAGGGGCATTAACCATAGGTACAGAAACAAGTACAATTAATATTACCAATCCAACAAATAATTCTGTAGCTAATATTGAACATAATGCAGGTTTTGTAGAATTTTTTGGAAGTACAATTACAGTTGAAAAGTTAAACTATCGCGGCGTTTCAGGAACAAGGACGCGATTCTTAGATGGTAATACGACTTTTAATGATTTAGATCTTTCATTAGAATTTGGAACCTTAGCGATACACGCCCCTTTAAATATTGGTTTTAGCGGTATTAATATTGAAGTTTTTGATGAGCTATTAATAGATCGATTTAATAGTGTTTTGTCAGGTGCTGGAACATTTACAGGTACTTCAACAACAGTCGAGTTAGATGGAACTATTGCTCCTGGCAATGGCACAACCCCATCGACATTAACCATACAGAGTGTCGAATTTGATGAAGGAACATTTGCGCCATTTATTGATAGCGATGATGCATTCGACCAATTAAATGTAGTAGGTACAGTCACTTTAACTGATGCCGACTTTGCGCCTACAGGAGGTTTTAGCAATAACTCTGATATAGAAGAGATAATAATTGTGAATAATGATGGTAGCGATGCTATTAGTGGCACCTTCAATGGGTTGCCAGAGGGAAGTCAAGTAAATTTAACAGGTACAAGCGATATTATTACCATAAGCTATGTCGGTGGCGATGGGAATGATATAACATTATCGAGAGATTTGCAAGCACCAGTAATCATATGCCCAGCAGATCAGACCATTGATTGTACTGATGCAGCTACCGTCTTTGCAGCAGGTATTAGTGTAGATACACCTATTGATATTCCAGATAATGACGATACGGGTATTTCGAGTACCGCAAACATTACAGGTATAGATTCTGATTTGGAGGTTTCTATAATTACTGTTCAAGTAGCAATTGACCATACCTGGACAGGAGATTTATCTATTGATCTTATAGCACCTGGAGGAGAAACAGCAGTATTATTTGCTGAATCGCTGAGCGAAAGCAGTAATTTAAATTCTAACTTCCCAATTACATTTACAGATACTGCAGGTGTATCTGCAGATGACATAGGAGAGACGATTGAGAATTCAGAAGCCGCTTGCGAAACAGATAATATTTGCGAATATACAGCGATGGGTGGTGTTGATGCTTTTGCACAGCTTATAAATGCGATCAATACTAATGGAAGTTCATTCAATGGCGATTGGACTTTAAGTTTACGAGATCAAGCTGGTCAAGATACAGGAACATTAGTATCCTGGCAGATCAATATTGAAGCTTTAGACCCTGATGCAGTTCCTGGCGTTATAAATACGGATCCTTCTGCAATGGGAATCCCAACTGCAACCGATGCTTCAGGAACGCCTACAATAACATTTAGTGATGTGTTAGTTAATGGATGTGGTATTTCACAAACGATTACGCGTACTTGGACCGCTACAGATACTTCAGAAAATTCGAGCAACTGTGTTCAAACGATAACAATAACAGATACTGCACCTCCAGTACTCGATTCATGTCCAGAAGATATTATATTCGAATTGGCACCAAGTGATACAGATGCTATTATAACTTACGATTTACCAACAGCAAGTGATGTGTGTGGTGATGTTGCCATTACACAAACAGAAGGCTTAGCCTCGGGAGAGGTTTTCCCAGAAGGTATTACTACAAATACATTCTCCATTACAGATGTCTGTGGAAACGAAACGATTTGTTCATTTACTGTCACAGTTACGTTTCCGGAAACCTTAGTAAGCATCGATAGTGATGTTTTAACTATCGAAGATGTGAATGGTGGAGTTTCTGATGATGATTTCACACTATCTGATGATGGTACTACGTTAACCATTAGCAATTTAACTGCACCGTTAGAAGTTTCTGGAGGACCAGTGTTGGTAGATGATACTACAGTGACTGTAGACATGTCACTGTTCACAGGAGGGATTATAATAAATACTAAAGGCGGAACCAATGCGGTTACTGTTGAAACTTCTTCAGCAACAGCAATTGATATCCAAGGCGATGATACTGCAATTATTGGGCTTGACGCCATCAATACAGGAGATTTAAATATTGTAGGATTTATTGAAATTATAGATGTTGGAAGTGCCATAACAGTTACAGGAGTTTCGACATTCTCAGCTTCCGGGCAAATCGCGTTAAACGATGGTGAAGGGAATCACTCGTTTGGCGGTGCAATCAATATAGACGCCAATAGAATAACATTTTCTGCAGGAGCCAATATTACATTTAGTGAGATTACGATCTCAGCAACTGATCCGCTTCAAAACTTCTTAGTAGCTTCACCTGGTACTGTAACTTTAGATGGTAATGTAAGTGTAACCAATGCCAATACCAATTTATTCATAGCAAGTAACGACGGTATTTTCCAACATAGTGGTATTATTAACCAAGGTTTTTTAATACTTAGAGGAAATGGTTCAGGAACAGCTGTATTAGATCAAGCTAATACTGTTGGGGCAATAGCTGCTGTAAATCCAATCAATACTACAGAAAGCGCATTTACCAATTTGTCTTTTACCAATGCAACGAATACGTTTTTAGCAGACATTGTTGTAGATGAGTTTACGCTAACAGCACCTCAATTTGATTTAGAACCCAATTTTACACTCATTACAAAGCATGGGTCAGGCACCAGTACCTTTAATGCGGATATAGATATCAATAATGGCACAGGAACGGCGGTTTTCAATCATAATGCTGGAACCATTAACTTTAATGGTGCTACCAATGATTTTAGCGGAAGAGTAACCTATAACGGTGCTGCAGGAACCATTACGAATCTAAACAGTGACGTTACAGGTTTTCCTGGAGGTGGTCCTGGCAAAAGTTTTACTTTTGGAACGCTTAATGGTACAGGTAATATAGGTGCAGGAGATATCATAATCAATATTTTGGATGCTGCCAATTTCTCAGGAGAAAATACCTTATTGACTGGGTTACCATTCGTAGAAGGCGCGCTTGCTACCATTTCAAATGATGCTACGATCACTCCTGGAGGAGGAACTACTGGGTTTGATTATACGTTTGACGACCTTCTTATAAATACCGGGGGAACTTTCGCACCTCGTATCGTAGGTGATGGTGTTGGTCCAGGATCTGATTTTGATTCATTAACCACAGATGGAACCATTACCCTTGACGATGCCAATCTAGCACCAACAGGTGGATTTATTGCGCAAATGGCTGGTGATATAACAATTATTACCAATAACGGACCAGATTCTGTATCTGGTACATTCAATGGTTTACCTGAAGGGGCATCGATCTCCTTTGGCAATTACAATGGTATTATCAGTTATGTGGGTGGAGACGGAAACGATGTGACCTTGTCTCCAGATCCGAATAACTTGGTTTCAATTTTAATAAGTGAATACCAACCCGTTACATTTGACGCCGACACACCTCAAACCATAGAATTTAAAGGACCGGCAGATGAATCTTTTAGTGGCGCCTTTGTTATTATTGATGGTGATAACAGTAGAAACGGTAGAGGAGTGGTTACTGATGTGTCAAATATTTCAGGAGACTTTAATGCCGATGGCATACTTACGGTGACCGTTCCAAACTTAACAAACCCAACCCATACAGCAGTATTAGTGAGTTCTTTTAGTGGAACGGTAGATGTGACAGATATCGATACAGATAACGATGGTGTTGCTGATGACTTGTCATCCTTTGGGACCGTATTTGATGCCGTTGGTGTTGGTGATGGAGGAGCATGTTGCCCAGTAAGCGTTACTTATGGTACCGATTTTGGCGGTGTCAATCTATCAAGCATAGGAAGTATTCCTGGTGCCATTTTTAGAGAGGGAAGTATAGGCGACTTTTTCCAAATATCTGCAAGTAATTCTAATATTTACGATAATACAGGCACGGTAATAGATGGTACTCAATTTAATGTAGTCCCTACTGAAGCAGGTACCTACGGACAAATTAATCCATCCATATCTTTAGGTATGGGTACAGATATTTTCGTGACCACATGGAAAACGGATAATTCAGGAAGTAGTGCCGACAATCAAATCACCATCTTTACCGATAGTGATGAGACCTATAGCTATAATATCGTTTGGGGCGATGGGACTTCAAACTTAAACGTCACCGGTGATATTACACATACCTATACAACAGCAGGAACCTATACCATAGGAATTACGGGAACATTCCCACGTTTTATCTCTAACGGTTCCTTCTTTGGAGATGCCGAAAAACTCATTAGTATCGATCAATGGGGTACAAATACTTGGTCTTCTTTTGAAGAAGCCTTTGTGGAGTGTGAAAATATGGAACTATTGGCAACAGACACTCCTGATCTTTCTAATGTGACGAGCTTATACAGAATGTTCGATAATTGTCAAACTCTTACAGGTAATGCGACTATCAACAATTGGAATGTGAGCAATGTACAGAATATGCAGTTAATGTTCGCTTCTGCATTCAATTTTAATCAACCTTTAAACAATTGGAATGTAGGCAATGTTACTAATATGACCAGCATGTTTAATACTGCCGAATCGTTTAACCAAAACTTGAACAGTTGGAATACTAGCCAGGTGGAATTTATGGACTTTATGTTTACAGGTGCATTAGACTTTAATGGTGCAACCGGTAATTGGAATGTCGCCAATGTTACCGATATGAGTTGGATGTTTAATAATGCAGAAGACTTTAACCAAGATTTGAATAGCTGGAATGTAAGCCAGGTACTAGAAATGGACTTCATGTTCTTAGGCGCTACTAATTTTGATGGAAATATTTCCAATTGGAATACAGTTCAGGTAACGACCATGTATGCCATGTTCCAAAATGCCGTAAACTTCAACCAAGATATTTCAGGTTGGAATGTAGGTCTGGTAACCGATATGGGATGGATGTTTAATGGCGCTACAAACTTTAATCAGGATATTTCAGGTTGGAACGTATCTAATGTTGCTGCTGCCAATGCAATGCTTGTCGGAACAGCTTTTTCAATAATAAACTATGATCAACTACTGACCGATTGGAGCCAGTTAAGTCTTCAGAATGATGTTTCTTTCGGTACGGATGCTAGCTACTGTTTTGGTGAGAGTGGAAGGAACACAATGACAGATCCGTCCGGGTTTAACTGGACCATTACAGATAGTGGATTGAATTGTGATTCGTTCTTCATTACAAAGTGGAAAACGGATAATGCAGGAAATTCTGGAGATAACCAGGTTAAGATTACGACCGTGACAAGCGAGACTTACAATTACACGGTGTTCTGGGGCGATGGTACATCAAACTCCGGAGTAACAGGAGATATCACCCATACCTATACAACACCAGGAACGTATACTGTGTCAATTGCGGGTACTTTTCCTCGAATTACTACAAATACACCAAATACACCAGGAGATACCTCAGATAAACTTAAGCTTATTGAGGTCGTACAATGGGGATCAAACCCCTGGACAAGTATGGATTTAGCGTTTAGTGGATGTCGTAATTTAGATGTTACTGCTACAGATACTCCTGATTTGTCAAATGCCACAAGCATGTTCAATATGTTTGCGGATTGCACCAGCTTGGTAGGAACTTCAGCTTTTAATAGTTGGGATGTGAGTACTATTACCGACATGCTTGCATTGTTTTTTAATACAACACTTTTTGATCAGGATATTAGCAACTGGAACGTTTCAGCTGCTGAAACGATGGAGTTTATGTTCATGTTTGCTGATAATTTTAATCAGGATATAAGCGGCTGGAATGTGTCTTCTGTAACTTCTATGGAAGATATGTTCAATAGCGCAACGAACTTTGATCAAGACTTAGGAAACTGGGATATTTCTAGTCTGCAAACGGCAGAAGACATGTTTGCCAATGCAGGGTTATCTACGAATAACTACGATAAATTATTAATCGGATGGAATACCTTGAATACAGGAGAAACACAAATTCCGTCTAACATTACGTTCAATGCAGGTAGCAGTCAATATTGTTTAGGCGAAGCTGCCAGAACAACCTTAACAGACATTACAGGACTTAATTGGACAATTAATGATGCTGGGTCAAGTTGTAATGATGCATTTATTACCACCTGGAAAACTGACAACCAAGGAGGTACTAATGATAATAGCATTAGAATACCAGCTACGAACGCTACGTTCAATTATAATGTAGATTGGGGAGATGGTACGGTAGACATTGGAGTGACAGGACTCATTGAGCATACGTATAGTGCAGCGGGAACCTATGATGTAACCATAACAGGTGACTTCCCTCGTATCCTCTTTAATAATGCCATGCTTATCACTACTGGTAGTTTACAACCAGGTGCCGATCGTCTTAAAATTATAGAGGTCAAGCAATGGGGAACTATTTCATGGAGTACTATGGATAGAGCTTTTTATGGTTGCGAAAATTTAGATGTCACAGCTACGGACTTACCAGATTTAAGTAATGTGACCAAACTTACCCAAATATTCAATAATTGCTACAATCTTGTAGGAACAACCGATATTAACTCATGGGACGTAAGCACTATCGATGATATGCGATCCGCATTTGCCGGTGCAAGGTTATTTAACCAACCTTTAAACAATTGGAATATGTCCAATGTCACACAGATATTTTCAATGTTCACTGGAGCTGAAGTATTTAATCAACCTTTAAATAATTGGAATGTGTCTAATGTTGACAACATGGGATTTTTGTTTACGAATGCCAAAAGCTTTAATCAAAATATAGACAATTGGAACGTATCCAATGTCACGGAAATGACCTCCCTGTTTCATGGCGCAGAGGATTTTGATCAACCGTTAAACAGCTGGAACGTCTCTAACGTAAGAAGTATGAACTCTATGTTCCATGGGGCTATAACATTTAATCAACCTTTAAATAACTGGAATGTTTCTAAGGTCGAGAACTTCATAGAGATGTTTTCTGGAGCATCAAGGTTTAATCAAAATATAAATAACTGGAATGTTTCTGATGCGGAATTTATGTTAAGAATGTTCCAAAATGCCAAAGACTATGATCAACCAATGAACAATTGGAACGTATCTAAGGTAAGATCCATGTGGGGTATGTTCTCCGGAGCAACTATTTTCAATCAACCTATAAATAATTGGGATGTCGCTGAGGTAGAGCAAATGAAAGACATGTTTGCCAACGCTACAGCTTTTGATCAAGAGTTGAGTAGCTGGGACCTGAGTAGTATGGTTTCAGGTAACTTAGGTATGGCTGGCATGTTCACTAATGCTGGAATATCATTAGAGAATTATGATAATACATTAATAGGCTGGGCAACTTTAGATACAGGAGAAACACAAATTCCTACCAATGTTCTGTTTGAAGGCGGTAGCAGCCAATATTGTGCGTCAGAAACCCAGAGACAAGATTTAATAGATACTTATGGATGGACTATTGATGATAGTGGCCTCAATTGCCCAACAACAATTTACGTCGTACCATACGTGTATTTGCAAGGTGCAGCCTTGAACCCAAATGCTGGTGAAGAAAACTTAATGCGTGATGATCTTCGTGTGGCTGGACTATTACCTATAACATCCCCTTATGGAGACGGAGCAACAGTAGATGCCTCGGTGTTTGTTACTACGGGTAATGATGCCATAGTTGATTGGGTTTGGGTAGAATTACGAGATAAGGATAATAGTACAATCATAGTTGCAGAAAAATCAGGATTATTACAACGTGATGGCGATGTACTAGGTACGGGTTTAACGGCACTAAGTTTTGATTTACCTATAGATGATTACTACGTGGTGATAAAACATCGTAACCACTTGGGAATTATGAGTGCTTCCACGGTGTCTTTATTTACAAGCCCCCTTGTGGTAGACTTTACCGATGGTAGTGTGCCTACTTATGGTACCAATGCCCAAACGACCTTAGGGATGCCAATAGGTGTCCAAGGGTTGTGGGCTGGTGATGCCAATGGTGATGATATTATACAGTATTCGGGCGGATTTCCGGATACATCTGGTATTTTATCAACGGTGTTAAACGATGCTACTAACTTTCTTGGTTTACCTACACATCAATCTAGCGGATATTCCAATAGTGATGTCAATATGGATGGTATTATACAGTATGCGGGTTCAAATTCAGAGCTACCATTTATACTACAAAATGTATTTAGTTACCCAGGTAATTTCTTAGGCTTGAGTACTTGGCCTATCAATGCACAGTTACCAACTAATTTATCGCGTTACATGGAACTTCGAAACCAGTATGAAAATAGTAAAAATTAAGCCCTATGTCTAAGCAAGTAAAAAATAATAACAAATTAAATAGAACAAAAATGAAACCAATAACCCCTTTAAAAATGATAGTGATACTAACACTGACTATGCTATCAACAAAAAGTAGATCCCAAAATTATGATTTTGCCTTGATACAGAACAGCGATTATAATTTCACATTGGCCGCAGTGTCACAATTTGATTCAGGTAGCTTCGAGCCTCGTACTCAGTCCTATGGATTTGTATTGGTCTTGCCTGATGGTTTTACCATAACTGTAGACCAGGTATTACCTTCAGGAACCAATGAAACAGTGACACCTATTCCAGGAACTAATGTAGCCGGATTAGATGCAAGCATGGCAGATAAGGACTTGTTTTTAATTACTACCGATACTTCAGGCGGCACATTAAGTGCCCATGGGAGTGGTGAAACAATCCCTTTGGTAACGTTCACTGTAAACGGAGCACCAACCTCAGGAGAGATAAGGTTATTAGAGAACGACTCAAATTTAGCGAGTCATCCAGCAATAAATGGAGCTTTAGATGCTTTTATACAGGCAGATATAACCGATGATGCAACCGTAAATTTTACCAATGAGTTTAATATGGTAAGTGGGACGAATGCATATAGCTTTGAAACCTTGTCAACAGAGGAGATAGATGCAGAAATATTGAATATTAGTTTATATCCAAACCCAGCAAAGGACGAGGTATACATAAAAGGAAATACGAATGACCTATCGGGCATTGAATTATATGATATCAATGGAAAACAAGTATTGGTACAAACACATTCTTTTGAGCGTATAGACATTAGCCAATTGGAGTCAGGTGTGTATTTGGTAAAGCTCAAAAGTATTGCAGCATCAAGTAAAACAATTAAGTTGGTAAAGCATTAATAGGATGAAAGCTTATTTGAGACGATATAAATTAGAATTATTTCTAGTGACATTTTACATATTAGCAGGGTATATAAGCTATTTGATTTTTTACTAAGACATTCTAGAGTTATACAATTTATAAGCTTAGATGTATAGTAAAATAAGAAATCACTCTCTAATGATTGATAGCTAAAACCTCTTCTTTTGAGGCAAGAGGTTTTGATAGACCCATAGCTGCAATATTGCTATGGGTTCTATTTTTTAAATGAGAATGGTAAAAAAAGCACAATTTAGTCATTGGGATTATTTAAAAGGGGTAATAATACCAATGAGTTGTGCCTAGAAACTTCTTGTCGTAAAGACAATAGGTTTTATAAAGAACCCATAGCACGGGAAGGTTATGGGTTCTGTTTTTTGAAATTAGTAGAATCGAACGTCATGTTTGTATCAATCCAAAAATGGTTTAGTTGTATGCCTAATTTGGATGTTTTTGATTCTTACTGTACCAAATTTGTATCTTCAACATTCAAGTTCTTATAAAATCTATAATCTCATTTTCTGTATTGTGCAGTAACTGTTTCCAATTAATAATATATTGCTGTACGTTTTCTTCTGAAATACGTAATTAAGGCTTAAAATCAATTTTCTCTAACACTGCATTCATGACTTCATCTGTTTCAGAGTTGATGTCCTTAATACTCAATGGAACTGATATGTCTGGTTTAATAGTTGTCCAATTAGCATGCTTATCTTCAACAATATATTCATTTCGTACCAGTGGAATCTGGATTGTCATTTTTGAGTGCGGTAATTCGATATAAGCAATGCCTCCAGAGTCGCCATGATAACCTCCACCGCAGTCTTGCCCAATTATTAACCCTCTCTCATTATTATGAAATATATTCGCAAACAATGCAGCAGTAGAGAAAGTAGCTCGATTAATGAGTAAATATACAGCTCCTGTAAATACGGTTTCACTTGGTTGAACACTATGGTCTAATGCCATATCAAGTTTAAATTCTTCACCAAATTTTAATGTTGGTACTGAGGTTAAGGTTTCTTCAATATCTTTATTGAGAAGGTATTCATCAAACGAAAGTTGTTTAGTTTTTAAGAAACGCCCATTTAATGCTTTGAACGGCGTTGATGCAAAATAGCTATATACTACAGCTGCATTATCATCAAATCCTCCGCCATTATCTCTAATATCTAAAATCAGGTTTTTTATCCCTCGTTTCTTGCAATTACGCACGAGCCTTTCCAAGATTTTTCGAAGTTTTTTTTCCCCATCTTGATCTCCGAAAGTAACAAATCTAAAAACTGCTGTTTTCCTTTTATCATCATATGTAATTGAAAAAAGGTCTTTGTCTTCCCTTTGGTTAGAGGTTTGTCTACTTTTTTTAATCTCAGAAGCGCTCATTGCTTGAACAGTGACCTGCTCCTCAGATATTTGATTAGGTTTAATACGGATCTTGTATTCCGTTGGAAATTTAAAGTAATAGGTTAAGTAAGATCGAAACTCAGTATTCATTCTATGGTATTTAAAATGATTATTGTTTCCATCTGCGCTGTGGAAATTTTTAAAATCAGTAATAATTTGTTTTGCTGAAACTCCATTTATTGAGAGTATTTCACGTTTTGGTTTCAATAATTCAGAATCCGAATAGTTGTTCTTGATATAAATTTTTTCATTTAAAAAGGTTATTAGAATTGGGATATGACTTTTTTCATTTGCCGCAGCATCATAAAAATCGTTTCCAATATATGCTCTTAAATGACCATCATGAAAAAATGAAAGTGCATTACCAATTTTTAAGTAGAAACCTGAAGTGCGTTCAGGTTTCTTAAAACTTTCTTCGACTTTTTTGAAATGAGCGTCTATTTCTTCTTCTGTTCGATGGACACTTAATATTGGACAAGCTTCTTCAAGTATGTTCCTTAATATCTTAAAATCTTCTCGTTGTTGTTCAGGAGAGACAAAGGTATCAACACTTTGTGCTGTACAACTATGAATTATCAAGTATGCTATCGTTAAAATGTAAAGTAAGGTATTTGAAATTTTCATGCAGTTAGTATTGACACATATTTAAAACACCTATTCTTTAATAATCCTATTTAATAATGCTCTGGCCTCGCTATTACTGGAATCAATAGACAACACTTTGTTCAAGTTTTCCTTGGCTTCTTCTATGTTTTTTAATTTCAGTTGAATCTCACTAAGTAGGAGTAATGACGGCACGTGCTTCGCATAATATTCCAAGTTGACTCCTAAAATAGATGCTGCCCAACGGTCTTTTTCCTCTTCCTTGTAGAGATAGTTGGCTAATGCATAAGGAACGCCAGAATAGTCTTTTACTGCAGACTTTGGATCAGTCAGTAAATGGTAATACAACAATAGCGCTACATTAATATTTGTTGTTTTGTAGAGATTGACGATTTCAGTTTCCACATCTTTAAATAGATAGTTTTTAGCAAACTGCAAGGATGGGTCAATGCCTTGTTTATAGTCGGAAAAAGTCAATGGTGTTTTATAATGTAACCAGACAGAGGAACGATTAGATAAACCTGTCCAGTCGTGATGTTCTCTAACAGAGATTCTAAATGTCAAACCACTATTGGGTAGAGAAAACCGCTGAGAATCTCCAATATGTTTAGGTTTCCCACCTAATTCTTCACCTATAAATAGCACATTAAAGTCTTTTTCAAGATCCATAGCAAGCATTATGGACGCAGAATAGGAATGACGACCAATAATCACAAATACGCGCCCGAAATCGGATATTTTTGACCAGCGTTGTAGTGCCAGTTTAACAGCTCGATTCATATCTGAAGAGCCACCACGATTATGTCTAAGATCAAGTATGATCTTTTCTGCATTTTTTTCAGTAGCTGTTGCCATAGCTTCATTCATAAATATCCCAAGACTTTTTTCTGGATGATGAAATAGATAATTTATTTTGATATAGAACGATTTATCTTCAGGATTGAAATCGTACCAGTAGTATTGGTCTACTTTTGTGTAGAATTCATCGTTTGTTACAATTTTCCATATCCCATTGTCGGTATTCTTAAGCCATTTGGGTTTTGATATATTGTGCTTAGTCAAATAATCAATCCAATTACTGTCATTATTGAATTTAATCGGTTTTATAATGACCTGATCATCATTATGAAAGGTTAGTTTAATACTGGTTTTAGAGTTAGAGATGCCCTCAGCATATAGAAGTTCAGCAATGGAAAGATATGAAGGTGCCAAAAGATTAAATGCAGATTCATTTTCATAGGATATATAAGAAGACATTCTTTTGATTGCTTCTTCTACTGTATAATCTCCAATATGTGTGAGTCTTTTTCCTAATAAACTAACGTTATATAAAGTGGTACTTTCTACATATATACCGTCAGAAAATTTAACAAACCTAACAGGTAATGTTGAAAACATAGCGATATTCTCTTTAGGTCTTTTTTCTCTTAGATGACCTAAATAGAGCCCTAAATGATCATTATTTACTGGAAGACTAAATCGGGTATGACCCCATTTTAATAGCGCAGTCAATTTAGAAAACTCACATATTATTTTTTCATCAGAATAAGTTGCGATCTTTTGCCTTATATCTTCGCTTAAACTATCTATAGTCTTTTCCGAAACCGTTGTATACGGTTTGTAATGTTCCGTTTTTATAGTGTTCACCAAGAAGTCTAAATCCTCTATCCATTCTTGAGTTGATAACTTACTTTGTGTTGTTTGTCCAGTTAGTATCGTTACATTAATTATGAAGAATAGCAGAAGTATTTTTTTATGATAAATAAGTTTCATTTAATCTGTATCGTATTTAGGTTGAATTGTAAATCTAAGTAGACGATTTAGAAAAAATCTACTATATAATTATGTAGGAAATAAAAATTTTAATCTTTCAACTTTACAAATAGAGCAAACAGTATCAATGGAATATTTAATCACTATGGGACTAATCAATGAAATGAATTGTTCTTCTGAAAATTGGCTGGAGAAGTCCCAGTAATTTTTTTAAACCACGAATAAAATGTGGAAGGAGAATTGAAACCAACATCGAAACCGATAGAGGATACTTTTTTATTGCGATAATCTTCAGAAGTCAATAATCTTTTGGCTTCTTCAATGCGATAACCGTTGATGACATCAGAAAAACTTTTTTTGTAGTACTTATTAAGTAGTTCAGATATATGATGAGAAGAAATATTAGTTTCATTGGATAGTTGGCTAATCTTGTAATCTTCATTTAAATAGGATTGGTGTTGTTCTAAATGAGAAATGATATTGGATAATAGGAGCTGTGCATCATTTGCATTTAAACTTGAACCCGAATACATTTTCGAAATATTTTTATCAAAATTTTGCATGAATGAAGATGCATTGAATCCTAAATATCCAATGGCATAAATAAATAAACTTATCAATAATGCCAATGCAAAGTCTATGATTATGGGATGATTTGAGAGTGTCATTCTAACCCATAAGTTGATGAGAGCGACGAATGAAAAGACACTAAAAAAGGTAATTATTAGTCGAAGTAGTTTTAGAGTTTCGTACTTAAATTTTGAAGTTTGGGATTTTCTTCTGATTCCATAAAAAACAAACAGGTAAATACTATAGAATAGAATAGATACAGTATTTAATGTTGCAATAAAGGTACCCAGAATATCCCATTTCCAAAGAAGACTTGTAATATCTTCAGATGTATTGAAATTTAAATACAGAGGCAAGAAGTATAAAACAATTAGAATAAAAGGCACAAGGTGAATAACATCTTTTAAGATTACTTTTCCGAAAAAGCGTTTCACATAATAAAATAGAAATGGTCCCAACAAAAGAGGGATTGGTCTATAGATATAAGTGAATATACTGTGTTCATTAAATAAGTCGTTCCAATGACCAACCCAGAACAACATTATAATAGAGAATACTACAATGAAGGCACTTAAAAAGAAATCAATTTGTTTATTGTTTTGATTTTTACGTGTCGCAATCAAAAAGCTCAAAAAAAAGCCTTGCACTGCAATGCATAGAAATATAATCGTCCAAATTTTCAAATTCCCCATAACAACATAAGGTTACTTTAAATAATGACACGGATTATCTAAAATTGTTACAGAGAATCTTTAAAAAGGTGCTGTTGCCAATATATTAGTAGTAGAAAATAGTAGGAACAAGATTTTTCCTACTAGAGCGTAATTACAAGCCTTTATCAATAGCTATCACATTATTTCAAAGGTTTATTTAGACACCAATTTTAGAAAAAACATGGTATCGAATTCAGGTATATATACCTATTGTTTGACATTATGCAATGCTATACCTTTGAGATGACTCCCAGTTCAGCCAAGCTTAGATCTTAATAATTACAACAGTATTTAGTCTATAAAAATCATCTTTATTTTACTTGATAATTTATAAAGTAATTCTAGGATTTTTTTGAGACACTATTATCAAAAGTAAGTGGTGTTAAGACTTATTCTTGTGGTAGATTAAATAGTAAAAGACTAATACATTCAAGTTTAAATAAATTAAAAATTATGTACCAAAAAAAGCCTTACTTATCACAGCCCATTCCTGGGAACGGTGAAATATTTCATGTAGAGCATGACCCTGTTGATCCGTCGGCAACACAACCATGGAGCGGACTTGTTCCGAAGTGTACCTTAGAAGATCATGATCAATGCAAATATTTTCCGGCGCAAACAGCGAATATTATTGTAGATGAAGTTTATGAAAAAATACGAATTAAAAGTAATAAATGGATTGAAATGGCTTGTGATGAAGCTAGAGAATCGATAGGGGAAGAAGGTGGACCATTTGGAGCAGTAATTGTTCAAATTGATGATGACACTCAAGAAATAATACGGTATTGGAAAAACCATAATCAAGTGACGGCCATAAATGATCCAACCGCTCATGCCGAAGTGATGACCATTCGTAGTGTTTGTGCATCCCTAGGTGTATTTGATTTATCTAAAATAGAAAAGGAGCATTCAAAATTACCTCAAAAAGGCGCAACCTCTCATTGTGTGATTTTTAGTTCTGCAGAGCCTTGTCCTATGTGTTTTTCGGCCATTAGTTGGGCCAGTTTGCAGCACATGTATTTTTCTGCGACACGTTATGATGCTGCAGTTCAAGGTGTCAATTTTTCTGATGAAGAAATTTATAATGAACTGTCTAAACCCTATTATCAAAGGCAGATGAAAGTATTTCAATGTAGCACTCCAAACTCACTTGATGCTTTTAATACATGGAAAGTTGTACCTCACACTGATTATTAACCTGAAAAACTAAAAACATTATTTCAAATGGAAACGAATTCAAAATTTAACTGGAAAGATCATATCTCAATTGTTGATTCAAGTTTAAACGCAGAAGCTATTGCCAATGTCATTAAAGTGGATACAGAAATGCTGGCGCATATGGACGATTTACAAGATAAAGTCCAGGCCGACTTGACAAAATTCCAACCTGTAATTGTTGCTCAATTCACACCTGGTGGTGGAAAATTCACTTTAGTTAGAAATGAATATGGTGAAGAGGCAAGATATACTGTAGAACCTGTTGCAAGACTGTTTTATATGGCCAAATCTATTGCTCATGCACCTCTTGGTATTTTTGGATGTTTTGGCCCCTATAGTACAGATCCTAAAAATCAAGGCTGGAGAGCACCAATGGAAGATTATCGAAATGTATTGGCAAAAGCCTTATCAACAATAGACGATATAGATGTTGAAGAGGGCTATCAAATTGATGACACATTAAAGAAGAAATTGGTGTTAGATTTAAACAATGTTACTGGTGAATTTGATGATGCACCACCACATGTAGATGAAAGTACAGTTGTACCTCATATTATAAAAGTAATGAAAGATTTATTGAAATCTTCAATTGATTTTGTCGATAACACAGCTTTGAAATTAAGTGATGACGAATCTCCTGCAGAAGTATTTCAAAAATGGTGTAATATGTCCAGTGATGATAATGATAATCCAGATGATACACTTTATAAACTTATTGTACAATCCCAAGTCATTGCAGCATCAACTCAGCAATTAGGGATAAGTTCATTGATGAAAACATGGAGAAACACATTTTCAGAAGAAGATTGGAAGAATTTATATGTTATAGTGCAAGGAGAATGGGTAACTCGAAAATTAAATTCAATTGCACAATGTATTTTACCTGAGATGGCAGATAAAGAAGAAGCCTTAGATGAACATCTTTTGATTGTTACCAACCTTACAGATGTAGACCCTGCCTTACATTTTTTAGCTAGAATCTTAGAAGATAGATCTGCTGCAGCTATGATTCTAACTGATCATAGTCAGCCAAGAGATGACCTATCTGGTCAGGTAGATTTATTAGGTCCGGTAATGCAAGATGTTGTATGTCCACATATGAGTGCTTCTAATAAAGCACCAGCGACGTCCGATACATGTCCTCATTAAAATAATCAATACTAGTTATATGGAAGCTTCTGAGTATAAAAATAAACTCACGTTCTATCTCGATGGTAAAAAAATGACACTATTTAAGGTGTCTCCTAAAATGCGATTGATAGATTTTTTACACTTGCCTGAGATAGGTAAAGGCGGAACTAAAATTGCTTGCGGACAAGGAGGTTGTGGTGCTTGTACAGTGATGCTAACGAGTTATGATAGTGCTCAATGCAAAATGATTCATCGTGCAATTAATGCTTGTTTACGTCCACTATCTTCTTTGGATGGTACATTGATTACAACAACTCAAGGTATTGGAAATGTCAAAACAGCCGTAGATGAAGTGCAATGGACTATTGCAGCTAATAATGGATCGCAATGTGGTTATTGCACACCTGGTTTTGTGATGAATATGTTTACCAGAATGCAAGAAGATGCAAAACCTACTTTAAAGGAAGTCGAAGATTTGTTTGATGGTAATATTTGTCGATGTACAGGTTATCGTCCAATCTTAGATGGTTTTAAAAAACTAGCTTGTGATTATAAGCCGCCTAAGCATATACCCGAAATAAAATTAGATCCAAACTATAAACCAAAGGAAGCACCTCATTCTACAAAGGTTACCATTCCGAAAGGCTTTGTTCAGTATATGGAAAACCCTGAAAGCATTCATTTTTCAAATGATATGTATAACTATTTCAGGCCAACTATAGCATCACAATTATTTGATTTATTGGATAAATATGGTCCAGTTGGCCCTAATCTTCAGTTAATGAGTGGTAATACAGCCGTTGGAATTTATCCTACCAAAGCTAATTATAATGAATCCTACCAAGATCCTAAATGTAGTATTGATATTTCTAAAATAACCGAACTCCAATCTGTTAAGTCAACCGAAAGCAGTCTTACAGTAGGAGGGCAAATTACGCTGTCTCGATTTTTAGAAATACTTCAAACTGAAATAGAAAAGCAAGACAAAAATAAATCTAAAGGTTTGATAGCTTTAAGCGAACACCTTCATAAAGTGGCGAATCTCCAGGTACGAAATGAAGCTACTTTGGCTGGGAATATTTTTATTGGAACCAATAAAGGGTTTCTTTCCGATTTAGTATTGGTGTTAGCAACACTTGAAGCGACAGTGACTGTAAAAACCAATAATGAAACGTTTACTTTTCCTATTCTTGATTTACCAAAAGCTTCAGAATTAAGTAAAAATGCGTTTTATTATTCAATAACAATACCGTTTACTCAAACGAATGATTATATCAAGACTTTTAAAATTCGACGACGTGTAGAAGATTGTCATGCCATTGTAAATGCTGGATTTAGAGTTACATTTAATGCTAAAGAGGAGATCGCCTCAAGTCGTTTTGTAGTAAATGGTATTCATGCAGATTATAAGGATACATCCGAAGGATTGAAGTTTACACCAATATTGTTATCTAGTGTATCTGAGGCATTAATAGGAAAGGAATGGAACGAAGATACATTAAGCCATACACTGCATCATATTGCAGATGAAATTAAAAGCTATGCACCTCCAAAGAACGATTCAAATGAAAGCATAGAAATAGACCAAATATCATTTTCATACCGCCAACAATTAGTATCCTCTTTATTCTACAAATTTTTTATTGCTGTATGTAAACAACGTGATATAGAGGTGCCAGCAAAAATAACGTCTTTAAACAATCCTTTAAATAATGAAGTTTCATCTGGAATTCAGTTTTACAATTCTTATGAAGAAGAGTTGCCTGTATCTGCTCCGTTTGTAAAGCTTTCAGCTTTTATGCAAGCTACTGGTGAGGCCATATATACCTCAAGTGTACTAACTCCTCCAAATACCTTAGAAGCAGCTTTTGTGTATAGTACTATTTCTAGAGGAACTTTTCATTACTGTTTGCCTAATAAGAAAAAAGTAGGTCTGCAAGAGTTAATAAACTTTCTAGACAATAAGTATTTGGGTTTTGTTGATTTGATTACCTATAAGGATATTCATAGCGATAATCAAATAAATAATTGGGGAGGAGCTGGACTTGATGATCCTTTATTTGTGCCTTCTGAAGATGATGATATCCCATCAATAATTCTTGAAAAAGGAGAACACTCCGATATTTTTTCTCCTAGAGAAATATCTACAATAGGAGCACCTCTTGCTATTGTTTTAGCAAGTACAGAAACACAATCAAATACCATTGCCGAATATGTTAGACAACATTGTATAGTATATTCTGAGTATCCTGGTATTTATATTGAAGAAGCCTTAAAAGAGAAACATTATTTCCCTCAGGCACCTAGTACAAATCCAGGTTTAACACATATAGAGGAAATGCTAAGACCTGGTAGTAAACAAGATGTTATAAATACCTTAGAAAAACATATAAGTGGTAACGTCAATTCTAAAAAAGGTTTTGCTTCTGGAAAACAATCTACAGGATATCAAAACCATTTCTACATGGAAACCATGACTGGTCTAATTATTCCGGGAGAAAATAAAGACATGATACTGTATTCTACAACGCAAAATTTGGCAGATGATCAGAGTGTGGTTGCCAGTATACTTGGCATAGACGCTTCCGACGTAAAAGTAGTTGTACAACGATTGGGAGGCGGCTTTGGAGGTAGACAATCTCGTGCACGATTTATATCGGGTCCAATTGCTATCGCTTCCAGTAAGCACAATTGTCCAGTACGTTTAAAAATGACTCGAGAAACGAATTTTATTATGTGCGGAAACCGACATCCTTTTTATGGTCATTTTGCAACCCAATTTGAACCATCTGGAAAAATAACAGGTATGGTGATGAACTATGTTTCTAATGGAGGAAATACATATGATCTGTCGTTTCCAGTGATGGATTTATCAGTATTAAGTGCTGATAACGCCTATAACATAAAAAACTTAAAAGTCACAGGAAATGTGTGTCAGACTAATGAGATTAGTAGTACAGCATTTAGAGCCTTTGGTTTAGTACAAAGTATGAATATACTTGAAGAGTGTATTGAAAAAACAGCTTTTGAATGTGGTATAAGTCCGGAAAAACTTAGAGAATTGAATTTGTATAAAGATGGCCAAGTTAAATGGGGCAGTTTTGAAATTACAGACTGGACTTTAGATGTTTTAGAGACGTATGGCTTTGATAAATCAACACTACACAGTTTAAGGGCTTTGCAAGGCGAAACTTATAAAGATGAACTTGAATTAGAAAAGGCCATTAACACACATAATATTGAAGCTTTCATTGGGCCATCAAATATTGATAGACTTATAACTCTAAAAGATTTTAGTACCACATCTTATGATTATACGCCTTATTTAACAGGGCTAAAGTGGAATAATATTAATCAGATATGGACAGATTTGAAGACGTCTTCAGATTTTGAAAAAAGGAAAACAGATATTAATGACTTTAATGCCAATAATAAATGGAAGAAGAGAGGAATATCTATGATTCCTTTAAAATATGGTATTTCATTTAATGGTCCGAGAGGAGCTTTAAATCAAGGTGGTGCATACGTTCTTATTTATTCTGGAGATGGTTCAGTTTTAGTGCATCATGGAGGTGTTGAAATGGGACAAGGTATTCAAACTAAAATGGCACAAATAGCGTCTAAAACCTTAGGGATACCTATTGAGTATATTAAAATGGCAGAAACAAATACAAATATTGTTAATAATGCTTCTGCTACAGCGGCATCAACAGGATCAGATCTTAACGGTGGAGCTGTTCAAAAAGCATGTATGGCATTAAGAGCGCGCTTAGAGCAGATGTGTGTTGAGCTTGAAGAAAATGCCTTGTATTTTGCTGAATCAGATGAAGGAGATTCTGAAGATGTTTTAAAGGTTAAAACTATTGTGCGTAATTGGAGAGATCATTGGTCTCATGTATGGCCATTGATTATTGAATGGGCTTATACTAGTAGAATAAATTTGAGTGAATCAGCCAGGTATAGAGCGCCTCATCATGAAGTTGTAGATAATACACATCCAATTGGAAGACCATTCTTTTATTTTACTTACTCAGCAGCAGTAAGTGAGGTTGAAGTAGATATCCTTACGGGAGAATTTGAAACTAAGCGTACTGATATCTTATTTGATCTAGGAAAAAGTCTTAATCCATTAATAGATGTTGGTCAATTAGAAGGAGCATTTATCCAAGGATTAGGTTATTTAACAACCGAAGAATTAATTAAACAAGGGCCAAAAGAAGCTCCAATAAAAGGGATTCCAAAAAACGCAATTACCTCAGTGAATACCTGGGATTACAAACCACCTGGAGCAAAATCCATTCCTACAGATTTTAGAATTTCAATTTTTGATGACAGATTAACACCTTCAGAAAGACTTGACCCAAAACTGGCAGCAAGAGCAGTCAAATCATCTAAAGGTATTGGAGAGCCACCATTAGTTCTTGCAAATTCAGTGTTCTTTGCCATCAAGCAAGCTATACTAGCTTTTTACAAAGAAGTTGGATATGATGGATGGGTAGAAATGACAGCACCAGCTACAATAAGCAAAATTCAAACAGCTTGCCATGTAGCATTAAAAGATATGACTCTTAAATAAACATTTGTAAAAATAAAGATATGACAACATCAAAACCAACACCAGTAATTTTTAACCATAGTGCCGCTATAGATGATTTTGTTTCAACTGCAGTACTAAGCTCAATGCCAAATATTGAAATAAAAGGTATCGTAGTAACAAATGCAGATTGTATTGCAACTCCTGCTATGGACACATCAAGTAAGGTCCACCAATTTCTCGGTTTAGATAAAAAAGGCATTCCATTAACCTTAAGCATGTCGCGTGGATGGAATGCTTTCCCATGGGCTTATCGAAAAGATTGTATTACCATGGGAACCATAGAATCTCTATATCCTTATAAAAGCCATGTAGAACCTCCTTATCAATCGGGAGAAGAAATGATAGAGACATTATTATTGGAAGCAATGATAATGCAAGACCCTGTGGTTGTATTAGCAACAGGTCCAATTACGGCAATTACTAACGTTCTAAAAAAACGCCCAGAACTTATTAAAGGTATTAAAGATGTTATTTGGATGGGTGGAGCGATATTTGTTAAAGGAAATCTCTATGACAAAACAGTGTCTATACCACGAGAAATAGCAAATGATAAAGCCGAATGGAATGCGTTTTGGGACCCTTTTGCTGTTAACGAAATGTTCGATCGGTTTAGTGGTGTGCATATGTTTCCTTTAGATATCACAGATAAAGCAAAGATTACTGATAAATTCAAAACAGCTTTGGCTTCTCAAGCAAAGACGTATAATCTGTCACAATTTGTTAGCGAGGCCTATGGCTTGGTTAAGGATGAACCATTTTATGAAATGTGGAACACTTTAGCCACTTGTTTTTTAGGAACTTCTGCAAGTACAATATTTGCTGATCCTGAAGAAATATCATTAACAATAGACGAATGGGGCAATGATACTCAAGGTTGGATCCATCAAATGGAAAATAGAAACCCCCAATCTGTGTATTTCAATATGAAAAATTCAGATGCATTTTATGATTATGTTTTGGGACAATTAAAAATGAATGTTTAGAGCTATTGCAGTAGCTGTAAAAAAATAAACCAATCTTATGAAAAACACTATTGTATTATTAAGTTTTTGCCTTTGCATATTAAGCTGTAATAAGCCTAAAGAAAAATCTGATTTTGAGGCGACATCTGAGTTCTATGAAATGATGATAGAAAAGAATGACATTGCAAAGCTTAATCAATTTTTTACTAACATGCCCAAAGGTGGGGATATTCATCATCATTATACTGGATCTATATATGCTGAAACTTATTTGAATTGGGTAAAACAGAAAGATTGGAGAATTGATAGTTGTAGTTTAAAAATAATTACTGACAAAACTAAAGCTGAAACCTGCAAATTACTTACAGTAGACGAAGTTATAGAGAATACAATGCTTTATAGACAATTATTAGAGCTGTGGTCTGATTTAGATTTTGGTAATCATAATCATTCTGAACAACCGCCAGATTTACAGTTTTTCAACACTTTTGGTTATTTCGGAGCTGTTTCCGATGAATATATGGATGTAGGACTTAATATATTAAAAGAAAGAGCCATTAACGAAAATGTCTCATATATAGAGACTATGCTAAGTGCTGTTGGCGTATCTAGTGAGGACTATTTTTCTGTAGATAATAATTTTAATGCCTTATTAAGAAAGGCAAAAACTCAGCAAGAAGTTGATAACATATTGAAAGATATAGACTCGATATATTTTAATAATAAATCGTTTGATGAGGAGATTGTTGAGTTTGTAGATAAGTTCACAAAAGATCATAATGGTATAGATACTGAAAATTTCACAATGCGATTTCAAAGCTATGGTGTTAGGGTATTAGAGCCGTTACAAGTATATACAGACCTTCTTTCGGCATATGTTGCAGCTACAAAATCACCGCTACTGGTAGGTGTTAATATTGTAGCTCCTGAGAATAATCATACTGCTCTTAAAGACTATACACTGCACATGCAAATGTTCAATTATCTAAAAAGAAAACATCCAGATGTTAATAGAGCTTTACACGCAGGAGAATTGACTTCAGGGATGGTGAGACCTAAAAATCTATTATTTCACATTAACCAAGCCTTAGACATAGCTCAAGCTCAGCGAATAGGTCATGGAGTTGATTTACCATACGAAAAAGATTCTTACGAATTATTATCAAAATTAAAGGACCAATCGGCAATTGAAATAAATTTAACAAGTAATAAATTTATACTTGGTGTTGAAGGGAGAGAACATCCGTATTTAATTTACTCTAGTTTTGAGGTGCCTTTGGTTATTTCAACTGATGACTCTGGTGTCTCAAGAAATAATTTATCTAATGAATATATGCTATTGGCTTCTACTTATAAACCTTCGTACGAAAAAATAAAAGAGTATGTCTATAACAGTATACATTATTCATTCATGAATGAGAATGATAAGAAGAAATCTCTAAATACATTAAATGAACAATTCTTAGAATTTGAACATAAAATAGCTGAACAGTTAAGGCATTAATTTTATTTGCTAAAATTGATTTATGACGAAAATCATTTGTATAGGTTGTAATTTACTATTTATATAAACCATACAAAATCGTATATTGTACACAATTCAATTTTCTAGCTACAGATGTCAATAATTCGAAATGTACTAATTTTTATCAGTTTTTCAATAGGTGTTCTTGCTAGTGCGCAGGAAATCCTACCTATACAAATCTATCCACCCGATGTTTACAAGGCCGAAACTCAAAATTGGTCTATTACTCAATCCGACAATGATTACATCTATGTTGCTAATAATATTGGTCTATTAGAGTTTAATGGCGCCGAATGGAAGTTATATGAAACTCCTAATCAAACCATATTGCGTTCGGTTAAAGCTGTTGGAGATAAAATATATACAGGCTGTTACATGGAGTTCGGCTATTGGGAACGTAATAGTTTTAATCAATTAACCTATACGTCATTATCTAAAGATCTTCCATCTCCAATGATTGAAGATGAACAGGTTTGGAATATTATAGCTTTAGACAAGTTTATAATATTTCAATCTTTAGATAGACTCTATAGTTATGATACAAATTCGAAAGAATTCAAAATTATTAGTTCTGAAACAACCTTGACTAAGATGGTTGAGGTCAATAATACTATTTATTATCAAAAATTGGATCAAGGAATATTTAAAATCGAAAATGGTAAAGAAACATTGTTTTCAGATGATGATATTCTAAAATCTAACAGAATTATAAATATTTTTAATATCGATGGCCAATTTATCATACAAACTAATCAAAAAGGATTTTTTGTATATGATAATGACCAATTGTCTAAATGGAATATACCAGCCAATGACATCATTTCAAATCTTACAGTATATAGCAGTGTTAGGCTAGAGGATGGAAGTTTTGCAATTGGCACGATTTCCAACGGAATTATTAATCTTAATAAAGAAGGAAACATATCGTATGCATTGAATCAAAATAACGGACTGTCAAATAATACAGTGCTTTCTGTTTTTGAAGATAAGAACGATAATATATGGTTGGGCTTAGATAATGGAATTAATTGTATTAATAGTTCATCACCATTTAGAGTATATGATGATAAAAAAGGTCAATTGGGTGCTGTACATGCAGCAAAAGTCTATGATGATAAATTGTATTTAGGGACAAATCAAGGACTTTTTGTTAAACCTCTCAACTCTTTAGAAGAATTTAAACTTGTAGATGGTACCAAAGGTCAGGTCTGGTGTCTAGAAGTTTATGATAACACACTCTTTTGTGGTCATGACCTTGGAACTTTCGTAATTAACGAAACAGGTATACAGGAAATATCAGATATTGATGGGACTTGGAGAATAAAACAAGTGCCTAATAATGAAGATTTATTGTTGAAAGGGAGTTATGCTGGTTTAAGCGTTTTACAAAAGGTTAATAATGAATGGCAGTTTAGAAATAAGATTGACGGGTTTGATATCTCATCTAAATTTTTTGAACTACTCGATAGTAGTCAGGTGTTTGTAAGTCATGAGTATAAAGGCGTTTTTAAATTGGATATTAATGATGATTACACTAAAGTATTGAAGGTGAAAAAGGAAAGTTCTGTTAAAAAAGGACTGCACTCTAGTTTGATTAAATATAATTCAGATGTATTGTATGCCTACAGTCAAGGGATTTATTCTTACGATGTTTCATCTAATTCATTTCAAAAAGACACCATCTTAAGTAAGGTTTATAATACAGAAACGTATGTATCAGGTAAATTGGTCAATACGCCTAATAAACTTTGGAGTTTTTCAAAAAGAAATGTCAATTATATATCGCCTGGACTCCTTAGTGATACACCACAAATTAATAGAATACCATTATCTAGTGAGTTAAGGGAGAGTTTAACAGGCTATGAAAATATTATTCCTATTGACAATCAAGAATATCTTATTGGAACATCATCGGGATATATTATTGTAGACTTGTCTAAGATGAGAAACCAATCCTACCGTATAGAAATCAACTCCATATCTAATTATGCATTGGATTCTGAGAGTAAAATGATAGAACCTACTACTAAAAGTGAGTTTCATAATAAGAATAATAATTTCGGATTTACATATAGTATTGCCGAATTTGATAAATTTCTAGAGTCTGAATATCAATATAGACTTGATGGAAACTACAATAAATGGAGCTCATGGTCCAGTTCTCCTTCAGAATTATTTAAAAATTTGCCTTTTGGTGACTATACGTTTTATGTAAGAGGTAGAGTAGGTAATCAAATGACTGATAATGTGGCCGAATACTCATTCACGATAGATAAACCATGGTACTTGTCCAATTTTATGGTTTTTCTTTATGTACTGTCAATAATGACGTTCTCAATTATTATGCATAACGTTTATAAAAGAAATTATAAGAAACAGAAAGAGAAGCTAATTATAGAAGCCGAGCGAGAATTAGAGCTTAAAGAATTAGAGAATGAACAACAACTGATGTCGTTAAGAAATGAGCAGTTAAAACAAGATATAGATAATAAAAATCGTGAGCTGGCTATATCAACTATGAGTCTAATTAAAAAGAACGAGTTTTTAAATAACATCAAAGAAGAACTCAAAAGTGTCAATGAAACTGAAGGTTTAAATCCAGTGATTAAGATTATTGATAAAAACCTAAACAATACAGACGATTGGAAATTTTTTGAAGAGGCATTTAATAATGCTGATAAGGATTTCTTGAAAAAAGTAAAGGCAAAACATCCGTCATTAACACCTAATGATCTTAAACTTTGTGCATATTTGCGGTTAAATCTGTCTTCAAAAGAAATCGCTCCTTTACTAAATATTTCATCACGAAGTGTAGAAGTTAAACGCTATAGACTTCGAAAAAAAATGGAATTACCACACGAGTCTAGCTTAACAAATTATATTCTAGAAATTTAGTCACTATACACTTGGCTATTTCACCTATACAATTCCTATACATTTAGGTTTTTTTAACAAATTACATCGTTGTAGTTGTATTGTTTAACGTAGTTTTAATATGTGTTAAACAGAACGATAACTGCGTATTTCGCAAAAAATGGACGTTTTTTTTACGATGTATGTTTTTTGTTGAGGTCATTTTTAGCATTTTATTAATATGTAGGATTACATTTACCTATCAAGTATCCTAAAAAGGTGTGGTAAGATTTTCCAAATTGAAATGAAGAGGTTTTTAATCAAAACCATAAAGCCCAATCCTTTAATTACTAACTTAAAAACAACTAAATGATGAAGAACAATTTTCTTGTACTCTTTCTTTTCCTAGTAACATTTTCAGTTTTAGCTCAATCAAACAACGTTGTTGTTGATAAAAGTAATGACGGAATGAAATTAAAAGTGGATGGAAAAGATTTCATGGTCAATGGTGTCAATTGGGATTATGTACCTATTGGGACAACAATTACAGATGCTGGTATTTGGGCAGAGTCTGATGACGTTATTAGAGCTGCTCTAGATGGCGAAATGCCATTACTTAAAAATATGGGAGTTAATGCCATAAGAACATATGGGCTTCCTCCTAAATGGATTACCTATATCTATGAAAACTATGGTATCTACACGATGCTTAATATTACGTTTGGTGCTTATGGTTTAACAATTGATGGTGCCTGGACTCCACAAACCAATTATGCAGATCAAGCCACCAGAGAAATCTTGATGAAAGAAGCAAGAGATATGGCAAATACTTATAAAAATACACCAGGACTATTATTATATATGATAGGTAATGAAAATAACTATCATTTGTCATGGACTGGTGCAGAAACCGAAGCCATTCCCATTGATGGTGCCGAAGACCCTAATAAAATTGCAGCAGCTCGCGCTTTATATAAAGCATTCAATGATGCAACTCTTGAAGTTAAGGCTATAGACCAATCTCATCCAGTTGCAATTTGTAATGGAGATTTACTGTATATAGATTTGGTAAAAGATGAGTGTACAGATATAGATATATATGGTACTAATATGTATAGAGGTGTTTCGTTTGGTGATGCTTTTCAAGAAGTTAAGGATAAATTAAACTTACCAATCCTATTTGCAGAATTTGGTGGTGATGCATTTAATGCACGTGATAATCAAGAAGATCAATATTCTCAAGCCTATTACAATGTTGGAAATTGGAAAGACATATATGAAAATGCGTCTGGAATGGGTAAGGCTAATAATTCTATTGGTGGTTTTACATTCCAATTCAGTGATGGTTGGTGGAAATATAAACAAACTGAAAACTTAGATGTTCATGATAATGTTGCTGTTTGGCCAAATGGAGGATATAGTAGAGATCAAGCAAAAGAAGGTGATCTCAATATGAATGAAGAGTGGTTTGGTATTTGTGCAAAAGGACCAACAGATGCTAGAGGATTATACACATTATATCCTAGAGCTGCTTATTATGCGCTTAAAGAAGTACATAAATTAGATCCGTATAACCCTGAAATGACTCCAGAGTTCATGTCAAATTACTTTAATAATATTGAATTAATGGACGCTGTACTCAGAGCAAGAGGAGATAAAGCTGCTTTAGGAGGCGGCGGAAGTCAGAAAATAAGAATTAGTAATCTAGGTGCTCGTTTTACAACATTTAGTACAGGTGGGAGTTTGATAACTACTCCTGAAACTGAAGACCCAAATGCCAATGTGTTTCCTAATCAATTAGGTTTTGATCATATGCAGTCGTATTTCGTTGGAATTGAAGGTAATCCAGCACCAAATATGAGAGCTAATTTAAACTTTAATATTTTGGGTAATGTAGCAGAAAACCCAATTGATGAAATATTTTATGAGAATGTAGGTAGACCAATTACTGTTGTTGGCGTTGAAGGAGGAAATGATTTAGATGTAGAAATCGATGACTTTAACAGACTAAGAGTTTATAATGCTGAATTCGAATGGAATACAAAATATGCTGATATTAAAGGTTTTTACAGAACTGGGCATTACCATTGGGGATATGAAGGCGATTTCTTCGGATTGTATCCTGAAGCTAACTATGGTCCAAACTTAGATATTTATAATGGTGAGATACTTGGGATGGAATTCAACGGTAAAGGATCTCTTAATGGTTTAAAAGCGGCATTCGGACCTCAATTATGGTGGGGAGCTAATCCAACCGCTTTATTGAAGTATCAACGTAAAGTTGGTAATTATGAAATTACTGGTATATACCATAGAGATATTGAAACCGATTTAGAATTTGATGAAAACGGTCAACGTGTATTGGATGCCAATCAAGTGCGAAGTGGTATTATACCAGCGTGGCCAACAGAACGCGCAACACTTGTTGTAGAAAGAGATTTTGGAAAAGTAGGAGTGACACTCGGGGCAATCTGGGGTGGAAGTCCATTAAATGGTAGTACATATCAAGATATCGACAACGGAGAAGTTGTATTAGATCAAGTACAAGGCAAAGACAATTGGGGTGCTAAAGCAAAAATCACTTATGGAGGTGGTAAGTTTAATTGGTATGCTCAAGGTGCTATCATGGGCTTAGTTGCTAATGGTGGAGCCGATCAAACTCAAACCTTCACGGGATGGAAATTGAGAGATTCAGGTAGTGGAAATGTGTCTAGTATTTTAAGTGGTTTTACATATACAATTGGCGATTTTCAAATTGCACCAAACTTTATGTATCAAAAACCGTTAGTTGACCCTATGCCCAACGGTGGTGATGCACCTGGGAGATTAAGAAATGTTATTAGCGATCCTTTCGCGGTAAGAAATGGTAATAGAGAAACCACAGGAGCTGAATTATTACTTACCTACGATCCAACGCCTGGAACATGGATGTATTCGTGGGATAATGATAGAGCCGAAGACGCTAAATTTGCAATGAATTTAGGATTTGTATTCCGCCACCTTCCTACAACAATGGATGCTCATATTGGTTTCCAAGCTAATCGTACATTTTTTGCATTCCCAACATCAGTACCTGCTGACGACTTATGGGAGCTACATTCTAGAATGGTATCTAAAATTAGCCCAGAATTAGGGTTGATTGGTAATTTCTACTACGGAAATGGACAAGCTAATGGTGATAGTGATAGAACAATTGATCGTTTTGGCGCAGATATCAGAATGATTTACAAGAAAATGAGTCTACGAACACATGTAAAAATTAATGATTGGGGACCTTTCGATTACCATAGGGATTTTAACTTAACATTCCCATTACAATTAATGCTAGACGTTTCAACCTCATTGGGTAAACCAGATTGGTTTATTCTACCAAGTACACGAATTGGAATAAGAGGAACATGGAGAGCTCTAGATCAATTCTCACCAAGGTATTCTCCTACGAACACATTTACTGATGACTTTCCTCCACAACCAATATTAAGTCCAGCTGGATTTCCTGATGGTTCGGAGTGGGAGATTAGAACCTATGTACATATCAATATTGGAAAATAAAAACGAAACAATGAAAACAATGAAATTAATCAAATTAAACAATACATTCTTATTAGGATTGATTCTAATTCTTACTTATGGATGTGAGAGAGATATTTCTGATGACGCAGTTCCAGCTACATTTCCCACTATAGGTGATATTTTTACAGATACACCAATAGGACTTACAGAAGAGTTTTTTAATTCGTTTGACCCAGCTGCAGGTGCAAATGTCAATGGTTTTGGTACTGATAATGGTGAAGCTTTTGAAGGAAGCATATCAATTAGAATAGATGTACCTGCACCTAATGATCCAGACGGAGGGTTTATAGGCGGAATTTTTGAAGATGCTGGAGCGGGTAGAAATTTAACACAATATGATGCCTTAACGTTCTGGGCTAAAGGGTCTACAACAGGTATTGTTGAAGCAGGTTTTGGAACCGATTTTGTAGAGGATAAATACGCTGTAAGTTTTCCTAATGTTCAATTATCGACTGATTGGAAAAAATACATAATCCCTATCCCAGATCCTTCTAAGCTTCTTCAAGAAAAGGGAATGTTTCTCTTTGCTGCTGGAACACAAAGCACAAATGGTTTTGGATTTACATTTTGGATAGACGAACTACGATTTGAAACCCTAGGAACTCTAGGTCAAGAAGTACCCCAAATCTTTAGTGGTGCTTCTCTTGTACAAGAGGCTTTTGTAGGTTCTACTATTCAGGTTTCAGGAACTTCATATACCGTTAATTTACCGACAGGCATCAATCAAACAGTTAATGCAGCTCCTAGTTACTTTGACTTTTCATCTTCTAATGAATCTGTAGCAACAGTTTCAGAATCGGGTGAGATAACAGTTATTGGAGTAGGTACTACTACTATTACAGCTAGTGTTGGTGCTAATTTAGCAGAAGGTTCTTTAGAACTCACATCTAATGGTCCATTCCCTAGCGCGCCTATTCCAACTAGAGACCCTGCAAACGTTGTGTCGCTCTTTAGTGATGCATATACAAATGTTCCTGTAAGACACTATAATGGTTTCTTTCAATTTGCAACTACACAAGGTGGTGCTGGAGCAGATCCTAATAATGTTGATTTACAAGTGCCTTTACCAGGAGGTGGACTTGATAATATTATAAACTATACAATGCTAAACTTTGTTAGTATTGGAACTTATGAAACTGTGTCTTTAGTTGATATAAGTGCAATGTCTCATTTACATGTAGATATTAATATAAGAGAAGCTATCGATGGTGGTGATTTTATAAGATTATCTCTTGAAAGTGGAACAGGTACTGGTTCTACTACTAGTGGGGACTTTATATTGAATTCTACTGCTTTAGGAAATACTGACGAAAATGGTTGGTTAAGTCTAGACATTCCAATTTCTAACTTTTCAGGATTTTCAGACCTTGCTAATTTAGGACAACTATTCTTCGTTTCAGATGCAACTATCTCAGATATATGGGTAGATAACGTATATTTTTACAATGAATAATGGCTATAATTTATAAACAAAAGAACATGAAATATATAAAATCATTTAACAAGATAAAATTAGTGCTATTATTTATGGTAGCCCTATTGATAAGCGCTTGTAATACTGACGAAACTCAGGAAGTAACTCAACTTAATAACCTAGTGATGCAAGATGAGTTTGATATAGATGGTACTCCAGATTCGTCAATGTGGACTTATGATATTGGAGATGGAACCGCTCAAGGATTACCAGCAGGTTGGGGTAATAATGAATTGCAATATTATACTGATAGACCTGAAAATGTAACTGTAGAAAATGGATTATTAGTATTAACGGCAAGAGAAGAGGCTTTCGAATCCTCAAATTACACCTCTGCTAGATTAACCACTCAAGGCTTATTTGAACAGCAATATGGTCGCTTTGAAGCTCGAATTCGTTTGCCATATGGAAAAGGTATCTGGCCGGCATTTTGGCTTTTAGGTAACGATTGTGATCAAAACCCATGGCCACAATGCGGAGAAATTGATGTCATGGAATATGTTGGTAATCGCCCTACTGTAGTCTTTGGTAGTGCTCATGGTCCAGGGTATAATGCTGGAGATGCATTAACTAAAGAATACGAGATTGAAAATGATCGTTTTGATACAGGATTTCATGTTTTCGGAATAGAATGGGGACCTAACTATATCAATTATTACGTCGATGGAGATTTATATCAAACTTTAACTCCTCAAGATGCTGCAGAAGAAGCAATTGGAGTAGAAGAGGGAGCTCCTCAAAATACTGGTGAATGGGTGTTTAATCGTCCGTTTTACATTATTATCAACATGGCTGTAGGTGGATCTTTACCAGGTGCTCCTAATGCAGAAACAGTTTTTCCACAGCGCATGTATGTGGATTATGTGAGAGTGTACAATTAATTTAAATATAAAAACATGAGATTTTTAAAATATAAAATAAGTATCATAATCGTAACAATTTTTTCCTTTGGATTAACAAGTTGTGAAGGTGATGGAGGTGCTGGAGAAGTTATAGAATTAGATGCAAGATTTCTAAGCAATATTGATGTAAGAACTATTTCGTTTATTAATGTATCAAACGATGCTGTAAATTATTCTTGGGATTTTGGCAATGGAACATCATCTACATTAGCAGAGCCATCTGTAACTTATGAAAATGGTACATATACAGTAACCTTAACTGCATTTGATATTAATGGCAATGCAGATACATTTCAAGAAACATTTGTTATAGATATTCCTGTTTGTACCGATGAATCTGCTGAGAATCTTGATCCTGCAAATGGAGATATAAATTGGACGTTCTTAGATGCTAATGGAAATGCAACATTTGACGCTTTCGGAAATACTGCTGGTTTTATAGTTGATAACCCTGTAATAGATGCTGTAAACTCAAGTTGTAAAGTACAACGATATGAAAAAACTACAGGATGTCAAACCTTTGCTGGACTTGGTGTTGGTTTAGCAACTTCAATAGATTTTTCTACAACATCTAATAAAACGTTTACAATGAAGGTTTTAGCAGAAACTCAAATTACTGAAGTCACCCTTCGTTTAGAGTTTATGCCATTTCCAAATACTGAGCCTTCTCAAGATAGAGTTGCTAATATCACTCAAATCGGAGAATGGCAAGAACTTACTTTTGATTTCACAGATGTCCCTACAGGAACCTTTCAGAGTATGATCATATATTTTGAAAGAAACGCAGATTGTGATGGTGACATTTACTACTTTGATGAAATAGTTCAACAATAAATACCAATACAGCTTACAAAGCATGATAACCGAAGCAACTTTAATGGAAAATAATATTTCTAAAGAAAAAAAAGTCAGATTAATAGATTTAGTTATTGATAATGAATCTTATTACAAGATTTCTAATAGTGATGAAATTCGTCCTTTTTTTATGAGTATCGTCAGTGATTCTAATCACTGGATGTTTATATCGAGTAATGGAGGACTAACGGCTGGACGTAAAAATTCTGAATATGCTCTATTTCCTTACTATACAGATGATAAGATTACCGAATCTGCTGATATAACCGGAAATAAATCAATCTTCAAAGTTCATAAAAATAATCAAGAGTTCATGTGGGAACCACTGGCTATTAGATCTTTGGGTAGGTATTCTACAACTCAAAACTTGTATAAGAATAGATATGGAAACAAAATTATTTTTGAAGAGATCAATCATGACTTAGAGTTAATATTTAGATACCAATGGAGCTCTAGTAATAAGTTTGGTTTTGTAAAAAAATCTAAATTAATTAATACTGCTACAGAATCTGTAAGTATAACATTATTAGATGGTATTCAAAATATTTTGCCAGCAAGTATTGGTAGTGATATTCAAAACCAATCTAGTAATTTAGTAGATGCCTATAAACGAAATGAGCTAGAAGAGTCAACTGGACTTGGAATCTATGCACTTAGTGCTATTCTTGTTGATAAAGCTGAAGCAAGTGAAGCATTAAAAGCAAATGTTGTTTGGTCATTAGGTTTAAATAACCCTAAGTATTTACTATCGTCATTACAACTAGATGCTTTTAGGTCTGGTCAATCTTTAACACAAGAAGTAGATGTTAAAGCTGAAAAAGGGGCTTATTTTGTTTCTACGGAAATAGAATTACTAGCAGATTCTTCTAAAGAATGGATGCTAGTCGCTAATGTTAATCAAAATCACTCAGATATTGCGTTGTTGTTAAAGAAAATACGCGAGGATGATACATTAGTCGATAAAGTTAATGAGAACATTGATCATGGTACTAAACGATTAGTGGAGTTGAATTCGGCATCAGATGCCATTCAAGTGTCTGCAGATAGTTTAAGAGATACGCGTCACTTTTCTAATACGCTATTTAACATTATGCGTGGAGGAATTTTTGATAATGGTTATCAAATTGAAAAATGGGATTTTAGCAACTATCTTCACAATGCAAATAAAAAAGTTGCACGAACATCTGAAGAAATATTAGATACCCTTCCAGAAGTGTTTTCTTTATCAGAAATACAAGAAATAGCATACAATAGTGATGATAAAAACTTTAGACGCCTTTGTTTAGAGTATATGCCATTAAAATTTAGTCGTAGACATGGCGACCCAAGTCGTCCTTGGAATAAATTTTCAATTAATACAAGAAGTGAAATTGATGGATCTAAAATTTTAGATTATGAAGGCAATTGGCGAGATATCTTCCAAAACTGGGAAGCGCTAGCACACTCATATCCAGAGTTCATTGAAAGTATGATTCATAAATTTTTAAACGCAACAACATTTGATGGCTATAACCCATATAGGGTAACAAAAGATGGTTTTGATTGGGAAATAATTGAACCAGACGACCCATGGTCTTACATTGGATATTGGGGAGATCATCAAATTATCTACTTACTTAAGTTTTTAGAATTTATTAATAGCCATAACCCAGATAAATTAGAAAGTTTCTTTACAAAAGATCTATTTGTCTATGCCAATGTACCTTATAAAATTAAGCCATACGCAGACTTACTAAAAAATCCAAAAGACACCATCGTTTTTGATGATGCATTAGATCATAAAATTAATGAAGAGCGTGAACAATTAGGCGCAGATGGTGCCTTACTTCGTGATGAAAACAGATTTATAGTTAAAGCAAATTTTATTGAAAAAATATTAGTGACATCTTTGGCAAAACTATCAAACTTTATTCCCGAAGGTGGTATTTGGATGAATACACAACGTCCCGAATGGAACGATGCAAATAATGCTTTGGTAGGTAATGGAATATCTATGGTGACGCTTTATTATCTGCGTAGATTCTTTAATTTCTTTGAAAAGTTACTTACAACGACTAGTATTGATCAAGTAGACGTTTCTGTTGAGCTATCTGAATTCTTCGATTCTGTATTAAATACCTTCGAAAATAATAAAGACTTATTATCAGCAGCGATTAATGATACAGATAAAAAAATAATATTAGATGGTTTAGGAAATGCAGGTAGTAAGTATAGAACTCAAATCTATAACCATGCCTTTTCAGGAAGAAAAACAGCACTTTCGATTAATAGATTGAAGGATTTTGTAACAATTGGTAAGTCTTATTTAGAGCATTCAATTAAAGCTAATAAGCGTTCTGATAATTTATATCATGCTTATAACCTCATGACTGTAAATGCAGATAACTCTATTTCCATTTCTTATTTAAGTGAAATGTTAGAAGGTCAAGTGGCTGTTTTGAGTTCTGGTTATTTAAAAGCTACAGAAACACTAAATGTCTTAAATGCATTAAAACAAAGCAAGCTTTTTAGAGAGGATCAATACAGTTATATGCTGTATCCTAATAAAGAACTTAAAGGGTTTTTAGACAGAAATACGATTCCTGAAGATGCCGTTTTTTCATCAAAATTATTCCAAGAATTGTTAAAGGATGGAAATGTTCAAATCATCGAAAAAGATGTTAATGGCGACTATCATTTTAATGGAAACTTTAAGAATGCTAGCGACGTTTCTTTAGCGTTAGAAAATCTTTCAGGAACAAAATATGAAGCACTTTTAGAGTCAGACACTCCAAAAGTGTTGCAAGCTTTCGAAGAGGTGTTTAATCATAAAGCGTTTACAGGAAGATCTGGAACATTCTATGGTTATGAAGGGTTAGGATCGATCTATTGGCATATGGTTTCAAAATTATTACTGGCTGTACAAGAATGTTGTATAAAAGCAGTAAATGATGACGAAAGCGAAGCTATAATCGGGCAATTACTAGAGCATTTTTATGAAATTAATGAAGGGATTGGCGTACATAAGTCTCCAGCACTATATGGTGCTTTTCCAACCGATCCATATTCGCATACACCAGGAGGAAAGGGAGCACAACAGCCAGGAATGACAGGACAAGTTAAAGAGGATATTTTGAGTCGTTTTGGAGAACTAGGAATATTTGTTAAACAAGGACAATTGCTTTTTAACCCTTGTTTATTGAGAGAAGAGGAATTCTTGACAGAATCTAAACTCCTTAACTATGTTGATGTAAACAACAACTGGAAGTCAATAGAACTTGAAGTTGGTTCCTTAGCTTTTACATATTGCCAAGTGCCTATAATTTATAAAATGGGATATGAGAATTGGATTGAAGTAGAAACTACTAAAAGTTCACAAAAAACGCTTAACAGCTTGGTTCTTGATAGAAACACTAGTAACGAGATTTTTGCTAGATCAGGTTTAGTAGAGCGCATTACCATAAGTATTAATAAATCAATTTTAAAGTAAAAAATATCAAACACATGAAATTGAAAGTAAATATCCTATGTGCAATAATTATTTCAATGATCATGTCATCTTGTAATCAAAACCCAAAATCTAACAAAGACATGCAAAGAGGCAAACAAATGACTGCTAAAGAGATATTAGGAAATCCTAATTATTTAGCAATATCTTATGGAGGTTACCGCGAAAAATCTAGAGATAGTCAGCCAACAATTAAAGAACTCAAAGATGATATGAAGCTATTGTCTGCAATGGGTATCAAAGTATTACGAACATATAATGTACAACTTCCGCATGCTTCAAATATTTTAAAAGCGATTACAGAGCTTAAAAAAGAAGACTCAAATTTCGAGATGTATGTGATGTTAGGTGCATGGATTGATTGTCTAAACGCATGGACAGATCAACCAGTAGATCATAACGTTGAGAGTCCTAATAATGCAGCGGAAATAGAAAGAGCTGTAGCTTTGGCTAATAAATACCCAGACATTGTTAAGGTTTTGGCTGTAGGAAATGAAGCTATGGTCAAATGGGCAGAAAGCTATTATGTGCAACCTAACGTGATATTAAAATGGGTAACACATTTACAAGAATTAAAGACGCAAGACAAACTTCCGAAAGATTTATGGATAACCAGTTCTGATGATTTTGCATCATGGGGAGGTGGCGAAGACCAATATCATGTTGAAGATCTAGAAAAATTAATCAAAGCCGTAGATTATATTTCGATGCACACCTATCCTTATCACAATTCACATTACAACCCTGAATTTTGGGGAGTCCCTGAAGCCGAAGATAGTCTTACAGATAGTGATAAGATTCATGCTGCAATAGAACGTGCTATCCAATTTTCTAAACGTCAGTACGATAGTGTTACTAATTACATGAAAAGCATCGGTGTTAACAAACCTATTCATATTGGAGAAACAGGATGGGCAACAGTGTCTAAAGGGTTCTACGGACCTAATGGCTCTAGAGCAACAGATGAATACAAACAAGGTTTGTACCACAAACTCATGAGAGAATGGACGAATACTGCTGGAATTTCGTGCTTCTATTTTGAAGCTTTTAATGAACAATGGAAAGATGCACATCATCCAAATGGTTCTGAAAACCATTTCGGATTGTTTACGATTGATGGAAAGGCAAAATACCCAATATGGGATTTAGTAGATGATGGTGTTTTTGATGGGTTAACGAGAAATGGTAATCCAATAACCAAAACATATAATGGTAATAAGGCTGCTTTGATGGAAGATGTTTTAGTACCTCCAGCTCTAGACGAAATAATGGCAAATCGATAGATATGTCAAATAAAAAAATCAACAATGAAAACCGTAAGCTACATTTTTTATTCCCTTTTAGTACTAGTTATGATAGGTTGTAACGAAAAAAAAGAAATAGGACAAGACTTGCTTGAAGTTGAGATTTATGAAACATCAGCAAGCGGAAATCAGCTCACAAGAATCAATGAAGTTTCAACGACAGATTCTTTGCCTGTTTTAAAAATTAATCCTGATAAAAAATTTCAAACTATTACTGGCTTTGGAGGTGCATTTACTGAGTCTTCTGCTTATTTGTTAAACAAATTAAGTAAAGCCAATAGAGATAAAATATTGAAGGCTTATTTCAGTAGAGAAGGAGCAAATTATTCATTAACGCGAACGCATATGAACTCCTGTGATTTTTCGTTGAGTCAGTATTCGTATGCACCTGTTGAAGATGATATGATGTTAGAACATTTTACTATCAAAGATGATATGGATGATCTTATTCCAATGATAAAAGAAGCTATGGCAATCTCAGAAGATGGCTTCGATATTTTTGCGTCGCCATGGACAGCACCACCTTGGATGAAAGATAATAAGGAATGGGTTGGCGGAAAATTATTGCCTAAATACTATGATACTTGGGCCTTGTTCTTTTCAAAATATGTAGATGCTTATGAAGCCGAAGGCATTCCAATTTGGGGTTTTACTGTTGAAAATGAACCACATGGAAATGGAAATAACTGGGAAAGTATGCACTTTACTCCAGAAGAAATGACCGATTTTGTACAGAATCACTTAGGACCGAAACTCGAAGCCGATGGTAAAGGAGATAAAATCATTTTGGGTTATGACCAAAATAGAGCAGGCTTGAAAGAATGGGTAGATGTCATGTATGCTACTGAGGAATCATCGAAGTATTATGATGGAACAGCCATTCATTGGTATGAAAGTACTTACGACTATTTCCCTGACGCTTTGCAATACGCTCATAACAAAGCACCTGATAAATATTTAATTGAAACTGAAGGCTGTGTAGATTCTGAAGTTCCAAAATGGAAAAATGATATCTGGTACTGGTCAAAAGAAGCTACCGATTGGGGCTGGGATTGGGCAGCAGAAGATGAGAAATATTTGCATCCTAAATATGCACCTGTTAATCGTTATGCGCGAGATATTATTGGATGCTTAAATAACTGGGTTGATGGATGGGTCGATTGGAATATGGTTTTAGATAGACAAGGCGGACCTAACTGGTTTAAAAACTGGTGTGTTGCTCCTATTATTGTCGATCCAGATGCAGACGAGGTCTATTTTACACCTATTTATTACACCATGGCGCATTTCAGCAAATATATGAGGCCAGGAGCTGTGGTGATTGATGTTGAAAACCCAGATAAAGACTTGATGGTAACTGCTGCAAAAAACCCTGATGATTCTATTGCAGTAGTCATATTTAATGAAGGCGAAACCGCCAAGAATTTCACGTTAAATTTAAATGAAAGCAATGTAAATATTAAAATAAACGCACAAGCAATTCAAACAATTGTAGTGCCTAAGTCATAAAACACTAACTAAACTAAACCACTATGTCAAAAATTAAAACAGCCGCAAAAGATAAAGTCCCAGTTGGACAAAAAGCAGCCTTTGGAGCAGGTCATTTTATATTGAATATATTACCAGGTACTCTTGGTGTTTTTATTCAGTTTTTCTTATTGACGGCTTGGGGTGTTGATCCGTTATGGGCTGGGCTTTTAGGTGGTTTACCAAGAATATTCGACTCAATTACTGATCCAATAATGGGTTTCATCTCTGATAATACAAAATCGAGATGGGGACGAAGACGACCTTATATTTTTATTGGAGCAATTATAAGCGGAATACTTTTCTTTTTAATGTGGCAAATTGATGATAATGCATCCCAATCTTATATTATTTGGCATGTAATGATTCTTCAATTATTATTTCTTATTGGTAATACAATGTTTGCAACACCATTAGTAGGTCTTGGATATGAAATGACTTCCGATTATAATGAACGTACACGGTTAATGGCTTTTTCTAATACTATGGGGCAAATTGCTTGGATGATTGTACCATGGTTATATGTTATTATTCCTGATACAGACACATTTAATACGCAAACAGAAGGTGTTCGTACAATGGCTCTTATTGTTGGTGCCATGTGTGTTGTTTTTGGAATACTGCCAGCATTATTTTGTAAGGGTATTGATTCTTCTCATATGGAGAATAGAAAAGAAATTACATTTAAGTCGTTAGCATCAAATATGAAAGATTTATGGCAGGGTATTAAACAAGTCACAAAAAATAAACCTTTCATGAAATTATGTGGAGCAACGTTTTTAGTGTTTAATGGATTTCAGCTTGTAGCGGCATTTGGTGTTTTCATTATTGTGTTTTATATGTATAGTGGAAGTTATGAGATGGCTGGTACTTGGCCTGCTTGGTTCAATACCATTAATGCTATTATTACAGCATTTATAGTTATCCCAATTATTACAAGAATGGCTAATAAATGGGGAAAGAAAAAGGCGTTTATAATCTCAACTGTGTTATCCATCGTTGGCTATGTTTTGAAATGGTGGGGTTTTGATAAAGAACTTAATAATAAATTTAATCAAACGGGATTTGGTGAGAGTTTAAATTCTGGAGTTAGTTCCATTTTCGAATCTCTAAATCCAGCTCTTGAAAGTATTGGAATGTCTTGGTTCAGTATTGATCCAGGTAGCGATGTACCATGGCTCATATTTGTACCAATTCCATTATTTGCTTTTGGTATGGGAGGTTTGTTCACTTTAATGATGTCTATGACGGCAGATGTTTGCGATTTAGACGAATTGGAGAATGGTATGCCTCGTAAAGAAGGAACGTTTGGAGCCATCTATTGGCTGATGGTAAAAATTGGTCAGTCTATAGCTCTTGTTTTGGGCGGTGTAATTTTAAGTATTGTAGGATTTGACCCTAATGTTACTGAGCAATCTATAGAGACTATGAACAATCTTAGAATAGCCGATATATTGGTTCCATCGTTAACTGCAGCACTTGCGGTTTGGGTAATGTGGAAGTATAATCTAAATGAAGATAGGGCTAGAGAGATAAAGAAAGAACTCGTTGAACGACGAGGAGAACTATAACTATAAATTTAAAGTTTAAATGTCATATAGAGACGAAGAATATCACGCGTATAATGGAATTAATTTCGCAGAACACTCAGGAATTGATTTCGGTAAATATTCACTAGAAGAATTAAAAACGTTGTGGAGAGCAACACTTAAAAAAGGAATGCATGGGATCTGCTTTAGTATGTATGAAGATGGTCAGGAACCTGGTGACATCATAACCGAAGAACAGGTAGAAAGACGTGTAAAGATACTAAAGCCCTATTCGAAATGGATTCGTTCATTTTCTTGTATAGAGGGGAATGAGCATATTCCACGTATCGCCCACAAGCACGGTATGAAAACGCTAGTAGGTGCGTGGTTGGGAGATGATAAAGATGATAATGAAAAAGAAATTGAAGGACTCATTCAATTAGCAAAAGAGGGCGTTGTTGATATTGCTGCTGTTGGTAATGAAGTACTGTACAGAAACGATTTGTCACTAGACGAATTGTTAGACTATATACGACGGGTCAAAGAGGCTTTGCCAGATATTCCTGTGGGTTATGTCGACGCCTATTATGAGTTTTCGGTACATCCTCAGCTTGTAGAGATTAGCGATGTCATACTTAGCAATTGCTATCCGTATTGGGAAGGCTGCCATATTGATGGCGCGCTACATCATATGCAGCAAATGTTCGGACAGGCATCGGATGCTGGACGTGGTAAAAAAGTAATCATTACAGAGACTGGCTGGCCTAGTCAAGGCGGTAGTTTGAAGGGGGCATTTTCTTCCGAAGAGAATGCTATGAAATATTTTATCAATACTCAGGTATGGGCTAAAAAAGCAGGTATTGAGGTGTTTTATTTCTCATCATTTGACGAGTCATGGAAAACTGGCGATGAAGGTGATGTTGGAGCCTATTGGGGACTTTGGGATAAACACGAAAAATTAAAATTTTAAAGCAATTGGTTGATGGGAGAGCTATTATAAATGCTTAAAAGTACAACATTCAAAAAAGTGAGCAATACATAGCGAAAAACAAACACAACATTACCACAACACAATAGTTAATAAAATGCTAAATAAGACTTTGTTAATATTTTGAAACGTCTTGAGTCCGCTTTGTTTAGCGGATTTGAAGACATAATTAAACAAAAAGCAAATTATTTGTGTTTGTATGTTTTTTGTAGCGGTGTGTTTTATGATAATCTCAATAGATAGTGCTTAAATTTATGAAAATGAAAAATACCTGATATAATTTTTAAATAATTACTAATTCTAATATATATAACTATGAAAAAAATTACAATTTTAATCTTTTTATTAGCCTCGGCTATTACGTTTGGGCAATCTTTGCCTGTTGATTATGAAGATACAACGACGACTGCATCATTTCAATTTGGTACTTTAGGTTTTGCTAATATTGCAAATCCTGATGTAAGTGCAGGAAATATGTCTGCTCGAGTACTACAAGTAGATAAACTTGTTGGAGCTAACTGGTTTGCAGGTTTTGGATATGAAACACCAGGATCACCTTTAATTGACTTGGCGAATGGAACAGCGTTTACAATGAAAATTTGGTCAACGAAAGCTAACCTTCAATTAAGATTTCAAATCCAAATAGGATTAAGTGGAGAGCCAACTTACAATAGAGATGTTGTGGTTGCTAATGCGAATACATGGACCGAAGTTACATTCGATTTTTCTGATCAACCAGGTCTTACAGGTATGGAACAGTATTCTACTTTGGTAATACAACCAGATTATGACCCAGCACTTGAAGGCCCTGCTGGTGATGGTGTTTTGGTTACTGAATCTGGGACGTATTACATTGACGACATTGTTCAAGTAGGTGCTCCAGAGCCAACGTGTATGGATGGTGTTCAAAATGGTATGGAAACTGGTGTAGATTGTGGTGGTCCTGATTGTCCAACCTGTCCTGAGACCTGTGATGATGGAATCCAAAATCAAGATGAGACTGGTGTAGATTGTGGTGGTGCTTCTTGCCCTGCTTGTCCACCTGCTGGTCCTACAATGGCCGCTCCAGAATATCCTTCTACGGGAACAGATCTTTATGTTTACAGTGGTTTACCAGGTAGTAGTGTTGGTAACTTTAACTTCTACGCGTTTGGTAACGTAGGCGTTCCAGAAGTAGATATTGAAATGAATGGAAATAACGCCGGAAAAATTGAAGGTGGAGGTTTCTTTTTCTATGGTGCACAATGGGATGCTGAAGATTTAGTTGCAGGAGGTTATCAATTTGTACACATAAACTATTATGCAACGACGACAACTGAGTTTAATTTCTTCCTAATTGATGCCACAGCTGGAATTGGTGGTGGAGCTGCTGAAGAACCTAGATATAGATTTGGTGGACCTACTCCAGATTCCCCAATTGTAACTGGGTCTTGGCAGAGTGTATTTATTCCATTACAACATTTCTTAGATCACACACCATCAAGTGGTACTTATGATTTAAATGATATATTCCAATGGAAATTTGATGGAAATGGAGAGGTTTATTTTGACAATATATTCTTTAGTACGTCTAACACTTTAGGTGCAGAAGAATTTACTAGAAATGAGTTTTCTGTATTTCCTAATCCAACAACAAACAATTGGACAGTTATAGGTACTCAAGATATCGAGTCTATTCAAATTTATGATGTTTTAGGAAAGCAAGTGGTTAATGTAACTCCAAATGCAAATGAAACTCAGATTGATGCATCTAACTTAAAAGCAGGATTATACTTTGCAAAAGTTTCTTCTGCTACGGGAAGCAAGACAATCAAATTGGTTAAAAAATAATGCTTAACTAACTAATATTTTTTAAAAGCCACATTTGCTAGTTGCAATGTGGCTTTTTTATTAATGTCAAAATGCTTAAATGATTATATTGAAATATCCCTTTCTAATCAAAATAAAAGCAATTATTTTTATATCGGAATTATACCTTTCTTATTTTTAATTTTATGGTAACATTAAAACAATTAGCCGAGCAATTAAATGTATCTGTTTCTACAGTATCAAAAGCATTGCATGATAGCGACGAAATTAGCCCTGACACTATAGAACGAGTAAAGGCTCTTGCTAAGTTTTTAAACTATAAACCAAATAAGTTAGCTTTAAGTCTTAAAAACAGTAGAACTAATACGATTGGTGTAATTATTCCTAATATTCTTAATCATTTTTTTGCAAAAGCACTATATGCCATAGAAATGCAGGCCAGTAAACAAGGCTATAATATTATCACTTGTGTTTCCAATGAAATGCAATCCAAAGAAATCAATAGCCTCCAATTATTATCTAATGGTAGTGTTGATGGTTTTATTTTATCCCTAGCAGAAGAAACACAAGTGGCTAATAATGTCGACCATATCAATGAGATATTGCAAAAAGATATTCCAGTAGTATTATTTGATAGGGTTTCTGAAGATATTAATTGTGATAAGGTTATTATAGATGATTTTGGAGCTGCTTATGAAGCAACTAAGCATTTACTTTCTGAAGGACGACAACATATTGTGCTTGTGAGTAGTATTGATGAGTTAAGTGTTGGTAAACTCAGGGCAAATGGGTATTTGGCAGCCTTAAATGAGGCCTTTGATTATAAGAATGAACCTAGTATCATTACCATTGAAAACGATAAATCAATTGAGGATGGCGTTGATCAATTATTCAATAAATATCAATCGGTTGATGGTATTATTTCTATTGATAACACCTCAGGTGTCATTGCGCTTCAAAAGGCACTAAAACTAAATTATAATGTACCAAGTGACTTGTCCATAATTGGATTTTCAGATGAGAATGTACTTCAATTCACCAATCCAAAATTGTCTACTATCTCACAGCATACTGTAGATATAGGTAAGGCTTCGGTCAAATTGCTTTTAAATCGTTTAAAGGATAAAGGAACCACCAAGAAAACAACAAAAACAATAAAGACTAATCTCATCTTAAGGGAAACTACCAAATAGTTTTATTCGGAAATCTTATTTTAAATACAAACTACTTATAATTTATAATTAGATTTGCGTTCATGGATATCTCACAAGTTTTTGGATACTTTGGAGCACTTTTAATTGGCCTTGTTTTAGGATTAATTGGAGGAGGAGGGTCTATTCTAACGGTTCCTATATTGGTGTACTTAATGTTTATAAACCCAGTCACTGCAACGGCTTATTCACTTTTTGTGGTTGGAGTATCTTCTGTTTTTGGCACATTTCAGAATATTAAAAAGGGATTAGTAGATTTTAAAACTGCTATTGTATTTGCAATCCCAGCATTTATTGCTGTGTACCTTACACGAAAGTTTTTAGTGCCAGCAATCCCATCGGAAATTTTTACTATCGGAGATTTTACACTGACCAAGAATGTAGCTATTATGGTCTTTTTTGCTATTGTTATGTTGTTGGCTTCAATTTCAATGATAAAGGAAAGAAAAGTTGCGGTAGATACATCTTCCGAAGATGTAAAATTTAATTATCCGTTAATCACTATTGAAGGTTTTGTTGTTGGTGTATTAACAGGAATTGTTGGTGCTGGAGGAGGGTTTCTTATTATACCTGCATTAGTGCTTTTAGCAAAATTACCAATGAAAAAAGCTGTAGGAACCTCACTTTTAATTATTGCAGTAAAGTCCCTAATAGGTTTTATTGGCGACATTGAGAACCTAAATATAGACTGGGCATTTTTACTCATATTTACAGCGATTTCTGTAGTTGGGATTTTTATTGGGACTTATCTTTCCAATTTTATTAATGGTAAAAAATTAAAAAAAGGGTTTGGATGGTTTGTACTAATTATGGGAGTCTATATTATTCTAAAAGAACTATTATAGCATGGAAAAATTAGATGCGTCTTACTGGGATAACCGATATATAAATAAAGAAGACCGTTGGGATTTAGGAGAAGTGTCACCGCCAATCAAGACTTATATTGACCAGCTCAAAGATAAATCTTTACGTATTTTAATTCCTGGTGGCGGTAATTCTTATGAAGCCGAGTATTTGTTTAATCAAGGATTCACCAATGTTTATGTCATCGATTTATCTAAAACAGCTCTCAATAATATAAAGAAAAGAGTGCCTGAATTTCCTGATGACCATTTAATTCAAACTAACTTTTTTGACTTAAATATGCCTTTTGATCTCATATTGGAACAAACGTTTTTTTGCGCACTTGACCCAAGTCTTCGGTCAAAATATGTGACGAAGATGAGCGAGCTTTTAGTTGATAAAGGTAAACTTGTAGGATTATTATTTGATCAACCTTTAAACGACGATAAACCTCCGTTTGGAGGAAACAAAGTACTGTATCTATCTTACTTTAAAGACGTCTTTCATATTAAAACGATGGAGTTGTGTTACAATTCTATTTCTCATCGACAAGGTAATGAGCTATTTTTCAGTGTAATAAAAAAATAATATTTAATGTTTTTCGTTAAAAAAAGTGGTGTAGCTGTAACATTTTAAGAAGACTTGCGTCCAATAGGTGTTCAATCAAAACATCATCACAATGCGACAAGATAATCAACTTATAGTACTTACACATTTGAGTCAGTTGCTTACATTTTTAACAGGATTTGGCGGACTTATAGTTCCGTTGATCATTTGGGCTACTCAAAAAGAAAATGTGTATAGAATGGATCAAGAAGGCAAAAATATCGTCAATTTTCAATTGAGCGTATTAGTATATAGTTTAATTTGTATTCCTTTAGTATTTGTATTAGTTGGCGTTTTTGGATTAATAGTATTAGGTATACTATCGTTTATATTTCCAATTATAAACGCTATTAGAGCAAGTCATGGAGAATCACCAAAATATCCTTTATCTCTTAATTTTATTAGTTAGTTATTTTACATAGGGATAAATGAAAACGCTCACTTTTTTAAGTGAGCGTTTTTTAGTTATAGTATATACACGCACAATAGTAATTGGGTGTTTTTACTTGGTTTTTTAATGACATTACTTATTAATTTAGGACATCATTTTAAATATTAAATTATGGCCAAAACTGTTTCTACATCTTCTGCATCCACTGTTAAACCTAAAGTTGATAAAACTTCAGATACAACAAAACCCGGAATTTCTCAAGACATTATTAAAGAACTAAGTGATGAAATAAATAATATGTTGTCTTATGCAGTTTACAACGGAATTACTATAAATACTGAAATTAATTCTCTTATTCAAAACAGTAGTGTTGACGATCTAATTAATGCTCATAATTTATTGTGTAAGAATGTTGCACCTGCTACACCAAAATCTATTAAGTATACTAAAAATTTACATTCAGAAGATAATAGTAAAATGATATTAAGTCGATTACCATTGGTTAGAAACCTCATTATTTTGGCATTGGTATTCTTGGCAATTTTCATTATTACTGGAACGTCATCTGCTGTAAACAATGATTCGCTCGACAAAGGAATCATGAATAACCATGGAGAACAATTGCTTTTAAATATTGGTTATTTGTGTGCTATTTCTGGTCTGGGCGTCGTATTTTATTTATTAAAAAATGTAAGTAGTTCGTTAAAAAAAGGAACATTGTTACCTGAGGAATCCATAGAATATATGGCTCAAATAGTACTTGGTATTATTGCAGGTTTAGTATTATCTGAAATTTTATCAGTGTATATCACTAATCCTGACAATGTTAATTTATTCAATAAAAGTGTCTTGGCGCTCATTGGAGGATTTTCGTCAGATGCATTGTTTAGTATGCTTCAAGGTGTTATTGATAGAATTAAATCAATTTTTATTCCTGCTAGTACTTCATAAAGCATAGTTTATGTATTGTTAATCAAATGTCGACTAACTACAGTATCATAGATAATTTGTAAGTGTTCAATTTTTAATTCCTTATTAAAGGAAATGATATCAACAACATCAAAATTAACTGTAGCCTCTGTTTTTAAAACCCAATGATAATTGAAATGTAAGGCGAGTTTGTTGGATTCATGATCATCAAAAATGCCTTTAAGCTCTAGTTTCGACGAATTCGTATCGTTTTGTAAAGATGTATAAAATGCATTCGCAGGTTGATGACCATAAAGCGGTGAAGATACAGTTCCGGTTTCAGAAAATAAATCAACAATACGCTCTATATCACCAAGTTCAAGGTACTTTAAATAGAGTTTTGCTATGGATGTTCTTGTCATAGTTATAAAAATAGAAAAGCCAATAACTAGAGGTCATTGGCTTTTATAATATATGTTTTTCGTGACTAGTTATTTAGCATTACAGGCATCACTAACATCGTTACTTTTTCGCCATCATCTAAACCATCAATAGGAGTCAAGATACCAGCTCTATTAGGCAAGCTCATTTCTAGTTGCACTTCATCAGAGTTTAGGTTATTTAGCATTTCAGTTAAAAAGCGTGAGTTAAACCCAATTTGCATATCATCACCTTGATAATCACAAGTTAAACGTTCTTCGGCTTTATTTGAGTAGTCGATATCTTCAGCAGAAATATTCAACTCGGCACCAGCAATTTTTAAACGTATTTGATGCGTCGTCTTATTTGAGAAGATACTCACACGACGAACAGAGTTTAAGAATTGTGTTCTATCTATAGTTAATTTGTTTGGATTTTCTTTAGGAATAACCGCTTCGTAATTAGGATATTTCCCATCTATTAAACGACAAACAAGCACAGAATTTTCAAAGGTAAACTTAGCATTCGAATCGTTGTACTCAATAGTAACTGCATCATCGTTTGCTGCTAAAATTCCTTTTAAAAGATTTAAAGGCTTTTTTGGCATTATAAATTCGGCAACTTGATCTGCTTTAACATCACCACGTGTATATTTAACTAATTTGTGAGCATCGGTTGCTACAAATGTTAAACCTTCAGTAGAGAATTGAAAAAAGACACCACTCATTACAGGACGTAAATCATCATTACCTGCAGCAAAGATGGTCTTGCTTATAGCTGTAGCTAAAATATCACCAGCTATTGTGGTTGTACTTGGATTATCCAATTCTACAGCTTTTGGAAATTCATTCCCATCTGCATAAGCCAAGGCATATTTACCATGATTAGAACTAATCTCAACGGTATTGTTATCTTCAACCACAAAGGTTAATGGTTGCTCTGGAAACGTTTTCAAAGTATCGAGTAATAAACGTGCTGGTAATGCAATACTACCATCGTTATCACTTTCAACATCTAAACTTGAAGACATTGTCGTTTCTAAATCACTTGCCGAAACTGTTAGTTTTGAGTCTTTTAACTCAAATAAGAAATTATCTAAAATCGGTAGTGTATTCGAACTATTGATAACACCTCCTAAAACTTGTAATTGTTTAAGTAAATATGTACTGGATACTATAAATTTCATACGTTCTTCTAAAATTTTTACAAAATTATCACAACAAATTGTGCAATACAAATATATCTTAAAGCTATTGTTTTATAAAACAAACTTATTAACAACTCAAAGCTTATAAAAAAGGGCATTTTAGACCTGTTTTTTGGTTATTTAGAGTAGCGTTTTCTTCTAAAATATTTAAAAGCAAAACCAAAAAGACCTAATATTACAAGAGGTAAGGCAATATTTACAATTTGCCATTTGGATTTTTGGTCTTCAATTTTTTCAGAATCTAAGAATGCCAATTTCACCTCTTTTGTACGAATGTTTATAAGTCCGTCATCATTCAAAAGGTAGTTCACAGCATTTTCTAGAAACTCTTTATTTCCAAATTTGCGTTTGGTCAAAAATTCGAAACCTAATTCTTGAGGTCTGTTTTTTATAACCTCATTTTTAATCACATCACCATCGGCAATAACAATCATCTTTGTGGCAATACTTTTGGTTTTATCATCAGAAACCTTAAACGGTTTGATACGTTTATCGTACACAGAACTAAACTCTCCTTCGAGTAGAACGGCTAAGGTTTGATTTGGTTCTTTGTACTCTTCAGGATTGGGTTCTTGAGTAACCACATCTAAACTAATTTCTCGCGGCACACCTTGTGTTTTTGATAATTGAGAACTTCTTAGTAAAATCGTTTTATCAATGGTGTTTTTTAGTGTATCTATCTGACTCGTAAAATCAAATTTTACGGGATCTAAGTTGGTCGTTATGGGATGATTTGGGTTACTGGCTGCTAATGGCGAGTATGGCCATTGTACTGGCTGAAACTGGGCATTATTGCCTTCACCAATGGCTAGAGGAATAGGTGCAGAGTACAAATCGTTAACAATAACAGGGTTAATACGCACACCATATTTAAAAAAGAAATCGTTAAGGTTGAGATCCTTCATAATAGCCACAGCAGTTCCAGCTCTGTTGTTCAAACTATCTCTATCCATAACAATACTCTCGGTGAGCCATAGGCTTTTACCACCATTCATGGTATATTGATCTAATACATATTTCTCTTCTTCGGAAAAGGCCTCACTTGGTTTTGCAGAAACAATAAGATCATAATTCCTAATGTCTTGCAAGGTTTTTTTAGGGTTGCTAGCTACACTATCTAAAGTAAATGGTGCTAGAAAATAATGCTCTCCTAATCGTTTAAGGAAATCGGCAACATATATATCTTTTAACTGACCATTACCTCTTAAAATGGCTATCTTTTTCTGCTTTGGAGTGACTAACTTTTTAAAAGCTTCAGCAAAGGCATACTCTAAGTTTTGAATTGAACCATTGACCAATTCCTGATCTGTGGCTCCAATTTTATTTTTTATCAACGGAATGATAACCGTTTGCTCATTATAACTGGCTAATGCCCAGGGAATAATAAGTTCTTGAGAGGTTTTGCCGCTTTCCTTAATATTGATTTGAAATGGTTGCAAGCCGCGCTGTGTTAGTTGTTGTAGGATTTGATTGCGATTTTTTTCATCGGCTAACGGATTCATGAACTCAAAGTTGACATTGCTATTGTAAACTGTGAACTCTTCAAGTAGCTGTTGTGTCTCGTCACGTAGTCGTCTAAATTCTGTTGGAAAATCACCTTCCAAGAACACGTCAATAATTAAAGGTGAATCAACATCTTCAATAGTTTGTAAAGCCTCATTAGATAAAGTATAGCGTTTATCTTTCGTTAGATCAAAACGTTTATAGACTTTGCTCGATATGACATTAGCAGCAATAATTGCGACTAAAACGATGGCAATTGTGATGATATTTTTTTTAGTCTTTAGCATCAAATTTTATCTCTTCTTTATATGTTGATATCGCACTAACTTTATCGTGTTCAAAAACAATTTCAACGCATTCTTTTTCGGTATTAAAAGCGCCAGGTTCAATACCCAAGCTATAGTTCCATCTGTTAGAGTCATGGTCTTTTTGAGCCTCGTCCCATGATAACCATTCATACGTTCCCAAAAGGGATTCAATGTCGCTTTTTGGCTGTCCGATTAAAATTTCCGAAGTAATCATATCATCAGATAATTCATAACGTAATGCAGGTTTCTCTATCCACAATTCTGAAGAAAAATATTTTTGATGGTGATAGTTACTAAAAATATTTACCATCGGGTATACAGCATAGAAATAAGCAAAAGGCGTAATCGCTAAACTCACTAAAAAGGTCAGCCATTTGCGACGATCTATTGTTTTTACAAACAGAAAGATTAGTACAAAAACAATGCACATCATAATGACTAAAGGAGCTGTAATAATCATTTGTTTGCGCGTTTAATGTTTAGTTTAGTGAGTACAATAAATAAAGCCGTGATACTTAAAAAATAAATGATGTCTCTGGTATCTAAAACACCTCGACTCATACTTTTAAAATGAGACTCCATTCCTAATTTTTCAATATATAGGGTGTCTCCAAAAAGGTTGTAATTGGACAAGCCCTCAAAACCAAAATAGAAAAAGAAACAAATAAATACAGCAATGATAAAGGCTACGATTTGATTGTCGGTCAAGCTAGAAGCAAATACGCCAATAGCAGTATAAGCAGCAACCAGAAAGAGCAATCCGAAATATGACCCCATCACACTACCAACATCTAAGTTGCCTTCAGGATTTCCAAGCTTAGAAATGGTATAGACATATAGTAATGTTGGAATTAAAGCAATAATAATTAATACAAAAGCACCAAGATATTTTCCAAAAACGATATTGAGATGACTAATAGGCTTAGTGAGTAATAACTCCAAAGTACCTTGTTTCTTCTCATCTGCAAAACTACGCATCGTTACAGCTGGAACTAGAAATATGAGAATCCATGGCGCTAATAAAAAGAAAGTTGATAAATCGGCAAAGCCATTATCAAGAACATTAAATTCGCCTTTAAACAGCCATAAAAACAAGCCGTTAAGTAATAAAAATACAGCAATAACTAAGTATCCAATAGGAGAGGCGAAGAAGGTGTTTATTTCTTTTTTTAGTATGGCGAGCATTATTAGTTGTTAGGGTTTTCTAGTTTATTTTTCATCAAAGATATTAAACCATGTATAGTTACACCAAAAAATACCATATAAAGACTCAGGCGAGTGAGCGGTCTTTCGATATCTTCGGTTGGGAGTTCTGTGAAAAATGCATAAATCACTAAGCAGCTAGCGATGATAATTGTCACAGAACCAAATGATTGCACTTTGTTTAAGAATTTATGTTTTCGAGGTTTCATATATGCACCAAGAGCGACATTAACCAAACCAAATAATAAAATATAAAGGTGTCCAGCTCTAAATAAAGCTCTATTCATAAGTTCCATATCTTTTAGATGGTCATATTTATGGTGCATGTATTGTCCAGTCAATAAAAAAACGATAACGATTATAATACCAAAAAAGAGATGAAATCTTCCAAACATATTTAGCTATTTAATATCAAATCTAATGTCGTCTAATAGTCTTACTTGGTCAAGTACCTTGCATTCTAAGTTGGTAATGTATACTTGATCACCAGATTTTACTAGTGCGATTAATTTCTTTGTCTCTTCTGAAGCTCTATTACCTATATTTTTTGAAATCCCAACAGAAGTTGTCCCTCTAACCACCATCATTGTATAGGATGTGATACCAAAATTTATGCAAGCATATTCACTATAGGAATCAAATTTACCAATGCTAAAATGTTTTTTAAATTTTTCTTCGGAAATCGAGCCTTCTTCTATACCTGCCAGCGTAGGAATAGGGTCGGGAAAATCAATAACTCGATATATTTTTTTAGTAACAAAGACAGTGTCTTTCTGTTTTATCTTGTAGAAATTTATAACGAGTTCTCTACGTTCTGTAGAAGGTATAAGATTAAAGTTACAATCTCGATAATATTCTATTTTAGCAGCATCACTTTTAATAACAACATCGGCACATTTGGTATTTTCTATGGTTGCTTTAATAGGATTGCTAATCCCTCTTATTACAATATTTTGCAACGACATTTCTAATGACACTTCTTGGGCAAACGTTATTTGCACAACTAATAATAAGAACAAGAATTTGGTCATAGTTGATAGTTTATTCCAGTGATTCCAATTTATCTACACTCCAAGCTTCTGGTTTAGCATTGAACAACGGTTTTGTTTTTGCCCAAACACCTTTAAACAAGTTAGACTGTCTATAATTTTCTAAATCGGCTTCGGTTTGCCAATAACTATACGTAAAAAAGACGTTTGTATTGTGTTTGTCACGATAGAGTTCTAAAAATTCACAACCATCAAAAGCTCTAATATGGTGCTTATTATCTTCAAAATTAGAAAGGAATTCTTCAATTTTAGAAGCATCAAAGCTCATTTTTACAATTCTTACAAACATAGCTTAAGTTTTTGAAAAATTAATAGTGACTGTGTCCATCACTTTAAGTCCCATAAGACTTGACGCACTACCAACAGTAGCATTATCACTTTTGTAAACTGCAATTTCTAAATACCCAGACGAATTAAATACAACCAAACCTTTGCCAGCATCGTAACGCTTATCTTCAGGAATTTCAAAATTAATGGCATCGCTGTATTTGTCGTATATTTTTTTGAACTTATAGCTACGTGCCGAAATTTCATAAGCACGAGTTTTTTGCACACCTTCAAAAAATTGACGTTTGATGTTGGTGATTACATTGCCGTAGTTGTCAATATAAATAACACTTCCAATAATTTGATTCTTTTCATCATTAACGAACGGAATCAAATTTTTAATAGGTTTAATTGTATTGATTAGTTTTCCAATCACTTCTAAGGTACCACCACGAGCAATATGACAAGCGACATTCACAAACACATCCAATACAGGAAAACTGGTGGCTACACGATCATGAATATTTATTTCAACAATTTTTTGCGGCGCAATTTCAGAGCAGATCATACTCATGATCCCATTATTGGCACAAATGAAATAGTGATCGTCTAATTTTACAGCAATATGTTTGTTTTCAGGATTGAGCTCAGAGTCAATACCAATCATATGAATGGTGCCTTTAGGAAAACTGCTATATGCATTCTGAATAATATAAGCCGCTTCAGCGACATTAAATGGCGCTACCGAATGCGAGATATCAACAATTCTCACATCAGGCAATTCACTATAAATAGCACCTTTAATGGCACCAGCAAAGTGATCTTTTTCACCAAAATCGGTTGTTAATGTGATGATTGCCATAGGTTAGCTGCAAATAAAGTTTAATTGATGTTTTCCTTTTTTTGATCTTAAACAAAACTGTTAAAAACTAATCATATTTTAACCTTAGGTAAACCTACAGAATAAAATAGTTTAATTATTTTTGATTAAGATGATATTAAAATGAAGCTCATTTTGTCTCATCACAAAACTAATAAAACAAAACAGATTAATTTATAATTCCCATCGCTTTTGAACGAACTTATTTTAGAACTAGAAGAAATTACACCCAAAGAATTTTTTGGAGCTCAAAATGCCAACATCGTACTACTCAAAAAATACTTTCCGAAACTTAAAATTGTAGCTAGAGGTAACAAAATAAAAGCTTATGGCGACGAAGATTTACTTGAAGAATTTGATCGTCGTATGAACATGCTCATGCAACATTTTGGCAAGTATAATAAAATAGATGAAAATGTGATTGAGCGTGTATTGACAAGTCAAAGCAGTGATGATTACACAACCTCAGAGCAAAGCGGTGAAACTATAGTCCATGGCGTTAATGGAAAGATTATAAAGGCGCAAACTGTGAACCAGCGCAAGTTGGTTGAGAGCATGCGTAAAAATGATATGGTTTTTGCTATAGGTCCAGCTGGAACAGGTAAAACCTATACAGGAGTAGCTTTAGCGGTTCGTGCGTTAAAAGCAAAAGAGGTTAAACGTATTATTTTAACGCGTCCTGCAGTTGAAGCAGGTGAGAATTTAGGATTTCTTCCTGGTGATTTAAAAGAAAAGCTAGATCCCTATATGCAACCCTTATATGATGCACTTCGCGATATGATTCCTGCTGAGAGATTGGCTAGTTTTATTGAAAATGGAACCATTCAAATTGCACCTTTGGCATTTATGCGTGGACGAACATTAGACAATGCTTTTGTGATTTTAGATGAAGGTCAAAATACGACGCATGCACAAATGAAAATGTTTTTAACACGTATGGGAAAAAATGCAAAGTTCTTGCTTACAGGAGATCCTGGTCAAGTTGATTTACCACGTCGTACTATTTCCGGATTAAAAGAAGCCTTACTTGTGCTTAAAAATGTAGATGGTATTGGTATGATCTACTTAGATGATAAGGATGTGATTCGTCATAAATTGGTGAAGAAGGTCATTGCAGCTTATAAAAGTATAGAAAATAGAGATTAATTTTTTAATAAGAAGCTATTCCAGCTTTCGGCAGTCGCTCTCTGCGAGGAGCTTCAACAAATGCCTCAATCTGGGCTAGGATTTAAGTAATAATAAAAACAAATTGTTCAGTCGTGGCAAATCAGAACCATACCATAACAGCATCCAATTTCAATTTCCCCAACCAAAAAAGTGTCTATAAAGGGAAAGTAAGAGAAGTTTATAACATCAACGATGAAGAGCTTGTCATGATCGCGACCGATCGTTTATCGGCTTTTGACGTGGTTATGCCTAAAGGGATTCCGTATAAAGGGCAAATCCTCAATCAGATTGCAACAAGTATGATGAAAGCAACAGAAGACTTGGTGCCTAATTGGTTAACAGCGACTCCAGATCCTAATGTAGCTGTCGGACATTTATGTGACCCCTTTAAAGTAGAAATGGTGATTAGAGGTTATATGTCTGGTCATGCAGCTCGTGAGTATAAAGCTGGACGACGCTTGTTGTGTGGCGTAGAAATGCCAGAAGGCATGAAAGAAAATGATAAATTCCCAGAACCTATTATCACACCAGCTACTAAAGCAGAAATGGGAGATCACGACGAAGATATCTCACGTGAAGATATTTTAAAACGAGGTATTGTTTCCGAAGAAGATTATGTCGTACTTGAAGATTATACACGTAAATTATTTCAACGTGGTACAGAAATCGCTGCGTCAAGAGGACTAATCTTGGTAGATACCAAATATGAGTTTGGTAAAACAAAAGAGGGTAAAATAGTACTTATCGATGAAATCCATACACCAGATTCGTCGCGTTATTTTTATGCCGATGGTTACCAAGAGCGTCAGGACAACAACGAAGCACAAAAACAACTGTCTAAAGAATTTGTGCGTCAATGGTTGATCTCAAATAATTTTCAAGGCCTAGAAGGACAAACCGTTCCTGAAATGAGCGATGCATATATTGAAACTGTTAGTGAACGTTATATTGAGCTTTATGAGAATATCATGGGCGAAAAATTCGTTAAAGCTGATGTATCTGATATTCAAAGTAGGATAGAGGCTAATGTTCTCAATTATCTTAAATCTTAAGGTATTCAAATTAAAAAAGGAACCAAGTCTGGTTCCTTTTTCATGAATTAATTATTTAATTATGTGCAGTATTACTATTCTATAATAATGCGTTTATTTATGATTTGACCATCATTTTCAATGCTCAAAATATAAACGGCACTTTCTAGAGTCCCAAAGTGTAAGCGTTGATTAAATAATCCTCCATTGTTTGCGTAGGTAAGTTGATTTATAACACGACCTCTCAAGTCATATAGTATAATATTAACATCTTTATTGTTTTGTGTGCTAAAAGAAACATTTAATTCGTCTTTAGCTGGATTAGGCCATATCGCCAGAGAATCTGATAAATTAGCATCTTCAACACTTAATGTTGTTGTTCCGCAAATCTCTAGATCAAAGTTTAGAAATGTACCGCCATCTTCAGTAGGAAAACCATCGGTAATTGTTAAAACCCAATCACCTACGGTACTTTCATCGTTAAAGGCAGATAATACTTCTGCTGGTTGAACAGTACCACCTACGGCAGGAGCAATAGTACTACAAGACACTGGGCCAGCAGCCTGATCATCAAAAGTGACGTTGATGTCATTTGTACCATCATCACAGGTGCTATTGGCTAATAATGTTACAGATGTACCGTTTGGAGATGTTAATACTAACTCTATATCTCCAGCCCATGTATGTGAAATATTTATTGTCATATTTACATCCGAAATTGTGATGTCATCGGTAATGTTAAGTGTAGATGTAATAACATGTACTGAATTACCTGCGCCTGGAATGTTCAAATTGTTTTCCGAAGAATTATAATTTGTACATGTCACGTCGGCTGTTGTAAAGCTTCTTGTTGCTGAATAAGAGGATTCGCCACAACTATTTGCAGCTTTTACTCTCCAGAAATATTGTGTGTTTGCGGTAAGTTCTGGAGTCGAAAATGTCGTGCCATTAAACGTACTTGAAGCAATGATCGCTGTGAATGCTGCATTTGTTGAAAGTTCTACCGTGTAACTTGTAGCATCTGTAACAGTATTCCAAACTAAATCTGATAATAGCGGAATATCTGTGGCATTGTTAGCCGGACTTACAAGTCCTGGTGTATTTGGAGTGGCTCCTTCAATAATAAGTTCGACATCTATAGATTTGGTTACAATACCAGTTCCTGTTACTGTAATCATATAATTTCCAGCAGAAATACTTCCTAAGTTATTTACTGTAAATGTCGTTGTACCTGTATCACTTAAACTAGTCGGACTAAAACTTCCCGATGCTCCAGCTGGTAAATTTGATGCAGAAAATACTGTAGTATCTGTATTTCCACCTGTAGCTGTATAGTTAATAGTATAATTAACAGAATTGGTTGATTCACAAATATTTTCAGAAGAATTTGAAGCTGCTAATACAAAGTCTGGAGCCACGCTGCAACTAACAACGTTAGGTTTAAATGTAGATTCTATAGACATGACATAAGCTTCCATAACAGTTGTTTGTCCGTTACTAAACATAATCATACAAGCATCGTCAGTATAATCCATAAAACTTTGAAATAAGCGTTGCTCACCTGCAGCACAAGCAGGAGAAGCGCCTAAAGTTGGGCATCCACCACTTGGATTACTTTGATTAGGTGTATCTGCAATATTATCATCAGTGGCACAACTACCCGTAAAAACATGATCTAAATTATAGAAATGCCCAAGCTCATGAGTTACTGTACGACCTAAATTAAAAGGTGCTCCTGGAACGATACCAGAATTTGGGCAACCAGCACCAGAACCGAAAGCACCTAAGTTCATTGTTACAGATTCACCTGCAGCAATATTTCCAGGAAAAGGTGAGAAGCCTAATAAACCTCCACCAATATCTTTTACAAGAAAGTTCATGTAACCTGCCCAATTTGCATCGGTTTCTCCTCCATTTCCAAAATTATATCCAATGGTTACGGCTGGACCGCCTTCAACCATTTCAGGATCTAATCCTGTAGGATGATTCATTGTAGCAATACAAAACAAAACATTTGTATTACCAGTTGTAGTATTTGTACTTGTATAAAATGGCGCTGCAGCATCCCAACCTGAAATATCTGCATTTGTACCATTAAAATCTTCATTTAAAATATCAATTTGATTTTGGGCTAAAGCTTCGAGACATGCGCGATCAGATTCGAGACCAGAAGGGAAGTGAACAGCGACAGGAATGATAATAGGATCCATTCTTCGATTAGACTGTCTTGCTTCAAGGTTTAATGCTAATTGAGCTTTAAATTTAGCCTGTGTTTTTATGTATTGTCTAGCGTATTCTGGGTCTTGCATTTTTTCCTGCATAAGTTCAACCATACCGCAAGAACGCTGGGCATTTACTAATGTTCCTATACATAGGAAAAGCACTAGGAGAGGTAGTTTTAGATTCATCAATTTTTCTTTTCTAGGTTTATACTATTATTAACATGTATAAATGAATTTACCCTAAAAAAACTTTCAATATTTAATCAAATTGATAAATAAAACATAAAAATAATTCACTATTCTGAATTTATCTTATGGGATAGTAATTAGTTGTAAATGAGAAACTCCAAATAGTGAATTTAATACATGGTATTTGGATTGGCAGATGTTTTTGGAATTTGTTGTATAGCATCCCAATGCTCGCAAATTTTTCCGTTTATATCAAACCGAAAAAAATCCATTGTGACATACTGGTCATTTCCAGGCCAAGTTTGATGTGTATGGAGTGCTACCAAATTGCCTTCAGCAATACATCTTACAAATGCTATAGATTTATTGGGATACTCATTTTGCATACGATCAAAATAGTCAATAAAACCTTGTAAGCCATCAGCAACATCGGGATTGTGTTGGATGTATTCATTGCCAACATACAGTTCTATTGCCTTTTTGGGTTGTCCTTCATACGCCATTTTATAAAAGGCAATGGCGTTCGTCTTGTTTTGCTCTAGATTCATATCTTAATTTTTAAGCGCTCTTACCAATTTTCTTACACCTTTATAAATAAAAGCATTGGTCTTTACATAATGAAACGAAATAATACATACCACAATTATAAATAGAAATGCGCCGAGTATTGCTTGTGTTGGATTCAATGCTTTTAAAAAGAAATGTTTAAGTCCGACTCCTGTGAAACTTCCAAAGATGATTATAAAGTGTATCACATAAATTGACAAGGTTTTTTGTCCAATTTTCCCAATTAATGATCCTTTTAAAAAAGGCTCAGCAGCATAGAAAACTCCAAATATCAACAATACATTTCCAAAGCGTGTAAAGAGATAATTAAAGTAAGCTGAAGATTTGAAAATTTCAATATCTGTCCAATAATGTAAACGCATTAAAAACCACGAAGAACAATCGATTAGGAATATACCTGTGATAAAAAATGAAATTACGGTAACTAATCTGAATCGTTTTTTATGGACATGAGAATAGAATATAGTAGCGAGAAAGCCTCCAAAAGCAGTGTAGCCAAACCATGGCAAAATGGTGAAAATAGAGCCGTAACTTTTAGTCATATAGTTGGCAAAGGCGATTGGTACATTACTAAAATTCCATGACTGATATATAGGTTCAGTTAAAAAGCACAAGCAACCCATAAGAAATAAGAGTATAGATAAAAGTCTTACATGTTTCCGAAGTAAAACGTAGCATCCAATAAGTATAATAAGGGATAAACCTATACATTGCAAAACGTCTACAACAAAGAAATAGGATTTAAAGTCACCGCGTAGCCATCCAAAAATATCAACACGAAGTAAATACCCAATACCAATTAGTAATAAACCTCTGTATAACCCTTTTTTAATTCTAGGGTAATCATCTCCTTTATGTTTGGCTCTTAAAAGTAAATATAAGAATACCAATCCAGAGATGGTGAAAAATGTTGGAGCTGTAATACCCCGAAAATAATACCATATTTGATAAACCATGTTTGACGAATCTCGGTGTATAGGATTGAGAAGTGTGTCTATAAAATGACCTTGAAGCATCATTAAAATTGCAAATGCACGTACGGCATCAATAAAAAAGATTCGGTTGGTTTTCAATAGTTAGTCGATTTGTATAAATATACTTTTAATTTTTCAGGTGTACTAAATTGAAAGTAATATCTTAGAAGGCAAATTTAAGATTGTAAATGGAACAACTCAATTCGATTTCTGAAAAATTTTCGTCCTTAGCGTGGGGAATTCCATTACTTGTTTTACTTATTGGTGGTGGACTCTATTTATTAGTGTTGTCACGTTTTTTACCGTTCCGTTTTTTTGGTCATGCTATAAAAGTACTAAGAGGAAAATATGATGACCCAAACGATCCTGGAGAGATTAGCCATTTCAAAGCCTTAACTACCGCACTATCTTCAACAATAGGCATGGGTAACATTTCAGGTGTAGCCTTAGCTATTGCTGTTGGTGGGCCAGGCGCTATGTTCTGGATGTGGATTAGTGCAGTTGTTGGCATGTCTACAAAGTTTTTTACGTCCACCTTAGCCATTATGTATAGAGGAAAAGATAGTAATGGTGAATTGCAAGGCGGTCCTATGTATTTTATTAGAGAAGGTTTAGGGAAGAATTGGAAATTTTTAGCGATTATGTTTTCAGTTTTCGGAATGCTCGGCGCATTACCTGTGGTTAATGTTAACCAATTAAAACAAGCCATTAATGATATTGTTTTAATTCCTAATGGTGTGGAGGTAAGTCTATCTACTAACCTTATCATTGCTGCAGTTTTGGTTATTGTGACAACCATTGTTGTTCTTGGCGGATTAAAACGTATAAGTTCTATTGCCTCTAAAATGGTACCTTCTATGGTAATCCTATATTTTATTTTAGTATTGATCATATTGGTAATTAACTACACCGAAGTCCCTAAGTATTTTATGATGATTTTTACAGATGCTTTTGATGCAAACTTTATGAAAACCGAAGGAAAGAAAGATGTCATTGGAGGTGTTTTAGGAGCACTCGTCTTATTAGGAATTAAACGCGGTGCTTTTTCAAATGAAGCAGGAATTGGTACAGCACCAATGGCGCATGGAGCAGCAAAAACAGATGAGCCTGTACGTGAAGGTTTGGTAGCCATGCTTGGTCCAGTTATAGACACGCTAATAGTATGTACATTAACTGCATTAGCTATTTTAGTAACTGGTGTTTGGAAAATAGATGGACTTAATGGTGTAAGTTTGACGGCCTCGGCTTTTCAAAATGCAATGCCTAGAATTGGACAATATCTACTCATGATTTGTGTGTTTATTTTTAGCATCTCATCCTTATTTTCTTATGCTTATTACGGAAAGAAATGCATGTCTTTTTTAGCTGGAGCACACAACAAGCAGTATTACAATTATTTCTACATTTTAAGTATTATTTTGGCGGCTACCACTGAATTTGAAGTGATGATCAACTTTATTGATGGGATATTTGCGTTCATGGCCATACCTACGATGCTAGCCACTATTTTATTAGCTCCTAAAGTCGTGAAGGAGTTGAAGATTTATATACATAACTTAAAAACAGAAAAGCCAAATGATCGATAAAAGCAGCAGTAAAAAACGTACTAGAGAAAAAGCATATTGGAGAGAAAACATTAAGTATGTCTGTATCCTTTTAATTATATGGGCCTTAGTTTCATATGGCGCAGGAATAGTTTTTAAAGATGAACTTAATAACATAAAAATGGGAGGTTTTAAACTTGGTTTTTGGTTTGCTCAACAAGGTTCAATGTATGTATTTGTTATACTCATTTTTATTTATGTACGAATCATGAATAAGCTAGATAAAAAATATGGTTTTGATGAATAGTGAATCTGCAGAATCAATATTGGATGTGCAAAGTTGGACTTATATTTTAGTAGGTATAACTTTTGCACTTTATATAGGAATCGCAATTTGGTCAAGAGCGAGTTCAACAAAAGATTTTTATGTTGCTGGAGGCGGTGTTTCGCCTTGGGCAAATGGAATGGCTACAGCTGCCGACTGGATGAGTGCAGCCTCATTTATATCAATGGCCGGAATTATATCATTTGCAGGGTATGATGGTGCAGTATATCTTATGGGTTGGACAGGTGGTTATGTGCTTCTTGCATTGTTGTTAGCTCCTTACCTTAGAAAGTTTGGAAAATTCACGGTTCCAGATTTTATAGGAGATCGTTACTATTCTAATACGGCTCGTATAGTGGCTGTAATTTGTGCATTGCTAGTGTCGTTCACTTATGTGGCAGGACAAATGAGAGGCGTAGGTATTGTATTTTCTAGATTTTTAGAGGTAGATATTAATACAGGTGTTATTATTGGGATGCTTATTGTTTTATTTTATGCTGTTTTAGGAGGAATGAAAGGGATCACTTATACACAAGTTGCACAATATTGTGTTCTCATTTTTGCATTTATGGTGCCAGCTATTTTTATTTCAATTCAAATGACAGGAAACCCAGTACCTCAATTAGGATTTGGAGGCGAATTAAATGATGGATCTGGAATGTATTTATTAGATAAATTAGACGGTTTAAGTACAGAACTTGGTTTTTCTGAATACACCGAAGGAACAAAGTCTACAATAGATGTTTTTGCTATTACGCTGGCATTGATGGTTGGTACAGCAGGCTTACCACATGTGATTGTTAGATTCTTTACAGTTAAAAAAGTAAGAGATGCACGCAAATCTGCCGGAATAGCATTGTTACTAATTGTTATTTTATATAGTACAGCTCCTGCGGTATCTGTTTTCGCACGAACAAATATGATTGAAACAATATCAGATAAGCCTTATACAGAAGTTCCTCAATGGTTTAAAAAATGGGAAACTACAGGTTTAATAACGTTTACCGATAAAAATAAAGATGGTAAAGTTCAATATTTAGCAAATGAAACTAAAAATGAACTCATTGTTGATAATGATATCATGGTGCTTGCAAATCCAGAAATAGCAAAACTTCCTAATTGGGTTATTGCTTTAGTTGCTGCTGGTGGTTTGGCAGCAGCCTTATCGACAGCTGCAGGATTATTATTAGTGATTTCAGCATCAGTATCCCATGACCTTATAAAAAAGGTTATTAATCCAAAAATTACAGAAAAAACAGAGTTAAGAGCTGCTCGATTGTCTGCTGTTGGAGCTGTATGTATTGCTGGATATTTTGGAATTAATCCACCAGGATTTGTAGCAGCTGTTGTAGCTCTCGCTTTTGGATTAGCAGCTGCGTCATTTTTTCCTGCAATTATCCTAGGTATTTTCTATAAGAAGATGAATAAAGAAGGAGCTATAGCTGGAATGATAGTTGGTATTATAGCCATGCTCTTATATATGATAAAATATAAATTAGGTTGGTTTGATGAAGTATTACCTGATAAAAGTGAATGGTGGTTTGGAATTTCACCTGAAGGTTTTGGTAGTATTGCAATGTTACTTAATTTTAGTGTATCAATTATTGTCATGAAGTTTACAAAATCACCTCCTGAAAATGTACAAAAGATTGTTGAAGATATTAGAATTCCATCTGGTGCAGGAGATGCTATAAATCATTAATATATGAGTAATTACCATATTAAAAACCTTGAAGAATATTTTCAAGTCTATCGGAAGTCTGTTAGAAACCCAGAGTTGTTTTGGGAAGAAATTGCCGAAGAACATTTTATGTGGCGCAAAAAATGGGACAAGGTGCTACAATGGGATTTCTCTAAACCTGAGGTCAAGTGGTTTAATGGTGGGAAATTGAACATTACCGAAAATTGTATTGACAGACATTTGCATACCAGAGGTGACAAAACGGCTATTCTTTTTGAGCCCAATACTCCAAATGAAGGTGCTCAACATATTACATACAAACAGTTGCATGAACGTGTTTGCCGATTTGCAAATGTGTTAAAAGAACAAGGTGTTAATAAAGGAGATCGTGTTTGTATTTATTTACCAATGATTCCCGAATTAGCGATTTCAGTTTTGGCTTGTGCTCGTATTGGTGCTATACATTCGGTCGTATTTGCCGGATTTTCTGCACAGGCTTTAGCAACTAGAATCAATGATTCAGATTGTAAAATGGTTATCACTAGCGATGGGTCTTACCGAGGCGCCAAAACAATCGATTTAAAAGGAATTGTAGATGATGCCTTAGAGCACTGTTCATGCGTAGATACAGTTTTAGTCGCTAAACGCATACAATCTGATGTCAATATGAAAGAGGGTAGAGACCATTGGCTGCAACCACTTCTTGATGAGGCATACATCGATTTCCCTCCTGAAGTGATGGACGCCGAAGATCCGTTATTCATTTTGTATACTTCTGGATCAACAGGGCAACCCAAAGGGATGGTGCATTCTACAGCTGGTTATATGATCTATAGTGCCTATACTTTTAAAAATGTATTTCAGTATAAAGAAGAAGATGTGTATTGGTGTACAGCCGATATTGGTTGGATCACAGGGCATAGTTATATTGTTTATGGTCCTTTAGCTAATGGAGCAACGACTGTCATGTTTGAAGGTGTGCCAAGTTATCCAGATTTTGGACGCTTTTGGGAGATTGTAGAAAAGCATAAGATCACACAATTTTATACAGCACCTACAGCGATTAGGGCTTTAGCAAAAGAAGGCGTTTCTCATTTAGAGAAATATGACCTATCCTCTTTAAAAGTTTTAGGAACGGTTGGTGAACCTATTAATGAAGAAGCTTGGCATTGGTATGATGATAATGTAGGCAAGAAGAAAGCACCTATTGTCGATACGTGGTGGCAAACCGAAACAGGAGGTATTATGATTACACCTATTCCATTTGCAACACCAACAAAACCAACCTATGCAACCTTGCCATTTCCAGGAATTCAACCCGCTTTAATGGATGGAAATGGAAATGAAATAAACGGAAACCAAGTAGATGGTCGTTTATGTGTGAAGTTTCCTTGGCCTAGTATGGCACGTACCATTTGGGGAAATCATCAACGTTATAAAGACACGTATTTTTCGGCATTTGAAAAGATGTATTTTACTGGTGATGGTGCTTTACGCGATGAAGTTGGATACTACAGGATTACAGGTCGTGTTGATGATGTGATTATTGTATCTGGTCATAACTTAGGTACAGCTCCAATTGAAGATGCTATAAACGAACATCCAGCAGTAGCCGAAAGCGCTATAGTTGGTTTTCCTCATGATATTAAAGGCAATGCTTTATATGGTTATGTGACTTTAAAAGATACTGGTGAAGGTAGAAATCATGATAACCTGAGGAAAGAGATCAACCAGATTATTACCGAGCAAATTGGACCAATAGCTAAGTTGGATACCATTCAATTTACTAACGGACTTCCAAAAACACGTAGTGGTAAGATCATGCGTCGTATCCTTCGTAAAATTGCACATAAAGATGCCGATAACTTAGGAGATATTAGTACGCTTCTTAATCCAGAAGTTGTTCAAGACATTAAAGACAATGCTATGTGATTTGGGCATTCCCTTTTGCTTAAAAAAGCAAAACGTCGCGCTCTCACCAGTCGTTATCAAAGATGAGCTCCAACAATGGCTCCATCACTAATGCGGTATTTATTAAGCTTCAAAGATGATGCGTCGTCTTCGTTTTACAGCTAAAAACACCAACAACGACAAGATTCCAAAAATGGAAAACCCAATAAATAAAGGGAGTACTGAGGTTTTGACAAAACTTCCGATATAGTTCGCTATAGGAACGGCCATCACAGTAGACACAAATCCGTTTATTGCTGCACCAATACCTGCAATATGACCTAAAGGCTCCATAGCCAATGAGCGTAAATTTCCGAAGAGAAAGCCTACAGCAAAAAATTGTAATAAGAAAAAGGTGATGAGTACACCTACACTAGGATTGTTCCCAGAATAAAACAGAACCACATACAAAATCGAAATGACTGCATAAGCAATGGTAGCTGTATAGGCTATATTAAATGCACCAAACCTAATTACGAGTCTGCTATTGGTAAACGTAGCAAAGCCAACCGAAAAGGCTGTACTTGCAAAAATATAAGGGAATATATCACCTAGTTGGTATTGCTCTTGAAATATTTGTTGAGAGGTACTAAGGTATACCATAAATGATCCTGTAATAAAACCAGAAACAAGTGTAAAAGCAATAGCCTCTCTATACCGTAAAAATTCTTTAGTTCCAGAAATAAATATGGACGATGAGAATTTAATTCGGTTGGTTTTTTCTAAAGTCTCTGGTTGGCGTCTCCAAAACCAAAGCACAATGATTAAACCAATAATTAGGTTAGCATTAAAGATGGCTTGCCAATTGAAAAAATCGAGTAATAATTGCCCGAAAGTAGGCGCAACAATGGGAACCAAAATAAAGAACATCACAATGATGGATAGTATCTTAGCCATAAAATCGCCACTATAAGTATCTCTAGTCATAGCAATTGCGATAGTTCTAGGCGAGGAGAGACCTATGCCTTGTAAGATTCGCCCAAGAATCATCATGTCTAAACTCTTTGTAGTCACACAAATAATACTGGCGATTACAAAAACTCCAAAACCAAAATAGACCATAGGTTTTCTTCCGAAGCTATCAGATAAAGGACCAAATACTAATTGCCCGAAACCTAAACCCAAAAAGATCATCGTAATTAATAGTTGATTATCGCTTGGATCACTCACGTTTAATGTGTTTCCAATTTCTGGTAATGCAGGCAATAAAGCATCAATAGATAAGGCAACAATAGACATCAGTGATGCCATGAGTGCAATAAATTCAAATTTAAAGGTTGGTTTATTTTGCATTGCGCAAAGATACTAGGATTACTTTTATGAAAAGGGAATGATTTCATAAACTCCTCTTAATTATTTTTTGCATAAAAAAACTCCCAATTTCGGGAGTTTTCATTATGTTAAATACTAATTGATTTTATTTCTTTCGCGTATAGGTGATTTCCATAGTTTTCATTTCCTCTTTACCTACAATCATATACATTTCGAAATGGTGCTTGTCTTCAGAGATATGCGTCAATATTTGTTTGATGCCCATATCTTTTCCAGACATTGGGTCGGTCATAGTGCCTTCGGTAAGTAAGATCTTTCCTGTTTCATCTAAAGTACCTTTCATAATCATAATACCACTTCCCATATTATCTATCCATGTATTGATAAACTCCTTTTTAGAATTATCATAACCAATCATACCTTCACCTTTAAAAGGCATACCCATCATATTTCCGGAATGCGTAGATCTTTGGTAAAGACCATTCATAATCATTTCATTTTTTGTAGACATTTTTGAAGCAACAGGTGGTTGTGATGGATCCATCCACATTTTTACATCACCATTCCATTCGCCATCAAAAGAAGACAGCCACTTATGATATTTTCCTGGCGTCATATGTTCTTGCCACGCTTTCATCTCTTCTGGTGTTTGCGCATATCCATTGGCACAAAACACAAGTAATACTATTAATACGAGTAATTTTTTCATATTGGTAAGGATTAGAATTAATACTTATAAAGATATTAAAATTATTACGAACAGCTGTTAGATGTTGTTGATGTTGGATTTTTTAATTAATAAATCTTGATAATTAAGACGTATTATTATTTAAAATATATTCTAAATCTTTGTATCGAAACATTAGCGATTATTGTATATTTTTATAGAATCATTTTATAACTAAACTCAATATGCTTACAGATACATTAATAAAATTGTATACCAGAGATTTAAACCAATTAAAAACAGAAGTCAGTTTATATACAGATGAAAAAAAGCTGTGGTTAGTAACAAAAGACATATCTAATTCTGCTGGAAATCTATGTTTGCATATCGTTGGAAATCTTAATCATTTTATTGGAGAGACCATTGGTAATTCGGGATATGTAAGACAACGTGATTTAGAGTTTTCACTTAAGGATGTGCCTCGTGAAGACTTAATCAAACAAGTAGATGATACCATTATTGTTGTTTCAAGGGTGTTAAAAGGTCTTACAGAAAGTGATTTACAAAAAGAATATAAACGCCGTGTATTTGAAGATACTATGACCACCGAATACTTTCTAGTGCATTTAGTAATGCATTTATCTTATCATTTAGGGCAAATCAATTATCATAGACGATTACTAGATTCATAATGACCAAAAAAATTAAAATATATACGCTATTCATACTTGTTCTCTTTTCGTGCAGTAAGAGTGACATTGCACCATCGGCAGGAGACTCCACCTCAGAAATCGATACTATTGACAATGTGTCTGTAGTTGCGAGAAATTACCTTAATCAGGTGATTAATATTATGCAAGACAACTCGATTAATAAATACACAATTGATTGGAACAATTTAAGAACCGAAGCATTTACAGAGTTAGAAAACAATGCACAAACCATACAAGATACTTATCCAGGAATATTAAAGGCTCTTGAGTTATTAGGTGATAATCACAGTTTTTATATTGGTTCAAATGAGCAATATGTGAATCCAAATAGCGTCATCTGTGAAGGTACGGCATTTGATAATGTTGAGGTTCCAAGTCATATTGGTTATGTAAAAGTCTCTAATTTTAATGGTTCTGCTGGCAGTGATGGTATTGCCTTTGCCGAAAATATACGGACTCAAATTCAATCTCAAGACGGACTCAATATAGAAGCTTGGATTGTAGATTTAAGAGCAAATACTGGTGGAAATATGTGGCCTATGCTAACAGGAATTGGACCTGTTTTGGGTAATGGTACATCTGGTTATTTTGTTGATCCAGATCAAAATGAAATCGCATTTGGGTTTGACAATAATTCATCATTTATTGACGGAACAGTAGTGATGTCGTTAGAACCAGCGTACGAATTGGCAAATCCAAATCCGAAAGTTGCTGTCTTATTAGATAATGGTGTGGCAAGTTCTGGCGAGGCTATTGCCGTTAGTTTTATTAGTAGACCAAATACGAGAACATTTGGAGACTTTACTTGCGGGCTTTCAACCGCTAACACGCCATTCACCTTGAGCGATAATGCTAGACTTCTCCTTACAACCCATTATTTTGCAGATAGAGATTTAAATGTATTTGGAGAGCAATTAAGCCCTGACCAATTTAGTGCTACAGAAGCTGCGTTAACAGAGGCTATTAACTGGATAAATAATAATTAAATAATGAATTTTGATCACTTTAAAATCAATCTATTACAACCTACAGAAAGTGAAGCGTTTTTCAATTTAATTGATAGAAACAGAGCTCGTCTTGAGGATTTTTTTGCAGGAACAGTAGCGAAGACCCTAACATTAGAGGATACTAAGAACTATTGTTTAGAAATTGAGCAACGTATTCAAAATAAAACCTATATGCCTTACATGGTTATTGATCTCACTACTAATTTGTTTGTGGGACTGGTAGATGTGAAAAATATCGATTGGAATGTGCCTAAAGCAGAATTAGGCTTTTTTATAGATGCAGAATATCAAGGCCAAGGGATTACAACAAAAGCTGCTACTTTAGTTATTGAGCATATTATTGCAGAGTTTAAATTCATTAAGCTTTTGTGTCGCGCTAGTAGCAGAAATAATGGTAGCATCGCTGTGATTTTAAAAAGTGGTTTTGAATTAGAAGGCGTGATTCGGAATGATTATAGAACTACTAAAGGCGAAATTGTAGATTTAAATTATTATGGACGCGTGTTTTAACAGTTTGTGTTAAACACATGCTAAATCTATAGCTCTATCACTTGTGATGTTTAACTTTAAAGCATAAAACACTTCATATGAAAACTAAGTACTATTTGTTCTGCGTTTTATTATTCGCGGCATATTCATCCTTTTCCCAAGACATATCTTTTGAAGATTATAACCCAAAATCAACGCTTGTTGTTCCAGGAAAAATTATTAAAAAAGCAAAGTTTCCGTTTATTGATGTTCATGGTCATCAATATCGAATGCCTACTCAAAATTTGAGCCCAGTTGTTGCTGCCATGGATACATTAAATATGAAGATCATGGTCAATTTAAGTGGAAGAACGGGAGATGATCTTATACAGTCGGTTGCAAATATTAACAAGAATTTCCCAGGTCGCTTTGTTGTATTTTGTAATATCAATTTTGAAGGAGCAGGAGCAGAGGGTTGGATTGAAGAGAAGGTAGCGCAGTTGCGCGAAGATGTAAAAAATGGTGCACGCGGACTCAAAGTGTACAAGAGTTTGGGGTTGAGAAATACAGATGTTGATGGTAAGCGTTTGGCTATTGATGACCCAAGATTGAACCCAATCTGGAAAACCTGCGGAGAATTAGGAATTCCGGTGTTGATTCATGCTGCAGATCCGAAGTCATTTTGGGACGAATTTGATGGTGATAATGAGCGATGGCTCGAATTAAAAACACATCCACGTCGCAAACGTGATGCTAATAATCCAGCACCTTGGGAACAAATTATACAAGAGCAACACAATATGTTTAAAGCGCATCCAAACACGACATTTATCAATGCACATATGGGCTGGTTTGCTAATAACTTAGGGCATCTTGGTAAATTATTAGATGAGATGCCAAATATGAATGTTGGCATTGGTGCTATTATAGCCGAATTGGGCAGACAACCTCGCTTCGCAAAAGCTTTTTTTATCAAATATCAAGACCGAATTCTATTCGGAAAAGACAGTTGGAAACCCAATGAGTTTCCAACGTATTTTAGAGTTTTGGAAAGTGCTGATGAATACTTTCCATATCATAAAAAATACCATGCCTTTTGGCCGATGTATGGTTTAGATTTACCAGACGAAGTGCTTAAAAAAGTGTATTACAAAAATGCATTGCGTATTGTCCCAGGTTTAGATAAAAGTTTATTTCCAAACTAGCATAATCTCTTACTTATGTTGGTCAATTAAAATGGGATTGCCATCTGGATCTGTGATCATAAATGATGCTTTACCGTCTTTTTTATCCATTCCTGTTTTCATAACAACAGGTAAGTTTTTAGAGGTTGCTATTTTATATAGTTCTCGCGCATCTATAGGATTAAATGTAATGGTATTGTTTGGAAACATCCCTTGGAATAATCCAATTTTTGAATTGCCATCTGATAAAACCACCCAGTTTTGATCTAGGTTGCCTTCTAGTTTTTTAAATCCTAACTTTTTATAAAAGGAATAGGAGGCTTTGATATTTTTAACGTTAAGAGATAATGATAGCTGACCTAATTCGTTGGTTTTTTTTGCTTTTGAAAGCTTCCAAGTATACGATCTATTTACAGTCCATTTTTCATTGGCATCAATAGTAAATGAACTCACTTTTAGTGTATTTGGTTTTAAGCTAGACCGATGTCCGTGAGTTTTAGAAACTCCAGAAGGGGTTGTAAATACCTGTGTTAATTCGGTTTCGCTATCCGATATTTGTTTTAACGGACCAATACCAACAGTGCCATCGCTTCCATATTGTAATAGTATACCCTCGTTTTTTTTAAAATCCCAGTATTGTCTAAACTCCCAAAATGGACCAACTTTTTTGTCGTCAATATAACCATAGAGTTCACCAATTATAGACGTTTTTCCAATGCCCCATTTCCAATCCATAGCGTAGCTTGTCATAGGTTCATTTTCATTTTTATATTCAGCATTATCAGCAACCCAAGTCCCAATAGAACCTTCCATGTTCTTTTGGAACCATTCAGGAATAGTATTTGAGGTTTGCGCCAGAGTTTGCGATATACATAATAGTAGTATAAATTTCATTGTGTTTTTCATAAGTTTAAGTTTTATTTATTGATTGTTTTCGGCCATTTTTTGCCAATTGTCTAATAAAAAATTGGAATCTTTCTTGGCTTGTTTTTCTCCTAAATTCAGAAATAAACCACCTAAGAATGCATTTTTAAACTCATAGCTCATGTCTATGGTAATTTTAGTTTTGTTAGGACTAATAGCATCTATTTTCCAGATTGCAGAAAGAGATTTGAAGGGAAGAGGATAGTCTTCCTTTTGTGTATTAACTTCAAAACCAAATTCTTTTTCGGGAATCCATGAGGTACAAGTCTCTTCCCAGCTATTTCCGTTTTGATCTGCACATATACGTTTTAAACCTAGTCCTTCTCCTTCTATTATTTTAACATCGTCAATGCCAGCAGCAGTGACTTTGTGGTAATTGCCTACATCTGATATGATGCGCCACACTTTAGCTTTTGGAGCCTCAACAATGCGTTCTGAAATAAAGTGATTAATACCTTTTGCTTTTGAGTATTGTATGCTGCCATAAATTAATATGATGACAATTAAAGCTGTAATAATAATCGAAGTCCATTTTAATATTTTGCGTACCATTTGAAAAATAATTTTGATTTAAAATTAGAGGATTGCTGCGGTGTTTTTTAGTAAAAATGGGCACGCTTAATTAATTGAAACCGATTGATTGGGTGCAAATCATAAAAAGCTATTATCAATTAATAAAGGCTTACTATATTGCATTAAGTTTTTATTATGGATAGTTTAGGAGCATCAGCATTTGTACTTACATTCTTATTAGGGGGAACCATTCTAATTGGACTTTTTGTAATAGTGGTATTATTTAGAGCGAAATCTCTGGGAATTTCAAGATGGTTTTTAGCAGCACTATTATTTTTTCTGATTTTGCATTTAGATACGTTTTTGCTTTTTACTACTGAAATCATAAAGCAATACCCAAATCTATTAGGTCTTAGTTATCCTACTTTATTTCTTTTAGGGCCTTCTTATTTTTTGTTTGTAAAAAGTTTTAATACCAAGCGATTTACTTTTAATAAAGTGGATATGTTGCACATGTTGCCATTTATAATTGCATGTATTGAGCAGTTTAGTTATTTAATGCAGCCAACAGCCGCTAAGGTCAATACTATTAATTATTATTATAAAAATATACCAGATGGAAATGTTACGTTTATAGAATGGCTATCTGCTAACCTATTTATAATTCTATTTTTAATTTATGTTGTTGTTTCATTAAAAGTAATTAAGTCAAAATTTAATGGTAATAAGTCGATACTCAACCGTATTTCATGGACCTTAATTGTTCTATGTGTATTTTACATGATATTTCAAACAGGGTTTTTAATTACAGGGGTTTCTGCTATTACTACTGAAATTGTATTAGCAAGTTTAATGGCTATTACAATACTGCTTTTGAGCTATTCGGTAGTGGATATAAAAGATGTGTTCTCAAAAAAGAAAACGAAGTATGAAACATCACCTTTAAATAAATCTGAACAGATTTTAATAAATGAAAAGCTGACTCATGCTGTTGCTATAGAAAAAATGTATCTTAAGACTAATCTAAAGATAAAAGACTTATCTGTTGCTATTGATGTGCCTTCTCATCATATTTCTCAAGTATTGAGCGAACATATGAATATCTCGTTTTATGATTTTATCAACTCATACCGAATAGAGGAAGCCAAGCAATTATTTAAAAAAGGAACAGCATCAAAGCTTTCAATACAAGCTATTGGAGAAGAATGTGGGTTTGGCAATAAAACAAGTTTCTATAGAGCGTTTAAAAAATTCACAAATGAAACTCCAAATTCCTATTTCAGTAAAATCGTAAAAGAACTCTAACAATTGATGTTACAATGGAATATTTCCATGTTTGCGTTTTGGACGATCAACAACTTTATCTTCTAGCATCGCAAAGGCTTTTATCAGCTTCCTTCTTGTGTTCTTTGGAAGAATAACTTCATCAACAAAACCACGTTCTGCTGCGCTATATGGGTTTGCGAAAAGCTCAGCATATTCAGCCTCTTTCTCTTTCCATTTCGCTTCCTTATCTTGGGCAGCGTTTATATCCTTTTTAAAGATGATTTCCGCAGCACCTTTAGCTCCCATAACTGCAATTTCGGCACTAGGCCAAGCAAAATTCATATCACTACCTATATGTTTTGAGTTCATAACGTCATAGGCTCCTCCATAAGCTTTTCGTGTAATTACAGTTACTCTTGGCACTGTAGCTTCGCTAAATGCATAGAGTAATTTTGCGCCATGCACGATTATACCATTCCATTCTTGATCTGTGCCTGGTAAGAAACCAGGAACATCTTCTAGTACAAGTAAAGGAATATTAAAACAATCACAGAAACGTACAAATCGCGCTGCTTTTTTTGAGCTGTTTACATCCAGTACACCTGCTAAAAACATAGGTTGATTAGCTACAATACCAATACTACGACCACCTAAACGAGCAAAGCCAACAATAATATTTTCAGCATGATCTTTATGAATCTCATAGAAAGAATCTTCATCTATGATACCTTTGATCACATCATGCATATCGTAAGGTTTATTAGCGTTGTCAGGAACTATTGTAGATAAGCTATCTCTTATTTCGTCTTGTAGGTCGTACGGTAAAAGCTCAGGGCTTTCTGTGTTATTTTGAGGTAAGTAGCTTAACAAGGTTTTTACATCCTCTAGGCATTCAACATCGTTTGATGATGTCTTATGGGCTACACCAGATTTTGTTGAGTGTGTACTTGCACCACCAAGTTCTTCGCTTGTAACCTCTTCATTGGTTACAGTTTTTACAACATTTGGTCCCGTGACGAACATATAACTCGTGTCTTCTACCATAATGGTGAAATCTGTCATAGCTGGCGAATATACAGCACCTCCAGCACAAGGACCCATGATTGCTGAAATTTGCGGAATGACACCAGATGCCTGTACATTTCTGTAGAAAATATCTGCATAACCACCAAGAGAACGAACACCCTCTTGAATTCTCGCGCCTCCAGAATCATTTAAGCCAATAACAGGTGCTCCAACTTTTACGGCCAAGTCCATTATTTTACAGATTTTCTCTGCATGAGTTTCCGAAAGAGAACCACCAAATACAGTGAAGTCTTGTGCAAATACATACACTAAACGTCCGCCAATAGTACCATAACCTGTAACAACACCATCACCATAAAATTTTTGGTTTTCCATTCCAAAATCTTTTGTTCTATGGGTTACCAAAGCTCCTATTTCTTCAAAAGAACCTTCATCTAGAAAATACATTACACGTTCACGTGCAGTGAGTTTTTTCTTTTGATGCTGCTTATCAATTCTAACTTGTCCGCCTCCTAAATAGGCCTTTTGTAATTTGTCGTTTAGGGTTTTTATTTTTGAATCCATAGAAAATGGTATGTTATTGAATGATTTATTTTAAACTGAATTTAATTTGGAATACGCAAAAGTTTTTGCTCTTCTAAATAGTGTTTTACGGCAACAAGTGCTGCAATTTTGGCTTCAGTTTTTTGCTGATCGATTAAATCCTCTGGCGCATAATAACGTTTCACAAAATGAGTATCGAAGTTTCCACTTCTAAAAGCCTCATGCTCACAAACGTAAGTTCCAAAAGGCAAAGTTGTTTGGATTCCTTCAATATGATAATCGTCAATAGCCTTCAGCATTAGAGATATAGCTTCATCACGTGTATTTCCGTAGGTAATAAGTTTAGAGATCATTGGATCATAATAGATAGGGATTTCCATGCCTTGCTCAAATCCATTATCTACCCTAATACCTTTTCCTTTAGGAAGTTTGTAGGTCTCAAGAGTTCCAACGCTAGGTAAAAAATCATTTAGAGGATCTTCGGCATAAACACGTAATTCTAAAGCATGACCATGAATTTCAAGATCGTCTTGCTTTAGAGCTAATACTTCACCACGAGCCACTCGAATTTGAAGTTCTACTAAATCGGTATTAGTAATAATCTCTGATACGGGATGTTCAACTTGTAAACGTGTATTCATTTCAAGAAAATAGAAATTGTGAGTATCGTCCAACAAAAATTCTACGGTTCCAGCACCAACATAATCGCAAGCTTCAGCAACTCTTACAGCTGCGTCTCCCATTTTTTGTCTAAGTTCGGGACTTAGTACACTTGATGGCGCTTCTTCAACGACTTTTTGATGACGTCTTTGAATACTGCATTCACGCTCAAATAAGTGGATGATATTACCATGTGTGTCTGCCATTATCTGTATTTCAATATGGCGAGGAGACGTGACGTATTTTTCAATAAATACAGAACCATCACCAAATGCATTAACAGCTTCGCTAATAGCGCGATCCATTTGAGATTCAAATTCCTCTTCCTTTTGTACGATACGCATTCCTTTTCCACCACCTCCAGCAGAGGCTTTTATCAATATTGGAAAACCAATATCTTTTGCAATTTTTTTAGCTTCTGGGATGTCTGTAATAGCTTCATCTGTTCCAGGAACCATTGGTATATCATAAGCTTTAACAGCCTCCTTTGCAGCTAGTTTACTACCCATGACTCTAATAGCTTTAGACTTTGGGCCAATAAATGTAATGTTGTTTGCTTCACAAAGTTCGGCGAAATCTGCATTCTCACTTAAAAATCCATAACCTGGATGAATACCATCAACATTTAAGCGTTTTGCAACCTCTATAATTTTATCACCTAGCAGATACGATTGATTAGAAGGAGCTTCGCCAATAAGTACAGCTTCATCTGCATATTTTACATGGGGAGAATGTCTATCAATAGTTGAATAAACAGCTACTGTTTTAATACCCATTTTTTTTGCTGTACGCATGACGCGAATTGCAATTTCTCCACGATTAGCTACTAATATTTTTTTCATTTTATTCGAATTCTATGAGCAATTGATTTTTTTCTACAGCATCACCTTTTTCTACTGAAATAGATTTTATGACACCATCTCTAGGAGAGGTTAGTACATTTTCCATTTTCATGGCTTCCAAGATTAAAAGCGTATCATTTTCGCTAACCTCTTGACCATTCTTTACATTAATTTCAAGAATTAATCCAGGCATTGGTGCTTTAATATCATTAACAACTTTAGAACTGCCTATTTCGAATCCCATTTCTTTTATTAATGAGTCTAACTCATTTATAATGTTTATGTTGTAAATGTTGTTATTAACCTTTACTTGAAATTCTTTTTTATTAAAATCTGATCTAGTTATTTCAGTTTTGTAAGATGAATTCTCATGTAAAACATGGTGTTCGCTTGCTGAAGTTTTGATGCTGTTGAGTTGGGAGCTTTCTGTTTCTGAAATATCAAAATCGAATGTTGAATTGACATTTACCTTAAAGGATTGACTCATTAAAATGGATTTTTTATTCGCAGTAAAGGTAACGAATTATAACGTTTTCGTAACGGATTATTTTTAGCAAAATAATTAAAATACATTATAGGAATTATAAACCATTTTTTGGATTGAAATGAGAATTCTCCTGATGTGTTTTAATGGCTTTATGTGATAATATAATACCCAGAATAAGCGATATAAATGCGCCAACCCATATACCAGGTATAAAATCTATAAATAAGAAGAAGTCATAAAAACCATGAAACGTGACGGCCAATAATAATCCAAAGAGGTTGAGTTTGATTCTGTTTTTTGAGAATTTTGCTTTTCCCATAAAATAGCCCATTAAAATACCAAATGTGGCATGTGCTGGAACAGCAGTAAAAGCTCTCAAAATACCAGTAGCATAACCACCTTCCAAAACATAAAGTATATTCTCTGTAGCTGCAAAGCCCATTGATACCATGACGGCGTACATAATGCCATCAAAAGGTTCGTTAAAAGCTTCTTTTGGCTGAGAGAAAAACCTAACAATTATATATTTGCTAAATTCTTCAGTGAGCCCAACAACTAAAAATGCTTTTACAAACTGTTGAGGCACGCTAAACTCATCTTTAAGAGGAAGTATGATGTCAAACCCAACATAAATTATGGTTGTAATAATAATACTTAGTATGGCTCCTAATAAAAAGCTTGCCAATAAAAGACCTTTCGGTTCCCTGTCATATTTATCTTTATAATACACATAGAGAATAATTATAAAAATAGGAGCAATGGCGAGTACAAGTAAATTGATCATGAATGAAAAGTAGTAAAAATTATTCAGCTAGGTTATTTTTAATGGTTTCTAAAACGAATTGGTAGTAGGTTTTGTTACTAGATATGAAATGATTATTCATATCGCTATGTTCTAGTTTCTCATTGAATTCTGACATAGTAACAAATTTTAGGGCTTCAACTTCGTTTAGGTTTGGAGTGAAATCACCTATGTCTAAGTTAAGCTTTACGATGAAGGTATTGTGGAACTCATTATCAATAATGCCGTTTGAATACGATTGAAAACAATCAAAAACGCCTATTTTAATGAGTTGTTCTTCGGAAATGGAAATACCAATTTCTTCTTTTGTTTCTCTAATAGCAGCCTGTTCTATGGTTTCACCTGCATCTACATGACCTGCGACAGAAACATCCCATAGCAATGGGCAAATCAGTTTTGAAGCAGCACGTTGTTGAAGTAGAATTTCACCATCTGAAGTAAAAAACCATATATGTGCTGTATGGTGAAAATGTCCCTTAGAGTGGATTTCAGATTTTGAAGCCGAAACGCCAGTTAATTTTCCTTTTCTATCAGCGATATCAATATAGTCTTCCATACTATTAGAGTACAGATTTAATGCAATTAACTAAGGTTTCAAAATCGGATTTAGTATTGTAGAAGTGGCAGGAAATCCGAATGAATTTACCTCTAAATGATACGTAGATCTGCTGTTCTTGTAATGCCGCTTTAAGTTTCTTGATATCAAGACTTTCAGGCAGTTTAACACCAAACAAATGATGTGTCCTATAATCTGGATGTTCAATTTGACAACCTAAAGCTATTAATTGTTCGGTAGCTGATAGAGAAATAGATTTACAATACTCTTGAATGGTATTCGGTTTCCATTGAATCACTTGTTTCAGTGCTTCGATTTGCATTTTCACATAAATGAAATTACCGCTTTCACCTACAGCATATCTATTGGCTAGAGGTTTGTAGCGTGCTTCATAATTAGTAAGGTCAGCTAATTTTTCACTATTCAGTCGATTGGCCCAATTGTTTTCAATAGGTTCTCCGTTATCAAAATAATTTCCATAATACGCATAAGCACATCCATAAGGACCAAAGAGCCATTTGTATCCAGCACAAATCAGCGCGTCTGGTTGGATTTCTTTAATTGAAAACGGATAAGCACCTATAGTCTGACTACCATCCACAATTAATAATGCATCATGCGTCCTAGTTTTTGATCGTATAGTTTTTAAATCGAAAATGGTTCCATTAGACCAATGGATATTTCCTAAAGCCACAACAGCAGTTTTATCGGAAATGGCGTCAAGAATGTCTTTGTTCCACTGTTTGCCATTATCTTCTATAAGATTTGGGCTAGCTATGGTTCTAATTTTTGCATCATAAGTTTCAGCAAGTTTTCTCCAAGCATAGATATTACTCGGAAACTGCTCTTCAATAACTAAGATCTCATCATTGGGATTGAGTTTGATATTGTTAGTAACAGTAGCCATTCCGTAGGAAACAGAAGGGATGGTTGCTATACGTTCAGGTTCATCAGTGTCAATGAGTTTTGCAAATAAATGCTTGAGTTCAGTTACAGGATCAAAAAAATCTGAAACTGGAATTGTATAGGGTTTACTTTTTTGGAGTACGGCATCAAGGCCAGCTTTCTCAATAGCTTTAAAAGAAGGAGAGAGGCTCGCTATATTTAGATAAGTAACGTCTTCAGGAATACTGAAAAGGTGTTTTTGATGTTGAATACTCATAAGCATTTATTCAAAGTAAGAGAATGTATCTCCATCTTTAATTTTAAGAAGTGTTTCATAAATCATTTTAATGACATTTTCTACATCATCACGATGCACCATTTCAACGGTTGTGTGCATGTAACGCAATGGTAAAGAGATCAATGCAGAGGCAACACCTCCGTTGCTGTAAGCAAAAGCATCTGTGTCTGTACCAGTGGCTCTAGACAAGGCAGAACGTTGGAATGGTATTTTCTTTTCTTCAGCAGTATCTGTTATTAAATCACGTAATTTTTGTTGTACTGCTGGTGCATAGGCGACAACAGGACCTTTACCAATTTGTAAATGACCTTCTTTCTTTTTATCGATCATTGGTGTTGTTGTATCGTGTGTAACATCAGTGACTATCGCTACATTTGGTTTGATGGTATCGGTTATCATTTGTGCACCACGCAATCCAATTTCCTCTTGAACAGAGTTAGTGACGTATAATCCAAAAGGTAATTTCTTCTTATTTTGTTTTAGTAAGCGTGCCACTTCGGCAATCATAAAACCACCCATTCGGTTATCTAGTGCGCGACAAACAAACTTATTTTTGTTTAAAATATGAAAGGTGTCGGGATATGTAATCACACAACCAACATGTATTCCTAGTTTTTCGACTTCTTTCTTATTGGAGCAACCGCAATCTATAAAAATATTGTTTGGTTTTGGTGGTTCTTCCTTTGCACGACTTCTTGTATGGATAGCAGGCCAACCAAATACGCCTTTGACAATCCCTTTTTTAGTATGGATATCTACAATTTTACTTGGTGCAATTTGATGATCACTTCCTCCATTCCTAATCACATAGATCAATCCGTTATCCGAAATATAATTTACATACCATGAAATTTCATCGGCATGACCTTCAATAACTACTTTGTACTTAGCTTCTGGGTTGATTACGCCAACTGCCGTTCCGTAGGTGTCCGTAATAAACTCGTCTACATAAGGTTTTAGATAGTCCATCCAAACCTTTTGACCGTTCCATTCATAACCTGTAGGAGCTGCATTATTTAAATATTTTTCAAGGAAATCGAGTGATTTTTTATTTAGGATACTTTTTGATGCCATAGATATGTTGTTATTTGTATTTCTGTAAAAATAAAAGGATTTATTCAGTATTAAAATGTTACTCAACTAAATTTTGTAACAAAATGAACTATTTTTACACTTATCACCTTATAAATTTAATTTTAAACAAAAACAGATGAAGCTAGTCATTAAAGATTTAACAAAAACATATAAAAATGGTGTCAAAGCTATCGATAATCTTAATCTCGAAATTGGTACAGGAATGTTTGGTTTACTAGGTCCAAATGGAGCAGGAAAATCATCACTTATGAGAACGATAGCAACATTGCAGAGTCCAGATTCTGGTTCAATTATGTTTGGAGACATTAATGTTTTGGAAGATAAAATGGCACTCAGAAGAATTTTAGGATACTTACCACAATCGTTTGGTGTGTATCCAAAAATGTCTGCTGAAGCTTTACTGGATTATTTTGCGACTTTAAAAGGTGTTGCTTCAAAAAGTGACCGAGCTGCATTGGTTAATGAAGTTTTAGAGATCACAAATTTATCAGATGTGCGTAAAAAGAATGTTGCAGGTTATTCAGGAGGAATGAAACAACGCTTTGGTATTGCACAGTTATTATTAAATAGCCCTAAACTTATTATTGTAGATGAGCCTACTGCAGGTTTAGATCCAGCTGAAAGACATCGTTTTCTAAATGTACTTCGCGAGGTAGGAACCAACTGTACTGTGATTTTTTCGACACATATTGTTGAAGATGTTAAAGAACTATGTAATGAAATGGCTATTTTAAATGGTGGACGTATTTTGAAGCATTCGACACCTTCAAAAGCTAGAGAAGAGCTTAGTGGGAAAATTTGGACCAAGATTATTGAACGTGATAATTTAGAGGAAAATGAAGCTAAATACAATGTGTTGTCTTCTAATTATAATGAAGATAATACGCTAAACATTAGGGTGTTTTCAGATCAATTACCTGATGCCGATTTTAAATCAGCCGAGCCGCAGTTAGACGATGTGTATTTTATAGCGTTACGACAGGATGAACCTGTTTTAAGCTAATTGAAATTTATTTACATCTAAAAAAATACACTATGTTTTCTACTATATTTTTTCATGAATTGAAGTACTGGTTAAAAAAACCTGCCTTCTATATTTATATGGCAATTTTCTTTTCTTTGGCTCTATTTATTTCTGCAGCCAATGCAGGAATATTCGATAGCTTAACAGTTACGACCGGTTCATCTAGAACTGTAAATTCACCGTTCGGCATTGCTAACTTATTTATTTCATTAACCATTTTTATTTTCTTTTTATTTCCATCAATTATTGGTGTATCAGTATATAGAGATTATAAGAGTGATATGCATACTATTTTATATTCATATCCATTTACAAAAAGCAGCTATTTATTTGCCAAATTTTTTAGCGCAGTGCTTATTGTAACTTGTGTTGTATTAACTATTGGAATTGGAATGTTTATTGGGTATCGATTGCCAGGAACCAATCCTGATTTGATCACTACATTTGATTTCAAATCTTATTTTAATGCGTATTGGGTATTCATTTTACCAAATATATTATTATTTGGGGCTATTGTTTTTGGAGTTGTTACGTTTACAAGAAATATAGCGGCTGGATTTATAACTGTTATTTTACTGTTATTTGTCCAAGGCGTGGCCGAGAGCTTTTTATCAGATCCAGAGCATAGATATATTGCTGCCTTGGCTGACCCTTTTGGAGGAGCGGCTATGCAATATTATACTAGGTATTGGACCGTTGCAGAGCAAAATGAGCTGCATATCCCTATAAAAGAAGTTATTATATATAACCGTTTGATTTGGTTGGGTGTGTCCTCAGTTGTGTTTGCTTTGGTATATAGATTCTTTAAGTTTAGCCAAAATGCTATTACATTTTCGCTCTTTAAAAAATCACAAGGTGTACGTTCTACAAAACGCAATTTTGGAGGTATTACAAGAGTTAATTTACCTAAAGTTAATTTTGATTACTCTTTTCTGCAAAACCTAAAAAACACATGGAAAATATCTAATGTAGAATTTAAATATATTGTTAAGAGCTGGCCATTTATTAGTATCGTATTGGTAGGTCTTATTATCGTATTAATAGCGCTTGCAGACTTAGGAAACCCTTTTGGAACACCATCATATCCTAGAACATGGCGTATGTTACAAGGCGGAGGTGCATTTGTAATTGCTATCAATATTTGCACATTTTTATACGCAGGAATGTTAGTCAATCGTAGTAAGATTGCAAAAATGAATGGTATTGAGGACGTGACTCCAATTCCAAATTGGTCACTGTTTTTATCAAAATTTATTGCCATTGTAAAAATGCAAATGCTGTTGTTAACAGTTATTATGATATCAGGAATTTTATTTCAATTATATAAAGGATATTATGATATTGAGATAGGGTTATACATTAAAGAATTATTCGGTTTAAAACTCATTAATTATGTAATTTGGGCTTTCTTAGCGTTATGGATTCAAACTTTGATTCGAAACCCATATTTAGGTCTCTTTGTCTTATTGGTTATTGCAATTGGTATCCCATTCTTGAGTTTAGCTGGTATAGAACAACCTATTTTAAAATATAACGAAGGCCCTGGGTTTGGATTTAATGACATGAATGGATATGGAGATTCCCTAGGTCGTTACTTGCTGTATAAAAGCTATTGGGTTCTTGGAGGATTAGTATTGATGGTCATCGCTGGCTTGTTTTGGGTTAGAGGGTTACCACACTCGTTTAAAGAACGTATTAAAATTGCAAAGTCCAGGTTTAAAGCTCCAGTTGCTATCACATTTTTAGTATTGCTTATTGGCTTTTTGTCTTTAGGTTTTAGAATTTTCCACGAAACAAATATTAAGAATGAAAGCTATTCTTCAAAAGAGCGAGAGCAGCAACGTGTAGAGTGGGAGAAGCTCTATAAAAAATATCAAGATGTTGCCCAACCGAGAATAGTTTCGGTAAAAGCTAACCTGGATATTTTTCCGAAGACAAGAGATTTTAATGGGTCTGGAGAATATCTCATGGTCAACAAAACGGATCAAGTAATAGATAGTATTTTCTTAAACCATAATAGCTATCCAAGCACATTTGAATTTGATAGAGCTAATCAACTCGTATTAGAAGATACCTTGTACAACTTTGATATTTATGAATTAAAGCGTCCGTTGATACCTGGTGATACCATGAAGTTGCATTTTACAGTCAAAAATGAACCTAATACAATTTTAAGGCGTAATTCTCCTGTTATTGAAAATGGAACATTTCTTAATAATTTTCAGTTATTTCCAAGTTTGGGTTATGATGGGAGTAATGAACTTAGAGATGACAAAACGCGAAAAAAATATGATCTACCTCCTAATGCATTGCGACCTCATCCAAGTGATTCATCTGCCTTAGGGAACACCTATATTTCCAAGGATAGTGATTGGGTCGATTTTGAAGCTACAGTGAGCACGAGTGAAGATCAAATCGCAATTGCTCCAGGTTACCTACAGAAGGAATGGGTAGAAGATGGTCGCCGTTATTTTCATTATAAGATGGATAGTAAAATATTACATTTCTATGCGTTTAATTCTGCTAGATACGAAGTAAAACGAGACAAATGGAATGATGTCGATTTAGAGATCTATTACCATAAAGGTCATGAATACAATCTCGATAGAATGATGCGAGGAATGAAAGCATCATTGACTTATAATACAGAAAATTTTAGTCCGTATCAACATAAACAATTACGCATTATAGAATTTCCAGCTGGTGGGTTTGCCCAGTCATTTCCAAATACAATCCCTTTTTCTGGCGACGCAGGTTTTATTGCCGAGGTTGATGATAGTGAAGAAGGAGGTGTAGATTACACTTATGCTATTACAGTTCATGAAGTGGCGCATCAATGGTGGGCACATCAAGTGATTGGTGCAGATGTTTTGGGAGCGACCATGATGTCTGAAAGTTTATCGGAATATGTATCATTAAAAGTTCTTGAGAAGGAAATTGGAAAAGAACAAATGCGCAAATTTTTAAAGAAAGCCTTAGATGATTATCTAACATCGAGAACCTTTGAGAGTAAACGAGAAAAACCATTAATGTACAATGATGGCCAAGGTTATATACGTTACCAAAAAGGATCATTAGTGTTATATGCTTTGAGCGATTATATTGGAGAGGATGTACTTAACAATGCACTTAAAACCTATGTAGAGAAAGTGAAATTTCAAGAACCACCTTATACAACATCAATAGATATGGTCAATCATGTTAGAGCAGTCACTCCAGATAGTTTGCAGTATGTGATTAAAGATATGTTTGAAACCATTACGCTATACGATAATAGAGTTCTTAGTGCTTCTACTACTGAAATGGATAATGGAAAATATAAAGTTGATATCGAATTTAACGTGAGTAAATATCGAAATAATGAAAAAGGAAAACGATACTATTCTGAAGTTGGTAGAGACTCAATTACGTATTTGCCAGAAGGAAAAGATAAACCATTATTATCAGTGCAACTAAAAGATTATATCGATATTGGTATTTTTACCGAAGATGATATCGATGGAAAGAAAAAGGAACGTGTCCTATATTTAAAGAAACATAAAATCACAGAGATTAATAATAGACTGTCTATTATTGTTGATGAAAAACCTACCGAAGTTGGTGTAGATCCTTACAATAAGTTAATTGATACACGTTCTGACGACAACCGACAGAAAATAAATTAGTAATACTAACAAAATTGAGAAAACCCTTAAATAAATCATTTATGGGTTTTCTTTGTTTGTATAATTTAATTATAATATTAACACGAAATAAAGGTTTATAAACTAACAAATAATTAATTTTGATGATCTAAATGGAATGGTTTTGGCAGTAAACTTACATATGAGATTAGTAGTATACCTTTTAATATGCTTTCCGTTGTGTCTTTTCGCTCAGGTTGAACCTGTTGAAAAAGACTCTACATTGGTACAGTATATCTATGTAGAAGGTGACTCTATTGTAAAAGAAGCTATAGACCTAAAGGAAGTTTTAGTACTTAATAAGATTAATTTTTCAGATCGAGAAGAACGTAGACAGTACTTAATCTTAAAACGAAAAACTTTAAAAGTATATCCTTATGCTAAATTGGCAGCCGACCGTTTGATTACCTTAAAGCAGCGTCTGGAAACACTTGAAAAAAAGAGAGATAAAAAACGCTATGCAAAGAAAATTCAAAAGTATATTGAAGATGAATTTTCTGCAGAGCTCAAAAAGCTCACGCGAACTGAAGGTCAGATTCTCGTTAAATTAATTCACCGACAAACTGGGAAAACAACATTTCAGTTAATTAAAGAATTACGCAGTGGTTGGCGAGCCTTTTGGTTTAATAGTACAGCTAACTTGTTTGATATTTCTCTTAAACGTGAGTTTAATCCAATGGAGATAAAAGAAGATTTCTTTATTGAAGATATCCTAGAACGCGCGTTTCAAGACAGGATTCTAGAACGTCAAGAACCAGCTATCGAATTCGATTACTACGACTTATCTGATAAATGGTTAAAGAATAAATCAACAGCCGAAATTAAAAACTAATGCGTATACAATCGCCTCTAGAAGAACGCTTAAATGCATGGAGTCATGGGATTGGTGCTGCACTTGGAATTGCAGGTTTGGTGCTACTCATTGTCTTTTTAAAAGGAGAAACACCTTACGGACTCTTTAGTGTTATCATTTACGGCATCTCAATTATTGTTTTGTTTTTGGCTTCTACATTTTATCATGCCGTAAAAGGGGATAAACGTAAGCATTACTTTCGAATCGTTGATCATATTAGCATTTATCTACTTATTGCAGGAACCTATACACCTGTGCTACTCATCATGTTGTCCGACAGTTTAGGTTGGGTGCTCTTTTGGGTGGTTTGGGGAATTGCTGCTTTTGGAGTAATTCTAAAACTATTCTTTACAGGTAGATTCGAAACCTTTTCCACATTATTATACCTCGTTATGGGATGGTTAATTGTTTTTGACTTCTCTACCTTAGCCGATAGACTAGACACTAACGGATTGTACTTGTTATTTGCAGGAGGACTGCTTTACACAGTGGGAATCGTTTTTTATGCCATTGATAAAATACCTTATAACCATGTGATTTGGCACTTATTTGTATTAGGAGGTGCCATTTGCCACTTTTTCATGGTGTACTTTTTCGTTATTTAAACATGTTGATCGATTAATACGGCGTTGCCATCAGGATCGAGCATTACAATACTTGCAGGACCAGAAGTCGACTCATCTGCCTCGCGTTCTAATTTTACATTCTGAGATTTAAGATGTTTTTGAATGGCTCTTACATCATCAAACTCTTCTAGTGTAGTGGCATTTTCATCCCATCCAGGATTGAAGGTCAGGATATTATTTTCAAACATGCCCTGAAATAGACCTACTAAGGCGTTTCCGTTTTTCATAATGAGATAATTGCGTTCTAGATCTCCAGCAAATACACTAAACCCTAAGGTTTCATAAAAAGCCTTAGACGCGTGAATGTCTTTTACGGCCAAGCTAATTGAAAATGCACCGAGTTTCATAGTCTTTTGTTTTAGGTTGATGCTTAAAGATATAAATTTTAATCAATTTAATAGCTCTTCAATTTGAAACGAAAGCATAAGTGATTAATCGCTTATTATATCACGATACTCCTCAAAGAAGGCTTCAAATTTACTCATAGTCTCATTAAAAAACACCATCACCTCTTGCCACGAGTTCTTATTGTGAATAGATACCTTATGGTTTAAAGGTAAATAGATTCTAGAGATTTCTTTACCATTATCTAAGTAGAATTCTTCTTCGAAGTAAACTTCAGGTAAGTAATCTTCTCTTAAAATAGACTGTAATGATTGCAGTTTTTCCCAATAGATAATACGATTTTCTAAATCGTCTTCTAAATCTAAAGCTACCAATGCTTTCTTTGTGTCGAAATGAAATTTGAATGAAAATCCTTTTATTTTGGTGTCATATAAAATCCACTTTCTTGGAAATGATTTTCCAAAACTGGTCCAAAATTCTTGGCGGAGTAGACGGCTTTCTTCCTTTGAAAACATAAAAACTAGATCAAATACGCAATACCAACACCTAAAATAATTGCCACTAATTTTGAAAGATTGAATTTGTGACCTTCACTACTTTCAAATAAAATAGTTGTGGAAATATGAAAGAATATACCAATCACAATAGCATTTATCATGTTGAGGTATTCGGTATTAATGCTTGTAGCGTTAGAAATATAAGTTCCTAATGGCGTCATAACTGTAAATACAGTTAAGAAGATAACCATCTGAAGTTTACTATAACTAGACTGCAATAAGAACATCGTCAACAATATGGCAATAGGGATTTTATGTACAAGTACACCATAAACCATATCGTTATGCTGATGAATTGGGAATCCTTCTAAAAAACTATGAATACACAAGCTTATAAACAAAAGCCAAGGGAATGCGGTTTCATTTTTATGGATATGAACATGACCATGCTCGGCACCTTTAGAGAAAAACTCAAGAATGATTTGTAATAAGATTCCGCACATAATGAACAACCCTGTTTGCTTGGCTTCTAAGTGCTCATAGACTTCGGGTAATAAATCAAAAAGTGTGAGTGCTAATAAAAAAGCACCACTAAACGATAGAAGTAATTTGGTATAAGTATTTCTCTGTTGTTTGAAAATAACAACAACTATAATACCTAACACTACCGCATATACTGGAAATAAATATGTATTCATTTATATTATTTAAAAACCATGACTAAACGCTCAGATGTTTTATCATGAAACTTTCTAAGCTTGTAATCTCCAAAAACGTCTAATAAGTATACACCTGCTTTTTCAAAAAGCGCTTCAAAATCGTTTAGGGTAAATGCTTTTACACGTTCCTGAAATTGAAAATCTTCACCTTCAGTAGAAAAAGAGATATTCTTAACTATATAACCATCTTTAAGACTTCTTTTTTGATGAAAATCGATACCTTCAACAGTTTTTACATTTTCAGTAACAAGGTTATCAATCACATAATCACTATTCATAAAGTCGATTACACCAAATCCAAACTCGTTGAGGTTGGCCTTTATAGCTTCTATGGTTCTTAGATTATCTTCTTCATTTTCGAAATATCCAAAACTGGTAAATAAATTAAAAACAGCATCAAATTGTTTTCTGTAAGGTTTGCACATATCATGAACTTCGAAATGAAGTGTGTCATTCTCAAACTGCTTTGCAAACTCAATACTATTTTCAGATAGATCTACACCAGTGACATTGTAACCCAAACTATTGAGATATACAGAGTGTCTTCCTTTTCCGCAAGCTAAATCTAAGATATCTCCTTGCTCTGGGATATTGAGGTATTCTGTGAGATTATCCATAAACACCTGAGCTTCATTGTGATCCCTATCTTTATATAAAATATGATAGAATGGCGTATCAAACCATGAAGCATACCAATGTTGTGTGTCTTTTGTCATATTAACTTTCTAGTTAAATAAGAATCTCATTTTTAAATCTTCTTCTAAGCCACAAAAATACTTTATTTTTGCAATCTATTAGTCGTACAGCATGGAGAATAATTATAAAATGGTTGCAAAAACCTTGTATGGTTTTGAAGATTTATTGGAGCGAGAACTCATTCAATTAGGCGCAATGGAAGTTAAAAAAGGCGTTAGAAATGTGAGTTTTGTTGGTGATAAGGGGTTTATGTACAAAGCTAATCTAGCATTGCGCACTGCTATTAAAATTTTAAAACCTATAAAAACATTCCGTGTTTTAAACGAGCAAGATCTCTACGATCAAGTCTATAAAATGTCCTGGAGTAAACATTTAAAACCAACAGGTAGTCTTGCTGTTGATGCTACTGTGCATTCTAAAGCATTTACGCATTCCAAATATGTAGCATTGAAAACAAAGGATGCCATTGTAGATAAATTTAGGAGTACCGACGGGCAACGTCCTAATGTAGACTTGCGCTTTCCTGATTTAAAAATCAACGTGCACATAGATCGTCAAGTATGCACTATTTCTTTAGATACGTCTGGAGAGTCGTTACACAAACGCGGTTATAAATCTGCAACCAATATCGCACCAATTAATGAGGTTTTGGCAGCAGGCTTAGTGATGCTTTCAGGTTGGGACGGACAGTCAGATTTTATGGATCCCATGTGTGGTAGTGGAACGATTTTAGCTGAAGCAGCAATGATTGCTTGTAATATTCCTCCAAATTTGATGCGGAAAGAATTTGCTTTTGAACGCTGGCAAGATTGGGATGTAGATCTGTTTGAAAAAATTGAAGAATCTCTGCTTAGTAAAACTAGAGACTTTCATCATAAAATGATTGGTTACGATAAATCACCAAGTGCTGTGTCTAAAGCGAAGGCTAATATTAAAAATGCGCATTTAGATGAGTTTATTACTATTCAGCATGAAGACTTTTTTAAGACACAAAAAGCAGGAGACAATAAATTGCATATGGTATTTAATCCGCCATATGGAGAACGCTTAGATATTGATATGGAAACGTTTTATAAAGAAATAGGAGACACGTTAAAGCAAGGATATCCAGGAACAGACGCGTGGTTTATTACGTCTAATTTAGATGCTTTAAAACATGTTGGTTTGCGTCCTTCACGTAAAATTCATTTATTTAATGCTAAATTGGAGTCCCGTTTTGTGAAATACGTTATGTACGAAGGAAGTAAGAAGGGTAAGTATATGAATAACTAAATACACTAAAATAATGAAACAACATATAAGTCTAGCTCTGTTACTGTTTATTTGCGTGATGTCTTACGGACAAGAATTAAAATGTAAAGAATTTAAAACAGGCACTTTTATTATTCCTGCTACTGATGTCGTTCCTGTGTCAACTCTAAAACGATCTGAAACATCTCAATTCGAATCCATCTCAAAAGATGATTTTATGGTGTTGGATATTGAATGGATTGATGACTGTAATTACATCCTAAAAACGAATGTTGAAAAAACGCCTGCAAAGCGTATTACAGATATTGATAAAGCTATCGATAAAAATGGAGGACTAAGAGTAGAGATGCTTAGAACAGTAAATGACACCTTGTTCTTTAGAGCTAAAGCTACTTTTAATGGAAAAGAGTATCCAATAGATGGTTATCAAATAAAAGTTAGTGATGATTACTAGTGGCAGGTTCACTTTAAATAGTGGCACTTTAATTATTCTATCGGTTTTACAATATTAGGATAGGTTTCAAAAAGAGTCTTGACAGTTTTTGCTATATGTGACTTTAGTTTGGCGTCAGATGTATTCATATTACAAGGCATTGATGCTTGCCAAATGATTTGATTTTTCTCCAAATTTGACATATAAATGATTAATGTTTCGTCGGTATATGTTTCTGTTTCTATAGTACATTCTCTCCAGTAGTTAAATTCACTAAATTCTGAACAATCTCTAAAGGTTGCGGTTTCTTCTGAAATAACCAATCTAAATCCAACTTGAACGTCAGGATTAGTGCTATCAACAATTAATCCTAGATTTTCAACTTGTGAAGACACTTCTTGAGATAAATATTCTCTTATGCTAGCATTATCGTAATCTGGATAATTGGAGTGTTCGACCAATAAATCGTCTTCACAAATAACAAAAGTGCTGTGGCTATTAAAGTCCTCATCAATATCATAGTCAAAAACTATTGATGATGTTGCTGCACAGCTTACAATAAGTAAAAATATAAATAGATAAGGTAATTGAAAGGTTTTCATTGGATACACTTTATGAGATTTCTAGGACATAAAGGTCTATATACTTACAGAAAAATACTATGATATATATCAGTAGTTAGTTGTCTTCTTTTTCTACAACTACCTTTTTATCCTTTTTGTAAATAGGTATCATATAAGACACGGTGTAACCAAATCCAATTCCAAATCGTCCGCTGTCATAGGTTCTATTGAATCCTGGAACATAAAGGTTTTCAAAATCTGAAGGTTGATCTTCACTAAGCATTCCTTTTAATTGAACATTTAGTCCTGCGTAAAAGTTTGTAAATAACTCAGCTTTGAGTCCGATAATTAATTCCGCCCAAATAGCTGTAAGTCCATTAAACTCTCGCTCAGTATTATCAGTAAAAGGCGCTTCCCAATATTGGTCTGTGTTAAAAATGGTGATACTATTTTGAGTTTGACTAAAACTACTCACACCAACTCTAAATCCAGTATAAATCATGTTTTGCATGTCTAACCAGTTTTTGTAAGTGTTGTAATCTACACCAGCCTTGAAATAACTTCCTTTGGCTGTAACATCTAGAAAATCATTTGTAATTCTGCGCTCTTCAGTACCTAATTCTCCAGCTATATATAGTTTTTTAGTTAGTCTGTAATCACCGTTAATTTCAAAGCCAGAATAATCATCATCTATAGCAGCGCGTACTAGTTTTCCAATATCACCTCCAAGTCTGAGGCCATACTTTTGCTTATAGACAAGGGTGTCTGTTGTAGTTTCGTTGGTTTCTGTTTGTGCTAGTGATGTCAATGGAAGCAACATCACGATTATCATACTAATGATAAATAATAATCTGTGCTGCATTTTCATTGTCTATGGTTTCGTTTACAATTTCGGTATTGGTAATCCAGATTTCACTATCCACTTCTCTGGTAATACCACCAGTTGGGCCAAAGTTGAAAATACTTTTATAGCCACAAGCTCTAGATACGTATATAAATTCAGGAGTATATTTAATTTCTATAATGTCTATATTAGAATCGTTATTAGGATCCATATTGTCAGCAAAATCAGCATCTTTTTCAAGTTGAAATCGCGTTATAGTTTCTTCACCTTCTTCTTGAAATCGTAATGGGAGCACAATAGAGTCTGTATTAACTCTACTTAAAATAGGTGTTTCTGAAAACGGTAGACCATCATCACCCAGACCTTTAATTTCCAATTGTCTTACATCTTTAAAATTGTTTTGATTATTGACATCATAAAACCTAATGATAAGATGTGGTGTTGTAGCTGTGCCTTCAGCACAAATATCGTCGCGTTCACAACTCCATACAATAAATGTGGTGAGGATTGTTATGCTAAGTAGTACTATAAATCGTTTCAATTCTTTTCAGTATTTGCGTTTAATGCTTTTCTAAAAGCAAAACGGTCTCAATATGAGCCGTATGTGGAAATTGGTCCACCAAACTCAATTTTTTAACATCATAACCAGCTATCGTCAATTGCTCGACGTCTCTTGCCTGTGTTGCTGGATTGCAAGATACATAAACCAAACGTTCTGCATTTAGGTTTATGATTTTTTTAAGCGTTTTTGGTGTGATTCCTGCTCGGGCAGGATCCAGAATTATTGTTCTAATTTTATTAATATATTCTGGGTGTTCACTTAAAAACTTGCCAACGTCTGCAGCATAAAACTTTAAACCGTCTATATTATTGCGTTTGGCATTTTCTTTTGCATCTTCTATTGCAGATGCAACGATATCTACACCAATGATTTTTGTGTTATGAGCCTTAGATGCTATAATTTGTCCGATAGTTCCTGTGCCACAAAAAAGATCGAGTACAACCGAATTATCTATAGCCTCTTTTTTTTCAAGAGCATAGTCAACTACTTTTGAATATAGTTTTTCTGCAGATTTTGGGTTGGTTTGAAAAAAGCTCTTCATACTAATTTCAAAATTCAACCCTAACAACTTCTCAACAATTTTATCTTTTCCATGAATGAGTGTTATGCTTCCAGAAGTAGCAATCGTTCGATCACCAATTTCATCATTTATGGTATGTAGTAATCCAGCAAATCGTTCTCCGAAAATATCAACTAATAGGCTCGCAAATTTATTTAAATCGAACTTATCCAACTCATAAGATGTAGTTACTAGGTTAAATAATAGTTCATTGGTTTTATATGATTTGCGAACGACAAAATATCTAAAGAAGCCTTCTTTTTTTGGACCATGCCATGGTGATAAGCCAGTACGTTCACAGTACTGTCTAATACGTTTTAAATTATCTTCTACAGCCTTATCAAATAACCCCGAATCTTTATTTAGATTATCTCCCATCCACCAAGTGCCTCGTCTTTTAAAACCAAGAGTGAATTCGTCAATATCTGTTTTTTGAGCTCTGTCATATCCAATGGCTGAAAAACCATATTCCATTTTGTTTCTGTAGTGAAACACATTGGGAGAGCTTATAAATTCATCAAATAACGATTCAATATGCTCTACTTTTCCAATACGTTTAAATAAAGATAAAGTACTCTCTTTTTTGTATTTGTGTTGCAATTCTATAGGAAGCTGAATATATGGCGCTCCTGGAATATCTTGAAAAGGTACCTCGACCTCATCTTCAGATGGTTTTAAAACTTCAATAAGTTTGCATTCAGCATATTTTTTGCTGGTTTTTTTCACCTGTCCCTTAACTAATTGACCAGGCAGTGTATTGGGAACAAACACTACAAATTCACCATGCTCATTTCTTATTCGAGCAATCCCTTTACCTCCAAAGGCATAGTCTTCAATAAGCAATTCAATTATTTGTCCGCGTTTTACAAATTTATTTCGTTCTCTTCGAGGCATTATATATCAGAATTTAATGTTTGCAAAATTAGAAAAAGTTATGGTTTGAATGTCTTAAACCCAAACAATAGTTATTATTTTTATTAATAAATGAACCTTTTTAGGTTTTCTACGTCTTTAGAGTATGAAAGTCATTAATATTCATAAACGAAAAATTAGTCAGCCTAAAGAAAAGGTGTCTCTTTTATTTAAAACCTTAGCCACTTCTAATGATCAAATTTGGCCTTATAGGAAATGGCCATCCATGCGATTTAAAGAAGGGTTAAAGTTAGGAAGTAAAGGCGGTCACGGAAGAATTCGTTATACAGTTGTTGAGTTTAATGACCAAAGTTTTGTCAAATTTAAATTTACACAGCCAGATGGATTTTATGGGACTCACGAACTATCTATTAATGCTGTTAGTGAGAATACTTCAGAAATCATTCATAAAATTGACATGAAGACATCTTTAAAAGCTAGCGTACTTTGGGTATTTATGATTAGATGGTTGCATGATGCTTTAATTGAAGATGCTTTTGATAATGTAGAGAATTACTTTTCCAAAGAGAAAAAAACAACATCATATAATGTTTGGGTGACGTTATTAAGAGCGTATTATAAAAGTACCTCATTTAAAACAAAACACGCTTAAGTGAAAAGAGACAAATATTTAGACGCTAAACTAGTAGAAGATTATAAGAATGGTGATGACAATGCTTTGGCTATGTTAGTAAAACGATGGCATCTGGTATTTTGTCAAAAGGCTTTTTGGATTCTTAAAGATCCCGATTTGTCAAAAGATATTGCTCAGGACACCTGGCGAGTGGTTATAAACAAAATAGAAGCGCTTAATAACACAAGTAGTTTTGGTAGTTGGGCCTTACGTATTGTTTGTTCTAAATCTTTCGATGAATTGCGAAAGCAAAATATAAAGCGGTCAAAGACAAACGAGTTTGAAAAGACTCTTATTGCAGATGATGAGATCTATACAGAAAATGAACCAATAAAGAAGATGCTTATAAAAGCTATTAATGAGTTGCCTGAGCATCAACAAATAGTGATTAAACTATTTTATACAGAAAACTATTCGTTAAAAGACATAAGCAAAATATTGCATGTATCTGTGGGTACAGTCAAATCGAGATTGTTTCACGCCAGAGAAAAATTAAAAAAAATAATTAAAACAGAATATTATGAAAACTAATATGAAAGACATTGACAAATTAATAAAAGAGACATTAACAGAAGAAGAAGCGAAGTTTTATGATGACTTGGATGAACAAAACGTTTTTGATATGATCTGGGGTTTGTTCAGAGGAAAGCATAAATGGATTATCATCTTAATGAATATTATGACTTTGATATTCTTTGGCCTATCTATCTATTGTGCTGTAAACTTTTTTGATGCCACCGAAACCAATGAATTATTAAAATGGGGAATGGGTTGCGTAGTGTTTTTACTTGGCGTGAGCATGCTCAAAATATTTGTCTGGATGCAAATGGATAAAAATGCGATCTTAAGAGAGATGAAGCGTTTAGAGTTGCAGGTTTCTTCGCTCTCTGGAAAAATCTCATCATAACATTTTTAGAAGCAACTAATATTTATTAATTTGCGAGCCCTAGGGATGATTTCTCTCCCACGCTGCTTTTTCAAGTCTTTGAAAGAATAAAGGTACAGAAGGAATGGACATTTTAGATATCCATTTGTTTGGATATGAACCTTTAAATTATTTTAAAATGGCTGTTTTAGACCAATTAACTTCGCAACAAGCGATCGATTTAGAAAACAAGTATGGTGCACACAATTACCATCCGTTACCAGTAGTATTGAGTAGAGGAGAAGGTGTGTATGTTTGGGATGTAGAAGGTAAGAAGTATTATGATTTTTTATCGGCTTACTCCGCAGTAAACCAAGGACATTGTCATCCAAAGATTGTGAATGCGATGACACAACAAGCACAAACATTAAGTTTAACGTCTAGAGCGTTTTACAATGACATGCTTGGAAAGTATGAAAAATTTGCTTCAGAGTATTTTCACTTTGATAAGTTATTACCAATGAATACAGGAGCTGAAGCTGTAGAGACAGCTTTAAAGCTTTGTAGAAAATGGGCTTATGAAGTCAAAGGAATTGATGAGAATGAAGCTGAAATCATCGTATGTGAGAATAATTTCCACGGACGAACTACAACGATTATATCATTTAGCAATGATCCAGTGGCAAGAAAAAACTTTGGACCTTATACTGATGGGTTTATCAAAATTGAATACGATAACCTTCAAGCATTAGAAGATGCGTTAGTAAATAATAAAAATGTTGCAGGGTTTTTAGTTGAGCCTATTCAAGGAGAGGCTGGAGTTTATGTGCCTAGCGAAGGTTATTTAGCAAAAGCAAAAGCGTTGTGTGAACAACATAATGTATTGTTTATTGCAGATGAAGTACAAACAGGTATTGCTAGAACAGGTCGTTTATTAGCGACTTGTGGAAACTGTAGTTGTGAAAATAAAAATTGTTCAGGTACTCCAGAAGTAAAACCAGATGTTTTAATTCTTGGTAAAGCATTGTCTGGAGGAGCTTATCCTGTGAGTGCTGTATTGGCAAATGATGCTGTAATGAATGTCATCAAACCTGGAAATCATGGTAGTACATTTGGAGGTAATCCAATTGCTGCAGCTGTTGCAGTCGCTGCTCTTGAGGTTGTTCGTGATGAGGATCTTGCAGAGAACGCATTTCAGCTAGGAGAATTATTCAGAAGTGAATTAAATAGATATATAGAAACAAGTTCTATAGTTAATTTAGTAAGAGGAAAAGGCTTGCTTAATGCGATTGTTATTAATGATGATGAAGATAGTGATACGGCTTGGAATATTTGTTTAGCACTTCGTGATAATGGATTGCTAGCCAAACCAACGCATGGTAATATAATTAGATTTGCGCCTCCATTGGTGATGACTAAAGAGCAATTATTAGACTGTGTATCGATTATTACTAAAACTTTAAAGCAATTTGAAGTTTAATTAGTTTTAAATATTAATAAAAAACCTCAATAGTTACTATTGAGGTTTTTTATTAATATGGGTATCTATTATTGTCCCATCATTTCTTCTAGTCTTTGTTGCATTAATTCTTGATCTTGAAGTGCTTCCATTCCAAATGTAACAATCAACCAAATCACTAAACACAAGTAAATCACACTTATTACCAATCCTATAATGGCTAAAATCTTACCAATTTTCACATTTTGATAACCTAGGTACATTTCTGGGTTTTGCGCATATGTTTTTGTCGCTTTTTGTGCTAAGATTAAGGCGACAATTGCTAGAATTATCCCTAGAATTCCATAACAGAAACATCCTATTATAGATAGGATTCCTAAAATTAAAATTAGTGTTGCGTTTTGTAATTGTTCTTGTGGTTGATATTCGTTCATGGTAGTATATGTTAATTTAAAAAAGTTTTATAAATGAAATTGCCTAAAATTAAAACGGCATTTACGATTGCCAAAGTAATAATAATTTTATAGGCATGCTTAAAATTTCTAAAGTAATTTAATAAAATCACGCCTAATAAAGCCATTAGACTGTAGATTGCTGGATACATATAGAATGCAGCAATAAGGTCTCCTTCTAGAATTAATGCGAGTGATCTTTGCATACCACAACCCATGCAATCAAGACCAAAAATCTTTTTGTTGATACAAGGGAGCATGTAATCTTCTGGAGACATCATTCTATAAAATTTCATTCAAAAATAATAAAATTGAAGGATAAGTGCTCACAGAGTTTCTGCCAATTACCAAAAATGATAAAAAAAACAGATTAGACCTATTAATTAAGTTTCTAAAATTGTATTTTCGATTAATTAAAGTGATACACGATAATTTAAAAATCAATGCCGAGAACACTTAGCTACATTTTAATCCTAATAGGAGGGATAATTGCCATTTACGCTCAAGCTCAAGAGGAACAAAATCAATATATCTTAATTGGAGGTATTGTTGTTTTAATGGTAGGTATTTACAATATATCTCGTAATATTCCGAGTAAGAATGACCAAGACAATACAGATAATGAAAACCTTGAGTGATGCATTTGAAAATTGGTGATCTTGTTTCGGTTTTAGATGAAGATATTAAAGGTGTCATCATACAAATTTCTGGTACTACGATAACTATTGAAACAGAAGATGGTTTTGATATGGAGTTTTTGTCTTCAGAGGTTATAAAAACACAATCATTTTCTTCTCAAATATTCTCGAATACAGATACTAATGCGGTTATAAACGAAAAGGAACAATCACATAAACCTAGGTCTGTAAGAGTAAAACCTAAAGCGCGAACACTGCCTGCAATGGAAGTAGATTTGCATATCCACCAAATCACAACACAGAATAAGCATATGAATAATTTTGATATGCTCAACTTACAGTTAGATACCGCAAGGCATAAGTTAGAATTCGCTATAAAAAAACGCATACAGAAAGTAGTCTTTATTCATGGCGTTGGCGAAGGGGTTCTCAAAACCGAATTAGAATATCTGTTTAGTCGCTATGATAATGTGAAGTACTATGCAGCCGATTACCAGAAATATGGCGCTGGCGCTACAGAAGTCTATATTTTTCAGAATGTAAAATCCTAGTTTAATTATCTTCTGGGAGTGTTATGGTAAATGTGTAAGTGCCTAAAGTTTGGTCATCAATACTAGCAATACTAATGTTTGCATTCATGATATCTACCGTCACAACTATGGTTCTTGTGTATTCATTTTCCGACATTTCACCAGCCGTAAAGGATTCTGCAGCATTTGGATTTAAATAACGTGCAGTATTTGGATCAGTGCCAGTTTCATCAAAATCATCAGTTAATGAAGAGTTACTGTTTTCATCTTCGTTAATGGTAGGAACACCGTCACCATCATCATCGTTGTCTAAATAGTTTGGTTTAGTGTCACCATTAGTAAAATTAAGATCTGTGTTTACTGCATCAGAAGGGTCACCATCACCATCAGGGTCGGCATTTTCATTAATCGTGAGTATATTGTCATTGTCGTCGTCTTGGTCGATATAATCAGGAATACCATCACCATCAGTATCTATGGCATCAGGATATGTGCCATCTGCAGCCTGTGCGCCGCGACCTTCAAATTCTGATAAGATACCATCCTCATCATCATCATCAAATGATGTAACGAATTTTGCTTCAGCTCCAGAGCCTGCAGCATAATCATTAGTAATAGTTGTACCTGGATTTGGAATGATTTGACAGATTAAGTCGTTTGGATCACCACTGTAGGTTCTATAGTTGAACATAGTCGATGTACCGTTAATAGGAATAGTCTTTTCGTAATTATTTGAAGGCGGATTAAAAATATCGTCATTACCAGCAATTGGAAAAAGTAGCGATAACGATTCATTAGGATCTACCTTGGTATCGTATAACAAATAGTCGCCTACATTAGCATCAAGACAAAGCTCAAGTGTTTGATCAAACTCAAGGTTAACTTCAAATACATCACCATCATCACAAGATAGAGCTAATAATCCAATTAAACATATATAAAGTAGTTGTCGCATTATCATAGATTTTAAACAAAAATAAAAGATTTGATTGTTTAATATGTCGCTTTAACAAATAATTTTGAACGCATAGCTAAGGAGTTTTAAAAACCCTTAGAAAGTTGCATCTTTGCATCAGAATTTTAATTGATATGAAGACTGTTTATTTTGATAATGCTGCAACCACCCAACTGCGAGATGAAGTCATTGATCGCATGGGCGAAGTGATGAAAACTAACTATGGAAATCCCTCATCTACACATAGTTATGGTAGACAATCTAAATCATTAATTGAGTCTTCAAGAAAACGTATTGCATCTCATTTTAATGTGTCAGCTTCAGAAATTGTATTCACTTCAGGTGGCACAGAAGCCGATAATCTCGTATTGAGAAGTGCTGTAAGAGATTTGGAAATTGCAGAGGTTATCACTTCAAAAATTGAACATCATGCTATTTTGCATACCATAGACCAACTTAGAGAGGAGTATGACATTTCAGTTAAATATGTAAAGCTAAACGACAAAGGAGATGTAGATATATCTCATCTGGAAACATTGTTGACATCTAAAACCAAACAATTAGTATCGTTAATGCATATCAATAACGAAATAGGGAACAAATTAAATCTCAAGCTTGTGGCAGAATTGTGTAAGACTAACAACGCCTTATTTCATAGTGATACCGTTCAATCGGTAGGTCATTATAAGCTGGATCTACAAGATATTCCTATTGATTATTTGGCTGCTAGCGCTCATAAGTTTCATGGGCCAAAAGGTGTTGGTTTTGCTTTTCTGAGGAAAAATAGCGGACTTCGAGCTTTGATATTTGGAGGTGAGCAGGAGCGAGGGTTGCGAGCTGGAACAGAATCTATTCACAATATTGTAGGATTGGATGAAGCGTTGCACTTGTCTTATAAGTATTTAGAAACAGAAGCCGCTTATATTTTGGATATAAAATCCTATTTTATCGAAAAACTAAAGCAAGTTCTTCCAAATGTGACTTTTAACGGTCAATCTGGAGACTTAGATAAAAGTACGTACACGCTTGTTAATGTGTGTTTACCTATTTCAGCAGATAAGGCTAATCTGTTACAATTTCAATTAGATTTAAAAGGTATTGCTTGCTCTAAGGGTAGTGCGTGTCAAAGCGGAAGTTCTCAAAATTCGCATGTGTTGACTGAAATTCTTGATAATGACCATTTGCAGCGACCATCTATCCGTTTTTCTTTTAGTAAGTATAATACGAAAGCGGATGTCGACTATGTGATTGATGTTTTAAAGGAATTTGTTGATTGATAAGGATTTAGAAACTCATAATATGTTTTTCTAAATTTTCTTCGGAAGAAAGATTGAGCTTTTTTCGAAGTCTGTACCTCGCCTTTTTAACACCTTCGAGTGATATGTTAAGTAAAGACGCAATTGAGTTTGAATCGTATTTCATTTTCAATAAAGCAATCAATCTAATATCATTTTTTGTAAGGTCACTATGAAGCTCAGTGATACTTTTATAGAAACTTGGATTCATTTCAATAAACTGAGTAGTAAACTGTTCCCAGTTATCATCTATTTGTTTGTCAATATGTAGTTTGTTAATCAGATGGTTCACCCTAGTATTATTAGTGTTATCTTTTTTTATGGTTGTGAGATCCTCTTTGAGTTCTATTAACATTTCATTCTTTTGAGCTATATGAAGCGCTTTAGAGGCAAGTTCTCTTTTTTGATATTCAATTTTTTGATTGAGATTATCGTTCTCTAATTCTGTTACTTTAGTGATAGCCTCTTGTTTTGTCGCTTTTAATCTAAATTTATTTATCAATGCGTAAGCTATGGCAGCTAGAAGGAGCAAAGAGATGATTAAGGCTATGTTCCGGTTATTTGCAGCGGTATTTTTAGTCGTTAGGAGATCATTTTCCTGTTGTTGGATTTTGATTTGATTGTCTCGTTTTTCAGCTTCGTAGAATTTTTCAAGAGCAGCGACCTCTTTTTGTTTTTCGGCTCCCAAAATGCTGTCTTTTAGTTTAATGTATTCTAAAAACGCATTACGACTTTCTTCATGTTTATTAACATCGTGGCTTGTGTTCGCTAGCGTTAGCAAGCTTTTTAATTTCTCGTATTTGTCATCAATAAGTTTTGAAACCGAATCAGATTTAAGCGCATACTTATAGGCAATTGCATTGTTACCTTTTTTCTTGTAGTTGTCTACTAAGAAACTATAGAAATTAATATTTAGGCCACGGTCATCAATACCTTCATTAATTTTTAGACCAGTCTTTAAATTGTCTATGGCTTCATCATATCTGCCTAATTGCCCATATAGATTACCGTAATGTTGGTATACGTAGGCATTAGCAAGCTGATGTTTGTCTTTGACTATTTTGTGTGCAACAGGTAAATACTTTAAAACGCTATCGGTTTCTTCCATATCTAAATAAGTAGAAGACATATCTATTAGTGCTACAGCATAATTCATGGTTCTACCTGCCTTTTTATATATCATTGCTGCTTTTTTAGTGGCAGCAATAGACTTTAAATCTTCTTGAAAATGTGTATAAACAATTGCTAAGTCTAAATTGACCATTGCAATACCTGTCGAGTCTTTTATTGTAGTATAATTTTTTTCAGATTCTAATAAGTTTGTTAAGGCATTTTTATAGTCGTTTATATTAATGTACGCAGCTCCAATATAGGATTGAGCATGAGCAATACGTTCTAGTTCTCCGCATTTTTTGGCAATCTCTAAGCTGTGTTTTGCACGTTCAAGTGTATTTGGATGATTTTGAAATAATGAAAAACGTGTAAGATTAAATTGGCTTATCGCTAGTTTACATTGATATTCAGTAGATTTTAATCGTTCATAGCCATTCTTATGCATTTGTTCAGCTATACTATCCCAATGGCCCATATTAAGTCTTAGATTGGCAAATTTGTGATAATAAAGTGCAGCGGTAGTATCAACCTCTAAGCGTTGTATGGAGGAATCTAAGGCTTCAAAAAACTTGGAATCAGCATTCGCATTTCCTAAATCAGCTTTGAAATGTTCATAAATACTATCCAAAGCGGTTTGATCATAAATTTCATTTTGAGAATTACATACGACATAGGAAAGGCAGAATAAAATAATCCAAGAGATTCTAGAGATATGCATTGTGAGACTTATTAAATGGTTGATAGCTAATTCTATCCATAAAAATAAGTCTTTTTAAAAAGATTAAAAAGTCAAGTCTTTATAAATGGGTGAAACTATAAATCGAAAAGCTAATTAAGCATGCTGGCAATAACAAAAGTCTTTATCTAGAACCGTGTAGACAGTCTTACATTAAATACACGTGGTGTTAAAAAGTTAGGAATCGCAAATTGACGTTTACTATATACATCACGAACCCAAGTATTGGTTATCGTATTTTGAGCATTAAACATATTAAAGATCTCAACTCCTAAAGTGAGTTCTTTAAATTTTTGTTTCCATTTCGATGTGTACGTTTTATTTTTATCAACTATGACATATGAAATTCCCAAATCGGCACGTTTATAATCACGAAGACGCGTTTGGAAATCGTAAGGATCTGCATAGCTTGGCGAGCCTCCTGGAACTCCAGTATTATAAACTAGGTTTAAATACATTTTTAAATCTGGAATATTAGGCACATAATCTTGAAAAAGCACACCAAACTTCAGGCGTTGATCTGTTGGTCTAGAAATGTAACCTCTATCATCAATATTTTCTTCGGTTTTTAAATACCCGAAACTAAACCAGCTTTCTGTACCTGGCACAAATTCTCCATTAAGTCGAAGGTCTACACCATAGGCATAGGCTTTTGCATTATTTTTTGCTCGATACCGTATTCTAACATTTTCTAAGGTATACGGATTTACATCACTTAAGCCTTTATAGTATGCCTCAGACACCAACTTGAATGGACGACCCCAAATCTCAAAACTGTACTCGTTTCCAAGAACAATATGAAATGATTTTTGAGCTTTTACATCAGGTTGAACTGTTCCTGAAGAATCTCGTAATTCGCGATAAAAAGGCGGTTGATAATACACGCCTCCTGCAATACGAAACAACATGTCTTTGTCCCAATCTGGTTTTATTGCAAATTGAGCTCTCGGGCTAAACACGGTTTGGGTAGAGGAGGAGACACCATTTTGATTTGGTATGTCGCTATTTACAGTCCAGTTGTGAATTCTCACACCAGCATTATAAAACACTTCGTTACTACCTAGCATTGTTCGCTTGCTCCATTGTGCATAGGCTTGGAGCCTATCAATTTGTACAGCATTGGTAGCCCTAACATTTTGAAACGCGACAAGAGGACCTTCAAATGGCTCATAGGGTTGATTGTTCGGGATATCAAAAATTGGAGGTCGTACCGAAAACCCAGCACTATCAATAACTTCCCATTCTACCAAACGGTCTCTAATATCTTCATGTGTATATTTTACAGACCATTCTAGCGTGCTTTCTTCATCGAGTTTATAATCGCCTTTATGCTCAATATTAACAATGACAGCATCCAAATCATTTCGTGCATGAGTCAATTGCGAACCAATACCTTCGGAAAACTCAACTTCTCCTAAGTTTTCATCACCAATATTACTATTAACTTCACCAAGACGGTATTGTGCTAAGATGTCAAAATATTCCTCTTCAGTAGTGTGATACGCTGAAGCAATAAGTTTTAGTGAAAGATCATCATTAACAAAATAATTAGCTTTAAATGCACCAAACGTGGTTAAATACTGATCTTTTTCCTGACCTTCATAAAATACCAAAAGCGCTACAGGTTCATCTAAAGTTCCAAAATTGGTTTGCCTATTCTTTGGTTGAAAGTCATATTTATTTAAAGAGATATTTCCAAGGAAATTTAAATGAAACTTATCACTAAACTTGTAAGTCAAATAGGTTTGAGCATCAGCAAAAACTGGAGTTACGTTGGTTTCAGTTTCAAGAGAGTTAATTAACAAGCTATTATCTCTATAGCGTAAACCTACAATTCCAGAGAATTTAGAGTCTTTACTTACAGCTTCGGCAGTAACGCTTCCTCCTAGAAGGCTAGCATCTGCTCGTACACCAAATGATACTGGGTTTCTATAGGTAATGTCTAGAACTGATGACAATTTATCACCATACTTTGCTTGAAATCCACCTGCCGAAAAATCTACGTTTTGTACCATGTTTGTATTCACAAAACTCAAGCCTTCTTGTTGACCAGAGCGAATAAGAAATGGACGATAGACTTCAATATCATTTACATACACAAGATTTTCATCAAAGTTACCACCACGAACAGAGTATTGTGTACTTAACTCGTTAGAAATATTAACACCAGGTAAGGTTTTTAATAGATTTTCCACACCAGGATTAGCACCTTTAATGGTTCTTATTATTTCAGGAGTAATTGTAGTGACGCCATCAACCGATTGTCTTGTATTACCATTTATAACAACAGTTGTTATTTGTTCAATTTCTATACTCATCACTGGATTGAATTCAATCTCCTGGCCATTTTTCAAATTGAAGGTTGCTTCAACACGTTTATGTCCTAAGTGAGTAAAAATAACTGTAACATTAGTGTCAGCTGGAATTTTGAGGATGTAGAATCCGTTCTCATTAGTTGTAGTTCCGTCATTACCAGCTTTTATACTAACACTAGAGATTGGTAATTTAGCATCGTCTAAAATGACACCTCTTATGGTTGCGGTTTGAGATATTCCGAAGAATGAAAAGCCTAACAAGGCTATAAGTAGCGTAATATTTAGTTTCAAAAGGTTATTTTTTATTTTCTAAAAAAGGTTGCTTCAAATGTAGTACTATTTCCAACATTATCTGTAACAATTATTTTAAGATTATTTTCGGTCTCTGTATTGACATTATCATCAAAGTCATAGGTCAAGGTATCTTTTTTATAATCGTACTCCATTAAAATCCACTTTCCGTTTATAGTTGCTCTGTAATTACTAATGCCAGAGAGATCATCATCAATCTTAACTTTCAGATAGTTGAGTTTGCTTAACCATTTTCCATCCTGAAAATTAATAGGAATGATAGTCGGGTTCACCGTGTCTCTTGCAAGAGCAAAGGTTCCTAATGATTTTGTTCTTGCAGATAACTTGTCGCCAAGACGTTTCGTACTGATATAACTCGGATTTTTATAATAACCGTATAATTTGGCAATAAATAATTTGCTTTTATCTTCTTCACTGTAACTACTTACATCATAAGTGATGGTGTAGCTTTTAAGCATAGGTACAACATCTCTATGCAATTTTAAGGTATCACTATCCACACCAAAATCAATATAAAAATCTTCATAAAAGCTTTGTTTTGGAAAGTATACTGAGATATTTTCGCTTTCTAATTCGTTAACTTGATCTGCATAGATGAAATGGTCTGGTTTTAATTCTGGAGCCTCTAAGATTTCTTTAGCAGGCCTTCCTTTTATTGGAATTGTCAACCATGACTCATTCCCTTTAAAATCTCTAATTCGTACTTTATATACCGTATTAGTGCTGTCCTCAACTTTTATATAACCATAACTGTCAACATCTTTAAGCATGCTTAAGGTGTTTCCAGATTGAACAAAGAGTTTCTGAATTCTTGATTTTTTCTCTTTAAATACTTCAAAGTCTATAAAGCGATTGATGTGTTTAGATTCGCTAAAACTGAAACGTTTAAAATCCATTTCAAAACTCTTATTGCCATTATAAAATGTTTGAATATTACTTACACCATTTTTATTGTTGGCAAGATCTTGCTGGTCATAACTCACAATTCCAAAACCAATATCACCTAGTGCTTCAATAGGTTCTGTACTGTAATCGCCATTTTTATTTGGTATTAATCGTAGTTCTTTTCGATTTTTTTCATCATCTACGTGAGAGTTTCTGTCTTTTGGATAGGCATAGGCAGCCAATAGAAAAGGACTTTTCGTGTCTTTTATATCAATACCAAAGAGCATAGGGTTTATAGGGCGTTCTTCATTGTCACGAATTTCAAAATGGAGATGCGGACCACCAGAACCTCCAGTGTTTCCTGAAAAGGCTACAACTTCATCTGATGAAATAGGAAGCTCGTCGGGAGACGGAAACATTTCAACTTCATAACTTTCCTTTTCGTACTGACACGCTTTGATATATTTTTGAATTTTAGGAGAAAACTTACTTAAATGTGCATAAACACTAACATAACCATTTGGGTGTGTGATGTATAGCGCTTTTCCGTAGCCATAATGAGATATTTTAATACGACTTACATAACCTTGAGCCGCAGCATATACCTTTAGACCTGTGCGTTGTTGTGTTTTGATATCTAAACCAGAGTGAAAATGATTTGAACGTAATTCGGCGAATGTACCAGAGAGTACGAGTGTAATATCTAAGGGGTTTCTAAAATAGTCTTGAGGATAAGGCGTTTCTGATTGACCAAAAGCAAAAGTGCAAACAAAGAAAAGTAAAATTAGGTACTTCATGTGGTTATGAGTTTACGTCAAAAGTTATATAACGTAAAAATATTGATTAAAATTGAATATAGAAAATATTCTACATATGTTGTTTTTAATATTGGTGAGTGAATATCTGAAAAAAACTGAAAATAATAAACAAAAACTTATAAAAAAGGAATTAGAAGTATTTGTAAATTGTTAGTCATGAGCCATTATGACTAAAGAAGTGTCATAAATTTCAAAATTAATATGAAAACAATTGCGATTTTTCACTTAGTATGTTAACTTTGTTACATCAGTATTGAAATTTGTAAATGAGTAAAATTGAAGATATTGTAGATTCTTTAGAGAACAAAATCAGCAAAGTTTTGCACAAACTAGAAGTTTTAAAGCAAACTAATGCTAAAATCTCTGAAGAATTAGCAATACAACAACAGAAAAACCTTCAGCAGCAAGAAGAATTAAGTTCTTGGGTTGAAAAATATGAATCACTCAAAATGGCAAATTCATTACTGGGCAGTGACGAGAATAACAGAGAAACAAAGCTCAAAATAAACACATTAATCAGAGATATTGACCATTGTATTGCTCAATTATCTGAATAATGCTAATTACAATTAATGGCAGAACAGCTTAAAATAAAGCTATCTATAGCAAATAGAGTTTATCCTCTTACCATTGCGCCAAGCCAAGAAGAAGGGTTGCGCAAGGCCGCTAAAAAGATTGAAGCCATGATAACACAGTTTGAGCAAAACTATTCTGTGAGAGATAAACAAGATGTACTAGCCATGTGCGCTTTACAGTTTGCATCTCAAGTAGAACAGAAAACAATAGATAAAGCCAATGTAAGTGAAGAAGTAGAGGAGAAGCTTAATGCTTTAAACCAATTACTTCACGAACATATAAGTGCATAACGTTCTTTAAAATAAACAATAGGTTACTGCCTACATTAGTTATTTATTTTTGATAAACTCAACGTTAATTCTTTAAAAAGGGTGAGTTGAAGTTGTAAAACCGTGCTGCTAATACTAATTTATTTTAGTATTTAGGCAGATTTTTGATCAGCTTGTTAGCCCTAAACTTGTTTTTAAGGAGTTTATACAGAATCCAAAACTGATGTAGGCTTTTTTTATATATAAACACTAACTAACATGGATACGAACACAATTTTAATGATTGTAGGAGGCGTGGTACTAGGTATAGTACTCGGGTATATTATTGCAAAAGCATTAGAAAAAAATAATGCTTCCAAACTCATAAAAGAAGCAAAGAATGAAGCAAATTCAATTTTAAAAAATGCTAAGAGCGAAGGAGAAACAATTAAAAAAGATAAGATTCTTCAAGCTAAAGAAAAATTTATAGAGCTCAAAGCAGAACACGAGAAAGTCATCTTATCTCGTGACAAGAAAATGGCTGAGGCAGAAAAGCGAACTAGAGATAAAGAATCACAAATCTCTAGTGAGTTGTCAAAAAATAAAAAAGCAAATCAGTCTTTGGAAAGTAAGATAAAAGACTACGATTTTAGACTCGAGTTTCTGGAGAAAAAGAAAGATGAAGTCGAAAAAGCTCATAAAAGTCAAATTAAGCAACTTGAGGTCATCTCTGGATTATCTGCAGAAGATGCCAAAACCCAGTTGGTAGAATCACTCAAAGGTGAAGCAAAAACTGATGCGATGAGTTATATTCAAGATACTCTTGAAGAAGCAAAACTTACAGCCCAACAGGAAGCCAAAAAGGTGATTATTAATACTATTCAGCGAATAGGAACAGAAGAAGCTATTGATAATTGCGTTTCTGTATTTAATATTGAGTCTGATGATGTTAAAGGACGAATTATCGGACGAGAAGGACGAAATATTCGAGCCATTGAAGCTGCTACTGGCGTTGAAATTATTGTTGATGATACACCTGAAGCCATTATTTTATCTTGCTTTGATTCGGTGAGACGTGAAGTGGCACGATTATCACTTCATAAGCTTGTAACAGATGGACGAATCCACCCTGCACGAATTGAAGAAATTGTTAGAAAAACACAAAAACAGATTGAACAGGAAATCGCTGAAGTTGGTAAACGAACTGTTATCGATTTAGGAATTCATGGATTACATCCAGAGTTAATAAAAATGGTAGGTCGTATGAAGTATCGTTCGTCTTATGGTCAAAACTTACTGCAGCATTCACGAGAAGTAGCTAAACTATGTGGTGTTATGGCTGCAGAACTTGGATTAAATCCAAAATTAGCTAAACGTGCTGGACTATTACATGATATTGGTAAGGTGCCATCTTCTGAATCAGATATGGAAACACCTCATGCTATTTTAGGAATGCAATGGGCCGAAAAGCATGGAGAAAAGTCTGAAGTATGTAATGCCATTGGAGCACACCACGATGAAATAGAAATGACAACATTGTTATCACCTATAGTTCAAGTGTGTGATGCTATTTCAGGAGCAAGACCAGGAGCAAGACGTCAGGTACTAGATTCTTATATTCAAAGACTCAAAGATTTAGAGGAGGTTGCTTTTGGTTTCAATGGTGTTAATAAGGCTTATGCCATTCAAGCGGGTCGTGAATTACGTGTTATGGTTGAAAGCGAGAAGGTTTCAGATGAACAGGCAGCAAACTTGTCTTTTGAGATCTCTCAAAAGATTCAAACAGATATGACTTATCCGGGTCAAGTAAAAGTAACTGTTATTAGAGAGACTAGAGCGGTAAATATTGCGAAGTAGGAACTTTAATAAATATGATAATAAAGCACTCTATTTAGAGTGCTTTTGTTTTTTAAAAATTAGACTAAACGTTGTCCCTTCATTAAGCTCACTATCAACGTCAATAGTACCACCCATAGCTTCAACTTGTGTTTTAGTTATGTATAAACCTACACCTCTTGAGTCTTCTCTATCTGTACCATGAAATGTTTGATACATTTCAAATAGTTGATTTTTAAACTTTTTGATATCTATACCTATGCCATTATCAGATATCAAAATCTTAAGTGTTTCTTCTGTATGTAGAGTTTGTATTACAACTTTAGACTTCCGTAGTGGATGGCTATATTTTATTCCGTTTGAAATGAGGTTGTAAAGTACGCTTTCTAAATAGGATCTATTGGCAACCAGAAAGTCATTTTTATCAACCGAATTATAAAGTGTTATATCATTGCTTGTGCTTTCAATTTCAAGACTTTCAATAATTTTTCCGGTACAATCAAAAATATTTATCTTTTCATTAAGTTCACTGGTATCAGATTTCGATTTTATACTAATGATGTCATCCAAATCCACAATGGTCGTCGTCAATGCTTCAGAAATCGTCTTTAAATGATTCATGAGTTCTTCTTTTTCATTTTCAGAGTTAGACTCGTCATAGAACTCAAGTATATTTTTAAAATTTCCAATGTGTGTTTTTAAATTGTGAGAGACAATATGTGTAAAATTGTGAAGTCTCTTATTCTGACTAGTAATTAACTGAAGATACTTCTCCAATTGCTCTTCTTTTTCAATTCTTGACGTAATATCGGTATGAGTTCCAATAACCCGTTTGTGCTTTCCTTCTGAAGTCCATTCAACAACTTTTCCACGATCTCTTATCCATTTATAGCTTCCGTCTTCACATAAAACGCGATGTTCATTTTCATACATCGATTTACCGTTACTAAGGTGGTCTTGAAAATCTTTGAAATATTTGACTTTATCTTCGGTATGAACGCGATCATTCCAATCATTTGGGTTTTTACCAAAATTATGATCTTCAACACCTATTATTTGTTTGGAACCTTCAGAGAAAAACACACTGTCTAGCTCTGCATCGTATTCCCAAAGACCAATACTGGAGTACTCTAAGGCCAGTTCCCACTTTTTTACTTCAGAAAATTTTGAATCTATTTCTTGTGTAGTTGATGGTAAATTAAGAAGCTTTTTTATTAGCTTTTTCATAGACTAAATTTTATAAATAAGACACATGAATTGTAAAGTTGTCACTTTTTTACTACAAAATTAAGAATATTATTTTCTAGGATGATAAGACATCAACACATCTTTAAGATGTGAACGGTCTACATGCATATATATTTCTGTGGTCGTAATGCTTTCATGACCTAGCATGAGTTGAATAGCTCTAAGGTCGGCCCCATTTTCTAATAGATGTGTAGCAAAGGAGTGTCTGAACGTATGCGGTGAAATTACTTTATTTAGATTAATAGCTTTTGCTAAATCTTTTATAATGGTAAAAATCATTGCTCTAGTGAGTTGCTTTCCTCTGTTATTAAGAAACAAGGTGTCTTTGTATTCTGGATCTACGCTTATGTGCACTCTTATGTCTTTCCAAATATTAATGTAGTTCTGTGTGTTTGTTCCAATAGGGACAAAGCGTTGTTTATCTCCCTTTCCAGTAACTTTAATAAAACCTTCATCAAAGAATAAATCTGATAGTTTTAAATTAACAAGTTCACTAACACGAAGCCCACAGCTATACAAGGTTTCAAGAATAGCTCTATTTCGTTCCCCAATTCGTACACGATTAAACTCTCTATTTAGATCTATGGCATTAATTAAGGCATCAATTTCATCAATGGAAAGCGTATCTGGCAATTTACGCCCTATTTTAGGAGATTCAATATGATCTAACGGATTGGTTGTTCTGTAATCTTCAAATACTAAGTAGCCAAAAAAACTTCGCAAACCTGATATTAAGCGAGATTGTGATCTAGAGTTTAATTGTTTCGAAGCATCATAAATAAAAGCTTGTACAGTTTCATGCTCAATTTGTATAGGAGAAATTGAAATGTCATTAACAGTTAAATAATTAATTAACTTTTCAACATCTAACTCATAGTTGGCAATTGAATTTGCAGATAAACCTCTCTCAATTTTGAGATAGTATTTATAATCATGGAGTGCGTTTTGCCATTTCATTGAACAAACTTGGTTTTGAGTCTCGTGATAATTCACTTCAAAAATACTGCAAAATATTAAGTTGAAGGCATCTTAAATTAATGATATTTAAGACTGAAATTTTAAGTAGTACTAATAGCATGTGATCAATATTTATTATCAGTTATAGTTAAAAAAATAGAGGAGCCTTAAAAATATTCATTTTTACTAATAATTCGTTGAAATACACTATTTTGCCGATGAAATACATAGAATTATATGTTTTTTCTTGTGAGACTAAAAATTATCTATTATGTTTGCCGACCAAATAAAATAAAAACCAAAATTATTTAAACTTAACAATTATGAAAAAATTATTACTAATAGCTGCAGTTGCAGTTTTCGGATTTACAAACGTAAATGCTCAAGATGAAAACACTACAGGTGGTTTTGAAGAAGGAGATGTTTATGTGTCTGGTACAGTTGGATATAATAGTACTAAAGAAGGAGATTTAAAAACTAACAGATTTGATTTTATGCCTACAGTAGGATACTTTGTAAGCGAAAATATCGCTTTAGAAGCAAATTTGTCTATTGGTTCTGCTGAAAATGCTGCCGATGATAAAACTACGACGTTTGGTGGAGGTTTAGGAGCTACATATTTCTTTACTCCAGCAAATCAATTTTCTTTCACAGTAGGTGCAGGAGTTTCTTATGCAAATTCTAAATTTGAGCCAAATGGAGGAGGAGAGTCTAAGCTTGATGTATTTGCTATTGCTGTAGGGCCAGGTCTTAACTATTTTGTATCAGATTGCTTCGCTTTAAGAGCATCAGTTGGTGCATTATCTTATATCAGTGCTAAACCAGATGCTGATGGTGCTGAATCTGCAAATTCTTTCGGATTAAACTTAGATTTATCTGATATCAATTTCGGAGTTACTTATAAATTCTAATTGGTATTAACCACATAAAAAAACCGAAGTGATATCGCTTCGGTTTTTTTTATGTCTAAAGCTTATATTTTACGATTTTTTACACTTTTAATTGTAAGTAAAATTTTAGATTCGTAGCCTAACAAAACTTTAAATCTATTATGAAAAAAATAATTACAATTGTCTTTATAGCTCTATGCTGTAACTTAAATCTTAATGCTCAAGCTGATAAAGGTGATATTGAAATTGGAACTGGACTTGGTTTAAATATATCTAATGTCGTTGTAGGATCGGATTCTAATAATGGAACCCGATCAAAAACAGGCGTTAACCTTGGAGTGTCTGGTGAATATTATTTCTCAAATCGTTGGGGAATAAAGGCAAAACTTATCTATGATTCAAAAGGATGGGGAGATGGTTTTTTTGATAACGAACTTACAAATGAGTCTTATATTACAGACTTTAATGTGACGTATTTAACTGTTCCAGTAATGGCAAATTGGCATTTTGGGTCGACAAGAAAATGGTATTTGAATTTTGGTCCTTATGTTGGATTCCTTTTAAATGCTGAAGAGGATAGAGGAGGAACAGATGTAAAGGACGCTTTTAATTCTACAGATTTTGGTATAGCTTTAGGTATTGGTTATAAATTCAATGTTGGCGAAAACACTAAATTCTTTGTAGAATACGATGCACAATCTGGTTTATCAGATGTTTTTAGTAACAACCTTGGCTCTTCTGTACGAAACGGTAGAAGTAGTTTTAATATTGGTGTTATTTTAAATAATTTATAAAGATTACTTCCTTAATAAATTCAAACCGGAGCCTTTTGCTTCGGTTTTTTTGTACTCAAATTTTAATATCTTTACTTTATGAAAAAACTCATCATTATTAATGGTCCTAACTTGAATTTATTAGGAAAGCGTGAAACCAATATCTACGGAAACTTATCATTTACCGACTTTTTTGAGCGCGTTGTCAATAAGTATCCAAATATCGCGTTAGAACACTATCAATCAAATATTGAAGGAGAACTCATAGATAAACTTCAGGAGGTTGGATATAGCTATGACGGAATTATTTTAAATGCTGCTGCTTATACACATACATCAATTGGTATTGGTGATGTTGTAAAAGCAATAGAAACTCCTGTTGTAGAAGTGCATATCTCTAATACATTCTCTAGAGAAGAGTTTAGACATCAATCCTATATTTCACCTAATGCCAGAGGTGTTATTCTAGGTTTTGGATTACAAAGCTATGAGTTGGCTATTCAAAGCTTTTTTGATTGACATAAGACTAAAATTAATAGATTCTAAATATTCTTAACGATTATAATAATATGAAAAAAGCTGTGTTTGTTTTTCTGAGTATTTTGCTTTCTAATCTTTATGTATTTGCACAGTCTAATGCCGAATTTGGTATTAAGGGTGGATTAAACCTCACTTTTTTTAATGTCGAACAAGCTAACTTTGGCCCAAATGCTGAAACTGAAGTTGGTTATTATGGTGGCATTTTTGTTGATGTGCATATTGATGAGTCACTTTCGATACAACCAGAATTACTCTATATTGGTCTTGGCGACTTTGAGTTTTTGAATGCACCAATTTATGCAAAATATGAAGTGGCAAATAATTTTGATATTCTTGTTGGACCAAGTCTAAATTATTTTTTTGATTTTTTTTCGAATAAATTTAAAGTAAGAGGCGATGTGAGTGTCGCTTATCATATTATAAAACCCTTAGATATACATATGAAATACACTATTGGCTTTGAAGAGATTTCTCCCAATGGTCTCTTTATAGGGTTAGGGTATAGATTATAAAAAAAGCGATTCTAAAAGAATCGCTTTTTTTATATATCCATTTAAGAAGTTTAAAGATGAATCACTTCATCATAAGCATCTGCAACAGCTTCCATAACCGCTTCACTCATGGTTGGGTGAGGGTGAATGGCTTTTAATACTTCATGTCCCGTCGTTTCAAGTTTACGTCCTAGCACAGCTTCAGCAATCATATCAGTAACTCCAGCACCAATCATATGACAACCTAACCATTCTCCATATTTTGCATCAAAAATTACTTTTACGAAACCGTCTTTGTTTCCTCCTGCACTAGCTTTTCCAGAAGCAGAGAAAGGAAATTTACCAACTTTAATATCTATACCTTGCTCTTTAGCTTGTTTTTCTGTTAATCCTACACTTGCAATTTCTGGTGAACAATAGGTGCAACCAGGTACATTTCCGTAGTCTATTGCTTCGACATGATGTCCTGCAATTTTTTCTACACATAAAATACCTTCTGCAGAAGCAACATGGGCTAAAGCCTGACCAGGAGTAACATCTCCAATAGCATAATAACCAGGAATATTTGTTTGATAGTAATCATTCACTAAGATTTTATCTCTATCAACAGCAATACCAACATCTTCTAGTCCGATGTTCTCAATATTAGATTTTATACCAACCGCAGATAATACTAAATCTGCCTCTAATACTTCTTCACCTTTTTTAGTTTTTACGGTTGCTTTTACACCTTTTCCAGATGTATCTACTTTAGTTACTTCCGAAGAGGTCATGATCTTAATGCCACTTTTCTTAAATGAACGCTCTAATTGCTTAGAAACATCTTCATCTTCTACAGGTACTACGTTTGGCAAATACTCTACAATTGTAACTTCTGTTCCCATAGAGTTGTAGAAATACGCAAATTCTACACCAATAGCTCCAGATCCTACGACAATCATTTTCTTTGGTTGTTTATCTAAAGTCATGGCCTCTCTATATCCTATCACTTTTTTACCATCTTGAGGTAAGCTTGGTAACTCACGTGAGCGAGCTCCAGTAGCAATAATAATATGGTCTGCACTATATTCCTTTCCGTCAACTTCAACTTTCTTCCCTGTTTTTAAGGTACCATAACCTTCAATGACATCAATTTTATTTTTCTTCATTAAAAATTGAACACCTTTGCTCATGCCATCTGCAACACCACGACTACGCTTTACAACAGCACCAAAATCGTGACTAGCATCTTTTACATTAAGACCGTAATCTTCCGCATGTTTTAAATATTCAAAAACTTGAGCAGATTTAAGTAATGCTTTTGTTGGTATACATCCCCAATTTAGGCAAACACCACCTAAGCTTTCTTTTTCCACAATAGCAGTCTTAAAGCCTAATTGTGATGCTCTAATTGCTGTTACGTAGCCTCCAGGACCACTTCCAAGTACTATAATATCGTATTTACTCATGAGTCTATTTTTGTCTAATTTTTAAGGTTACGAAGTTACAAAACCTTATTGTAATATTAAAGGTCATCTGTAAAATGTCTACGACCTTTTTCTTTACTGAATTTTTCTTTGTTATATGTAGTTGATTTGCCCTTTGGAATGGATAAAGATACCCAGTTTTGACCTTTGGATAGTTTCCCTAAAAAGACCAATTGCCCTATGTGATAGGCATAATGTGCCAATTGCCTATTAATAGCTTCTGTTACTGTATGGCCTTGATTTCTTATGTAAATGACACGCTCTAAATCGTTTACAGTTAATGGCCTTATGGCATTAAATAAACAATCCCATCCCGTATTCCAATAATTGAATAGTTCTTCTTTTGATTGAAACGTATCCTCAAATTCACCATCGCGATGTCTCCATTCTTTTTCGCCATCTTCAGTTAAGAAATTTGTCCAACGACTAAGCATATTTCCCGCAATATGTTTTGTAATGATAGCAACAGAATTTGTGTCCTCAACAAATTCGTGCTTAAGTTCTGCTAAAGTTAATTGATTCAAGGTCGCATCGCCCAGAGATTTGTAATACTCAAATTGTTTGAGAATACTACTTAGATATGAGTGTTCCATTATATTTAATTAGTACTATAAAAATAGCGATACAAAATGGCTATAACTATAAATAGTCATAGTTAGATTTTATATCGCTATAAGTAATGAATACTATTAATTTATTTTTCGGGAACAAATTTTAAAGCTACACCATTAATGCAGTGACGTTTTCCAGTTGTTTTTCTAGGTCCATCATTGAAAACATGTCCAAGATGCCCTCCACAGGTCGCACAATGTTCCTCATTTCTGGCATAACCTAAATTATAATCTACAGAATAGTCTACATTACCCTCAATCTCTCTATCGAAACTTGGCCAACCGGTACCCGAATCAAATTTGTGTTCACTTTTAAATAACGGTGTATCGCAAGCAGCGCAATGATAGATACCTTTGCGACTTTCTTTATTTAACGAACTAGAGTATCGTCGTTCTGTTCCGGCTTCTCTCAATACATAATATTGCTCACTTGTGAGTTCTTTTTTCCATTCGGCATCAGTTTTTGTAACTGGATACACTTTTTCTTCTTTGGCTTTTGTTTTTTGTGCTGAAGAATTACAACTAAAAAATAGCATAATTGTAAATAGTGTGATAATCTTTTTCATAGAGTAAAAATATGGTTTTTTTATGTTTTCTTCTGTCGAAATAAAAAACTTGAACTTACGCAAACGTTGTAAATTTAATAATCGGCTTTTATTAGTAAATTATTGATGAAAATTGCATCTTATTTTATTAATTTCACATTCTTAACACTCAATTAACCAACAAAATGCAAAACCAAAGACGTGTTGTAATTGATGCAGTATCACCTCAAATTAACTGCGGAGATTTTTTTATAAAGCGAATTAAAAATGAAATTGTCAACATCGATGCTCATGTACTAGTTGATGGTCATGATGTAATTGCTGCCGCTGTATTATTCAAGCATGAAAAAGACCGCCAATGGAGCGAAACCAGAATGCATCATGTTGAAAATGACGAATGGAAATCTTCTTTTATAATGGAGAAACAAGGGTTTTATGCATATAAAGTGCAAGGTTGGGTAGATTATGCATTGAATTGGCAACATGGAATTGAACGAAAAATAGATGATAATCAGCATGTGAAGTCTGAACTTTTAGAGGGTGTTACTTATTTGGTGCCACTTTTAAAGAAGGCTACAAAAACGGAGAAGACGTATTTAGAACAGTGCATCTCAGATTTTAAGAACGATTCTAAATATACTGCTGCTATTAAAGCAGCTAAAAGCAAAAAACTGCACGATATATTTTTTAAATACCCTCAAAAGCATTTGATTAATGAAACTCAAGACTTTCAAGTGTATGTGGATAGAAAAAAAGCGAGATTTAGTACATGGTATGAATTCTTTCCGCGTTCTTCATCTGAAACCGAAGGACAACATGGAACTTTCAAAGATTGTGAACGTCTTTTGCCTAGAGTAGCAGAAATGGGATTTGATACGCTGTACTTTCCACCTGTTCACCCTATTGGAGAAGTAAATAGAAAAGGAAAAAACAATACTACCGAAGCCAAAGAGGGTGATGTAGGATCTGCTTGGGGAATTGGTTCTAAGTATGGTGGACATAAAGATTTACATCCAGAGTTGGGATCTATAACAGACTTTAAACGTTTAGTAAAGAAAGCAAAAACTCTTGGTATTGAAATCGCTATGGATTATGCCTTGCAGGCAGCTCCAGACCATCCATGGGTGAATTCGCATCCAGATTGGTTTAAATGGAGACCAGACGGAACTGTTCAATATGCTGAGAATCCCCCTAAGAAATATCAAGATATTCTACCTATTTATTGGGAAAGTAGTGATTATAAAAATCTTTGGAAAGAATGCTTAGACACAATGCTATACTGGATAGATTGTGGTATTAATGTATTTAGGGTTGATAATCCACATACTAAGCCTTATTTTTTTTGGAATTGGCTTATTTCAGAAGTCAAAAAACAGCATCCAGATGTAATCTTTTTAGCTGAGGCATTTACGAAGCCAAAAGTTATGCAGCGATTGGCAAAAGAAGGCTACACACAGTCATATACGTATTTTACATGGCGTGATAATAAACACGAGCTTATTGAATATATGACAGAGTTGACACAAACAGATCAACGTGAATATATGCAACCAAACTTTTGGCCAAATACTCCAGATATCAATCCCTTTCATTTGCAAGGCGCTAATGAGTCCAAATACCTTCAGCGTTATGCACTGGCGGCAACTTTAAGTTCGAGTATTGGTATCTACGGACCTGTATTTGAACACATGATTAGTGATGCCATACCTGGCAAAGAGGAATATTACATGTCTGAAAAATTTCAGTTAAAACATTATGATTGGTTTAAAGAGAATAAATTAACATTGCTTATTTCAAAAATCAATGCCATTAGACACGAGAATGAAGCTTTACAGCAAACTAATAACATTAAGTTTTGTAACATAGAAAATGACAATTTACTTGCTTTTTATAAATGGAATACCGACCGTACAAATGAGGTGTTGATTATTATAAGTTTAGATCAGTATTATGCACAGCAAGGCAATGTTCAATTACCAATGCAGGATTTAAATAGTCATAATGGACAACAAATTAGAGTTGAAGATTTGGTAACAGGCAGTAGTTATAATTGGCATAACGAATGGAATTTTGTTGAGTTACATCCAACACTTCCATTTCATATATTTAAGATACATAAGTAAAATGGCTAAGAAAGTTACAAAAACGTCAGTGTTGAAACCTCCCTATAATTTTAGCAATTCATGGGAGACACTTCTCGAAAATGAAGAATTCATTAAGGTGTTCTTGTCTGATATTTTGGAGGATTATATTATTAAGCAACGTTGGTATGGTGGGAAAGCGAGTCAGCTCAAATACATTGAACTTGCAGAGTACTTTAGAATTCAGCAGCATGATGAAGTCTATTATGGCTTGATTCTAGAGGTGAATTTTACCGAAGCTTTCTATCAGCATTATTTTTTACCCATTGCATTTGTTTCAGATGAAAATTTTGCCAAAGACGATAGGATTCTGCCTATAAGTATTCAAGATCAAAAAGGGTTTATAATTGATGCCATAAATCTTGAAGCCTTTCGAAAAGTTGTTTTTGAACGCATATTAACAGCACGACCCAAAGATCGCACTCGAGTAAGTTATCATAAAAGTGAATTATTTACCAATGTAAGTTATGAATCGTCTCGTTTTATGGGAATGGAACAAAGCAATACATCCATTGTTTATAATGAGAAGTATGTATTGAAATTTTTCAGACGTATCTATGCCGATCGTAATCCAGATTATGAGATGAGCCGTTTTTTATCTGATAAAAAAGATTTTAAAAACACACCAGCTTACCTCGGAAGTATTCAAATTAAAGATCATGAAAACGTCAATATTACTATTGGTTTGATGCAAGAAATGGTAGAAAATCAAGGGGACGCTTGGGAGTATATGCTTACCGAATTCCATAAGGTGTTTTCAAACCTAGAATATAAAAAGATTGATATTTCAAAATTGCCTAAAACTGAAGATTTTGGACGATTTCAAATTGCAGATGTGCCACCAGAAATTATTGATTGGGTAGGACTTAATGTCTTTACTAAAATTCAAACTTTAGCCAAGCGAACAGCTGAAATGCATATTGCTTTGGGTAGCGAGTTTGAAGACAACTCATTTACACCAACGCATTTTAATGGCGACTACACAGTTTGGTTAAAAAACAGGCTCTTATATCAATTTCAAAATAGACTAAACACCATTGAAAACAGTTTGCATAAACTAGAAGGTTTGGCCTTAGAACTAGCTCATGAGTTTCTTGACAAAAAAAATGAGATAAGAAAGCGCTTTGTAAATTTTGATTGGACGAAATTAAAAGGTGAACGTATTCGTGTTCATGGAGATTATCATTTAGGGCAAGTGCTCGTCAAAGATGACGACTTTTATATTTTAGACTTCGAAGGTGAACCAGAAAGCACTATTCGTGACCGTAAGGTAAAACAACCACCTTTAAAGGATGTGGCTGGTTTGTTTCGTTCGTTCCACTATGCGATTTACGCGACGATATTTAATAATATCGAATTGTATAAACATGATCAGCAAGAACTTTTTGATGCTGGAGAAATCTTATATCAATACTTAAAAGGGGTGTTTTTAGGCACTTATATTTTAAAAATCCAAGATGCCAATTTAAATATTGGATACCATCAAGAACGTATTTTTTTACTGAAATATGCTATGTTAGAAAAAGCAGTCTATGAACTAGGATATGAACTTAACTCTCGTCCGCGTTGGGCAGTAATTCCTCTAAAAGGTATTTCAAACATTATTAATAATTGATTTATGGCAGATGTAATAGCACATAGTCTTTTTACCGACTTTGATATCGATTTATTCAAAGCAGGAAAGCATTATAAATTATATGAAAAAATGGGATCGCATATCATGACATTAGATGGTGTGGAAGGCACTTATTTTGCAGTTTGGGCACCAAGTGCTAAAATGGTTTCTGTCATTGGCGATTTCAATTTTTGGGTAGAAGGGACTCATAAGCTTAATGTTCGTTGGGACGAAAGCGGTATATGGGAAGGTTTTGTTCCTGGAGCTGGTAAAGGAAGTACTTATAAATACAAGATTCAAAGTCATAATAACGATATTAAAACTGAAAAAGCAGATCCATATGCAAGACGTTGCGAGCATCCGCCGAAAACAGCTTCTGTAGTTTGGGATGAGCCCTACAAATGGAATGATAGTAAATGGATGAAAAAGCGTAAAAAACATAATGCACTTAATGCGCCATTTTCAGTTTATGAAGTTCATCTCGGTTCATGGAAACGCAAGTTAGACGAGAATCGTTTCTTAAGTTATCAAGAGTTGGCAGATGAACTGGTAGCCTACCTTAAAGATATGAACTTTACGCATGTCGAGCTTATGCCAGTTATGGAGTATCCTTATGATCCGAGTTGGGGCTATCAGCTTACAGGTTACTTTGCACCAACATCACGATTTGGTTACCCTGAAGATTTTAAATTGCTGGTAGATAAACTCCATCAAAATGATATTGGAATAATCCTAGATTGGGTACCTTCTCATTTTCCTGAAGATGCACATGGTTTAGGATTCTTTGATGGTTCAAACCTATATGAGCATCCCGATAAGCGAAAAGGGTATCATCCAGATTGGAAGAGCCTTATTTTTAACTACGGAAGAAATGAGGTTAAATCCTTTCTTATAAGTAACGCTGTGTTTTGGTTAGACCAATTCCATGCAGATGGGCTACGCGTTGACGCTGTTGCATCAATGTTATTTTTAGATTACAGTAGAAATGAAGGGGAATGGGAGCCAAATATGTATGGAGGTAGAGAAAATCTTGAAGCGATGGCGTTTCTAAGAGAAATGAATGAAGCGGTCTATAGCATGTTTCCAGATGTTCAAACCATAGCCGAAGAGTCCACATCCTTTCCAATGGTGTCAAAACCAACTTTTTTAGGTGGTTTAGGGTTCGGTATGAAATGGATGATGGGATGGATGCATGATACCTTGCAATATTTTGCTAAAGAACCTATATATAGAAAACATCATCAAAACGATCTTACCTTTTCAATGACCTATGCGTTTACTGAAAATTTCATGTTGCCTTTAAGTCATGACGAAGTTGTGTATGGAAAACGCTCCATTTTAGGTAGAATGCCTGGTGATGAATGGCAACGCTTTGCTAATCTAAGATTATTGTATAGTTATATGTTTACACATCCTGGAACTAACTTGTTATTTCAAGGTGCAGAATTTGGACAAAGTGAAGAATGGAATTTTCAACAAAGCTTAGCTTGGCATTTATTAGATCATGCACCTCATAAAGGTGTTCAAGAGTTATTAAAAGCCTTAAATTTATTGTATACAACTGAGCCTGCATTGCACCAAAAGCAATTTTCAGCTGAAGGTTTTGAATGGATAGATTATAATGATGCCGAGAATTCTGTTTTGGTTTATATCAGAAAAGGAGAGAAGCGAAAGGATGATCTTGTAATAGCATGTAATATGACACCAATGGCAAGAGAAAGTTATCGTATTGGCCTTCCGAAGAAAGGAAAACTTAAAGAAGTGTTCAATAGTGATTTAAAAGCTTATTTTGGAACAGGAGATTTTAAAAATGAGGTGTTGACATCTGATAAAATTGCATGGCAATTTAGAGAGCATTCTACAGAAATTACAATTCCACCATTAGGAATGATAGCCTTCAAATATGAATAAGAGGTTCTAATTTTTAAGATAAAAATCTCATTTTTTTTAAACTATTCAAAACCGCAAACGTTGTAGTTAATAATTCACTGTAATAAGTAATTACAATGCTTTTTTTCACGCCTTTTTTTCCGTTTTTTTACATTCATCTTACAAAATAAATTGCTACATGATAGTCAATACAGAATTAGAAAGTAAAGGAAACTTATTTCCGTCCAAAATCATAGATTTTAAGAAAGACGTTGATACGTTGTATTTCACTACCAAAAATGATGTAGTGCTTCAGCTTACAGTATTACGTGATAGTGTATTGCGTTTTAGATATTCAACAACTGGGAAGTTCGAAAATGACTTCTCTTATGCTATTACCAAATATGCCAGTACAGGCTATAATCATCTTGATATTGATGATACTAATGAATTTTATAAGATCACAACCTCTAAATTAATTTGCCACGTTAATAAACGTAACCTTAAGGTGACGTTATTTGATGCAAAAGATGGTTTAGAAATCAATCAAGATGAAATTGGATTCCACTGGGAAGAGAGCTATGAATATGGAGGAGATATTGTCAAAATGAGCAAACGCTCCCATGATGGTGAAAGTTATTTTGGTTTAGGTGATAAACCCAATCATCTTAATTTAAAAGGGAAACGCTATGAGAATTGGGTCACTGATTCATATGCCTACGGAAAAGAAACAGATCCAATTTATAAGGCCATTCCTTTTTATACGGGATTACACCACAATAGAGCTTATGGTATTTTCTTTGATAATTCGTTTCGTTCGTTTTTTGATTTTGCACACGAACGTCGTAATGTGACTAGTTTTTGGGCTCAAGGCGGAGAGATGAATTATTATTTTATCTACGGACCTAAAATGACAGAAGTCGTTGAGAGCTATACAGACTTGACTGGGAAACCACACTTATTACCACCTTTATGGGCGTTAGGGTTTCATCAATGTAAATGGAGTTACTATCCAGAGAGCAAGGTCAAAGATATAACTTCTACATTCCGAAAGTTGAAAATCCCTTGTGATGCTATTTATTTAGATATAGATTACATGGAGGGTTTTAGGTGTTTTACATGGAATAAAGATTATTTTCCTGATCCTAAACGCATGGTAAAAGAGTTGGCTGATGATGGATTTAAGACCGTAGTTATAATTGATCCAGGAATTAAAATAGATAAAGATTATTCAGTATTCAAAGAGGCGCTAGATAAGGATTACTTCTGTAAACGTGCAGATGGGCCTTACATGAAGGGTAAAGTATGGCCAGGAGATTGTTATTTCCCAGATTTTACTAAACCAGAAGTAAGAGACTGGTGGTCAGGATTGTTTAAGGAACTTATAGAAGACATTGGAGTAAAAGGGGTTTGGAACGATATGAATGAGCCTGCTGTTATGGAAGTTCCTAATAAAACATTTCCAGATGATGTACGTCACGATTACGATGGAAATCCTTGCAGTCATAGAAAAGCACATAATATATACGGAATGCAAATGGCTCGAGCGACCTATCAAGGTTTAAAAAAGTTTGCCTACCCAAAGCGACCTTTCGTGATTACTCGTGCAGCATATTCTGGTACTCAACGCTATACATCCACATGGACAGGTGATAATGTGGCGACATGGGAACATTTATGGATAGCAAATGTACAAGCGCAACGTATGGCAATGTCTGGATTTAGTTTTGCAGGAAGTGACATTGGAGGATTTGCAGAGCAACCTCAAGGCGAATTATTTACACGTTGGATTCAACTAGGAATCTTTCATCCGTTTTTTAGAGTTCATTCTTCGGGAGATCATGGAGATCAAGAACCTTGGGCTTTTGATACAGATGTAACAGATATTGTACGGAAGTTTATTGAAATACGTTACGAATTACTTCCTTATTTATATACTGCATTTTGGAATTATGTCGAAGATGGTACACCATTGCTAAAATCGCTTGTACTATACGATCAAGAAGATGTGCATACACATTATAGAACAGATGAGTTTGTTTTTGGAAATCAAATCTTGGCATGTCCAGTTTTAGAGCCTAATGCTAAGGGACGTCGTATGTATATTCCTAGAGGCAATTGGTATGACTTTTGGACCGATGCTGTTGTAAAAGGAGGCAAGGAGATGTGGGTTGATGCAGATATTGATAGTATGCCAATCTATATTAAAGAAGGCGCTATTATTCCGAAGTACCCAAAACAACAATATGTTGGTGAAAAAAAGATCGATTCTGTTATTTTGGACGTATATTATAAAAAGGGAAAGGAGCGGTCACAGTTGTTTGATGATGCTCATGATGGCTATGATTATACTAAAGGGCGTTACAGTTTGCGTAGTTTTAAGCTTTTAGGAAAGTCTAACGAGCTAATTATTCAGCAACATAAAGAAGGAAAATTTAATGCTAAATACAAAACCTTCGAACTTAGAATTCATGGTTTGCCTTTTGAAATTAAAGAAATCCAATTGGATAATGTAATAGTTCCTTTAGATCATGTAAAAACAAATGGTGTTTCTAATATGATTATAGATAAGGAGTTTACAGAGTTGCATTTTATAGGAGAATAATTTTTTTGTGCTTAAATGTGACAAAATTCTATTGTTTTGTGTCAAAATAAATAGAATCATTTTGTAAATTTAGCTTACACTTAAAACCCATTAACAATGCGTATAAAAAATAACATAGTTCTCATAGGTACAATAGCTCTATTTCTATCGTGCACAACAAATCCTTTTACAGGAAAAAAGACGTTAGCATTAGTACCAAATTCCCAATTATTCCCGACTGCTTTTGCACAGTATAATCAATTTTTAACCGAAAATAACGTTGTTACAGGTACGGCCGATGCCGACATGATAAAGCGAGTGGGTCAGCGTATTGCTGTAGCTGCCGAACGTTGGTTAAATGCCAATGGACATCAAGGTTATTTAGATGACTATAAATGGGAATACAATTTAGTAAATGATAAAACGGTGAACGCTTGGTGTATGCCTGGTGGTAAAATAGTATTCTATACGGGAATCTTGCCTATAGCACAAAACGAAACAGGAATTGCTGCAATTATGGGGCATGAGGTAGCTCATGCGCTAGCAAATCATGGTCAACAGCGTATGAGTGCAGGAATGTTGCAACAGCTAGGCGCTGTAGCAGGAAATGTCGCAATTAAAGACGAGCAAACACGTAACATATTTAATCAAGCCTATGGTGTTGGAAGCACAGTAGGAGTAATGCTACCTTTTAGCAGGAGTCATGAAACACAATCTGATGAAATTGGATTGTATTTAATGGCAATAGCAGGTTATAATCCAGAAGAAGCTGCCGAATTATGGAAACGTATGAAAGCAAATAGTGGAGGACAAGCTCCGCCAGAGTTCTTGAGTACACATCCGTCTAATGACACCAGAATCAGTAATTTACAGCAATGGGCTCCAAAGGCTAAAGCTGAAGCAAAAAAGTTTGGAGTGGATTCATTTAGACCTTTAGGTAACTTTTAATTGTAAAGATTAAAAATTATAGTAATTTAGAAGCTGTCCACTAAAGGGCAGCTTTTAACTTAACTATATGGCAAACCTAGAAAAAGGCAGTAAAAAACTGCTTAATGCTTGGGCATTTTATGATTGGGCTAATTCTGTTTATACGCTTACCATTGCGTCATCAATATTTCCAATATTTTATTCTGCTTTATTTGTTTCACAAGTAGAGAAAACTGTTCCAGCCTTTGGAATGGTCTTTAAAAGTACTGCGCTCATCACTTATGTGACTGCATTTACTTTTTTGGTAGTAGCATTTACATCACCTATACTTTCGGGTATTGCTGATTATGTGGGAAATAAAAAGAGTTTTATGAAATTCTTCTGCTATGTTGGTGGCATTGGGTGTATTGGCCTCTATTATTTTAGTCTAGATCATATTCATTTAAGTTTATTATTTTATTTCATGGGATTGATTGGATATTGGGGTAGTCTAGTATTCTATAATTCTTATTTACCAGATATTGCTTATCCCGAACAACAAGATAGTATAAGTGCTAAAGGTTTTAGTTTAGGTTATATAGGGAGTGTGATTTTATTGCTTCTAAACCTCGCTATGGTAATGAAACCTAGCTGGTTTGGCTTTGATGTTGGTACAACTCAGGAGGATAAAGATTTGGCTTCACTTGAGGCTATGCGTGTTGCATTTATCACTGTTGGTTTATGGTGGATTCTCTTTAGTCAATATACCTTTTACATCCTACCAAAGGGTGTCTCTAATGGTCATAAGGTGACAAAGGCTGTCGTGTTTAATGGTCTAAAAGAATTGAAGCTGGTTTGGAATCAACTTAAACAAAACCTACGTTTAAAACGCTATCTCGTCGCCTTTTTCGTATTTAGTATGGCCGTACAAACTATTATGTTAGTAGCAGTCTACTTCGGAGAAGAAGAAATTTTATGGGGCGATTCTGATGCTAAAACACAAGGATTGATTGTAAGTATCTTAGTCATTCAATTAGTTGCTGTTCTAGGTGCTATCTTAACATCAAGAGCATCATCCAAATTTGGAAATATTAAAACACTAATCGTCATCAACTTTATATGGATGTCACTTTGTGTTTATGCCTATTTCATGAAAACACCTGTACAGTTTTACATAGCTGCTTCCTTAGTTGGTTTAGTGATGGGAGGAATTCAAGCATTGGCGCGTTCAACTTATTCTAAATTTTTACCGGAAACAGATGATACGACATCTTATTTCAGTTTTTACGATGTTGCCGAAAAAATAGGAATCGTTATAGGTATGGTCATTTTTGCTACCATAGATCAAATAACAGGAAGTATGCGTAATGCAATCTTGTTTTTATTCATTTTCTTTTTTGTAGGAATAGTTTTATTGTATAGAGTACCTAAGGAAAGTAAATAATTACTATGTTTGTTAAAACTAAATCAATTTATAATGAAAAAACTTAGCTTTCTTTTTGCCTTATTTATATTACTTACAGCATTTACTTGTGAAGATGAACCGTTAGAAGGGGACTTTCAAAATGAGAATTCAAACAACAATGCGACATTAGTTGGAACATGGTCTTTAATTGAGTTTAATGCAGACATTACTTCGGAATCAAGTTTTGGAGGTATAGACTTTGTTGTTGATTTTACAGCTGAAATGGTTGAGGCAGATTATGAATTAGTTTTTGCAGAATCTGATTATACGGTTTCTGGAGATTATGAATTACAAGTATCAACAACGTTTGAAGGTGAAACAACAAGTTATTCAGATGCCTATACCAATGTGAATGGTTCTGGAACTTATTCTACTAACGGAAATATTATGACTGTAGATGGTTCATTTATTGAATTTGATTTTGAAGATATGCCAATGGAAGTTGATCAAGGCGAACAAATGGCAGAGTTTTCTTTAAGTGCAGATGGGCAAACATTAACTTTTTTCCAAGATATTGTACAGACTGAAAATGGAGGAGGAGCTAACGTTACAGTGTCAACCGTAGCAACTTCGGTTTGGCAAAAAGTTGAATAGAGAATAAACCCAAAATTAGTAAATAGACCAGAGGAGACTCTGGTCTTTTTGTTTTATTGAGCGCCTAAAAACCTATTATGCAATAAATTAGTATGTTTGTATAAACCCAATTTAGTTTATTATGAAAAAAATTCTGACGATCTTAACCTGCATAGCTATCTTAAGTTTTGTATCCTGTGAAGATGAAGCCTTAGAAGGAGACTTTGTTCAAGGTGGATTGACTTGTGAAACAGCTACTGCCAATACAGCTCAAGCTGCTTTAAATTTTTTAGGTGTAAATGTTGATAATTATACACAATTATGTATTGCTTATCGCAACGCTCTTGAAGCACAAATACAAGCTTGTGGAGACGACGACGGAACGCTCCAGGCTCTAGTTGATACGCTTGGCGATTGTACAAATGATGTTGAACCTACTGAAGTTGAAGGAACATGGTTGCTAACGGCATGGATTGGTGAAGAACCTATTGATTTAAATAATGATGACACTGAGAGTGCTAACTTTTTAGATGAAATGGATTGCTATAATAATGAAACTATTGTCTTTAGTAATGATGGAACTGGAACAGTGATGAGTACGTCATATGCCGAATTCACTTTTGAAATTGTTGTTGGTACAACAGATGAATATAATTATACCATAGAATGTATTGATGAAATAGAAAATACAGATATAACTTGGACGCAGTCTGGAAATACAGTCTCAATTACTGATGTTTTCGGAACTACAGATTGGACCTTAAACGGTAACGAATTATCTATTACAATTCCAGATGGTTTTAGTTCGTCAAATGAAGATGGAAGTATCATTATAACTCAGGATTTAACCTTTGTTTACACAAAACAATAAATAACTATCTAACCACAAAAAAAAAGCCACTGGTAAGTAATTACGAGTGGCTTTTTAATTAGATGTGATAAGTTTAATTCTCTATACTTCCAGAACCAGATACTTTAGTGTCAGAATTTGTTGGATTTCCTCTGTACTCGATATCTCCAGAACCCGTAACTCGTGCCTTAAACTTTCCGTTACAAACCACTTCAGCATCACCAGATCCTGTTACTGAAACATCTGTGTTTGTTGATTTTAGGTTAAAACCGTGAAAGTCACCAGAACCAGTAACACCAGCTCTTAAATCGGTAGTAGCTCCTTTTAACGTTAGATCACCAGATCCTGTTACTTTTCCTGATACACTTCTCGTTTGTACGTCTAAAACAACATCTCCTGAACCCGATAATGATACTTCGAGATTATCTGATGTAATTCGATCTTCATTCCATAAATCTCCTGAACCTGATAATGATACTTTATCAAGGTCTTTAAATGGGATGGTGACCTTTATGGTTTTATTTCTGCTCGGACTTATATTTTTGCCTTTTTTTGTCTTGATGTGTAAACTTCCATTTTTAACTTCGGTTACCACGTATTCTAAAAGATTTGATTCGCCTTCTAATGTAATTTGACCTTCGGTTCCTGCAACGAGGATATAATCAAAACTCCCTGCACATTTAACGGTGTCATAATCTGAAGTTGATCTCGTAACTGTAGTCATATTTCCGTTACCTTTTATTTTCTTCCATTGCGCTTGAGAAACTGTAAAGCTTAACAAAGCAGCTATTAATATTATTGAATGTTTCATTGTCCTAAATTTTATTGTGTGTTATTATGTTATTTTCTTTTGAATGTTACGCTGCCATACTCAGATTTGATTCTAATCATGTTTCCGCTATTGGCATTTCCTCGGTAACCTTGGTAATATTTATCTGATGATTCGATACGTCTCTTGGTAAATTCGAAAGCATCTGTATCACGTAACGACGCATATTCTAAATCAATGTCAAAACTAAATTGATACCCAGAATCATAACCAATTGTAATCCCATTGTAATCTGATTCGATGTCAATATTTCCTGCATTTGCAGCCATCTTTTCTATTTTAATCGATCCATAATCGGCCTTAATACCAACATTTTTATAAATCGTTCCCAATCTTAAGGTCAAATAATCACCATTACCTACAACATTGTTAGCGTTATCGACTTTTAAAGTGCCATAGTCGCAGTTGTAATTAATGTTTTCTGCTATCTCGATTTCAGATTTTGTATAGTCTGCATTAATATCTAAGGTTTTTGTTTTTCCAACCGTATAACTACTGTAATCTGCATTGATTTTTCCACTATCAATAAATTCAAAGTAACAGTTATTCGTGTAATCGAAAGAGATAGAGTTATTACTCGCCATTAATTCTTTAGTGGTAATTTTTCCATAGTCACAGTTAATTGTTGCACGCCCTTCAAGTTTATCGAGATCAATACTTCCGTAGTCATTGTTTAGATCTACACTATTCGTTATTGGCATTTTAATAATGTAGTTGATTTCCATGTTTACATTATTATTTTTACCCCAATTCCATATAGATTTTGACTTATTCTTACTAAACAGTGTTTTTGCCGATACCATAGAACTTGATGCATTAAACTCTACGTCGATGTTGTCTAGTTTTTTCTGAACTTTCTCAAGGTTGTTACCATTGGTTTTTATTTTTACTTCAAAAGTAATGGTAGAGCCTTCATAGGTGGTAATATTAATATTTCCGTAGCTATTATTAACTTTTAATGTGGCATCAGAGCTTACTGAAAATTCCTTTTTTATGGTTTTTTCCTTAGTGTGTTTGCCATTCCATTTATCGTGTGCTCCATTTGCACATGATATTGAAGGAATTAAAATAAAAGCAAAAATTAGCTTATATAGTAGTTGTGTTTTCATTTTGGTTGTTTTTAAAATTTTTGACTTCTTCAATGTGTTCTAAAACGGTTTTTAATACGTTTATTCTATTTTGAAAATTGGTAATCATTGCATAAATAACGCGTTGATCATTACCACTTTCGGTTAAATCTATTTTAAGTGATTCGTATTCACCTTCGAGAATCTTTAGTTCTCTCATTGCTGAATAAATCATTTGCTCAGTTTCTGGAGTACGCTCGGCTTCCAACAGTGTTATTTCTTGCTCGATAGCAGCAGTAAAAAAGGATTGTGTTTGTGATAATTCTGGAGATACACTCGCTAAATCCATTAATTCTGGTTCTTGTTGTTGCATCATAGTAAATACACTAAAGCATAATATTAGGGATGCTGCAACCGCCAAAAACGGTTTCCAGTAAGTTCGTTTCTTAGATTCACTTAAAACAACAGGGTTATTTTGCTGCTTAAGTTTGTCCAAAAACCTATTCTCATGACCAGAGTTTGGCATTTCGGTATCGAAGCCGCCTTCTAGTGATTTGAATAATTCATTTATAGTATCTTTTTTCATAAGCCTTACTTATAGTCTATGTTTAGACTGTCATTACTTAATAGTGTGCTAAAGGTTCAAGTTTTTTTCTTAAGCTGTCTTTTGCACGTGAGATCATTGTTCTACAATTTGCAGATGAAATATTCATAATTTCACAAATCTCATCATAATCATAACCTTCGATTAAATGGAGCGTTAAGCTCATACGATAATTATCTTTAAGCGTTTTCATTGTCTCCAGAACTAGATTCGCTTTAAGAGTATTAAATTTATAATCTTCAGTTATTCCTGAGCAGTCTTCAATTTTATATAACACATCATCTAAAGGCAAATCTTGATATTTACTATTTTTCTTGTAATGATGTATACTGTTATTGATTACAATTCGTTTTAACCATGAACCAAATGTTTTAATCTCTTTAAGACTATCCAACTTTGTGAAAGCGGTTAAAAATGAATCTTGCATGATGTCTTCAGCTTCAAAATTGTCTTTTACAATTCTGTGTGCTGTGTTATACATCGCTTTGTAATACCTATTATAGACTTCCATTTGCGCATGTTGGTTGCCCGATTTACAAAGCTGCAATAACTGCTCTATATTTTGATTGGTTAGTGTCAAAAAACAAATGCTTTAATGTAAAGATGAAAGTGCATTATGTTTGTTACACTTTTAGTAAAAAAAGTTTTTAATCTGAAAACGTGTAATGGCATAACTATTGAAATTATATAAAGGTATATAATTGCTTCGACATTGTAAACGATTGATTTTCAAAATGTTTAGCAATTATTTGAATAATTATAAATCTATAGTTTTGTTGTTTTTAATGACAGAATGACTAAAAAAATAATATGGCAAAGTCTAAATTTTTAAAGCTTGACAGTTTGTCATTTCAGGATTTTGATGAAAACTCAGAATTAATTCCTTTAATGACACCTGAAGATGAAGCAGAAATAAATAACGAACTCCTCCCCGAATCATTACCTATTTTACCATTGCGTAATACCGTTTTGTTTCCTGGTGTGGTGATTCCAATTACAGCTGGTAGAGATAAATCTATTAAGCTTATAAATGATGCTAATAATGGCAGTAAGGTTATTGGTGTTGTATCTCAAAAAGATGAAACGGTAGAAGATCCTTCTGCTAAAGATATTTTCAAAAAAGGAACGGTTGCCCGTATTTTGAAAGTTCTTAAAATGCCTGATGGTAATACAACAATTATTATTCAGGGCAAAAAGCGTTTTGAAATTCAAGATGTGGTTGCAGAGCAACCCTATTTAACTGCTACTGTAAAAGATGTTCCTGAAGCAAAACCTGCAATCGATAATGAAGAGTTTACCGCAATCATTGATTCTATAAAGGATATGTCGTTACAAATTATAAAGGACAGTCCAAATATTCCGACAGAAGCGTCTTTTGCGATTAAAAATATTGAAAGCAACTCATTTTTGGTGAATTTTGTATCGTCTAATATGAATCTTTCTGTAAAAGAAAAGCAACAATTATTAGAGATTAACGATCTTAAAGAGCGTGCACTTACCACTTTAAAGTACATGAATACTGAGCTTCAAAAATTGGAGCTTAAAAATGATATTCAGTCTAAGGTTCAAAGTGATATGAACCAACAACAACGTGAGTATTTCTTGCATCAGCAAATGAAAACCATTCAGGAAGAACTTGGAGGTGGTGTGTCTTCAGGAGAAGAGATTGAAGATATGCGACAACGTGCAAAGACTAAAAAATGGGATGATAAAGTTTCCGAACATTTTGACAAAGAATTAGCCAAAATGCAGCGTATGAATCCGCAAGTTGCAGAATACTCCATACAACGTAATTACCTTGACCTGTTCTTAGATTTACCTTGGAACGAGTTTAGCGAAGATAAGTTTGATCTAAAACGCGCTATGAAGATTTTAGATCGTGACCATTATGGTCTAGATGATGTAAAGAAGCGTATCATTGAGTATCTAGCTGTTCTAAAATTGCGTAATGATATGAAGTCACCAATTCTTTGTTTGTACGGACCTCCAGGTGTTGGTAAAACATCTTTAGGGAAATCAATTGCCGAAGCTTTAGGTAGAGAATATGTGCGTATGTCTTTAGGTGGTTTACGTGATGAAGCTGAAATTCGCGGACATAGAAAAACCTACATTGGTGCTATGCCTGGACGAATTATTCAAAGTTTGAAAAAAGCTGGTACATCCAACCCTGTTTTTGTTTTAGATGAAATTGATAAATTATCTAATACACATCAAGGTGATCCTTCTTCTGCGTTACTAGAAGTTTTAGATCCTGAGCAAAACAGCGAATTCTATGATAATTTCCTAGAAATGGGATTTGATTTGTCTAAAGTGATGTTCATCGCAACGTCTAATAGTTTGAATACAATTCAGCCTGCGTTAAGAGACCGTATGGAAATTATTAATGTGACTGGATATACTATTGAAGAAAAAGTAGAAATAGGTAAGCGTCACTTATTACCTAAACAATTAAAAGAACATGGTTTATCTGATAAACACCTCAAAGTAGCTAAACCACAACTGGAAAAAGTTGTTGAAGGATATACCCGAGAATCTGGTGTTAGAGGATTAGAAAAACAAATCGCCAAATTAGTGCGTCACGCAGCTAAGAATATTGCGATGGAGGAAGACTATAACCTTAAAGTTACTAATGAAGATGTGATAGAGGTTTTAGGTGCACCTAGACTTGAGCGCGATAAATATGAAAATAATAATGTTGCTGGTGTTGTTACAGGATTGGCATGGACAAGAGTAGGAGGAGATATTTTATTTATTGAATCGATATTGTCTAAAGGCAAAGGGAATTTGACCATTACTGGTAACTTAGGAAAGGTGATGAAGGAGTCGGCGACCATTGCCATGGAATACATTAAGGCAAATGCAGATGAATTTGGAATTGATTCTGATGTTTTTGGAAAATACAATGTGCATATTCATGTCCCTGAAGGAGCAACTCCAAAAGATGGTCCAAGTGCAGGTGTGACTATGTTAACTTCTTTAGTATCTTTGTTTACACAGCGCAAAGTCAAAAATAGTTTGGCAATGACTGGTGAGATTACTTTAAGAGGTAAAGTATTGCCAGTTGGTGGTATCAAAGAAAAAATATTAGCTGCTAAACGTGCAAGAATTAAAGAGATTTTGTTATGTGAAGATAACAAGCGTGATATAGATGAGATTAAGCCAGAATATTTGAAAGGACTTACGTTTCATTATGTTAAGGACATGAGTGATGTCTTAAAGCTTGCACTAACAAATCAAAAAGTTAAAAATGCTAAAAAGCTTTAAATTAATAGTATTAGTCTTAGTGTTAACAGCTTCAAGTTTTGGGGCTGTTGCACAAACTAACACTTATAAAGATGTACTTCTCAACGGAAAGCCAGCAAAACTCAATATAAAAACAGGAGAAATAATTTTAGTAGAGGCATCATCTATAAAAGCCAAAGACAGTATAGTAGGTAAAACAGAAATACAAGCTAATCTAATTACTAATACACCCAACACTAATAAAAACGATAGTACATTAGTGATCGTAACAAATAGGCCAGATACATTAACAAACTATTTTAAAAAGAAAAATACATTAGCTACTACAACTACAGATTCATTACAGACTAAATCCATTCCTGAACAGCTAGAGCCAAAACTATCAGAAAAAGCAAAAAAGGCAACCACTTTGGTTTATGATATTTCTCAACCAGTTACCACAGAAACTAATGATTCTAATTATCATACAGTAAAAAAAGGAGAGACCTTATACGCGTTATCTAAACGTTACAATACGAGCTTAGATGAACTCAAGCGTGCCAATAATTTAGATACAACACTTATAAAAATAGGGCAAGAGTTAAGAGTAAGAAACTTCGAAGACCTTTATAATTCAGACGTTTGGATTGTAGTAAAGGGAGACACACTATATAGCATTGCAAAAAAAACGAATACTACAGTTGCAGGAATAAAAGCTTTAAATGGTTTAACAAGTAACTTGATTAAAATTGGACAAAAACTTCAATTAAAATAGAATTCGTCCCTTTAAAAAAAATAAAATACACATATAGTCGTTTTAAGATAGATTTAGTTACTTTGCACACTTATATGCTAAAGAAAATTGCCACTATTTTTTGTCTATTCTTGACAACAACTTTTTATGCCCAAGTTGGTGGTGAGTCTACATACCAATTTCTTAACTTAATAGCATCACCAAGGCAAGCTGCTTTGGGTGGAAAAGTGATTACTAACTATGATTATGATGTTACAGGAGGTTTGTTTAATCCAGCGACTATCAATTCGGAAATGGATAACCAACTTGCGATTAACTATTCAAGTTATTTAGGTGGTATAAGCTATGGTTCGGCAGCATATGCTTATACATGGGATAGACATGTGCAAACGTTACATGTTGGAATGACCTATATCAACTACGGAAGTTTTGAAGGATATGACCTTAATGGTGTTTCTACAGGATCATTCACAGGCAATGAAGCGGCACTTTCTGCAGGTTATGCTTATCAAATTCCGTTTACGGATTTTTATTTAGGTGCTAACTTAAAATTAATCACTTCCAAATTAGAACAATATAATTCTATTGGTGTAGCTACAGATCTAGGAGCAATGTATATTAATGAACGTCTAGAGTTTCAAATGGCATTAGTAGTTAGAAATCTTGGTACTCAAATAGTAACCTATGCTGGTCAAAATGAAAAACTCCCATTAGAAATTAATTTGGGATTGTCACAAACTTTAGAAAATATGCCATTACGTTGGCATTTAACTTTTGAGAACTTACAAGCTTGGCCAATTCGATTTTCTAATCCTGCAAGAGCTACAACAGACTTAGATGGTAATCAAACTCAAGAAAAGGTTGGTTTTTTAGGCGAATTGTTGCGTCATACCATTATAGGTGCAGAATTGTTTCCAGACAAAGGTTTCAATATAAGAATGGCATATAACTTTAGACGAGCTGAAGAATTACGTATCTTAGAACAACGAAATTTTTCAGGATTATCATTTGGTGTAGGTATTAAACTTAATAAAACACGATTTAGTTATACACATGCTAGATACTCTGGCGCAAGTAATGCCAATTTCTTTGGTGTACAAATAGATTTAAGATAATGACCAAAATTACCATTGCAATTGACGGATTTTCATCTACAGGGAAAAGTACTGTGGCCAAACGATTAGCTAAAGCATTAGGTTATGTATATGTAGATTCAGGAGCAATGTATCGCGCAGTCACATTATATACGATGCAAAATGGATTTATCGAAAGTGATTGTTTTGATGTTGAAGGTCTTATTTCTCAATTGGAGCATATCGAAATTAGTTTTAAACTCAATGAAGACTTAGGGTTTGCTGAGGTATATCTAAATGGAGAGAATGTTGAAAAAGAAATTAGAACACTTGAAGTCTCCCAGTTTGTGAGTCAGGTATCTACCATATCAGAAGTACGAGAGCAGTTGGTTAAGCAACAGCAAAGTTTTGGAAAAGATAAAGGTGTGGTCATGGATGGTCGTGATATTGGCACTGTAGTATTTCCAGAAGCCGAATTAAAATTATTCATGACAGCTTCCGCAGAAAAAAGAGCTCAACGTCGTTATGATGAACTTCTGGAAAGGGGAGATGATGTCTGTTACGAAGAGGTTTTAGCAAATGTACAGTCTCGAGATCATATAGATTCTACAAGAGAAGATTCGCCTTTAACCATGGCAGAAGATGCAATTGAGGTTGATAATTCTAATATGACTTTAGACGAACAATTTGAATTTATAGTGTCACTTGCGAAAGACAAAATAAATTCACTTCATAAAAAAAAGCGACACTAGGTCGCTTTTACTTTTTTAATCTACCACTTTTATAAATTTGGTATAATTAATTCTTGATCTGGATGAATTAAATCAGGATTCTTTAAGATGTCATTGTTTGCAGCAAAAATATCTTTGTATTTCATTGCATCACCATAATAGTGCTTAGCAATCTTTCCTAATGTTTCTCCACTTTTCACTGTGTGTCTTGCATAAACAGACGTGTCTGCTACTTGAATATCTGCCATAATATCGCTTGGGTTATCACCACCAGCGGCTTTTATTGCATCCCATAAAAGATTCTTTTCGTATTGAGTTTTTGCAGTTCCTGTTACTTTTAATACGCCATTCTCTTCTTTTACATCACCATTTTCGATGTTCAACGATTCTCCTAAGTCTAATACACTTTGGTATTTTGATCTTACCATAATTTTTGTTTTTAATTTAGTGTTAATACTATTGTAAATATACCAATTTATGTGCCAAAAATTAAGCAAGCCAAGTAAGAATTTTTAACATTTTTAGTTTCTGAAACTCAAATGATTAGACAATATTGTATTTATTTTGTTTTATTGTAAATAAAACGTATTTTTGCACTCCTTTTAGCGAAATAAAGAAAGATAAAAGGAACAAATAATAACAAACAATAACACTTCTGTGTGTTATCGCTTAATTCTTTCTAAACATACAGAATACAAATTTTATTCAGCACATGTCTGAAAAAGAAACAAAACAAGCTGAAGTAGCAACTACTGAAGCTCCTCAAACTGAAGCTCCTCAAGTCTCTGAGGCTCAGGCAAACCCAGAAAAATTCTTAAAAGATTTCAATTGGCACAATTACGAAGAAGGAATTGATCCTGTTGATGACAAACAATTAGAAGAATTTGAAAAATTAGTATCAGAAAATTTTGTAGATACTTTAGATGATGAAGTTGTAGAAGGTGAAGTTATCCATATTACAGATCGCGATGCTATCATTGACATCAATGCTAAATCTGAAGGTGTAATCTCTCTTAATGAATTTCGTTACAATCCAGATTTAAAAGTTGGTGACAAAGTAGAAGTATTAATTGATGTTCGTGAAGATGCAACTGGTCAATTAGTATTATCTCACAGAAAAGCTCGTGTAATTAAAGCATGGGATCGTGTAAACAATGCACACGAAACTGGTGAAATCGTTAATGGTTTTGTAAAATGCAGAACTAAAGGTGGTATGATCGTTGACGTATTTGGTATTGAAGCATTCTTACCAGGTTCTCAAATCGATGTGAAACCAATTAGAGATTACGATCAGTACGTAAATAAAACAATGGAATTTAAAGTGGTGAAAATCAACCACGAATTCAAAAACATTGTTGTATCTCATAAAGCGCTTATCGAGGCTGATATTGAGGAACAAAAGAAAGAAATCATTGGTCAATTAGAAAAAGGTCAAGTATTAGAAGGTATCGTGAAGAATATTACGTCTTACGGTGTGTTTATTGATCTTGGAGGTGTTGACGGTTTAGTTCATATCACAGATTTATCTTGGTCTAGAATTAATCATCCAAATGAGATCGTAGAATTAGACCAAAAATTAAATGTGGTAATCTTAGACTTCGATGAAGATAAGTCTAGAATCCAATTAGGTCTTAAGCAATTAAGCAAGCATCCTTGGGAAGCTTTAGGTGAAACTGTAAAAGTTGGCGATAAAGTGAAAGGTAAAGTTGTTGTTATTGCTGATTACGGTGCATTTGTTGAAGTAGAAGAAGGTGTAGAAGGATTAGTTCACGTTAGTGAAATGTCTTGGTCAACTCATTTACGTTCAGCTCAAGATTTCGTATCTGTTGGAGATGAAATCGAAGCTGTGATCTTAACTCTTGATAGAGAAGATCGTAAAATGTCTCTTGGTATCAAACAATTAACTCCAGACCCATGGACAGATATTACATCTAAATATCCTGTAGGTTCTAAACATTCAGGTATCGTACGTAACTTTACAAACTTTGGTGTTTTTGTTGAATTAGAAGAAGGTATCGACGGATTGATTTATATCTCTGATTTATCTTGGACTAAGAAAATCAAGCATCCAAGTGAGTTTACTAATGTAGGCGACAAGTTAGATGTAGTGGTATTAGAATTAGATGTTGAAGGACGTAAATTATCTTTAGGTCACAAACAAACTACTGATAACCCTTGGGATAAGTATGAAACTGAGTTCGCTTTAGGAACAACGCATACTGCTGAGATTGCTGAAATCGTAGATAAAGGTGCTACAATCAATTTCAACGATGATATCGTTGCATTTGTACCATCTCGTCACTTAGAAAAAGAAGACGGAAGCAAGCTTAAAAAAGGTGAAGGTGCAGACTTTAAAATCATTGAATTCAATAAAGAATTCAAAAGAGTTGTAGCCTCTCATACTGCTATCTTTAAAGAAGAAGAAATGGCAAATGTAAAAGCAGCTGTTAAGAAGCAAGAAGCTCAAGCAGCAGAAGCAAAACCAACTTTAGGTGATGCTAATGACGCTTTACAAGCACTTAAAGATAAAATGGACGGGAAGAAATAATTCCTTGAATTTTAGATATTGAAAAGCCTCTCAGAAATGAGAGGCTTTTTTATTGATATATAAAAACGATTGCAAACCCTGATTTTTTAACTTAACTTTGCCAACCAAACACGTTTGGAAACCATATGAGTCAAAAAGTTTTACTTAATGCTAAAGAGGTAAACATCATTCTTCATCGACTGGCTTGTCAACTTATTGAAAATCACAACGATTTTTCTAATACAGTACTTATCGGATTGCAACCAAGAGGAAAATTTCTTGCCAATCGCTTAGCAGTCATGCTAAAAAATGATTATAAGATTAAAAATATCCAACTAGGACATTTAGATATCACGTTTTTTAGAGACGATTTTAGACGTGGCGAAAAGATATTAGAAGCCAATACTACCGAAATTGATTTTATTGTAGAGAACAAGAATATTGTTTTTATAGATGATGTGCTGCATACAGGACGTAGTATAAGAGCAGCATTAACAGCGATTCAATCTTTTGGAAGACCAAATGAAATAGAGTTATTGACGTTGATAGACAGACGTTTTAGTAGACATTTACCAATTCAACCTAATTATAGAGGTCGTCAGGTAGATGCTATAAATAAAGAAAAAGTAAAAGTTAATTGGGTTGAAAATGAAGGTGAAGACTCAGTGTACTTGATAAATAATTAATAGTTATGAGCGAATTAAGTGTTAATCACTTATTGGGAATTAAATACCTTAATAAAAAGGATATTCAATTAATTTTTGAAACAGCCGATCATTTCAAAGAGGTGATTAATAGACCAATTAAAAAAGTGCCTTCGCTTAGAGATATTACTATAGCTAATTTATTCTTTGAAAACTCAACACGTACCAAGTTATCTTTCGAACTTGCAGAAAAGCGACTATCTGCAGATGTAATCAACTTTTCGGCTTCGCAATCTTCAGTAAAAAAAGGAGAAACACTTATTGATACTGTAAATAACATCTTGTCTATGAAAGTAGATATGGTTGTGATGAGGCATCCAAATCCGGGAGCAGGTGTGTTTTTGTCTCAGCATGTAGATGCCAGTATTATTAATGCTGGAGATGGCGCTCATGAGCACCCAACACAAGCACTATTAGACAGTTACTCTATAAGAGAACGCTTAGGTGATGTTAAAGGTAAAAATGTAGTTATCGTTGGTGATATTCTACATAGTAGAGTAGCTTTATCAAATATTTATGCCTTGCAATTACAAGGTGCAAATGTGATGGTTTGTGGACCAAAAACCTTACTTCCGAAGTATATAAAAGATTTAGGGGTTAAGGTAGAAACCAATTTGCGAAAAGCTTTAAATTGGTGTGATGTAGCTAATATGTTACGTGTTCAAAATGAGCGAATGGATATTAGTTATTTCCCATCAACACGAGAATATACACAACAATACGGAGTTAATAAAGCATTGCTGAATTCGTTGGATAAAGACATCACAATCATGCATCCAGGGCCTATAAATAGAGGTGTAGAGATTACGAGTGATGTTGCCGATTCTGATCAAGCAATTATTTTGGATCAAGTTCAAAATGGTGTAGCGATTAGAATGGCAGTAATTTATTTATTAGCTTCAAAAATAAAACACTAGGATTATGATTTTTGATAAAGATGGAAATACATCCATAATCACACAGGAAAAAGCGTCTATAATAGAACTTGTAAAAAAGATTGATGTGTTATACGAACGTTTTAAAAATGACAATATCATTGTTAATCTTACGACTTTGAATAAGGTGTCACTCCAAGATATTGTAGAGTTTTTACAGCTATCTAATAAACATCGTAGAGCGAAACATTCGTTTGTTATTGTTACTTCTAAGGCTAATCTTAATGAAACTCCAGATGAAATCATAGTAGTCCCAACTATGCAAGAAGCCCGCGATATTATCGAAATGGAGGAAATTGAGCGCGATTTAGGGTTTTAAATGAATAAAAGAATAGTCCTTTATGATGAACAATTGTTTGATGCTATTTATCAAACACTGTTTTTTTTCTTGTCGTTCATTCCTTTATTTTCGTTTGAAGATCTAGTGGAGAACGAAATTCTAAATAAAGCTATATATTACATCCTAATATTGGTAGTCATTTCTGCTATTAAAATCTCAAAACGAGTTTCTATTCATAATGGTTTTGTTGTAAAAGATTTGCATACTTTATTCCTAGGATCTATAAAAAAAATGGTACATTTTCCTATTTCAGAAATAGAGGATGTTATCTTAAACCAAAATGAGGAACTTTATTTCGAAATTACAGCCAAAAGAAAAAATGGCACAGATTTTATTTTTATAACATTACCAAATAAAAATCCTGCTTTGAAAGAACTGGAATTAATAAAAAGTCATTTAAGAATACAATAATTTGAAACTAAGAATACTTGGCTGTTATAGCGCTACACCATTGATACATACCAATCCCACTGCTCAAGTTCTTGACATAAAGAACCATACCTTTCTAATAGATTGTGGAGAGGGAACTCAGGTTGAGTTGCGCAGAAACAAAGTAAAGTTTGGTCGTATAAAACACATTTTTATTTCACATTTACATGGTGACCATTGCTTTGGTCTTGCTGGTTTGATTTCTACATTTAGATTGTTAACACGTGAGGCCGATTTGCATATCTATGCACCAAAAGGACTTAAGGAGGTTATAACGCTGCAAATGAAACTCTCAGAGTCTTGGACTAATTACAAATTGATTTTTCATGAATTGTCTTCAAAATCATCAGAGTTAATTTTCGAAGATGATAAAGTTGAAGTGTACACTATTCCTTTAGATCATCGTATATATACCAACGGATTTCTATTTAAAGAGAAACTTGGAGAACGCAAATTAGATATGAATGCAGTATTAAATGCCAATATTGACGTTGCCTATTATCGAAAATTAAAGCAAGGTGCTGATGTTCCTGATAATAATGGAAATATGGTAAGCAATGCATCAGTTACACTGGATCCAAAACCGCCGAAGAGTTATGCATTTTGCAGTGACACAGCATATAACGAATCCATTGTGCCCATCATAAAGGGTGTAAACGCTCTATATCATGAATCTACATTTATTGAAAAGAATGAAGCTCTAGCCTTACCAACAAAGCATTCTACTGCCAAACAGGCGGCCACTATTGCAAAAAAGGCAAATGTTGGTCAGTTAATTTTGGGGCATTACTCTACGCGATATGATGATTTGACTCCATTTAAAACAGAAGCGGAAACAATTTTTCCTAAGGTAGAATTAGCTAAAGACGGAAAGACCTTTGAATTTTAGTCTAGAAGAGATTCGGTATAGGTCTTAAATTGTGTCATCCATTTATAGACTTGCTTCTTAAACATCCCTGGAAATAAAGTTGCCATGAGTTTGATGAACAGTCCATTAAATTTAGTGTAATCTATCTCAGAAATATATTGTGTTTTATCGTCAGCAAGAGCTTTAAATTGCACGCTCATAGTATTGGTCATATGCTTATGTTCATAAAGCGCTTTAAACTCTGCTGGTAGATTATTGGTGATTATTGTTTCTTTGAGCTCAAGCTTTTTATATATCATTTTTGAAATAGCTCCTTCTGATCCTTCAGTTCCGCTAATAAGTTCTTTAGAAATAAAACCATCTTGAAAATGCTTTAGATTGTCTGGATTTTCAAACACGGCTGCTGTATGATCTATAGGCGCATTTATAATAATTTCGCAGCTAAACTTCATAAGTGGTTGTTTTTTAATTCCTATAAAAATACAGAAATCTAACTCAACTTACTTTAAGGCTTTAAGAAAGAAGAAAAATAATAAACTATTTAAGTTTGGTTTCTTTTTTAAACTCGTCGAGATTGGTCATCCATTCGATAGCTTCGTCCAGACTATGACAGCGTTTTAAACTTTTTTGGAAGAAATGTTTTTCTAACGAAGAATTGAGATAACTAAAGTCACTATAAGAGACAATGGCACTAGCTACCATGAAATCGTATTCATTATTAAAGTCTAACCATAATTGTGGTTCAAAAGAATAAGAGTTTATACGATTGGCGATGTAGCCAATTTTAATTCCTTTTCTAATATACTCTGAAAACTTACTAATTAGTTCACTTACTATAGTATAGTCAACATGAATACCTTCGTTTAGTTCTGACACTACAAAATGTTTAGTGGTATAGATTGTTCCGAACGGAAACTCAATTTTTTTGTATTCTAAAAGTTTAGAATATTTACTGTTTTCAAATTTCATTAGTAGGGATTATTGCTTAAATTTATAGTAAATATCTAAGGCTAGAAAAGAAAAGCCATGTTAAATTTTATATTTGAATCTAATGAATACAGACTTAGGGAGTTACAGAAAGTCATATGAGAAGCAAGAATTACTCGAAGAAAACGTGAGCGACAATCCGATGGAATTGTTTCAAAAATGGTTTCATGAGGTTGATCATAATTTTGATATTGCGGAAACAAATGCGATGACTATAAGCACTTTAGGATTGGATGGGTTTCCAAAAAGTAGAGTAGTACTTCTTAAAAAATATACTTATGAAGGTTTTATTTTCTACACGAATTATGACAGTGAAAAAGGTAAAGCCATACTTAATAATCCCAATGTTTGCTTATCATTCTTCTGGCCAGCTGCCGAACGTCAAATTATAATTAAAGGCAAAGCAGAAAAAATAGCAGATAATTTAAGTGACGGTTACTTTGAATCTAGACCTCGCGGAAGTCAACTAGGAGCTTTGGTCTCAAATCAAAGTGAAACTATAGCAGATAGGACAGTTTTAGAAGAACGTCTTAAAGCATTAGAAAAGGAATATGAAGGTAAAGATATTCCAAGACCTGAGTTTTGGGGAGGATTTATAGTTAAACCTCAAGAAATTGAATTTTGGCAAGGTCGCCCAAATAGACTTCACGATAGATTACGCTATCAATTGGATAAGGATTTTAATTGGAATATGGATCGATTATCTCCTTAAAGCTATAATTAAAACATCGATGAAATGCATTTAAAAAACGTTTAAATGCATTTTTTTTGTTTCCAAACGTGCATTTCATCGATGTTTTGCATAATTTTTCGATGAAATGCATGCTTTTCATCGATTTTAACAATTCATTAACATTTTTTACATAAGCAGGTCTCTATTTTAGTAATCCCAAATCTATAATAACCGCTTATGAGACCCTTTAAACACTTGCCAATTATGGCATTAGTAGCGTTGCTATCGTTTTCATGTTCTACAGAAAGTATTCCTGATGAGACCATTGATACAATGGCATTACCAGTCCCACCAGCTGCTAAAACAATCGAAATAGAAATCTTAGAGCTTATCAATGCTCATAGAATAAATGAAGGACTTACACCATTAAATAATCACAATACCATTAAAGCTGTTGCTTACACACATACAGATTATATGGTTGAATCTAATAATGTTGGTCATGATAATTTTTTCCAACGTAAAAACAGTTTAATGCAAAATGCATCTGCTACAAGAGTATCAGAAAATGTTGCTTATGCATATAGCTCTGCAGAATCTGTAGTCAATGCGTGGATCAATAGTGACGGACATAGAGACAATATTGAAGGCGATTTTACCGACTTTGATATTTCAGCAGAACAAAACGATGAAGGTAAATGGTATTTCACCAATATCTTTATTAAACGATAATGACTTAAAAATTGATTAATAGCAAATCGTTATTTTTAGGCCACAGTTTTTAACTGTGGCTTTTTTAGTTTTAGTTACCGAATGGTTTTGAGAAATCTCTTAGTCTTTTAAGATTTGACCCTTCTAAATTTTCGTATTCTGCCCAAAAAATAACATCTCTTGGATCTATTCTGGCGCATTCAAGATAGTTTTTAAAGGCAACAATATTACCTTCACTCAAAAAAATAACACAGCGTATAACACGTGATGTATTGATCTGTTCGTGTTTCAACAAAAACGTTGATAATATAGACATTACAGTCATATAATCATCCTCGAACAGGTGTTTTACTTCTTGTTTGATATCTTCTCTTAATGATCTCAATATTAATTTTATTATAGACAATTAAATATAATGAGATTATTATAATGTATTGACCTTTGCTGAGTTTTATCAAAAAAAAAGCAGACTCACGACAAGTCTGCTTTTTCAAGTTTAGTTTAGAGGGTGGTTATTCTTTTAATATATAGAAATATGATCTTCTATTTAACTGATGTTTTTCTTCGCTACATTTGACACCATTAGAACACTCATTTAGTAATTGAGATTCTCCATATCCAATGGCACTTTCTATACGCTCAGGAGCAATGCCTCTTGAAATAATATATTCCATTGTAGATTTCGCTCTTCGATCTGATAATTTCATATTGTACTTATCACGTCCACGACTATCTGTATGTGATTCAATTTTAATCACCATAGTTGGATGCGCACGCATAACATCTACAATATTCTCAAGCTCATACTGAGCATCTGTTCTAATATTCCATTTATCAAAATCAAAGAAAATAGGGTTAATTACAATCTGACTATCAGTAATTAGTGGTTCTAGGTATAAATCGGCTTCTGTTACCTTTTCATGTTCATTATCTGTAGTCACTTTCTTTTGATCGTCTTTAAAGTCTTCTTTGCTAGCAATAACGGTATAGCTAGTATTACAATCTGCAGTAAATTCATAGCTTCCATCTTCACCAGATTCTATTTCGGCGATAACTTTTCCAACTTCATTAATAAGTTTTACAGTTGCACCTGGCAGTATTTCATTAGTATTTCTATCTCTAGTGATTCCTTTAATGGTTTGAATGCAAATTGAAGCATCAAAACCGTATATATCATCACTTCCTTGTCCGCCTGGCCTATTTGAAGAGAAATATCCGGTGTGTTCATTTTCTGCTTCAGAAGTATTTTTGAAATATGCAAAATCATCGGAGCCACTATTATATGGCGCTCCTAAATTTTCTGGTTCGGCCGATTCATCTTTTAGAAGGTTAGATTTAAAAATATCTAATAGCCCTAAATTTAAATGACCATCTGAAGAGAAATAAAAGGTGCTGTCTTTAGCTATAAATGGGAACATCTCTCGACCTTCCGTATTAATTTGTTCTCCTAAATTTCTTGGCTCAGAATATTCGTTTCCGCCATTAATATCAACAACATATATATCAGTACTTCCTAATCCACCTTCACGATCAGAAACAAAGTATAGTTGCTTGTTATCTGGACTTAGTGCAGGATGACCTGTAGAAAATACATCGTCGTTAAATGGCAATTCTACTATGTTGGTCCATTGATTATCTACTAGAGTTGCTTTGTATAATTTAAGATGTGTCGTTCCTTTTTTATCGTATTTTACTTTTTTAGTACTCTTGCCTACATTATCTCTTGTGAAATACATTGTATTTCCATCATTGGTAATAGCTATAGAAGCTTCGTGAAAATCTGTATTTAATTTTTCAGCAGCTATAAAATCTGGAGTACCATAAGTTGTTGTATCTACACTTTTGTCAACGGATACTTGATAGATATCCAAAAATGGCTCCTTATTCCAGCTATACAATTTCTTTTCATCTGTATTTCTAGACGACGCAAAATAAAGCTGATCATTATGAATGTAAGATCCAAAATCTGAATACTTAGAGTTAAATGGTAAATTTTGAAGTTTTACCACTTTATTTTTATCTGCACTAGCTAATTCATTATACTTCGCTATATTCTCAGGATTATAACCTTTAATACGCGTATCATTATTTTGAATTTCCATGAATGCCTTCATCCATGTATCAGCTTCTTCATATTGACCTAAACTACGTAAAGATTGTATATGCTTATAGATATATTCTGGATTGATATCATCTTTTCCATACTTATCTAAAGCTTTGCCATACCAAAATGCTGCTTTTTCAGATTTAGAATTGTTATAATAACAATCACCTAAGCGTGTCAGGACATGAAGGCTAGTATCACCTTTTTTCAGAACTTCTTCATAGAGTTCTGTGGCTTTTACATACCCAAAATTGCTAAAAAACTTATCAGCAAGTTTTTCTTGGGCAATCATAATTGTGCTACTAAGCGCAAATATTAAGATTAAAAACTTTGATTTCATCATTGATTTGTTTTTTAGAAATATCGTGGTGATTTAATACGCTTACTTTTAAATATTTCAAACATTAATAGAACTTCGTGAGTTCCACTCGTATATGGTCTAAGGTCTGAAATTGGATATTCGTATGCGTAACCAATTCGTAATTGTTTTGATATTTGAAAATCTGCAATACCACCAATAGCAGCAGCACGTTCATTTATTCTGTAACCAGCACCAACCCAAAACTTTTCATAAAATAAAAAGTTGGCTGTAAGGTCAAAAGATAAAGGCGCACCATTAGTTGCTTTTAAAAGTGTTGCAGGTTTAAATTTTGTGTTTTCACTTAAGTCAAATACATAACCACCTGTGAAATAATAGCTAATTCTTTCTAAAGACTCAAACTCTGCGTCACCAGTATAATCTGTATTTAAAAGTCGAGGAGCAGATAGTCCTACATACCATTTATTACTGTGCCAATAGATGCCAGTTCCAATATTGGGTTTCCAGCGGTCTTCAAAACCAAAAATAACAGGATCATTTGCTTGTGATTGTTGAAAATCACTATCTAGACTATAACTTGTGAATCCAGCTTTGATACCAAATGCTAGTTTGCTATTCTCACCTGTTGGGATCGTATATGAAAAATCGCCGTAGAGGTAAGAGAAGTTTTGATATCCGAGTTCGTCATTAATAAATGACAAGCCTAGACCAACTCTTTCATTTCTCATTGGAGTATGTATAGAAAGGGTTTGCGTTTGCGGTCCTCCTTCTAGACCAACCCACTGACTTCTATGCAGACCTACAACACTCAAAGTTTCTCTACTTCCTGCATAAGCGGGATTTATAGAAATAGTATTGTACATATACTGAGTAAACTGCGGAAGCTGTTGTGCAACTCCCATCCAGCTACTGAATAGTATAAATGCTATAATATTAAACTTGACTAATTTCATATAGGTTAAGGTTTATTTTGTTGAAACGTAGATTGGGCCCGTAAACGGTTTTAGTCCACTGTTCTTTATATTTATAACGTAATAATAGGTTCCTGTTGGTACAAAGTCTGAGTTTCCAATTGAAGCTTTAGATGATGTACCATTCCAATCATTTTGGTAATTGAAATTCTCATATATTTTTGCTCCCCAACGATTAAAGATTTGTAGTTCGTATGTAAATCCACATTCTTCAACTCCAGTAATCGTAAAGAATTCATTAATACCATCGAAGTTAGCAGTTACTGCTTTAGAAATTTCAACATCATCTTCACCACAAGGGAATACTACACATTCATCATTTAATGTGATAGTGACTGATACCATTCCAGGACATTCGCCTTCGTAAGTATATGTGAACACATAATCACCAAGCTGGTCTTGCGTATAATCATCATTGAAGTCTAATAATGACGATGGATTAAAAATACTACCATTTATAGTTGCGTTCCCTGTAGTAACAGTCCAAACACCATCAATATCATAATCGCCTAATAGTAAATCAAATAGATCAAAATCAATATCTTCAGTAATACATAAATCTGCATCATCTGTAGGAATTTCACTTTGTACTGTAACATTTACAGTTTGTGTATATAAAGCCTCATTCCCACATTCGTCACTTACAAACCAATCTCTGATGATAGTGTAATCCGTTTCAGTTCCGTCAGAAGTTGATGTTTCATTAAACTCTACTGTAATATTTGTAGAACATGCATCTTCAAATACTAACTCTGGAACTTCAGGAATATCACTACAAACCACATTGATTACTTCTTCTAGCTCACCAACTAGAGTTGGAGCAGTAGAATCTATAATGCTAATTGTTTGTACAAGACTTGTTGTATTGTCACACTCATCAGTTAATGTCCATGTTCTAGTGATGGTAGATTCGTTTGGACAATCACCTTCCGAAATAACATCAGTAAATACAGCTTCTAAATCTAATGAGCAGTTATCGGCTTCATCAGTAACATCACCAGTTAAAGTAATATCAGTAGCATCTTGGTCACACTCCAGTGTAATATTTTCTGGAACTGTAAATGTAGGCGCAGTCGTATCTTGTACTGTAATGGTTTGAACTAAAGTCGTTGTATTATCACAGTCATCCGTTAAGGTCCATGTTCTAGTAATAATAGATGAATTTGGACAATCACCTTGAGCAACAGTATCTGTAAATGTCGCTTCTAAACCAGTAGAACAGTTATCTGCTTCATCTGTAACATCACCTGTTAAGGTTATATCTGAAATATCTGCATTACAATCTAGGTTTACATCTGCAGGAACAGTAAATGTTGGTGCTGTCGTATCTTCAATAGTAATTGTTTGTATTAAAGCAGTTGCATTTCCACAATCGTCAGTAACAGTCCATACTCTAGTAATGATAGACGCATTAGGACAATCACCTTGAGCAACAGTATCTGTAAATGTCGCTTCTAAACCAGTAGAACAGTTATCTGCTTCATCAGTCACATCACCAGTTAAGGTTAAATCAGAACTATCTTGATCACATTCTAAGGTTATGCTTTCAGGTACTGTAAACGTAGGCGGAATTGTATCATCAATTGTAATTGTTTGTACTAAAGTGGTCGTGTTATCACAATCATCAGTTAATGTCCATGTTCTAGTAATGATAGACGCATTAGGACAATCACCTTGAGCAACAGTATCTGTAAATGTAGCTTCTAAGCCTGTAGAGCAGTTATCTGCTTCATCAGTCACATCACCAGTTAAGGTTAAATTAGAACTATCTTCATCACATTCTAGCGTTACATTTTCAGGTACTGTAAATGTAGGAGGCGTTGTATCTTGAACAGTGATCGTTTGTACTAAAGTTGTTGTATTATCACAATCATCAGTTAATGTCCATGTTCTAGTAATGATAGACGCATTAGGACAATCACCTTGAGCAACAGTATCTGTAAATGTAGCTTCTAAACCAGTAGAACAGTTATCCGCTTCATCAGTCACGTCACCAGTTAAGGATAGATCAGAACTATCTTGATCACATTCTAAGGTTATACTTTCAGGTACTGTAAACGTAGGTGGTGTTGTATCTTGAACAGTAATCGTTTGAACTAAAGTCGTTGTATTATCACAGTCATCCGTTAAAGTCCATGTTCTAGTAATAATAGATTCACTAGGACAATCACCTTGAGCAACAGTATCTGTAAATGTAGCTTCTAAGCCTGTAGAGCAGTTATCTGCTTCATCAGTCACATCACCAGTTAAGGTTAGATCAGAACTATCTTGATCACATTCTAAGGTTATACTTTCAGGTACTGTAAACGTAGGCGGTGTTGTATCTTGAATTGTAATTGTTTGAACTAAAGTCGTTGTATTATCACAGTCATCCGTTAATGTCCATGTTCTAGTAATTATAGATTCACTAGGACATGAACCATCAGCAACAGTATCTGTAAATGTCGCTTCTAAACCAGTAGAACAGTTATCTGCTTCATCAGTCACATCACCAGTTAAGGTTAGATCAGAACTATCTTGATCACATTCTAAGGTTATACTTTCAGGTACTGTAAACGTAGGCGGTGTTGTATCTTGAATTGTAATTGTTTGAACTAAAGTCGTTGTATTACCACAGTCATCCGTCAAAGTCCATGTTCTTGTAATAATAGACTCACTAGGACATGAACCATCAGCAACAGTGTCAACATATGTGGCTTCTAAAAGACCAGAACAGACATCGGTTTCATCAGTTACATCACCAGTAAGTGTTAAATCTAATGGGTCTTGATCACATTCAATTGTAATACTCTCAGGAACAGTAAACGTTGGAGGCGTTGTGTCTTCAATCGTTAATGTCGCTTGAAGTGTAGCTGAGTTTCCACACTCATCTGAAATCGTATAGGTTGCAGAGATGCTTCCACTTAATCCACAAGATGATACAAAATTTGTATAATCATAATCTGAAGTCACAGTTACAGCTAAATCATCTGCACAAGCTTGAAGTGTCACAATGTTATTTTGATTCCAATCGTTCGCTAATGTTTCATTTTCATCACCTGAACATTCTAATGTTATATCTTGAATATCACAATCTGATAAATCAGGAATTGTTTCATCTCCAAAAGTTAATACTGCAGTAAGCGTTGTTGCATTACCACAATCATCAGTAACGGTATAAGTCACACTAATTGTTCCACAAGGACCACAAGTTGTATTAAGGTTATTAAAATCATAATCAGAAGTCACCTGACCAGTAAAGTCTGTATCACAAGAATCAGTAGCACAAGCCTCAAGCGCTGCAATATTAGCCGCATTCCAAGCATCAGCAAGGGATTCATTTTCAGTATCAGAACATTCTAACGACGTATTTTCTACAGTACAATTTGAAAGGTCTGGCGCAACTGTATCCTCAAGTGTTAGTGTTGCATTCAATGTTGTTGTGTTACCACAGTCATCAGTAATGGTATAGACAACAGCAATTGTTCCACCAAGACCACAAGTAGATACTAAGTTAGTAAAGTTGTAATCAGAAGTGACTTGCGTATTTAAGTCTGTATCACAAGAATCAGCAGCACAAGCTTCAAGGGCAGCGATATTGGCTGCATTCCAATCGTTAGCTAATTGTTCGTTATCATCACCAGAACACTCAAT
>NZ_JAHVXI010000038.1 GCF_021032705.1 Psychroserpens luteolus | reverse complement strand
CACCGCGAGCTCAGCGAAAACTTCAACGTCTGCTCCAATTGCGACCACCACATGGTCATCACCCCGCGCGAACGCTTCCACGGGCTGTTCGACGGCGGCATCTTCACAGAGATCGAGGTTCCCGAACCCACCGTCGACCCGCTGCATTTCAAAGACCAGAAGAAATACCCCGACCGCATCAAAGATGCGCGCAAAAAGACCGGCGAGAAAGAGGCGATGCTTGTCGCCGAGGGCGAGATTGACCGCACCCCCCTCGTGGCCATCGCGCAGGACTTCTCCTTCATGGGCGGCTCCATGTCGATGTATGTCGGCAACGCGATCATCGCTGCGGCCGAACGTGCGGTGCTGCTGAAACGCCCGCTGATCCTGT
>NZ_JAHVXI010000037.1 GCF_021032705.1 Psychroserpens luteolus | reverse complement strand
ACGATCAGCATCGCCCCCACAGGCGTCACCGAGAATAGCCCGAACGGTTCGATCTGCTGATCGGCAGGCAAGCCCCCATTGGCCGTCAGGATCAAGTCATTGAGCAGGATCAGCGGCGACGAGCCCACCATCGTCATGGTCCCGCCAAGGATCGCGCAGAACCCCATGGGCATCAGCAGCCGCGACAGGGGCAACCCCGTCCGCGCCGAGATGCGAGAAACGACAGGCAGGAACAAGGCCGCGGCGCCGACATTCTGCATGAAGGAAGAAATCACCGCGACGGGGCCCGAGAAAATCGGGATAATCCGCACCTCCGTGGTGCCGCCCTTGCGCAGGATCAAACCCGCGACCTTCGACATCTGCCCGGTTTTG
>NZ_JAHVXI010000036.1 GCF_021032705.1 Psychroserpens luteolus | reverse complement strand
TCAAATCCCCGTCACTTTGCGGAATACCGTTGGGCGCTTTGGCGAACATCTAAAAAGCCTTGTCTTGGAAAACGGGACAAGTAAGGCCTGATATGCGGGGGCTTTGTCAAAGGCTAAATTCGGCAAGCCGCGGCAGGCCATCAAATCGGTGGGTTAATAAGTGGTTAAAAAAAACTTTGGAACTGTTTCAAAACAATACCTTACAAGAAACGACGCACGCGTCGCACGATCCCCGGCCCATAGGGCTTGATCCATGCCAAAAACCCTCCTATACCCCCTCAATCTGGAATCAGAATACTGACCAGCGCCGTTATTTTATTGGGTCCCGACGCGTTTTCTTCGACGCTAAGAACGGGACCACAAACAGCGGCAACCA
>NZ_JAHVXI010000035.1 GCF_021032705.1 Psychroserpens luteolus | reverse complement strand
GTGTGATGGTATATGTGGCTGTGTATACTATCGTTCCTGCGCCTACGGCTAAATCCTCTAAATCGGCCTCTAGGTCTAAGTCGGCACCTCCACTCTGATAAACTGGTGTTGGTAAAGTCCCTGTTCCGGTAAAGTCGGCAGCATTCTCCACTACACTTACATCAAATAAGGTCACATCACCTGTGTTGCTTACGGTGTAGGTATAGGTAATCACATCGCCTACACTAACAACACCATCCGCACCTAAGTCTAAACTGCTCTCTTTGATGATGCTCATCGATGGATTCTGTGGAATCACTGTATCGGTTGGATCATCTGGCTCGCCATCTCCATTGTTATCCGTATCGGTTGGATCCGTTGGATCATCACTATCATCGGT
>NZ_JAHVXI010000034.1 GCF_021032705.1 Psychroserpens luteolus | reverse complement strand
CGGTTACCGCATCAAAGGCGATGCCTGCCGCCGCGTCGGCGAGAACGACTTCACCAACCAATTCCTCGACGATGCCGCTGACCTTGTGGGCTGCCCTGAGGATGCCGAGAACCTCGGCGTGTTTGTTCTGGATACCGGCGCTGTCGAAGTGGCGCGGGTGGATGGGTTTATCCTCTATTCCGTGCCCGTCCGCTAAGAACCGCCGACCTCAATCCTCGTCCCATGGGGGCGGCTCGATGCCCACGCGGGCCAGCGCCATGTGCAGTTCAAACTTCAACTTGCGCCGCTCTGCATCCGTTGTCGCTTTCTGGCGTCGCGCCTCAAGGTCGTGCATCACCTGCTCGGTCGTTTTGGCGGCCTGTGCGGCCACATCAAGCGGGCGGAG
>NZ_JAHVXI010000033.1 GCF_021032705.1 Psychroserpens luteolus | reverse complement strand
AGTCGATGCTTTTGGTAAACCAATTGATCATAAAGGCAAATTAGAAAGCGCTACAGAATATCCTCTCTATACAAAACCAACGAATCCTTTGGAGCGTTCCCCTATTAATAAACTACTCGAAACAGGTGTAAAAGCGATTGATATGTTCACACCAATTGGGTTAGGACAAAGAATTGGTATCTTCGCTGGCAGCGGCGTTGGCAAGAGTACTCTCTTAGGTAAACTGGCGAAAAACTTAACGGCTGATGTTAACGTTATTTGCTTAGTTGGTGAGCGAGGAAGAGAAGTTAATGAATTTCTAACTGACCACTTAGGTGAGGATGGTTTAGCTAGATCTGTGATAATCACTTCTACATCAGATCAATCTGCTTTAGAAAGGACCCATGCAG
>NZ_JAHVXI010000032.1 GCF_021032705.1 Psychroserpens luteolus | reverse complement strand
TATGGCGGTGGCGATGATCAACGTCGCCATGCCGGGCCTGCCGATCCCTGTGATCATCGCGATTGCAGTTCTGCTTGGTGCGGTAATGGGTGCGATCAACGGGGTTTTGGTCTGGAAATTGGCGATCCCGCCGATCGTTGTGACCCTCGGCACGATGACCATCTTTCGGGGTATTATTTTTCTGATTTCAGACGGCAAATGGGTGAATTCTCATGAGATGTCACCAGCCTTCACCGACTTCCCCCGCATAGTTCTATTGGGTCTGCCTGTGTTGTCCTGGGCCGCGATCATCACGATCATTTTGTTCGGGATCATGATGGCGCGCACGCAGTTCGGTCGGTCCATTTTCGCAGTGGGCGGGAACCCCCATGCGGCCGTGTACACAGGCATCGA
>NZ_JAHVXI010000031.1 GCF_021032705.1 Psychroserpens luteolus | reverse complement strand
CGTGGATCAGCGGGATATGCGCAAATGTCGGCAGGTCCCAACCCATGGCCGTGTAGATCATCGACTGCCGCGCGGCGTTGGCCAGATGGTCATCGCCGCGCACCACATGGGTCACGCCCATATCGTAGTCGTCGACCACCACCGCCAACATGTACACCGGCGAGCTATCTGAGCGCAGCAGAACCATGTCATCCAGCGTTTCCGCTTTCCATGTCACCTCGCCTTGCACGGCGTCCGCGATAGAAATAGCCCCGTCTTTCGGGGCCTTCAGCCGCACGACATATGGCAGGTCAGGGTGATCTGCCTCCGCCACGTCACGCCAGGGGGAGCGGAACAGGGTTGAGGTCCCGGCCTCCTTCGCCTGCTCGCGGAACGCGGCAATCTCGTCCTGCGTGGAGAAGCACTTATAGGCAGC
>NZ_JAHVXI010000030.1 GCF_021032705.1 Psychroserpens luteolus | reverse complement strand
GCTGCACAGTTTACACCTTCAATAGTTACCGAAGTAGATCCTCCAGAACCATCATAAGTGATACCATTCTCAGCCCACGTATACGACTCATCAGAACAAATCGTCACATCAGTCACCACAGGAGCAGGCTCCGGCGTTACTGTTAAGTTAAGTGTTTGATCAGCTGCACAGTTCACACCTTCAATAGTTACCGAAGTAGATCCTCCAGAACCATCATAAGTGATACCATTCTCAGCCCAAGTATACGACTCATCAGAACAAATCGTCACATCAGTCACCACAGGAGCAGGCTCCGGTGTTACTGTTAAGTTTAATGTTTGATCGGCCGCACAGTTCACACCTTCAATAGTTACCGAAGTAGATCCTCCAGAACCATCATAAGTGATACCATTCTCAGCCCACGTATACGACTCATCAGA